>OZ255711.1:182500-1396349 GCA_965276925.1 Hanamia sp.
TTCTACTTCGCTTTGTACAGTCACTGCATTTTGCTGAGTTTGAAAACCTGAAAACAGTGTACCCTTATAAGAAACTTCTATAAAATATCGTGGCACTCCAAATCTTTATCTTATTTATTAATCATGGCCTTAAACCGGTTAAGGTAGTAGGTATCCGTTATTTGCGATTGAAGAGTTGCATATTGATTTGAATCCGACACGAAGGGATACGCTGCTTCAAAAAACTTATATTTTCCTTCGTTATCAAGAAATAAAAAAGACAGGTTTTTTATTTGCTCTGTGCTGAAGCATTTTGAACGAAAAATTTTTTTAGTAACCTTTATCATATTCTCCGTATTATTTTCTGCTGCTATTTTTTTACGAAGCTTTAAAAAGTCTTCATTGGTTGCAAATGCTTTACAGTCGGTATTTGTAACCGATGAAGTAGCGACTTGCGGCAACATACTTATATCGCTTTTTACATCAGCATTAACAGGTTTTGTTGAATTAACAGATGAATCTTTCACCTGTATAATACTATCTTTTTTTATGTCAGCACTTGAATTATTTGGAACCTGAACAACAGTATCAGCAAGCACTTTTGCGCTTTGCCTATCTGCATTTACTAAAGCACTATCTGCTACATTTTTTCCTGAGAGGCTTTGATTTACTGAATCGGGTTTAGCATTATTTTTCTCATCGTTTTTATGTGCGATATCTTTTTTATATGGCATAAAAATTTTTATGGTATCATCTTTATCCATATTATAATCTATGTAAACTGCGTGTATTCCATCTTTACTTTTTTTTCTGGATATTCTTGTTGCGGGCGAAAGTAATAACGGCTGAAGGCCAGAGTTTGCAATCACTTCAAGCGTTACAGCTGAATCTTTTTTTGGTAGCGATATTTTTGATGAATCAGTATTTACTAAAGAGAGATTAGCTGAATCTTTTCCTAAAGAGTCAACTAAAACAGCATTATTTTTAAAAGATGAAGCAGCAATTAATGCAGAAGAATCTTTCAAAGCCGGCTCATTTTTCTGCAGTATGGTGGAATCTTTTACAACTGTTGCAAGCATTTTAGAAAAGGCATCATTTTGAACATTAGTGGCACCGCCAGGCTGCGATCCTTTATCAGTGCCCATTGTAACCGCATAAGATTCAATATTAAAAAGCCCCCAACCCTGCTCATTAAAATTTTTTAAAAGAAATCCTTCATTTTTATTATTAATTTTTATCGAAAAATTTTCTTCCGGAAATTCATTTTTTGGAAAGCCAACTACAAGGTTATAATTGCTGTCAACAAGCTTTGGTAAAATAACATACCCGCTTGAAGTGGAACTTATTACTTTATTGTCAAGCTTTACATAAAACGGCTTTCCGCTTTCTGTTTGCAAATAAATAAAATGGATTTGTTGTGCCTGTATAAATCCGGTAATAAAAAAATTAAAAATCAATGAGAAAAGGCACCTGGAGAAGAAAATACGCATGAACAAATTTATTTAATAAAACTACAAATTTTGCCTTCTATACAAAATTTGATTTCTTTTCACTTAAGGCCAATTATTTTTGCCGTCATTAAAAATCATTTATGAAAAAAATTTTCTTTCTTTTTACGCTATTAGGTTTTATAACTATTTCTCAGGCGCAGGACGATGAGCCACAATCAGCGGATACAGCATGGAAGCACCAGTACAGAGCAACCGCCACCCGCTTCAACGATATAGTTCATACAAAGCTGGATGTAAGCTTTGATTATAATAAAGCATGGATGTATGGCAAAGAATGGATAACGCTTCATCCGCAATTTTATGCTACAGATTCTTTAACTCTTGACGCAAAAGGAATGGAAATTAAAGAAATTGCTATGATGAAAGGCGATAAAAAAATTCCTTTGAAATATACTTATAATGACAGCTTGCAATTAAAAATTACACTTGATAAATTGTACAAGAAAAATGAGAATTATACAATTTATGTAAATTATATTTCTAAGCCAAATGACCTGAAAGAGCATGGCAGCGCAGCTATAACAGATGCGAAAGGCTTATATTTTATAAATCCTAAAGGAGAAGATAAAGACAAGCCGACGCAAATCTGGACGCAAGGAGAAACCGAATCCAACAGTGTTTGGATGCCAACAATAGACAAGCCGAATCAAAAGTCAACCGAAGAAATTATTATGACGGTTCCGTCTAAATATGTAACGCTTAGCAATGGTTTATTAATAAGCCAAAAGAAAAATGCTGATGGCACAAGAACAGACGATTGGAAAATGGATTTGCCTCATGCACCTTACTTATTTTTTATGGGCATAGGCGATTATGTAATCATAAAAGATCATCATAATAAATTACCTGTAGATTATTATGTTGAAAAAGAATATGCGCCTGTTGCCAGAAAAATATTTGGTGAAACCCCTGCTATGATTGCATTTTATGAAAAAATAACCGGTGTTCCTTTTGCATGGGCAAAGTATGATCAGATAGTTGGAAGAGACTATGTAAGTGGCGCAATGGAAAATACTACTGCTACTTTGCACCAGGAAAGCGCTTATCAAAATGCAAGGCAACTGGTTGATGGAAACAGCTGGGAAGAAGTAATTGCACATGAACTTTTTCATCAATGGTTTGGTGATTTGGTTACTACCGAAAGCTGGAGCAACATTACACTCAATGAATCTTTTGCAGACTATAGCGAAACTCTTTGGGACACTTACCGCCATGGGAAAGATGCCGGGGATGCCAAAATAGAAGAGGACAGGCAGGCCTACTTAAATAACCCGGATGACGAAAATAAAAATCTTGTACGTTTTTATTATAAAGATAAAGAAGATGTTTTTGACCAGGTTAGCTATCCTAAAGGTGGCGCCATATTGCACATGCTTCATAACTATGTTGGCGACAGCGCATTTTTTAAATCTTTAAATCTTTATTTAAACACTAATAAATTTAAAAGCGCAGAAGCGCAGCAGTTAAGGCTTGCCTTCGAAGAGGTAACCGGGCAGGATTTGAATTGGTTTTTTAATGAATGGTATTATAGCAGTGGCCAGCCGGATATTAATATTGATTATGATTATAATAATGGCAATGAAAGAGTGATTGTTTCTCAATCACAAACGACAGGCAAGCTTTTTAAATTTCCGCTTGCAGTAGATGTTTACAGCCAGGGAAGCAACAAAACGAGGTATCATGTGTGGGCGCAAAATGCGAGTGATACATTTTACTTTCCGAGCAGCAACAAGCCATCATTGGTAAATGTTGATGCGGATAAAGTTTTATTATCAAAGAAAAAAGATAATAAAACTGCGGATGAATTTATTCAACAATATAAATACGCACCTTTATACCTTGACCGCCGGGAAGCTCTTGCTTATTTTGCAAAAAATAAAATGAGTGATCTTGCTGATGGCTTGCATGATCCTTATCATGGCTTGCGACTATTTACTTTACAATCGCTGGAAAAAAATGAGGGTTATAAAAATCCTGCTACTCTTGCCGTTATTGAAAAAATGTCTGCAAGTGATCCCGATAAAAAAGTGCAGGCTGAAGCTTTGAGCACGCTTGCAATGGTGAATGATAAAAAGTATTTGCCTTTGTTTACAAAGTTTGTAAACGATTCTTCTTATTCCGTTTCGGGCGCTGCGCTTGACGGGCTTAGCAAACTTCAGCCAGACCAGGCTTACGTTTTAGCAAAAAAATACAGCAGTGATGCAAAGGGAAAATTAGGAAGCGTTGCTGGAAATATTATTATGAGCAATGCCACAGAAGATGATTTTGATATTATTTATAATCAATATAAAAATTCTCCTTTATCTCAGGCCAAAGTACAACAAACCGGCGGGTTTGCTAATTATTTAGCCAAGCTAAAAGATCCGGCTAAAGTAAAAAAAGGTGTAGATGAAATTATGACTTTTAGAAACCAGATACCAGAGCAATTTAGAAAATTTGTTGATCCTGCCTTTAAACAATTTTTTGGTAAAATAAGTGCTGCGCAGAAATCTGCAGGTAACAATGATGCAGCAAATTATATAGATGCACTCTTGAAATAATTTTTTAGAATTAATAATAAATTAATAATAAAGGCAGGAAAAATTCCTGCCTTTATTATTATAAACATTTATAAGCTAACTGTTATGCTGCAAACGAAATTTTTACCATCCCCCGCTGGCGCCGCCGCCACCACCGCTTCCGCCACCGAAACCTCCAAATCCGCCGCCACCACCACCAAAACCACCGCCTCCAAAGCCACTGCCACCTCTTCCTCCGCCGCCGAGCATATTGCCCAGAAAGAACCAGCCTAAGCCACCAAGGCCACCAGAGCCTCTGCTGCTCATATAAGACCCGCCACCACCACCACCTCTGAAAACGGATAGCATGATAAGAAAAATAACAACAAGAAATATTATAGTTCCAATAGAAGGGCCGCCACTTTTAGGTTGCGACGTATCGGCTTTATATTCGCCGGCTGCCGCCTGTATCACAGCATCAACGGCATTATCGAAGCCGCGGTAATAATCATTTTCCTTAAAATAAGGGATCATTTTATCATCTATGATCTCCTTCGCAGTTACATCCGGAACAACGCCTTCCATGCCATAACCCGTTTCTATTCTTGCCTGATGATCAGCCTTTGAAACAAGTATTACAATGCCATTATTTTTACCTTTTACACCAATACCCCAGTCACGTAAATACTTCAGAGAAACTTCCGCAATATCATTGCCATCAAGGCTGGGAACGGTTATCACAACTATTGCGGATGATGTGCTGTCGTTATAAGCATTAAGTTTTTGCTCCAGTGCCTGTTGCTGAAAAGGTGCCAGCATGGCACCAAAATCATTTACCGCTTTCGGCGGATTTGGCTTATCATAAATTTTCTGGGCAACAACTAATTGACAGGAAAACAGCAGGAATACTACAAGTAATTTTTTCATTAATTTATTTTCCAAAAATGATCTCATCAGGCAATTCATTTTTATCTGTTTCCTTATCATAAGGAAAATATTGTTTCAGCGCTTCTCCTGTTTCTGAAATGCACTGGCTTATTCCTTCTGCGTAATTTTCTTTGTTAAAATGAGATATCATTTTATTTACCACATTGTTCCAATACATATCTCCTAACTTTTCATGAACACCGGAATCGCCATAAACAGCCAGCTGTTTATCTTTTAACGCAACATAGACCAGCACAGCATTTCGGGCTAAAGTGTTTCCCATTTTTAAAGTTGAAAAAATTTCTGTTGCCCTGTCCAGTGCATTAATAAAACGGCATTTACTTTCTACAAAAACTCTTATTTCTCCACTCGTTTGCTTTTCAGCATCACGGATGGATTGAACAATTTTTTCTT
This sequence comes from Hanamia sp., assembly GCA_965276925.1. GTDB lineage: Bacteria > Bacteroidota > Bacteroidia > Chitinophagales > Chitinophagaceae > Ginsengibacter. The sequence continues at coordinate 187,830 of OZ255711.1, forward strand.
GCTCCTGTTCTGGAAAAAAAAGTTGCTTTCTTTTAAATGAGTTAAACATTATTTTGAAGAGTCTGATCCAAAATTAACAGTTGGCGTATGTTGAGAACCTGCATCGGCCTGAAAATAAGTTTTTACCTTATAGCCAAACCAGCCCGCATAGATGCTATTTGGAAACGTCTGTATCTGTGTATTATAAGATTGAACTGAATTATTAAAATCATTTCTTGAAACCTTTATTCTGTTTTCGGTTCCTTCAAGTTGAGCCTGCAAACCTTGAAATGCAGTATTAGTTTGAAGATTCGGATAATTTTCAGAAACGGCAAGCAATCTTCCTAAGGCGCTAGACAATTGACCTTGTGCTGCTTGAAACTCTTGTAATTTTTCGGGAGTTAAATTACTTGCATCAACTTTAATTTGGGTAGCACTTGCTCTCGCCTGAATTACTCCTTCCAAAGTTGATTTTTCAAAATTAGCTTCACCTTTTACAGTATTTACAAGGTTCGGAATTAAATCAGCCCGACGTTGATAATCGCTTTGTACTGCTCCCCACTTGGCTTGTACATTTTGATCAAGATTGACTATAGTATTTTTGAAATTTACTGCACCGCAGCCTGCACAGCCTCCAACGAGAACAATAAATCCTATTATGATTAAGAGAATTAGAATGGATGATTTCATTTTTTAAATTTTAAATTTTTTAAAGGTATTGTTTCTCAAATGGAATACCAAAGAAGAGAAATGTGCTAAAATGTCTATTCATTTTTAATAGCTGCAATGCCGGGCAATGTTTTTCCTTCAAAATATTCCAGCAAGGCGCCCCCGCCAGTAGATACGTAACTTACTTTATCTGCAAGGTGAAATTCGTTTACAGCAGCCACACTATCACCGCCGCCAACCAGGCTGTAAGCGCCTTTCGACGTGGCATCAGCAACTGCTTCGCCAACTGCTTTTGTGCCGGCTTTAAATTTTTCCATTTCAAAAACGCCCATAGGTCCGTTCCACAAAATAGTTTTACTTTCTGAAATTACTTTTGAAAAATCTTTTATTGCTTCAGTGCCAATATCCAAACCCATCCATCCTTTTTCTATAGCGTTATTATTCACAATTTTTGTATCGGCATCATTAGAAAATTTATCCGCAACTACACTATCGGCCGGTAAATAAATAACCACTTTTTTTTCTTTTGCTTTTGATAAAATTTCATTTGCAAGATCAAGCTTATCTTCTTCGCAAAGGCTGCTTCCAATTTCTTTGCCTTGCGCTTTTAAAAAAGTGTACGCCATGCCGCCGCCAATAATTATATTATTCGCTTTGTTTAAAAGATTTTCTATGATCTCAATTTTGTCTGAAACCTTGGCACCTCCAAGAATGGCTGTAAATGGGCTTTGCGAGCTATGCAGTATTTTTTCTGCGCTGGCTACTTCTGCTTCCATCAGCAATCCAAACATTTTTTTATCATCATTAAAAAACTTTGCAATAACAGCAGTGGAAGCATGTGCACGATGTGCTGTGCCGAACGCATCATTTACATACACATCGTCAAGTTTACTTAATTTTTCTGCAAAAGACGCATCACCTTTTTCTTCTTCTTTATAAAAACGAAGGTTTTCTAATAACAAAACTTCGCCGGGCTGCAAGGCGCTGGCTTTTTGAACTGCATCTTCGCCTATACAATCATTTGCAAATAAAATTTTTGTGCCCGGCAATAGCTCCTGTAAATGATTTATTAAATGCTTTAATGAATATTTATCCGCTGGCCCATCCTTTGGCCGGCCAAGGTGAGACATAAGAATTACACTGCCACCATCTTTCAAAACTTTTTTAATGGTAGGCAGGGAAGCCCGCATACGTGTATCATCGGTAATATTATGATCTTTATCAAGCGGTACATTAAAGTCTACCCTGATCAAAGCTTTTTCGTTTTTAAAATTGTGTTCTGAAAATTTGAACATGAATATTATTTATTAGTTCCTTAAAATATGCTAATTACAAAGCCGGATAAAATTTTTGGCTTGCAAAAGTATATAAAAAGGATGATGATGATTATGTATGATTTATTACAGTATACTAATACACTTTAAAAAATTATTTCAGATAAATAAAACCCTACTATATTTGTGGAGTATTTAAAAAATGAAAATTCTTAACTGCCATACTTTTCCCATCTTTGCCATCTGCAAAAAAAAGATATGCAGACACTGTATGCCGTAAGGCATCACTATATATACCTTAAAGGCTTCGGCCTCATTCTGAAGAAAACATAATTTTTATTTATTAAAAAATCTTTTATGAGCAATTTACATTTTGAAACGCTGCAACTTCATGCAGGCCAGCAGCCTGATGCCGGCACCAAAGCAAGAGCAGTGCCTCTGTACCAAACTACTTCTTATGTTTTTAATAATTCTGAACATGCGGCCAATCTGTTTGGGTTAAAGGAATTTGGAAACATTTACACAAGAATCATGAACCCGACTACAGATGTGTTTGAGCAACGCATAGCTGCGCTGGAAGGCGGTGTAGCCGCATTAGCAACGGCTTCGGGGCAGGCTGCACAGTTCCTGGCTCTCAATAATATTTTACAATCAGGAGATAACTTTGTTACTACCACTTATTTATATGGCGGCACCTTTAACCAGTTTAAAGTGGCATTTAAACGCTTAGGCATAGAAGCAAGATTTGCTGATGGTGACGATGTTGAAAGCTTTGTAAAGCATATTGATAAAAATACCAAAGCCATTTACCTGGAAACGATTGGTAATCCAAGATTAAATATTCCTGACTTTAAAAAGTTTGCAGACCTGGCCAAAGAGTACGATCTGCCATTGATAGTTGATAATACATTTGGCGCAGCCGGATATTTATTTCGCCCGATAGAGCATGGGGCTAATGTGGTAGTGGAATCAGCAACGAAATGGATTGGCGGGCATGGAACGTCAATTGGAGGCGTAATAGTAGATGCCGGAAATTATAATTGGGGCAATGGAAAGTTTCCACAATTCACTGAACCTTCAGAAGGTTATCATGGATTAAAATTTTGGGATGTGTTTGGTGAGGGCAACCCGTTAGGCTTACCCAACATTGCCTTTGCCATCCGCGCAAGAGTAGAAGGCTTGCGTGATTTTGGCCCGTCACAAAGCCCTTTTAATTCATTTTTATTATTACAGGGATTAGAAACTTTATCGCTTCGTGTGCAGCGCCATGTAGAAAATGCGCTAAAGCTTGCACAATGGCTCGAAGCCCATCCCTCAGTTGAATTTGTGCAATACCCTGGCTTGAAAAGCAATGCCTACAATACTTTGGCGAAAGAATATTTGCAAAATGGCTTTGGCGGTGTTCTTAATTTTGGCATAAAAGGCGGTAAAGAAAACGCAAGCAAATTTGTTGATTCATTAAAGCTTGTAAGTCATCTTGCAAATGTTGGTGATGCTAAAACATTGATAATTCATCCTGCATCAACTACGCATGAGCAATTAGATCTTAGTGCCCAGGAAGCTGCTGGTGTGTCTCCTAATCAAATACGCATCAGCGTTGGCATTGAGCATATAGATGACATAAAAGCCGATCTTGAACAGGCATTCAACAAGGTTTTTTCTAAAGAACTGGCTGTATAATTATTTTGGATTTTATAATTATTTTTAAACACATGCTGCCGGTATAACAACCGGCAGCTTTGTACATTTGCACTCCTTTTAATTATTATATTTTGTCGTACAAAATTTATAAGTCCGATAAGTCTTTCACTCTTGAATCCGGATATGTGCTGAATGGTTATCATTTGGCTTATACAACCTATGGCAAGCTTAGTGCTTCAAAGGATAACGCTGTTTGGATATTTCATGCGCTTACTGCCAACAGTGATGCGGCTGAATGGTGGCCAGGCCTTGTTGGAGAAGGTAAATTATTTGACCCAAAAAAATATTTTATTGTTTGTGTAAATATGCCGGGAAGCTGCTATGGAAGCTTCGGCCCACAGGATATAAATGAAAAAACCGGTAAGCCTTTTTATCATGATTTTCCCTTTCTTACCCCGCGGGATATGATACGCACTTACCAACCCTTACAAGAACATCTTGGTATAAAAAAAATATATATTGGCATTGGTGGTTCTATGGGCGGCCAGCAATTGCTGGAATGGGCTATTGAAAAGCCTAATCTTTTTGAAAACATAATTCCAATTGCAACCAATGCAACTCATTCAGCATGGGGCGTGGCTTTCAACGCTTCACAAAGAATGAGCATAGAGGCCGATGCCACATGGAAGCAAAAAGATCATGAGGCTGGCATGAACGGCATGAAGGCAGCAAGAAGCATTGCATTGATCTCTTACCGGCATTATGATACTTACCATGCAAGCCAAAGCGAGCATGAAAATGAAAAGATCGAAAACTATAAAAGTGAATCTTATCAGCGATATCAGGGAGAAAAACTTGCCCGTAGATTCAATGCTTTCAGTTATTATTTTTTAAGCAAAGGCATGGACTCTCATAATGTAGGGCGCACACGAAAAAGCATAGAGAGCGCTTTGTATTCTATTAAAGCAAATACACTGGTGATAGGTATTACAACAGATTTGCTGTTCCCGGTAAGCGAGCAAAAATACATAGCAGAAAATATTTCCGGCGCTAAGTTTACACTCATTGAATCATTGTATGGACATGATGGCTTTTTATTAGAATATGAGCAAATACAATTTTTAATAAACGATTTCCTGGTAGAACAAAAAATTAAAGTGTTTAATAAAACTTCAAATCAATGACAGCGCATCAGCGGTTAACCATAGGTTTATTTGGCTTTGGCGTGGTAGGCGAAGGCTTATATAAAGTGCTGGATCAAACATCATCTTTAAATGCAGTTATAAAAAAAGTTTGTATAAAAAATGCCGGCAAAAAAAGAATTGCGCCTGCAGATTTATTTACAACTGATAAAAATGAAATATTAAATGATGATGCAATTAATGTAATTGTAGAAGTGATCAACGAATCAGAGGCTGCATTCGAAATTGTTTCTGCTGCATTAAAAAATGGCAAAGCAGTAGTGAGCGCCAGCAAAAAAATGATTGCCGAACATCTGCCGGAAATATTACAGCTTCAGCAGGAAACAGGGATGCCTTTTCTCTGCGAATCCTCAGCCTGCGCATCTATCCCGGTTATAAGAAACCTGGAAGAATATTATGATAATGATCTTTTGCATTCTTTAAGAGCTATTGTGAATGGCTCTACCAATTACATTCTTACAAAGATGTTTGAAGATAAATTACCTTTTAAGAAAGCATTGCTCGATGCGCAGCAGCTTGGCTTTGCAGAAGCCAACCCTACGCTTGATGTGGATGGTTGGGATGCTGTTCATAAATGGGTTATTTTACTTTGTCACGCATACGGAATTGTTTCTGCAGTAAATGATATAGTTTTTACCGGCATACAAAACATTAATGAAATTGATGCAAACGTGGGCAGAGAAAAAAATTATGAAATACGTTTGGTGGCACAGGCAAAAAAACTATTGAACGGCAAGGTGGCTGCTTTTGTGCTTCCGCAATTTGTAAAGCATGATGATCATTTATCTTTTGTAAAAAATGAATACAATGGTGTGGTGATAGAAAGCTCATTTGCTGATAAGCAATTTTTTTACGGAAAGGGCGCAGGCAGCTTCCCTACTGCATCTGCAGTGCTCAGCGATATTTCAGCGCTCAGATACGATTATAAATATGAATACAAAAAACTTTATCATCATACTCCTAATCAACTCACAAATGATTTTTATATAAGAGCTTATGTAAGCTTTAACGACTGGAAAGATATACCCCGCGAAAAATTGGAATGGATAGAAGAGTGGCATGCTCAGGAAGAAAGAAAATATTTAATTGCAGTTTTACATTTCAACCATCTTGCAGAAAATGACTGGTGGAAAATCAATGATGTATCGCTGATACTTAGTCCTGATGCCATTATAGAAGATATGGAAGTGAGAAAACTTAAAAAGAAAAGCCTGGAACTGGCAGGCGTAAGCTGATGATTGTTATCTTTAAGGCTTTCAAGCCTAATGTTCATCTATAAAAATTGCGTTAAGCGATATTTATTATTTTAATATAATTGCTTTTTAATAAAACTTATATCTTTTCTAAGAAACTATTATGAGCGCTGCAAGCGATAAACATAAACATGATTTTATTTTTATAAAATCTGATTATAAAATTTTTAAAATAAAATTTGAGGATATTCTTTTTTGCAAAGGCATGAAAGATTATATACAGGTTTATGTAAAAGGAAAAAGCCAGCCACTTGTTACGCTAAAAAGTCTTAATTCTTTTGAAACCAGGCTGCCTTCAAAATTTTTTATAAGGGTGCACAGGTCTTACATTGTGTCGCTGCATCACATAGATACCATAGCCAGAAATGAAATTTTTGTTGCAAAACATATTATACCTATCGGAAATATTTACAAATCAAATTTCTTTTCGCTTGTAGATGCGCATTCATAAAGTTTAAAGATGTCTGCTGGCTTGTAGCAATACTCTGGCAGATATTTTATTTTACAAGTAACTTAATTCTTAGTTTAATTAAGTCCGGTGTACTATAAACCGTTTACGGTTTTTCTTCCACCATCCTTTTTTAACATCATTTGCAAGTTGGTCAACTTGCGCTTGTGTTGCTTTTGAATTTACCGTGGCTTCTTTATATGTTAGGTAATCAACAAGCCTTTGTAATCCTGTTGTGTCAACCGAAGCAGGAAGACGTATAATAACTTCATTTGATGTTCTTTCTATTAGCATAATCTGTTGCCTTATCAAATAAAATTAAGAAAATAATTAGTCGAATGAAACTGCGCTCAAAAATCTTTGCCATTGCAATGCTTATAAAAACCGCAAAACATTAACTCTTAATCATTAGCATTATATGCGGCAAATGGTTGAAACAAATCCATATCATCAAGGTTAAAAGTGCTGCTTCTGCCTGTGGCAACATAACCGGAGTTAAGCAATGTAAAAGCCACCGCACCTTGCCTTGAGGGGCGCTCATAAGGGGTTTTGGATGCCCAGGTATCTTGTGTAAAATTATATTCCCAGGTTGTGCTGAGATAGCTGCCTGCGGCTGATATGCCGGTAGTTAAATAAGCATAACCGCCTGCTACAAACGCCACTGCGTTGGAGCGAATTATATCAGTATAGGCATCGTCATAGGGATCAGTGCTTACGTTGGTGATATCTCTCAATTGCGTCCATTTATTTGCAGTGGGGTCAAAAGACCAGAAATCATTTACGGCCGTTCCATTATTAGTGCCCGTAACAAGGTATGCTTTATTGTTATTCACAAAAGAAACCGCCTGCATACGTTTACTTCCAGGAAAGCCGGCAGAAGCCACAGACCATGTATCTGCTGAAGGATCGTATTGCCAGAAATCTTTTAGAAAAGTTCCGTCAAAGCCAGTAGCCACATATCCTTTATCATTTATTCCAAAAGCTACCGCATCGTATCTTGCGGTACCACCGAAATCAGCCTTTTGCGTCCATGTGTTGGTTGCAGGGTCATACTCATACATATCTTTAAGCATATTATTGCCATCGTACCCTGTACCTACATAGGCTTTGCCACCTACAGTAAAAGCAATAGCAGAGTTGCGGCCCACGCCAGGAAAGTTAGCTTTCGGACTCCATGTTTGGGATGCAGAATCGTAACCCCATAAATCGGTAAGGCGGTTATTACCATCATAGCCAAGGCCTATATATGCAGTATCGCCAATTACAAACGAAATGGCTTCACTGCGAACATTGCCACCAAATTCATTTGACTTAACCCAGTTACCCGCTGTGGTAGCAGTGGAAGAACCTTTTTTGCAGGATATAAAAGCAACGGTAATAGCTAAAGCAATTAGTACGGTATTTACTACTTTCATTTTTATAAAAATTATTTTGCTGCGAATGTAGTATTCGCTAATTCTCATAAATCGTTAAAATGGCTTTGCAGGTTATTTTTATCGCCGAACAGCTTAATTAGTTCTGTTAACATTAATCATCATTTTTTTAAAAAATTATAAAATTTTGTATGAAAATTTTTTAATAGATAAAATATAACCATTTGCAGATAACAAATACTTGTTTAGCCATACTAACAAAATCCTAACAGATGCTTATATAATATTGCGCCATTAATTTTTGAAATGAAAAAAACAGCTTCTGCTTATTTAAGATTATTGCTTTATGGTTTAATAGCGTTACCTGTTTTTTTTACAAGCTGCTATAAAGCCAAAATACAATTCGGGCAAGATCTTGTAGACGATTCTTACTCTAATATTGTTCTTGTTGATACACTTACTGCGCAGCTATCTACTGTTTACACCGACTCTGTTCCTACATCAGGCTCTGGTGCGCTTTTGGCTGGCAGCTATGCTGATCCGGCATTTGGAAGAGTTACGGCAAAATCTTTTTTTGAGATCATTCCTCCTGCAATTACAACTGTAGCCAATAACGCCACTTATGATTCAATTGTTTTTATTGCAATACCCAATAAAACTTATTATGGCGATACAAGCTTTGCCAGCACCTTTTATGTAAATCAGTTAATAAACCAGATCAATTTTCCTTTAAACCAAACACAATTTTTTAATACAACCGATTTTCCGATAAATACGATTCCTTTAGGAAGTATAACAAAAGTGATTGCTCCCAATAATACCGATAGCTTGAACATAAGGCTATCAGATAATGCAGGTCAGCAGCTTTTTAGTTTGTTTCAATCTGACGATTATGTAATGCAATCTGCAAATAATTTCATTCCATATTTCAAAGGATTGCAGCTTTCGTCGGATACAATAAACATGCATGCCATTTACGGTTTTAAAGACAGTGCAGTAGTAAGAATATATTATCATGAACCAGGGCTTTTTTCTCAAAATAAAACCTTGGATTTTGCTTTTTATAATAGAGATAATACACAATTTAACCAGGTAATATCCAACAGGTCAGGCACAGCCTTATCAGCATTTCACAATGGCATTAATCAAATTGCAGCATCAGCCTTAAATAACAAGGCATATATGCAATATCTCACCGGCTTTCTTCCTAAAATAACATTTCCCTCCATAAGAGACTTATTGCTGCGCCCCGATTTTGCAAGAATCATACAAGCTCAGCTTATTATAAAACCGCTTCAAGGCAGTTACCTTTATCCTTATTTTTTACCGCCTTCTCTTTTAGCCTATACCACAGACCAGCTTAACGGCCTGGGTGCACCGCTACTTTTTCCTGCTGCTTCCGGGTATCAAAATGGCAATTTGGTTATTGATCCGTTATATGGCCAAAACACTGCCTATACTTATGATGTAACCGCGTACCTGCAACAACAAATTACAATAGGTTATAGTAATCAAAATGGATTATTGCTCGCTCCTCCGTCACCCGCATCCATAACTACTTTCAACAGGCTTATAATTGGCGACCCGATAAATAATGCTGCAGTACAATTAAAATTATATTATGTATCTATTACACCATAAATATCTTTTCCTAACAAAAAGCCTGCTGAGCATTATAATTTTAATATTTTTTGTAAATAAGCTAAGCGCTCAAAACACAAGCTCGCCTTATTCTATCATTGGCATTGGCGATATAGAAACTTCTTATTTTAACCGTACGTCGGGCATGGCAAACACTGGTATTGCTTACCGAAATGAAAGAAGCATTTTAACTAACAATCCCGCATCTTTAAGTGTTTTGCAAGACCAGTTATTTTTAGTAGAAGCATCCGCACGGGGCAGATTTGTTACTTACTCCGGCAATAGTTTAACCTCCTCTTTGAGCAATAAAGATTTTAGCGTGGAAAGGCTATCTATAGGAATGCGGATCACCAAATGGTGGGGTTCATCTCTTGGGCTGCTTCCTTTCAGTACAAGCAATTACTCTTTCTCGGGAACTAAAGATCTGCTGGGAAGCAACAGCAGCCTGCCTGTGGAGTACGATGGCAGCGGCGGAGTAAACAGGTTTTATTTTGCCAATGGCTTTAAGATTACTAAAAACTTATCTATAGGGGTGAACACATCTTACCTTGTGGGCTCTTTAACGCAAAACGATACTTTGATCTCTTCAGATATAAACACAGAAATATTTACTACCAAACAGATTTATATAAGAAATTTATATGTTGAATATGGATTACAATACCATATTCCTTTATCAAAGAAATGGGAAGTAAATGTGGGCGCCACCTACTCTAATAAAACTGACCTGCAGGCGCAATACAGTGCGCTTGTGAAAGATGCAAAGGGCGATACACTTTCGAACCGTGTTACCCAAAACACTTATTTTACTTTGCCCAATTCAACAGGAGTAGGCATTTCTGTCACAAAAAATAAACAGCTAACGTTTGTGGCAGATTATCGTTTTCAAAACTGGGCGGCGCTAAATGTAAGTGGTGCAAACTATCAACTGGTTAATAGTAGCCGCTATTCTGCCGGGGTGGAATATTCAAAGCTTAAGGAATATTTACGCAGCACTTACGAAGTATATAATTTACAGGCAGGTATATTTTATAACACCTCTTATTTAAAAATTTATAACCAGCAGGTAATTGATAAAGGCTTCACCATAGGCGCTGGCTTTAACAGCAAAAGAAGCACCTTAAGCTACAATTTTTCTTTTGAATATGGCGTAAAAGGATCTCAGTCGCTGATAAAACAACAGTACGCCGGCTTCACTATTGGCCTTTCTTATAAAGACCTTTGGTACACCAAGGGCAGAAAATATGATTAGTAAAAAGGTTTAGTTCATCTTCCAAAATCATCCTGCAGTCGCACTATATCATCTTCATCCGATGGATGCGCAGCATTTGTGTGTTGCCATATTTCTGCAACTATTCCCCAATCATCAAGGCCAATTAACCGGTGCCGCTCGCCTTGTGCAAGCTTTATTTTATCTCCTTTGGATAATATTTGCTTTTGCTCTTCATTATCAGTATGGCTGGTAGCCACGGCAACTTTGCCCTCAATACACATCCATATTTCTGCGCGCCTGTGATGGTATTGCCAGCTTAACCTTTTACCGGGTGAAACCATTAATATTTTCGGACTTAATTTTTCCGAAATCTTTAATGACTCAAAATCCTCATCAGGAAAAAAGTGTCTTGCAAATTCAGAGGCCTGCGTTTCATCAATTACATAAAACCCACCCCAGGGGCGGTTTATATCTTGCTGCACAATTGTAAAACCCACATTATTTAGCATTGCAGCAGCTTTTTCAAAAGCATTTTTATAACTATTCATATTTATTTCTTGTGATTATAATTACCTATCGTTTATGTAATCTATGTTATATCTGAACGACATTATGATTTTACAAAATACATTTTATTTCTGCACCACAGCAAAGCTGTATATTTTTCTCCCCTGTTAAACCATATAAATCTATTCTTTTATTAAAAAATTATAGCAAAGTATTAAGGCTTTTTTTGCTAACTTCCTTTAAAAAAAAGGCTAACTTTTGTACACTATTTTTTGTTCATTTCTTTTTATAAAAATGTAAAAAAAAGTAGATTTTGTGAATAACCCTGTTTATTATGTTTATAAGCAAAAAATTTATGTTAGCAGAGCCTTAATAACTAAAGTATAAATATAAATGCTTAACAATTTCTTTAAATGGAAGATACTAATTTACCTTAGCCGCCCTCCAATACTTTTTTGGGAAACGTAATTGACTTTTTTAAAACCAAAATGAATTTTTGCATAATTTATGGATCTTACCAATATTGATAAAGAAAGGAAACTCAGGAGAAAAGGTGGCTCACCGGAATTTGGAAATCTTATGTTTGGCAAGGTGCCGCCGCAGGCAAAAGACCTTGAAGAGGCAGTGCTTGGCGCCATTATGATCGAAAAAAATGCTTTTGATGTTATCATAGAAATTTTAAAACCGGAATGTTTTTATGTAGAAGCTAATCAAAGAATTTTCAGGGCCATGCAGGGCTTGCAGCAAAAAAATTCTCCCATAGATTTATTAACGGTTGTAGAGGAGCTTAAATTTAGAAACGAGATTGATTTGGCTGGCGGGGCTTTTTATGTTATCAAGCTTACTAATGCAGTTGTTTCTTCAGCCAATATTGAAGCTCATGCCAGGATTGTTTTACAAAAATTTATTCAAAGAGAACTCATAAGAATCAGTGGGGAAATTATTGGCGACGCTTATGAAGACAGCACGGATGTTTTTGATTTACTTGATGAAGCAGAAACCAAACTATTTGAAATTACCAATAATCATTTGCGTAAAGATTATGCAAGTATTGATACCGTTTTGGTAAAGACCATTCAGCGCATAGAAGACCTCAGAACAAGGCAGGATGAAATAACCGGCGTGCCCACCGGCTTTTCAATTTTAGACAGAATAACTTACGGGTGGCAGCCATCTGATCTTATCGTGCTTGCTGCACGGCCTTCGGTTGGTAAAACTGCTTTTGCGCTTAATCTTGCGCGCAACGCTGCATTACACCCTACCAAGCCAACGGTGGTTGGATTTTTTTCGCTGGAAATGAGTGCAGGACAACTGGTACAAAGAATTTTAAGCGCTGAAAGTGAGATCTGGCTTGAAAAAATTGCGAGAGGCAGACTGGAAGAGCATGAGATGAAACAATTATATAAAAAAGGAATTGAGCGCCTTGCTTCCGCTCCCATACATATTGACGATACTGCTGCGCTGAATATTTTTGAATTAAGAGCCAAATGCCGCCGCTTAAAAAACAAGCATAATGTTGGGCTCATTATTATAGATTATTTACAGCTTATGAGCGGTGCAGGTGAAAACCGTAACAGCAACAGGGAACAGGAGATAAGCCGGATTTCAAGAGATTTAAAAGGACTTGCCAAGGAATTACAAATACCAATAATTGCTCTAAGCCAGTTAAGCCGCGAAGTGGAAAAAAGGAAAGAAGGAAACAAAATGCCCCAGTTAAGCGATCTGCGGGAGTCCGGCGCTATTGAGCAGGACGCCGACATGGTTATGTTTTTATACCGCCCAGAATATTACGATATTACTGCAAACGAGCTGGGCGAAAGCAATAAAGGCGAAACTCATGTGCGCATTGCCAAGCACCGCAATGGTCAGCTTGATACCATAAAACTGAAAGCCTTATTGCACATTCAAAAATTTGTAGAGGATGATGGGGATAACTTGAGCAACAGCCTGCCAAAAGGTGGCAACTGGAAGCCGGTAAAAGATATTGAAGATGATGGGGCAAAATTATATATACAAAAGGGCAGCAAGATGAACGATGGGGAGTTTGATGATGAGACCCCTTTCTAAAAATTGTTACAGGTTATGCAATCACCTTACTTTTTTGAAGAGAATTTATCTGGTGAAAATGAGTGCATACTTGGTGAGGAAACCTCCAGGCACATAGCCCAGGTTTTAAGAATGAAAGAAGATGATACCATTCGTCTTACGAACGGAAAAGGATATACGAAAACCGCATCTATTATTATTGCCGATAAAAAAAGAACAGTTGTAAGGATAAATGATAGTGTTTATGTTTATCCGCCTTCTTCACAAGTTGCCATTGCTATTTCACTCATAAAAAATATAAACCGTTTCGAATGGTTTCTTGAAAAGGCGGCAGAAACGGGTGTGTCTGTTATTATACCTTTTATAAGCAGCCGTACCGAAAAACTGCATGTGCGCCACCATCGTATGAAAAATATTTTAATAAGCGCCATGCTGCAATCTCAGCAATCATGGCTCCCAGAAATTTATGAGCCGCTCATCCTAAAAGATGTTTTACAACTACCTTCTTATGCAAATAAATATATTGCTCATTGCATCAATGGTGATAAAATGCAGTTAAGCGATGATATTTTTAAAAAGGAAAATTCAATAATATTGATTGGACCTGAAGGAGATTTTACTCAGGAAGAGATTGATGCTGCTATTGCAAATAACTTTATACCGGTTAGCCTCGGAGAAACAAGATTAAGAACAGAGACCGCAGCCATAGTGGCTGCGGTCTTGCTTTTACATAAAAAATTATAAAGTAAAATTACTCCTGAACTACAAGCCTGAAGCCGTTTCCATGAATATTTACAATTTCAATATTGCTATCATTCTTTAAATATTTGCGCAGCTTTGCAATGTACACATCCATGCTTCTGCCATTAAAGTAAGTATCGCTTCCCCATATTTTTTTCAATGCGGTTTCTCTTGGCAGCAAATCATTTTTATATTCACAAAGCATTTTAAGCAATTCATTTTCTTTTGGCGATAACGTCTGAACATCTTTGCCAATACCAAGCTGCCGAAGCCTTGGGTTAAAATGATATTTACCTAAATCAAATTCCGCATTTACTTCTTCGCGGTGCAGCTCTTCATTGCGCTTAAGTATCGCTTTTATTTTATGCAGCAAAACATCACTGTCAAAGGGTTTGGTTATGTAATCATCCGCACCCAGCTTATAGCCTTTTATTATATCATCTTTCATTGTTTTTGCAGAAAGAAAAAATAAAGGCATATCAGGATCTACATTTCTTATTTCTTCTGCAACCGTGAAGCCATCCATATTTGGCATCATCACATCGAGCAGGCATATATCAAATTTTTCACGCTGAAACGCAGCAAGGCCAAGCCTTCCATCTCTTTCCAGCACCACATCGTAGTCATTAAGCTCAAGGTAATTTTTTAAGACCATCCCAAGGTTTGGATCATCTTCACAAATCAAAATTTTAGGTTTTTTACTTTCCATATAACATAGTATTTATTCTTAATTAAAGGTATTTAGTTTTTATTAAAATGGTTTAATATAATATGACTGCTAATTACAGTAAATACATTGGTTGAAAAGTTAAAACATTTACATCTTTCTAAATTTTGTTTAAATCCGATGATTGAAAGGGCATTGAAGCTGTAATAGCTACTGCAGGAAAGGCTATATAAAAATGAGGCATTTTAAACTTGTTCTTATTAAATTAAAATTATCATTTGCCTAGCTGCATCGTAGAAACACGCATTTTAAAATAAATGCGGTAAAAAATATTGCTAAATAGTAATTTCCACATTATCTTCGCCACGGTTTTTCATAGGATATTGGATTTTAAAGCGGGACTAGATTTCTATCTTGGTCCCTTTTTTTTGCTCTTTATAGTGCCTTTATTAAACCATCATTGGTTACTGATAACAGGTTTTCATCTTGCAGAAAGTGCAGAATTTTCATCACCTTTTTCTTTTGAAAGGTCTTAAGGTTATCCAAAAGATAAGAAGGTTGAACGGTTTTACCGGCAATTACAATTTTAATTTCACTGGTTATTTTTTCAAATTCATCTTTAGATATTTCAAGGCTTTTTTCATTGAGGCAGTTATCACAAACGCCACATCTTTTTAAGCCAGTATCATTAAAGTAAGCGCCTATCATCTTGCTTCTGCAGGCATGTTCCTCTTTTGTATAGCTAAGCATTGCATTAAGCCTTTTTTCAAAAGCATATTTTCTTTTATAAAAATTTTTTTGGTTAATGACAAGGTCTGAAACAGCCACCCTGTTTTGCAAAAAATGTAATTGCGGCTTTTCCTTCTGAGGTGTATAATTTATAATTCCCAATGCATGAATTTCGGTAAGCTCTGCAATCACTTTTTCTTTTTTAGCAGAAATAAATTTGGCGAGCTTCTGCTCATTAATGGAAGATGTATAAGTAAAAATACCTTCGTAAAGCCTCAAAAGCCCTTTCATTATTGCATCGTATTCCGGATAATTTTTTTCAAATATTTCCAGATCATTTTTATCTATTGTAAATACAACCGTTGATGGCGAAAAAAATTGCTCATTATAGGTCAGCAACTCTTCCTGCTCCAAAATTTTAAGCACATTATTCACTATAAAAACATCCTGCTTAAACTTTTTTACAAAATCATTTATATCAAAATCGAAATACAAATCTTCGCCTGCGCCTGCGGCCAATTGAAAATAATTTACCAGTGAAGCATATATATTTTTTATAGTTTTTATGTCTGGAAATTTTATATCACTCACTTTTCTAAGGGCTGCAATTTCTTCTTCGTTGCAAAGCAATACGGCATACGCTTTCTTTTCATCTCTGCCTGCGCGGCCGGCTTCCTGGTAATAATTTTCGAGCGCTTCGGGCACATCATAATGAACCACTACTCTTACATCGGGCTTATCTATGCCCATTCCGAACGCATTGGTGCAGGCAATAATTCTTGCTTTGTTTTGTATCCATTCATCTTGCCTTGCGTTTCTTTCATCGCCCGAAAGCCCTGCGTGGTAATGCCTTGCAGCGATTCCATTTTCATTCAGCAGTTCCTCTATTTCTTTTGTGCGCCTGCGGCTTTTGCAATAAACTATACCGCTTCCTTTCACCTTATGTAAAATTTCAAGAAGCTTATTTTGTTTTGATGAAAGGTTAAACACGCTGTAAGACAAATTGCTTCTTTCAAATGATTGCTGAAAACGGATCTGATTATTTTTAAATTGTAATTTTTCACAAATGTCATCCTGAACTTCCAGCGTCGCAGAGGCAGTCATGGCCAAAACAGGAATATCTTTTATGACCTCTCTTACGGTTGCAATGCGCAAATAAGGTGGCCTGAAATCGTAACCCCATTGAGAAATGCAATGAGCTTCGTCTACAGCAATAAGGTTAATTTTTAACACAGGTAAATAGTCTAAAAATAATTTTGTTTCCAACCTTTCGGGCGATACGTATAAAAATTTAAAATTGCCATAAGCTGCATTGGCAATTGTTTTTTTTATATCAGCATAGTGCATACCTGAATACAATGCCAGCGCGGGTATTCCCCTTTTTTTAAGATTAAAAACCTGGTCTTTCATTAAGGCTATTAACGGGCTGATAACGAGGCACAGCCCATCTTTCATCATGGCAGGCACCTGAAAGCAAATTGATTTTCCACCGCCTGTAGGCATCAGCGCAAGTGTATCATTTCCTTCCAAAACGGAATGAATAATTTCTTCCTGCAAGGGCCGGAAGGAAGTGTAGCCCCAATATTTTTGTAATACCGCAGCAGCGTTATCCATAATCTTAAAAATAATGCTTTGCTTTTTAAAATTGATTGATAAGCGAAAGCATTGACGTTATTTTTGCCAAAAATAAGAATGGAAATTGTGTATGACCTACAAGACATTGATGATGCAGCCAAACAATTTATTGCCTTTATAAAAGATTATAAAATAATTATTTTAAGTGGTGAGTTGGGCGCAGGAAAAACAACTTTTATTCATGCGCTTTGCAAGCAATATGAAATAGCTGAAACTGTTACCAGTCCTACTTATTCGCTTATTCATGAATATCATTTTAATGAAAACAAAATTATTTATCACATGGATCTGTATCGTATAAAAAGTGCACGAGAAGCGATAGATGCCGGTGTGGAAGATTGCATCATGAGCGGGGAGTTATGCTTTATAGAATGGCCGGAAGTGGCTGCCACATTGCTTCCTGACAGATATATAAAAGTTAATATACAATCTTTACCTTTCAATAAAAGAAAATTGATTGCGCAGCTTCATTAATAAAAATTATATTTATATTCCTTTTAAAATATAGCAATGGCAAAATCAAAACCATTCGTTTCCCCATCCTTTACTTATGAAACACTCGAAGAAACGCTGGATGTAAAACCAAGAGGTATAGAGCTTTTAATTGGTATTCCCAAGGAAACTTCTTTTCAGGAAAACCGCATAGCGCTTACACCCGAAGGCGTAAGTGTGCTAACCGCCAATGGCCATCGTGTATTGATGGAAAGCAAGGCTGGAGAGGGCGCCAGCTATTCTGATGCCGACTACAGCAATGCCGGTGCAAAAATTACCGACAGTAAAAAAGAAGTTTTTGATTGCAACATTCTCGTGAAAAGCGCACCTGTAAGTGAAGATGAAATTGATCTTTTAAAACAACATCAGTTCATCATTTCTCCTATTCATTTACCGGCAATGAAACAGGACATTTTGCAAAAAATGATGGATAAAAGAATTACTGCCTTAAGCTTTGAAAACCTGAAAGATGATAGTGGGCACAATCCTATCGTACGCAGCATGAGCGAAATAGCGGGCAGCGCTGTAATGCTTATTGCAGGGCAATATTTAAGCAATGCTAATAATGGTAAAGGTGTGCTGGCAGGGGGTATATCCGGCATACCGCCAACAAAAGTTATTATAATAGGCGCAGGCATTGTAGGTGAGCAGGCAGCCCGTACTGCACTTGCAATGGGTGCCAGTGTAAAGGTCTTTGACAACAGCATTTATCGCCTGAAAAGATTGCAGAACAATATTGGTTTTCGCATTTATACTTCGGTTATAGAACCGGGCATTTTATCAAAGCAACTAAAAACATGCGATGTGGCCGTGGGTGCCTTATCTTCTTCGGGTGGGCGCACGCCGTTGGTGGTAACGGAAGAAATGGTAAGCAGGATGCGGCCTGGCAGCGTAATTGTAGATGTCTGCATAGATCATGGCGGTTGTTTTGAAACTTCGCAACTTACTTCGCACAAAGATCCTGTGTTTAGAAAGTATGATGTGATACATTATTGCGTTCCTAATATTCCGAGTGGCTTTGCACGAACGGCATCGCAGGCCATAAGCAATGTATTGATGCCTCTGATGCTTGAAATGGCCGATGATGGCGGCTTTGAGAACCTTGTATGGTATAAAATAAATATAAGAAGTGGTATTTATTTATTTAAAGGAGCGCTCACTAATTTTCATTTGAGCGAGCGGTTTGATTTAAAATTCACTGATTTGAACTTATTAATTGCAAGCAGCAGGTGAATTATTTATAATTCATCATATCAATTTTTTCTTCACAAAAAGAATATTCATTTTTATCGTTGCTGCTCACAATAACTATGCGGTTGTGGCAATAATTTTTTATTAAAAAGTTATAAAGCGATATTCCTTCCTCATCAAGATTAGTAGCGGGCTCATCCAATAATATTAATGACACATTGCTAAAAATAGCCTGCGCGAGCTTTACTCTTTGTTTCATGCCCGTGCTGAAGTAAAGGATAGGCATAGACGAAAATTTTTCAAGATGAATTATTTCTATGATTTTATCTGTAGGTACATCATTGATCCATCCCTTCATTTTTTTATGAAAAGAAAAAAATTCATATAAGGTCATTTCTTCAACAACATCAAGGTAAGGAGCAGTGATAGAGATTTTAGTAAAAATGTTTTCAGAAGGAAGTAATATATTTTCTTCCGAGTAAGCAATACTTCCTTCGTTGTGAGTAACGGCTCCGCCTATAACCTGCAGCAGTGTTGACTTTCCTGATCCATTTGGCCCTGTAATGGCATAATGTTTATTAGCATTAAATTCCAAATTTATATTTCTAAAGATCCATTGCCGGTTGTAACGTTTGCCCAGGTTGGTGAGCTTAATTTTCATCAGTGATCTCTTTGGCAGAAACTTTTAATATGCCTCTTTTACTTTCTTTAATAAATTGTATAATATCTTTTTTTTCTTCTGAGGATGGTAATTCTTTTTCTAAAAAATCTGTTGCCTGGGTAATGTTAAGGCCTTTCATGTAGATGTTTCGGTATATTTCCTGTATGCTGTTTATTTTTTCTGATGAAAAACCCCGTCTTTGCAAGCCTACTGAATTTACGCCGACATAACTTAATGGAGAACGGCCGGCCTTTATAAAAGGAGGTACATCTTTTATTATTTCTGAGCGGCCGGCAATGTAGCAATGAGCACCAATTTTTGAGAATTGTATGGCTGCTGCCATACCACCGATTATTGCATAATCACCAATTTCCACGTGGCCTGCAAGCTGTACAGAATTAGCTATGATAACATGATCACCCAAAATACAATCGTGCGCAATGTGGCAATATGCCATCAGCAGGCAATGGCTTCCTACAACTGTTTTCCATTTATCAACTGTACCGCGGTTTACGGTAACACATTCTCTTATGGTAGTATTATCGCCTATTTCAACAAAAGTTTCTTCGCCATTGAATTTTAGATCCTGCGGCACCGCACCCAAAACGGCGCCTGGAAAAATATTGCATGCTTTACCAATGATAGTATTTTTCATCACAACTGCATGAGACCTTATGTGTGTGCCTTCCCCAATTACCACACCTTCTTCCACCACAGCAAAAGGATCTATCTTCACACTATTGCCAATTTGCGCTGCCGGGTGAATATGTGCAAGAGGACTAATCATAAATCAGGCTTTTGGTCTTTTTACTATTTGTGCAATTAATATGGCTTCTGTTACCACTTTATCACCAACATACACAGTTCCCCTCATTTCGCAAATGCCCCGGCGTATCGGGTGCATCAGTTCCATTTTTAAAATAAGTGTATCGCCCGGTACTACCTTTTGCTTGAATTTGCAATTATCTATTTTTAAAAAATAAGTATCATATTTATCTTCTGTGTTTCTTGGTATAGCTATGAAGCCGCCAGCCTGGGCCAACGCTTCTGCAAGTAAAACACCCGGCATTACTGAGTTTCCGGGGAAATGGCCCTGAAAGAAAGGCTCGTTATATGTAACATTTTTTATGGCAACCACATGCGTATCTGTAAGCTCAATTATTTTATCAACTAATAAAAAAGGATAACGGTGAGGTAATGTTTTTTCAATTTCTGTAATATCAAGCAGCGGTGGAAGATTAGGGTCATACTTTGGAATATCCTGCCGGTGCTTGTATTTTTTTATATGCTCTTTTATTTTTTTGGCAAACTTAATATTGGCAGAGTGACCAGGCCTGTTAGCAATAATATGTGCTTTTAAAGGATAGCCAATAAGTGCAAGATCGCCCACTACATCCAGCAGCTTATGCCTTGCAGGCTCATTAGGAAAACGCAGGGTAAGATTATTAAGAATGCCGGCTTCATTTACCTGCACATCTTCTTTATGAAATATTTTTGATATGCGCTCTACCTGTTCTTTTGTTACCGGTTTATCTACCACCACAATGGCATTATTAATATCACCGCCTTTTATAAGATCGTTTGCCAGCAACAATTCCAGCTCATGAAAAAAACAAAAGGTGCGGCTTGGAGCTATCTGGCTTTTAAAATCAGCAATGTTCCGCAGGTCCGCATGTTGCGTTCCCAAAACGGGAGAATTAAAATCAATTAAAGTATTAATGCGATAGCCATCATACGGCAAGGCTACCATTTCTACTTTTTTCTCATCATCAGTATAAGTTATATTATGCTGAATGGTATAATAGATCTTTCGGGCATCTTGTTTTTGTACTCCTGCTTTTGAAAAATGCTCAATAAACATTTGTGAACTTCCATCGAGTATGGGCACTTCTTCTCCGTCAATTTCTATAAGCACATTATCAATAAGCATTCCTGTAAGCGCCGCCATAAGATGTTCTATAGTTCCCACCTTAGCACCGTTGGCTTCAATAGTGGTGCTGCGGTTGGTTTCTATTACATTATCCACATCAGCTTTTACAACCGGCTTCCCGGGAAGATCAACCCTTTTGAAATTAATACCTGTATTAGGTTCTGAAGGCTTTATCCGCATAAGAACCGAAGCTCCCGTATGGATGCCTGCACCTGAAATAATTACTTCTTCTTTAATGGTATGTTGAAAATGATCCTCTTTGGAATTCTCTGGCATAGATTACGAAAGTATGAAAACTATTGGTTTTAAAGGAAGCGATGCCAAAGTGAAAAATGAGAATGATTATATAAATTTCTCAGCCAACAACTTTTTCGTTCGTAAGGCGCTCAACGAGCTGTTCAAGTTCTTTGATTCTTTTTTCCAGCTCTGGTAAATTACGGCTGAGGATCTGGCTTCTGAGAGCAAGTGAATAATCAAATGCCGGCGAGCCGGTAACAGCAGTGTTGGGAACTTTAATAGATTTGCTTACTCCGCTCTGTGCATTTATTTTACTGCCATCAGCTATATTTAAATGTCCTACAATGCCCGCCTGGCCACCTATCATCACATTATTGCCAATTTTGGTGCTGCCGCTTATACCAGCCTGCGCAGCTATTACCGTATTATTGCCTACTTCCACATTGTGCGCCACCTGAATAAGGTTATCCAGCTTAGCGCCAGATTTTACCAGTGTAGAACCAATAGTAGCCCGGTCAATAGTAGCGTTGGAGCCAATTTCAACATTATCTTCTATAACCACATTTCCTATTTGAGGAATCTTTTTAAAGCTGCCATCCTGTTGCGGAGCAAATCCAAATCCATCTCCCCCTACCACTGCGCCTGCATGTATCGTAACGTTTTTACCCACTATACAATCATGATGAATTTTTACTCCCGGAAATAAAATACTGCCTTCATTAATGGTAACATTATCGCCAATATATACCTGCGGATATAGCTTTACATTGTTTCCCAACTTTACATTTTTTCCTATATAAGTAAATGCGCCAATAAAAGTATTTTGCCCTAAGGAAGCCGTATCCGAAATAAAAACAGGCTGCTGAATGCCGGATAAATTAGCAGTGGCCATTTTTTCGTAGGCACTAAGAATAACTGCAAAAGCTGAATAAGCATCCTGCACGCGTATAAGCGTAGCTTCTACATGTTTTTGCAATTGCTGCACCTCATTAATTATAATAACTGAGGCGTTAGTTGTATACAAATATTCTTCGTACTTCGGATTAGCCAAAAATGCGAGCTGCCCTCGCTGTGCATCTTCAAGTTTCCCAAAAGATGAAACAGTAACATCAGCGTTTCCTTCAATACTGCCATTTATTAAAGAGGCTATTTGCGTTGCGGTAAAGTCCATTGTAAATTTTTAACTGCACATAATGACACATAAAATATCCAAAAGT
Source organism: Hanamia sp. (assembly GCA_965276925.1). Lineage (GTDB taxonomy): Bacteria > Bacteroidota > Bacteroidia > Chitinophagales > Chitinophagaceae > Ginsengibacter. The sequence goes on from OZ255711.1 coordinate 210,576, forward strand.
TAATCAGATATACCATTATCAATAAAACAAAAGTAAAATTTTTTTACGGTGACAAATAATGTTTGATTGATGAGCGCATTATCAACTGATGAAATATCTGTTACGCTTCCATCTTTATATAAAATATTTATGTGCTCATCTTTTGCGTCGTACGTGGTGTTGGCAGTTTCTCCTGTAAAAACAAAATAAGCTGCATCTTCCTTGCTTATGTTAAAATTATCCATCGCTGCCTTTGTTTTTTGCTCAACTATTTTTTGCTCTACGGGCTTACCCGAATAATGAACTTTAAATAAATTTCTATTAATAATTCCTTTACATAAAAGTGATAGAATCTTGTCTGGGTGCGATGTCCAGAGTTTTATTGCAGAAAGTATATCATAATCATCGAGGCTGCAAAACTCAGCAAGATGTTGTTGTGTTTCTTCTTTATTTAAATCATTTGCTAAAAAAAAATTTAAAGCTTCCGATGAGCTTTTTGCACGAATTTGTTTGGCTCTTTTTACAATATTCACCAGCATTTTTTCTGCGCTCAAAACTGTTTTATGCAAGTACACCTGCCAGTACATAAACCTCCTGGACACTAAAAACTTTTCTATAGAATAAATGCCTTTTTCTTCTATCATCAATTCATTATTAAAAACAGTTAGCATCTTTATTATTCGGTCGTAGCCAATAACCCCTTCACTTACGCCGGTGAAGAAACTATCGCGAATCAAATAATCCATTCTGTCCACATCAAGCTGACCGCTCAATAACTGATGCAGAAATTTTTTATGATAGATATTGGTAAAAATATCAATAGCCATTTGCAGCTTACCATCCAGTTCCTCATTCATTCTTTTCATCAATAAAATGGATATTTCTTCATGGCTTATATTCTTTAGCAACACATGCTCCAATGCGTGAGAATAAGGCCCATGGCCAATATCATGAAGCAGAATGGCTGCTTTTGCCGCCTGCTCCTCTTCTTTTGTTATATCAATATTTTTTCTTTTTAATTCATTAATTGCATTGCACATTAAATGATAAGCGCCCAAAGAATGCTGCAGCCTTGTATGCACAGCGCCCGGATATACAAACTGTGCCAGCGCCATCTGGTGTATGCGGCGCAACCGCTGATAAAAAGGGTGAGAAATAATTGTATAAATCAGTTCATCATCTATAGTTATAAAGCCATAAACAGGGTCATTAATAATTTTTCTATACGACATCTTGCTGAATTGTTAAAACTCTTTCTGGTGTTGGTAAAGATAAAATTTGGGAAGGGAATAAATTACATTTGTATCAATGGTGAAGATACAGTTATGTTACTGTTTTCAGACTTGATTCCTGCGTAGTATAATTCTTTTTAAATAAACTTTCATGAGCAATACAAAAATTTTATGGGTAGATGATGAAATGGAAAGCCTGAAATCACAGATCATGTTTTTAGAAAATAAAGGTTATGATGTAAAGTCAATAAGCAATGGCCTTGATGCGGTAGATTTTGTAAAAGATAATGTGGTAGATGTAGTGCTGCTCGATGAAAGTATGCCAGGCATAACAGGCCTTGAAACCTTGCAAAAAATAAAAGCAATAAACACGCAGGTGCCGATCGTTCTGATCACAAAAAATGAAACAGAAAATTTAATGGATGAGGCGATTGGCTCTCAGATAACTGATTACTTAATAAAACCGGTAAACCCAAACCAGGTATGGCTTTCATTAAAAAAAATTATTGACAACAGAAGATTGGTTGCTGAAAAAACAACATCTGCTTACCAGCAGCAATTTCGTGATTTGTTTATGGCATTGAACAACAATCCTGACTATAATGAATGGATGGATATTTATAAAAAGCTGGTGTATTGGGAGCTTGAAATGAAGAAGAGCGACAGCCCGGAAATGCAGGAAGTTTTTCAAACACAAAAGAACGAGGCCAATACAGAATTTTTTAAATTTATCTCAAAAAATTATTCGCAGTGGGTTACTAATCCCTCTGCAAAATGCCCCATCATGAGCCATACTTTAATGAAGTATAAAGTATTTCCTCATGTAGAAAAATCAGGTACACCTACTATATTTTTATTAATAGATAATCTTCGTTTTGACCAGTGGAAGGTCATACAGCCCATCTTCTCCGAAAACTTTCGTATTCATGAGGAAGAAACTTTTTATTCTATTTTACCCACCGCCACCCAATACAGCCGCAATGCTATTTTTGCAGGTATGCTGCCTGTTGACATAGAAAAACATTTTACCACAGAATGGAAAAATGATGATGAAGAAGGCGGTAAAAATTTATACGAGCAGGAGTTTTTTAAGGCACAATTAAAGAAGCTGCGCAAAGATGATCTGCGGTATTCTTATACTAAAATTACCAACCACCAGGATGCGCAAAAACTGGTGGATAACATGCACAATATGCTGAATAACGATATCAATGTTATTGTGTATAATTTTGTTGATATGCTTAGCCACGCACGCACAGAAATGGAAGTGCTTAAGGAGCTTGCTGCTGATGAGATAAGCTATAGAAGCCTTACTGCATCATGGTTCGAGCATTCGCCTTTACACCAGGCCTTAAAGAAGATTGCAGATAAAAAATTAAATCTTATTGTGGCAACAGATCATGGAAGCGTAAGAGTAAATACCCCGCAAAAAGTAGTTGGCGATAAGCAAACAACCGCTAACCTTCGATATAAGCACGGCCGAAATTTGAATTATGAGCCAAAAGAAGTGCTTGCTTTCCGAGACCCCAGGCAGGCAGGATTGCCGGTGCCAAATGTAAACTCATCTTTTATTTTTGCAAAGCAGGATGGTTATTTGTGCTACCCGAATAATTACAATCATTTTGCAAATTATTACCGCAATACATTTCAGCATGGCGGTGTAAGCCTGGAGGAAATGATCATTCCAGTGATACGCATGACCACCAAGGTATAGCAGCCTGGTAAAGTTGGCTTATTTTTGGCCAATAAAATATCAATGAAATATAACGCAGCAACTTTAAAAAAGCTCGAAGCCATTCTGGATGAAAGTGGCTATATAATCCGCTATGAGCGCGGATCTTTTCAAAGCGGCTATTGCATTTTGGAAGAGAAAAAAGTAGCAGTGCTAAATAAATTTTTAAATGCTGAAGGACGCATAAATACTTTGACAGATCTTATTCCGGCATTAAATATTATATATGATATGCTTACAAAAGATTCTCAAAAGATGTACGATGAGCTGGTTGAGCAGAAGGATATTTTAAAGAAATAGTTTAGAATTTCAAAGGATTTTTATTAAATGAAATAGTGAAGTATCCGCCAATAAAAATTACGTTTCTTGGAAGTGGCACCAGCGGCGGTGTTCCCATGATTGCCTGTGGCTGCGCTGTCTGCGCTTCTAAAAATGAAAAAGATAAAAGGCTTCGCAGCAGCATACTTGTTCAAAGTGACACCACAACTTTAGTGGTTGATACCACTCCTGATTTTCGCACACAAATGTTGCGTGCTAATGTAAAAAAGCTTGATGCGGTTATTTTTACTCATCCGCATAAAGATCATATTGCCGGGCTTGATGATATAAAAGCCTATAATTTTTTTCAGCAAAAGCCCATGGATATATATGCAAATGAGCTTACACAGGAAGCTTTGAAAAGAGAATTTTTTTACATTTTTGCCGAAAAAAAATATCCCGGTATTCCAAGAGTTACTGTTCAACTCATAACTGATGAAACCTTTGTGGTTGGCGATATACCGGTCACTCCCATTCTGGTTTATCATTTAAAAATGCCGGTGCTTGGCTTCAGGTTTGGAAGGTTTACTTACATTACAGATGCCAACCGGATTGAGGATAAAGAAAAAAAGAAAATTATGGGAAGTGACACGCTTGTTGTCAACGCGCTGCGAAAAGATTCGCACATTTCTCATTTTACTTTGCAGGAGGCTTTGGAACTGGCCGATGAGCTGCATATACCCAATGTGTATTTTACACACATCAGCCACCAGCTTGGCTTACATGCGGAGGTAAGCAATGAGCTTCCGGCTGGCAGGCATCTTGCATACGATGGCTTGCAGCTTCAATTTGCTTAATATTTTTAGCCATTATTTTAATTGATTTTATTTAAGTATTTTACCTTAAAAAAATGTGGAAGCATTTTATAAATGATTATTTTTCTTTTACCTCTAAAGGAAGAAAGGGTGTAATTATTATTGCCTGCATAATACTTATCGTTATTCTCATTCCATATTCTTATCCTCTTTTTATTAAGCATGAGCAATATAACTATAGCGAATTTCAAAATGATATAGCAAAACTTACACTTGAAAAAGCAGATTCTTTTAAAACAAAAAATTATTCAGCTAATAATGATTTGTATGATAATTCATCGGCAACAAATTATGCAGCAACAAAGGTGGAAGTTTTTTATTTTGATCCCAATACCGCTTCTTTTGATGAATGGAAAAGGTTAGGCCTTCGAGATAAAACTATTTACACTATTCAGCATTATCTTTCTAAAGGTGGCAAATTTTATAAGCCTGAAGATATAAGTAAGATTTGGGGGTTGTCTCCGACTGATGCTGAGCGATTGATACCATATATTTCTTTAAAAAATAAACCCAAACAATATCAGCCTTATGAGAAAAAAGAATACGCTGCATCCACACAAAGCTATACTATAAAAAAGCCGCAGCTCATAGATATAAATCTTGCAGATACTTTAGCATTTATAAGCCTTCCGGGCATCGGAAGTAAACTTTCACAAAGGATCATAGCCTTTCGCAATAAGCTTGGCGGATTTTATTCTGTTGACCAGGTTGGCGAAACATACCTGCTTCCTGATTCTACTTTTCAAAAGATAAAATCAAGGTTAACAGTAAGTGACAATGGCTTTAAAACAATAAACATAAATGTGGCTTCTGTAGATGAAATGAAAACGCATCCTTACCTGCGTTATAATATTGCAAATGCTATTTATCAATATCGCCAGCAGCACGGTAATTTTGCTTCAGTAGAAGATGTAAAAAAAGTAATGCTTATAACAGATGATATGTATAAAAAGATTGCGCCTTATTTAACGCTTTAATAATTATATTAGGCGTTATCAAAAACTAACGGACGTTAGTTTATTTTTTATAAAATTATAACTTGCATATATATATACTAAAAATATGAATTTTAAAAACAGTGAAGTCACAGAACAGGTTGCACAAATGGCGAAAGATTTTGCACAGCAAAATATAAAGCCCTATGTAATGGAATGGGATGAAGCACAAAAATTTCCGGTGAATGTTTTTAAAGAACTCGGAAAGCTTGGCATGATGGGCGTTTTAGTGCCCGAAGCTTACGGAGGCTCTGGCTTAAGCTATCATGAATACAGTGCAGTAATTCAGGAAATTTCAAAAGTGTGCGGATCTATCGGGTTATCAGTTGCGGCACATAATTCTTTGTGCACCGGCCATATTCTTGCTTTTGCCAATGAAGATCAAAAACAAAAGTATCTTCCCAAACTTGCAACGGCCGAATACATAGGTGCCTGGGGCCTGACAGAACCGCAAACAGGAAGTGATGCCGGCAACATGAAATGTGTAGCAGTAAAAGATGGCAATGAATGGATCATTAATGGCACAAAGAATTGGATAACACATGGTATAACCGGTGATGTAGCAGTAGTAATTTGCAGAACGGGTGAACCAAACACAAAAGATAATTCAACCGCATTTATAGTGGAGCGGAGTAACAAAGGATTTGCCGGAGGCAAAAAAGAAAACAAGCTTGGTATGCGCGCAAGCGAAACAGCAGAAATGATTTTTACTGATTGCCGCGTTGCAGACTGGGCGCGCCTTGGAGAGGTGGGCGGTGGTTTTAAGCAAGCTATGAAAGTGCTTGATGGCGGCCGTATTTCAATTGCTTGTCTTGCATTGGGCATTGCAAAGGGCGCTTATGATGCCTCTGTAAAATATGCTAAAGAAAGGCACCAGTTTGGTAAGCCCATTGCAGATTTTCAGGCGATATCTTTTAAACTTGCCGATATGGCCACAGAAATAATGGCTTCAGAGCTATTAATTAGTAATGCATGCCAAATGAAAACAGATGGTGAAAATGTAACAAAGCACGCGGCTATGGCAAAATATTATGCAAGTGAAGTAGCTGTGAAAGTGGCCACAGATGCAGTTCAAATCTTTGGCGGGTATGGTTATACAAAAGATTTTCCGGTGGAAAAATTTTACAGAGATAGTAAGCTATGCACCATTGGTGAAGGTACCAGCGAAATTCAAAAAATTGTGATTGCAAGAGAAACTTTAAAATAAATGCGGATTAAATAGTAATCATTGAATAATATTTTCAAATAAATAACTGTACTATGTTTTTTACTTCACTCAGATAATTATGAAAATTGGCTTATTATTGCAGGGATTATTAACCAAAACTAAACCAATGAAAAAATCTTTTTTATCAATCACTGTAATTGTATTCGCCTTAGTTTCTTTTTCCTGTAAAAAAAAGGATGGAGAAACCACCGCCCAAAAAGTTCAGCATAAATGGACGCTCGTTAATGTTATTGACAACTCACACGATGCAAGTGGGGATAGCATGGACACCACCACGGCAATGACTGGCGATTACATGAACTTCAATTCCAATGGAACAGTGACTTTGCAGATTGATGGATCGCCTGCTACGTCGTCTTATTCCATTGTAAAAGACTCGCTGTTGTTAGCCACGCAAGCTTATTCAATAAAGGTGCTTACTGACAATCAGTTTGTGCTTTATGCAAAAGAGGCTACATCTGCAACCGAGTATGACGAAGAAACAATTAATCTTAAAAGATAATTGCACATTGTAAAATGATTTATAAAAACCGGTTTATACCGGTTTTTGTTTTTTTAAAACTTTACTAGAAAAAAGTTTGCCGGTTTATGTTTAGCAAATTATCATTGCTTCACTAATCATATTAAATTTTCTTTTTAAAAGTTGTTAGTTATGCAGCTTCCCATGCAGATTAACCAAGAGCTTTATTGGTACAATACTTTTACAATAATTAATGAAAGCAATTAAACATTTCATTTATTTTGCTTTTTGCAATAACATATACATAAGATGTTTAAATATTATTTCATTCTTTTATTAATTGCTCTGATTTATACAACGCCTGCATTGGCGCAGGATCAAAGCGTAAAGGATTTACAGGCTGGCGCAACAAAGGAAATAAAAAAGCAAAATATAGACAGTGGTAAAATTTGGAAGACTGGTGGCTTGTTCAGCCTTAACATAGGGCAGGGAAGCCAAAGCAACTGGGCTGCCGGAGGCGATGATTTTAGCTTTTCGCTTCTATCTTATCTTGGCTATTATGCATTTTATAAAAAAGGCAGGTATAGCTGGGATAACACGCTCGATCTGAATTATGGATTGATAAACACTACAAGCCTTGGCACACGAAAAAATGATGATCGCATTGACTTGTTATCGAAAGTAGGTTATTCCCTTACCCGAAAACTTAATCTTTCAGGATTGGTAAATTTTCATTCGCAATTTTCGAGAGGATACAATTATACGAGCGCTACTTCAAAAACATTACTATCAACATTTTTTGCGCCAGCTTACGTATTAACCAGTATAGGTGTGGATTACAAGCCTGTTGATGGATTATCCATATTTGTGTCGCCTGTTACTTCCAGGTGGATTTTTGTAGAAAACGACAGCCTTTCTGCACATGGAGCTTACGGGGTTACGCCAGGCAAAAAAAATAAAAATGAGATAGGTGCTTTTGCAAGCATTATTTATATTAAAAATTTAAGTAAAATAATTGCATACAACGGCCGGCTTGACTTGTTTTCGAATTATGAGCATAATCCACAAAATGTTGATCTTTTGATGAACAATGTTTTCAGTGCCAAAGTATCTAAGTTATTAGTGGCAACGCTTGAGTTAGATATGATCTATGATAACGATGTAAAATTGTTTGGGAAAAATCATGATTCGCCAGGTCTACAGCTAAAATCATTGATCGGCGTAGGATTAAGCGTAAAGTTGTAACCCAACCGTTATGTTGCAAACGAAAAATATTTCAGGATTATAAATTTTCTATGATACCGGCTATACCCTGGCCACCGCCTACACAGGCTGTTACAATACCATACTTTTTATTTAAGCGTTTCATATCATTAATAATTTGAACCGTAAGCTTTGCTCCTGTACAACCCAGTGGATGGCCCAATGCTATGGCGCCACCGTTGATGTTTACTTTTGAAGGATCCATATCCAATGTTTTAATAACAGCGAGCGATTGAGATGCGAAAGCTTCATTTAGCTCTACTAAATCTATCTGGGTTAAGTTCATGTTTGCTCTTTGCAAAACCCTGGGAACGGCTTCAACCGGGCCAATGCCCATAACCCGCGGATGCACGCCAGCACTAACACAATGTACTAATCTTGCAAGTGGTTTTAATTGCAGTTCGTTCATCATTTTTTCGCTCATAACTATTACGAAAGCCGCTCCATCACTGGTCTGTGACGAATTGCCTGCTGTTACGCTTCCTCCTATGGCAAAGGCAGGCTTTAATTTTGCCAGCGCTTCCATTGAGGTATCGGCACGAACGCCTTCATCAGTATCTACTACAAAAGTTCTCTTTTGTTTTTTATTATTTGCATCCACATAAGTTTCCTCTACAGGCATGGGAAGAATACCGTTTTTAAAATAACCATTGCTTATTGCGGTCATGGCTTTTTGATGAGAATGCAGGCTAAATTCATCTTGTTGTTCGCGGGTAACTTCGTATTCTTTTGCCACTGCCTCCGCCGTTAAGCCCATGCCCAGGTAATAATCAGGAGTATCGGATGCCACAGAATAAGCGGGCACTGTTTTCCAGCCAGATGTTGGCACCATCGACATGCTTTCTGTGCCGCCCGCAATGATGCAGTCGGCCATGCCTGTTCTTATTTTTGCAGTAGCAATAGCAATTGTTTCCAGCCCGCTTGCACAATAACGGTTCACCGTCATGCCCGGAACCTCAATGCCCAAAGCCCTTACACTAATCATTCGCCCCACCTGCAAGCCTTGCTCCGCCTCAGGTACAGCGTTTCCCACTATCAAATCATCCACTCTTTTACTATCCAGTTCTGGCACGCTTGCCAGCAATCCTTTTACTACATCAACGGCAAGATCATCCGGACGGTAAAATCTAAAACCACCTCTTTTCGATTTGGTTACTGCTGTTCTGTAACCTGCAACAATATATGCTTCCATGTAAATCTTTTATTAATGAGTTAAGCAATTTACTTCTAATCTTTTGAAAAGAAATGTTTAAATCAGCTTAAATAATTAGCCACAATGGGAACTCTTCTACCTACGCCAAAAGCTTTTGATGACACACGAATAATGGGGCAAAACTGATTGCGTTTATATTCATTAAGGTTTACCATTCGCAAGATTTTATCTACAAGAGCCCCATCAAAACCTTGCTGTTTTATTTCATTTGGTCCATTTACTCTTTCAATATATTGATACAGAATTTTATCGAGTATATCATAATCCGGAAGGCTGTCGCTATCTTTTTGCTCATGCCTTAATTCCGCCGAAGGGGCTTTCGATATTATATTCGCAGGTATTATTTCTTTTTTTAAATTTATAAATTTTGCCAGTTCATACACCTGCGTTTTATAGCAATCTCCAATAACACCAAGGCCGCCAGCCATATCTCCGTACAAGGTTCCATAGCCGGTTGCCAGCTCGCTTTTGTTAGAAGTGTTTAGTAAAATATATCCAAATTTATTTGCAAGCGCCATAAGCAAATTACCTCTCGCACGGCTTTGCATATTTTCTTCGGCAATGTTAAACGGCAAGTTCTTAAAATACGGTTCAAGGTCTTTTAAAAATTGGTTATAAATATTTTTTATTGAAATAATATCGTATGGGTTACCAAGATTTTTACTCAGCTGTTCGGCATCATCTACAGAATGTGACGTGGAAAATTCTGACGGCATTAAAATGGCTCGTACATTTTCTTTGCCCAATGCTTCACACGCAAGCGCTATTGTTACAGCGCTATCAATTCCACCGCTGCTTCCAATGATGGCCTTGCTGAATTTCATTTTAAAAAAATAATCTTTTATGCCTAAGATAAGTGCACTGTGTATTTGTGCAATGTTTAAGGAAGGTGTATAAACAGAAGGGTTAAAAATGCTGGCAGGCTTAGCTGTGAACGGTTTTGCAAGGTTCTCAAAAGTGCCCACGCCATGTATGTCCAAATTCACTTCCACCATGTCTTCTTTGAACTGTGCAAGCTGGCTGCAAAGATTGGCATCTTTATCATACACAAGCGATGCGCCGTCAAAAACAATCTCAGTCTGGCTGCCCACAGAATTGCAGTAAATAAGTGGTAATTTATATTTTACAACATTGGCTTTTATAATTGCCTTCCTGTCCTCAACGTGTGTGTAATCGAAGGGCGATGCGGAAATATTGATCATTACATCTGGTTCCTGGTTCATTAAAATATCCATTGGGCAAGTGCGGTACAAAGGATTATCGCCAAGGTTCCAAATATCTTCACAAATGGTAAGGGCTATTTTTTTCCCTTTAAAATCTATAACATTCCAATTGTAAGCCGGTTCAAAATATCTGTATTCATCAAACACATCATAATTGGGCAGGCATGTTTTATGCACAACCGCTTTTATTTTTTTTTCATATAAAAAAAATGCAGCATTAAAAAGATGTTTGCCTTCTCTTGCAGCATTTCGGTCGGGCGCACCAACAATTACCGCAGTATCCGCTGTATAATTTTTTATTATGTCAATACTTTCATAGCATTTATTTATGAAATCGTTGAAGTCCAGAAAATCTCTTGCAGGATAGCCACAGATGCACATTTCGCTAAAAACGATCAGATCAGCCTTTTTACTTTTTGCCTGTTGTATGGCATCAATTATTTTTTTAGTATTGCTTTCAAAATTTCCTATGTGATAGTTTTGTTGCGCAAGAAAAATTTTCATTTTGCAAAATTAGCTCATGTAGTATAAAAGGATATTCATCACTTCCTTTTAGCTTTCATATTTTTAAAGCTGCTTTTTTTGTTTCGCTCCACGAGTATGTCCTGGCACTTTTATTTTCAAAACTTTTACTTCTTTTATCTAACTCTTTCACAAAATCTTCATTCCAATCGTTAATTTCTGAGTTTATTTCATCCTCTAACATTACGTAAATTGCATTCACTTTTTTTTCATCAGCAACCTGTAAATAATCAGCTAATTTTTTTCTTATATTAATAGTTTTCATAACTGTAAACAAGTTTATCAAATTTACTTTCAAAAACTTAAATACTTTTCTTTTATTTGATGTATGAACAAGGCTTTATTATTATTTACATTATTTCTTCTTTTATTCTCTTGTAAAAACAAAAACATTCCTGATGTTTCAAACATTAAGGTGAACATAGAAACTAAAAGATTTGAAAATGATTTTTTTTCTATAGATACGCTGCAGGTGGCAGCATCTGTTCATAATCTTTTAAGAACATATCCAAAGTTTACTCCCGATTTTTTTGAAAATATTTTAGGCCTTGATATGGATAGCTTATTAATTGCGAACAATGCGCAGGACAGCGCTATCCGCTTGTTTATTCATGACTATAAATCTATTAAAGATTCATCTGACATTTTATATAAAAATTTTGATAAAGAAACTGATGCAATAAAGCAAGGGCTGCGATATGTAAAATATTATTTTCCTGCTTATTCATTACCAAAAATCATCGTTACTTTTATTGGTCCTATCAATGCAAATTTTGAAACATCGTTTGGCACGCAAGGCGATATACTTACGCCTGAAGGCCTGGGAATAGGCCTTCAGCTTCATTTGGGCAAAAATTTTTCTTTATACAAAAGTATAGAAGGGCAGGAGCAATACCCCGATTATCTTGCAAACAATTTTGATGAGAAGCACATTCCTGTAAACTGTATGCGAACGATTGTGGATGATTTGTATCCTGATAAAACCAATGGAAAACCTTTAATAGAACAAATGGTGGATAAGGGCAAACGCATGTATCTGCTCACCAAATTTTTGCCTTACACACAGGAATATCTCTGTTTCAATTATACCGAAGAGCAATTAAAAGACTGCTATAAAAATGAAGCCCTGATATGGGATTTCTTTTTAAACAACGATCTGCTTAATAATTCGGAGGAAAGCATTATAAAAAATTATATTGGGGAAAGCCCGAAAACACAGGAGCTGGGCCAGGATTCGCCGGGCAATATTGGCACTTTTACCGGTTTGCAAATTGTAAAAAAATACCTGGAAAAATATCCATCATCTCCGCAGGAACTGATGAAAACTGATGCTGCAGAAATTTATAGCAAAGCTAAATACAAGCCCAAAGCTTAGTTCATTTTTAAAGGAACAATCATTTCAAATACAGGAATATTTACAAGAAATGTTTTTTTATTATAAGTGTTTTCCATAAAATACATGCCATGCATTTTGCCCATTTCACTTTTCAGATTGCAGCCACTTATATACTGATATTTTTCACCGGAGTTTATATGCGGCTGAATGCCTATAACTCCTTCGCCTTCTACTTCGCGGTGCTCGGAGTTGCTGTCGAAAATGTACCAGTGCCTTCGTAATAATTGCACCTGAAATGGGTTGTTGTTTTCGATAGTAATGCGGTAAGCAAACATAAACTCATTGGTAACCGGGTTGCTGTATTGGGGCTGATAAAATGTTTCAACACTTATGGTAACGCCTGCTGAAATTTTTGAGATCATAACCGTTATTAATTAATAGTTATTTATTAGGATTTTAGATTTTTATTGGATTTAAATGTATCAATACTTTTTGGTTTTCTTATAACCCGCTTTCACAAGCCATTGATAAATTTTTTCTTTATTATCGCCTTGTATAATTATATTATGATCTTTTACTGAACCGCCGGTTGCACAAAATGACTTTATCTTTTTTTCTAAAACGTTCAGATCATTTTGTGTACCATTAAACCCTTCAACCACGGTAACCATTTTGCCTGCACGATGTTTGCTATCCAGCTTTACTTTCAGTGTCTGCTCCTCTGTCGGTATCGTTATCTCTTCCTCATTTTTTTCTGGTGGGTTAAAGTCCGCATCAGTTGAGTAAACAATGCCATTCGTATTATATAACTTTTTCTTCGGCATATTATTGTATAAGCGCTGCTTTTAAACTTAAATCTAAGCTTTTTGCCTGGTGTATGATGGCTCCGCTTGAAATGAAATCAACGCCTGTTGCTGCATACAATTCAATGTTATCGTAATCAATGCCGCCACTGGCCTCAGTTTCATAAGCTCCGTTTATAATAACCAGTGCTTCGCTTATTTGCTGCGGAGAAAAATTATCCAGCATTATTCTATCCACTTTTCCGGTGCGCATAACTGTTTCAACGTCTTCTATATTTCTTGTCTCCACCTCAATTTTTAAGTCTAAGTTTTTCTCGTGCTTATAACTCCATGCTTTGTTTATTGCGGCTTTTATGCCACCACAGTAATCAATGTGATTATCTTTTAGCATTATCATGTCGTACAGTCCAAACCTATGATTGACGCCACCTCCAATGCGAACGGCTTCTTTTTCTAACAGCCGGAAGTTAGGCGTTGTCTTTCTTGTATCGAGCAATTTTGTATGATATCCTTTCAGCTTATCTGTATATTTTTTTGTACGCGTGGCTATGCCACTCATGCGTTGCATACAATTCAGCACAAGCCGTTCGCAGGTAAGTATGGTATATATTTTTGCAGTTATCTCAAAAGCAATTTCACCAGGTTTCATCAGTTCTCCATCATGCTTATATTTTTTTAGAAAAGATGATGGCTCTACATAAGTAAAAATTTTTTCGGCCACATCAATGCCCGCAATAATTCCGTTATCCTTTATTTTAAGTACCGCTTTGCCTTTGGCATCTGGAGGAATACAGGATAAAGTAGTGTAATCGCCATCGCCTATATCTTCCTGCAAAGCATTTTTTATAAGAAGGCTGAGCTGATTTTCGTAGTGCTCATCGTGGTTCATGAAAACAAAAATATAACATGAAACCTAATGATTTATTAAATAAAATATCACGCAACATTCGGGATAAATAATAACTTATAAGTTATTTTTCAAAGCGAAGCTCTTGCAAGACTTCCTTATCTCCTTTTTGTTTTATATAAATAGTAGTGCGAAATGTGCCGCTGGAAGTTTGCAGGTTGCCGATGCAATATTGCGATCCGTTGTTATCGCTTTTATGAAGTATTTCAAAATTTTTTACAGCATTAGCAGTAAAAAAATCGCTGAGCACAAGCTCAGCCTGGCTTTTACTGTAAGAACTACTTTTTTCAGGAAAAGTGATCTCCACAGTATTATCGAAAAATTTTGATACCTGGGAGGCATCGCCTGTTTTTACTGCATTCACAATGTCATCAAAAGCCTGTAAAGTGAAAGAAGATAATAAAGCAATAATTGAAATAAAAAGTATAGTTTTTTTCATAAATGAAAAATTATATTATGAGAAAGATTCCGGGAAAACATAAGTGGAGAAATCATGTAGTTCATGTTTTACGGTTTGAGGTGTTACTAAGATAAAACATTTATGTTGTAAGTTTAAATAACTTTGGGCAATGGAAGCAAAAAAAGTGATTCTTATTATAATGGATGGGTGGGGCATTGGCCAAAAAAAAGAAAGTGATGCCATACAAAATGCAAATGTGCCTTTTGTAACTTCTTTATATAAAAAATATCCGCATGCTACCTTAGTTACCTGTGGAAGCGCGGTGGGCTTGCCCGACGGGCAGATGGGCAATAGCGAAGTAGGCCACTTGAACCTTGGAGCAGGCCGCATCGTATACCAGGAACTTGAAAGAATAAATGTGGCCATTAAAACCGGTTCATTTCAAAAAAATCAGGCATTGCTTGATACGCTTGATTATGCAAAAAACAACAACAAAGCTTTGCACCTTTTAGGCCTTGTGAGCAATGGTGGTGTTCATTCTCATATCAATCATTTAAAAGCTATTACTTCTCTTTGTAAAGAAAAAAATATAGAGCATGTTTATATACATGCATTTACTGATGGGCGTGACACAGATCCAAAAAGCGGCCTCGGCTTTTTGGAAGAATTGCAAAAACATCTTGAGAAAAGTACAGGCAAAATAGCAACAGTTACCGGCCGCTATTATGCCATGGACAGAGATAAAAGATGGGAACGTATAAAAATAGCTTACGATGCTTTAGTGCACCGCACCGGCGAAGTAACCAATGATATTTTTGCAGCAATTGGGGCTTCTTATTCAAAAGATATAACTGATGAATTTTTATTGCCCATAATAAATGCAGATACACTCGGCTCTGCCATAAACAACGGAGATGCCGTGCTTTGCTTTAACTTTCGCACAGACCGCTGCAGAGAAATTACTGAAGTGCTTACCCAGACTGCGTTTCCTGAGTATAATATGATGCCTTTGCAATTGTATTATACCACCATGACGATGTATAACCATGCCTATAAAAACATACATATTATTTTTGAAAAAGATGATCTGGTAAACACATTGGGAGAAGTGCTTGCAGCCAATGGTAAAAAGCAGATTCGCATAGCAGAAACTGAAAAATATCCTCACGTTACATTTTTCTTCAGTGGTGGCAGAGAACTGCCATTTGAAGGTGAAAAACGCATAATGATTCCGTCTCCTAAAGTGGCAACGTACGATCTTAAACCGGAAATGAGTGCAATAGAAGTAACCAATGCTTTGCTTCCTGAAATAAAAAATAAATCCGCAGATTTTATTTGTCTGAACTTTGCAAATACAGATATGGTAGGCCATACAGGCGTTTGGGATGCTGTAATAAAAGCTGCTGAAACCACAGATGCCTGCGTAGAAAAAATAGTAACCGCCGGCCTTGAAAATGGTTATACAATTTTTTTAACTGCCGACCATGGCAATGCTGACTACATGATAAATGAAGATGGCTCACCCAATACAGCACATACTTTGAACCTGGTTCCGTTTTTTATAATAGATAATAACTGGAAAGGAAAAATAAGCGATGGTAAGCTGGGCGATCTTGCACCTACTATTTTAAAAATGATGGGCCTGCCCATTCCTTCTGCAATGACGGGGAATATACTCGCAAAGTAAATTTGATTATAATAACGTTATTATTTTTCTTCTGAAAGCAGCGCTTGCAGTGGATTTTTGTCCTATCTTAGTGGGGTAAACTTAACAAAATATATGACAGAAGATGTAATGATCCAAGGCTGTCTTGAAAATTTGGCATCTGCGCAGGAAGCATTATACAATCGTTTCAGCCCGCGTATGTTAGGCGTATGCTATCGCTTCGCAAAGAACAGGGAAGATGCGGAAGATATGATGCAGGAAGGGTTCATTAAAATATTTACACAAATTCATCAGTTCCGCAGCCAGGGCGCATTAGAAGGCTGGATAAGAAGAATTATTGTGCATACCTGCATTAATATTTTAAAGAAAAATAAAAAATTTACTGATAGCGTTGACCTGTTCCATGCAGGAAGCATGTATTTAAATGAAAGTAACATTCCATCTATACTGCAGGCTAAGCAGGTGGTGGAGTGTATACGATTGCTGCCTCTTGGCTATAAAACTGTTTTAAATCTGTATGCTATAGAAGGTTATTCTCACAAGGAAATTGCCGCCATACTTGATATAGAGGAAAGCACCAGCCGCTCTCAATACACCAGGGCAAAGTCAATGCTTGAAGATGTTTTAATAAGAAAAAAAATTATTCAACAGCCAAGAGAGCATATAAAAGCGCTTTCGGTTAGCAATTAAAGTTTTTTTGAAACATGTTAGCCTATAATACCAACTACTGAAACAATGTGAATGATGAGAAGAAAATTTACTTTAGACGATTTTGAACATTCCTTAAAAGAACACGCTGATGAATTTAAGATGATTCCTTCCAAAAAAGTGTGGCATGGCATTTATAACGACATACATCCGGGAAGAAGATGGCCTTCGGTTTCTGTTGCCTTTTTGCTAATGTTTACTCTTATAATTGTCGGTCATCTTAATACGCACAACGAACTACGTACGGCTAAGCTCAGCACAAAAACAACCGCTACAGATAAGATTACTGCCGTAAGCAACCATGAAGATGTTAGGGTTAATAATAAAGAAAAGAAAAGTCTTACTTCTGACATAACCATTGGCGATAAACAGGCAGATGAAAAAAACCAACTGTTTACAATGCTTTCGGGGCACGATAGGCTGAGTGACACCACTAATGCAGTAAAATTTTCATCTCAAACGATAAACCCTTCCGGTACTATTTCATCAGCTATATTGAAACCAAATGCTGATAATAATAATACAAATAACTCTGATAAAACTTTCGAAAAAAATATAAGTGCAAAAAGTACAAGCAGTGATGATTACAAGTTGAAACAAAAAAACAGTATCTCAAATATTAATATCAATAATACTTCTGCTTTAGTTACTGATAAAAATGAAATACCAACTGTAACCATAACCAATAACAGTGATGAAAGCTTGCTAAAGACAAGCATAGCTGAAACAAACGTAAATGAAAACAAGTTTCCTTCAACTTTGAAAACGCAAAAGTCTTCGTTGCACAAAAAAAGAAATGAGAAAGTAACCTGGACGTACTTTGCGGCGCCTGTTATAAGCAATGTTATATTAAAAGGTAAGCCGATTAGTAATAATAACCTGCAAACCAATTTATCTCCTACAATTGTTATAAATGCAAGTGAAAATAAAGTATTGCACAATCCCGCTTTAGGCCTCGCAGCCGGCTTGCAATTGAATTATGTAATATCTCATAAGTTTAAATTTACAAGCGGCCTCGAGATAACTTATTCTGGCTACAGAATTGCTTCCAACGAAGTGCATCCAACCTTTGCAACGCTCACATTAAAAGATCGTAAAACCAATGCAGATTATGTAAGGAGTTATGTAACGCACTTTGGCAATGGTACAGGCGAGGCGCTGATAATGCTGCGCAATTATAGCTTGCAGGCTTCTTTGCCTGTTGGCTTGCAGTATCAAATGTTTGGTAATAAAAAGATACAATTTAATACAGCTGCCAGTATTGAACCTTCTGTTATTTTAAAAAGCAATGCCTATCTTCTTTCCACCGTGGGCTTCAATTACGTGAATGATCCTGCACTTATGCGCAAGTGGAATGCAAGCAGCAACTTCGGAGCCTTTGTTTCTTTTTCTGCAGGCAAGCTCAAATGGCAGGTTGGCCCAAATGTGCGCTACCAGTTGCTTTCAACTTACAAAGCCGATTACTCAATTAAGGAACATTTAATTGATTATGGCATCAGGATAGCCATTACCCAATAACCTGTAATTCTGTTTTCCCATATTCTTAAGAATCAGGTTAAACGTTTATTCATAATTTTGCTGATGCAAAAATTCGTTGTATTAGCTCTCTTTTCTTTTATATTTTTTGCTGAAGCTTGTAATACTGATGATGCTAATAAAGCAACACAGCAAGTATCAGCTAATAAAACGCAATCTTTTTTTCCTATCACAGATTTTCTTCTCGGCCAGCTGAATGAAATTGACAGTATGCCGGTAACTCCCTTAAAAATTATTACAAAAAATAATAAGGCAGATTCTGTATGGCTCACAAGAAAAGATATAAGAATTTTTGCTCAGCCATTTCTTCATCCTATGATTGACTCAGGGAACCTGCAAAGTTTTTTTGTTGAAAAATCTTTTATGGATCAAACTATAAATGCTGTTACCCTTTCGTACGATCCGATAAAAAAATTGCCTCCATCAATGCAGCTTACCCATTGGGATGTTTATATAGATCCGCAAAAAAATACGGTGGATCGTATATACATGACCAAACAAAAAGATAGCAGTGGCATAAACATAAAAACGCAGCTTACCTGGAAAGTAAATAAATGGTGCAGCATAAGAACTATTGTACAACAAAGTACAATGCCACCGCAAGTTTCAGAAGAAAAGCTGGTATGGAATTTTGATGAATAGCTTATAAAAATTTACATGACCTCAGAGGTTTTTCAAACTATAATAAAAACATTACCTAATCTTCCCGGCATTTATAAATATTATAATAATGCCAACGAACTTATATACGTAGGTAAAGCAAAAAATATACGTAAACGTGTAAGTTCTTATTTTACCAAAACATTTACAGGCTATAAAACACACGAGCTTGTCAGAAGAATTGATAAAATAGAATTTACTATAGTTGATAGTGAGCAGGATGCTTTTTTGCTGGAAAATTCTTTGATCAAACAGTTTCAGCCCAAATTCAATATTAACCTGAAAGATGATAAGTCTTATCCTTACATGGTTATTAAAAATGAGCCTTTTCCCAGGGTTTTTTTAACGCGCTCTAAAATAAATGATGGCTCGCAATACCTTGGCCCGTTTACTTCTGTGGGCAGGGTAAGAGAATTATTAATTTTTATAAAACAAAATGTGCAGCTGCGCACCTGCAAGCTCAACCTTACCAAATCGAATATAGAAAAACATAAATTTAAAGTTTGCCTGGAGTACCATCTTGGTAATTGCAAAGGACCGTGCGAAGGCCTGCAAAGCGAAGAAAATTATACCGAAGAATTAGCAACGCTAAAAAATCTTATGAAAGGAAATCTTAATCCGGTGATACAGCTTTATAAAAAAGAAATGGAGCAAAATGCAACGGATATGCAATTTGAAAAAGCAGAGATCATAAGAAAAAAAATTGAGCATCTTCAAAACTATAAAGCAAAATCAAAGGTGGTGAATGAACACCTCGGAAGTGTAGATGTATTTTCTATTTTAAAAGAAAAAGATACTGCTTATGTAAATTATTTAATGATAAACGAAGGCACTATTGTGCTTACAAAAACTATAGAGCTGGTGCAAAAGCTTGATGAGACAGAACAGGAGGTTTTAGCATTTGCTATTGCAAATATGCGCATCACTTTTTCGAGCGAAGCAAAGGAAATCATTGTTCCCTTCCCTGTCGAGTATCCTGAAGAAGGCATCTTGATAACCATCCCGAAGGCCGGAGATAAAAAGAAGCTGCTGGAACTTTCAGAAAAAAATGTGAATTATTTTATAGATGAATTACAAAAAAAGAAAATGCTACAGCTGGAAGGCAAGTCAGATAAAGTAAGGCAATCAGTTTTGTTGCAGTTGCAAAAAGACCTTCATCTTACTGATGTTCCTGAGCATATTGAATGCTTTGATAATTCCAACTTCCAGGGCAGTTATCCTGTGGCGGCAATGGTATATTTTAAAAATGGCTTACCGGATAAAAATCAATATAGAAAATTTAATATTAAAACTGTAACCGGTATCAATGATTTTGCCAGCATGAAAGAAATTGTTGCAAGAAGATATAAAAGACTGCAAAAAGAAAGTATACCTTTTCCGCAGCTTGTAATTATTGATGGTGGAAAGGGCCAACTGAACGCTGCTGTGGAAGCGCTTGAAGAATCGGACTTGCTTGGGAGAACTACACTGGTAGGCTTGGCAAAAAATGAAGAGGAAATTTTTTTCCCGGTAGACCAGCAATCAATAAAGCTTCCGTGGGATAGCGAGAGCTTAAAACTCATCAGGCGAATACGTGATGAAGTGCATCGTTTTGGTATCACCTTTCATCGCAACCAACGCAGCAGAGGCACTTTTGTGAACGAGCTTGAAAGCATAAAAGGCATTGGAAAAAATACTGCAGATAGTCTTTTGAAACAGTTCAAATCAGTAAAAAAAATAAAAGAACTTTCGCAGGCTGAACTCGAAAAAGCTGTTGGCAAATCAAAAGCAAATATTATAACAGCATATTTTAATTCTTTGATCAATAATGAAAATGATATAAATAATTCTGAAGCTGTTTTACATTAGCAGCAAATCATAAAAAAAGGAAGCAATTACGCTTCCTTTTTTTTATTATAAAACCTTAATTAGTAACTCCATAAGTTTTGTTCATAATTAAAGATCCTGTCCTTAATTTTTTCACCTTCGAGCAATTGCAATATTTTACTATTCTTTAATCCTTGTTGCTCACCTAAAGTTTGATCGAAAGGATTATCCAGCGTGCTTTTTACAATACGACCATAAAACATGCGGCTTTCAAAAAGCTCTTCCCAGCTCATACGTGCGCCATAGTTTTTGCCATTGTACACTTCATATTTTGCAAAAATTGGCCTCATATCCGGATAATAAACCCAAAACAATTCTGTTTCTCCAAGGTTTACTCCCTGAGAAGTAATCACATTTTTTACAGGAGCAATTCCCAAAATTCTCCAATATAACCTTGAGGTTTGCTTATCAAAAATTACTTCTTCCTTAATTCTGAATTTATAAAAAGAATCCAGGTTTACTTCAGCAGTAACAGTTTTAGTGCCGGTTACATTTCCTAAAGAATCATAAACAGGAACAGAAACCGAACCACCGGAAATCTTTGTGGCAACTTCCGAAACAGTCATGGGAGTAGTAAATCTGTCGTCAATAGGATTAAATACCGTAACACCTCCATTGTCAGGACCATCCTGTATTGCTTTTAATAAAATAGAAATAAATCTTTGGTTCCCATTATCTTCGTTTGCAGCATAACGGAAAGGAAGATTCATCTTTTCACGGGTATCTATCTCACGCCATATTTTCTCACGATATACAGCATCATCTTCACGAATATTTTCATAAGGCAAAGGTGCCCTGTCTTTTATAAGGTTGCGGTCTACTGCATCGTCAGGTCTTAAAGATTTTTTTATTACAGCGATAGGCAGGCTATCCACTTTTGGCTGAGAAATTACCACAGCGGTATCTGCTGCTGCGCCTGGCGTTATCACTGCCTTTGTTTTAGAATTGGTAGTCTTCTTTGCAGTGGTGCGCTTTTTTACACTTCGTGTTGTTTTCTTTTTTGTTTGGGCAAATGTTACATTGCTTACCACGCAAAAGCAAAGCGAAAAACAAAGGCATTTAATAATTATATTCTTCATAATCATGTGTTATTTATTCTTTAGAATAGTATGAAACCCGGCCCTGGTATAGATCTTACTGACCCATCAGGCCCCTGAACTTTTACATTGTCAAAATTTATTGAAGTGCCAGGTATACATCTTGATAATTCTGATGACAAACCTGCCATGCTGCCTCCGGAAATAGTTGCTGTTTGTACACTTGGAAAGTTAGCGCCAGAAAAATAAACTGTGGCACTTATAACATTAAAGTGAGCATCAAACTCAAAATTTTCTAATTCCGCTCTGCAGTATTGCTGGTTCTTAAACACAACACTGCGTACATGGCCGCCTGCATCCGGCCCTACTTTAAGTATAGGATCAGGTATTCTTTTTACCCTGAACTCATAAGTGCTGTTTTTGCCGTCGGCATTTACAGTTATAGATGCTTTACCTACGGCGCTTACTTTTACGTTGAACTTACCGGGACCGCCCGCAGGTGATAAGCTTCCATTAGCCATTGATACATGAGTTTTATCCCAACCCGTGCCAGATGATATGGTAACCGGATTTTCAACACCTATATAAAATACATTCATTTTATCAAGCATTACTGCAGCGCCGCCTGGAGTACCAACAACATATTTTACGGTTTCTGTTTTTGTCTGCAACTTACCATTTTCATCTTTAAAAGTTACGTTTACATTCACTGAATGTTCGCCAGCACCGCTCGCAGTTGTTTTATATAAACCTTGTCCGTTAGAAACAGATACATTGCTTCCATTAATTGAAATAGAAGGAGAGGCGGCAGAACTGTATGCGCCTACACCGGCAGTTATATCCAGTTCCTGTCCAGGCATTAAATAGTTGGAATTTTGACCAACTAATACACCCACCTGATCCATGTGCACTTGCACTGCTCCAATTTGATTATGGCAATAGGTTACTATTTCACTTTCTGCATTCTTAATATTGTTTTGAAATTTGCTAAGAATAGTTAACGATGCGATGGTAGGAGTCATATGAAAAAAAGCTTGTGTAAAGTCTTTTTCCGTCCCATCCTGAGAAACAGGAGGAGTAGTATTTACAGGAAAAGTACTTTCAAATTCCTTTTTAATAGAAGGATCAATATTGTTCAGCATATCATTTCTATACTGATTTAACTTTTGTTCAAGCTCTTTACCTTTTCCATTATTTTCAAAAACCCTTGTAGATGCATCTAAATTATCAGCTCTATAATCTTCAACACTGTCCGTAGTTCCCGGAAGCGGCGCTTTCTTTTTTAGATCAGCCGCTTTCTTTAGATCAGCTTTTAAGCCTTCTATATAATCCATCATGGCTGCTGAATAATCTCTTGCTTTCATTGCAAGTGGCTCCCATTTCTGGGCTTTCTCTCTCGATTCTGGATTTGCTAATTTTTCTTCAAGAGATTTATATAAAGTAGCATTAGATGTTGTAATATTTTTATTAGAAGTAATCAAGCTATTATTTACAACTTTAAACGCATTGATAACCTCGTTGGATACATTAAGCGCAAGGATCGCCGTAAGCACAAGGTACATTACGTTGATCATCTTCTGCCGTGGTTCTTTGGGTAAAGCCATGGTATTTTAAATTTTTACTGAGTTTATTGGATTAATTGATTATCTGCCCTGCATTGCATTCAGCATATTTCCGTAAACATTATTTAGTTTACCTAAATTTTTTGCCAATGCACTTATTTGTTCTTTAGTTGATTGAGCATCTTCCACTGTCGCAACCATTACTTCACTTGCCTGGGCCATTTTACCATAAAAGCTATTTAAAGTTTTCAGGTGATTATTGCTTTCATTTAGCTCCAGTTCATAAATTGTATTTAAAGAGCCGAGGTTTTTGGTAAGCACCTGTACCTGATCATGAAAACCTTTGGCGCTATCTGCTGCATTAGTGAAGCTGCTCATAGTGTTTGCTGAGTTTACATAAGCATCTTTCATCATACCCAAAGCCGAAGTGGCTTCTTTGGTTTTTGCTGAAAAATCGCCGGTAGATTTTACTACATCTCCTACTTCTCCAAGCTGGGAAACTGTAGTGCCTAATTTCTGAAAATTATCACCCAGTTTTTTCATGTTAGTTGGAGTGATGTCTGCTTCCATAAGCATTTTATCCATTGATTGTAATGCAGGGTTTCCTTTTACAACAGGTTCTGCAATGGGCGCATTATCATGCCTTTGAGGCTTTACCCATTCTATGGCAGCATATACTAAAAAGATTCCTGTTTCTGTAAACATACCTATACCAAGCAATGTATCTGCATAAGATTGGTGCGTTAATTTTGCCCAGGCTGCGAAGATTACTACTGCAGCGCCAGCACTTACTAAAACGTCAATGAGAGTTAAAAAATTTCTTTTCTGTTGAGCCATGGTGATTTAGATTTTAATTTTTTTGGTTTTGTTTAGTTTATTCGTATCAATAAAATGCCCATATTAATAACGTTAATACAGGCAATAAGATTGTTCTAAAAATTTATTCTATGAAATATATTATTATTTTTTACCACCTTTTTGAGTAACCGGAGGCAAATCAATAACACAACGGAAACCTATATAAGATTTAGCTGTATCCTGATATTCATAAGCTCTTGTGCTTGTTTGTAAGAAATATCCCACGTCTTTCCAGCTTCCACCGCGTATTACTTTACGCTTCATGCGGGGAGGGTCCTGGTCTTTAGCGTTGTAGCGTATATCAGGGTTCATGTCGTGCTGAAAATTATATCCACCTTCATAATATAATGATGATGTCCACTCTGCTACATTACCAGCCATGTTGTATAATCCAAAATCGTTAGGCCAGTAAGCATCGGCACGTACCGTATAAAATCCTCCATCTTCAGGATAGTTGCCACGGCCTGGTTTAAAATTAGCAAGTAAACAACCTTTTTTATTTCTTAAATATGGTCCGCCCCATGGGTATGGAGATTGAGACCTGCCGCCTCTTGCAGCATATTCCCATTGTGCTTCAGTTGGTAAACGGAATGGAGATTCTGTTGACCTGTTCTTGCTTATTAAAAAAGAATTTAAATATTGTGTGCGCCATTCGCAGAAAGCAGTGGCCTGTTTCCAGTTTATGCCTACTACCGGATAATTTCCAAATGCAGGGTGGCTGTAATATTGTTTTGCCATTGGCTCATTATAAGAATAGGAGAAATCCCGCACCCATACTAATGTATCAGGATAAACAGGTATATCATATTTTACAATAAACTTACCTCTTGGTACATTAGCGTTCTCTCTTTTTGCTGCTTCTTTAAAATCAAAAGTTTCAGAATGGTACACTATTTTTAAAGGATCTAATTCTTTTCTGCCAAAAATCCTGTTATCAGGAGTTACGATCATAGCATCCACTTTTTCCATGGTTGCTTTATCATTCCATTTTATGGTACCTGCTTTTTTCCAGTCTATATATTCATTACCATCTGAACCCTGCTTGACAAAACCCATTAATTTTGCGGCAATGGAATCTCTTGTCCAGTTAGTAAACTGGCGGTATTCATTATTGGTAATTTCGGTGGCATCCATCCAAAAGCCGCTGATAGAAACCTGCTTATTACGTGCGGTAAAAGCATAGTTTATATCTTCATCACTTGGGCCCATGTGAAAGGTGCCTGGCGGAATATATACCATTCCCGGAGGCTTGGGTAAACTGTATCTACTTGAAGGCGCTACACCGTGCAACTGGCCATCGTTTGCAAGGCTTTTAGATTTACCAGACTTGCTACAACTGGCAAATGCAATAATTGATAGGATAGCTATCGCAGTGAAAAAATTGGTTTTCATTCTTTTTACTTTGAAGGGTAAGGACAAATGTATTGATTAATTTAAGTTAATAAAATTATCAGTTGTTATCGTTTTTTTAATTAATAATTCATTAAAAGCGATAGCCAACAAATATTAAACGAATAATGTATTCTAATTATTGTAAAAAAAAATTCAAATTCCTTATTTGATAGTTAAGTTGTAATTCTAAGGATTAAAAGGGAAGCCTAAACTACGATAAAAAACAATATAAATATGTAACAAGTAAATATTTTTAATAAAATTATAACCTGTTCCTATTATAATTGTTTTTTGCAAATTATGCTTTTGAAACCAATATAAAAGAATTTTTCAAAAAAATGCTTCCCACATTTTAATATTAAATTTGTATTACCCTATAAATAATGAAGAAGAATAGAGAAGAAGAAGAAGAAGAAGTGATTTACAATCACCAGGAAAAGATTGAAGTGTTTGGAGCCCGCGAGCACAACCTCAAAAATATTGATATTTCGATTCCTAAAAATAAGCTGGTAGTTTTTACAGGCATTAGCGGCAGCGGCAAGTCATCGCTTGCCTTTGATACTATTTATGCTGAAGGCCAGCGTCGTTACATGGAAAGTTTTTCGGCGTATGCCCGGCAATTTATGGGAGATATGGAACGGCCTGACGTAGATAAAATAACCGGCCTTTCCCCTGTAATTTCCATTGAGCAAAAAACTACTAATAAAAACCCGAGAAGCACTGTTGGCACTGTAACAGAAGTATATGATTTTCTCCGGTTGCTTTATGCAAGAATAGGCGAGGCTTATAGCTATAACACCGGAAAAAAAATGGTGAAGTGGAGTGAAGATGAGATCATGGAAAATATTTTATCAAAATTTTCTAATAAAAAAATAAGCATACTTGCGCCGGTGATACGAGGCCGCAAAGGCCACTACAGAGAGCTTTTTGAAGACTTAAGAAAAAAAGGATTTTTAAAAGTAAGAATAGATGGAGATATAAAAGACCTTACACCAAAGATGCAGGTTGACAGGTATAAAATTCATGATATTGAGTTAGTGATTGACAGGCTGCAGGTAAGTGAAGACCAGAAAACCCGGCTGAGCCAAAGCATACAAAAAGCGCTGCAATTGGGCAGTGGCCTGCTTTTCCTGCTGTTAGAAGATAACAAAGAACAGGTGCAATACAGCCGCCAGCTTATGTGCGAGGAAACGGGTATTAGTTATGAAGAACCTTCTCCAAATACCTTTTCGTTTAATTCACCTTACGGTGCATGTCCTGTTTGTAAAGGGCTTGGAAACGTATACCAGGTAAATATTGAAAGCATTATACCTGATTCTTCTTTAAGCATAAATGATGGAGCTATTGCCCCGCTTGGCGAAGAAAGAGAGGCTTATATTTTCAAGCAGGTGCAGCAACTTGCAAAAAAGTATAAGTTTAATCTTGATAAACCTTTTGCAGAGCTTTCAAAAAAAGCTGTCAATATTTTGCTATATGGGAAAGAAGATGTAGCTGAGGAAGGTAACGGTGAGGCATATTCGAAATTAACAGAAGTAGTTATGGATACTTCAGAAGATTTTACACTTGCTTCTGCAGAGTATGAAGGCATTGTGAACATGCTTCGCAGGTGGTTTACTTCAGCCAGCACAAGCGATGCATTAAGAGCGTGGGTTGAAAAATTTATGCAGTTACAGCCATGCAGTTCCTGCCATGGCAGGCGGCTAAAAAAAGAAAGCCTTTGGTTTAAAGTAGATGAAAAAAATATTTCGGAGTTAAGCGCTTTCAATCTCAATAAATTATTACAATGGTTTAACGATGTTGAAACAAGATTGACCAAAAGGCAGAACGTGATTGCAAAAGATATTTTAAAAGAAATTAAAGAGCGGTTACAATTTCTGCTTGACGTGGGCTTAAACTATCTTTCATTAAACAGATCTGCCAAAAGCCTTAGTGGTGGCGAGTCTCAGCGTATAAGGCTGGCTACGCAAATAGGCTCTCAGCTTCAGGGCATCACTTATATTCTTGATGAGCCAAGCATTGGCCTGCACCAAAGAGATAATGTAAGGCTAATAAAAGCGCTGGAAAATTTAAGAAATATAGGCAACAGTGTGCTGGTGGTAGAGCATGATAAAGATATTATGATGGCTGCTGATTACCTGGTAGATATAGGTCCGAAGGCTGGCAAGCATGGCGGCGAAGTGGTGGCAAGCGGTGTACCATCGGAGCTTTTAAAATTAAACACTCTTACCTCTGCTTATTTAAATGGGAAAAAAAATATTAATGTACCTCCGGAGAGAAGAAAAGGGAATGGCAAGAAACTTATATTAAATGGTGCTAACGGCAATAATTTAAAAAATATAAATGTTGAATTTCCTCTCGGAAAATTTATTGCAATAACAGGCGTAAGTGGAAGCGGTAAATCCACTTTAATTAATGAAACATTGTATCCGTTATTGAGTATTCATGCGTTTAAAAGTAAGATGACGCCCCTTGAATATAAGAGCATAAAGGGTTTGGATCACATTGATAAAGTTGTTGAAATAGATCAGTCGCCTATCGGAAGAACGCCGCGCAGCAACCCGGCAACTTATTGCGGTTTTTTTACTGATATAAGAACCTTGTTTGCTGCTGTGCCTGAAGCTAAAATACGCGGCTATAAAGCAGGCCGTTTTTCATTTAATGTAAAAAGCGGAAGATGTGATGTGTGCGAAGGAGGCGGTATGCGCGTTATTGAAATGAACTTTTTACCAGATGTTTATGTGCATTGTGAAAAATGTAATGGTAAAAGATATAACAGGGAAACACTTGAGATAAGATACAAAGGAAAATCCATCAGCGATGTGCTTGATATGACTGTTGATGAAGCGGTTGAATTTTTTCAAAATGTGCCTTACATCTACCGTAAAATAAAAGTATTGCAGGAGGTGGGCCTTGGCTATATAACCCTGGGGCAAAGCGCTGTAACCCTTAGTGGTGGCGAGGCTCAGCGGGTAAAGCTTTCTACCGAGCTAAGTAAAAGAGATACGGGTAAAACATTTTATATACTTGATGAACCCACCACCGGGCTTCATTTTCAGGATATACAATTGCTTATTGATGTGTTGAATAAGCTTGTTGACAGAGGCAATTCAGTTTTGGTAATTGAACATAACATGGATATAATAAAAGTGGCTGATTATGTTATTGACCTTGGCCCGGAAGGTGGCGATGCAGGCGGCAGAATTTTGTTTGAAGGAACACCGGAAGAGCTTGTAAAAAATAAAGAAAGCTTTACAGCTATCTATTTAAAAAAAGAATTAAAACAGTAAAATAAAAAGGCAAAGTATTACACAAAGTTATTATGGTTTCAGAGGGTACGGCATTTTATTGCAAATACATTCCGCGCTAACTTTATCATATACTCTGCCGCTATCAGAGGTAAATCGTCAATATAAATTTAAAATCTTGAAGGACATTTTGTATGATTGGCAACCCGCCTGTCGTAACTGTTTAGCATTGATCCGATACGAACAGCAAACTTCATAAATACATTAAAATAAGCATCGTCTTGTTTAGGATCTCCTCTCTGTATGCCTGGTTCGTTCCTTGCCAGGCCTGGGTTAACGATGGCATATACTTTATCAGAAATTTGCCTTGCAATGGCTGCATTTTGGGGCGATAAATATTTATCAAATAATGCAGGATCAATATAGGTAGTGCTTACATCATCTATATAATCGGTAAAAGTTTTCCTGTACAACACTTCCAGGCTCAGGCTTACCCTGTCGGATACATAATACTTTGCACCAAAGCCAATGGGAATATTAATTTGCGTTAAGGAGTAATTTTTTCTATCAGGATATTCCGGAAACCCTTCTCCTTCTGTATGCAAGGGTTGCAAATTATACCAGGTAGTGTTGCCATTAGCATCTGTTAAAGATCCTTGCGGATTAAAATGAAAAACGCCAATTCCTAAAACGCCATAAGGCCTTAGCCGTGGTTTGTAATCATCAAAGCCTTTATTTATAAGCATCAAAGGAAAAATTTCTGTTGCAATGTAAGCTTCTGAAATATTGGTTCTAAAATCGAGATTGCGTTGTTTTCTGTATAATTCATTTACTCCTTTTGTATTAATAACATCATCCTTTCCTTCCAGCTTACCGGTTTCAGCAGCTATACGCAAGCCGAGCCAATCATTAGGATATACTTCTACAAATGCGCCTGTCATAATCTTCGTTAGCGGCAGGTTCAGGTCTTTTAAAAAGGTAGTGCCTTTACCTTGATGACCTCCCAGGTCACCAAGAAAAAAGGAAGGGCCAACGTTTATACCAACTTCAACTTTTGTTTTTTCATTACCCACCACTACTGATTGAGAAAAGCAGTTCACGGGTGAAAAAAATAGCAGCCCTGCTGATACCAAAAAGGTAAGCCAGGGGTGGGGCATGGATTTAATTATATAGGTTTTCATGTTTAATTTCTGAAGCACATAAAAGGATTTGTATTACCGCTTAAGAGATAACTAAACAATAACGGAGAATAAATATTCTTATTGTATAAAAACAGGTGTGGCTAATTGCATTTCTATATGCATAATATTATCTTCCAGGTAAGCAGCACAGTGTGCTGAGAAAGAAAAATATTCATAAAACTTTTGTAAGTAAAGCTGGGCGCTGATTGTAACAGGTACGTTGCCAAACAAAAGGGATATATTTTCAAGAGATTTTGTTACAAGCTGTCTTCCTAATTTTTGTTTCCTTGATGCCGGTGAAGTAACCACCCTGCCTATGGATGCGGCATTTTCGTAAGCAATTCCTGGTGGAAGTATGCGGCTATAAGCCACTATCGTTGTGTTATCGAAAGCCATTAAATGATAAGAATACAAATCTTTATTATCACAATCCTGGTACACAACATTTTGTTCTACCGAAAACACTTCAATTCT
This sequence comes from Hanamia sp., assembly GCA_965276925.1. Lineage (GTDB taxonomy): Bacteria > Bacteroidota > Bacteroidia > Chitinophagales > Chitinophagaceae > Ginsengibacter. The sequence goes on from OZ255711.1 coordinate 241,187, forward strand.
TAATTGAATGATTTTATACAACTCTTCATTTGTAAGTTCTTTAAAAGATTTGCATTGCCAAATGATCATAGTTTTTATGTACTAATTGCTTTCGAAAATTATCAATTATCAATTATCAATTATTTAATATCCATATTTTTCTTTCCATCTTTCTCTTAAAAATTTCCGAAGCTCTTCCTCTCTTGCATTTTTGCCCGGATTATAAATAACTGTATTCTTTATTTCATCAGGTAAAAATTCCATAGCAATAAAATTATTTTCAAAGCTGTGTGCATACTTATAATCTTTACCATAATCCAATTTTTTCATAAGCTTTGTGGGTGCGTTGCGAACTGCGAGCGGCACCGGCAGATCGCCATATTGTTTTACCAGCGCTTGCGCCTTACCGATAGCTTCCACTGCTGCATTGCTTTTTGGCGAAGAAGCAAGATAAGCAGTGCATTGAGATAAGATAATGCCCGATTCCGGATAGCCAATCATGTTCACCGCCTGAAAAGTATTGGTTGCCAGCAAAAGCGCATTGGGGTTGGCATTGCCAATGTCTTCACTGGCAAGAATCACCAATCTTCTTGCAATAAATTTTACATCTTCGCCACCTTCTATCATACGTGCCAGCCAGTACACGGCTGCATTGGGATCGCTGCCTCTTATTGATTTTATGAAGGCCGAAATAATATCATAATGCTGCTCGCCTTTTTTATCGTACAACGCAACTTTTGTCTGCGCAGCGTTAATAACTAAATTATTAGTTATAACAAATTTCCCATCTTTTTGTGTTTGCTGATTTACTACTAACTCTAGCAGATTCAATAATTTTCTTGCATCACCGCCTGATAAATTAATTAATGCTTCTGTTTCTTTTAAGTCAATATTTTTTTCTGTAAAAATCTTATCGGTTTTCAGAGCATGCGCTACTAAAGCATTGAGCGAATCTTCATCAAGAGGTTTTAAAATATATACCTGGCAACGGCTTAGTAAAGCACTGTTTACTTCAAACGATGGATTTTCTGTAGTTGCGCCAATTAAGGTGATAATCCCTTTTTCTACTGCGCCTAATAAAGCATCTTGTTGTCCTTTATTAAAGCGATGTATTTCATCAATAAACAAAATACTATTCTCAATCTTTTTCGATTCTTCAATTACTTCGCGCACTTCTTTTACACCGGATGAAATGGCGCTTAATGTATAAAAAGGATGGTCTAATGTTTTTGCAATAATGTTGGCAATAGTTGTTTTACCCACGCCTGGTGGGCCCCACAAAATCATTGAAGGAATTTTTCCATTTTCAATGGAATTACGCAGCACACTTCCTTTGCCTGTAAGATGTTCCTGGCCAATAAGATCATTTAAATTTCCGGGACGAAGTCTTTCAGCTAATGGAGAAATTGCCATAAAAAATTAGTGCCAATACAACTTTCACTTACCTGTTAAGTATGGAAGCACATCATTCAAAGTTACTGCAGATTGCTTATCATCCAATTCGATTACAACGCAATAGCCATCGGCTCCGCCGGCTTTTAATAAAGCATTTACCAGTTTTTGCTGATCACTTTGTAATCTTTTACCATTCCAAATTTCTTTGGTGCAAAGACAACCTTCGGACGGAGTAAGCGGATAATAATTTTTGTTTAAATAAAAAGAAGGATCAATGGTAGTGCCGTGTGCAATAATTTCCGTTCGGCCGGCTGCACCCGCATAATAAGTTTGATATAATGGCAAATAGTTTTGTAAACTAACGGGTATTAGTTTTTTATAAAGATCAAAGTTCCATATTGTATCAGTAATGCTATCACGCAGAAAATTTTTTATACTTGTTTCCTGTGGCAAGGATAACTGAACATTGGCGGTGGGGCCAATAAAATTGCTCATAGAAACCTGGAAGCCGTGCATAAAAAAAATGCCTTGCGGGGTATTGCCATAGTGTAAATAAAAAGGAAGATTGGTAATGCTTCTTGCTAACTGAGGTATATTAAAAATTGCTCCGCTGCTGTCTTTTATAAAATTGCCGTTTTTATCTTTTATAATAACCAATCCCGGGTAATCACGGTTCTTCCTTTGCAATGAATACATTATAATATTTCCTTTCAAAAAATCTTTGCTAAAAAAATTATTATAGAGTTTTTTGGGTAAAAATGTCTCCTCGTTTAGTTTGTTGTTAAGCTCCGTTTGAAGCATGTACAGAACAGGATTGCTGTGCACCTGCTCTCCAAATTTTGATGTAAGCAGGTTGCAAACATTTTTAATAATATCCAGATTGTTTTGTTGCAAAAGATAAACGGCGCATAAGGTGAAAACGCCCGTGTCTGCTGTGTTATATAAGATATGGTTTACCTGCGTTAAAAATTGATTGGGATAATTTGAATAGATCATTTCAAGCAATGACTTTTGAAAATCAATGCTTCTTTCGTCTATAGTCTTAAATGCATTATTTATTTTTTCATTGCTAAAAGGCGACTTGTATTGCAACACTTCAATGGCATCAAAGGCATTTTGCCAGCTCTCTTCGGTAGAGTCGTTTAAGGGTTTAGATAAATTTTTTTCAATAGATTTTATAAGCCTTTCATGAAGTTTTGCTCTTTCAACATTGGTGGTGTAAGAAGTGTAAAGCGGTGCATCGTATTGGGCGAAGATTATTTTATTAATAAAAAGAAAAAGAAGTAAAACAAAATATTTTTTAATCATAATTTATTCTCTTCAAAATACTGAATCAATTTTTATTTCATAATTAATTTGCACTGATAGACGCGGCTGGTTTATTTTTTCTTGATAGAAGACTTTAATTTTTTATTAAAGTCTAGAGCAATGTTTATCCAAAAGTCAAAGTCTTTCTTTGTCTTTAAATTATCCTCATGAATATATACGTAGCCTTTATATTCTTTGCCTTTCATCTTCATTGGTTCGCAATTTTTGGTTAGTAAAATTTCATCATGAATGGAAGGGTCTATTCTGCACATTAGCCTTTCATCACCAGTTGAAAAACACATTTTACAATTGACCATAAACGTAATACCCCGGAACATTTTTTTCTCTTCAACATTGTCTAAATGAGCCAATGCTTCACGGACGCGGTTCGTTAATTTTTCGTTGTGAGCCATAATCTTCTTATGTATTTTTTTAGCTAAAACCTACTTTTATCAACTATCCCAATCCATTAACCACCGTCTCTTTAGAAATCTTTTGCACTAAGCCCTGCAACACTTTCCCAGGGCCGCATTCTGTGAATTCTGTGGCGCCATCGGCTATCATTTGCCGAATGGATTGTGTCCACATCACAGGGCCGGTAAGCTGGGCCAGCAGGTTATTTTTTATTTCCAAAGGATCTGTAACAGCAATGGCAGTTACGTTTTGATACACAGGGCATACAGGCTGCTGAAACGCAGTGTTTTCAATAGCTTCAGAGAGTTCTGCCTTTGCGGGCGACATTAGTGGTGAATGAAAAGCGCCGCCAACAGGCAACACCAACGTACGCTTTGCACCAGCTTCTTTTAATAATTTATTTGCTGCTTCTACCCCTTTTACACTACCTGAAATAACCACCTGGCCGGGGCAATTATAGTTAGCTGCCACCACAATTTCATGGTTTATGGAAGCGCATATTTGTTCCACCTTAGCATCAGTGAGCCCCAGCACCGCAGCCATTGTTGAAGGGCTCATTTCGCAGGCCTTCTGCATTGCCCTGGCACGCACCGATACCAGTTTCAAAGCATCTTCAAAGCTGATGCAGCCATTTGCAACCAGCGCAGAAAATTCCCCCAGAGAATGGCCGGCCACCATATCAGGCACAGAGTGAGACAAGGTTTTAAAAGTGATAACACTATGAAGAAATATAGCAGGTTGTGTTACCTCAGTTTCTTTCAGCGCTTCAGCACTGCCGCTAAACATGATATGCGACAGGCGAAAGCCAAGAATACTGTCAGCATGTTCAAACATATCTTTTGCCACACTATATTCATCATACAAATTTTTGCCCATGCCGGTAAACTGTGCACCTTGTCCAGGAAAAATGAATGCATGTTTCATAACTTAAATTTTATCTCTTTTTATAAAGATCTGCCTGTATAAGATTTATAAATTCATTTCTTGTAGTCTGCTTTTCAAACTCGCCTGCGAAAGCGGAAGTAGTGGTAACCGAATTTTGCTTTTGTACGCCGCGCATCATCATGCAAAGATGTGTAGCCTCAATAACCACGGCCACTCCAAGCGGATGAAGTGTGTCTTTTATAGCATCCAATATCTGCGTGGTAAGCCGCTCTTGCACCTGCAGTCTCCTGGAAAAAACATCCACCACTCTTGCGATTTTGCTAAGGCCGGTTATCCATCCGTCGGGTATATAAGCAATGTGCGCTCTTCCAAAAAAAGGAAGCATGTGGTGCTCGCAAAGGCTGTACAGTTCTATATCTTTCACAATAATCATTTCACTTACATCTTCATGAAACTTTGCGGAGTTTAAAATAAAATGTGCATCCTGCATATAACCCTGTGTGGCAAACTGCATAGCTTTGCTGAGCCTTTCAGGAGTTCTTAAAAGGCCTTCTCTTGCCGGGTCTTCGCCAATCAATCGTATGGCTTCACGATAATTTTTCATCAAGCCTTCGGTTACATCCTGGTCGTACTCTTCTGTTTTTCTGTAAGCCATTTTTGTTTTTTATTTACTAATATTCTTTATTTATACATTAAAATTATGATGCAGGATATTCTGCAAAGTTGTTTGGCGTTTCGTACAATCGTATTTGCAGGTCAAGCTTATGGTCAATTTGTTTTCTTAAAATAGTATAAATAACAATTGCGATATTTTCAGCCGTTGGGTTTAACTGCGCAAATTCTGCAATATCAAGATTAAAGTTTTTATGGTCAAATTTTTCAATAACATTCGCTTTTATTATATCGCTTAACAGCTTCAGATCTATTACGAAACCTGTGTCAGTATTGGGCTTGCCTGTTATCTTCACTTGCAATTCATAGTTATGTCCATGGTAAGAAGGATTATTGCACTTGCCAAATACCGCTGTGTTTTTCTCAAGGCTCCATGAAGAATTATGAAGCCTGTGTGCAGCATTAAAATGTTCTTTTCGGTAAACTGATACTTTATGATCCATTCAAAAGTTGTTTAAAGTTATGTGCCAAAATATTCAACATATATTCTTGGTGTTTCGTACAGTTTTATGCAATGCAGCATTACAGACAATGGTAACTGCGGCTGCAATTGTTGCCAGATGGCCATTGCAAGGTTTTCGGTAGAGCACATTGTATCTTTTAAAAAATCAACATCTACATTAAGGTTTTTATGATCAAGTTTTTCTATCACAAACTGCTGAATAAGCACGCTTAATATTTTTACATCAAATAAAAAGCCCGTGTCTTTTGCCACTTCGCCTTTTATAGTTACATGCAACTCATAATTGTGACCATGCCAGTTTTCATTGGCGCATTTGCCAAAAACAATTTCATTTTTTTGTTTATCCCATGCAGGGTTGTAAAGCTTATGCGCCGCATTAAAATGCTCAATTCTGGTAAGATAAACCACTACACGTATTTTTTTGTGCAAAGGTAAACTGTGAAAATTAAAATGCAGTTGATAAGTGCGAAATTTGCATAATGAATATGTTAGTTGTTGCTGCAACCAAATTTGAGATCGCTGATTTTATTACATCAAATAAAGATGCGGATATATTAATAACCGGTGTTGGAACTCCTGCAACGGTTTATCATTTAACCAATAAGCTGTTGAGCAAAAGATACGATGTTGCCCTGCAAGCGGGTATTGGCGGCGCTTTCAGCAATGCCTTTCCGCTAGCAAGTGTTACGCAAATAAACCAGGATGCTTTTGGAGATATCGGTATTTACGAGAAAGAAAATTTCCATACTTTATTCGATACAGGCTTTCTGCAGCCCAATGAATTTCCTTTTACAAATGGCTGGCTCAGGAATAAACAAAATGATTTTGTAAATACCTTACTGCCAAAAGCCAAAGGCATAACCGTAAATAAAATAACAGACGACCGTAATGCAATAAAAGCGATGCATACAAAATTTGATGCTGACGTTGAAAGCATGGAAGGCGCTGCATTTCATTATGTATGCCTGCAGCAAAAAATTAATTTTTTACAAATAAGAAGTATATCTAATTATGTGGGTGAGCGTGATAAAGCGAAGTGGAAAATGCAAGAAGCTATTACTAATCTTAATGTCGAATTAAAAAGAATTGTTCAACATATTTACCAATGAAATATACACTTGGTTTTTCGCCATGCCCCAACGATACTTTTATCTTTGATGCATTGGTTAATCAGAAAATAGATACAAAAGGATTTGAATTTGAGGTGAGGCTTGAAGATGTGCAAACGTTGAATCAAATGGCAATTGATAATGAGCTTGATTTTACAAAATTGAGTTATGGCGTGCTGCCTTTGGTTATAAAAAATTATAAAATTCTAAACAGCGGAAGTGCATTAGGCAAAGGCGTTGGGCCACTTTTGATCGCGAAAGAAATACTCACTTTTGATGAAGTGAATGACTGCACTATCGCCATTCCCGGAGAAAACACAACAGCGCATTTATTATTTACCCAGGCGTTTCCTGATGCAAAAAAGAAAGTGTTCAAAAGATATGATGAAATAGAAAATTTTGTATTGACATCTGGTGAAAAAAATATTGGCGTTATTATTCATGAAAACAGGTTTACATATTTTAATAAAGGCTTACAAAAAATTGTTGATCTCGGAAGCTTTTGGGAAGAGAAAACCGGCTACCCTATTCCGCTTGGCGGCATAGTTGTAAAAAAAAGTATTGATGAACATATTGCAATGCAGGTTGATACATTGATTCAAAAAAGTATTAAGTATTCATTTAATAATTATCCTGAAATTTCCGGGTACGTAAAAATGCACTCCCAGGAGATGGACGTTGATGTGATGAAGCAGCACATTGATTTATATGTAAATGATTATTCCATTGACCTTGGTGAAGAAGGAAAAAAAGCCATTGAAAAACTTATATCGGTTTCTGGTAATAACCGTTATGCTGCAAACGAAACAGCACTCTTTTTAAAGAAAGCATAGAACTACTCTCTTGTAAGCGCTACCTTGTAAGCTTTCAAACAACGTTCACGTGCCATTCCATGATCTACGATTGGCTTCGGATATGTAAACTCCTCAAATTCCGGAACCCATTTGCTTATGTATTTTAAATCTTTATCAAACTTTTTGGTTTGTAAAACAGGGTTAAATATTCTAAAATAAGGAACTGCATCGCAACCGCAGCCTGCAACCCATTGCCAGCCTCCATTGTTCGATGCAAACTCATAATCTAACAGCTTTTCTGCAAAGTAAGCTTCACCCCATCTCCAGTCTATCAACAGGTCTTTGCACAAAAAACTGCCTGTAACCATACGAATCCGGTTGTGCATGTAGCCCGTTTCATTAAGCTGCCTCATGCCTGCATCTACAATGGGATAGCCCGTTTGGCCTTTACACCATTTATCGAACTCTTCTTCATTGTTTCGCCATTGAATATTATCATATTCAGGCTTGAAAGATTTATGCTTTCCGACTTGTGGAAAATGCCATTCAATAGCCATATAAAACTCACGCCATATTAATTCATTCAGAAAAGTTGCATTCAAATTTTTTGCTTCTTTTACTACATCACGGATACTTACCGTTCCGAAGCGCAAATGAATACCAAGCCTTGAAGTGCCCGCCAATGCCGGAAAATCTCTTGTTTTATCATAACTTTTAATTATTATTTCTGATGAAATTTTTGAAGGAAAATTTTCACCGGCTTCTTTAAAACCCATTGATGCCAATGAAGGAACAGGCGCGGCGCTCTGCTTATAAAAGTTATTAAAATATTTTTTTACAGGATATTCTTTAGTATAAAAATCAGTAAGCTTTTCTTTCCATCTTCGACTATATGGTGTGTACACGGTGTAAGGTTTTCCATCATCTTTCATCACTTCATCCTTCTCAAAAATTACCTGGTCTTTATATGTAAGAAATTCTATGTTTCTACCATTTAATAATTTTTTTATCGCTTCATCTCTTTCTATTGCATACGTTTCATAATCGTGATTGGTAAAAACTTTCTGTACATCATATTTCTCTAATAATTTGTTGAAAGCCTTATCCGGCGTGTCATATAGCACTTCAAAAGCAACCTGCATTTTTACTAATTCCTGCTGCATGTCTGCAATTACATTTCTAATAAATTGAACTCTTTTATCTTCTTTATTAACCAGCTTATCAAGAATGTTCTTGTCAAAAATAAAAACAGGCAATACCGGAAATTTATCTTTTAAAGCATAATATAAACCTGCATTGTCATGCAGGCGCAGATCCCTGCGAAACCAGCAGATGCTTACCTTTTCCATAATCTTAATTTGAATAAATTTTATAATAATTTAAAACAAAATTTATTCTACAATAGTTTGCAAAAGGCTCTTATAAATCTCTTTAATAATATTATTATTATAAATTTTGTGACGGAATTTTTTTACCCACCGAATGTGGTAAATAGAATTTGTAAGAAACAATTCATCGGCAAGTAGCAGCTCATCATCGCTCAGGGGTTTCTCTATAAAAATGTACTTATTAAAAATCTCTCTCTTAAGAAGAGATCGCCTTGTAACCCCCGCCACGCAAGCTTCTGAGAGCGGCGGCGTATATATTTTTTTATCCTTTACAATAAAAACATTAGCAATGGTGCTATCACAAATCCTTTCATAAGAATTTAAAATAAGGCAATCATCCAGCTCATTTTCTTTGGCGTATAAGGCAGCCATTATGTAGGGCAGATAATTATTTGTTTTTATGTTTGAAAAAGAATCAATGCTTTTTCTTGCATCTGGAAAAATATCTACCACCAAACCTTTATCATTTAAACGAAACTCTTCATTTATTCCGAAAGTTTCAATAAGATAGCCGGGCAAATTGCTTGCAAAATCAAATATTCCACTATCGCCCCGAAACAGCATAAGCCTTATTCTTGCGGCCTTTTCATGTCCATTCTTTATAACAAGCTCATTAATCTTTTTTTCAAAAAAATATTTATCCATATTTTCCTGAACAGCAAAGCGAAGCATTGTAAGGCCATGAAACAATCTTTCAAAATGATACTCTTTGTTAATGATCTTGCCATTAATCATTTTCATGGTTTCAAAAAGACCATCCCCATAACGCAGTGATCGGTTGCCGGAACTTACAACAGGTGCGCCTTCCGGATAAAATTGATTGTTATAAATAAAAAAATGCTCAGCCATATTTATATGATGAGCAAAATAAACGTATAATTACTGTAATTAGGATTGTTGGTCGAGCAGCTTATTCTTAACTGCAAACATGATAAGACCTGCTGTGCTTTTCGCCCCGGTCTTGGTTTTCAGCTTATCCCGAATTGCTTCAATAGTTCTTGGACTAAGGTTAACAGCTTCAGCAATTTCGCGGGTACTTTTCTCTTCGCACATAAGCCTGAGCACCGTTACTTCTTTATCAGAAAGTGTTGCATCTTCCTGTTGCAGCTTTATGGTTGCGGAGGGCCGCTGCCGAAGGTTGTTTAGCAGTGCTTTATTGGTTAATGCATTAAAATAAAATTCATGCTGGTAGCAGGTTTTAATTGCTTCATATATAATTTCCGAATCAGAAGTTTTGGTAAGATAGCTGTTGGCGCCAAGCTCCATAAGCTTTGTGATCATACTTTGATCATCCATCATTGTAAGCATGATGATCTTTATTTTAGGGTATAATCTTTTTACTTCCGGCAAAGTAGCAATACCATCCATTATGGGCATTTGAATATCGAGTAAAATCACGTCAGGATGAATGCCTTTTAAAATATTTAAAAGATGCGCACCGTTATCGGCCTCAGCGATTACTTTAATATCTTTTTTTATAGATAAAGCCGCCTTTACGCCAGCTCTGTATAACACGTGATCATCTGCTATTATCAACTTTATCACTCCGTCATTATCGGTTTTCATTTTGTATTTATTTAAAAAATATTGTAAACACTTTTTTGAATCAATAAGTAATAATATGCAAACAATCTGCGCAGTTTCTGTAGTAATAATACGAAAAAAATGAAATGCCGGATCGCATTATACCTATTAGTTTAAAAGTAAATGTTCTATAAGATAACTCCATTTTTATTAAAATATTATTATGGCTATAGTGTTTTTACAAAATAATTATTCATCTTAAAATTTATTGCCTTCTTTATATAATAAAAAAAGCACTAATAAATAGTGCTTCAGATAAACCAATATTTTATTACAAAATTATTTTTTCTTTTGACTTTTAGGAGCAAATATGGCAAACATTCTTTTGCCTTCGAGCTTGGGCATACTTTCTAAAGTACCTGCTTCTACAAGCCTTTCAGCGAATTTTAATAATAATAATTCGCCTCTTTCTTTAAACATGATTGCCCTTCCTTTGAACTGCACATAAGCCTTTACCTTATTACCATCTTTTAAAAAATTCTCTGCATGTTTGGATTTAAAATCAAAATCATGATCATCAGTATTGGGCGTAAAGCGAATTTCTTTTACCTCAGAAACTTTGCTTTTCGCTTTCATTTCTTTTTCCTTCTTCTTTTTTTCGTAAAGAAATTTGTTGTAATCAATGATCTTACAAACCGGCGGGTCAGCCTGCGGTGAAATTTCTACAAGATCAAGTTGCTGGTCGTTAGCGATTTTCAGTGCATCAGAAGTATTGTAAATTCCTACTTCAATGTTATCGCCAACCAGGCGTACTTTCGGTACTCTTATCATCTGGTTGGTTCTGTGTTCCTGCTGTTGTTCTTTTTTGAAACGTGGATTGAATGCGCCTCTCGGAGGTCTTGGTGGAAATGCCATTAATTGATTTTAGTTAATAAATTTTTTATTTGATAATAAATAATTTGATGATTGAAAAAATGAGACCAACTACTCCTATACCTGTTCCCACTACCCATATAATACTATTATTAAATCTTTTTTCAACATCAACCTGAAACTTTAATAAATCTTCTTTTAAAAGTGAAATATCTTGTTTTGTTGCAAGTACATTCATTTTACCTTCAACTTTCGCCTCAATGATTTGTTCAATCTCCTGCACTACAATTTTAGCATCGTCATTGTTTTTAAAATGGCGTTGTAAAACTTCATAAATCTTTAAAGATTGTGTTGCAGTCATTTAATTAAACTATTACGAAATTTTATTTTTTACCTCTTGTTGTATCATTGTAATTACTTCAGATACATTTTTTATTCCTTCATCGCCTTTGCCTTGTCTCCTCACAGAAACCATTTGCTCGTTCACTTCTTTTTCACCAATGATAAGCATTAGAGGAATTTTTGCCAGTTCTGTATCTCTTATCTTTTTGCCAATCTTTTCGCTCCTGTCGTCAATCTCTGCACGAATATCATTATTTTTTAATTGAGATAAAACATTTTGTGCATAGCTTAAAAATTTATCGCTGATTGGCAAAATCTTTACCTGAACAGGAACGAGCCACATCGGAAATTTTCCGGCACAATGTTCTGTGAGCACTGCAACAAATCTTTCCATGCTTCCAAATGGCGCCCTGTGAATCATAACAGGTCTATGTTTGGCATTATCTTCACCGGTGTAAGTAAGGTCAAATCTTTCAGGTAAATTATAATCAACTTGTATCGTTCCCAATTGCCATTTGCGGCCGATGGCGTCCCGCACCATAAAGTCAAGTTTCGGGCCATAAAAAGCCGCTTCACCATATTCTATTACAGCTTTTATTCCCTTCTCTTCCACAGCTTCTATTATGGAATTTTCTGCAATGCTCCAGTTCTCTTCAGTTCCGATATATTTTGACCTGTCATCTTTATCACGCAATGAAATCTGCGCCGTATAATCAGCAAAGCCTAATGAAGAAAAGACATAAAGAACAAGATCAATCACTTTTTTAAATTCGTCTTTTACCTGGTGGGGCATGCAAAATAAATGCGCATCGTCCTGTGTAAAACCACGTACCCTTGTAAGGCCGTGCAGCTCGCCCGATTGCTCATAGCGATATACCGTACCGAACTCTGCAAGTCGCAGTGGCAGGTCTTTGTAGCTTCTTGGCGATGATTTATAAATCTCACAATGGTGCGGACAATTCATTGGTTTTAGAAAAAATTCTTCTCCTTCTACCGGCGTCTTTATTGGCTGAAAACTATCCTTACCATATTTTTCATAATGGCCGCTGGTAATGTATAAACTTTTTGAGCCAATATGCGGCGTAATAACCGGAAGATAACCTGCTTCTGTTTGAGCTTTTTGCAAAAATTGCTGAAGCCTTTCACGAAGCATGGCTCCCTTGGGCAACCATAATGGCAAGCCCGCTCCTACTTTTTCAGAAAATGTAAAAAGCTCCAGTTCTTTGCCTAATTTTCTATGATCTCTTTTTTTTGCTTCTTCTAAAAAAACCATGTATTCATCCAGCTCTTTTTGATTAGGAAACGTAACGCCGTAGATGCGCGTGAGCATTTTATTTTTTTCATCTCCCTTCCAGTAAGCGCCTGCAATGCCGGTAAGCTTTATGCCCTTCACAAGGCCTGTGGAAGGTATATGAGGCCCGCGGCAGAGATCAGTAAATTTGCCTTGAGTATATAAAGTAAGGTTACCATCCTGCAGGTTGGTTAAAAGATCAAGCTTGTACTCATCACCTTTTTCAGTAAAATATTTTATTGCATCTGCTTTAGATATTTCTTTTCTTGTAAATGAATTATTTTCTTTTGCAAGAACCACCATTTTTTTCTCAAGTTTTTCAAGATCGCTTTCTGTAATTACATTATCTCCCAGATCCACATCATAATAAAATCCTTTTTCTACCGGCGGCCCAACCCAAAATTTTACACCGGGGAAAGTATCTGCAATAGCTTCTGCCATAATATGGGCGGATGAATGCCAGAAAGTGGACTTTCCTTTTTCATCATCCCAGGTAAGAAACTTTACAGAAGCATCATCATTTATAGAACGGGAAAGGTCCCATACGTCGCCATTTATTTCTGCTGCAATTATTTTTCTTGCCAGGCCTTCACTTATTTTCTTCGCAATATCTAAAGCCGAAGATCCTTTGCTGTATTGCCTTACAGCGCCATCAGGAAAAGTTATATTAATCATCTCATCCATTAACAGGAATAATTTTTTATTTTTTCAGGATGCAAATTTAACGAAGTATTACACAAAGAAATTACACATCGCAGGGTTTCGCTTTTTATTACACATAATTTTGCAGGAGATATTAATAAGTTTAATTTCTTTATATATCATGATCCTTTTCAAAAAATTTTTTTCGCAGGAAATCAAAATATTTTATCTATTCGTTTTTCTTCTCATATCGGTAGCGCTCAAGGCACAAAATTTTAACGGGCAATGGAAAGGTGGCTTTACAGAAAGCAGCTATGGTTTTTCAGGAATGGCAAACGGTATTGATTACGTTTTAGAACTGCAAACCAATGGCACTAATGTTACCGGGTATTCTTACACTTATTTTAATGAAGGCCCAAAAAGATATTATACCATTTGCAGACTCAAAGGAATACTAAACAAAGAAGAAAAAGAAATAACTGTTACAGAAGTGGAAAGAGTAAAATATAATACACCTCCGGATTTTCAAAATTGTTTTCAAACACACAAACTGCGTTATGCGCACGATAGTGCAGACGTAGAAACGCTGCGCGGCACCTGGGTTCCTGCGCCAAACCAAACAGGAGATTGCGGATATGGATCTTCTTTTCTTTCAAGAAAAGTTGTGAAACCAATAGCCCTTTTAAACAAGCCTGAAACAAAAAAAATAATTGCTCCGAAAAAAAAACTGAATGTTGTTCCAAAAAAAATTACTGCATCAGTAAAGCCCAAAGCCAATGCTGCAAAGCCTTTGGCACAATCTCCGATAAAAAAGAAAATTCCTGATAATGCGAAAACGCTGTCGAAAGATGATAATACAAAAAAGGATTTGCCATCAATAGTTCCTGTTATAATAAAAACAGATACTATAAAACAAAAGACTTCCGGTTTTGAAATAAGAAGAAAAGATATAATAAAAACTATAGCGATTACTCAGCCCACTTTCAGGGTTGATTTTTATGATAACGGCGAAGTGGATGGAGATTCCATAACAGTTTTTTATAATAATAAAATTGTTTTGCTGCATAAAATGCTTACAACAAAAGCAATAACCTTAACGCTCGCACTCGACAGTACTGTAAAAGAAAATATAATAACGATGTATGCCGATAACTTGGGTAGCATCCCCCCCAACACAGCGCTGATGATAGTTACAGACGGTGATAAAAGATATGAAGTACGAATATCTTCTGACTTGCAAACAAGCGGCAGCATAATTTTTGTTCATGAAAAATAATATCGTTTGCAGAGTAACGGTTATTCTTTAAACGACTTTAGCGCTGGGCCAACTGAGTTTACTTTCCACGTTTTATACACCCACCACATTAATACAAATTGCAATGGAAACAATCGCAGCCATGCTACCCATTCAGGTACGCAAAGTGTTTTTGTAACACACCCAAGCAGTTGTATCATATAAATATGTGCAGGTATAAACACTATCAGCAGCAGTAAAGTAAGATACATTCCATACTTTCTTGTTGAATTAAAAAGTAACAGTTGTGCTGCAATAACCTCAAGGCTGCCGCTGATGTAATTTATAGCTTCTTTATGCGCAAAGTAAGGAGGGATAAGGCTTAGATAGTTTGCAGGATGTACGAAATGATTGCAGCCTGCGCCAAAATAAAAGATACATATTACGCTTAGATTTATTTTGCGTAGCATTTTTTAAAATTTGAAATTCCATGTTACCGCTGGTATTGCCGGGAACAAGGCAACCTTTTTTGCCTGCACCTGCAACGTGCCATTGTATGGGCTTCCGCTTTGATCAAAGTAAATAAAATATGGATTCAGATGGCTGTACACATTGTAAACGCTAAACACCCACTCGCTTTTTAACTTCCTCAATGGATGCTTATTTGGATTGTAGGTGGCAGCAACATCAAGCCGGTGATAAGCCGGAAGCCGGTAAGCATCAATGTTGCTGTATTGCTGGGTAAGCACTCCGTCAAAAATGTAAAACCTTTGCGGCAGCGTAGCCGCATTGCCGGTGCCATAAACAAACGTGCCCGATAGTTTCCATTTCTTTGAAAGCTCGTAAATGCCCACCACATCTACATCGTGGCGCCTGTCGTACTTTGCATAAAATTTCTCGCCATCATTTAATCCTGCAAATTTTCTAAACGTCCAGCTTAATGTATAGCCTATCCATCCGGTAAGTTTTCCTTTGGTTTTATTTATAAAAAATTCTGAGCCATAACTCCATCCTTTACCAAAAGTGAAAAAGTTTTCAGTGTCTTCAAGTGTTGCAGGCGTGTAACCTTCCTCATATTCAATCTGGTTTTTTAATTGTTTATAATATACTTCAACAGAAGTTTCATACATATTATCATTATAATTTTTAAATAAGCCCAGGGCATACAACCAGCTTTCCTGCGGTTTTACTTTTAATGTGCTTGGCACCCAAAGATCTGTTGGAAGCGTGCTTGCTGAATTGCTTACCAGGTGAATGTATTGAAAGTTCCTTGTGACGGCAGCTTTTATAGAAGTTTCATCGTTTACAGCATAACGGATAGTAAATCTCGGCTCAAAGCCAAAGTAAGTTTTTACAGGTTGCCCTTTCGTATACACTGTGCTGTCAATACGGTTTCCATTAGCATCCGTTACGTAATTTTTATAGCTGCCTACTTGCTCAAAACCGCTTTCCCGAACACCCGCATTTATTTTTATTTTATCGCTTACATCCCAGTCGTCCTGCAAATAAACAGCTGCTTCATTTGCATATTTTACCGGTGGATTGTTTGGCTTAAACACAATGGTATCCTGCTTTCCGCTGAAAACATTTGGAGTAAAAGTGTGATAAGTATACAGCGCACCGAATTTTAGCTTATGATTATTGAAAGTATATAAATCAAGGTCTTCCTTTACATTAAAATCTTTTATGCCGGAGAAAAGTTTTATATCAAAATTGTTTTGATTGGCGCCAAAGTTGAAATTATAATCATTGTAAACAAATGTTGTATTAGAAAACAAATGATTATTATAAACATGGTTATACCGGATGGTACCAGTAGAATTTCCCCAGGGAATATGAACGCTTAAAGATTGTTTTCCATTTACAAAATCGAATTTATCTTTTCCAAAATAACCACTTATATAAAGCCGGTCTTTTTCAGAAAATTTATAATTTATTTTGGCATTAAGATCATAAAAATAATAACCCGATCCATAGAAGGAACTTGACTTTTTTACAAATGGTTTTATCAACGCATCAATATAAGTTCTTCTTGCTGATACAATAAAGGATGCCTTATTTTTTTTTATGGGTCCTTCTATTGAAAGCCTTGATGCTATTAAGCCTATGCCGCCTTGTACCTGGTAATTTTTATCATTTCCTTCCTTCATTGATATATCCAAAACGCTTGATAATCTTCCGCCATATTGTGCCGGCATCCCGCCTTTTATTAAAGATGTATTCTTTATGGCGTCTCCATTAAATATTGAAAAGAAGCCAAACAAATGGCCTGTGTTATACACCACCGCATCGTCCAGTAAAATCAAATTCTGATCTGCACCGCCGCCTCTTACATATAAGCCTGTATTGCCTTCTGAGCTTTGCACGCCCGGCAACAATTGAACAGCTTTAAGCACATCTACTTCGCCAAGAAAAGCAGGAATAGACCTTATCTGATTTATGGAAAGATCCAGCTTTCCCATTTGCGCATTCTTTACATTGGCATCTCTTTTTTTTGATGAAACAATAACAGCCTGCTCGGTAGTTATTTTTGGAAGCATTTCGAAATTATATTCCACATCTTTATTTAGCTTAATTAATTTTATTTGAGAAACATACCCAACATAAGAACAAACAAAATTGTAAGTGCCCTCAGGCAAGGTAATAGAGTAAAAACCAAACTGGTTAGATGTGATGCCTTTTGTTTTATCAGCCACCGAAACAGTAGCGCCGATAAGGGTTTCACCAGACAGTGAATCTTTTACATAACCACTAATCGTAAACTTGTTTTGACAAAAAGAATATAAAGGAAACGATAAAAAAGTAATAGCAATTAACTTTTTCATTTCACAGGTTAGGATATAAAAAAATTACTGCAAAGAATCTTTGTTCTCTCCGCAGCCAAGCATGGTAGCTTTGTATTGAGGGTGATTTTTACCTAAATACGGATTGATGATCTGGCGCGTGTTACTGATCCAGTTAGCGCCATTATTATCACCAAAAGCCATAGGGCAATTTTGCCAGTAAAGCTTGGTTCCTTCGTAAGAAATAGTTCGGAGAAAGGGATATAAATTTTCTGAAACCATCCTGAAATCCTGCCGCATTTCTGTTATATCTTTTTCCTGTAAAACTGCTTCAGCATTCACCTTCACGTCGGTTACGAACTGCTGTGCAGATATTGTAATTGATGAATCATCTTTTGAAAGATCATTTAATTTTATAGCGTTTAATGAACCGATAAATGCCTGTGTTTGCGATCTTATGCTTGTGGTATCTGCATTTACAAAAGCATCTTTCATGGCAAGGTAACTGGTAATGGTTTTATCAATGCTGCTATTAAAATCCGAAGAGTGTTTTTGAATTTTCAACGCCTCCTGTTTTGGCTGCTTTTCTCCCTGCTTCTTTCCTGAAAAAAACCACCATGCTACAATAATAACCACGATAACAATTATAGCAGCGAAAACTCTTTTCATTTCTAAAATTTTGTGCGCAAAGTTAGCATATAACCTATGATAAAAATGTATAAATGCAATACCGGAAATAGCAATTAATTTTGCACGCTTATAAAAAATAATATGTTATTAGGATTACAAAATGTAACGTTTGAATTTGGTGCAAGAGTGATAGTGGAAGATGCTACGTGGCACATACAGCCAAATGAAAGAATCGGGCTTATTGGGTATAATGGCACAGGCAAGTCAACATTGCTGAAAGTGTTGACAGGGCAGTATTTGCCATCGAAAGGCACGGTTGAAAAAGGCAGGGAAACTACTATTGGTTTTCTTCACCAGGACTTGCTGAGCTTCGATACGGAAGATTCCATATTTCAGGTGGCGCTGGGCGCTTTTGAAAAAATAATATCCTTAGAAAAAGAAATAGAAAAGTTAGGTATTGAATTAGAGCAAAGCTCGGACGAAACACTTGCACATTTATATTCCGATAAGCTGCATGAGCTTGAAGTGCTGGGCGGCTATTATATACATTATAAAACTGAAGAAATATTGCAGGGCCTTGGCTTTTTAAATGCTGACCTTAGCCGCCCTTATAAAGAGTTTAGCGGCGGATGGCGTATGCGCGTTTTACTTGCAAAAATGATATTGATGCAGCCGGATGTTTTGTTGCTTGATGAGCCTACCAATCATCTCGATCTTCCATCAATTGAATGGCTTGAAAAATATTTGCAGCATTACAAAGGGTCTGTGGTTATCGTTTCGCACGACCGGTATTTTCTTGACCGCATGGTTACAAAAATTGTAGAGCTATACCAGCAGGAGCTTCATTTTTATACAGGAAATTATTCTTATTATTTAGAAGAAAAAGCGCAAAGAATAGAGCTGCAAAAAAGAGCGTATGAAAACCAACAAGATTATATAAGGCAGCAGGAAAGATTTGTGGAACGCTTTAAAGCAAAAGCCTCCAAAGCTGCGCAGGCACAGAGTATCATGAAGCGACTTGATAAAATTGAGCGCATAGAAAACACTGATCTTGAACGGCCAAATATGAGGATAAACTTTACGGTAGGGGTTACACCGGGAAGAGTTTTATGCACATTAAAAGATGCTTCTAAAAGTTTTGGCAATGTAAAAATTGTTGACCACGCTAAGGCAGAAATAAACCGTGGCGATAAAATAGGATTAATTGGTGCCAATGGAAAAGGTAAATCAACTTTACTAAGAATGGTTGCAGGCGTTGAAAGCTTCGAAGGCGAAAGAATAGAAGGGCATAATGTAAAAGATGCTTTTTATGCCCAGCATCAGTTAGAAGCATTGGATATAAATAATGATGTGCTTGAAGAAATGAAGGGAAGCGGCAGTGGCAAAACCGAGCTGGAGCTAAGAACATTACTTGGCTGTTTTTTATTTAGCGGTGATGATGTAGAGAAAAAAATTAAAGTATTAAGCGGTGGTGAAAAAGCGCGTGTAGCTCTTGCGAAAACTATTGTGAGCAAAGCCAATTTTTTGTTACTTGATGAGCCCACCAATCACCTCGACATTCATTCAGTTGATCTGCTTATTGAAGCTTTAAATAAATATGAAGGCACCTATATTTTGGTAAGCCACGACAGGTATTTTGTAAATAAAACTGCTAATAAAATTTGGGAGATAGAAGATTATGTCATCAAAGAATTTGTAGGCACTTATGATGAATGGGAAAGATGGAAACAGGAAAGAAAAACTACTGAAACCAGCGCTACAAAAAAGAAAGTTGCACAACCTGAAAAGAAGGCTACGCCTGTATTTGAGAAGAAAAATTTTGCGAACACTGATAAGGATCTACAAAAAGCGCAAAGAGATTTTCAGCTGCTGGAAGAAAAAATATCTTTGCTTACTAAAGAAAAAATATCTTTTGAAAATGCCCTGGCAACACCTGAAGTATACCTTGATAAGCAAAAGTTTTCTGATGCAGAAAAAAATTATTCCAATAAGGCTAACCAGCTAAAAAAAGCTACTGAAGAATATGAAAAGCTGTTTGAAAGAATATTAGAATTGGAAAATAAAACTTAAACCATGCGCTCCTGATTTACCACCGCCGGCAAAATGCAAATTTCTAATAAACTATATTTGCAAAAAATTTGGCCCCGTAGCTCAGTGGATAGAGCAACAGCCTTCTAAGCTGTGGGTCACACGTTCGAGTCGTGTCGGGGTCACTTAAAATTTTATCATACTTTCCAATCTCTCCTTCATTTGCTTTGTAGTTTTATAAAAACATTTTTTCATGGATGTAAAGATTGAAGAAAGCTGGAAAAAAATTCTTAAAGACGAATTTCAAAAAACATATTTTCAACAGATTGTTACCTTTCTAAAAACAGAAAAAGCAGCCGGCAAAATTGTTTATCCACCAGGCCCCCTGATCTTTAATGCATTTGATAAAACACCTTTCCGGAATGTGAAAGTGGTATTGCTGGGGCAGGATCCTTATCACAACAAAGGGCAGGCGCACGGCTTAAGTTTTTCTGTGCCCGATGGCGTGAAGAAGCCGCCATCGCTGGCAAATATTTTTAAAGAACTTCATGATGATATTGGCATACAACCCCCCGCCAGCGGTAATTTGGAAAAGTGGGCAGCAAATGGAGTGTTGCTTTTGAATGCTGCTTTAACTGTAAGGCAAAATGAACCTGGCAGTCATAGCAAAATTGGCTGGCTGCAGTTTACTGATACAGTAATATCAAAAATCTCTGAGGAAAAAAAAGGTGTTGTTTTTTTACTTTGGGGCAAGTTTGCACAAGATAAACAGGCGCTTATTGATGAAACAAAACATCACGTATTAAAGGCCGCTCATCCCTCGCCATACAGCGCCGATAAAGGTTTTTTTGGCTGCAGGCATTTTTCTAAAACTAATAAACTGCTTGCTTCAGAAGGCATAAATGCCATAGACTGGAAACTTTGAAATGATTACAAAAACTTACATGAATTTATAACCCGAATTTTTATTCACGAATTACACGAATTAAAAACAAATTGAAAAATTTTTTTGCAAGAGTTTTTGCTTTGTGGGCGCTTATGGTTTTTATTATAACCATGTTGCCTGTTTTTTTATTGATGTGGCTGATAGGTCTTTATCACGAGCCAAAAAAGACAAAGGCCTTTCGTAAAATATCTTTTATATGGATGCGTGTATTTTTTTTTATGACAGGTTGCAGCTTAAAAATTAAGGGAAAGAAGTATTTTATAAAAGATAAAAAGTATATCGTTATCTGCAACCATAATTCATTGATGGATGTGCCTGTATCCACACCGTTTATACCAGGTGCCAATAAAACTATTGCAAAAGCAGAGATGGCAAAAATTCCACTCTTTGGCCTTATTTATAAAAGAGGCGCTGTATTGGTTGATAGGAATGATAAGAACAGCAGGCGCAATAGCTTTAAAAAAATGAAAGAAGTATTAGCACTGAACATGCACGTATGCATTTACCCGGAAGGCACCCGAAACAGGACTGACAAGCCTTTGAAAGATTTTCATGATGGCGCATTCAGGTTGGCTGCAGAGTGTGAAACCAGTATTATTCCTGCTTTAATTTTTAATACAAAAAAAGTTTTGCCACCCGGCAAAGCATTTTTTTTCTGGCCATCAAAAATGGAATTGCACTTTTTAGCACCTGTGTTTATCAATAAAAATGATGACCTTGAAAAGGTGAAGCTGGAACTGCATAAAAAGATGAGTGATTATTATTCAGTGAATAGTGAGTAGTGAATTATCAATTATCAATTATCAATTATCAATTATCAATTAATAATTATTCAATCATCTTATGCCTCATGCCATAAGTAATAAGGCCGCCGATAGTTTTAGCGCCTATTTTATTTTTCATATTCTGGCGAATAGTTTCAATGGTTCTCGGGCTTAAGAAAATGATTTTGGATATTTCATCTGTGGATTTATCTTCTGCAATAAGTTGTAATATCTTTATTTCTTTTTCGCTGAAGGTGATAGGTGCCGCACTTCCGAAGTGATGACGCACATTCTTTTTTTGCATCAGCTTACCCATTACCGCATTATTCACCAGCTGGTTAAAGTAAAAATTATCATTCATGCAGGTTAAGATAGCCTGGTATATTTCATCAGGGTCAGTAGTTTTGGTAAGGTAAGCATTAGCGCCCATTTCCATTATCTTGCTTATCATCTGCTGATCATCGTACATGGTAAGCACTATTATTTTTACATCGTCATGCTCTTTGCGCAGCAAGGGAATAGCATTGATGCCATCAATTTCAGGCATCCGGATATCCATTAATAAAACATCGGGTTTTTTTATGTTCATTTTATGAATCAGATCTTTACCATCTTCGGCTTCCCAAAGCATCTTAAGATCTGGTTTTGCTGACAGAGCCATCTTTATGCCATCTCTAAATATCTTATGATCATCTGCAATAGCAATTGTAATCACTGACGTTATTGGCATGTATGCGGGCAGTTGTGTGGGTTACTGTTATAAATATAAAACATTAACGAATAAACAATCTAAACTATTACACTTTATTGAAGTTTTTTCAAAAAAAATTATATGGATATTGAAAAAATACTATAGCAATAATACGTAAGCGTTACTGTATAATTTACAGCTGCTATCAAGCATTGAGATGCCTTTTGTGTATTTACATCATACATAAAAATGAGGGTTATTGCTTATAAAAAAATTCTATTACTTTTGAAATAAGCAGTAAGCTTTTTTAAAAATGAATAGGCATCATAGTATTTCATTTTTAAAAAAAGTAACTAAAGCAAAGCTGGTAACCTGTTGCAGTCCTTAATCTTTAAAAAAAATTACTGCATCTTAATATTTTTTTGGAGCAATTTTTGCAATTTATCTTTCCAAAATTTATTTTAAGGTAAAACTTCGATAGTAAACTTAGGTACAATTTGCTTAGTAAATTTACTATATTAGTGAGTACAAATACCCTTTTTATATTGTAGTAATTACCGGTATCATACCGTTAAAACACTTACTGGTACTGCGTTTTCAAGAAATACCTGTAATCATTTGCTACAAGACAGTGTTGGTCATAATTTTTTTTTTAAGGAAGTTAGTAGTGGTATTTTTAAAAAAACCATATTAATCACAATTAAAAAATTAAAAACTATGACACAAAATTCACAAGTCGCGATTAAAAGTCTTGCTGAAGTTGGTGAAGACATTGGTCTTGCCGAAGGAGCAAAACTGGTTAACGCTTTTAAAGAAGCTAACCCCGATGCGACACAAGGCTATTACATTGGCCGCAACATCCTGGAGCAAATTTTAGCTCAGCCTGGCTGTGTTGGTATCAACTTTCGCAAATGCCTTACCAACCTGAATGAAGAGCATTTAGTTTACACAGCTGTAGACGAAGATGGTAAAGACATTCTGGAGTACACTGCAGTTAACTTTGCAGGAGACCTGGTAAAGCAAGATGCAATTGTTGCGGACAGAACAACCTACTGGGATACTCATGTATTAGAAGTATTACAGGCTTAATTTTAAAAAATTAAAATAGATAGCTATATTTGGTAATAAACCATAGCTGCTATTATATTTTTTATTTACTATACAGTAATTTTCTCTTACACCCTACCTTTAGTTTTTTTTCTTTTATTTAAATTAAATACAAAGGAAAAAACACTAAAGGTATTTTTTTTATATACACTCTACAGTTTTTTAAATGAAATACTTTCGTACTATTTACATTTGAAAAGGATTGATATTGAGAATATCACTTTTGCTATCTTCACTGTATTAGAATTTTCCTTGTTTTCCATCTTTTTTTATTATGCCATAGGCAAGAATAAATTAAAGGTTGCCGTCTTCCCCATACTTGTTTTCTTTATTATTTTTGAGGCTTTTGATTTTTTTATAATTAATAAAATGACAGCCTTTGATTGGATTGCTGTTAGTGCAGAGGCTATCCTGATTATACTTATGTGTATTTATTATTTATTTATGCAAATTAAGGGAGTAAACGATCTTTTCGTTTATTCAACATCCAATTTTTGGATTATAATTACGTTTCTCATATATATTTCTGGTACTTTTTTTATATACATAATGGCAGAAAAATATTGGGATATCAAAGCATTTCAGTTTCAATATTTTATAATTAATTCAATTTTTAATATAGTCAAAAATATTTTATTTAGCATAGCAATGTTTATGAAACCCTCCAATACCAATATAAAACAACAAACTGATAAAAACTGGGATAAGTTTCTCAGCGCAACTTAAATGGTTAAACAAAATAACTGATGTTCTTTCTACAGGCCACTGATGCACGCGGGTTTCCCAACATACTTATTTTCGGTACGGTGGGTATGTGTGTAATGGCCATTACACTGGTTTCTGTGGTAGTGTTTCACCAGCGCCGGGTTATCAGGTTCAATAAGCAACTGCAAAAATTAGAAGAAGATAAACAACAGATGTTGCTGAAAGCTTCTATAAGCTTTCAGGAGGAAGAACGGCAACGCATTGCTGCAGACCTGCATGATGATGCGGGGCCGCTGCTGGCCACTGTAAGGTTGTATCTTAATGAAAACCTGGTGCACCAGGAGCCTTCTGTACAGTTGCAATCTATTTTTAGTGCCAAGCAAATAATAGACGATACTATACAGCTTATAAGAAATATTTCTCACAGCCTGATGCCGCCCACTTTAAAAAACTTCGGACTGGAAGTGGCTGTGAAAGATCTTTTTGAAAAAATAAATGGAGCGGGCATCATCAATGCCAGCGCACGCTTTCATGATAACAGGGAACGCTTAACCGAGGAGCAGGAGCTGCTAATTTTCAGAATTTTGCAGGAGCTGGTAACTAATATTATAAAACATAGTAAAGCAGGCTTCATACATTTAACGCAAAATGTGCAAGGGAATTTTTCTTACTTTCGTATTCATCACGATGGAACAGGTATCATTCAATCCCAGTTTGAAAAACTGAATTTTACCTCAACAGGCCTTGGATTGAAGAATATCGAAAGCCGTGTAAAAGTGCTTAAAGGAAGAATTGCATTTGATATTGATAGTACAAAAACTTATTATAAGGTAACGATAGAAGTGCCAAGAGAGGTGGCTCCAGATCATTAAAATTTTTATGAACTCTTTAATTTACATAACCCCAAATATGTACTATGGATATAATAAAAGTTGCTATAGCTGATGATCATAAAATTTTCAGAAAAGGAGTTATTTCTTCTTTAAAATCTTTTACCAACATCAGGTTTGTGCAAGAGGCAGAGAACGGCGAAGAGCTGATACAAGGTGTTGCAGCATCTCAGCCAGACGTAATACTTATGGATCTTAGAATGCCAAAAAAAGATGGTATTGAAACCACTAAATATATAACCAAGAACTTTCCTGATATAAAAATTTTGATACTAACCATGTTTGATGATGAGCGGTTTGTAGGGCATCTTATGGACAGCGGCGCCAATGGCTATTTGCTGAAGAGCACAGAGCCGGAAGAAATAAAGCATGGCATTATGGACGTGATGAAGAATGGTTTTTATCTAAATAATTTTGTAAACAGGGTTCTGGTAAAAAAGAATTATTCAAGGCAAAAATTCAGCCCAAGCTTAAATAACGAAATTGTTATAAGCGACAGAGAAAAGCAGGTACTTTCCCTGGTATGCCTGGAATGTACTGCGCAGGAAATAGCACAGAAAATGGACATTAGCGCCAGAACAGTTGAAGCCATTAAAGACAGGCTGATGGAAAGGTTTGGAGTAAAAAATTCTGTAGGTCTTGTTTTTTTTGCAATGAAAAATTCATTGATAGATTAAGCTGCTGTTAAAATACCATCTCAGGTATTTCAGTTTTTATTTTTAATTCTGCACCTGTCTTTGATTGTATCTCATCCACAGAAACTCCCGGCGCTCTTTCAATAAGTTCAAAGCCATCACTGGTAACATTTATAACTGCAAGCTCAGTAACTATTTTTTTTACACAACTGATACCTGTTAAGGGCAGTTGACATTTAGTAAGTAATTTAGGAGAGCCTTGCGGATTTGTGTGCATCATAGCTACAATTATTTGCTTAGCACTGGCTACAAGATCCATTGCTCCGCCCATTCCCTTCACCATTTTACCGGGTATTTTCCAATTTGCGATGTCGCCTTTTTCACTTACCTCCATTGCGCCCAACACAGTAAGGTCAACCTTTCCAGACCTTATCATACCAAAGCTTACAGCGCTGTCGAAGAAGGCAGAGCCTGGTAAAGTTGTTATTGTTTGCTTGCCGGCATTTATCAGGTCAGGGTCTTCTTCGCCTTCAAAAGGAAAAGGGCCCATGCCCAACAATCCATTTTCCGATTGCAGGGTAACGTTTATATTTTCCGGTATATAATTGGCAACAAGCGTGGGGATACCGATGCCAAGATTTACATAATATCCATCCTTTAATTCTCTTGCTATTCGCTGGGCTATTTGATTTTTCGATAACATATTTAATGTGATAATGTGATGATGTGCTAATGTGATAATGTGATAATACGATAATGTGATGATGTAATTTAAAGTTTCAATTAGAACATTATCACATTAGCTAATTAGCTAATTACTGTTTTCCGCAATTAATAAGGTTGTATCAGCACATCGGTCGGGATATTAAGCTTTTCATGCAATTGACGTATAATGTCAAGTGATAGTCTTACGGTCATAATTTAAATTTTTATTGCATCAATTTTATCATATTCTGAATGTGTGTGATAATGTGCTGATGTGATAATACGATAATGTGATACTGAACAATCTTCAAGTTTCAATTAGCACATTAGCTAATTAGCTAATTATCACATTATATAATTAGCTAATTAACTTTCTTACCGTTCTTTGTTCTATCTTCTTTTGATAATTTTTTCCCTGAAAAATTCTGTGAACATAAATTCCCGGCGTATGAATTTGATCGGGCTGCAGCTCGCCAGGCGCTGCTAATTCTTCAACTTCAGCTATCGTTACTTTTCCTGCCATAGCCATTAGCGGATTAAAATTTCGTGCAGTTTCTTTATAAATAAGATTGCCCGCTCTATCGCCCTTCCAGGCTTTTACCAAAGCAAAATCTGCATGTAAAGCATATTCCATCAAATAACTTTTTCCTTCAAACTCACGAACCTCTTTGCCTTCGGCTATCTCAGTGCCCACACCTGCCGGTGTAAAGAAGGCAGGAATGCCATAGCCAGCCATCATACACCTCGTAGCCAAGGTTCCCTGTGGCATTAAATCTACCTGGAGCTCGCCTGTGAGCAGCTGCCTTTCAAATTCTGTATTTTCCCCTACATAAGAAGCGATCATTCGCTTTAGTTGCTTTTGCTTTAGCATTAATCCTATCCCGAAATCGTCTATGCCTGCGTTATTTGAAATGCAGGTTAAATTTTTAATATTCTTTTTTACTAAAGCCTCAATACAATTTTCAGGAATGCCGCACAAGCCAAAACCGCCAAGCATTATCACGGCACTATCTTCTATATCTTTTACTGCGTCTGTTGCATTTTCAAATACTTTGTTCATAGTGCTTGTTTAAATTTTTTTATGCCTGGCTTTACGGGAGTTATCTTTCGCTTTATACTTTGTTCATTGTCTCTTTGGTTTTTTGGGCTCAGGCTATCTAAAACGCTCCTTAAAACATCAGGATGATTGGTGTACCAGTTATATGCTTTATTAAAATCGTTCTCAGTAATGTGGTAAAGGGCAAATATTTTTTCATTCAGAACTTTTGTTTCTGCTACCTCGTTCATTAACGAATCTTTGCGGGCAATTTCTGCAGATAAAACCTGCGCCCTTGTTACATCCCATAAAATTTTTTGCATCTTATCAGGCTTTATTATATCCGATGGAACATGGTCTTTTCCTGAACAGGAAAAAAATATAGCGGATAATATAACAAAAAATATATGCTTCATTTACTTAAGGGCTTCGGCGTATCTTGATGCAGAGGTTACATCGAGGTGTTGTAAAAAATCGAGCGCCCGTGCTTTATCTGGCGGCGAGGCTTTAGAAAATATTTTTATAAGTTCCAATGATTTACCTTGAAAAAAGAACTGCAGGATCATTGTATTACTGTTATCATTATTAAAACTATTTAGCATACTCAAAACATTTAAAATCTGCGTACGTCCATTTGCTTCCTCATCATACATCTTATCAAGACCAAGCCGGTAATAATCATAAATAGCATCGTGCATAATGGTGTACTTACTGTTTAATAAATTTTCTGCGAGCCAATACCGGTTGCGCGTTCCGTCAAAAGCCTTCCAGCCGGTAATATCTTTGCCTTCGGGCGCATTGTTTACAATGTTCTGCGCTTTTTGAAAAAAAGGATCTCCGCCTCTTGAAGAAAAAGAATCGTAATCCATGCCTAAAATAATATCTATATAATAAGCAATTATTGCCGTAAGGTTCGATACCAAAGCATCCGGCCCGGAAACTCTTGTATCATTGAAATCAAGATCCTGAAATTCTATATATTTTAATATAACATCATTATCCTGAAAATTAATTATAGCAGAGTTGTAAGATGTATTAAATACAGGCCTTGCAGATTGTATCGTAAGGTTAGCCTTATAAACATTAGCATCGCCGGTTGACTGGAGGTTCAATAAAAAACTGCAATCAATTTTTTCCTGCTGGGTAAAATTATCTGTTCCCCATTTACGCGTATTTATAAAATCATTCAAAGCTGTCTGCAGCGTCTGAAAAGTTTTTTTATCTACGTTGTTAGCTACGCGGTTACTCAGCACATTTACTCTTGCCCTTAGCTCCTGCGCATTAGCATTATTTATAAAAAAAATTATTGCTAAAAAGGTTATTGTTTTATGCATTTCTATAAGTAATAATTGTATTAATAATATCTTTTGCTGCTTCTGTTTTTGTTTTCTTTTCAAAAAAGAACTCGTTACCTTTTTTATCGAAGATGGTTATCTTGTTGGTGTGGTAGCCAAAGCCTGCACCATCATCATTCAAAGAATTCAGCACGATAATGTCAGCATTTTTATTTGATAATTTTTGTAAAGCATTCGCCTTTTCATTTTGTGTTTCCAAAGCAAAGCCTACCAAGGTCTGTTGTTCTTTTTTTAGCTGCCCCACTTTCAATAAAATATCTTTTGTTTTTATAAGCTGTACAGATAAAATGTTGCTTTCTTTTTTTATTTTTTCCTTAGATATGTTTTCAGGTGTATAATCTGCAACAGCAGCGGCCATAATTATAATATCAAATTTGAAAAGATCTTTTACGCAAGTATCATACATTTCACTGGCAGAAGTAATTTTTACAACCTCGGCAGCTACCGGCACTTGTACGTTTGAAGGGCCAATTATTAGTTTTACTTCTGCTCCTCTCGCAACCAATTCATCGGCAATTGCTACGCCCATTGTTCCTGTAGAAAGGTTGCCAATATATCTTACCGGATCAATCGCTTCATGTGTAGGGCCCGCAGTCACTAAGGCTTTGAGGCCAGCAAGTTCATTTCTTTTTAAAAAAAAAGTATCAATAAACCTTAGTATTTCTTCTGGCTCCATCATTCTTCCTTTGCCGGTAAGGCCGCTCGCCAGCTCACCTTCATTAACTGATAAAACTATATTTTTATTATTTTTTAAAGTTGTTATATTCTTTATTGTAGCTGCATGAAGCCACATATCCTCGTCCATAGCAGGCGCAATAATAACAGGACATGTTGCAGAAAAATATACTGCCTGCAAAAGGTTGTCGCAAATGCCATTAGCCATTTTAGCTATTGTATTACACGATGCAGGCGCTATTATCATAACATCTGCCCACCTGCCAAGCATTACATGATTTGCCCATGCATCTTCATCATAAAGATCTGTAAGAATTTTATTTTTTGATAAAGTAGAAAAGGTTAGGGGTGATACAAAATCTGCTGCTGCTTTGGTCATTATCACTTTCACTTCTGCGCCTTCTTTTATAAGCAGCCTTAGCAACAAAACAGATTTGTAAGCTGCTATGCTTCCTGTTATACCAAGCAAAATTTTTTTTTGTTTCAACCTGCCTGACAACATTTATTTATTATAAAATAAAAAGTAATACAGTTTGTTTATATAAAAAAAGCGGTTAATGATAACCGCTATTAAAATTATAATTTCTTCTGCTAACATTTGTATAAAATCTACATATCTATACACCATAGCAATCAATCAAATAAATTATCATCGCTCCTGCGGTAATAAATTTTGTTCTGCATAAACTCCGCTGTTGCCAGCAACGCAGGATTAGGCATTCTTTCGTACGCCTTAGAAATTTCTATCTGCTCTTTATTCTCATGAATTTCTTCCAGGCTATCAGTCTGGCTGGCAAACTCTTCCAGCTTATTATGCAATTCTTCTTTTATAGAAATATTTATCTGGTTAGCTCTTTTGGAAATTATGGCAATGGATTCATAAAGGTTACCTGTAACCGCTTTTACATCAACCAGGTTTATTGTCTCTACCACATTATTTGTGTTAGCGCTCTGCTGACGCCTTAGTTTGCTCATTTTGTATTTTTTTTATATCGGTTAAACTTAAATTTTTATAATATTCTGCACTTTTTAAAAGCTTACTTTCCGGGTACCTGTCGGCGAAATCAAAATACGCTGCTGCAACTTTTTGATATCTTTCTTCCTGTTTATCAACAACACTTACTTTTGCAAACTCGTAATAAGATTTTACGGACATCAGCATATACTCATCGCCTTTAGTTGTTTCAGGATAATTATTTAACACACTGGTAAAGGTTATTCCTGCAGCCCGGTAATCACGAAGATTATAATATAACTGTGCGTTTTTATATTCCTTCATTTCAAGCTTTCCCCTGCTCTTCCCAATTATATCGCCTGCATCTTTCAATCTCGATGAGTTGGGATAAGTGCTTACAAATGATTGCATCATTCCTATAGCTTTAACAGTGTTTGCCTGGTCAAGCTCTACTTTTGGAGATTGTAAATAAAATGAATAGGCATGCATGTACGCTATCTCCTCTGCCTTTGAGCTATTAGGAAATACTTCCAGAAAACCTTTGAAAAGGTTTTCTGCATCAGCATAATTTTTTTGATAAAAAGAACAGTAAGCGTATTTATAATATAGCTCTTCAAATTTATCGGAGCCTTTAAAAACTGAGAACAATTCGATATATAATTCTTCTGCATTTTTATACTTCTTTTCAGCATAATATTCATCCGCCTTCTTCAACTTATAAGCAGAATCTTTACTTTTTAAAACCTTACTGAATTGATTAGAGCAGGATGATAACAATAAAACTGAAGCAATTAAAAGCAGTACTGATTTCATAAGGAGTTGCAAAAGTAAGTGTTTTCAGGCAAATATTATATCAGGAAATAATGTAGTCAAAAGTTTGCAGTTAATAATTTCTTAAACACAAAAAACCCTCTCCACAATGGAAAGGGTTTTATCATTGAGCAAAAAGTGGACGCCTATTTAGACTTTATATCTACAGTGTTTGCATCACCACCACCTACTTCACAATTAGTATCAATACGATCTGCACTGATACCTTCTTTTTCTGTAAGATAAGTTTTTATTGCAGCTACTCTTTTATTGCAAAGTGCCTGAGAAGCTTTAGAAGCAGCAGGATAACCTGTTATCATTATAGAACATGCTGCACTATTTTTTAATTTAGAAGCAACTGTAGCAAGCATTGCTTTTGCATCGCTGCTTACACCGCCTGCTTTACCTTTAAAGGATATGCTTGGAAGATCACCAATTTGACATGCAGATGCAGTCTTTAATGAATCAAGTGCATGGCAACATGCAGGATCCGGACATTTACCAACGCCATCAGCATCTACTGGCTGACATTCTGTAGGAGTAATTAATTGCTTGTCTTTGCAATCTGGTACTCCGTCGCCATCTGTATCTCTGGAAACACCATGTGAATCTACAGGGCAACCTGCAGGTGTATTTGGCTCTTTATCCAATTGATCAACAACACCATCGCCATCAGCATCATCAAACACAGGCTTAGGAAGCTTCATGTGCTTAGGATTATTAATTTCGCTGTAAGCATAATCAAGCGGGTTGATCCACCATAATGGCTCGATTGCTTTTTTACCAATATTAAAGTTTAAACCTACAGAAGCATAATTATATGTATCGTAATCACCTGACAAAACTCCTAAATTACCTGCTGAACCATCCTGATATTGCTGTCCATCCAACAAGTCATCCTTAACAAATGTAAATTTGTCTTCCAGTGCAAGGTTCACTCTTTTGCCTAATTTAAATGCGATACCTGCTATCACACTTCCGGAAGGCCTGAGTGTTTGTCCGAATAAAGTAGGATATTCTGATTTATGGTTTTGGGCTTCATGATATGGAGCACCAGAAAGCAGGCTTTTTAAAGAGCTGCGAATTTCTTTTCTGTTTTTGTAACCCGATTGTGTAATTGAACCAAAATTAATTAGTCCGCCGCTGGAAGTTAAGTTTTGAACCCTTGTATCATAAATGGTAGCACCAAAGCCTGCGCCGCCGTACAATACCATTCCTGTTTTTTGTTTGTGAAAACGAATATTATTCAAAGTAAATATTCCACTTAATGAAAGATCCTGAACATGTGCTCTATAGTTATAATAAACAGGTGCAGTACCATACATAGCCCAGGCCGGATCGTTTTGATAACCATTGGATGGTTTCCAGTTTAAGCCTTTAGCAACCCCATATTCATACTGAAGTCTTAAAGAAAAAATATAACCCAAAGCTTTTTGAAGGTGCGCAGAAAAACCTACAGTAGGTAATTTTGCAGATACATCTCCACTTATTGAAAACATACCACCGGAAATTCCAAATTCTGTTTGACTGCGCGGCTTTGCCGGAAAATCGTAGGTGTTGTTCATAAACTCATTTTGCTGCGCCATTCCTTTTTTAGGAACCACACTTGAGTCGAAAATGCTGTAAACACCGGTATCCTGGGCGAAAACACCACAAGATATAAGGGTTAAAAAACCCATTAATAATAATTTGTACTTTTTGCTTGCCATAACTTTTTGATTAATGATTTCTTAAAATTAACTAGTTGATTGTGTGCAAAAATATTAAACCAATATCAAAACACAAATTTTTTTTAGCAATTCTTTACATTTTGAATTATTTATATATCAGCACATTTCAGTAAACTATGACTGCATTATTTTTCTTTATGCTGCATGATGATGATAACATTTTAAATTTTTACTTTAATGTTTGTATCTCATTTATATTTTTATAGATACTTGTTTATTTTAATTTGTACCTATATTGCCAGTTTATAGTTTATGAAGTTTTCAAAGGAACTTATTTCGGAAGAGCTTTCCATATTTGAGGGAAAGTTTGCCAGCGCTGTAAAAAGCAATACACCATTGCTTGACAGCATCATGAAATATATTATTAAAAGAAAAGGAAAGCAATTGCGGCCCATGTTTGTTTTCTTAAGCGCAAAACTTCACGGCACTGTTAATGAATCTACCTACAGGGCGGCTGCGCTGGTGGAATTATTACATACTGCTACTCTTGTTCATGATGATGTGGTAGATGAGTCTTTGGAGCGGCGCGGATTTTTTTCTATTAATGCACTTTGGAAAAATAAAATAGCGGTGCTGGTAGGGGACTATCTTCTTTCCAAAGGATTATTACTTTCTACAGATGCCGGAGATTTTAAGCATTTACAAATTTTATCTGATGCGGTAAGGCAAATGAGCGAAGGAGAATTATTACAATTAGAAAAGGCAAGAAAGTTGAATCTTAAAGAAGATACTTATTTTGAAATTATCAGGAGCAAAACCGCCTCTCTGCTATCCTCTGCATGTGCAGTGGGCGCCTGGAGCACCAGCAGCGATGAAACCGTTATGAACAAGATGAAATTGTTCGGAGAGAAAACTGGCATTGCCTTTCAAATAAAAGATGATCTTTTTGATTATGGTAATGAAGATGTGGGCAAGCCAACCGGCAACGATCTTAAAGAAAAAAAGCTTACGCTGCCGCTTATTTATACATTAAATAATATAGGACAACCGGAAAGGAAAAAAATTATTTATATTATAAAAAATGAAAATAAAAAGCCTGATAAAATAAAATATGTTTTGCAAAAAGTATCAGAAGCTGGCGGCATAAAGTACGCAAACGAAAAAATGATTCAATACCGTGATGAAGCAATATCTATATTACATGAATTTGCTGAAAGCGATGTCAGGAAAGGGCTTGAAGAGCTGGTACTATACACTACAGACAGAAAATATTAATTATAAAAGCATAAGACGATTATAAAAAAGTAAAACATTTTGAAAAAAAGATGGAACATATTAACAGCAGATGAAAATAAAGTGACTGCCTTGCAACAGGAATTAAAGATCAGCACGCCTTTGTGTAAAATTCTTGTGCAAAGAGGCATTGATACTTTTCAAAAAGCGAAAGACTATTTCAGGCCACAGCTTTCTCAGCTTCATGATCCTTTTCTTATGAAAGATATGGATACAGCTGTGGATAGAATTTTACAAGCCATTACTAACAATGAAAAAATTCTGGTGTTTGGAGATTATGATGTGGATGGAACAACATCAGTTGCCTGCATGTACCGTTTTTTAAAAAAGATTTATACAGAAAAAAATATAGCTTTTTATGTACCCCACCGTTATAAAGAAGGATATGGCATCAGCAGGCAGGGAATTGATTTTGCAAAGGAAAATAATTATACCTTAATCATTTCTCTGGATTGCGGAATCAAATCTGTAGCGCTTATTAAATATGCATCATCACTGGCAATTGATTTTATTGTTTGCGATCATCATTTACCGGACGATGAACTGCCACCAGCTGTTGCTGTTTTAAACCCAAAACAAAAAGATTGTAACTATCCTTACAAAGAGCTTTGTGGCTGTGGCGTTGGGTTTAAGCTCATTACTGCCTTATCACAAAAATTAGGATTACCTGAAAATGAATACCTGTTTTTTTTAGACCTTTTGGTAACAGCCATCGGCGCCGACATTGTGCCTATAACCGGTGAAAACAGAATATTAGCTTTTTATGGTTTGCAAAAATTAAACACTCATCCATGCCCTGGCATAAAAGCTTTAATGGATTTAAGTAATTATCAAAAAAAATTTTCTATTAATAATGTGGTGTTCATCATTGCGCCAAGAGTAAATGCAGCCGGGCGAATGGACGATGCAAAGAAAGCCGTGATGATGTTTATAGAAGATGATTATAACACTGCAAAGCTATATGCAGAAATGCTTCACAGCGATAACAGCGACCGCAAAGAAGCCGATGCCAGCATTACACAGGAAGCGCTTGCAATTATTGAAAGTGATGAGGTGCTGGTTAAAAGAAATACAACTGTTGTGTACAAGCCTCACTGGCACAAAGGTGTGGTGGGCATAGTTGCCAGCAGGCTTATTGAAACCTATTACAGGCCTACGGTTGTGCTGGCGCAAAGCGATGTGTATGTTGGTGGGAGCGCCCGAAGCGTTCCTGGCTTTAATTTGTATGAGGCCATTCATGCATGCAAAGATTACCTGATCGGTTATGGTGGCCATTTTGCAGCAGCCGGAATGACCTTATTGCCAGAGAACATCAATGCCTTCAGCGATGAATTTGAAAGAGTGGTAACATCTCTTATTGATCCGGAATTTTTAATTCCCGAAATAAAAATTGATGCAGAAATAACTTTTGAAAATATCACTAAAAGCTTTTATAACATCATTACACAAATGGAGCCTTACGGGCCCGAAAACCTGCGCCCGGTCTTCATTACAAAGAATGTGTGCGATACTTCATGGTCTAAAATTGTTAAAGAAGAACATATACGTTTTGTGCTGAAGCAAAATGAAAAAGTGCTTACCGGCATCGGCTTTAACATGGCTGAAAAATTTTATTTGCTGCAAATGAAAAAGCCAATTGATATCGTGTATACGCTGGATGAAAATGTATGGAACGATGAAGCATCGTTACAACTTAAAATGATTGATTTCAGGCTTTCAGAATCTTCACTTAATTAAGAATTTGCCCGATGCAAAAACTTATCTATAACATAAGATACTGGTTTTTCATTGGCATCAACTGGAATTTCATCCTTGCATTTTTCAGTATTTATTATGAAATAAAAGGTGAAAGAAAATACCATCTCAACACAATAAAATTAGACAGGCTGCAAACACTTTCTGTAAAGGGCGATAACAAAGAACATGCGTCTATTTACCAGGCATGCAATTATTATATTCTTGAAAAAGGGTTTGAATATATAAGAAGCATTCATGAAAATAAAAGCCTGGTTGACTTTGGCTGCGGCAAAGGAAGAGCCATAGTTGTGGCAGCACATTATGGCTTTGAAAGTATTACTGGTATTGACTTTGCGCCTGCCTTATGCAATATTGCTGAAAAAAATATAGAAGAAGTAAAACAAAAATATCCTTCAGCAAATTTTAATATTATTTGCGATGACGTGGTGAATTATGAAATAAAAAAAGATGAAAACGTATTCTTTTTTTTCAATCCATTCGATCATGTTATTATGCTGAAAGTTATAAAAAACATTCTTGCATCTTTTAGAAAAAAAGAAAGAAAAATATATGTAATGTATGCAAACCCTGTTCACAAAGAAATCTTCTTAAGCGCAAATTTTAAAGAAGTCTATTATTTAAAAAAACTGCAATATTTAGAGCTTAGTATTTTGATGAAAGATATAGATGATGAAACTATATAATAAAAAAGTTCCGGTAAAACCAGAACTTTTTACAATAATTATTTATAAAAAATTACGCTTCCAATATTATCCGGCTTCTTTCTTTGCCTTCCATCATTTCCACACTACGATTAATGAAATTAGTAAGCTCATTACCTTTTAATAAACCTTGCGAAAGCAGCGCCAGATCAGCTAAATTTCTTACTTCTTTTTGCTGCTTATCTTTATTTTCATCTTTTAAAATTTTTTCAAATATGGCATGATTGCCGTTCACCGTTAAGGTAACTTCCTCCGGCATGTTCCCATAAAAACTTCCCATTCCACCGCCGCCATTCGCCGCCATATCTTTCATTCTTCTCATAAACTCTGGCCTGGTAGCAATTACAGGCGCAGCATCGTCAGACAACCCTTTCACTTCAACCGTAATATGCAAATCTGGTATCTCAAAGTGAAACATATCTTTTAATTTCAACTGATCATTTTTACTTAAAACACTATCAATATGATCGCCCTTATCAATTAAGTTTTCAGCAATATCTGCATCCACACGAACAAACTGCATATCATTCCATTTCATTTCCATATTGTTAATAAACGCAGCATCTACAATGGTTTCAAGCCTTATAACTATGTAATTCTTTTTCTTAGCCTGTTGTATAAAAGTGTTTTGCTGAACAGGATCTGTTGTATAAAGCATTACCAATTTTCCGTCTTTGTTTTTTTGCAATGTTTCTGTAGCAGCTTTATATTCATCAAGTGTATAAAATTTGCTTCCATCAGCATCTTGAAAGAGATTAAACTTGTTAGCTTTTTCTAAAAACTTATCATCTGTTATCATTCCATACTTTACAAACAAACCAAGACTTTCCCATTTTTCTTCAAAAGATTTCCGGTCAATTTTAAAAATTTCATCCAGCTTATCAGCCACCTTCTTAGTGATGTAAGAATTTATTTTTTTTACGTTCGGGTCGCCCTGCAGGTAGCTTCTGCTCACATTTAAAGGGATGTCAGGGCTATCAATAACACCATGAAGCAACATCAAAAATTCCGGAACAATATCTTTCACTTCATCCGTAACAAAAACCTGGTTGCTGTATAATTGTATTTTATCTTTTTGAATTTCGAACCGCTGTTTTACTTTCGGAAAATATAAAATACCTGTAAGATTGAAAGGATAATCAACATTTAAATGGATCCAGAACAAAGGCGCTTCGCTGAAAGGATATAGCTCTTTATAAAAATCCTGGTAATCCTGCGGTGTAAGATCAGCGGGCTTCTTCGTCCAGGCAGGGTTCGTATTATTTATTTGCTTATCATCAAACTTTATTGGTACGGGCAAAAATTTACAAAACTTTTCAAGTATATGTTGAATGCGTTCTGTTTC
This sequence comes from Hanamia sp., assembly GCA_965276925.1. Taxonomy (GTDB): domain Bacteria; phylum Bacteroidota; class Bacteroidia; order Chitinophagales; family Chitinophagaceae; genus Ginsengibacter. The sequence continues at coordinate 278,982 of OZ255711.1, forward strand.
TAAAAACTCCTTACTTTCTTCATTAATATATAAAATAATATTAGTGCCTCTGGTGTCCTTCTCAGTTTCTTCCAGGGTGTATTCGGGGCTTCCATCACATTCCCATCGCACCGCTTTTGCATCTTCTTTATAGCTTTTAGTAATGATCTCCACTTTATCGCTTACCATAAATGAAGAATAAAAACCAAGGCCAAAATGCCCGATAATATTGGCTTCATTTTTCCCTTTATATTTTTCCAAAAATTCTTCGGCGCCACTAAAAGCAACCTGGTTAATATATTTATCTACTTCATCAGCGGTCATTCCAACGCCTTTATCAGAAATGGTTAACGTCTTCCTTTCTTTATCAATTTTAATAGTAATATCTATATCGCCGATATCACCTTTTGCTTCTCCTAAAGATGAAAATGTTTTCAGTTTTTGTGTAGCATCCACCGCATTGCTTACCAGCTCACGAATAAAAATTTCATGATCACTGTATAAAAACTTTTTTATTATGGGAAAAATATTTTCTGTCTGAACTCTGATATTTCCTTTTTGCATTGATATAATTTTTTGCTCTTTTTTCAAAAAAAATGCCACATCATCTTTGCTGACAACATGGCAAGATTATTACTTCTTATTTAGTCTAAATATCCAATATATTTAATAGTTGTTTTTATGAGCTGTATCTTATCATCGCAAAGCACACCAATCTTTTCAAAAGCCCTTTAAAGATAAAGTAAAGTAAAATATTCGCTTACGAATACTTAATACAAACTTCAAGATATTCATTCACTTTATTTTTCAGCCTGCACCGTTCCGCTGCCGGTTGTATGCACTTCCGGAGATGTAGGATTGCCGCGGTAGTAAACATCGCCGCTGCCCATAATAGATGCTGATAAATGAACACTTGCGAATACATGTGCATTGCCGCTTCCAATAATTTTTACAGTTGTATTCTCGCTTTCAAGATTGCTGCAGCTTAAATCACCGCTGCCATTAACAGCGCCATCAAAATCTTTCGTGTGGCCTTTTAAATCTATATTGCCTGAGCCGCTTATCTCTGCTTTTACGGAAGGAGCTTCTACATTAGCTTTTATGTCGCCAGAGCCGGAAACATCCATTTCTATATGTCCTGAATTTTTAAGTATGTCCTGCGTGCTTATGTCACCTGAACCGGACGCAGATAATTTATCAAGTGAAGGAGCTGTTACATACACTTTAGCATGATCGTTACCAATGGAAGTGTTGTCTTTATAATGAACGTCAAGCGTGCCTCCGCTTACTTCTGTAACAATGTAAGGCAAGATATTATCGTCATCCTCCACAGACACAGAATACGCATCGCCCTTTGCAATCTCTACATCAATAGAGCTGGAAGCATTTACACCATTAAAATTGCCGGTGCTTCTTTTTTCCGTTTTAATGTTTCCATTGCCAGTCATTTCATTGCCTGAAAGAACATTGCAGGCGCTTACGGTTGCTGAGATCAAAATTATGGAGGTAAATTTTTTCATATAAATGTTTTAAGAGATTATCGTTTTTACAAGGTAGCAAACTTCAATAAACTTTTTAACTTCGCAGCAAATGACAGAAAAAATTCTGATCCTCGATTTTGGCTCGCAATATACACAACTCATTGCAAGAGCCGTTCGGGAAGCCAATGTGTACTGCGAAATTATTCCCTTTAATAAAAACTTTGAATTTGATGAATCCCTGAAAGGTGTGATTCTTTCGGGCTCTCCATTTTCTGTAAATGAGCCCGGCGCGCCTTCTGTTGATATAAAAAAAATTGCGGAGAAAGTTCCTTTGTTAGGTATATGTTATGGCGCGCAACTTACAGCAAAAATATTCAAAGGCATTGTTGAAAAAAGCGATAAGCGTGAATATGGCAGGGCAAAGCTTCATATATTAGACAGGCATGATCTGTTTGAAAATGTAACGGACAATTCTGATGTGTGGATGAGCCACAGCGATACCATTGCTCAACTGCCTGATGGCTTTTCCATTTCTGCAACCACGCAAAGCATTCCGGTGGCTGCCTTTAAATATGATGATGCAAATATTCCTCTGTATGGCTTGCAATTTCACCCGGAAGTATATCATTCTGCCGAAGGCAAAAAAATTATAAAAAATTTTTTAGTGACAATCTGTAAGTGCCGCCAGGACTGGACTCCGGCTCATTTCATCAACGATACAGTAGAAGCGATAAAGCAACAGGTGGGCAATAAAAAAGTAATTATGGCTTTAAGCGGCGGAGTTGATTCCACTGTTGCAGCCACTCTTATTTCCAAAGCTATTGGCAATAATCTTTACGGAATTTTTGTAGACAATGGCGTACTGCGTAAGGATGAATTTGAACAGGTAATTGAATCATGCAAAAGCGTTGGCTTAAACATAAAAGGTGTAAATGCGAGAGATCATTTTTATGCAAAACTGGCTGGTAAAGTAAGCCCTGAAGAGAAGAGAAAAATTATTGGCAAATGCTTTATTGAAATTTTTGACGAGCAGGCGCACAAAATTGATGGCATAGAATTTTTAGGGCAAGGCACCATTTACCCCGACGTTATTGAATCCATTTCGGTGCATGGCCCATCAGTAACTATTAAATCTCATCATAACGTTGGCGGCTTGCCTGCTTTTATGAAACTTAGTTTGGTAGAGCCTTTACGCTCCTTATTTAAAGATGAAGTAAGAAAAGTAGGCGCAGAGCTTGGGCTGCCTCCTGTTCTTTTAAACCGGCATCCTTTTCCAGGCCCGGGCCTCGCCATAAGAATTTTGGGAGAAGTGACCGAAGAAAAAGTACAACTGCTGCAACAGGCTGATGCCATTTATACAGATTGTTTAAAGAAGTTTGACCTGTATGCAACCGTATGGCAGGCAGGCGCCATCTTGCTGCCTGTAAAAAGTGTAGGAGTAATGGGAGACGAAAGAACGTACGAGTTTACTATTGCGTTGAGGGCAGTTACATCTGTAGATGGCATGACAGCCGACTGGGCGCATCTTCCATACGAATTTCTTGCTCATGTGTCCAATGAAATAATAAACAATGTACGGGGAATTAACCGGGTTGTATATGACATCAGCAGCAAGCCACCGGCCACAATTGAATGGGAATAGCCTATATTTAATTTCGTTTACAGCATAACTGTTACTCTATAAACTATTTATTATTTTCAGAACTTTTACCAATGAACATAAGACACTGGTTACTTGTATTGATATTTATTTTTGGATTAAAACAAATTAATCTTGCACAGGAAACTGATACAGGTACATCAAAGATTTATAAGATTGCCATATTTGCTCCTTTATATCTCGATTCAGTTTTTATAAACAGCCAGTTAGATTATGATAAAGCGTTACCAAAATTTATAATGCCTGCCGTTGATTTTATACAAGGAGCCCGCATAGCTCTCGACACGATATCACTTTACGGAAAGCAGGCACAGGCTTACATTTACGATTCAAAATCTTACACACAAAATATCGCATGGCTTATAAAATATAAAAAGCTTGATGATATTGATATTATCATCGGCTCAGTAAAAGAACCCGACTATCATGAGCTTGCAGATTTCGCCTTGCAAAAAAGTATTCCCTTTATTTCTGCTACTTATCCCAATGATGGAGGCATCATTGCAAACCCATATTTATTCATTGTAAACTCCACGCTTAAAGCCAACTGCGAAGGCATTTTTAGTTATTTGCTGCAAAAACATGGCACAGATAAAATTTATATTATAAAAAGAAAAGGCGATGACAGAATAGATAATTTTTTTAGGGAATTGAACACTTCTGAAAACAAGCCATTGCTGAACATCAGGACCATTATGATTGACAGTACCATCTCATCTTACAGTCTTATAAACAGGATTGATTCCAATCATACAGCAGTGATAATTGGCGCCAGCCTCGATGAAGCTTTTGCAAAAAACCTTGCTGATGCCTGTTACCCTATTCAAAAAAAACATTCCCTGGTTTTAATTGGAATGCCTAATTGGGACGGGTTTAAAAGCCTCGCCAGAAGAGATGCTTACAAAGATTTCCCTATACGATATACGACGCCACATTATAACTCAAAGAACAATTCTTTCGATACTTTACTTACAAAAAAATATTTTCAGCTATATCGTGAAAAGCCTTCTGATATGGCTTACAAAGGGTTTGGCATCACTTATTATTTTACAAAATTACTCCTTACCTATCCTGCTGATTTTATTAACCACATTAATGACAGCGCATTTACTGTCTTTCACGATTTTAATTTCAGGCCGGTTTATATTGATAAAAAAAATAAGCTTCCTGATTATTATGAAAACAAGCATGTTTTCATCATGGAAATTTTAAACGGTGATATAGTGAGAGAATGGTAAAAAGAAGTTTTGAAAAATTGTAACTACTGCTATTAAACAATGGGAACTCAAAGATTAGAAGCTTTTAGCGATGGAGTGCTTGCCATCATTATCACCATAATGGTGCTTGAGTTTAAAGTTCCTGTAGGCGATCATTTGAAAGACCTGTTACCTCAATGGCCCATTTTCCTGAGCTACGTATTAAGCTTCGTTTACATAGGCATATACTGGAACAATCATCACCACCTTATGTCGTCCGCAGAGCATGTGAATGGTACTGTATTATGGTCAAACCTGCATTTACTATTTTGGCTTTCACTTATACCATTTGCAACTGCCTGGATGGGCGAAAATCATTTCACTACGTGGCCAATCGTTTTATATGGCTTACTACTACTAATGGCCGGCATTGCTTATTATATTATGTCGCGCTGCCTTATCAGGCTCAATGGTGAAAAATCAATGCTGGCGCAGGCTGTAGGAAAAGATAAGAAGGGAATTCTATCAGTAATTATATATGCGGCCGCTATTCCTTTGGCATTTTTAAATGCTTCCATTTCGCTCATTATGTACGCTGTTGTTGCAGCTATATGGTTTATACCTGATAAAAGAATTGAAAAGAGAATGATTGATAAAGAATTTAATGAAATTATGTGAAGGTATCTTGGAACCACATAATAATATATGGTATCGTGTAGCACCCACTTTAATGCCTTCAAAATATACACATCAATTAAACGTAGTTATATGGCGATATTAATGTCTTTCAAAAACTAAAATGAGCTATGTTTGCAATGAAAATTTAATAAGAAAACCTTTTGTGTTATAACTAAAACATTAGTGCAAATGAAAAAATACCTTTTGTTATTACTAGTAATAATTATATTAGCTTCCTGCGGAGGCGGCGCAAATAAAGAGGCTGCACCTGTTGCTGACAGTGTATCTTCCGCTACAACCACCTCGCGCGCAAAAGATCTTTCTTCTAACCCGGATTATTCAAAAGGCCTGGCATTAATCTCGCAATCAAATTGCCTTACCTGTCACAAAATAGCTGAGGATAATATTGGACCGGCTTATACAAAAGTTGCAGCAAAATATGCAGGTAACGATACAGCAGTTGTTTATCTCGCCCATAAAATTATTAAAGGCGGAAAAGGAGTTTGGGGCGATGCAATGATGACGCCCCATCCTGATGTGAGCGAAGCCGATGCAGAGCAAATGGTAAAATATATTTTACTGCTAAAAAGTTAGTTGTTTTATCTTAAATATAAAGCCTGTTATCGCAGGCTTTTTTTATGCACTGATCTTTTAGCATCAAAAAAACTTTTCTATAGTTTGAATGTTATTGTTCATCAAATGATCTGGAATGGCTAATCTTATTTCATTTACTGATAAAGGATTGTTTTGTGAAAAAGGAAATTTTTATATTGATCCCTGGAAACCTGTTGAAAAAGCTATTATAACTCACGGCCATAGCGATCATGCTTACTCCGGGCACAAACATTACCTGTGCCATACCGATACAAAGCCCATCCTGCAGCTTCGTTTAGGCAGTAACAGTTATGCTACATACGATTGGAACGAATCCTTTTTTATTAATGGTGTAAAAGTTTCCTTACATCCTGCGGGGCATATTATCGGGTCATCACAAATAAGGTTAGAATATAATAATGATGTGTGGGTGGTAAGCGGTGATTATAAAACAGAAGATGATGGCATTAGCGGAAAATATGAGCCTATAAAATGCAACACATTTATAACAGAATCAACTTTTGGATTACCACTTTATAAATGGAAGCCGCAGGAAGAAATTTATAATAATATTATAACATGGATTAATAAAAATAAAGAGAACGGCAAAGCAAGCATACTGCTTGCCTACAGCCTGGGCAAGGCCCAGCGCGTGTTGCAGGCCATTAAAGAAACTGCACAAACAATATATGCGCATGGCGCTGTTTTTAATATGCAGCAAACTTTAATTAATGCCGGATGGAACCTGACGCCAATTGTACGAGTGACACCTGAAACGCCAAAAGAATTATTGAAAGGCGCTGTTGTTATTGCACCACCCTCTGCAGATGGAACTGCGTGGATGAAAAAGTTTCAGCCATATTCAGTGGGCGTTTGCAGTGGCTGGATGCAGGTAAGAGGCAACGCAAGAAGAAGAAATGTAGATGCCGGATTTGCTTTAAGCGATCATGCAGATTGGGATGGATTGTTACAAAGCGTAAAAGCAACCGGGGCAGAAAGATTATTTGTAACACATGGCTTTCAGTCAGCATTTAGCCGTTACTGTAATGAAGAAAATATAGCAATAGCTGCAGAGGTAAAAACCCAATATGGAAATGAAGATGAAGAAGTAGCTGCAGAAGCTATTAAAGAAGAAACAGAAGTATAATTGACCAGATGACCCAAAAAATAATCAATACAACTGATATAATAACGACTAATGAAAAGCATGAGTTTTCAGGGCTTGAATTGTTTGCAACACTTGTTTCAGAATTAAGTTCCTCAACCAAAACAAATGATAAATTACAAAGCCTTGTAGACTATTTTGCAACTGCGCCTGATGCTGATAAAGTTTGGGTGATTGCTATATTCAGCGGGCGGAGGCCAAGGCGTGCGGTGAATTCCAGGTTCATGCGTGAGTGGTGCCTCGAAATTACCAGCTATCCGGAATGGCTTTTTAACGAGTGCTATGGCACTGTTGGCGACCTCGCAGAAACGCTTGCATTATTGTTGCCAGAAACAAAACCAACAGATCAAATCAATAAAAGCCTTTCGCATTATTTGGAAACTTTTATATCCATTGAAAAGCAAGATGAATCTGTAAGAAAAAAATTTATCATTGACAGCTGGAACCAAATGAACCGTGATGAAAGGTTTGTTTTTAATAAACTAATTACCGGCAGCTTCCGCATTGGTGTTTCGCAAAAAACTATTGTAAATGCATTGGCAAAAACTGTTAACCTTACCGCATCAGTAATCGCACATCGCATCAGCGGAAACTGGGATCCATCAACAACTTCGTTTAGTGATCTGCTAAGCGAGTCTGCATCAATTACAGATTTTTCAAAACCATATCCCTTTTATCTGGCATACGCTTTAGAAGAAAATGCAGAAAACTTAGGCTTGCCGGAAGAATGGCAGGCAGAATGGAAATGGGATGGCATTCGGGGGCAAATGATAAAAAGAAATAATGATTTATTTATATGGAGCCGCGGCGAAGAGTTAATGACCGACAAATTTCCAGAGTATTTTATTTTAAAAGATATGTTGCCTGATGGAGTGGTTATTGATGGAGAAATAATTCCAGCTATTGATGGAAAGCCGCTACCTTTCTCGGTTTTACAAACCCGCATTGGAAGAAAAAATATTGGTAAAAAACAATTACAGGATGCGCCTATCTGTTTTTTTGCTTATGATTTGCTGGAATATAATTATATTGACTGGCGGCAAAAATCACTTATTGAAAGAAGAAAAAAGTTAGAAGAAATTATCCTTCCTACAAAAAATAATGCCATACAAATTTCAGAGATTATAAATTTTAATTCATGGGAAGATTTATCAGAGTTAAGAAAAAAATCAAGAGATATGAACAGCGAAGGCATTATGCTTAAAAGAAGAAACTCTGATTATAAAGTTGGGAGAAAAAGAGGCGACTGGTGGAAGTGGAAAATTGATCCGCTGACGATTGATTGTGTAATGGTGTATGCGCAAAAGGGAAGTGGAAGAAGAAGTAATTTGTACACTGATTATACTTTTGCAGTAAAAGATGGAGATCAGTTAGTAGTTTTTACAAAAGCATATTCCGGGTTAACTGATAAAGAATTTGCACAGGTTGATAATTTTGTAAAAAAAAATGCGATAGAAAAATTCGGACCCGTACGAACCGTTAAACCAGAGCTTGTTTTTGAGATTGCATTTGAAGGTATTGCCGCAAGTAATCGTCATAAAAGCGGAGTAGCATTGCGTTTCCCGAGAATAAGCAGATGGAGAAAAGATAAAACTGCAGATGAAATAAATACTATTGAAGATTTAAGAAAGATGCTTGAGATGTATGGGAAATGAACAGGAATTATAATCTTAAATTTGAATCATGCAAAAAGATGATATTTTAAAACAAATAAGAAATGAGCTTCCTGAAATGAAAAAAAGGTTTGGTCTTAAATCTATTGGATTATTCGGCTCTTATGCTAAAGACCTGCAAAATGATGAAAGCGATATCGATATTATTGTGGATGTAGAACAACCACTTAGTAAAAATTTTTTTGGAGTTTGGGATTATCTTGAAAATCATTTAAAAATGAAAATTGATTTAACAAGGAAGGGTTTGCATTTGAGAAACAAATTTATTGAGACTGTTGAAAAAGATATTATTTATGCATGAGTTTGTTATTGATAAATGTGAACTAATATATGAATCAATTAAACAAATCGAATATTATATTGAAGGTATACACGCAGCAAATGATTTCAGAAAAAATGCAGAAACATTTGGAAAGTTAGATGCAACGATGATGAGACTTCAGGTAATCGGAGAAAACATTAAAAAAATTAATAAACTGGATCCTAATTTTTTCTCAGAGACTATTGTTTACGACACAAACTCAATAATACGATTTCGTGATTTCATATCTCATCACTACGAAAAGCTTGACACAGATATTATTTTTGAAATATGCAAAATAGACATTCCTGTTTTAAAACAAAAAATTCAAAATTTTTTATCAAACAATAATGAATCTGTTTGATACACCCGGATACAAGGTTGTCCATTCCTGGCTTAGCACAAAAGGCTTTACGGCATTCCCTTTCCAGCAAGAAACATGGCAACATATCATCAGTAAAAAATCGGGCCTGGTAAATGCGCCGACTGGTTGCGGCAAAACATTCTCAGTTTTTCTTGGTGCATTGATAGACTTTATAAATGAACATCCAAAAAATTATAAATCAAAATCAAAAAATAATCTTCAGCTTTTATGGATAACGCCATTACGTGCGCTGGCAACAGACATCGGCAGAGCGATGGAAGAAGTGATTGATGAATTAGGAATGGGCTGGAAAGTTGGTATTCGTAATGGTGATACGAGTATAAGTGAAAGGCAAAAACAAAAAAGACAAGTACCTGAGGTTTTAATTATTACTCCTGAAAGTCTTCATCTTTTATTGGCCCAAAAAAATTATCCTGAAGTATTTAAATCATTAAAAATTATTGCTGTTGACGAATGGCACGAACTGATAGGAAGCAAGCGTGGCGTGCAGGTTGAGCTTGCAATTTCGAGAATTGTAAATTGTCAATTGTCAATTACCAATTGTTCTCTTTGGGGCATATCGGCAACTATCGGAAATCTGCAACAGGCAAAGGAAGTATTGCTTTCGCCAATTGCGTTTACACATGGACGTGAAGCTTCTTCATTTGGTGAAACTATAACTGCCCAAATAGATAAGCCGATCCACATTGAATCTGTTTTTCCAGATGAAATTGAGAAGTTTCCGTGGGCCGGCCACCTGGGAATTAAACTTGTTGACAAAGTGATCCCTATAATTATGCAAAGTACCACCACACTTATCTTTATAAATACAAGAGGCATGAGTGAAATGTGGTACCAGGCTTTGCTAACGGCCTGCCCTGAACTGGCCGGTGCTATTGCATTACATCATGGAAGCATTGAGCAGGACCTGAGAAGCTGGGTAGAAGAAAATTTACATTCAGGAAAATTGAAAGCAGTTGTTTGTACGGCAAGCCTTGACCTTGGCGTTGATTTCCGTCCGGTTGAGACCGTTGTACAGGTTGGTTCTCCAAAAGGTGTTGCACGTTTTTTACAAAGAGCTGGAAGAAGCGGGCACCGGCCAGGAGAAGTAAGTAAAATATATTTTTTGCCAACACATTCGTTAGAGCTGATGGAAGCCGCAGCATTAAAAGAAGCTACAGAACTTAAGCTTATAGAAAGCCGTGAACCAAGGCTTTTATGCTTTGATGTATTGATACAATACTTAAGCACACTTGCAATTTCAGATGGGTTTTTACCAGAACAAATTTTTAATGAAATAAAAACCACTTATTGTTATCGGGAAATTACAAGCGATGAATGGCTGCAGATAATTCAATTTGTAACAGTGGGCGGAGTGGCATTAAATCAATATGACGATTATAAAAAAATAGAGATCATTGATGGATTATATAAAATAAATAACAGGCGAATTGCCATGAGGCACAGGATGCACATTGGCACCATTGTGAGTGATCCGATGATAAAAGTAAAATTTATAAGTGGTGGGTTTATTGGTGTTATAGAGGAATGGTTTATTGCCAGGCTAAAGCCAGGAGATGCTTTCACGTTTGCAGGAAGAAATCTTGAATTTGTTATGGTAAAAGAAATGACAGCGGTAGTAAGAAAATCAAATCAAAAAAAATCAATTATACCAAGCTGGCAGGGAGGCAGAATGCCGTTATCTGCAAATCTTGGTTTTATGCTTCGCAAAAAATTTGATGAAGCAGGAAATAAAACTGAAAATGGAAAATTGAAAATTGAAATTGAGGAGGAGATAAAAATATTGAAACCCCTTTTTGAATTGCAGGAATATCTTTCGCATATTCCCAGGCAAAATGAATTATTGATTGAGCACATTGAAACAAAAGACGGCTTTCATCTTTTTGTTTTTCCTTTTGAAGGAAGATTGGTTCACGAAGCCATGGCAGCGGTTTTGGCGTATCGCATCAGCCGGATAACGCCTATTACTTTTTCAATTGCAATGAATGATTATGGCTTTGAATTGCTTAGTGACCAGCCAATACCATTAGATGATGCCAACTCTTATGAACTATTTTCTCCGGATAATTTGTTGAACGATATTCAAAAAAGCTTAAACAGTGTTGAGATGGCAAAAAGGAAATTTAGAGACATTGCAGTTATTGGTGGCTTAATTTTTACAGGGTTTCCCGGTGAACAAAAAAAAGCAAGACATCTTCAGTCATCTGCTTCCTTGTTGTTTAATGTATTTGCAGAATACGAGCCTGATAATTTATTACTACGCCAATCTTACAATGAAGTAATGGAGCAACAGATGGAGGAAGTGCGATTAAGAAATATGCTGGAGCGAATTCAAAACGGTAAGATCGTTATAACCTTTCCAAACAGGCTTACACCTTTTTGCTTTCCCATAAAAGTAGATAGCATGAGAGAAAATCTTACATCAGAAAAACTGGAAGACAGGGTGAAAAAAATGCAAATGCAAATAGAGAAGTGATTAATATTTATAGCACAAATTTCAGATACGAAGTACACGAATTTAGAGACAATTGTGATTACTATTATTGATGAAACGAGTTTTTACTTTTGCACTTTTACTTTTAAATTTTTAAATTGTTTTCTCCTCTCCGATTTATTCTTCATCAGCAAACCTTGTGGCTCTCTCCTGCCCGTTGCATTTATTGGGAAGAGGAAAAGGCTTTAATACTTTCCGACTTGCATTTCGGAAAAACGGGGCACTTTAGAAAAGAAGGAATTGGCGTGCCGCAAAATATCTTTAAAGAAGATCTGCAAAGATTATTTACGCAAATTCAGTTTTTTAAACCAGACACTTTATTAATTGCCGGCGATATGTTTCATAGCCGGGCTAACAAAGAAATTGATCTTTTTATAAAATGGAGAAATGATATTTCATCAATCAATATTATTCTTATAAAAGGAAATCATGATATTCTTTCCAATAAGTTTTATGAAGAGATGAATATAAAAGTTGAGCAAAAAAAATTTTCCATAAATAAATTTTGTTTTACCCATGATATTACATCAACCTGCGAAGATGATGATGAAGCGTTTACTTTCTCCGGTCATATTCACCCCGGTATAACATTTCATGGAAATGGGAAACAGTCCTTTATGCTTCCCTGTTTTTACTTTAGCCCCAAATACGCTGTGCTGCCAGCTTTCAGCCATTTTACAGGCTTATATAAAATAAAACCAACCAAGAAAGATTATGTTTTTGCGCTGATAGAAAACAAGGTTATAAAAATGTGAATGCAGCAGTGAATTTATTTAGTACGTACCATGCTGCGCCTCTTGATTTCTTTCTTTATAAGTGCAAGTTCACGGCCTGTTTGCCCGCTCACAGAAGAGTTTTCCTGCGCCCTGCGCATGAGGTAAGGTATTACGTCTTTTATTGGCCCAAAAGGTAAATATTTACTTGCGTTAAACCCGGCCCGGGCAAGATTAAAAGTAATGTTATCACTCATGCCATACAATTGCGAAAACAAAACGTGATCGGTACCTGCCTCTATATTTTGTTGTTGCATCAGCTGTGTTGCAAGCAAATTACTTTCTTCGTTATGCGAAGCAACAATTAAAAAAACATTGTTTATATGTGCCATGCAAAACTTCAAAGCAGCATTATAATCTGCATCAGTGTGTCGCTTATCCGGCTGTATAGGAGATGTGTAATTCAATGCAGATGCACGTTTGCGCTCTTTTTCCATGTAAGCGCCTCTCACAAGTTTCACTCCCAAAAGGAAATTATTTTTAATTGCGGAAGCATAGCTGTCTTCTAAAAATTGCAACCGATCATGCCTGTACAATTGAACTGTGTTATAAACAATTGGTTTCAGCCTATTAAAAATTTTCATCATTTGCATCGTTAAAGCATCCACAGGATTTTGAATCCAGCTTTCTTCTGCATCAATCAACACACCGGTATCGCTTTCACTCGCCGCTATGCAAATTTTTGTAAGCCGATCAATAACTTTCTTCCATTCATTTCTTTCATCTTCAGCCAGGCTATTTACCGAAACAATTCCATTTATGGTTTCATTATAATCAGAAGTCGCATGTAATTTTTCAAGCAAAGAAAATCTTGCAATAGCCGTAAGCTTCACACTTAGAAAAGGTATGTGCGGTTGCGATGCAGCATAGTTAATCACTTTAATAAACTCATTAGTTGCCTGGTCAAAACTCTCCTCGCCTTCCTTACCTTCTACGCCATAATCAAGAATAACCTGCACATTATACGGATCAAGCTTTTTCACCACATCCGATGTTTCAGCAAGTGTTTCGCCGCCAACAAACTGATGAAAGATGGTGTTTTTTATGAGGCCATTTACCGGCAGGTGCCATTTTATAAAAAATGGAGTTAATCGTGTGCCAAGCTTTACCAGCAAGGGTTTGCCCATAGATGTAAACAGGAATTTCGCTTTCTTTAATTCTTTGTCCGATTTATATTTAAAAGCAACTTCAGTATTTTCAAAAGAAATATTTGACATAATAAAACCGAAATTCTTACATAGAAAACTTTTCACCAAATAATAAGTTATAAAATTTTGGTTTAAGATTCTCCCGATCATTGAAAGTATCTTTGCAAAAATTTTTTAATAAATGGGTGCAAAGAAAGCTTCAGATAGTTTGATAGTTATGACGGAACTGGTGTTGCCAAATGATACGAACACATTTGGAAATCTTATGGGCGGAAGGCTTATGTATTGGATGGACATTGCAGCGGCGCTTGCAGGAACAAAGCATTGCAACGTGCCTGTGGTTACTGCATCGGTTGATAATATTTCTTTTGAAAACCCTATAAAGCTGGGCAATGTTGTTCATATAGAAGCAAAAGTTTCTAGAGCATTTACAACCAGCATGGAAATACATTTGGATGTTTGGGGAGAAGATATTATTCAGCAATACCGCTATAAAAGCAATGAAGCATTTTACACATTTGTTGCACTTGACCCAAACAGTAAACCCCGGCGCGTGCCAGAGCTAAGCCCTGAAACTGAGGAGGAGCAAGCTTTGTATGAAAGTGCATTAAGAAGAAGACAGTTAAGATTGATACTTGGCGGGAAAATGAAGCCAGACGATGCAGCAGAGTTGAAAGCCCTTTTTTTTCAAAAATAAATGCTGCATATATATGATGTGAGAGTAGATGCAACACATTAGCTCATTACTTATCCAAAGCGCTTATCAGATGATGCTTACTTTTCAACATAAACTTTTTGCTTTGCTCAATAGCATCCATTACCTTTTCCAAAATAACTTCAATATTTTCTTCATAAGTCAATTGCAACGGTTCTTTAAATTGAACACTTAATAAAGTTCCTTTCTTTTTAAAGTTCAATCCCTTTTTATTAAATGCCCGCCAAAAACCTTTGATGATAACAGGTATCACAACAGGCTTATAATTTTTTATAATAAAAGCTGTACCTTTTCTTCCCGGTGCGAAAGGTTTCGTAGTTCCTTGCGGAAAGGTAATAACCCAGTTATTTTCAAGCGCCCTTCCGATCTTTCTTGTATCGCCAGGATCAAGGCCACGCCTTACTTCTGCGCCTTCTGACCTCCATGTTCGCTTTACAGTTAAAGCTCCGCCCCAGGTAAAAATTTTACTGATAATACTGCTCTTCATTGTTTCAGCAGCCGCCACATAATACACACGTGTAAAAGGATTGAGCAAATAAAAAGGAATTCCCAGCTTATTCTCCTGTCTCCATTTTACTGCGCAAAAAATATGGATAAACATTATTACATCAGCAAAGTAAGTCTGATGATTACTTACAAATAATACATTGCGCTTTTGCAAATTTTTAAGATGCTCTGTGCCAGTGATTTTTACCTTATTAATAATAACAAAGCCAGGATAGGTAATGATGCCAATAAAAAAATAAACAATTGACTTTATGATGCGGGTCTGCTTTAAACTATTGAGCCAGCGTTTCAACATATTTATTTTATAAAAGAAATGCAATGTATGAAAAACGACTTCAAATAATAATTATAAAATGAAAAATACTATCATTTCTTAAGCTGATTTTTTACAAGTAAACCTTTATCTTTTATGTGTAAAATGCTTTGAAACCATTAACTTTGCACTCCCAAAATAGAAGCTATTATTTTGGAATGACATTACTAATAACATTTTTAATTAAATGCTGATAAAACAGGATGCTTAATGTAAAGCGATACAGCATTAAAAAAATTACCTGTAATAATAAATATGGAAGAAACAAACAATGAAATTGCGCAGCCTGAAACCATTGAAAACAATGATGTTCATGTAGACGCTGAGAGCAATGGCAAAGCAAACACTCATGCTGAGAACCAACAACACGAGGAAGCCCCACAGCCTGCTGCGCATGATGATTTTGACTGGAGTGTAGATAAAAGAAACGTAACGGTTTACAACAAGAATGAGAGGGAAAGATATGATGAGGTATATGACAAAACTTTTAAGCAGATCAACGATAATGAAATGATAAAGGGCATTGTCGTTGGCCTTACCAAAACTGATGTTGTAATAAATATTGGTTTTAAAAGCGATGGCCTTGTTTCGCTAAATGAATTTCGCGACATGGCTAACCTGAAAGTGGGCGACGAGGTGGAAGTAATGGTTGCAGAAAAAGAAGACAGGGATGGAAACCTTCACCTAAGCCGCAAGCAGGCACGCACTACACGTGCCTGGGAAAAGATCGTTGAGATGCACAAGACCGGTGAAATTGTTACAGGGCTTGTTACCAGTAAAACCAAGGGTGGCCTTATTGTGGATGTTTTCGGAATGGAAACTTTCCTTCCAGGCTCGCAGATTGATGTGAAGCCCGTTACTGATTACGACCAGTTTGTTGGTAAAACAATGGAATTTAAAGTGGTAAAAATCAATGAAACAATTAAGAACGCAGTTGTTTCGCATAAAGCGCTTATCGAAAGTGATATTGAGCAACAGCGTGCTGAAATCATTGGCAAGCTTGAGAAAGGCCAGGTGCTTGAAGGAACTATTAAAAATATTACTGACTTCGGTGCATTCCTTGACCTTGGCGGCTTAGATGGACTTTTATACATAACCGATATAAGTTGGGGACGCATTAACCACCCAAGTGAAATATTGAAGCTTGATCAGAAATTAAACGTGGTTGTTTTAGATTTTGATGATGATAAAAAACGCATTAGCCTTGGGTTAAAACAATTAACCCCACATCCTTGGGATACTTTGCCTGAGTCAATAAAAGAAGGTGAAATTATAAAAGGCAAAGTGGTGAACATTGAAGATTATGGCGCTTTCCTGGAAATTTATCCAGGCGTTGAAGGTCTGGTTCATGTAAGTGAAATTACATGGGCTAATACACCAATCAATGCAAAAGAATTCTTTAAGCTGGGTGATGAATACGAAGCCAAAGTGGTAACACTTAGCAAGGGCGATCGTAAGATGAGCTTATCTATTAAGCAAATGACAGAAGACCCATGGAACCACATAGAAACGCAATACCCTGAAGGCAGCAAGCACAAAGGCGTTGTAAAAAATATAACTACTTATGGTGTATTTGTTGAGCTTGCACCAGGCATTGGAGGCATGATTCACATAAGCGACCTGAGCTGGCTAAAGCGCTTTAATAACCCTAATGAATATACCAAAGTAGGTAGTGAAATAGATGTAATTATTTTAGGTATTGATAAAGACAACCGCAAACTGCAACTCGGCCATAAGCAAATAGAAGAAGACCCATGGAACTCTCTTGAAGAAACATTTCCTGTTGGCAGCATTCATGAAGGAACTGTAACAAGAAAAGATGATAAAGGCGCTACCGTGCAGCTACCATATGGGCTTGAAGGCTTTGCACCTGCGAGACATTTAAGAAAAGAAGATGATAAATTTATTAATATAGATGAGATAGCGCCTTTCATGGTTATTGAATTTGACAGGAATGATAAAAAAATTATTCTTAGCCATAGCCGCATTTGGGAACAGGCAAAATCCGATGAGCGCAATGCAGAAATGAAAGAAAAAAGAGCGGATGCTGAAACAACAAAAAAAGCGGTGAAGAATATTCAAAGCAAGGTTGAAAAAACCACTTTAGGTGATCTTGGTGTGTTGGCAGATTTGAAAAAGAAAATGAATGAAGATGAATCTTCTGTAGAAAATGATAAAGTAATTGCCAAAAAAGAGGAGCAAAAAAAAAGTAAGCCTAAAACATCTGACGACAGTAAAGCTGATGATACGGAGTAGATAATCTTTGGAATTTATAAGTATGATCCCGCTTTTAAAAGAGCGGGATTTTTTGTTTTTAAAAGTAATAATGCATAAAACTCTTGAAAAGCATACAGTTAATAAAAGATATAGTTAAATAAGTGGTATAATTTATGAGAGTCCCATTTATGTTTGGCTTTCGCTTAATCGCTTTACATGGATAGATCAAAATACATTACTTACTTCTTAATAGGAATAATTATTCTGTGTTGCATTATTTTATTTTTACTTATTATTTTATAAATCATTATCACTACTTATAGCAATTGAACTCCCGGAAAGATATCCGCTTGTCCATGCGTGCTGAAAATTGTACCCACCAGTAATGCCATCTACATTCATAATTTCGCCGGCGAAATATAAATGAGGCAGAATTTTACTTTGCATGGTTGTAGCATCTATTTCATTTAAGTGTACCCCACCTGCAGTTACGAATTCATCCTTGAAAGTCGTTTTACCATTTACACAAAATTGCTGTGAGCAAAGTTGTTTGGCTAAAGCATTTTGCTGCTTTGCCGGCAAATCAGCCCATCGCATGTCATTATTTATCGCAAGCATGCTCAGGTGATATTCCCAAAAACGCTGAGGGAGATTGAAAGGATTTTTGTTACTAATTTTTCTTGATGCGTTATCAAGCCTTGTCTGTCTTAGCTTTTCCAGCAAAGTGTTCTCATTAAAATCGCTAAGCCAGTTTATTGATATATTAAAATGGTATTGCAACATAGCAAGTTCTCTTGCTGCAAAAGAAGACAGCTTCAGCACGGCAGGGCCGCTTAAGCCCCAATGAGTGATTAAGATGGGGTCGCTCTGCGATAATTTCAACTCATTGATTTTAATTTGTACTCTTTCAATTGATATACCCATAAGTTCAGTGAGGCTGTGATGGGGAATATTGAAGGTAAACAGCGATGGCACAGGTGTTTCGTAAGTATGCCCGAGATCAGTTATCCATTTGTATTGCTCAGGCTTTGCAAAGCCGCCGCAGGCAACACATAAAAAATCACAGGTAATAAATGGGGCATTTTTAAAATGAATAACAAAGTTAGCTGCTTCATTTTTTTCTATAGCATTTACTTCATGATTCATTAAAATCTGCACATGGTGTTTATTTGCTTCATGCAGCAAACAATTTATTACCGTTTCTGAAGAATTACTTTCGGGAAATATGCGGCCATCCGCTTCTGTATGCAACGCTATA
The DNA here is from genome assembly GCA_965276925.1 of Hanamia sp. Taxonomy (GTDB): domain Bacteria; phylum Bacteroidota; class Bacteroidia; order Chitinophagales; family Chitinophagaceae; genus Ginsengibacter. Next base: position 297,519 of record OZ255711.1, read on the forward strand.
CCCTTACTGGCAAACCATTCAATGGTATTTTTTGTAAAAAATTGATGAAAAGATCTTTTTAGAAATTGAGCACCTCTTGGATATTCTTTTACCATATCTGCTATGCTGAAACAAGCATGAGCCACATTGCAACGTCCGCCACCACTTACTTTTACTTTAGTTAAAAGTTTACTTGTCTTTTCTGCAATAATCACTTCAAGATTGGGATTAAGCGATGCTGCATTTACCGCGCAAAAGAAACCGGCAGCGCCACCACCAATTACTACCAGTTTTTTTTGTCTCATTTTATTAAAAATGAAAAAGAGAAATATTAAACTTAACCAAACTTTCAGTAATAATCAGAGCATAAATTTGAGTTTGCTTTTTCAGCAACCTCAATGGCTTCGAATGAAGAAAGAATATCGGCCTTATCTTTTTTGACACAAACATTGTGTTCGTAATGTGCGGAAGGCTTATGATCTTTTGTACGCACAGTCCATCCGTCTTTATCATTAAAAACATATCTTTTCCCAAGGTTAATCATGGGCTCAATAGCTACCACCAGCCCTTCCTGTAATTTTGTGCCGCTACCTCTTCTACCATAATTGGGAACTTGAGGGTCTTCGTGTAAGCTTTTCCCAAGGCCATGCCCCACCAATTCACGCACAACTCCATAGTTATTTTTCCTTTCGGTATACTCTTGTATCGCATAAGAAATGTCGCCTATTCTGTTACCCAAAATAGCTTTAGCAATGCCTATGTATAAAGATTCTTTTGTTATGCGCATTAGCTTTTTTACATCTTCATGTATGGGGCCCACGGCCAATGTGTAGGCGCTATCCCCATGATAACCATTTTTTAAAGCGCCTATATCCACCGATATTATATCGCCTTCTTTTAATTCAATGTTAGTGGGAAAGCCATGCACAACAGCATCGTTCACCGACATGCAACAAGCGTAAGGAAAGCCTTCATAGTTTTTAAAAGAAGGAATAGCATCGTGATCTCTTATAAATTCATCAGCAAGATTGTTCAGGTATAAAGATGAAACCCCGGGCCTTGTTTCTTTGGCAACTTCTGCAATTGCATTATTTACAATTAAACAGCTTTGCCTTATCAATTCTATTTGTTCTGAAGTTTTATAGATAATCATAAACTAATTAAAAACCCTGACAACAAGGCCAGGGTTATAATATAAATTATTCAATAATATTACATATTTCCGGTTACGCCTGGCGCTACCGACTGCCTGCCCTGAATTCTTCCTGTAGTCATCAGTCCATCGTATTGACGCATTAATAATTGAGTTTCTATCTGCTGTAAAGTATCAAGCACAACGGCCACCATAATTAATAAAGATGTTCCTCCGTAAAAGGCTGCAAAACCTTGCGTAACACCTAACATTTGTGCTATACCCGGAAGTATACCCACAAAGGCAAGTAAGATGGCGCCAGGTAGGGTTATTCTATCCATTATTGTTCCTATATAATCTGTTGTTGGCTGCCCGGGCTTTACGCCAGGTATGAAGCCATTGCTGCGTTTCAGGTCATCAGAAACTTGTCTTGGGTTAAAAATAAGCGCTGTATACAGAAAAGTAAATCCAATTACCATAATTGAATAAACAGTCATATAAATAATATTAGTTGGCTGGGTAAAATATTGTGCCCAGCTTTTACCTGTTGTTTGAAATCCTAAAAAGATGGTAGGTAAAAACATGATAGCTTGTGCAAAAATAATGGGCATCACTCCCGCAGCATTTACTTTTAATGGTAAAAACTGTCTTGCTCCTCCAAACTGCCTGTTGCCAACTATTTGCTTGGCATAATTAACAGGCACTTTTCTAACGCCCTGAACTAAAACGATAAGGCCCATAATAACTGCGATAAATGCGGCAATTTCTACAAGAAAAATTAATAAACCGCCGCCACCGCGTGTTTGCTTGGCTGTAAATTCCTGCAGCAGGTTTTGCGGAAGCCTTGCTAAAATACCTACCATGATTATTATAGATGTTCCATTTCCAAGCCCTTTGTCAGTAATCTTTTCGCCGAGCCACATAACAAATAAAGTACCTGTAGTAAGAAGAACAACAGTTGATATCCAAAAGAAAGGCTGATAACCCGGAAGTAAAGCGGCCTGGTTAGAATTTTTTAGAAAGCCAATGTACGCTGCTGCCTGAAATGCAGTAACAACAACGGTAAGGTAGCGCGTCCATTGATTGATCTTCTTTTGCCCGCTCTCGCCTTCTTTTTGAATTTTAGAGATCTGGGGAACCAAAATAGTCATTAACTGCATAAAAATAGATGCAGAAATATATGGCATAATACCTAATGCAAAAATAGAAGCCTTAGCAAAAGCACCGCCCACAAAGGCATTCAGCAAGCCAAGCATACCACCTTTGGAACTATTGGCAAGATTGGTAAGCTGATTAGGATCGAGCCCGGGAAGCACAATGTAAGAGCCAACCCTGTAAACAAGTATGAGCAATAAAGTATAGAGAATTTTATTTCTCAATTCCTCAATGGTCCAGATGTTTTTTAGTGTTGTGATGAATTTCTTCACAGAATTATTATGATTTATTTTTTGCTAAACTGGTTTTTCCAGAAGCAAATATCAATTATTTATTTCACTATTTCTATAGTTCCACCTGCTGATTCAATAGCGCCTTTTGCCTTTTCGCTCACAGCATTCACTTTAAAAGGAATCTTCGCTTTAAGAACACCATTGCCCAAAATTTTCACTCTATCATTTTGGCCAATAAGATTATTAATATATAAATTTTCAATAGTAAATTCCTTGATATCATGCTTTTCAATCAGCTGATCAATTTGGCCAAGGTTAAAAACAGTATATTCTATACGGTTGAAATTTTTAAAACCGCGCTTAGGAAGCCTGCGCTGTATAGGCATCTGGCCACCTTCATGCGCCATTTTTATTTTATAACCGGTACGGCTTTGGCCGCCCTTATTACCTTTGGTAGAGGTGCCTCCTTTACCCGATGCTTCACCGCGCCCTAATCTTTTTTGCTTGTGAGTAGAACCTTTTGCAGGTTGTAAATTGTGTAGTTCCATTGTACGTTTTTTTTACTTAACGCCTTAGTACGCAAGGCTCGCTTTATAATTAATTATTTGAATAAACAGTGTAATCCATTAAGCAATCTCTTCTACTAATACCAGGTGGCTTACTTTTTTTACCATTCCTAATATCTGCGGTGTTGCCTCTACTTCTTTTTCTGCATTTAACTTTGTTAAGCCAAGAGCCTTCAGAGTCAGTTTCTGGCGCTCAGGGCGGTCAATTCCGCTTTTCACTTGTTTTATTCTAATCTTTTTCATTTCTATTTTTTATAATGATTAAAAAAATTAACCATTAAACACTTTTGATAAAGAAATATTTCTTGTTTTTGCAACGCTAATAGGTTCTTTCAAAGTTGCCAGCGCTTTAATGGTTGCTTTCACCACGTTGTGCGGATTTGCAGAGCCGAGAGATTTAGCAAGTATATCTGTAATACCTGCGCTTTCCAAAACCGCACGCATACTTCCCCCTGCAATAACACCTGTACCATGAGCAGCGGGTTTAATTAAAATTTTTGCAGCGCCCTCTTTGCACCACTGCTCATGAGGAATAGTGCCATGCATAATGGGCACTTTTATCAAATTCTTTTTTGCATCATCAATGCCTTTAAGAATAGCTTCCTGAACTTCTTTTGCTTTGCCAAGGCCTTGCCCAACAACTCCATTTCCGTTACCCACAACTACTAATGCAGAAAAACTAAAGGCACGGCCACCTTTGGTTGTTTTTACCACACGGTTTATGGCAACAACTTTCTCTTTCAATTCAAGCTCACCGCCTTTTACTCTTTGTGTATTTGATCTTAACATGAAATATTTTTTTCAGTTTAATTTTTAAAAATCAAGACCGCCTTCTCTTGCACCTTCTGCCACAGCCTTCACCCTTCCATGATAAATGTATCCACTACGGTCGAAAACAATCTTTTTTATTCCAAGTTCTATAGATTTTCTTGCAATGGCAGAACCCACCAGTTTGCTTTTTTCGACCTTATTTACTTTTTGCGCTGTAATATCGGCCTGGCGTGAAGATGCAGAGGCAATGGTGACACCATTTACATCATCTATCAGTTGCACATACACATCTTTGTTACTTCTAAAAACACTAAGCCTTGGCGTTTCTGCAGCACCGCTTATCTTTTTGCGGATGCGGTACCTTATCTTTTGCCGTGCGCTAACTTTTGAGTTCATTGTTTTTATTTTAATTCCTTTTTACAGGAAAAATTTATTTATAATTATTTACCAGCAGATTTACCAGCTTTTCTACGTAACACTTCGCCTTCGAACTTAACACCTTTCCCTTTGTAAGGCTCCGGCTTACGCAGGCTGCGGATTTTCGCGGCCACCTGGCCAAGCAATTGCTTGTCTATACTTTCTAAAGTAATAATTGGATTTTTACCTTTTTCCTGAGCAGTGCTTATTTTTAATTCTTTGGGTACTTCAAAAATTATGTTATGTGAATATCCTAAAGAAAGATCAAGAAGATTGCCCTGGTTAGATGCTTTATAACCCACACCTACTAATTCAAGTTTTTTGGTATAACCTTCGGTAACACCATGCACCATATTATTAACCAGCGAGCGATATAAGCCATGAAGAGCTTTATGCCTTATCTGATCAGTAGGCCGGCTAAATTCTACCTTATTATCCTTTACTTCAACAGTAATATCTCTGTCAATAGTTTCTTTTAACTCGCCTTTCGGACCTTTAACTGTTACTACATTATCCTTACCAACGGTAACATTTACTCCGTCTACAATGGTTACAGGATTTTTTCCAATTCTTGACATAGCCGGTTTATTTTTTTATTGTTGCTTCTGGCAGGGTTCAGCCACGACTAAGGCTTAAATTCTTACCAAAAAATTTTTAATAAATGTTACACAAAACTTCGCCACCTACATTTTGTACTTTTGCTTCTTTATCGGTCATTACACCTTTCGAGGTAGAAACAATAGCTATTCCCAAACCATTTTTTACTCTTTTAAATTCTGCAGGTTTGGAATAGGTGCGCAAGCCCGGCCTGCTGATCCTCTCCAGGTTTTGAATAGCCGGAAGTTTTGAAAGCGGATCATATTTCAAAGCAATTTTAATAAGCCCTTGCTTTGTATCATCTTCAAACTTATATTTTAAAATGTATCCTTTGTCGTATAGAATTTCGGTGATACGTTTTTTTAAATTACTGGCGGGAATTTCAACAATGCGATGATTGGCCATTTGTGCATTGCGTATTCTTGTTAAGTAATCTGCGATAGGATCAGTAACCATTGTTTAGTTTAATTTTTTTATGTACAATGCGATATCCGTTGATACCTTTTAGGTGAAAATTACCAGCTTGCTTTTCTTACCCCGGGAATTTTACCCTGCAAAGCCATATCACGAAAAATATTTCTTGAAACACCAAAGTGTCTTAAATAGCCACGAGGCCTTCCGGTAAGCTGGCAGCGGTTCTTCAGCCGAACCGGTGAAGCATTTTTTGGTAAAAGATCAAGCCCTCTGTAGTCGCCTGCATCTTTTAAAGCCTTACGCTTTGCAGCATATTGAGCTACCATTTTCTCACGTTTTCTTTGCCTTGCTTTTACCGACTCTTTTGCCATGATTTTAATTTGTATTTGAAAATTTGAAAATGGAAGAAAATTATTTGTACTTCATTTTATAATTTCTACATTTTCATATCTGCTACTTTAATTTATTTTTTTACATTTTTAAAAGGCATTCCCAATTCTTTCAGCAATTCAAATGCTTCTTCATTTGTATTAGCTGTGGTTACAAATGTGATATCAAGACCTGTAATTTTATTTACCTTATCAATATCTATTTCCGGAAAAATAATTTGTTCTGTAACACCCATTGTATAATTGCCACGGCCATCAAATGACTTATCGCTAATGCCTCTAAAATCACGCACACGAGGCAGCGAAACAGAAACCAGCCTGTCAACAAACTCATACATATTTACACCTCGCAGCGTAACCTTACCGCCTATCGGCATATTTTTGCGAAGCTTAAAATTAGAGATATCTTTTTTAGACATGGTGGCCACAGCCTTTTGGCCTGTAACAGATGTAAGCTCATCAATTGCTACATCAATTAATTTCTTATCAGCCACAGCACCATTCACACCACGGTTTATGCAAACCTTGGTAAGCCTTGGCGCCTGCATAATTGACTTGTAAGCGAATTTTTTCATCAAAGCCGGTATAACTTCTTTCTTATATCTGTCAGCCAGCCTTGGCGTATATTTTTCTGTGCTCATTATTTAATTACCTCCCCTGATTTTTTTGTAGTTCTAACTAATTTACCATCCACACGAGATTTGGAAACTTTAGTATGAGAACCTGACTTGGCATCCCAAAGCATCACGTTAGAAATAGCAACAGGCGCTTCTATTTTAGTGATGCCGCCTTTTGTATTTTGCGCAGAAGGCTTCGTATGCTTAGTAACTATATTTACACCTTCAACCAGTACTCTATTATCTTCTGTAAGAATTTTTAAAACTTTACGAGGTTTTTTAAGATCCTTATCATCACCCGTTATCACCACTACAGAGTCGCCTTTCTTTATGTGGAACTTTCGTTTAAATCTTGTTTTCATTTTTGACAAATATTTGTCTTAATATTAATAATCCATCTTTTTAAAAAGTGTGCAAAGATACACTATAAAACTTCTGGCGCAAGAGATATTATCTTCATATAACCTTTATCTCTCAGCTCACGGGCAACCGGCCCGAAAATCCTGGTTCCTCTTGGTTCATCGGAAGCGTTTAAAAGCACTACCGCATTATCATCAAACCTAATGTAGGAGCCATCTTTGCGGCGAAGTTTATTTTTTGTGCGAACAATAACTGCCTTGCTTACCGTTCCTTTTTTTATGCCGCCTGCAGGTAAAGCATCCTTTACTGTAACCACTATTTTATCGCCAACGTGTGCATAATCCTGTCCGGAATTTCCAAGCACCCGAATACACAAAACTTCCTTGGCACCGCTATTATCTGCTACATTTAACCTGCTTTCTTGCTGAATCATTTTATTCTATTTTGAATTTGCTCGTAATGCTGAATGCCTATCAATTCAAACATTTAACATTAGAATTTATCATTAATATTACTTCACTTTTTCAATCACTTCTACCAGTCTCCAGCGTTTCAATTTGCTTAAAGGCCTTGTTTCCATGATCCTTACAAGATCACCGATACTGCACTCGTTTTTTTCATCGTGCGCATGAAAGCCGGTTGTTTTTTTAATAAACTTGCCATACAATGGATGTTTCACTTTTCTTTCCACCTTTACGGTTATCGTCTTATCCATTTTATTGCTGGAAACCACGCCTGTTCTGGTTTTCCGTAAATTTCTGTCAGCCATTTTTATTTTTTTAAGCTTTTAAAACTGATTGATTTTTATGTAACTGCGTTTTCAATCGTGCTATATCTTTACGCACATCTTTTATGCTCCTTGGGTTTTCCAAAGGAGAAACCGAATGGGCAAATTTTAGTTTTTTTAAACGCAGCTCATCTTCCTGGATCTTTGATTTAAGATCTTCTGCACTCATCTCTTTTAAACTGTTTTTAAAATCGTTTTTATTAGACATCTTTTAAAATTTTGTTGATTCAATAATCTGCTGATTTTTTAATTAAGAACTAACTTTTTTCAATCAGCACATTAGTTAATCAGCCTATTATCCTATTATCCTATTAACTTTATGCTTCATAATCTCTTCTTACCACAAATTTTGTAGCAATGGGCAATTTTTGCGCAGCAAGCTCAAATGCTTCTTTAGCCACTTGTTCCGAAACGCCGTCGGCCTCAAATAAAATCCTTCCGGGCTGAACAACAGCGGCAAAATATTCCGGATTACCTTTACCCTTTCCCATCCTCACTTCTGCAGGCTTTTTTGTAATTGCTTTATCAGGAAAAATTCTTATCCAAACGTTTCCCTCACGCTTCATGTGCCTTGTTAATGCCTGCCGGGCTGATTCTATTTGCCTGTTTGTTAACCAAACTTCTTCCAGCGCTTTAAGGCCAAATGTTCCAAATGAAATATCTGCACCACGCTTTGTGTTACCCTTCATACGGCCCTTCTGCATCTTCCTGTGCTTCGTTCTTTTTGGCTGTAACATATATAAATAATTATTAATTCGATTTGCTAAATATGCTAATAAGCACATTTGTGATCATTGTTTTGTTGAATTTCATTACCGGGATCAACACTTTCTTTATCTTCTTCCTCCACCACCACTTCTTCCTCCTGGTGCGCCGCCTCTTCTGTCTCCGCCACCACCACCACGCCTGTCACCGCCACGGTCACCACCGCCACCGCGCCTGTCAGCAAAACCACCTCTTCTGTCTCCCTGCATTTCATTGTCTGCTTTTCCGCCACCAGCAATAATGTTTGGGTTAAGGTCTCTTTTTGCAAGAACTTCGCCTTTACATATCCAAACTTTCACCCCTATTTTACCATATACAGTTTGAGCAAAAACATTAGCATAATCAATATCCATGCGTAATGTATGTAATGGCGTACGGCCTTGTTTTATCTCTTCGCTTCGCGCTATTTCAGCGCCGCCCAATCTTCCTCCCACTCTCACTTTTATACCTTCTGCGCCCATGCGTAATGCTGAAGCAATGGACATCTTAATAGCTCTTTTATAATTTATACGGTTTTCTATTTGCCTTGCAATGGTGTCTGCAACTATGTTTGCATCCAACTCAGGGCGGCGTATTTCTAATATGTTTATCTGCACATCATCTTTGCGGGTAAGCTTTTTTAATTCTTCCTTAATACGGTCAACTTCGCCGCCGCCTTTACCGATAATGATACCAGGCTTTGATGTATGAATAGTAATGATAAGTTTATTTAATGTACGTTCAATAACGATTTTTGCAATACCACCTTTATTGATACGGGCATTAAGGTAAGTTCTTATCTTATCGTCTTCAATCAACTTTTAGCGTAATCCTTTGGGTTAGCAAACCAGTTGCTATCCCATCCACGGATGATACCTAACCTTGCACCAATCGGATTTGTTTTTTGACCCATTTTCGGTTTTTATTTTTTTGTATTTTTTGATGAAGATTTCTTTTCAGTTTTTTCTTCAGCAGCATTCTCTTTTTTTGTTGTTGGTTTCTTTGCTGTTACTTCTTTTTTTACCGCAGCTTTTTTTACCGGCGTCTTTTTCACTTCGGTTGTGGCTTCTTCAACTTCCACAAACTCCGCCGAAGGAATATTTTTCACCAGGCCATTAGTTTTGCTGTCAACGATAATAGTAACGTGATTACTGCGCTTGCGAACACGGTAGCCACGTCCCTGCGGCGCAGGGCGCATGCGCTTAATCACTCTGCCGCAATCAACCATAATAGTTTTTACTACCAGGCCCGCATCTTCCACTTTTTCATTTTCATTCTTTTGTTCCCAATTATTAATGGCGCTCTTTAATAATTTATACATGGGAACAGCAGGATGCTTGGGATTAAATTGTAAAATTCCCAATGCTTTCTCTACCTCAAGGCCACGGATCAAATCGGCAAGGAGCCTCATTTTGCGGGGAGAAGTAGGATAGTTATTTAATTTAGCTACAGCTTCCATTTTATTTTTTTGGCCTCACCCCAAACTCTCTCCGATTGAGAGGGATATGTATGGCAAAGCAATTTTTTTATTTAAATTTTATTCCCTTTTATGCGATCTTTTTACTTGAATGACCTTTGAAATTTCGAGTAGGAGCAAACTCACCTAATTTATGTCCCACCATAAATTCTGTTACATACACCGGAATAAATTTATTGCCGTTGTGCACTGCAAATGTGTGTCCTACAAAATCGGGCGTAATTGTAGAACGGCGGGACCATGTTTTAATAACGCCTTTCTTCGATTTGCCTTCATTAATGCCAAGCACTTTGCCTTCCAGCTTTGCCTCTACATAAGGACCTTTTTTTATTGAACGAGCCATTTGTTATTTTCGATTTTTAGATGTACGGAGTACGATTTAAAAAATCTTTTTTATTTAATTTATAAAATTATTTATTCGGTAATTTCTTACCATTTCTTCTTTGAATGATCATTTTATCTGAGCCTTTGCCCCTGGTGCGGGTGATCTGTCCTTTGGCGTATTTTCCCTTTCGGCTTCTCGGATGGCCACCGGATGCTTTACCCTCTCCACCGCCCATTGGGTGATCCACCGGATTCATTGCCACACCTCTTACTCTTGGCCTGATGCCTTTCCACCTGTTTCTGCCTGCTTTACCTTTGCTCTCCAGGCTGTGATCGCTATTACTAACGACGCCGACCGTTGCATAACAGTTAATTAATACTTTTCTTAACTCACCACTGGGCATTTTTAATACTGCATACTTTTCTTCTTTATTCGCAAGCTGGGCAGATGAACCTGCGCTCCTTGCGAGCTTACCACCCTGTCCTGGCTGCATTTCAATATTATGAACAACTGTACCGAGAGGAATATTTTTAAGTGATAATGCATTGCCAAGCTCAGGCGCCACCGTATCACCGCTTATTATGGTACCACCAATCTGCAAGCCTTGTGGCGCAATTATATATCTCTTCTCTCCATCTGCATAAAAAACCAAAGCGATAAAAGCGCTCCTGTTCGGATCATACTCAACTGATTTTACTACTGCAGGTATATCTTTTTTATTTCTTTTAAAATCAATAATGCGATACATTTTTTTATGGCCGCCACCAAGATAGCGCATGCTTCTGCGGCCTTGCGCATTGCGGCCTGCGGTATGATGTACCATCTCCACCAGGCTTTTTTCAGGAAGGTTCGTGGTAACTTCTGCGTAAGCATTTCCAATTCTCCACCTGGTTCCTGCTGTGGTGGGTTTGTATTTTCTTAAAGCCATTTTATAAAATTTATCTCTTAAAAAAAGAGCGCTTATTGATTATTAAAATTTAAACATTGCCATACAAGTCTATGCTCTCTCCTTCTGCCACGGTAACCACTGCTTTTTTCTTAGCCGGCTTTCGTCCAACAAGCAAGCCTGCTTTGGTGTTGCGCTGTTTTACTTTTGAAGGCATTACCAGGGTATTCACTTCTTCTACCTGAATGCCATAAAATTGCTCAACAGCCTTTTTTATTTCAAGCTTATTTGCCTTTCTGCTTACAATAAAAGTATAGCGGTTATGTTTTTCCGTTTGCTTATTTACTTTTTCTGATAACACTGGTTTTATTAACACTTCAGACAGCTTCATACTTTAATTTGAAAATTTAAAAATTGAGACTTTGAAAAATATTCTTCAAAGCCTCACATTTATTATTTTATACTTCCGATTTAATTTCTTCAGTTTCTTCAGTTTCTTCAACAAATATTTTTGCAGCGCTTTCTGTAAATACCAATGTATCTGCGTTCATAATATCATAAGTATTAATGTCACTCAAAAGAGTTCCGCAAATATTGGCTGCATTACGAAAGCTTTTATATAAGTGTTCATTGTGCTCTGGCATAACAAATAAAGCCTTCCTGCTTTCGGGGATTATTACTTTAAAAATGGCCACGAATTTTTTGGTTGCAGGTGCTTCCATCGTTATATCTTCTACAATGAAAATCTTGTTTTCTTTCGCTTTATAACTTAAGGCGCTGATTTTGGCAAGGTCTTTTACTTTCCGGTTTATTTTAAAATCATATCCGTGAGGCTTGGGCCCGAAAACTGTACCACCGCCTTTATATAAAGGATTACGAATATTTCCTTTACGGCTTCCGCCGGTTCCTTTTTGCTTGTGTAGCTTTTTGGATGAACCTTTAACCTCAGCTCTTGTTTTCACCTTGTGTGTACCTTGTCTTTCTGCCGCACGGTGTTGCCTGGCAGCCAGCCACATTACATGATTATTAGAATCTGCAGCAAATATTTCATCAGGCAGTTCAATGGTTCTGCCGGTTTTATTTCCTTCTATATTTATTATATCTATCTGCATGTTACTTCTGTATTAAAAGGATGGAACCATTGTGGCCGGGAACCGAGCCACTGATTAATATATAATTCTTTTCAGGAAATATCTTTACAACCTTAAGGCCTTTTACCTGCACTTTGTCGTTACCTGCACGGCCTGCCATACGCATGCCTTTGAAAACCCGTGCGGGGTAAGATGAGCCGCCAATAGAACCTGGCGCCCTCGACCTGTCGTGCTGGCCGTGCGTTTGCTCGCCCACACCACTAAAACCGTGGCGCTTCACCACACCCTGAAAGCCTTTGCCTTTGGTAGTGCCTACAACGCTTACCTTGTCGCCTTCCTTAAATATATCAACACTTATAGTATCGCCTATATTTTTATCTGTTTCGCTATCGCGTATTTCTTTTACGAATTTTTTTGCGGGAGTATTTGCTTTGGCAAAATGATTTTTTTCGGAAAGTAATGTATGCTTTTCTTTCTTATCACCAAAGGCTATTTGCAGGGCATTGTAACCATCTGTATCTACGGTCTTCTTTTGAGTTACAACGCATGGGCCTGCTTCAATAATGGTTACGGCGGTTTGCCTGCCATTAGTATCGAAGATGCTGGTCATGCCAACTTTCTTACCAATAATACTTTTCATTTCTATTTTTTATACTCAGCGCTCCATTATAATGGAGATGAGTGTTACAATTCTATATAAGAACTAATTATAAATAATCTTTACTTTCAAAGATTATTATGCTTTTATTTCAACATCTACACCAGACGGAAGGTCAAGCTTCGATAAAGCATCCACCGTTCTGGAACTGCTTGTATAAATATCCAGCAGCCGCTTGTGCGTACAAAGCTGAAATTGCTCACGTGCTTTTTTATTAACATGCGGAGAACGCAAAACAGTAAATATTTTTTTGTGAGTGGGTAAAGGAATAGGACCTGTTACCACGGCACCTGTGCTGCGTACGGTCTTAACTATCTTCTCTGCTGATTTATCAACAAGATTATGATCGTAAGACTGAAGTTTAATCCTGATTCTTTGAGACATATTTAAAGAACTTTTGCTAAACCCAATTTATTTTGGGAGTGCAAAAGTATGGATAATGAATTAAACAACAAAGAATAAATTATTAGTTTCAAAAAAAATACTATTGTATTGCTGGCATAAAATTTTCAAGTTTACCTGAAAACAATTATTATGGCAAATAAAGTAAATGATTTAAAAGATATAAAAGATTCTGCAAAAGATGTAAGTAACATGAAAGAAGAAGTAACCACAATAGACCTTCCTGATGTGGCTGACATACCAGGGCAGGAAAATATAAAACCCGCACCATTCGGTGATCTTGCAGATACAACCATAGCATCGGCAGATGAAGAAGGTGATGAACTTTTCGATGATAATATTGATGAAGAAATTGAACAACAAAGCGATTCAAATGTTTCAGCCGCAGAAAAAAAAGACCTCCAGGTAAGTGCCAATGATATGCCTACACAAGATGACAGGAACCTTCGCGAGGCCGCTCTGGACAGTGTGGATGACGATGGAACACCTTTAAACGAAGGAAGCTTTGATAAAAACATAACTGCAAGTGACCTGGACATACCTGGGGCCGCAGACGATGATGCTAATGAAGAAATCGGTGAAGAAGATGAAGAAAATAATGAATACAGTGTAGGCGGCGATGATAATGATGATATTCCTGAAGATGATTTTAAACTTAGAAATATTAAATAAAATATTGAGTTGTAGTTGTAATTTAATTCCCATAATATTTTAAAAATTATATTTATCTGTGTAAGTAACGTTTCTCTAAATAATTGCCAATGAACTTACCAGATTTCTTTACTCCTTACTGGATTTTTCTTCTCACCATATTTTTTTTTATAGTTATTACAGGCAGGTATTTTTTAGCAGCAGGTGTTTTTTATTTAATATTTTATATATGGTACTCTGATAAATGGAAAGGAAGGAAAATAAATACCAAAAAATATAAAAAAGGACAATTTGCAACCGAAGTAAAATGGAGCATGCTTACAGCTTTGCTTTTTTCTATAGCAGGCACTGCAACTGTAATCTTATGGCAAAAAGGTTATACTAAGGTTTATACAAATGCACTGCAATATGGCTGGTGGTATTTGCCCGTTAGCTTTTTAATTTTTCTTTTACTTCATGAAACTTACTACTATTGGCTTCATCGCTGGATGCACCTGCCGGCAGTGTTTAAGGTGGTTCACAAAGTTCATCACAACAGCAGCATAACAAGTCCATTCACTGCGTTTTCATTTCATCCTATCGAAGGATTTTTTCAGGCAATATTTTTACCCATTATGCTGATGATTTTACCCATGCATTATTATATTATTATTGTACTGCTTTTATTGATGACTTTAAGCAGTGTTATCAATCATCTTGATATAGAAATTTATTCTAAAAAATTTAATAATAATTTTTTGGGCAAATGGATCATTGGCGCCACGCATCACTCATTGCATCACAAGCAGTTTAAATATAACTATGGATTATATTTTACTTTTTGGGATAAAATAAAAAACACTGAAAGCCCTTTATTTAAAACTACATTTGAATCTCTAACATCTTCTGTAAAGAAGACTCATGTATAAATATTTTTTAAGAAAAATTTTTTGTAGATAACATCACAAAAAAAAACTAATATTTAAGCAAGCTTACATTGTATGCAGATATAAGTTTTTAAAAGACTATCTTCGCAGCTAATTTAATTAATACAAAATACAATGGACAACAAAACAACAGGAACCGTAAAATTTTTCAACTCAGAAAAAGGCTTCGGTTTTATTAAACACGATGATTCTTCTAAAGAAACATTTGTACATGCAAGCGGGCTGATAGATGAAATCAAGCAGAATGATCATGTAGAATTTGATTTAAAAAATGGACAAAAAGGCCCTAACGCCGTTAATGTGAAATTAATCGGCTAAGCTCGATATTTCAATTCTTACGGGAAGTGTAGCAGCTTCCCTTTTTTATTATATTCAATTCAAGAACTTTTATAAAACATATATTAATCAATGAAAAAAATATCAACCATTGCAATAATAGCTTGTACAGTTTCTTCTTCATTATTTGCACAGAACAATGGCTCCATCAGCCTTGCAACAGGAAAGAAATATACAATAGAAAATAAAGTAAACACAACCAGTTCTTCTGAAATGCAAGGCCAGCAAATGGAAACAACTGCGGACGTTAGCACAACTTATAGTATAGAAGTAAAAGGTTTAAAAGATGATAAGTATAATATGACTAATTCTATTTCTTCTATAAAACTGAATATGAGTTCCATGGGACAAAACATGAACTTTGATTCTGAAAAAAAGGAAGATATGGCCGGCGAAATGGGAAGCTCATTTAAAGATATAATCAACCAGCCAAACAACGTAGTAATGGACAGATCCGGAAAGGTGATTGTAGCCCCAAAAAAAGATACAGCAAAAGCTGCAAGCGCCAACCCCACCGCTATGATCATGAAACAAATGGGCGATCCGGAGCAGCAAGGCTATGGCGCAATAATGGCTTTTCTTGCAGTTCCTAAAAAAGCAAAGGCCGGTGATACATGGAAAGATTCAACCTCTGCCGAAGGCGTAACACGTGTAACAAATTATACAATAAAAAATATAAAAGACAAAGTAGCAACAGTAGCTATTGATGGCACCGAAAAGCGCGATACAAAAATGGAAATGCAGGGCATGGAAATAAATACAAAAACGGATGGAAAAATAAGTGGCGAAGAAACCGTTGACGCAAGCACAGGTATTATAATGCAAAGCAATACCACGCTGGATGCCAAAGGAACGGTATATGTGATGGGACAGGAAGTACCAACCACTGCAAAGGCTGTATCAGTAACGACAGTAAGAGCTTTATAAAAATTTAATATTAAAACTAAGGAACTTACAGAAGTGTAGGTTCCTTTTTAGTTTAAAGAAGCTTCCGCAGCGCTGGAAATTTTATACGTGTCTTTGTTTATTGCCACTGCAGCAATAGCAAAATCATTAAAAATTTTATTCAAGGCATTTTTAATTTTGGCTGCGACATTGTGAGCAAGATGCGAAGCTTTGTAAATAAATTATTTACCGCTTATTTATGTAATAAAAAAAATGGTTTCTTTTGAGGAAGGTTTCACGACGCAGCCATAACATAAATTGTTGCGCTAAAATGCAATCTCGCATTAAGTAAATATTGTAAAGCTGGTTAAAAATAAAAAAGTCCAGGCCTTTACAAGCCCGGACTTTTGGTAAGATCATACCTGTTAATTTTTGCTTACAATCAATTTTTCAATTGCATCAATGGTTGCAGATTTGATTTTTACAAAATAAAAACCTGAAGCCAGTTTTTCAATGCCATCAATTGATACAAAGTTTTCGCCTTGCGGCAGCGTAACAATTTTTGTAACAACTATTTTACCTGAATTATCAAAAATGTTTATAGCTACCTTTTCATTATCCCCTGTACTGAGTTTTAAAGTAAGATCGCTGTATGCCGGGTTTGGATACATAAGCACGGCCTTATTTTGCGAAGCACTTTTTTGAACACTTAATATTTTACCGTAAAAATATTGTCCGTCATCATCAATCATTTTAAGCCTGTAAAAGTTTTGGGATGATGAGGTAACATGCAGGTAACCATACGCATTTAGGCCATCTTGATAATTTACTGTTGCAAGGGAATCAAAATTGTTGCCATCAGTGCTGTATTCAATTTCAAAGCTTTTTAAATTTATTGCTTTGCTAATATCCCATCTTAAACTTACCGTATTATTATTGTTCCATTTTGCAGAAAAATCTAAAAGTGTTACGGGCAATAAACCGCATGGAGAAGCGGGCTGCAATGGGTTTTTAAAAGATGGCGGACCGGGTAATGTTATTACCTCACCATCTGTGCCGGGCGTTGAGCCATAATCATTATCCACACTACCTGTTATAGAATCGCTTCTTGTCTGGCCATTATCGCCTGCATAAATATTAGCAGCGAGAAAAGTTCCATTGGTTACAATAACGCCGCCGCCGCCGCCGCCGCCGGGTCCGAAGTCGTAATAATTAGTCATGTCGCCACCATTGCCGCCAATGGCAGATGCAGTAATATTATCGAGGCCAACCAAACCTGCTTGCGTGCTCACCATAATAATGCTTCCGCCTGCGCCACCGCCACCTGCAGCATCAGTTTGCGCAGGAGTATATGTTGCAGTAACGCCAGGACCGTTAGAACCATTTGCCAGCACAGTTCCGGTACCTGCATAAGTTTTCGCCCGTACAATTACAATACCACCGCCACTGCCGCCGCTGCAGCTATATTCGTTGGAAGCAACGCTGTTGTTAGCTGAGCCTGCCCCGCCGCCGCCGCCAAAACAAAAACTTCCAATACTGCTTTGTGCAAATTTAGATCCGCCATAGCCACCGGTTGGATAAGTGGTTACATCGCCTGTGGCGCCATGCCAGCCGCTTCCACCATTGCCGCCATTACCACCATTGCCTCCTCCGCCTCCGCCGGAATTATATTGATTGTGTGTCGTGCTTCCTACAGGATCGCCATCAGTAGCGCCACCGCCGGCATTGCCAGGTGCGCCTCTGCCCATACTGCCATTTATATATCCTTCCACTGTGCCGGTAGCAGTAAGCGTTGTAGCGTAATTAAAAATGTAAGCTGGTGTGCCTGCGATGCCTTCACCCTTGGCGCCGCCTGTTAAATTTGGTGCAGTGGTTACCGGAGAATTCCACCTGTAATCTGTATTGGTTAATGGCCCGGCACCGTTGCTGTTTCTTGCAATAGCGCCGGTTAAATTTTTACCGCCGCCGCCTCTGAAGCCTTTGTAGCTCACGTCTATGGTGCCGTTTAAAGTAAATTTATCATCAGCATCAACGCCTACAATACCACCGGTGCTGCCATTCCATGCCGGGCAGGTAACAGACGACCCCGATTTAATCTTAAAATCATAATATCTTGGAATACGAACTACTTCGTAGCGCTGTATAGATGCAGTGGATGTATAATCTCTGTTGTAATAACTGTGCGCCAGTTCATAACTGAAGTTTATAACTGATCCGCTAACAGAAGCTACGGTAATATATTCATAATTACCGGCAGCCAAATTAGAAGTAAGGTAACCTGAGGCAGCGCCACCGGCCACATTATCTCCATAACTATCATTGTTATTTGCAGCTATATCTGCACCTTGTATTTGTATTATTAATACAAGATCACCTGCGGCGATTGGTGTTGAGTTGCCCCTGGCATCAACAGAACCTACAGTTAGCGAAGTGCTTCCTGCTGCTGCATTTGATACGCCGGGATAGTAAGAGTTAATAATATTATTTGCAATGGAAATGGTAACTGAACCATTAAGCGGCGAAACGCCGCACTGAGCGAATATTTTATTATAATTTAATAATAAACTAAAACAAAATATCCATAGGGGTTTTGGATAAATTTTTTTAAACATGGTGTAAGGTTTTAAATATTACTGGTTGTAATTGCTGGTTTTAATTTTAATTTTAAATGATTAAAAAATGATTATTAATAATGATTATAACGTGGAATCACTGAAAAAATTTTATGAAAGAAATTATTGTTCTTAATGTATTTGTAGCATCTTTATCTTTAAACGACTTATCCTGCATTAATATATGGCCGTACTTACAATAGATAATTTATCTAAATCTTATGGAAGAATACAGGCGCTGACCAACGTTAGTTTTTCAGTGCCTGAAGGATCTGTATTTGGTATTCTTGGTCCAAACGGAAGCGGCAAAACAACTACGCTGGGAACCATCCTGGATATTATTAAGCCAACATCCGGAAGCTATAAATTATTTGATGAAGTGCCTACAGAAAAGCATCGCAGCAGGATAGGCACCTTACTGGAAACTCCTAACTTTTATCATTATTTATCAGGAAAAAAAAATCTTGAAATTGCTGCCGGCATAAAGCAACACGGAAAGGAAGATATAGATCGTGTGCTGGAAACAGTTGATCTTACGCAAAGAAAAGATTCCAAATTCAGCACCTATTCATTAGGGATGAAGCAAAGGCTCGCCATAGCTTCCTGCCTGTTAGGCAATCCTAATGTGCTGGTGTTTGATGAACCTACCAATGGGCTTGACCCGGTTGGTATTGCAGAAATAAGAGCTTTAATGAAAGCTTTATACAAACAAGGCAAAACAATAATAATGGCCAGCCATCTTTTGGATGAAGTGGAAAAAGTATGCACACATGTAGCCATACTAAGAAAGGGCAAATTGATAACTTCAGGGAATGTAAATGAAATACTTTCTAATGAAGACATGGTAGAACTAAGCGCACATGACAATGAAAAATTAGCTGCAGTGTTAAAAGCAATGCCACAGCAGATAAGGGTTTCAAGCGACGGAGGCTTGGTGCAAACTTATTTCCCTGTGGGCACTGCCAACCTGGAAGCCATTAACCGGTATTGCTTTGAGAATGATATTATTTTAAATCATCTTTTATTAAAAAAGAAAAGTCTTGAGGCAAGGTTTTTTGAACTTACCAACTAATTAAAAAGTATGATTCATTTATTAAAAATAGAATGGCTTAAGGTAAAAAATTATAAGGCTTTCTGGATTTTTTCCATAATGTATTTCATAGCCATTTTCGGCATTAATTATACTGGTTATTATGTAAATGAATTAACCAACCAGCATTTGCCGCAAGCGCAGCTATTGCTGGGAACGCCTTATGCTTTCCCGAAAGTGTGGCAAACGGTGGGGTGGATGAGCAGCTGGCTTTTATATTTCCCCGGCATACTTTTTATAATGCTTCTTACCAACGAATTTAATTTTAAAACACATCGCCAAAATATTATTGATGGCTGGACAAGGCAACAATTTATAACAGTAAAATTTGTGTTTGCCATATTATTTTCTATAGCGGCAACATTATTCAATGTTATAGTGGCTTTAATATTTGGATCGCTTACAACTGGCTCTACCTTTAGCTTTGATGGCTTTGAAAATATTGGCTATATTTTTATTCAAACAGTTGCCTACATCACTTTTGCCATGTTTTTAGGCATTCTTTTCAGAAAAAGCGGTGCAGCAATCGCTATCTTTTTTTTATTCGGGCTCATATTTGAATGGCTCATAACTGCTTTAATAAATTTTAAACTTGACTTGGCTCCACTTGGTTATTTTTTACCATTGGAAGTAACTGATGTAATGCTGCCTTTGCCATTCGGCAATAAAATTATTTATAAAGATGCCCCACAGCAGTACGTGCTGGTGATTGGAAGCCTTGTTTACATTTGCAGCTATTATTTTTTTGCATTAAGAAAATTCACAAAGGAAGATCTGTAAAACATCGCTCATTTTTTCACCAGATCATTAAGCGCAGCATCAATAGTGGGGTATAAAAATGTGAACCTTGTTGCCTTAATTTTTTTTGCACTTACGGTAGCACTTTTTAAAATCTCCACACTTCTTTTACCCATCATTATTTTTAATAAAAATTCAGGCACATGAACAGGTATATAAAATGTATTCCTGAACTTTTTTGCAATACTCATCACCAGTTGCTTGTTAGTAACCGGCGAGGGAGCCACGGCATTGTACACGCCGTGCATATCTTTATTTTCAATTGCCTCTACATATAAGCGGCACATATCGTCAATATGTATCCAGCTTATTGCCTGCCGGCCATTGCCCAATATGCCCGCAGCACCAAACTTTACAGGTAATTTAAACTCTTTAAAAGCGCCGCCGTCGTTGCTTAAAACAATGCCAGTGCGAAGCTTCACCAATTTTATCCCAAGTTCTTTTACAGGGTCAACGCTGCTTTCCCAAAGCAGGCAGGTTTCGCCCAAAAAACTTTTATCAGCCGGGTCAGTTTCTATAAAACCATCTTTTCGTATCAGCGGATCTTTATCTTCGCCATACCATCCAATGGCGGACGCCGATACAAATGACTGCACATGATTAGCATTGCTTTTTAAAGAATTTATAAGAAGCGCACTACTTTTGGTACGGCTTTCCACTATTTCATTTTTATACTCTTCTGTCCATTTTTTATCCATCACTCCTGCGCCTGCAAGATGAATGATATGATCGGCTTTCTTTATAACCTCATCATCAAGTATTTTCTTTTTCACATCCCAGTAGCTATAAGTTATTGCAGGGTTTTTTGATGCTTTCTCTTTGTTTCTCGAAAGAACAATTACATCGTAGCCGCGCTCGGTTAAATGGGTTGTTAATTTTGTACCAATGAGGCCGGTACCACCGGATATCAGAACTACGGGCATTTTTTTTATCGTAAATTGTACGCTTCAAAAGTAAACGATTATCAGGTTCTTATTAGTTAATATTGATTAATTACTTTTAGCAGGCACAACATATAATTAACCATGAAAAAGCTTATCTCGTTTTTTATAATCAGCCTTATTTCTTTACAAGTTTTTGCGCAGGAAATAACTTACAGCTCTCCCGAAACTGATGATACCCGTGCGCTCGATTTTGATATAATAGGAAAAGTAAGCGGCAATTATTTAGTGTATAAACACATAAGAAATAATTATGCGGTAAGTATATACGATAATGATATGAAGCTGAAAGACAGGGTGGATCTTGATTTTATGCCGGAGAAGGCTTTAAACGCTGACTTTGTGGCCTATCAAAATTTTGCATACATCATTTATCAATATCAAAAAAGAAACATTTTGCATTGTATGGCGGCGGCTATTGATGGCAATGGGAAAGTAATAAAAAAGCCTTTTGAAATTGATACTACTTACATAAGTTTTTTTGCAGATAATAAAATTTACAGCACCATAAACAGTGAGGATAAATCAAAAATATTAGTATATAAAATACAAAAAAAATATGACCAGTTTTCGTTTACAACCTTACTGTTAGATGATAGCCTGAAACTAATTCATAAAACAAGAATTGAAACGCCTTATGAAGAACGCAAAGATGTATTCAGCGACTTTTTTGTAGACAATGCAGGTAATTTTGTTTTTACAAAAGGAATCCGGACTGGCTCAAGAGATTATTTACAAAAACTGGTTCTTATAACCAAAGCACCTATGCAGGATAGCTTTTTAATGAGAGAGATGAACCTCTCTGGCAGATACCTTGATGAAGTAAAGCTTAAAGTGGACAATGTAAATAAACAATACCTCGTTAACTCTTTGTTTTATGCCAAAAGAAATGGAAACATTGAAGGGCTTTACACTGCGGTGTGGGACAAGGCTAATGATTCGCTGGTATCCATAAAATTTGCTGATTTTGCTGACTCTGCCCGGTCGCAGGCAAAAACAGAAGGAACAGTGAAGATGGCATTTAATGATTATTTTATTCGTGATGTGATCCTAAAAAAAGATGGCGGCTTTATATTAACTGCCGAAGATCATACCACTCAGTCACGCGGCAACCCTTGGAACCGCTATGATTTTTTATATGGCTATCCATCTTTCTCACCTTACGACTCTTATTATTTATACTCACCTTCTTCTTACTGGTACTCAGACAGGTTTAGAAATTATAACGGTTACTCACAAACGAGATATTTTTATAATAATGTGGCTGTTTTTGACCTGGATAAATCCGGCAACCTGCAATGGAGTAAAATAATTCATAAATCGCAATATGATGATGATAACGATAATTATCTTTCTTATGATCTGATGCTCACCGGCGGCGAAATTCATTTATTATTTAATGAGCCGGAAAGGCGCCAGCAGCTTTTGAATGATCAGTCAATATCTGCCGAAGGAAATGTGACGCGCAATCCGCCACTAAGAAGGCTTGAAAGAGGCTACGAGTTTATGCCCCGTTATGGCAAGCAGGTAAGTTCTTACCAGGCCATTATCCCATGCACTTATAAAAATTATATTTGCTTTGCAAAAATTGATTATTAGTAAGTAGTTTTTGCTTTATAAAAATGGCTTATTACTTAAGCCGTTTTTATTTTTTTATTTTTGCGCCTCATTCAATTGTCTTTCATCTGTGACCGGCACTTTCAGGGCTAATAATCCTTTCAACACTTTCATGCTTCTTGTATATGGGCTGCTGTTAAAGCTGGTTTGGTTTATACATCCGCAAATACCTTCTATTCAAAAATCCGATGGATTTTTATATAATAAAATTCTTGCTTCGCTGAAACCCACGCTGGATCACTATCCTGCTATTTATTCTGCAATTGCTTATTTGTTTTTATATACCCAGGCCATAAGCTTCAACGCTTTGATAAACAACCGGCGGCTGATGCAAAAGCCCAATTACCTTGCCGGCATGAGCTATCTTCTTATCACTTCTTTATTTGCGGAGTGGAACATATTGAGCGCTCCGTTGGTGATAAATACATTAGTGTTATGGGTATGGGCCAAAGTAAGCAGCCTGAACAATAATCAACATGCAAAAGCCACTTTGTTCAACATTGGAATGGTTACCGGTATCGCCACTTTTTTTTATTTTCCGGCACTTGCATTTTCATTGCTCATTATTTTTGCATTATTTATCACAAGACCGCCAAGGGTAGCGGAGTGGCTTATAAGCGTGCTTGGCATTATAACGCCGTGGTATTTATTATTCGCCTGGTTATTTCTTACAAATAAATTATACAAGTTCCAGGTGCCGGGCATACAGGTAAAAAATTATCCTTTTATGCAGCAGGCGCCCGCAATGATCACCGGCATGATATTGATTGCTGCAGCCGCTGTGGGAGGCGGCTTTTTTGTACAGCTGAACATTCGCAGGCAAATAGTGCAGGTGCGCAAAAGCTGGGCGCTTATGCTCTTGTATCTCATAGTTGCCTTATTTATTCCTTTCATAAACAGTGTGCGCAATTTTCAATACTGGATACTGGCTGCCATTCCCCTTTCAGCTTTTATTGGCTGCTTCTTTTTTTATCCAAAAAAGAGATGGTTTGTTGCAGCGGTACATTGGATAATGGTAGGGTTTGTTATTTATATATCTTATATAAAAAAATAAAAAATTTAATTTTATATATTAAACACTGATGCTATGAAATTTGGTGTGGTTGTTTTTCCAGGCTCCAACTGCGATGCAGATATGATCAACGCTTTGCAACACGAGCTTAACCAGGAAGTAATTACGTTATGGCATAAAGACAAAGACATCTCTATGTTTCATAAAGATGATTGCATTGTATTACCAGGCGGCTTTAGTTACGGCGACTACCTGAGATGCGGCGCCATAGCACGTTTCAGCCCGATGATGCAAAGTGTTATTGACTTTGCAAAAAAAGGAGGAAAAGTATTTGGTGTTTGCAACGGCTTTCAGATCCTTTGCGAAAGCGGGTTGCTGCCGGGCGTATTATTAAGAAACAGCAACATACAATTTGTATGTAAAAATATTTTTATTGCTAATAAAAAAGATGTTTTAAAAATTCCTGTGGCGCACGGCGAAGGAAGATATTTTGCTGCTGCAAATGTTTTAGATGATTTGCAAACTAATGAACAAATAATTTATACTTATTGCAACGAAGATGGATCAATTGATGCGGCTTGCGCTCCTAACGGCTCTGCAAAAAATATTGCAGGTATTTGTAACAAAGAAAGAAATGTTTTTGGCATGATGCCACATCCCGAAAGAGCCTGCAGCGCACTGCTCGGAAACACTGATGGAAAAAAAGTTTTTGCAGATCTTTTTTCAATAAATTAAAGTTAAAGTAACAGCCTGCACAACTATACTTTTAATAATTTCGTTTAGATTATAGATTATATAAAAAGAAATTGATGAAAAAAATACTATTTACTCTTGTATCAGCTTTTGTTTTACAGCTTTCTTTTGGGCAAATACTAAACCCTGTTAAATTTCAATACAAGGCCGTAAAAAAAAATAACAACCAGTATGAAGTGCATATAACCACCTCTGTTGATCCGAAATGGCATATCTATTCCATATACAATCCTGATGGTGGCGCGCAAGCCACAGCTCTCACTTTTAAAAATGCAACTGCTGTTGGTAAGGCAAAAGAGGCAGGTAAGTTGAAGACAACTTTTGAAAAAGATTTTGGGGTAAATCAAAAATATTTTGAAGAATCAGTGGATTTTGTTCAGTTAGTAAAAGTGGCGCCTAATGCAAAAAAAGTTTCAGGAACTGTTGAATATATGGTTTGCAATGATAAACAATGCCTTCCTCCAAAAACAGTGACATTCGATATTGCCCTCTGATAAATTTTTAATTTCGTTTACAGCATAAACGGTTATCTGTTTTTATTTTTAATGAAAAAAAATAACGCATTTTTTGCCTTTCTGGCAAGCACTATTATTTTGTTATTTACGGCTTCTTGTGCAGAAGCGCAAATCGTAATGCACAAAACACTTACCCATACATTTTTAGATGGTTTGCGCTGGGGCTTTATTTCTGTACTGCAGCCTTGTTTGTATGCCATGTTCCCGGTAACAGTTACTTTTTTTCTTAAACGAAGTCAATCGAGAGCGCAGGGCATAAAAAATGCAACACTATATTCAGTTTCTATTATTGCAATATTTACCTTGTTCGCCTTTTTTCTAACATTAATTTTTGGAAAGAATACTTTATACCAAATATCTACCAGCGCAGTATTCAACATCTTTGTATTTCTATTATTTATAGTTTTTAGCATCTCCTTTTTAGGAGCTTTTGAAATTACCCTACCATCTTCGTGGACAAATAAAGTAGACGCAAAAGCAAGCCACAACAGTATTTCAGGTATTTTTTTTATGGCGCTTACATTGGTGCTTGTTTCCTTTTCCTGCACCGCTCCTTTCATCGGAAATTTATTAATAGATATCACCCGGCAAAAAGAAAGGCTTGGCCCAATCGTTGGTTTTCTTGGCTTTTCATTTGCCATTGCATTCCCCTTTGCATTGTTTGCTTTTTTTCCTGGCTTATTAAATAAGATAGCGAAATCCGGTGGCTGGCTCAATACGCTTAAAGTAAGTTTTGGCTTTATAGAACTGGCGCTTGCATTAAAATTTTTATCTAACGCTGACCTTGCCTATCACTGGCACTTGCTCGACCGAGAAGTGTATCTTTCTTTATGGATCATACTTTTTGGCTTGCTTGGTTTATATCTTTTAGGTAAAATAAAATTCACCCACGATGATCAGTTGCCATTGAACAGCTATGGCGTTCCTCATCTTACAGTAACAAGATTATTATTTGCTATAGTTCCGCTTGCATTTACTATTTACATGATACCGGGTTTATGGGGCGCACCGCTTAACGGCATCAGCGGCTGGCTGCCGGAGAATAGAACGCAGGATTTTAATTTAGAGAAATTGATCAGAAACGGTCAGCTTTCTTCAAACAATGATTCATCACATGTAAATAAAAATATTGCTGTTGTAAAGCCCAGAAAATATACTGATATACTTGCATCAGAAATTGCAGGCGTTGAAACATTTTTTGATTATGATGAAGCGATAGCGGCTGCTAAAATAATGCACAAGCCTGTAATGATTGATTTTACAGGGCATAGCTGCGCCAACTGCCGCAAGATGGAAAGCGAAGTTTTATCAAAACCCGAAGTAAGCAAAATATTGCACGACGATTTTGTTGTTGCTTCGTTGTATGTAGATGAAAAAACAGAACTTCCTTTGCATGAGCAATACACATCTGCGTTTGACCAATCTGTTGTGACAACTGTAGGAGCCAGGAATTTGGATTTTGAGGCAACACTTGCTAACTATAATGCACAGCCTTTATATGTCTTTGTGGATGAAGCTGGAAAGATTATAAAAAATGCCGGTGGCTTAGATCCGGATATAAACCGCTTTATTTCAATTTTAAATTATGCAAAGTCAGAGAACATTAAAAGGTTTCCCTGAATGTTATAATCTTACAATATTTTTTATGAGTAATGGTGGTGCAAAATTGGTTTCATTATCCGGCTGTTCATGAATTTGTTTTACAACATCCATACCTTCAATCACTTTCCCAAACGCTGCAAAGCCTTGCCCATCGCTGTTTGCATCGCCGCCATAATCATAAGCTGGCTGGTCGCCAATAACAATAAAAAATTCAGTGCTGGCTGTGCCGGGGGCTGTTCTTGCTAAAGAAATAGTTCCATCTTTATGCAGTATACCTGTTTGTTTAGTGGTTTCATGCAGTATACCCGGGATAGTTACTTGCAACTTATTGTTGCTACGCCAAATGCCACCTTGTATCAGGTTAGATTTGAAAGCGTTGGAAGGCTGATCCTCTGCTTTTAATACACGATAAAAAGAACCATTTTTAAAATATCCTGAATCAACATAAGATAAAAAAGCTGCTACCGTTTTTGGAGCTTTTTCCGGGTACAGCTCAGCTATTATATCACCAAAGTTCGTCTCAATTTTTATTGTCGGTTCTTTATAAGTTTTATGATGGCAGGAATAAAAAGAACCAATGTTTATTAATATAAAAAAGTTTATTAAATATATTTTTCGTTTCATAAATAATCGTTTACAACATAACTGTTACCCTGCAAACTTTTACAACAATCTATTTACTTTTTATTGATAATATATTAAAGTAAAAGTTTCGCATATCTAAAATTACTTATTAAATAAAACCCCGGCTAACATAAGTCTCCGGGGATAAACAAAACTATAAATAGTACCTACACAACAATACTTTTAATCAGGCTTCTTACCATCAAGAAAAGTATTGATGGTGCTTATTTCAGCCTTATTATTTTCATTAGACTTTACAATATAATTGCTATAAAAAGTTTCTACATCAGCAATGGAATTGTGCAATTCCATATTGCGGCGGAGATAAGCAGGAACCGACTCAAACTCATTGTTAGGATCCGTTGCATTTGCGTTGAAAGAAAGATTCCTCAACTTAGCAAGACGTTCCATAGCCCGGCGCTTATCATCTTCTGTTTTGTCCACCTGCGGCAGTTCCTCAACAGAAGGTATCATGATGGGCATCGTCTGGTGTACTTTCGGTTCTTTCTTTTCCTCCGCCGCTTCATTGGAATTTTTAACCACCAGTTGCATTTCGATAACAAGCTCGTCTTCCTGCTTCAAAATGTGCAGCGGTAATGGTTCCTCTGCGAATTTGGATTCCTGTTTTGGCTTCGCCTCTGCATAGATCTGCGATGGCTTAGCCAAGTAACCGCCTGACGTTTGGACGGTGCCAGCCTTATTAATATTATTATTTATTATGAGATGATCAAAGGTTTCAATCGTTTCCGGTTGAGGTTGATTTTGTTCAGCAGTTATTGGATCAGGCGCCGAAGATAGAGCGAAATGTATTATAGACTCCTGGGATTTATCAACAGTATTTTCCTCATCAGCTTTATGTAAAATTACTGCTACCGGCTCTGGTATTTCTACTATTGATGGCTTCATTTCATCTTTTGCTTCTTCGTCCATAATAAATGTAACCCGCTCCTGTATTGCATTTGAGGTATCTTTTACTTCAGATATGCTGTTTTCCTGTTTTAATTCACTTACAGGCAGCGCTTCTTCTTTCTTTTCATCAAACACAAAAACAGGTTGCGTGTATTTTTTCTTATCCTCTTCACCATTTAGGATCATCACTATCTTTTCTTCTTCTTTCTTT
Organism: Hanamia sp.; assembly: GCA_965276925.1. Classification (GTDB taxonomy): domain Bacteria; phylum Bacteroidota; class Bacteroidia; order Chitinophagales; family Chitinophagaceae; genus Ginsengibacter. The sequence goes on from OZ255711.1 coordinate 326,001, forward strand.
TGTGGTACCGGCTGCTTCTTTTTACCAAACGGATCCTTGTGTTCAAAGCCGGTTGCAATTAATGTTATACCTATCTTACTGCCCAGGCCGCTATCATATCCAAGCCCCATGATTACATCCGTATCTTCCCCCGCCTGGCTAAGTAAATGGTTTTGTATGGTCTCTACCTCATCCATTGTAAATTCATTATCGCCTTCGGCAGAATTAATGTTTATGAGTATCCATTTTGCGCCGCGTATATCATTATCATTTAGCAATGGCGAATTAAGGGCATTCTCAATGGCAAGCTGGGCACGGTTTTCACCTTCACATGCCGCACTGCCTAATATAGCCACACCGCCCTTTCTCATAACAGTGCAAACATCTGCAAAGTCAACATTTATCTGGCCGGTGCTGTTAATCACGTCGGTGATACATTTTGCAGCGGTTGCCAACACGTTATCTGCCTTGCTGAATGCGGCTTTCATAGTAAGGTTTCCAAACTGGTGCCGCATCTTATCATTACTTATAACAAGCAAGGTATCCACATGATCTTTTAATTTACTAATGCCTTCTTCGGCCTGGGCTATTCTCTTTTTACCTTCATAAGCAAAGGGAGTGGTTACAATGCCCACGGTAAGTATGCCAAGATCTTTACAAATTTTTGCAATAATCGGAGCGCCTCCGGTACCTGTGCCGCCGCCCATGCCCGCAGTAATAAAAGCCATTTTAGTGTTCACTTCAAGAATGCGCTTGATCTCCTCAAGACTTTCTTCAGTTGCTTCGCGGCCGATTGCAGGGTTAGCGCCTGCACCAAGCCCTTGCGTAAGATGAGGCCCAAGCTGCACCTTATTAGGAACTTTGCTGGTAGCGATGGCTTGTGCATCAGTATTGCAAATAATAAAATTTACACCCTCAATGTTTTGGTTAAACATGTGGTTTACTGCATTGCTTCCACCACCACCGATACCAATCACTTTGAGGATAGATGATTGTTCTTTAGGCAAATCAAAATGTATCATAATGTTAGAATTAATTAGCTTCATCCCAACCTTCTCCTCAGGAGAAGGGTATGGAATATTAGCGGGGTTATATTTAGTTTTTTATTCAATTATTTATCTAATGCACAATCCGTTATTCCCTTCGGGATAGGGGCTGTATTTATAATGTGGAATCGCCCTCTTCTTTAAACATTTCTATCAAACCATTTTTAAATGAATCCATAAATCCTTTTAAAGTTTTACGGGGCTTCACTACGATATTCTTATGATCAGTAACATCTGCTTCCACTTCATCTACATTTATTTGCTGCTGCAGGTTTACAGGTATGTTCACTTTTGCATATTGCAGTTCGAACTGCTTGCGCTTATTTTCATAATCATTATATCCTTTTAGTATTAAGCCAAGGCATGTTGAATACATTGGCTTTGTGAGTTCTTCTATATGACCTGCAGCCAGGTGTTCATTCGGGTATCCGATGCGTGCATTTAAACCAGTTATATATTCCGTAAGCTGTATGAGATGCTTAAGCTGAGAGCCACCGCCAGTAAGGATTATACCGCCATTTAATAATTTATTATCAAGCCCAACCTGTTTTAAATGATAAGAAACAAAATCCATTATTTCGCTCATGCGTGCCTGTATAATACCGGCAAGATTTTTTACACTTATTTCTTTTGGAGCCATGCCGCGCAGTCCTGGAATGGTTATGAACGCATTGGCTTTTGCTTCATCAGTAAGAGCGCTTCCAAATTGCACTTTCATTTGTTCTGCCTGTGTTTTTAAAACACCAAGCCCTGTCTTTATATCATTGGTTATGTTTTCACCTCCAAATGGTATAACTGCTGTATGCTTTAAAATGCCCTCATAAAATACAGCAAGATCTGTGGTGCCGCCGCCGATATCAACAATGGCAACGCCTGCTTCCAGATCGTGATCGCACATAACAGCAGCTGCAGAAGCAAGCGGCTGTAAAACTAAATCTTTAGTTATAAGGCCTGCTTTTTCTACGCTGCGATTTATATTTCTTATAGCATTTTTATCGCCGGTAATAATGTGAAAGTTAGCGCCCACCTTCACGCCGCTGTAGCCTATCGGATCAGGAATGTTCTGAAAATTATCTACGGTAAATTCCTGCGGTATCACTTCAATGATCTGATCGCCGGCAGGTATATATGTTTTATACTGATCATTTACTAACTGATCAATTTCTGCCTGCTTTATTTCCTCATCATTATTTTGCCTTACAATGTCGCCTCTTGTCTGAAGGCTTTTTATGTGATGGCCTGCAATGCCCACATACACTTCGGAAATAGGAAGATTTGGATTGCTTGCATAACAGTTTTCCAAAGCAGTTTGAATTGCTTTTATGGTCTGGTCAATGTTCAACACCATTCCGTGTTGCACGCCATTGCTGTTTGCGCGGCCGAAGCCCAGAATTTCGAGCTTGCCGAATTCATTTTTCCTGCCTGCAATGGCTGCAATCTTTGTTGTGCCAATGTCGAGGCCTACGATAATGGGTTGTTCTTTATTCATTTTTATTTTGTTTTATAAAGCGTTACAAGCGTTAGTTTTTTAGCGATCGTTACTACATTTTCTAAAGCATTGTTGTGTTATGTTTTATTTATTAAAAAAAATTAATACTCTGTTTTAGGCGGCATTACTGCTTTTGGCTGTTGCTTAATACTTTCTAAACCCTTACCTGGTGAAGCTTTCGGCTTTTTAAGATCGGGCTTTGGCTTTTCAAATGATACCGGATGTGTAGCTGCCAGAGTTTTCTTTGCAGGCGATGATTTTTCATTAAATAATTTTTTAGGCATCACAGGCACAAGAGCCTTACTTTCATTTTTTACCGGTTGTATTTTTTCGTCTGGCGCTGTTTCTACCTCCCTTGATTGATTGATGTTTTCATCATCCTGCTGTGGTTGTTCAATAATGGTGGAATCATTTGCATGCTTTTGCGCTTCAGCTATCAGTGCTTTCATGATTTGCATTGAGCGCAATGAATCAGCTTTTACTTCTCCCGCATTTCTTCTTACACCCACAATCTCACCATTATATTGGGCATCAATTGCTGAATAACAGTTCCAGCCTTTTTTTGCCAGCACTTGTTTATAAAAGCAAAGCAGATTATTAAATTTTTGTTCACAGTTTTCTGCGTTGCCAAAATGTATTACCTGGCTACCCAGCTTTGGTATAAGATCAAATTCTCCTGAAGACCGGATATCAACCTGCTCGATCTGAGCCATCCAAAAATCATTTTGAAGTATAAATATGCCAAGTGTTTTTATATCTTTTACAATATTGCTATCTGCAGCAGATAACACTGCCTCGTCAGCCGGAAAGCTGGTAAACACGGGCAACCTCGGAGAAAACTTGTTGCTCAAAGGCAGCCTTGTTAAAGATGTATCAATGTAATAAGAAGATCCGCTGTTTGTAAAAATTCTTGCTATCGGCTCACGCTCAGTAATGTTTACATGCAGGGTATTATTATTATCAAAAAATAATTTTGCATGATTGATCCACCTGCTTTTTTGCAATTCACTTTCCATCAGTGCAAGATCAACAGCACGTAAAGGGCTCGTTTCAATAGCGCCATTATTAGTATGCTGTAAAATGCTAATCACATCTTTCTTGTCTATAAAATAATTGTTTTGCACGCCTGTGATGCTTATTTCTACTTTGGCGCAGCGCTCATTATTTCTTTTTGATATGGCGGCCACCAGCAATACAACAGTACCTGAGGCAATCAATATCCATACGATTGCTACAAGTATTTTTTTGAAAGTGTATTTGCTGTTGGTTTTCATTTATGAATATTATACAATAAAACTTCTTTTATCGGCTGTAACATTTGGTCTATATCTCCTGCGCCTGCTGTTATCAATAATTTACTTTTTTTATCATTTTGTATTGAGGATAAAAAATCATTTTGCAGAAATTCTAAAAGTTCATTCTTGTTTATAATTCTTGCATTTTTATTTTTCATAAGTGTAAGAATGGTGTTGCTGCTTACGCCTTCCACCGGTAATTCTCTTGCAGGATAAATAGGTAAAAGCAAAATTTCGTCAGCATTATCAAGGCTTGCAGCAAATTCATGGGCAAGGTCTTTTGTTCTTGAAAACAAATGCGGCTGAAAAATAATCGTGCATTTTCTCCGAGGAAAGAGAGCTTTGGCGCTACTTATTAGTGCATTTAATTCCTGGGGATGATGCGCATAATCATCTATAAAAATTATATCATCTTTATTACTTTGTGCAGCAATAATATATTCAAATCTCCTTTTCACGCCTTTGAAATCTGCAACTGCCTTTCTTATTTTTTCATCTTCAATATTTAAATGATGTGCAATAACGATTGCTGCGATTGCATTCTCTACATTATGCAGCCCTCCCATGTGCAAGGCCACGTTAGGAAGCTGCCAGCTTTTTGTTATTACATCAAAATAATAGCCCCCATTTTTTATTTGTATATTATCTGCATACACATCTGCATCGCTGTTTTGCAGGCTGTAACGAATATGATTAGACGAAGAAAATTCATCTGATGAAATGTTATAATTTGTAAGCAGCAATCCATCATGACGCAGTCTTTCAGTAAACGCTATAAAAGATTTCTCCATATTTTCTTTTGTTCCATAAATATCAAGGTGGTCTGCATCCATAGCAGATACCAAGGCAATGTCTGGCGACAACTCCAGGAAACTTCTGTCGTATTCATCAGCTTCTACTACCGAAACATTATTGCCGCTGCTCCAAAAGTTAGCGTTATAATTCACTGAAATGCCACCCAGGAAAGCATTACAGCCAAAACCGGTATACCTAAGTATATGTGCAATCATTGTACTGATTGTCGTTTTGCCATGCGTTCCTGCTATGCAAATATTATAAGTGGCTTTAGTTATTTCTCCCAACAATGCGCTGCGCTTAATCACTTCATAATTGTGTTGCCAATAATAATTAAGCTCTTTGTGATCTTTAGGAACTGCAGGCGTATAAACAACCAGTTCAGTTTCTTTATCAAGCAACTCAACACTATCTTCATAATGAATATGCACGCCTTCACCTTCCATCTGCATAGTTAAAGGCGTAGGGGTTTTATCATAACCACTTACCGTTACATTTTTGCTTACATAATATTTTGCTAATGCGCTCATACCAATGCCGCCAATGCCTACAAAATAAATACGCGATATGGTTGTAAAATCTTTCATTGCCTGATTCTAACTCTTATAAAAAGGGAATCTCAATATTTATTTTTTATGATCTATGTATTTTAGTAACTGTTATTTTATCACTTTCAAAATTTCTTCCGCTATCAACTCATCAGCATTCATAATTCCTGTTTTTAAAATATTATTTTCAAGCTTGATTATTTCTTCTTTATTATTTATTAATCTGATAACTGTATTTATTAAATCCGTTGCTGCATCTGCATCGCGCACCATTAATGCTGCATCTTTTTTTACAAGCGCAAGTGCATTTGCCGCCTGATGATCTTCACTCGCAAATGGATAAGGAACAAAAACTGTTGCCTTTCCTGCCACTGCGAGCTCTGCTATTGTCATTGCTCCAGCCCTTGCCACTACTACATCTGCGGCGGCATACGCATACTCCATCTTTGTTATAAAAGCATTGGTCCATATATTATTTTTTTCTTCTTCTAACTTTGCTGCCTGCCCTGCGAACGATTTTCCGGTTTGCCATATCAGCTGCAGTTCATTCTTTTTAAAAACATTTATATTGTTATCTATTGCCTCATTAATGCTTTTAGCGCCAAGACTGCCGCCCATTGCAAACACAGTTTTTAGTCCTTCTTTTAGTCCAAAAAAATTTAATGCTTCCTGTTTGGAAACTTTATCTAAAAAAATTTTTCTTATAGGGTTTCCTGTTAAAACAATTTTGCTTCCAGGAAAATATTTTTCCATTCCTTCAGCGGCTACGAACACCTTCGTTGCTTTTTTACCCAGCATAATATTACTTCTTCCCGGCAATGAATTACTCTCATGAATAAAAGTGGGTATGCCAGTAAGCTGAGCTACCCGCAACACCGGAAAACTTGAGTAGCCGCCAACGCCAATAACCGCGTCTGGCCTGAACTTCCGGAGAATACGTGCAACCTGCCAAAAGCTCTGGGCCAACTTAAAAGGCAAAGAAAAATTTTTTATCAAAGAACTTCTGTTATAGCCTGCTATTGTCAATCCTATAATTTTATAACCTGCTTCTGGAATTTTTTCCATCTCCATTTTTCCTTTAGCGCCTATAAATAAAATCTCAACCGACGGTAACTTTTCTTTTAAGGCTTCTGCTATTGCCAATGCCGGAAAAATATGACCGCCTGTGCCGCCGCCGGCAATAATTATTCTTTTACTTCCTTCGTTTTGCGCAGCAGCCTCTTTCATATTTTACCATCATTAATCCATCAATTACAATTTTATGTTTCCGCTACAACTTCTTCCAGTGGCTCATTACCTTCCATTTGCTCCACGTTTCTTGCAACGCTCAAAATAATTCCGATGGCAAAACACGTAAACCAAAGACTGCTGCCACCCATGCTCACAAGCGGAAGTGTAACGCCGGTTGTTGGAAATAGATTAACTGTCACCGCCATATTTACCATGGCCTGTATTACCAGCGTAAAGCTCAAAGCCACGGCCAGAAAGGCTCCGAAGGCATAAGGGCATCGCTGATAAATTCGTATGCTTCGAAATAAAAACAACAGATAGATCAGCACGATCACTGTTCCGCCAAGCAATCCGTACTCTTCTATTATAATTGCATAAATAAAATCGCTGTAAGGATGTGGTAAAAAATTTCTCTGTTCACTCTTACCAGGGCCTTTCCCAAACCATCCGCCTTTTGCTATGGCAATCTTCGACTGTTGCACCTGGTACGATGCGTCAGACTTATCAGCATACATAAAATCCTGCACACGTCTTATCCATGTTGACATCCTTCCAAAGGTTAAAACAGAAGGCAACTCTTTTGATGTATGATCTTCTTTATTGTAATAATGTGTGGCCACAAGAATGAGCAGCAGCAAAGGAATTAATGCCGAAGCCACAACTAAAAAAATATGCTTTAACCTTACCCGCCCAATAAACATAAGCATAAGTGCGATGCCGCCGATCAATAAAGCAGTTGATAAATTTGCAGGAGCGATCAATGCACAAATAATGAGAACAGGAATAATTAATGGAAGAAAACCTTTCTTAAAATCCTTGATCACATTTTGCCTGCGGCTAAGCTGCCGGCTCATGTACATAAACAGTGCAAGCTTTGCCAGGTCTGATGTTTGAAAGGTCATATTTATTACAGGAAGCTTTATCCATCTGTTAGCATCATTTATATTGCTGCCAAATTTTAAAGTATATATTAATAAAGGAATGGAGACTAAAAATAAAATAGTGGATACACGGGAGTAAATGGTATAATTAACCCGGTGCGCAAAATAAATGATGAGCACGCCCAATGCAATAAATCCTATTTGTTTAAATAAATAGCTCTCTGTGCTCTTATTCATTTTATAAGCAAGAGAGCCAACGCTGCTGTACACAACCAATATGCTTACCATAGTAAGCATCACCACGATAGCCCAGATAACTTTGTCGCCTTTAGTGCGGTTTAAAATATTACCTGCAACACTTTGCCCTGCTGAGGAAGAAGGCATTGATGGTATTTGATTATTGTCGCTCATTAATTATAAACAGAAGTTATTATTTTATTTAAATAGGTTTTATTGTAATAATAATCTTCATAAATCTTTAACAGCTTCCTTAAACTGTTTGCCCCTGTCTTCATAATTTTTAAACAGGTCAAAGCTGGCACATGCCGGAGATAAAAGAACCACATCCCCCTTATCAGCAAAGTGAAAGGCAGCCTGAACTGCATCGGAAGCGCTTGCCGTGTTTACCATAAGCTCCACCTCATTACGAAATGCTTCGTGTATCTTCCGGTTATCTTCGCCAAGGCAAACAATTGCTTTTACTTTTTCTTTTACCAGTTCTTTTATAAAAGAGTAATCATTGCCTTTATCAATACCCCCAAGAATAAGTATGGTGGGCTTCGTCATGCTTTCCAGTGCGTACCATGTGCTGTTAGTGTTGGTAGCTTTACTATCATTAATAAACTCTACGCCTCTTATAATTGCCACATGTTCCATGCGGTGCTCCAGGCTTTCAAAAGTTTGAACGGCATCTCTTATTTTTTCTTTCCGGATATCCATTACAACTGCCGAAAGGCCTGCTGCCATTGTGTTGTATTGATTATGCTTGCCTTTTACAGCAAAGTCATTCACGTTCATATTCATTTCTTCGTTTTTCCATTTTATGTGCATCTCTGCATTGATTATGTAAGCGCCCTGTGGCAGCGGTTTCATCATACTTATGGGTAATGGGTTAGTATTATTTAAAAATTTATTTAAATGTGTAATGGTTACTGCATCGTCTGCGTTATAAATAAATACATCATTTTTATCCTGGTTTTTTATAATGCTGAATTTGCTTTTTATATAGTTTTCAAATTTGTATTCATACCTGTCTAAATGGTCTTCAGTTATATTGGTGAGCACTGCAACATCTGGCCTGAACATTTTTATATCATCCAATTGAAAAGAGCTCACTTCAATAATGTAAAGGTCTTTAGGCTCTTTAGCCACCTGCCTTGCGAATGAATAACCAATGTTGCCAACCATCGCACAGCTAAGGCCTGCCGTTCCACAAATGTGATAGGTCATTGCAGTGGTAGTTGTCTTTCCATTGCTGCCTGTTATCGCAATGATTTTACTATTGCCTTTATACCTGTATGCAAATTCTATCTCACTTATTATTTCAATTTCTCTTTGCCTTAATTCTTTTATCAGTTCGCTTTTTTCTGCTATGCCGGGGCTTTTAACAATAAGCGATGCGCTGAAAATTTTTTCTTTGCTATGTCTGCCCTCTTCAAAGTCAATCTTGTTTTCGAGCAACTCATTTTTAAATACAGGGCTTATCAAAGAACCATCACTAACAAAAACATCATAATTATGCTGTTGTGCCAGCAAAGCCGCACCCACACCGCTTTCGCCAGCGCCAAGTATCACAATTCGTTTATTCATACTTTCTTTTAATTGGGATTTAATCAATTAAAAAAGGTTCTTCAATGGCATGAACTTAACGGGTCAGAATTAGTACATCATAAGAATCGGACACCTTCAATACTTTTTAAAAAATTCAAACAAACTTTATAATTACTCTCAACCACTTTATCTTAATTTCAACGTTACCACTGCAGTCACCACTGATAAAATGGTTACTACCCAAAACCTCACCGCTATCTTACTTTCATGATATCCCAGCTTTTGATAATGATGATGCAGCGGGCTCATTAAGAAAATCCTTTTGCCTGCTCCATACTTTTTTTTCGTGTATTTGAAATAAGTTACCTGCATCACCACACTTATATTTTCTACTAAAAAAATAAAACAGAAGAAAGGGATCAATAATTCTTTACGAACAATAATAGCAAGTGACGCAATGATGCCACCCAGTGCAAGGCTGCCGGTATCGCCCATGAAAACCTGCGCCGGGTAAGCATTGTACCACAGAAAGCCCACACATGCGCCCACAAACGCAGCTATAAAAATTGATAGCTCAGTCAGGTTAGGTATGTACATAATATTGAGGTAATCAGCAATGCGCACATCGCCGCTCACAAATACAAATACGCCCAGGCACAAGCCAATGATGGCGCTTACTCCGGTGGCAAGCCCATCCAATCCATCAGTAATGTTTGCTCCGTTTGATACAGCCGTTACAATAAATATTACAATAAGTATGTATAGTATGTAGGTATAATTTTCCCAGCTCTCAGGCAGCAATTTTGCATAATTAAACTCATGTGTTTTTACAAATGGTATGGTGGTAATGGGTGTTTTTACGGTAACAAATCTTTTACCTCCAATAATTGTATCACTTTGGCCAAGCTCATGCTCACCTCTTTGCGGCTTGTATAAGCTATCAGTTGTGTTTGCTATAATCTCTCTTTCTACCACTACGTGTTGATTAAAATATAATGTTGATCCGATGATAATACCGAGCATTACCTGTCCGAAAATCTTAAATTTTCCTGCAAGCCCATCAGCATCATTTTTTTTATAACTTTCTCCCTTTGCCTTTGCTATGCGCTTTGCTTTTATTTTTAAATAATCATCAATAAAGCCTATAATGCCCAGCCACACTGTGCTTAACAGCATAAGCCGCACGTACACTTTATTAAGATCAGCAAGCAATAAAGTCGGTATTAATATGCCCAGCAGAATAATAATACCGCCCATCGTTGGCGTACCTGCCTTCATTTTTTCACCCGCCAGGCCCAGCTCCCGCACTGATTCATCTATCTGCTTCCTTTTTAAAATCTTTATTAATCTCTTGCCAAATACCGTAGTTATAAGCAGTGATAGAAGCACAGCCGCCAGCACTCTGAAGGTGATAAAATGAAACAAGCCGCTGCCCGGAAACTTTATTCCATTTTTTGTAAGCCATTCAAATAAGTGATAAAGCATTATTGCTGATTGCCGTTTTATTTTTCCATTAAATCAAACATTTCTGCCAAAACCTTTTTATCATCAAAGTCATGTTTTACCCCGCTTATTTCCTGGTATTTTTCATGTCCTTTACCAGCAACTAATACAATATCTTTTTGCTGCGCAAGATTTACTGCTGTTTTAATTGCCTCCCTTCTGTCAACAATAGAAATGTATTTTTTTCTTGCAAGCACAGGCACGCCGGCCTCCATTTCTTTTATGATCTGCGCAGGCTCTTCATTTCTTGGGTTATCTGATGTAAAAATTATTTTATCGCTGTATTCACATGCAACCTCTGCCATTACAGGCCTTTTAGTTTTATCACGGTTACCGCCACAGCCAACAACAGTGATGATTTTTTCTTCTCCCTGCCTTAAATTTTTTATTGTTGCCAGCACGTTCAATAACGCATCCGGCGTGTGAGCATAATCAACAATACCAATCACTTTATCGTTGGGCGACATCATATAATCAAATCTTCCCTCTGCGCCCGAAAGATTACTAAGTATTTGCAAAACGTCTTGTTTGTTTTCGCCAAGGCAAACTGCCGCACCATACACTGCCAGAAGATTGTATGCGTTGAAAGTGCCTATCAGCCTGCAATGCACTTCTGTATCATTTATTATTAAAACCAAACCTGTTAAGGCATTTTCAATAATTTTTCCTTTAAAGTCAGCCATGGTTTTAAGGCTGTATAAATATTTTTTTGCTTTCGTGTTTTGCAGCATCACCGCACCTCTTTTATCATCTGCATTGCTTATTGCAAAAGCTGTTGATGGTAACCAATCAAAGAATTGTTTTTTTACTCTTATATATTCATCAAACGTTTTATGATAGTCAAGATGATCATGTGTGATATTGCTAAATATGCCTCCGGCAAAAGATAAACCTGCAATCCGGTGCTGGTCTATCGCATGAGAACTTACTTCCATAAAAATGTGAGAGCAGCCAGCAGCATACATTTCAGCTATTAGCTTATTAAGATTTATTGCATCGGGTGTTGTATGAGTTGCTGGAAGAACAGCATCGGCAATTTGATTTTGTACCGTGCTTAACAAGCCACATTTGCAGCCTAACCCGCTGAATAATTTAAAGAGTAAAGTTGCAATGGTTGTTTTTCCATTGGTACCTGTTACACCAACCAGCTTTATTTTTTCTGTCAATTGGCCATAAAAATTATGAGCCATTACACCCGCCGCAACAGCACTGTTTTCTACCATTATATATTGAACTGCCTCAATGATTTTTTCGGGTAATACTTCGCAAATAATAGCGTCGGCTCCATTAGCAATAGCGGTGTCAATAAAGGCATGGCCATCTGTTTGCATACCTTTCACAGCGATGAAACAGTTGCCTGGCTTCACTTTGCGGGAATCCGTTTCAAGGCCGTTTACTTCTGTAATAGTGGTGCCTGTAACAGAAATAATTTTTATTTTATATAATATTTGTTGCAATAACGCCATCAGTTTAATTGAATATTTATAAGCTGCCCTTTATGATAATCTGAATTTTGCGCCAGCGATTGATAGATAACTTTTCCTCTTCCTTTTGCTTCAACTTTCAACCCCATATTTTCTAAAAGATATACAGCGTCTTTAAGCCCAAGCCCTGTAACATCAGGAATTTTATTTGCAGGCGATTGATCTATAGATGTTGTGTTCACATTAGCTGCTGAATTATTTATAAATGCAGCGCGCCATATACCTGTTGTAGCAGAGTCAACCGTGGGGTAGCTAAACATGCTTAATATTTTTGCTACATCATTTTTTAATCCGTAAAACTTTGAGGCGCTATCAGGATATGGCTGTAAACTGTTTACAGATTGATTGCCTATTTTTTCTGCATAAATTTTATCAGCAACTTCTCTGAAAACCGGCCCGGACACGGAACTTCCATAAAAAAGCTTCGATTGGTTGCTGTTTTGTATTACAACACCAACAGTATACATCGGGTCTTCTGCAGGAAAGTAACCCATAAATGCAGACTGATAAATCTTGGCGCTTTTATTATACCCATGATTATTTATGGCAGTAACTGCAGTGCCGGTTTTGCCGGCAAACGAATACATATTTGTTTCAAGTGTATGTGCAGTGCCATCCTTAAATTGAACAACAGCTAATAAACATTCTTTTAATTTTGCAAGAGTCTCATCGCTGCAAATCTTTTCTACCACTACTTTCGGGCTGAATGTTTCCACCTGGTGGCCCATATCATTTATAGAACTTACAAGATAGGGGCGCATCATTTTGCCATTATTACCTACCGCATTGTATAGCATTAATAATTGCAGTGGCGTTACCAGTTCCTCATAGCCATGAGCCATAAATGGAATGGTTGTTTTTGTCCAATACTTACTTGATGGCTTCTTAATCAATGGTGGTGCAGCTCCTACAATGTCAATACCTGTTGCAGTGTCCAGATGCAGGTAATGCAGGTGATCATAAAATTTCCAGGGCTGCTCATTATAATATTCATTCGCCAGCTCCGCAAAGGCAACGTTTGATGACCGGGCAAATGCTTCTTTCAAAGTTATCTCATACGCGCTATGCGTATCTCTTACCTTCAACCCATGAAAAGTAGTGATGCCCCCGTGGCAATCCACTATGCTGCCGGTATCCATATATTTATCTTCCAGAAGAGAAATTAATGTGGCTATTTTGAAGATAGATCCCGGTTCAGTTCTTTTGCCTAAGCCATAATTATAATCTTCAAAATATTCGCCATCGGGCATTCTTCCAAGATTGGCAATTGCTTTTATTTTACCGGTTTTCGTTTCCATTACAATGCAGGTACCATGAAATGAGCTATTGCTTACCATCATTTTCATAAGTGCATTCTCCGCTACATCCTGTATATAAGTATCAATAGTTGTTATGATATCTTTCCCATGTTCAGGCTCTATCTGCGCTCCATCCACAGGTACATAAGCGCCTGCCATATAACGCATAAGCCTGCGGCCAGACTGGCCTTTCAGCACGCTGTCGTACGATCTTTCAAGACCAACATTTTTTGTTGTATCGCCGCGTGAAAGCCCAATGGTTCTGTTAGCGAGCAGCACATACGGGTTCACACGGTTGTCTCTTACATCCACAATAAAGCCGCTTTTATTTTGCCCTTGTCTTACTAATGGAAAGGACCTCAATGCTTCATATTGTTCAAAAGTGATCTTCTTTTTTAAAGGAAAATATCTGTCTTCATTTTTATAGCCAGCCTTTAAAATTTTTTTATAGGTTGCAGCAGTTGCATCTTTAAATAAGGCAGCCAGATCAATGCTTAACGAATCGAGGTTAGAGAAAAATCGCTTACCATTTTTTTCGAGCAACCCATCGGCACCAAAGTCAATATACACATCAAATACAGGAATAGATGTGCTAAGCATATTTCCATCTTCACTGTAAATAGTACCGCGCTCAGCGTTTATATCAAAGTATTTTAGATGCTGCTCATTGCTCATTTGCTTCCAATAATCCCCCTGCACTTTTTGTATATACACCACCCTGCCCAGCACCACTGCGCCCAGCACAATGATGCCTATAAAGGATAAATAAATGCGCCACAATATGTCTTTCTTTACATCCAACTTATATTTTTTTGAATAAACTATTTTTTATAAATACTATCTGTAAGCCTTACCGGCGGCTGCATCAGCTCTTTTAATCCTAATGGCTCCACTGCTTTTGCCAACTCACTTTCTTTACTTCTGAATATTACATCGCGCTCTACAGTTTTATATTCGTATTCCATTTCTTTCAGATGCTTTGCAGTGCTGTTTATGCTTCTTATCATTTTATCAGCATAATGCCCGTTGGCTATGTACAACACAGCAAGAAAAGAAGCAAAGAGATAAAAAGGAATATTTTTTACAAGCCATTTGTTATAAACAATATTGAACCTGAAATTCTTCCTGGTTTTCTTTGCTGCTATGTTTTTATCCTGAGCCATTGTTTTTATCCTGAGCAATTTTATGACCTGTAAGACTTTTTATTTATTCTAAATTTTTATTAAAATTTCTTTTTCTGCAATGCGTAATTTTGAACTTCTTGACCTTGGATTACTTTTTAGCTCCTGCGATGATGGTATTATTGGCTTCTTTGTTATAATTTTTAAGCTCTTCTTTTTTACTGTTCCATATATATCAATATCTTTTTGCGAATCGTCGGAATTTTCATATTTAAAGAAATTTTTTACAATTCTATCTTCAAGAGAATGAAAGGTAATAATGGCTATCCTTCCTTTATCAGCAAGCACTGCAGGAAGCTGAGCCAGTAAGTCTTTCAGGGCATTCAATTCATCATTTACCTCAATTCTAAGCGCCTGAAATACCTGGGCAAAATATTTTTCAGGATTACCTTTTACAACAGGATATAAAGCATTCTTCAATTCTGCAGTTGTATGAAAAAGCTGTGATATCCTTAGCTCAACTATCATTTTTGCCAGGGTTTTTGCATTAGTCACTTCGCCATACTGCTCAAACATTTTATGCAATTTTTCTTCATTATAATTTTTAAGAACAAAAACTGCATTCATTTTTTCTGATTGATTCATTCTCATATCAAGCGCTGCATCCATGCGTGTAGAGAAGCCTCTGCCGGCAACGTTAAGCTGGTGGCTGGATACGCCGAGATCTGCCAGCACGCCATTTACTTTTGAAATTTTATGAAACTTCAAAAACCGCTGCAAATGCCTGAAATTATGCGGCACAAAAATGATGCGTTCATCATCGGGAACATTTTTCACCGCATCGGCATCCTGGTCAAAAGCAATTAATTTTCCTTCACTGTTCAAATGCTTTAATATTTCCCTGCTATGACCGCCGCCGCCAAAAGTGCAATCAACATAGACGCCCGACGGTGTAATTTGCAAAGCATCTATCGCCTCACGAAGCAATACAGGCAAGTGGTAGATGCCCTGCTGCATTTATGAGTTTGCAATTTTTCCTGAAGCCATTACCTTTTTCGCCAGTTCACTAAATTTCTTTGGCGAAAAAGTTTCAAAGAACTGCTGGTGCTTTTTAGCATTCCAAATCTCAAACTTGTCAAACATGGAAACCACTATAATATCCTTTTCGAGCTTAGCGTAATCTATAAGCTTTCTTGGTATAAGCATTCTGCCGGAACTATCAAGGCCTGCTGCTGTGGCTCCATTCAAAAAATATCTTTGAAGATCCCGCTGCTCATCATCATAAGTATTTAAAAGTGCTATATCTGCAGATATCGTCTTCCAGCTTTTGGCCGTATATAAGGTAAGGCATTCATCAAATCCCCTGTTAATAACAAAGTCATTTTGCATCCCCTCGGGCAATTGCTTCTTTATCCCTACCGGAAGCAGGAAGCGGCCTTTAGCATCCAGGGTGGATTCAAATTCGCCTATAAAGCTTGCCATTATTAAGTTTTGCTAATGAAAATGAAATTGACACAAATTAACACATTTTCCCACTTGCATAACTATTTTGCAAAAAACTTTTTTATCCACGAGCTAATAAGTAATACTGGCGCAGGCTTCATGAGTTTATAGCATTATACCATGTGTATAACCTGTGCACTGCATGTGTAAAGACTCTTAAGAAATAAAATTTGAGGGATAGATTTATTTGTATAAACTAATTATATAGTTATAATATATAGAGAGGGATCAGGCATGCGTGGTTTGCATTGCCGGTTCTTTTACAAGAGAAAAATCAATGGTAAAACAACTTCCTTTTCCATAAGTGCTTTCCGCTTTTATCTTTCCTTTATGCGCATCCACCATTGACTTTACATAGCTAAGCCCAAGCCCAAAGCCTTTCACATTATGAATGTTTCCTGTATGAGCGCGGTAAAATTTTTCAAAGATTTTGTTAAGTGTTTCTTTGGTCATACCTATACCGTTGTCTTCTATTTTTATGCGCAGGTAATTGTGTATGTTTTGTGTGTAGAGTTTTATTTGTAAATTTTCTTTTGAATATTTTATTGCGTTATCCAGCAGGTTATTTATAATGTTTATGAAATGAACTTCATCTGCTAAAATATAATCGTCAGGAGCATCGAGGCATACATCAAGCTGACCATTTTTTTCTTCCAGCGGAAGCCTGATATTATTTATTGCGACATTAATAAGGCTGTTGGCATGTACCGGTTTTTCATTAAGCTGTATTTCCTGTTTATCAAGCAAAGCCGCCTGCAGTATGGTTTCCACCTGTTTATTCATCCGCTTGTTCTCATCTTTTATTATGCCTGAGAAATAATTCATTTTTGTTCTGTCATTCAAAACTTTCTCATTTTTTAAAGCATCCACAGCAAGAGAAATAGTTGCCAGCGGCGTTTTAAATTCATGGGTCATATTATTAATGAAATCGGATTTTATTTCACTTAGTTTTTTTTGATTAAGCAACGCTCTGAAGGTAATAAAAAAAGCAGTGAATATAATGCAGGTAAACACTACTGCTGCGAGCACCATCCAAAACATATCTTTCCATATTATATTTCTTACATGAGGCACAATAATAGTGAGCAACTCCTGCGGCGAAAGTCCTTCAGAAAGGCTGCCGCCCTGTGATTGTATCGGACAAACAATAGGTAAATTATGAAGCGTATCTCGTTCAGCTTCAAGATATTTTTTAGATTGCAGGTCATCAGCAATCATTGAGGTAGTGCTTACTGCAAATTCAAAATCCACATTTTTAATATTATATCTTTCCAGTTCTCTGTTTATTCTGTTTCTTATTTCATCGCGTGTGTACCGGTGTGCAATAGTTGCAGGAAAGGCGTTTAGGGGAAATAAAATATCTGCACTTTTACGATTATCAAATGGTGACAGGTTTCCTCTTTCATCAGCAAGGCTATTGGCTGCGCTTACAGTAACCATTGACATTGTGTTTTCAAACTGTTGCTTTTTATCTTCCAGCGCCTGGTTGATCCATACAACCTGAAAAAAAATTATACCCAGCAAAGAGATAAAAATGAGGGTCGTTATAACAGGAAAAATTCTTTTCATCAGCTGGCAAAATTAAACTTAGCAAATGCTATAACACATAATGGACAAGCTTTGTATAAATTTTTAACTATATGTTTTATTATTTAAATACAACAAAAGAGATACAAAATAATTCAACTTTTACATATAATTTTAGAATTATGATTTCACCTGCCAAAGGAGTTTTGCTGATAGCTAATCCGTTTTTAAAAGATCCTAATTTCAGCCGCACCGTTATATTTCTTTGTGGTCATTCCGAAGAAGGCAGCTTTGGCTTTATTTTAAATAAAACCTTTCCAAAAACGCTTAACGAACTTTTGCCGGAGCTTAATGTAAAGCAAACGCCCGTGTACCAGGGTGGCCCGGTACAAAGAGATTCATTAAACTTTATACATCAGTATCCGCAACTGATAAGTGGTGGCGAAGAAATATTAAATGATGTACACTGGGGCGGTAATTTTGAAAGCCTTATAATTAATATAAAAAATGAAAATATTGATTTTAAAAAAATCCGTTTTTTCATAGGCTACAGCGGGTGGAGCGAAGGCCAGCTTGACCAGGAAATGAAACAGGAAAGCTGGCTAACAGTAAGGGCTACGCCTAAATTACTTTTCTATACAAAGCCTGAAGATGTATGGAAAGATTCGCTGAAGCAACTGGGTGGCAACTATAAAATGATGATCAATTTTCCTATTGACCCGCAACTTAATTAGCCATAATTTTTTATAAAGAAGTTTAATATTTTTAAAAAAAACTTTTGCTCTATAAAATTTTTCTACTGCCAGCAAGAATATTTATCCGCTTATATTTTAGAAAAATTATAATAAATAAAAAAAACTTATTAAGCCTGGAAGGCCCGCTGCTCATAGCTTCTAACCATCCTAATTCGTTCTTGGATGCTATCATTCTGGGAACATTGTTTAAGCATCCTGTTTATTCGCTTACCAGAGGCGACGTGTTTGTAAATCCTTTTCTAACCCGAATTCTTTCTTCATTTAATATGCTGCCTGTTTACAGAATAAGCGAAGGCGCCAAAAACCTTGAGCATAACTATACTACGTTTAACGTTTGCAGAAATATCTTTAAACAAAATGGAATTGTGCTCATCTTCAGCGAAGCCAGAAGCGTGAACGAATGGCACCTTCGCCCGTTAAGAAAAGGAACCGCCAGGCTCGCTATTTCGGCATGGGAAAATGGCATTGATCTGAAGATATTACCGGCAGGAATAAATTACAGTTCATTCAGAACATTAGGAAAAAAGATCGTACTGAATTTCGGTGATTTAATTTTAAAAAAAGATATAACTGAAAAGGAGAATCAAGGTAAAGCGATCAATGAATTTAATACGAAGCTTCGTTATGAATTAAGCAGGCTTGTGCTTGAAACATCTGATAACGACAAGGCTTTGCTAAGAAATTATTTTCATGATCATCAAACTTTATTTAAAAAGATCATACTTTTTTTACCGGCAACTGCAGGCTATATTTTTAATGCCCCCTTATATTACCTTATTCATTTTATTATAAAAGATAAAGCGACAGATCATTATGATTCTATTATGCTTGGCGTTTTATTTTTTGTCTATCCATTTTATATCACAGCTATAACTTTAATAGCGTATTTTTTTACAAAAAATATCCTTGCTTTATTTCTTTTAATGATCATTCCTTTAGCAGCATTGGCATACATAAAACTTAAGAACAAATAACCTGGCTTTATTTAAATAAAAAATCCTTCACATTTCTGCAAAGGATTATTAAAACATTTTTCTTATTAAACTTCCCTTGCGCCTTCTACCAACACAGTTGCTTTATTATTCAGCACTTCTACAAAGCCGCTTTGAATATTATAAAATATTGTTGACGATTTATCTTTTAAAATTTTAAGCTTGCCATTTTTTAACGCGCTCACTAACGGAGCATGCTTTTCCAGCACTTCAAATACACCATCAATGCCCGGAAGCTGCACTCCATATACATCTCCGCTAAAAATCTTTTTTTCTGGTGTAAGTATTTCTAAAATCATATCAAATGTAATAATGTGATAATTCGATAATTCGATAATGTGATAATTAGCACATTAGCATATTATCACATTAGCTAATTGGTTAATTGGCTTTACGCACTCGCAGCTTCCATCATTTTTTTACCCTTTGCAATAGCAGCTTCCAGGTTGCCCACCAGGTTAAAAGCTGCTTCAGGATATTCGTCTACCTCTCCATCCATTATAGCATTAAAACCGCGGATAGTATCTTCTATGGAAACCAACACGCCTTTTAATCCCGTAAACTGTTCTGCAACATGAAAGGGCTGTGAAAGGAAACGCTGCACTCTTCGGGCACGGCTAACGGTTAGTTTATCTTCATCACTCAATTCATCAAGGCCAAGAATGGCAATAATATCCTGCAGCTCTTTATATCGCTGCAAGGTAAGCTTCACCCTGTTTGCACAATCGTAATGTTCATCACCTACAATAGCGGGCGTTAATATTCTCGAAGTAGAATCCAGCGGATCCACTGCGGGATAAATACCCAGATCAGCAATTTTTCTACTCAATACTGTGGTGGCATCAAGATGAGCAAAAGTAGTTGCGGGCGCAGGATCGGTAAGATCATCCGCAGGCACATATACAGCTTGCACAGAAGTAATAGAACCGTTACGTGTGGAAGTAATTCTTTCCTGCATCAAGCCCATTTCAGTTGCCAGCGTGGGCTGGTAACCTACCGCGCTTGGCATTCTTCCCAGCAGTGCAGAAACTTCTGAACCCGCCTGGGTGAAACGAAAAATATTATCAACAAAAAATAATATGTCTTTTCCTTTGCCTGTTCCATCTCCATCGCGAAAATATTCTGCAACAGTCAATCCGCTCAAAGCCACCCTGGCTCTGGCTCCCGGCGGTTCGTTCATTTGGCCAAAAACAAATGTTGCTTTGGAATCTTTTAACTCATCCATATTTACTGAATCCAGATCCCAGCCGCCTTCTTCCATGCTATGAATAAATTTGTCGCCATATTTCATAATGCCAGCTTCAATCATTTCACGCATCAGATCGTTGCCTTCGCGGGTCCTTTCGCCCACGCCTGCAAACACTGATAAGCCGCTATAAGCTTTGGCAATATTATTAATAAGCTCTTGTATCAATACCGTTTTGCCCACGCCGGCGCCACCAAACAGACCAATCTTTCCGCCCTTTGCATACGGTTCAATAAGGTCAATAACTTTTATACCTGTAAATAATATTTCAGATGCTGTGCTTAAGTTTTCAAACAAGGGCGGTTTATTATGAATGGGCCTGCCGCCTTCTTTGCTTACCTGTGGCAAACCATCAATAGCATCGCCGGTTACATTAAATAAGCGACCATTAATTTTTTCTCCTATTGGCATTAAGATTGGCGAACCAAGGTCAACCACTTTAATACCCCTTTTTAAGCCTTCGGTACCGTCCATAGCTATGCAGCGTACACTATCTTCTCCCAAATGCTGCTGCACTTCAAGAATAAGCTTATCGCCATTATCTTTTGTGATCTCAAGCGCATGAAAAATTTCAGGAAGCTTACTATCATCTGTAAATTCCACGTCTACCACGGCGCCAATGATCTGTTTTACTTTACCGGTATTTGCCATAAAAATAGTAGTTAAATGCGGTTTTAATTTTCGCGCAAAGGTAAGGGTATGATGGGCAAATATCAAACTAAACAGAAACATTATTTACATCGTTCAGCAGCGTATCAAGCTCCACTTCTTCCAGCACCAGCCTTTCGGATGCGCCATTGAACCAATGCCATTTTATGAGCCTTATTTTTCCTTCACCTATTTCAATGCCGGTAATATCATCATCGTTGTAGCAGCAACATCCGCTGTTAAAATAAGATGGAATTATATTGTTCAGCTTAGTGGTTTTCGACAGCTCTTGCAAAGGAATTTTGTTACTCGGATGATCTGAGTAAAGCCCCGAAGCAAATACGGGCTTGTGTGTATGCCCCGTTATAAGCACTACATTTTTTTGCAGGCTGCTCCACTCATACATCATAATATTATGCCTGTCTCTAAGCACATAATCTTTTGCGGGTGTGTTTACATTTAGCTGCAGGTATCGCTGAAACGGCCGCCAGACGTGGCTTATAAACCACGTGCTTGCAGCATTATTATCACTCATCTTATCTCCCTGGTGCCCATGCGTGAGAAAAAAGGATAGCAATTTATTATTGATTTCAGTTTGCAAAAGTATACCCTCATAAACCGGTAAAGGCATTTGAAAAATGTTGCGAAACCAAAACTCAACTGACAACATATCTTTCCAGATAAGGTCGTGATTGCCGAAAGTTTTATAATATTTTTTATTCACATGAAACCGGGCTTCTGACTGTAAAGCTTTTCCGTTTTTTGATATTACCTGCTGTGGCTTGTATTTCCAGAGCTCTTCGCTATCACCCAGATTTATGTAATAAAAATTTTTGCTAAAATAATAATCAAGCGCAGCGAGATAATTCTTTTCGTTGGATGCAAAATCATCGCCTGCATCTTTATCGCCTTTATGATGATCACTAAAAATAATGTAAGATTCTGTGTTGAAATCTGCATCTATTTTTACACCATCATTACTACTTTTTTGCTGTAGCGAAGCAAGCAGCCGGCTTAACGATTTAAACACATCATCTTTATCGGGAGCTTCAGCGTTGGATGCAATCCTGGTGAGCAAAGGACCTAATATTTTTCTTAAAAATTTTCTCAACGTAAGCAAAGGTTTTATAGAACGGTGGTAGTTTTAAAATGCTTATTGCTCTTAGGTAAAAACCGCGCCAGCACTGATATTCGTTGTATTTCGTTTTTTTCAATAGTTATAATAAACCATAGATAAATTAATAGCAAAATGGTGGCAGATGAAAGATTAATAATTACTCCATTAAAAAAATAAATAACACCTGCATGAACAAAATACAACGCAACCACTATTAAAATATAAGCGCATAATTTTTTCCAGGCGTAAGGAACGTTATACGCTTTTTGCCCCCATAAATATGAAACAATCATCATGCTGCCATAGCACGAAAATGTAGCCCAAGCACAAGCTATATAACCAAAATAAGGAATAAAAATAAAGTTAATAATGAGTGTTATTGCAGCACCGATCAGTGTTATATAAGCGCCATCAATTGTTTTATGCGTAAGCTTATACCATATTGATAAATTATAGTAAATGCCCAGGAACATGTTTGCTAATAAAAGTATAGGAACCACTTTTAGCCCTGTCCAATACTTGGGATCAATAAAATATCTCCATATTGGCAAAAACATTGACACAACAAGGAACATGATAGTAATAGTTATCACGAAAAACTTCATGACCCTTGCATACACTTTTTGAGGATTTTGCCCTTCTGCCTGTTTAAAAAAAAAGGGTTCGGCGCCCATCCTGAAAGCCTGTATAAATAAGGTAATTAAAATAGATAATTTATAACATGCCGAATAAGTGGCTACCTGCATTTTTGCTTCAGTTATATTTTTTACAGGAGCAAGCCAGGTGAGCATAATCCTGTCGAAAGTTTCGTTGATCATACCACCAAAGCCTGCAATGATCAATGGTAAAGAATACAGCATCATTGTGCCCCAAACCATTTTATTAAACTGAAACCGGAATGAAAAAAATTGTTTGGATAAAAGTAAAAATGAAAATACAGAAGCAACGAGGTTTGCAATAATTACATAGCCTACGCCATAACCGGCTCTATAAAAAGTTGCCACCAGGCCATAAGGATTCTTTTTAGCAATTGCAGGACAAACTGATATTAAAAAATATGTAACCGCCATCTGCAGGGCAATCGTTGCAACCCTTACTGCGGCGTATTTGCGTGGCTTTTGCTCCAGGCGAAGCCTGGCAAATGGCAGCGTTGATAAAGTATCAAAGGCAATGATGAGCGCAGAATAAGTTATGAGCTCAGGATGGTTATCTAACCGCAGCCAATGCGCCAGTGATGAGCGCATAAAAATTAAAATAGAAGTAAGCAAAAAAGTGCTGCATAAAATAGAAATAGTTGCTGTACTGTAAATATCTTTTTTATATTCTTCTTTTGATGCAAATCGAAAATAAGCAGTTTCAATTCCGTAAGTAAAAATGACATTTAAAAAAGGAATGGCTGCGTATAAAATGCTCATGTCGCCATAGCCTGTGCTCGACAATTTATAAGTTAAATAAGGAGTTAACAGGTAAAATAAAAACCTTGCAGCTATTGAGCTTACGCCATACCACATTGTTTGTCCCGCAAGTTTTTTTATACTGCTCAACTATGTTTTTTTATTGAAGGGCAAATTTAATTGTATAATCTTTAAAGATGCCACCGCCCAAATTATGGTTGTGAAAATCTTTTATCATTCATAAAAGAAGTATCCTTTAGTGCTTTCAAAAAATACACAATATCATTTGTCTCCTGGTCTGTAAACAAAATACCTTTACGAAGGCTGGAATCAAGCGTGGCGCTTGTTTTCACGCCGTTATTGTAATGATCAATAACCCGGTATAAAGAGTTAATTCTTCCATCGTGCATATAAGGAAACGTAACCGAAACATTACGCAGGCTGGGCACTTTGAATTTTAAAGAATCCTGTGGATCTGCGGTTATCCGCATTCTTCCATAATCTTTTAAAAAATCGTTTACAGCTAAACCGTTATTACGAAAAGAATAATCTGTAAATAAAGGCTCTTTATGGCACGTGTTGCATCTTGCTTTAAAAAGCTTGTAGCCGCGTTGTTCTGCATCATCAAATTTATCTTCTCCTCTTTTCACCTTATCATATTTTGAATTGGATGATATTAATAAGCCTGTAAACTGGGCAAGCGCTTTCAGCATTCGCTGGCTGTTAATTACGCTACTGCCGAAGGCTTCCTTAAACATGCGCTGATAAGAAGTATCTTTTTTTAATTTTAATAAAACAGAATCAATATTTTCTGCCATTTCATTTGCGGCGGTCATGGGGCCTAACGCCTGTAATTCTATATGATTAACGCCGCCATCCCAGTTATAAGCTGAGGCCCATGCAAGATTGAACAATGCAGGTGCATTGCGGGTTGTAAACTGGTCATGGAAGCCATGGCTCAAATCGTGATCGTAAGTAGCAAAAGCTGCAAACTGCTGGTGGCAAGATGCACAGGCGAAGTTGCCATCTTTACTAAGGCGCCCATCATAAAATAATTTTCTTCCAAGCTGAAAGCCTTCTTCTGTAAGTGGATTGTTTTTAAAAACGTCATTTGGCTTTGGCCAGCCTTCAGGAATTTTTAATTGCAAAGGCGTTGTGTGAAATGGCAATGCAATCGTTTCATTTTTTTCTTTTGCATTAAGAAAAAAAGTAAAAGCAGCAATAAAAAAAACAATAAGTATTGATATTTTTTTTTGCAATTATTCTAAAATTATTTTTTCTATATGAAACATCTTTGCATAGTTATCGCTTATATTTTTAGCATTGATGCCCTGAGAGGTTATGGCCGCATGTTCAGCAATTTTTATGTTATTAGTTCCCTGCCACCAGGTGTTTACATCTGCGTCTATAACTATCGTGTAACTATTGCTGGCATTAGGCTTCAGAGCATTACCAGGTAATTTCAGATCTATTTTTTTTAATACATTAAAAGGCCCGGAGAAACCGCCAATATGAAATTCAAATTTATGATTGACCAATGTGGAAGCCGCAGAATTGCCTTCCATTTTAGCCATCACGTATCCGCTGTTCCATGTCCAGAACATATCTTTCGCAGGATCAAGATCGCCACTCTGCGCCCCTAAAATATTATGCAAACTGTCAACCCCTAATAAAAACTTTAAACCTTGATAATCACCTGCCGGCACCTTAAATTTTATTACGCGTGATGAGGAATCACTTTCATCAATTAAGTGATAGCTATCTTTTTCTTTAAAAAATGTATTGTTCTGTTGCAATTCAATATCAGTAACGTAATACCTCAGTTTGCTTATGCTATATTTCTCGCCAAAAGGATTGGTATATAAACTATCATTCAATATAATTCTATGATGTTTCACCGTATTAATAAAAACAATGGTTATTAATGCTGTTTTACTTTGCTTACATAAATTTTGTTTAAATGAACTTGTAACTATTAACAGTAAAAAGCTAAAAAATAACCAGTATCTTTTTAAGAATTTACTCATCATAATTCCTTAGTTTTTTTCTTCCTTCTTTAATAACACCTTTTTCTTTTTTAATTTTTATTCGGCTTGCAACAGATGCTTTCGACGGCTTTGTTGCTTTTCTTTTTTTTCTTTTTACTAAAGAACTATTTATTAAAACACTTATTTTTTTGACCACGTTTTCTTTATTGCCCAGCTGAGACCTGTCAGTGCTGCTTTTAACCAATAAATAACCGCTGCCTGTAATTTTATTAGCAAGCTTTTCAGTAATAATCTGCTTCTGTTCTTCGTTTAAAATATTTGAAGAATCAATATGCAGCCAGCCTTCCACCATTGTCTCCACCTTATTTACGTTCTGGCCGCCTTTGCCGCCGCTACGTGCAGTTTTAAACGTTATTTCTTTTGATACATCTATCATATTTAAAATTACAAAATTAAAAAGATGCTAACCCAGGGCAAGCGTTGCAAGCAATTAATACGTAATTTGTTTAACGTTATTTTTATAAATACAAAAAAATTGACATTTTTGCATTAATCACTGTTCATGAAAATAAAAGGCATATATAATTCGCTGTGTGAAAGAAAGGTCTCCGGAAAAAAATCGTTCGCTGTTTTAATTGACCCCGATAAAGTGGATGGTGAAAAAATGCACCGGCTCATTGATCTTTCTGCAAAAGCAAAGATTGATTATTTTCTTGTTGGCGGCAGCCTTGTTGTTTCTAATTACATTGATGAATGCATTCAATTAATTAAAAAAAATAGCAATATTCCCGTTATACTTTTCCCCGGAAGCGCCAGCCAGATCTGCAAACATGCCGATGCGCTTTTATACCTTTCGCTGATAAGCGGCCGTAATGCTGATCTATTGATAGGCCAGCATGTGGTAAGCGCACCTGTTGTAAAACAAAGCGGCCTCGAAATTATGAGCACTGGTTATATGGTTATTGATGGCGGTGCTCCTACAACAGTTTCTTACATTTCCAATGCAAGCCCTTTGCCTGCAGATAAAAATGAAATTGCAATGTGCACTGCTATGGCTGGTGAAATGCTGGGTATGAAATTAATTTATATGGATGCCGGAAGCGGCGCCAGGCGTGCAATTGCGGAAAGCATGATTGCAAAAGTTGCGGATTGTATACAAGTGCCCCTCATTGTAGGCGGAGGCATTACAGACCCTGAAAAAGCTTATCTCAATTGCAAAGCAGGAGCTGATGTGATTGTCGTAGGCAATGCTATTGAAAAAGATGAAACCCTTATACAGGAAATGGCTGCGGCTGTACATTCTGTGCCGGTGAAGGTTGTTTAAATTTTTATAAATATTTTGGGGCTTTCAGCAATAGTTCTTTATTCAGCAATAGTTCGGGCTGTCCACTACAAGTCCGGCACAGAGCCACTTCACAAGCCTTCACCGTGCTTTTCGCTGCCATCCCGCAGCCATTCAGCAATAGTTCTTTATTCAGCATTAATTACATGTATAATTACAAACTCATCATTTCTTTAAACTTCACAGCCTGCCTGCGGCTTACTTCTATCTTTTCTCCGCCAAGCAGATCGAGCAATAAACCGCCATTAAAATAAGGCTCTATCTTATCTATCATTCGTAAGTTTATGATGTGCTTTCTGTTGGCCCTGAAAAATACTTTATCATCCAGTCTTTCTTCCAATGCATTTAATGATTTTAAAATAAGCGGCTTATTATTTCCAAAGAAAACTTTAGCATAATTGCCTACACTTTCGAACAGGCGAACATCTGACAGCTTAACAAACCAGCACCTTTCCCCATCTTTTACAAACACCTGGTCAGTATCGCGAAGGGTGCCTCTGTTGCTATACGAAAGCATTTCTTCTTCATCTTTTTGTCTCACTTTTAATAAAGCATCAGCAAGTCTTTTGGGCTCCACAGGCTTCATTAAATAATCCAGCGCGTTTACTTCAAAAGCTTTCAGCGCATACTCATCGTAAGCCGTTACAAAGATCACATGCGGCGCTTTTTCTATTTGCGTAAGCATGTCAAAACCGGTTTTCCCGGGCATTTGTATATCCAGAAAAATAAGGTCGGGGTTCAGGCTTTCTATTTTCTCAATACCTTCATTGGCATTGGCTGCTTCGCCGATCACTTCAATATCATCAAACTCCTGCAGCAATTTTTTAAGCTCATTCCTTGCCAGCCTTTCATCATCAATTATTATTACTTTTTGCATATTAAAAAATTTTATACCGTTTCATGTAACCAGGGAAATTTAAAACCTTTTATAACATCTGTAAATATTAGAAAGTAACCGGCATAATTATTTTTGCCTGCACTTCATTTCCATTAATTCCGTTTATTTTAAAGCTTGCCTTGCCATGAAAAAGCAGGCCCAGCCTATCACGCGTGCTTTTTATTCCAAAGCCTTCAGGCAAGGTTGCCTCATCCAAAAATCCTGTATTTTGTACAATTAATTCAAAATGATCACCACTAAATCTTGAAATTACCTTTATTAATCCTCCTTTTATTCGTTTACTTATGCCATGCTTTATTGCGTTTTCAACCAACGTTTGCAGCATCATAGGCGGCACAGGTTGCTGCAAAGTATCTTCATCAATATCCATTTCCACTTTTAGTCTTTCTTCAAAACGCATGTGCTCCAAAGCAAGATAATCTTTCACTATATCAAGCTCTTTATGCAGCGGCACTGTTTCCATTTTTTCTACCTGCATACTGCTGCGCAAAATGTTGGAAAGCTCTGTGATGGCAGTTCTGGCGCGCTGCGGATTTTCATCAACCAAAGCCCTGATGCTGTTTAAAGAATTGAAAATAAAATGTGGATTAATATGTGATTTTATGGTGCTTAGCTCCAGCTCCTTTACCGTTTTTTCCAGCCTTATTTTATCCAGCTCGTCCCTGCGGTTTCTTTCGAGGTAATGCCACACCATATAAAGCAGCAGCCATAAGGCAATTAATAAACTAACGAATATAATTTCCCACCAAAACCTTTCCTGGTGCTGCTCTTCATATTGCCAATTCCCATTTTGATCTCTGTACCATCCGGTGGTTTGTTTAATGTTTTTAGCTGACGCATACACAAGTGAATCAGCCGGATTTTTTAAACTATTAGTAAAATAATTAGTGCCCGCAAGGTTAAATTCTTTTTCTTTTATAATAGCAGACTGAAGGTCTTCTTTCTTTTCATAAGTAACCAGTGAATAGCCGGTGACCACTGCAGTTGTTTTGGCACCATAATAACTCAAAAGGCCAGTAAATATAACGCTCACAATAAACAACAGTATTACCTTGTTTATTGACAAATTTATCCATTGTATTTTTTTCAGAACAAACCTTAATGTGTGCGTAGCAAGTATGTTCCAAAAAAACTCTATGAAAAGAATTGCAAAAAAGATAATTCTTTTTTCAGGAGGCTTAAAATAAGTATCATGAGCAAAAAGATAAATAAAGAACAGATTAAGTGACGTCCATCCGCCCCAACCCAAAAGCTGGCATACCCAATAGCGCAAGGTTGTTTTATACATAAAGCAAATTTACTTTTCATTTATTTTAATAAAACATACACTTTTATTAATGGTGAAAATGAATTGGTGAGAGGTTGTAATAGTTATAAAGTTTAGTTTTACAAGGCTAATTTTTATGCCCAATCAAAACTTAAATAAAGAAAAAAGCTTGTTAAGCCCGGCCGAAAATGAGTTTGAAAACAATATCAGGCCTGCTGTTATAGAGGATTTCAGCGGGCAGGCACAGATCATTGAAAACCTTCGCATTTTTATACAAGCTGCAAAGCAGCGCGGCGAAGCGCTTGATCATATCCTCTTTCACGGGCCTCCCGGCTTGGGCAAAACAACACTTAGCCGCATTGTGGCCAATGAGCTGGGTGTGCATATAAAAGAAACCAGCGGGCCGGTGATAGAAAAGCCCGGAGACCTTGCAGGATTGCTTACCAACCTGGAAGCAAACGATGTTTTGTTTATTGATGAAATACACAGGCTAAGCAATGTGGTGGAAGAATATTTGTATGCCGCTATGGAAGATTATAGAATTGATATAATGATTGATACGGGCCCAAATGCGCGGAGTGTTCAGATAAATCTTAACCCTTTTACTTTAATTGGCGCCACCACGCGAAGCGGGCTACTTACTGCTCCCTTACTTTCCCGTTTCGGAATAAAATCAAGATTGGAATATTACAGCAAAGAAGTTCTGCAAAAAATAATTCTTCGCTCCTGTTCTATTTTAAAAACAAAAATAACTCCTGATGCCGCATCTGAAATTGCAGGCAGAAGCCGGGGCACACCCAGGATAGCCAATGGCTTGCTGCGACGAGTAAGAGATTTTGCACAGGTTTTATCCGATGGTAAAATTGACCTGGCTATAACTGAACATGCATTAAAAGCACTGAATGTAGATGAATACGGACTTGATGAAATGGACAACCGGATACTAAATTGTATTATAGAAAAATTTAAAGGCGGCCCGGTTGGCATTACCACCATTGCCACTGCAGTCGGCGAAGAAACTGGAACGCTTGAAGAAGTGTACGAGCCTTTTTTAATACAGGAAGGTTTTATTATGCGCACGCCGCGGGGCCGCGAAGCAACCGATAAAGCCTACAAGCATTCGGGTAAAATTCCGCACAGGCATACAAAAGGCCCTGAATTATTTTAAAAATTACCTATCTGTTACCCTGCATACGAAAATATAATAAACGTTAGCCTATAAACGATTTTAGTTTGCCAGCAAAAGAAAAATAACCGGCTTTTTATGCAGATCAATCTTTTCTTTTTTCCAATTTTCTATTGTTTTAGTTTTGATATTCTCATTGGCAGATGTAAGCTCGCACGCAATGCAGACTTGTGTTTCAGGCTTGCAGATTTGTAAAATATTTTCAAATAATTTATTATTTCTGTAAGGAGTTTCTATAAATATTTGTGTGCAAATTCTTTTTGCTGATTCTTCCTCAAGCTGTTTTATTTTTTTATTTCTTTCTAAATTATCAATAGGCAAATAGCCATGAAATGAAAAGTGCTGACCATTAAAGCCGCTCGCCATTAGGGCAAGCAATATAGAACTGGGGCCTACTAAAGGCTTAATAACAACATTTAATTTCTGAGCTTGATTAATTAAAATTTGCCCCGGATCTGCAATGCCAGGGCACCCAGCTTCGCTAATGATTGCAATATTTTTACCTTCTTTTATTTTTTGCTTAAAATTATTTACCTGCTCTTCTTCTGCTTTGTGAATAGCGTACCATTCAAAGTTGTCAATCACAATTTCCTTATCCATCTTTTTTAGAAAACGCCTTGCTGTTCTTTCATCTTCAGCAAAAATTACCTGGCATTTTTTTAATGCCTCCATCACATAAGGAGGAATCGTTTCCACTGCATCATCAGATAAAAAAGAAGGAATTAAATAGATCATCAGAAAAATTAAGGAAGATTAACTTTCATCTTGCATATTCTTTTCAAACTTAAAAAAATATAATTTAGTTTTTTACTTTTCCTTTTTTGAAAAAATTATTTATGCAAAAAATACCCTTATCATTTTACCAGCGAAAAGATGTGGTTGTAATTGCAAAAGAACTGATCGGAAAAATATTAGTCACCAGGTTTGATGGTGTTATTACATCAGGCAGAATAGTAGAAACCGAAGCGTACGTAGCCATTGCTGACAAAGCTTCTCATGCTTACAATGGAAGGAGAACGGCAAAGAACGAACACATGTATCACGCGGCAGGCACGGCTTACGTGTATATTTGTTATGGGCTTCACCAGATGATGAATGTGATTACCAACGATAAAAATATACCGGATGCTGTACTCATCAGAGCTGTTGAGCCGTTACAAGGTATTGATGTAATGCTCACAAGAACCGGAAAAAAAACTTTGGATTACACCTTAACCAAAGGCCCCGGAAATGTTGGCAAAGCTTTAGGAATTTTCAAACACCATTCCGGCAAACATTTATTGGATGATGAAATATATATAATGGATGATCTGTATAAAACAGATGATATAAATATTGGCATCAGCGAAAGAATAGGCGTGGCAAGCGCAGGAAAAGATGCATTGTTACCATACAGATTTTATTTGAAAGGCAACAAGTATGTAAGCGGTAAAAACAGATAACGTTATATGAAACGATGGGTTATTTTTTTAATATAAAAATGTATTACAAAGCTTAATTTTGCAACTCAATTTTTAAAATAAAAAATTAAATTATGAGCACAGTAAAAGTTGCTATTAATGGTTTTGGCAGAATCGGCCGCCTTGTTTTCAGGCAGATACATAACATGGAAGGCATAGAAGTAGTGGCAATTAACGACCTTACAAGTCCAAAAGTTTTAGCACATTTATTAAAATACGACAGCGCACAGGGGAGATTTAATGGAGAGGTAAAAAGTACAGATAATGCAATAATTGTAGATGGCGAGGAAATAAAAATTTATGCTCAGAAAGATCCTGCGCAAATACCCTGGGGAGCGCATGATACAGATGTTGTAATAGAAAGTACCGGCTTTTTTACTGATAAGGATAAAGCTGAGGCGCACATAAAAGCCGGAGCAAAAAAAGTAGTGATCTCTGCGCCTGCAACAGGCGATCTTAAAACAATTGTTTTTAATGTAAATCATAATATTCTTGATGGCAGTGAAATTATTATTTCGTGCGCCTCCTGCACAACCAACTGCCTGGCGCCAATGGCAAAAGTTTTAAATGATAAATTTGGAATTCAGGCTGGTCTTATGACTACCATTCATGCTTACACGAACGATCAAAATACACTGGATGCGCCACACCCGAAAGGCGACCTGAGAAGAGCAAGAGCCGCAGCAGCCAACATTGTTCCCAACAGCACCGGCGCTGCAAAGGCCATCGGGCTTGTATTACCGGAGCTTAAAGGCAAGCTGGATGGTGGTGCGCAAAGAGTGCCTGTAATCACGGGTTCGTTAACTGAGCTTTCCTCAATTCTTAATAAAAAAGTAACTCTTGAAGAAGTGAACGCCGCTATGAAGGAAGCTTCCAACGAAAGTTTTGGCTATAATGAAGATGAGATAGTAAGCTCAGATATTATTGGCATCCATTACGGTTCTTTGTTTGATGCTACCCAAACAAAAGTTATCACTTCCGGCGATGCTCAACTGGTAAAAACTGTAAGCTGGTACGATAATGAAATGAGCTATGTATCTCAATTGGTAAGAACTGTAAATTATTTTGCAGGCCTTATTAAAAAGTAAATTTTTACATAAAAAAATATATAAAAAAGCAGCTTGCATAAAGTTGCTTTTTTATTTTAATAATAAAAATTACTTTTTAGAAAAAGAAGAAAGATAGTGTTCCAGTGCCGAAACCATGCTGGTCATTTTTGGTTGAGGGGCCACTATATCTGCACATAAACCCGCAGCGGCAACGGCTTTGCGTGTGTTATCGCCAAAAGCGCCAATTAAGGTTCCGTTCTGATTAAAGGAGGGAAAATTTTCGGTAAGGCTCCTTACACCGAGAGGCGTAAAAAAACAAATTATATCATAATGCCTTTCTTTCATTACGTCTTTTACATCGTTTGAAATGATCTTGTAAAGTACCGGAATAGCATATTCGCAATGATTTGCAATAAGCCAGTTGGTTATTTCACTATCGAAAGATGGCGAGCAAGGGTATAAAAATTTTTCTGCTTCTTTATGCTTGCTTATCACTTCAAACAAGCTTTTATTGGTGCCGTCCGCACCATAAAAAACTTTGCGTTTTCTATATAAAATAAATTTTTGAAGATAAAGCGCAACAGCCTCTGTTATACAAAAGTATTTGGTGTTTTGAGATACAGTTATCTTCAGCTCTTCACACGTTCTGAAGAAATGATCAATAGCATTTCTGCTGGTAAATATAATAGCAGAGTAGGCTGCAATATCAATCTTCTGTTTACGAAAGTCCTTTGCTGATATAGCTTCCACGCGTATGAAAGCACAAAATTCAAGTTTTACATTAAACCTTTTTGCCATGTCAAAATAAGGAGATTTCTCGCCTTCCGGCCTGGCCTGTGTAATAAGAATGTTTTCGACTTTTTTCAATTTTTTTGGCTGGTGTAGTTCCGTCTTCATTCCCATATAAATCGTGCAGATACATGCAAAGCTACAATTATTTCTGATGAAACATAACTTGTTACAACAGGATGAAACGCTACAAATCATTACTACCAGCTATATCACATAATCAACTACCACTTTATATATGAGCAGTAAAGGAACCACTTCTATGGCCAATATATAAATTAAAAAATGCAAAAGCCTTAGCGGAAATTTATATTCAAGAAGACTGTATGTCTTCAGGTATCTCGATAAAAAAAACAATCCTGTTATAAGCAATGATAAAGTGGTGAGGTAACTGACCCATGAAGGCATTGCAAAAGCAAGGAGGATTATAAAAGGCACTAACACAATGCCTGCAATTTTATTTACCAAAAAAATTACAAAAATATAATCGTTAGCAGCCTGCTGCATTTCGCTTAACCAGCCTATAAATTTCAATACACAAAATTTTATAAAATACACAGCGCTGATACCAACAATACAAAAAGGGAGCAACCATTGTGCAGTAAATAATTTCGGCGCATGATAGCTTTTAAACATCAGCCATACATATATTCCTGCGCTGATACTAAAAAAAATATTTAAAATAAAAGAAGGCAGCTTTGCCTGCAGCAACTGATCGGTAAGTTGCGATTGCCTTATAGATGTATTAAAAAAAACTCTGAAAATATTATGAAAATACGCCCGGTAAAACGTTTTGAATAAACCAAGAATAAGCACAAGAGCACATAATAAATAAAAAACAAATTCCTTTCCGGCTGGTTTTTTTTGCGTGGCTACAAACAGAACGGCTTTATATTTTACATTAATAAATTTATTGGCAAATAACAATGAATCAGTAATCGCATGATGTGTTTTTACACCAGGCAGCATTCTCGCCTTAACTGTGTCTGTATTATGTTTCAGTGAATCAGCGTTACCAACAGATGTATAAAACGATGTGTTTTTTACACTATCTTTTTTTGCGGCAGCAACCTTTTTTTTTATTTTAGGAACCTTTTTTTTTATTAAAGAAGAAGTATCGTTTGCTGCATGAGAGATACCAGTGGTTACCGCTTTGCCTGAATCAATTTGCTGGGCATAAATGGCATCACTGCCAGCAATAAAAAAAACATAAGCAGCTAAAAAAATTATTTTCATTTTCACAGCATCAAAAATAGTTGATATATCCAAAATGTATTTTAGATGCATTGCGTATGTCAAATTTTATATCATTTCTTTTGCCAATAGCGTAACTAAGATTAAGTAATCCGAATTTCGTTTCGAATGCAAGCCCTGCGCCGCCGCTGATAAAACGATTAGTGTATTGCACACTTTCAAATTTTGTTTGTGTTACCGCTGCATCACTAAAGCCAAACAAATAAGAATTAATGCCAATAAGATAACGATACTCTACAGTGGCAACTGCATATTGATTGGCATAAATACTTTCTTCATCAAAGCCGCGTAAGAGCCTGTAGCCGCCAATCTGAAACAATTCATTTCTAAAAATTTGCGGGCTTTCGTACCATCCCACGTTCAATGCTGTTTTTAAAACGGCGCCTTTGCTAAGCGGCAAATAGTTCGCAGCTGCGCTTTGCAATCTTATTCTGTATG
Source organism: Hanamia sp. (assembly GCA_965276925.1). Classification (GTDB taxonomy): domain Bacteria; phylum Bacteroidota; class Bacteroidia; order Chitinophagales; family Chitinophagaceae; genus Ginsengibacter. Next base: position 361,293 of record OZ255711.1, read on the forward strand.
ATTTTAACTTTATAGAATCGTATAGAGAATTATAATTAAAAGCAGGGTCAGATGGATCTTTAAGGTTAATAATATCATTGCTCTTAATTACCTTTTTTATGCCGGCTGCTATGGTTATGTTTAATTCATTTCCTTTCCTGGGGTTCAGCCGGTAATTAGTGTTTATAAAATTATAGCTCACGCCAAAGTTGCCGGAACCCACGTCAATATTGGGCGGCAGCGTTTTTGTAATAATCACCGAATTGGTATCTGTACCTCCGGAAAGAAGATAGCTGCGTTCACTTTGATAAAAAACAGTAGCAGTTTGATTAACCGATAAAAGATATTGAAGCCCTATGATAGCATTAAGCTGCAGGTAAGATGAATCTCTTTTAAGCAGGTCAAATGAAGCATCTATGCCATAATGAGAATTGAAAATATAAGGATGGTTATAACCAAGATTAAGCCTCGGCGATTGCGCCTGAAGTTGCTGCCAGTTCACTAAAATATTTTCTCCCTGGCCAAGTGAATTTTTTAAATTCAGGTGCACATCTCCGGTAACCTGCGTTTTACCTGTGGTGGTATTGGGCAAAAAACCAACCAGCACATTTATCTCACTGCTGCGCTTGGGTGCAAGGTACAAGTTAAGCACAGAGCCACTTCCAAGCATGGTTACATCAGCGGGTTGCAGCTCTTGCAAGTAAGGAAGTTGTTGAATGCGATTGCTTGTTTTTTTTATCTTATCAGCATTGTATAAACTATTGTTGTTTACATCAAGGTAATGCTGAAGAAAGAGATTTTTAATTTTTGCTTTGCCATAAATCTTTATACTATCTATGTGGTATAGCGGCCCTTTGTTAACAAATAAATCCCCTTTTATAAGGTTTTTAGAAATATCAACATGCTGCAAAGCCACTTGTGCAAAAGGATATCCATTGTTTTCATAATAAGAAATGATGCGCTGCTGCTGTGCCTCCAGCCGCTTAAAATCAACAGTTTTATTTTTAAACTGTTTTTCACTCCATCCCGTTGCATCAAGAACTTTAGTGTCTATGCTGTCAGTGGATATTTGAATCCATTTATATTGCTGGCCCAGGTAGAGCAGTACACTCGCATGTGCAGAGTCATACACAACTGAATCAACAGAAGCAGTCGCAAACCCTTTATTCATAAGTGTTGCAGGCAAACCGTTTATATAATTAACCGCTTCTGTTTTTCCTGAAAATGATGAGGCTAATGCAGGTGGCTGTGATGTATTCAATTTATCTTTGTCCTGCATTACATAACTTACTATAAATTTTTTTTGGCAAAAAATACTTTGTGAAAGCAAAATTAAAAGCATGATGAGGCAACAAAAAAAACGGCTGAAGTATTTAAAAGTTGAGGGCTGCATTTGATCATTCAAATCTAAAATGAATAATTGAAATGCAGTATTGAGTGCGTTTTACAGCTATATAAAACAAATATAATTTTTGGCAGGTATTTATATTCATATTCCATTTTGCAAACAAGCTTGTTACTATTGCAATTTTCATTTTTCAACTTCATTAGGCCTGAGAGATGAAATGATAAGCGCATTACAAAAAGAAATTTTTCTCAGCTCTCATACTTTTATAAACGATGCTGAAGAACAGAAAAGTATTGACACCATCTATTTTGGCGGCGGCACGCCCAGCTTACTTTATGAAAAAGAAATAGAACTTTTATTAAATAAAATAAAAAAATACTACGTTGTAAATGACAATGCTGAAATAACGTTAGAAGCCAACCCTGATGACATTACTAAAGAAAAATTGTGCGCATGGAAAGTTAATGGCATTAACCGGTTAAGCATCGGCATTCAGTCTTTTAAAGAAAAAGATTTAGTATGGATGAACAGGGCGCATAACGCCGCACAGGCACTTGAATGTATCAAACTTATAAAAGACGCAGGCTTCACCAATTTTTCCTGCGATCTTATTTATGGCACGCCCAATCTTACTGATGAAGAATTTCAGGAAAACTTTGAAACTCTTGCCAGGCTTGATGTGCCGCACATTTCCTGCTATGCACTTACAGTGGAACCTGATACGGCACTTAAAAAAATGATTGATTTAAAAAAGAAAAGTAATGTAAATGCTGATGGCCAGGCAAGGCAATTTTTATTGCTGATGCAATGGATGAAAGATGCAGGTTATGAACATTATGAAATTTCGAACTTTGCAAGGCCTGGATATAGAAGCCGGCACAACAGCAATTACTGGCAGGCGAAAAAATATATTGGCATCGGGCCTTCAGCCCATTCTTATGATGGTAAAAAAAGAAGATGGAACATTGCTAATAATGCGCTTTATATTCAATCTATAAAAAATAATTTAATTCCTTTTGAAGAAGAAACCCTTACTAACACTCAACGATTAAATGAATACATCATGACTTCAATAAGAACGATGGAGGGATTGGATTTAAAAGAAATTGAAAACAAATTTTCTTTAAAAGAAAGAATAAAAATTGAAAGTGCTGCGAATAAGTATGTAGATAAAAAATTATTGAGAAATATTGATGAGAAATTAATACTAACTAACGAAGGAAAATTATTTGCAGATGGGATTGCGGCGGATTTGTTTGTAGTAGAATAGCTTTAAAATTTATAGTCAAATCAAACTTTCCTCAATCTTTCTAAACCCTTCCACGGGCGAAAGCTGCTCCCATAAAATTTTATACACCGTTTCTGCGATGGGCATTTCGGCAAGTATAGTTTTATTAATATTATAAATGCACTTGCTTGCATTGTAGCCTTCTGCCACCATATTCATTTCAAGCTGCGCAGTTTTTACTGAATAGCCTTTACCAATCATATTCCCAAAGGTTCTGTTACGGCTGTATAACGAGTAACAGGTAACTAAAAGATCTCCCAAATAAACTGAGGCAGCATAATTGGTTGGCTGTTTTAAAATTCGTGTGTGAGGTAACGTTTGTTCAAGGGCTTTTGCAGTGGCATCTTCAAGACCAGTTTTTCTCAGGAAAGCAGCCATTTCATCGGCGCTATTGGCAATGAGAACGCTTAAAAAATTATCGCCATACTCAAGCCCATGCGCAATACCTGCACCAAGCGCATAGATGTTTTTGAGCACGGCAGCAAACTGAACACCATACACATCATTATTTTCGAGCGTATTTATATAATCATTTTTAAAATAAAAAGCAATGTCTTTTGTAGCCTGCACATCCACACCGGAAAAGGTTAGGTAAGATAATTTTTCAGCAGCCACTTCTTCTGCATGGCATGGGCCAAGAATAGTAAAATAATTGGAAATGTCAACATCAAATTCATTTTTCAGGTAATCATTTAGCAGCATATTTTGCTGCGGCAATATTCCCTTTACTGCTGATATAATTTTCTTATGCTTAAAAATATTTTTAGACAAGCCTGAAAATATTTCAGCAACATACGCAGAGGGAACCACTACAATTATACAATCAGAAATATTAATAACATCGCTAACATTGCTTGTAAGAAAAAGAAGATCAGTATTAAAATAAGCAGAGCTTAAATATTGCGGATTGTGGTGGCGCTTTTTAAAATGATCAATCAGCGATTCATTTCTTATCCACCAATTTATTTCATGTTTATTATCAGTTAAAATTTTTGCCAGGGCCGTGCCCCAGCTTCCGCTGCCTATTATTCCAAATTTCATAATAACCCCAATTTTTCTACAGCTATTTGCGCAGCCACCTGGCTTGCATCTTTTTTGTTATAAGCCTTTGCCTCCGCCACCACCACCCCATCTATCTTTGCGCCAATAGTAAATAATCTTCTGCCATTTTCAATTTTTTCCTCCAGCGTTTCAAACTCAAGATTTTTCCCATTTCTATTAGCCCAGCCATACAGTTTATTTTTTTGATTGATGTCAAGATTTTCCAAATCGTCCATAAAAAAATGTGGCATTATTATATGCCGGGTTACCCAGGCTCTTGTTTTTTTATAACCCTTATCAAGGTAAACTGCGCCTACAATTGCTTCTAATGTGTTACCAAAGATCTGAGATATCTTTAATGAGTTATCAAAACGGTTGTAGTAGGTAATTTTTTTTAAGCCGATCTTTAAAGCTATATCATTTAGCTGGTTGCGGTTTACCATTTTGCTCCTCATTTCTGTAAGAAAGCCTTCGTCTTTATACGGATAGCGCATAAAAAGGTAATGAGCCACCAGTGAGCTGAGCACCGCATCGCCCAGAAACTCGAGGCGCTCATTATTCTCATCTGCACCTTCTCTTATGGAGCGATGGCTGAGAGCTGTTTTATATAAATTAAGTTTATTGGGAGATAAGCCAAGCACATTTTGCAGCTGCCTTCTCAGATCACGGTTTGCCTTAGAAGAAATTAAGTTTTGGAAAGAATGCACAATCGAAGTTTAAGAATTCTTTTCAAGTTACTGAAAATAAAATGAAGAATTTGAGGGCTTGTAATATCCATAATACTTTTAAATAAAAGTAAAGATTAAGCCCTGTATTTTTTTATAATTACGGAAGCATTGTGGCCGCCAAAGCCAAAAGTGTTGCTCAGTGCAGCATTCACTTCTTTTTGCTGTGCTTTATTAAAAGTAAAATTAAGTTTCTTATCAAGTTCCGGATCGTCAGTAAAGTGGTTGATAGTAGGAGGAATTACATTTTTAGTAACTGCAAGTATGCAGGCAAGTGCTTCTATCACACCCGCAGCGCCAAGGCAATGCCCTGTCATAGATTTGGTGGAACTTATATTGAGATCGTAAGCTTTATCGCCAAACACGCTCATGATAGCTTTCACTTCAGAGATATCGCCAAGTGGTGTGGAGGTGCCATGAACATTAATGTAATCAATATCTTCAGGCTTTAGGCCGGCATCCTTAAGCGCAGCGGCCATCACATTTTTTGCTCCTAACCCATCAGGATGTGGTGCCGTTATATGATACGCGTCAGCAGTAGCGCCGCCGCCAGCAATTTCACAATAAATTTTTGCGCCTCTCGCCAGCGCATGTTCCAATTCTTCCAGCACAAGAACGCCTGCTCCTTCGCCCATCACAAAGCCATCGCGGTCTTTATCAAATGGTCTTGATGCTGTTTTAGGATCATCGTTTCTTTCGCTTAGCGCCTTCATTGCATTAAAACCACCCACGCCTGCTTCACAAATAACAGCCTCGCTGCCACCTGCAAGTATTATATCCGCTTTGTGTAAACGAATATTGTCGTACGCATCTATGATGGCGTTCGTGCTGCTGGCACAAGCGCTTACTACAGCAAAGTTGGGACCTCGGAAGCCATAGCGCATTGATATTTGGCCAGCGCCGATATCCAATATCATTTTTGGTATAAAGAAAGGATTGAAACGAGGTGTTCCATCTCCTTTTGCAAATTCCATTACATCATCCTGAAAAGTAGTGATGCCGCCAATACCGCTTGCAAAAATAACTCCTACTCTATCTTGATTTACATTTTCTTTACTTATGCTTGCATCTTTTACTGCCTCATCGCTGGCTATAAGAGCAAACTGCGCAAAGCGGTCAAGCTTTCGTGCTTCTTTTCTGTCAAAATAATTTGTGGCTTCAAAATCTTTAACCTCGCAGGCAAACCTTGTTTTGAATTTCGTAACATCGAATTGCTGAATATTATCAGCGCCAGACACACCATTAGATAAACCATCCCAATATTGCGGTACTGATTTACCTAATGGCGTTATGGCTCCTAATCCGGTTACAACTACTCTTTTTAGTTCCATAAGTTTGCCTGCAATGTTAAATACGATGATTACTTAGCATGCTCTTCGAGGTATGCCACTGCCTGCCCAACCGTAGTGATGGTTTCAGCCTGCTCATCAGGAATAGAAATATTAAATTCTTTTTCGAATTCCATAATCAATTCAACGGTGTCTAAACTGTCAGCACCTAAATCGTTGGTAAAAGAAGCCTCAGGAGTAACCTCAGCTTCATCAACTCCTAATTTGTCAACAATGATTTTTTTAACTCTTGTTGCAATGTCTTGCATGATTGTAAAATTTAGTTAATACGGCTACAAAAATATACTTTTTGTAATAAAAAAAAATAATAAGTAATGTGCATACAACAAAGCAGCCATCAATGTTTACTACAATTTCATTTATATTTTTTTTGAATTGTATAAATAAATAAAAGGCCCTGCATTCATTGTATTACATAAAAAAATTATTGTCACTTTGCAATAAATATGATTTATAAAAGTAGGGCAGTGCTTGTCTTCCAAAAGATATAAATTGTATATTTATTTACTTTTCCTGACTTATTACGATTGTTGTATGCCCATTAAGCAAATAGATCACGCCTCAAAAGAATATAAGCAAATGCTTGCCTTGCGGTATGATATCTTACGCAAACCGCTGAACTTAACATTTGCAGAAAGTGAACTTGATAAGGAAAAAAGTGATATTCTTATTGGCGCCTTTGAAGAGGAACGGATGCTTGGCTGCTGCCTGCTTACTGAAACTGATAAATACACGGTAAGGCTACGACAAATGGCTGTTCAAAATAATTTACAAGGCAAGGGTATCGGCGCTGCCATGATGAACTATGCAGAGAACGTGGCAAGGGATGCTGGTTACAGAAAAATATGTATGCATGCAAGAAAAACCGCTATTGGCTTTTATGAAAAAATAGGGTACAAAGTAACCGGTGAAGAGTTTATGGAATTGTCCATACCTCACGTGTTAATGGAAAAGAAGATCAGTCATTTATAATTAACCTTTACTTTTTTTCATTAATCTTTTCTTTCAAAAAATTTCTTACTTCGCTTATATCTTTAATTTCAAATGCGTCTTTTGGTATTAAAAAAAAAGAACGGCTGTCGAAATATAAATGAAAGAAATACGGGCTTTCTATCATACTGCTGAAAGCCTTCCATGGCCAGCTTTTGCTACCTCTTTCATTTTCCAGGAACATGTGCTGCGCTTCAAAACTTACTCTGAAACGATCTTTGAAAGTTGCAGCTTTTTTATAAATAATATTTGGCAAAATATACCAGAAAGAAATCATTAAAGTAAACCAGAGAAATGAACTGCTGACAAAAGCATAGGCAGATATTTTTTTAAAGAAATAAAATGCAGCAGCAATAATGGCAAATACATTTACAGCTATTATTAAAAATTTAATTTCTTTTCTTGTGATAAAATGATAGCGAAGCGCCTGTAAAACTTTTGATTTATTATAAGTAAAAAAGGATGAAGTCATACAAAACAAATGTACAATGTATGGGTTAAGGCAAAGTAATTCAAGCAATCATTTTCAAATTTACTTTAGGATCGCGCCTGAAAAACTGGAAAAAATTTGCGAATTGATTGCTGGTTCATTTTCCATTTAATGCAGCCTGCTGGTAAGAGGCATATATCTTCTCGAAATCTTTTTTAAAAGTTATATCCGAAGGTTTACCCAAAGCTTCATATACTTCTGCATAGCATTGCTCCCTAAGCTTATCTTTTTCTTTTTGCCCTGCATTTTCTATGATTATTTTCATAACCGTTTCCATTTGTTCTGTTGAATCGAAATATGGATATATCGGCAAAATAAGGCTGGGGTTGTTAGTTTCCTTTGTATAAAACCCTAACTTATAGTTTACTTTTTCTGCGTTGGTATCATAGATCTTTCTAAAATCTGCGCTGTATAAAATAAGGGTATCTCCTTTTGTTTGCAAAGCTTTAGTTACAGGCTTTGAGCCATCAATTTCTGTCTGAAGAAAGAATTTATTACCCCTTGAAACATTATATTTATTTGCATCGAACAAATATTTATTTTCTGCACTTATAATATTTTTTTCGTTTACATTATATTCAGTTTTCAGTGCTTCCGGAAGAAGTGAACTTTCTTCGCCACGGCCGCTTAAATTGCCTTCTTTAGATTTGATATGAAGTGCGAACTTTACAATTTCCAATATATTATTGCCTTGCTTTTCGGCATTGGGGCTGGGAGTGATGATGTAAATTCCCTGGCCGGCAACAATGGCTCTTACCATGTCTTTATTTGTTGAAAAATAAAGTATAGAAGTATCTTTAAACTGGCTGCCGGGCTTCAGCAATTCATTGTTATACTTATTCCTTACGTTGCCAATAACTTTTGTTACCGTATACTGAGCAAAACCCGCGTGCATAAATAACATTATGAAAATAACAGGTAACATTTTTTTCATAAAAAATTTTTACTGTTTTATAAAGTAAAACTGGCCACCCTCGTTCCCATCATGGCCGAAAGTATTTAATTCGGGCTCGTCGTCAGTCTGATTTTTTACACCTGTAAATATAATATTATATAAAGCTTTTGCCGACAGCACTTTCTGGTCATTTATTTCGAGGGCTTTTATTACCATTTTTATGAAGACGCTTTCTGCGGGCACTTTTGCTAAGCCTCCGCTGGTAAGTATTTGCCTGCTTGTAAAAACCCATTCATCTTTGGCTGATAGCCGGTCAAACTCATCACTACCTCTCATAGCAGCGCTGTAACAGGCGTCTGATATAAATAAAATATGCCTTGTTTTAGAGCCATAAATAATATCGCTTAAGTTTCCATTAGAAATATAATCCGCCGGGTTTTCAGCATTTAAAGGAACCCAATAACCAATCACCGGCATATTATCATTACCTTTTATATAAGTTCCATGCCCTGCAAATAATATGATCAGGTTATCATTGGAATCTAATGATTGAATGGAAGAACTTAACAGGTTAAGAATATCTCTCCTGTCTTTATCAAACACTTCCAGTACATCTTCTTTCTTAAATCCATAATATTTTTCAAGCACATCTTTATAGGCAATAGCTTCATCTTTTGTGGAGGGCAGTTTTTTCCATTTATCGCCGCTGTAATTGCTACAAGCAATCAAGATGGCATGAAACCGGGGGGGAGCAGCCGCGGCTATTGCAGGAATGTCATCAGCATTACTTTTTGTGGCTCCACTGGTTTCAACATTATAGGTTACCGTGCTTATTAAATTATTTGCATTGGCAGATTGTATGGTAAAGCTGGATACATTGCTTTTTATATCGGCAGAAAAATATCCGCCCGGCTGTAAAGTAACATCTTTGCCATTTATTTTTACCCAGCTAACTCCTGCATTGTCTTTCACCGTGCCACTTATAAAAATATCGTTGGAATTATTTACTACTTCAACAGCATTACTTCTTGTTGTGGCAGGAGTTAATAACTGGATTTGAGGAGGCGTTCCATTTAACTTCGCTTCTTTTTGCAGCTTGCCCGAAAGGGCTTTTACTTTACTATTAATAGCTGTAAGTTGAGGGCTTATAACAAGTGCTGTTTTATAATATTCCAAGGCTTTCTCTTGTTGGTTCAAAGCCTCATTTATAAATGCGATCTTTATAAGCACATTAGAATACTCCATGCTTATAGATACACCCGGGTTTACATTTTGATTAGTTTCCTTATAATCTTCAAGCGATGTTTGTAGCAACTGCATTGCCTTTTCATAATCTTTCTTTATAAGATAATCACAGCAAGCGCTTATATAATTTTTCAAAAATGACCACTCCGAAAACTCATCAATGTAGCTGCTTAATTTTTGTTGCTTGTATTGCGTGTATAATTCAGCCGCCTCATTTAATTTATCGCTGGCGAGATATACGAGAATACAATTAATGAAAAGCCGGCTTTCGAAAGGCTTTACCTGGATCCCTTTTTTCAGATCTTTAATGGCAAGATCATACTCACCTCTTTTATAATATACCAATGCCCGGTTGTTCAAAGCGTTTGTAAAGTTTGGGTTTATCTCCAACGCTTTTTTAAAATCGGCCACAGCTTCATCATATTTTTTTTTATTAGAATAACAGAGCGCACGATCGTTAAGCGTATTGGTATCTGAAGCGTTCAGGCGAAGCGCTTTATTAATATAAATCAGGGCTGAATCGTATTGAAACATATCCATATATACGGCTCCAAGCTTATCCCACGATATATAAGACGAAGGTTCTAAAGAAACAGCTTTTGAAAGGTCTGCAATAGCGAGGCCATATTTTTTTTGAAACTTATATACATAACCTCTGTTGCTGTAGCCTGTTGCTGTGTTTGGGTTTTGAGATATGATTATGGTATAATCGCTGGCAGCAAGATCATATTTTTTTTGATTGAAGAAAAGATTTCCGCGGTTGTTGCGCGCCTCATAAGCCTGCGGATTTATATTAATCGCTTCGCTGTAATCTTTTATTGCTGCATCGTAATCATGAACAGAACTATAAAAATCTCCACGGTTTACCACTGAATACAGAGATGCCGGATTTAATTGAACACCTTCATTAAAGTTTTTTAAAGCCAACTCCTTTTTACCCATCTTTTTATAGCAAATACCCAAAGCCGTGTACACTTCGTTGTTTTTGGGATCTATCTCCAAAGCTTTATTATAATCTGCAATGGCAAGCTCATATTTTCCGGCCATAACATAAGCGTCACCACGGCTTCCTAATACTTTTGCAGATGGCGTTTCTATCTTTAGCACTTCATTGAAATCTGCTATTGCCTCCTCAGGTTTTTTTAATAATAAATAAACATTGCCTCTGTTAAAAATCGCATCCGAATTCTTTGGATTCAGCAATATTGCCTGTATATAATCTGCAATGGCAAGATCATAGTTTTGCTTTCTTTTATATGCGTTCCCCCTGTTGTTCCATGCAGCAGAGTTGGCCGGATTTATTTTTAATGCTTTTGAAAAATCTGCGAGAGCAGAATCCTCCTGATCCACCATTTCATAACAATTTCCCCTGGCATTTAAAACATCATCATTTAATGGATCAATTTTATAAGCCAGGTTGAAATCATTAACCGCATCGCGATACTTTTTACTATAGTAATAACACAAGCCTCTTATATAAAATGGCCTGATGTTTTCGGCATTGTAGGTTATAGATTCTGAAAAATCGCCAATGGCTTTATCGTAATTACGAAGCCAGTAATAAGAGTTGCCGCGGTTGAACCAAAAGAGAGCATTTGCAGGATCGTGATGCAACGCTTCTGAAAAATCGCTGATGGAATTATCAAGTTTATTGAGCCAATAGTAATCTAATCCTCTTTGATCCCAGGCTGCAGCATCACTATTATCTAATTGTAATACTTCATTCAGGTCTTGTATAGATGAATCATATTTTTCCTGCCAGTAATAGGAATAGGCGCGAATTTTTAGCGCACGCTTATTTTGCGGATAAAGTTTTAAAGCCTTATTGCAATCCGTAATAGCGGCAGTGTAATCTTTAGAATCATTATAAGCAATTCCCCGGTTTATGTAATTCTGAGCACTATCGGGGTGTAAATTTATTTCCAGTGTATAATGCGCAATCCGCTGCTCCGGATTTTCCTGGGCATACATAGAAATCGTTATAAAAAAACATACTGCCAGCAGCGAAGACTTCATATAATTTCAGCAATAAGGTTACAGATGTATTGCCTAAGTTAATTCATTTCTTAAAATAGTATTTAAATCTCTTTTGGTAAATATTTCTTCTGCCGAAAATATTCAATGCCGGCAAAAATGGAAGCCGGTAAAAATAAAGCTACGTGCATATTGAACACCAGCAGCGCCACCAGCGAAAGAACAAACATAGAACCGAAATAAGAAATATAGCCGCTTATAAATTTTATTATATCCGGCGCAAAAATAAACCTGAGCCTGATCTTTATTTCAGGCATTTTGCTAAACCATGCCATATAGCTGAGCAGCGAAAATGAAAGAAATAAAAGGATAAGAAAAAAGTAGCTGACTAAATGCTGGTTATTTAAAATAGAAAGATAAATATTGGCCACTATCGCTGAGCCGCTCATGGTGCCTACCGCCGTAGAATGAACATCGTCACGAAAGTTGCCTATGATCACAATTTTATCTTTAAAAATTTTGGCATAATCTGCAGGGTTAGCTTCTAAAGAAAAAAGCGCTTCGCCAAGATTATAAGATTGCGCAAAGGGCGTTTTATTTTCTTTCAGATCATTATCAAGCAAATAAAAACTAGGCCATATAGCCGTAAAACACAAATGGCCATTGCATGTGGTATAAAATAAATGATCTTTATACACCGCATGATCCAGCTTTTCATTTAGCACAACCGGCATAGAATGTATAGAATCGTGGTTCCATATTCTGAATTTATTAAAGCCGATACCAAATGTTTCATAACCCGAATAGGCATATTGAGCATCGTACAAAGGCTTTTGATAATTGCCATGCGCCCCCTTTAATATAGGAATTAAAATGTGCGCATTTTTTTTAATTTCATTCTGCAGCAGCGTGTCTATAACGGGGTTGGCCGAATAAGGAAAATAAAATTGAATATCCAAAACGGTATAACGGGGCTTAACCTTGTTGTCATTTATTATTTTAAGCAATTCATATATTTTTTCTCTTTGAGATACAGCTATGCTGCCATATTCCTGCGCACTGTCATTAATAATTGCAATATCTTTTCCTGTATTAAGAAAAACGAATTGTGCTTTATGTTCCGGCTGAGAATTAAATACCTGATATTTCCAAAAAGAAAATTTTCTAAAAAAAGTATCTTCAACAAAAAAAGAAAAGTTATTTGCCTGGTATATCCATGTAATTATTAAAATGATAAAGCCGCTTAGTAAAGAAAGGAGAACTTTTTTTCTCATAGGCCAATAAAAGTATATATCATTAAAATTATCTAAATTAATTTTTACAGCATGCAATACATAATTTTTATGGCAGCGTAAACTTGTTCTTGTTTAACAAATAAAATATTCATCGTTATGAAAAATCCGGTTCTTAACCAGCAAAACATTGTTAAGCCAGAACATTTTACCCAGCATCCTGAAACATTAAAATGCATTGAAGCTCTTAAAAATAAGTTTGGAGAAAACTTCGAAAACCTTTTGGTTTCTGATACGCTGGACGAGGAAAACCATCAGTATGTAAACCTGGTACAAAAAGGCGGAGGCGTACTGGGCGTGGCTTTGGTGGGTTATACATACATCCTGGAAATGGCAGGCATACGTTTTTTACGGCTTGCAGGTACCAGCGCAGGCGCAATAAACACAGCCATGCTTACGGTTATTGGCAAAAAAAATGAATCTAAATCTGAAAAAATATTAAAGTACCTGAGCGAACTTAATTTTTTTAGCCTTGTGGATGGCAAGCCTCTCGTGCGGTGGCTTATAAAAAATTTTATAACACGAAAGCAATTCAATCGCCAGCTAAAAGAAATGTTCATAGGCATTTTTGCTATTCTTCTTTGTTTAACTATTGCAGATTTTATTTTTTTAGGCTTAAGGCATCTTCACTGGGCGCTTATTGCATTGCGTATTTGTTACATATTAACTGCCTTGCATCTTATATTAATAGGTATAATTATTTTTTATGGAAATTTTCTTTTTAAATCTCTCAGAGCCAGCGGCCACGGGCTTAATCCCGGAGATTATTTTTATAAATGGATGGAAAGCATAATGAATGAAAACGGCGTTAACAACGTTACGCAGCTAAAAGATAAGGCCGAAACACTGCCGGTATTCAAGGTAAGAAACCCTGCCACACAAAACCCAACATCATTATACGGTGATGTTACTTTTATAACCTCAGAACTGAGCTCGCAAAATAAAATCGAGTTTCCAAAGATGTGTAATCTGTTCCGGGAAAATCCTGATGATATTCATCCGGCAAATTTTGTGAGAGCTTCCATGTCTATACCTATTTTTTTTAAATCTTATACGATTGGTGGCATCCCAAGAAAAAGCGAAAAGCTGCGTGAAGCCTGGATGTATCATTTTGGCACTAATAAAGATATACCTAAAAAGGCCCGCTTTGTAGATGGTGGAATGATCTCTGATTTCCCGATCAATATATTTTATAACCCCTCAATTGTGGAGCCGCGCCTGCCTTCTTTTGGAATTGACCTTGATGATAGTGTTCCGCTGACTGACGACGACGATGACACCACTAACGATGACGATACTGATCTGCTGGCAGCTTCTCTCGGCGATTATCTTGGAGGTTTGTTTAACACTATCCGTTATTACTACGATAAAGATTTTCTTATAAAGAATAATGTTTTTAAAAAAGGTATTGGCAAAATTTCTTTATCGGAATTTAACTGGCTTAACTTTTTTATATCTGAAGAAGATAAAGTTAAAATGTTTGTAAAAGGAGCCCAGGCGGCCACTGATTTTCTTTTGAACTTTGACTGGCCTGCCTATCAAAAAGAAAGAATTCAAATGCAATTATTATTTAATGAAAAAAATACAGCGGTAACTACATAATATTTTTGTTCAATAATTTTTACATATTATAATTAAAGTAATTAAGCATTATTGCTCATTCAGGATCTTTACTTCTGTACGCCGGTTTTTTTGCCGGCCTTCTTCTGTGTCATTTTCTTCTATGGGTTCTTCTGCGCCATAGCCTTTTGCAACAAGCCTGTTATTATCTATGCCCTTGGCTGAAAGATACGCCACTATTGACTTTGCACGCTCAAGAGATAAGACCATATTTTTTTCGTCACTGCCAATATTATCTGTGTGGCCGCCTATTTCTATCCGCTCGTTAGGCTTGCGATTTAAGTACTCTGCCAGGTCATCAAGTGTTGTATAAGACGAAGCGCGAAGCGTAGCTTTTCCAAAATCGAACTCAACATTGTCCAGCACAAAAGTTTTTGATGGCTCAAACTGGAGATTTACCTTAAAGGAACTTTTGAAAAAAGAATTAGGTTTTAAAGCAGGAATTTCCAGTACATTTTGACTTACAGAATCTTTAAAGCCCATGATATAAATATCATATTTATCACCGGCAGGCAATTGTGTAAAAAATTTTCCGCCACCATCACTTATTGCCTGGTATTCATTGTTGTTTTTTTCGCTTCTAAAAACGATCAACTCATTGTTTTGCGGCTGCTGCGTTTTCATGTCTACAATGGTTCCTTCCACTTTTGCATCTTTAGGCAAATTCAATACAGGCGCAGTTTGTGCATGTATTTGTTCTAAAATAAAAAGGAAAAAAAAGAACACAATAATTTTTTTCATAAAAAATAGTATTAAATACTTTGCCGGAAATAGCCATAGCAACAACGTAAAAAGCAGGCATTTATTTTATATAAAAAAATGCTCTGAAACAGCAAAGCCACCCGTTTAAGGAGTGGCCTTTTGTATGCTTGATGCTTACTAACTGCATCCCATGCTGTTGCCGCAATTCAGGCATTTATAACAGGTGCCGCTGCGGATGGTTATATGCCCGCAGGTATTACATGCAGGCGCATCGCTTTGCATGTTTTTAGCCGCTGAATTCACTGCATCGTAATTGCTGCTTATTTTTTTATCATGCTCAGCTCTATGTGGCTTTGGCGCTTGGGCCTTTCCGTTAGTTGATGCTATCACCCTTATCTCGCTTAATTCGGGCACACGGTTTCCGATAGTCGGCGTGCTTTCATCCCACGGAGCGTTACCCAGGTTTTCCACTTCAGGCTTATCCAATACATGAACGAGGTCGTTTCTTCCCAGGTATTCATAAGCAAGAGAGCGGAACATGAAATCAATTATAGAAGTGGTTGTTTTTATATTCGGATGCTCTACCATGCCGGAAGGCTCAAACCTGGTGAACACAAATTTTTCAACAAACTCTTCCAAAGGCACACCGTATTGCAGGCCAATAGAAATGGCAATAGCAAAACAGTTGAGCATACTGCGCATGGTAGCGCCTTCTTTGGCCATGTCTATAAAAATTTCTCCTAAAGTACCATCGCTGTATTCACCCGTTCTGAGAAATAGCGCCTGCCCGTTTATTTTTGCTTTTTGCGTAAAGCCTCTTCTCTTTGCCGGTAAAGCCCTGCGCTCAACAATCATAGCAAGCTGGCGCTTCAAAGCTGTGTCTGCACTGCTTTGTACCCGCTTGTTCATTTCTTCCAATAAGTCTTCAACAGTAAGCTTACTCATATCTACAATTCTTGATTCCTGGTTGTCAGTTATGAGTTGTGAGTTGTCGGTGGCCAGTTGCGCATTGTCAATTGCCTTCTTTTTCTTATCGCTTTTATTACTTAATGGCTGTGATAATTTTGAACCGTCACGATACAAAGCACAAGCTTTTAAACCCAGTTCCCAGCTTAGCTTGTAAGCCTCTGCAATTTCTTCTATGTTTGCTTCATTGGGCAGGTTAATGGTTTTAGAAATAGCGCCGCTTATGAAAGGCTGTGTTGCAGCCATCATGCGTATGTGCCCTCCATGATGAATATATCTTTTACCTATATTACCACACTTGTTTGCACAATCGAATACAGATAAATGCTCATCTTTCAAATAAGGAGCGCCTTCCACCGTCATGGTGCCGCATATATACGTATTTGCTTCTTCTATCTGTTGCTCTGTAAAGCCTAATGATTCCAATAAACTCCATTCAAAATTGTTATATTGTTCCGGTGCAAAACCAAGGCGCTGCAAGCATTCTTCGCCCAGATTATATACATTAAACACAAAGCCAATTTCAAACGCTGAGGCCATTGCCGCTTCCAGCTTTTGAATATCTATGCCATTAAATCCTTTCTGGGCAAGGCTTGCAGGGTTTATATGTGGAGCGCCATTTAAAGAAGCATGGCCTTTCGCATAGCTTACAATTGCTTCAATTTCTTTCTCACTGTATTTTAAATTTCTTAAAGCCTGCGGCACACTTTGATTAATTATTTTAAAATAACCACCACCACTTAGCTTCTTAAATTTTACCAAAGCAAAATCAGGCTCTACGCCTGTAGTGTCGCAATCCATCACAAGCCCGATAGTGCCTGTAGGAGCTATTACCGTTGTTTGCGCATTTCTATACCCATATTGCTCGCCCATTTTCACTGCATCATCCCAGGCTTTTATGGCAGCTTTTAATAAATAATCAGGGCAATATTTTGCATTAATACCTTGTGGTTTTATTTCAATTTCTTCGTAAGCATCCATTGCATCATAAGCGGCAGCACGGTGGTTGCGCATTACACGAAGCATGTGTTTTTTGTTTTCTTCATATTTGCTGAAAGCGCCCAAATGTGCTGCAAGCTCCGCAGATGTTTTATAAGCAATGCCCGTCATGATTGCAGTAATGGCTGCTGCAATGCCGCGTGCCCTTTCGCTATCGTACGCAATACCGCTAACCATTAACATGCTGCCAAGATTGGCAAAACCTAAACCTAATGTTCTGTAATCATAACTTAACTGCGCCACTTCCTTACTTGGAAACTGCGCCATTAGTACAGATACTTCAAGCACAGTTGTCCATAATCTTACGGTATATTCAAAGCCGTTTACATCAAAGCTATTATCTGTTTCATTAAAAAATCTGCGGAGATTCACTGATGCAAGATTACATGCAGTGTTATCTAAAAACATGTATTCACTGCAAGGATTAGATGCACGAATGGCGCCACCTTCAGGGCAGGTGTGCCATTCATTAATGGTAGTATCATATTGCGTTCCGGGATCAGCACACCGCCATGCAGCATAATTTATATCATTCCATAACTTTTTGGCTTTCACTTTTTTCATGGTACGCCCATCGCTTCTTGCTTTCAGTTCCCAATCGCCATCTGCTTCTAACGCACGGAAAAATTCATTGGGTATGCGAACAGAATTATTACTGTTTTGCCCGCTTACTGTTTTGTATGCTTCACCTTCATAATCGCTGGGATAACCGGCATCTATTAATGCTGCCACCTTTTTTTCTTCTTCCACTTTCCAGTTTACAAAATTTTCAATTTCAGGATGATCCAGATCAAGGCAAACCATCTTTGCTGCGCGCCTGGTGGTGCCACCGCTTTTTATAGCGCCTGCTGCACGGTCGCCAATCTTTAAGAAGCTCATCAATCCGCTGGAAGTTCCGCCACCACTGAGTTTTTCACCCTCGCCACGTATGCTGCTGAAGTTAGTACCTACACCACTTCCGTATTTAAAAATTCTTGCTTCGCGAACCCATAAGTCCATAATGCCGCCTTCATTTACCAAATCATCCTCAACACTTAAAATAAAACAGGCATGTGGCTGTGGCCGCTCATAAGCTGATGTAGATTTTTTTAGCTGGCCATCCTTTGCATCTACAAAATAATGTCCCTGGGGCTTACCCGTAATGCCATATACTTCGTGCAAGCCAGTGTTAAACCATTGCGGTGAATTAGGTACGCAAGATTGATTTAAAATACCATATACCAGCTCATCATAAAAGATCTGCGCATCTTCAGCGGAAGCAAAATAGTTATAGCGCTCTCCCCAAACCTGCCAGCAGTACGCCATGCGATGCGCCACCTGCTTTATGCTCGTTTCTCTTCCCGTTGTTCCATCGGCTTGCGGCACGCCGGCTTTGCGAAAATATTTTTGAGCAAGAATATCAGTTGCTATCTGGCTCCACTGTTTCGGCACTTCCACATTTTCCATTTTGAAAACAATTTCACCGGTTGTATTTTTTATAACGGATACGCGGTAATCATATTCAAACATATCAAAAGGAGAAACACCGGCTTTTGTAAAATGCCTGGAGAAACGGAGGCCGGAAGAAATATTATTATTTATCATGAAGTATTAATTATTAAGTTTAAAATTTCGGCAATGCGGGAAAACGAAAATATTTTTTCTGCCGGATAAAAATTATTTGAAAATATCCACCTTCTGTGGAAAAGAAATGTTAAGCCTTGCTCACATTGACTTTAAAAATTTATGCACACTTTTATAAAAAAATATTTTAAAAAAGAACAAATATTTTTAATAAGTAAAAATCATTTTAGAAAAGATGAGAGTAATTATTCAAAGAGTTTCACGGGCTTCTGTGATAGTCAAAGATAGTCTAAAAGCCGCAATTAGCAATGGTTTGCTGGTTTTTGCAGGCATTGAAAACGCAGACAATACCGGAGATATTCAATGGCTGAGCAGCAAAATTATTAACCTTAGAATTTTTGATGATCCAAACCATATTCCCAATCTTTCAGTAAAAGATGTAGACGGAGAAATACTTCTTGTAAGCCAGTTTACCTTGCTTGCCTCTACTAAAAAAGGTAACAGGCCATCGTATATAAAAGCTAGCAAAGCCGAAATAGCTATACCTCTTTATGAAAGCTTTGTGATACAATTATCTAAAGATTTTGGAAAGACGATACAAACCGGCGTGTTCGGTGCTGATATGAAGGTGGAACTGATGAACGACGGGCCTGTTACGATATGGATAGACTCGAAGAATAGAGAATAGTTATTACACTAATTTTAGCTAATTACACTAATTCAAAGTATTAATGGCGAAATTATTATTTAAAGAAGAAGCGAATTGTTTTTTAAAAATATGTTCATTTTTATTTAGTGTAATCCCATATAATTCGTGTAATAAAAATGATTTATTTTAAATAAATTTAATGCGTGTAACAAAAGTTATGACCATCAGCGAAGCACAAAACAAAATTGACCAATGGATACAAACCACTGGCGTAACGTACTTCAGCGAGCTAACCAATCTTGGAATATTAATGGAAGAAGTGGGCGAGCTTTCCAGGTTGATGGTGCGCATTTATGGCGAACAATCTTTTAAAGAAGAAGAAAAGCCGTTAACGCCTGATGAGCTGCAATTAAAAATGACAGATGAAATGGCTGATGTGCTTTGGGTGGTAATGTGCCTTGCCAATCAAATGAAAATAGATCTTACAGATGCTTTGGAAAAAAATTTTGAAAAGAAAAATGTAAGAGATGCTGAAAGGCACAAGAAAAATGAGAAGCTGAGGTAAAATTTATTATTCAACTCAATTTCTTCCAATCCTGTCTATATCATCATCTATCTGGTCGGGTAATTTATTTAACTGTGCACGAAGAATAAAATAGCCCGTTACTGCAAAGGCAATACCTACAAGCGCTGCAGATATTATGTTATCAAATCCAAAGATCGTTAAGCCAATAACAATTCCGATAATTTCGAATATGAGCCACACGGCTACTGTGTAGAGCTTCCATGTAAGCGGCTTTAAGCCTTTACTGTACGCTATTTTGCCTATTTCTTTGGTTAAAAAATAAAGTATGATCAGTTCAAGCACAGGAAAGCTTTTTTTAATTTTAAGCAAAAAATTAAACAACGTCAATATTAAAATTTACAAGCTGCACAAATTCTTTCAGCCTTGCATCAAGATCATTTTTATTAATTTCTTTCAGGCGCTGTGGCCCAAACTTTTCTACGCAGAAGCTGGCCATTGCAGAGCCAACAATAATAGCTGTTTTCATGCTCTCGAAGCTGGTATTCTTTGTACGGTCAAGGTGCCCGATAAAGCCACCGGCAAACGTATCGCCCGCACCTGTTGGGTCAAACACATCTTCAAGAGGCAGCGCCGGCGCAAAGAAAACCTGATCTTTATGGAACAATAAAGCTCCATGCTCTCCTTTTTTTATTATTAAAAATGGAGGCCCCATCTCCATTATTTTTTTACCAGCTTTTACCAAAGAAAATTCGCCGCTCAATTGCCTTGCTTCGCTATCATTTATCATCAGCACATCAATCATTAACAATACTTTCTTTAGCTCATCCAAAGCGGTTTCCATCCAAAAATTCATCGTGTCCAGCACAATAAGTTTTGGCCTTTGCTTCATCTGGTTTATAACGCTTATTTGTATAGATGGCATCAGGTTACCAAGCATGAGGAATTCTGATCCCTGGTACGCATCTGGCACTTTGGGATTAAAATCTGCCAGCACGTTCAGGTCGGTGATAAGGGTGTCACGGGTGTTCATATCCATGTGATAGCGCCCGCTCCAAAAAAAAGATTTTTTATCCTGCACCATTTCTACGCCTGATACATCCACGTTCCTTTTTTTTAACTCATTCATTTCTTCTTCGGGGAAATCGTTACCAACAATGGATATTTGCCGAACCGGCGAGGAGAGCAGGCTGGCAGCATACGCTACATAAGTGGCAGAGCCTCCGACTATTTTATCAATTTTTCCAAAAGGAGTTTCTATTGCATCAAAGGCCATACTGCCTACTGAAATAATCGCCATTATTATTAATTTTTTTTAAAATAAATGGTGCAAATGTAAGGCAATGCGCAAAGCAGTCAATAACAGAAACTGTTATTACTTAATTTTACTATATATAATATGCTACTACACCTGCATCCCACCAACCCGCAGCAGCGGCTGCTTACGCAGATTGCCGAGTGCCTTAAAAATGGCGGCATCATCATTTACCCAACGGATACCATTTATGGATTAGGCTGCGATATTAACCAGCCCAAAGCTGTTGAACGTATTTGCAAAATAAAAAATATAGATCCCCAAAAAGCGCAGCTATCCTTCATTTGCAAAGACCTGAGTCATTTGAGCGACTATACAAAAAGCATTGATACACCCTTATACCGCATGTTGAAAACATACCTTCCGGGGCCTTACACTTTTATACTTCCGGCAAGCAAGCTGGTGCCAAAAATTTTAAAAAGCAAAAAAGACACCGTTGGTTTACGCATACCGAATAACGTTATCTGCTATTCGATCTTAGATGCTTTGGGTAATCCAATTTTAAGCGCATCGCTGCCCGGTGAAATGGTGGAAGAATATACCGATCCTGCAATTATATATGAAACATTTGGCGGCCAGGTAGATTATGTAATTGACGGAGGCATTGGTGGCGTTGTTCCTTCCACTATTGTGGATTGCACTTCAGCTAACTGGTCTGTAACCCGCCAGGGGCTTGGCGAATGGCAGGCTGCATAAATTTATATCAGTCCATCTCCTCCACATTATTTATAGGCTGCGCTGCATGAATGTTAAAGCTTTTTCGATGGTATTTGCACAAGCCATGCTCCTTGATTGCGCTTCTGTGTTCCGGTGTGCCATATCCCTTATTATTATGCCAGCAATACACTTCATGCTTTATATGCAGGTGTGTCATGTGCTCATCCCGGTAGGTTTTTGCGAGCACACTTGCAGCAGCAATAGATGTGTATATTCCATCGCCTTTTATAATACAATGATGCTTTATTTTTTTATAAGGCTTAAATCGGTTACCATCCACGAGCAGTATATCGGGCCTGGTTTGCAGCTTGTTTAATGCAATATGCATGGCCTTGAAAGATGCTTGTAAAATATTGATGCGGTCTATTTCATTATTATTCACGCTGGCCACAGAATAGGAAATGCTTTCTTTTTCAATCACCGGGCGTAAATGATCGCGTTCTTCTTTTGTAAGCTGCTTTGAATCGTTCAGTAAAGGATGGTAAAATTCTTTTGGTAAAATAACAGCCGCTGCAAACACAGGACCAGCAAAGCATCCGCGGCCCGCCTCATCAAGGCCGGCTTCTGAAAATTTATTATGGAAAAATGGAAGAAGCAAAATTTATCATTCAAAAATAAAAACGAAAAAAGTAACAAGCCGATAATTTTTTTCAACATTATCTTATTTATATGTTGATTTCTTTATTGAGATTTTACACAATTATCTTTGCGTGCAATAAAAAATAATGCCGTCATCTTTGCCAAATGGATCCAATAAAAATGTAGCCCGATGGCTACAGCTTGGCGTAATAATGTTGGTAGTGCAGATACTGCTCGGAGGCATTACAAGACTTACCGAATCGGGGCTCAGTATTACAGAATGGAATCCTGTTACAGGCGCCTTGCCCCCATTAAATTACCAGCAATGGATGGCGGAATTCGATAAATATAAAATGACAGATCAGTTTCGCTACCTCAACAGAAACTTTACACTGCATGATTTTAAATTTATTTTTTTTTGGGAATGGCTTCACCGCACGTGGGCAAGGCTTTTAGGTTTTGTATTTCTCATCGGATTTTTTTATTTTCTTATTACACGACAGTTCCGGCAAAGCATGATCATACCTTTTATTATTTTGTTTTTGCTGGGCATGTTGCAGGGCGCTATCGGCTGGCTAATGGTAAAAAGCGGACTTGTGCCGGAGAGGTTATTTGTAGGCCACATACAGCTCGCCACTCATTTTATGGCAGCGCTGGTATTACTTTGTTACACCTTATGGTTTTCGTGCATACTGTCTGTTAGCAACTACGAGATAACGGTTAGTCCATACCTGAAAAAAATGACCACCCTTATTTTCTGTATTCTTTTCTTTCAGTTAATTTATGGCGCTTTTATGGCTGGCCTGCACGCAGCAAGTGCCGCACCTACCTGGCCCACGATAAACGGACAATGGGTGCCCGCAGATTTAATTTATCTATCACCTGTTTATAAAAATTTTCTTGATAATAAAATTACTGTTCAATTCATTCACCGCGGGCTTGCTTATACACTTTTTATAGCTATGATGTTCTGGTATGTTGCCGCATTGAAAACCAATGGTAGTAAGCTTTTCAAAAGAACGAGATCTATTCCTCTGCTGTTGGTTACCGTGCAGGTTATATTAGGTATTCTTACAGTAATAAATTCGCCTTACGGCAATAACCTGGTGTGGTTTGGCGTTGCTCATCAGTTAGTGGCAATTTTATTTTTAATATCCATCACGTTTATGCTCTACATTATAAGGTTAAAGCCGCAAAAGATGCGCGGCAGTAATGGCTGACAAAGTTTTATGAAAGCATTTGTAAAAAATTTTTATTATTCATTTCCCATACAATTGCTGTTGTTGCATTTCAGGAAGTTCCAGGTACTTCTCATTTTCTGGTTCGTGCTTTTTTTCGCTGTCACGGGCAACTTCATGACCATTTTTGGAGCTAACGCCTTGTTTCTTTCTCCTGAATATCTTGGCAGCGTAAATGCTGCAAGTGGCGCCATCACAGGCTTTGCAACCGGTATATTTATTATGAGCTGGAACATTACCACATTCATTTTGCATAGCATGAGGTTTCGCTTTTTGGCTACCAACCGAAAGCCTTTTTTAAAATACTGCCTGAACAACTCAGTTATTCCGGCATCTTTTTTAATAGTATATTTCTTTGAAGCATTTTTTTTTGATACACATAAAGAACTTATTTCTTCTATAGAATTTATTGCTATAGCCGCAGGATTTATCGGCGGTTTGTTACTGGTATTAATAATTTCCTTTGCATACTTTTTTACTGCAGACAGGCGCATAGTGCGAACATTTGAGCCCGACTACAAAAAGTTTGATGATGATACTTTAACAGGAACAGATGAACAGGCGTATGCTGAAAAAAACTTTGGATTGCCGGTAGGATATTATTTAACCACAAAGTTCAGGTTTCGTAAAGCGCGAAATGTGGCGCATTACAGCCAGGATTTTTTAGATTCCATTTTTAAGCGGCACCATCTTTCTGCAATCATTACTATCCTGCTGGCTTTTATTTTTATGATCATAACAGGTTTTTTTCTGGATCATAAAATCTTCCAGGTTCCTGCCTCAGCAAGCATCCTGGTGTTCTTTGCGTTGCTGGTAGCATTCATTGGCGCTGTTTCTTATTTTTTGCGAAGCTGGAGCATGCTGTTTTTGATTTTCATGTTTATTGTTCTCAATTTTTTATATAAATACAACATCATTGATCCGCGCAATAAAGCATTTGGCCTTAATTATGGCAATACGATAAGGCCTGCTTATACATTGCAATCTCTTAAAGCATTGAACACGCCCGAAAAAGTAGCAGCTGATAAAAATAATATGATCAGTATTCTAAATAAATGGAAGGCAAAGCAGGATGAGGCTAAGCCATTAATGATTGTTTTAAATTTCAGTGGTGGCGGCGTGCGGAGCGCCACATTCGCAATGAATGTGCTGCAGCAGCTTGACAGTGTTACGCATGGAACTATAATGAAAAAAACTTTCATGATAAGCGGCGCATCCGGCGGAATGCTTGCTGCTGCTTACTTTCGTGAGCTATCAAGGTTGCGGGATATTGGCGCCATAAAAAACCTGGAAAATAAAAAGTATATCAATGATATTTCAAAAGACCTGCTGAACCCTGTTTTTTCTTCAATGATCGCAAGAGATCTTTTATCGCCCGCGCAAAAATTTTCTGATAGCCCTTATCGCTATGTGAAAGACCGTGGCTATGCGTTTGAAGAAAAATTAAATGAAAATACACACCATGTTCTTGATAAAAATATAGGCTTTTATAAAGACGATGAAAGTAATGCAGCGGTGCCTTTAATGATATTAAATTCCGTAATTACAAGAGATCTTAAAAAGATGGTAATATCAACACAGCCGGTAAGTTTTATGATGCAGCCTGAATTTACTGACAGCGCATCATCAATGAGCGGGCCCGATGCCATTGACTTTGCGGCTATGTTTAAAAATGAAAACCCTATGCATCTGAGACTGCTTACGGCTTTACGAATGAATGCAACTTATCCCTACATACTTCCAAGCGTGTGGCTGCCTTCAGACCCGGTGATAGACGTAATGGACGCCGGCCTTCGGGATAATTACGGACAGGAAACCACGTTGCGTTTCCTGAACACTTTTAAAAATTGGATAAAAGAAAATACACGTGGTGTACTAATAATTCAAATACGCTCTATGCAAAAAGGAAGCTGGGCAACGCCGTATAAAGGCGAAGGAATTATGAGCATTTTTACAAAGCCTTTTTCCATGCTGCAGGTAAACTGGTTTCGCCTGCAGGATTATTTTCAGGATGATGAAATAACCTACTCTCAAAAGACTGACAGCACTTTTCGCCGCGTTGCCTTTATGTATATTCCTGAAAAAGAAGAGCTGGGCGCTACGCTGAATTTCCATTTAACCGCAACAGAAAAAAAAGAAGTGATTGCATCTGCTAAAAGAAAGAATAACCAGGATGCTTTTGAAGAAGTGAAAAGATATATGAATATTAAGGCACAATAAGTTTAAAGGCTGCGGGCATTACCTGTATAAAAAATTTTGTATCGCTTATTGAATGGTCGCCATCAATATGTAAAGGCGCTTTGCCACTGTTGGTTATTTCAAGTGCATCTGTTTGAAAATAGGTAACATCTTTTTTATAAATATCTTTTGTAAGCTCTGCAATTTTTCCTGCTTTCATTTGCTTAAGCACAGATAATACCATCAGAAGCTTGCTCATCTTTTTTACAATAACTATATCAAGCAAACCATCGCTGATACTGGCTTTCGGCGCAATAGTAAAATTATTACCAAACTGATTACTGTTAGCTATTGAGATAAAAAAAGCCTCTACCTTAAATGTTACCTCTTTTGTTCTTATTTCAAAATGATATGGCTTTGCTGATAAGAAATTTTTAAACGTTTGTTTAATATAAGTGACCAGTCCTCTTTTTTTTTGCTTTGCAAAATCATAAGCTACCTGCGCATCCAGCCCGATGCCGCACAGCATACAGCTTAGCTTTTTATTTATTAAAAATGTGTCAGCAAGTTTCGTTTTGCCTTTAATAATTATATCGAGCGCTTTATCAACAGTGTGGGGAATTTTAGCAGTAAAGGCAAGCCCGTTGCCAGAGCCCATTGGCACAATGCCTATGTTGATTTTAGAATGCAATAAAAAAGATATAACAGGGCTTAAAGTGCCGTCACCACCGCATATCACCACATCTGTTATTTTATCTTCCTTTATTTTTTTTTGTAAAAAAGAATAATCACCATCAGCAATCGTTGGTAATATTTCGAACTTTATTGTATGCG
Organism: Hanamia sp.; assembly: GCA_965276925.1. Taxonomy (GTDB): domain Bacteria; phylum Bacteroidota; class Bacteroidia; order Chitinophagales; family Chitinophagaceae; genus Ginsengibacter. The sequence continues at coordinate 387,792 of OZ255711.1, forward strand.
CTAAACATTTTTTTATTATGCTTCTTTCGAGATGCGCTTTGCTTCGTGTGCCCGATATAGGGTTGATAAAAAATAAAATATTCTGCATCATAAATCATCTTTTTTCCAGGCTTTATCAGTTCAAATTATTCCATAACAAATCTTTCAATTGCACCAGGCCATAATTAGTAACAGACGAAATAAAAATGTTAGGAATATCTTTAGGAAGCTCTTTTGCAATTGCTTCTTTCAATTCATCATCAAGCATGTCGCACTTGCTTATGGCAATTATAAATTTTTTATCAAGTAATTCAGGGTTATATTCTCTTAATTCATTTTTTAAAATTTCAAACTCTTCGCGATGGTTGGCGCTATCTGCTGGTATCATAAAAAGTAAAACCGGGTTACGTTCTATGTGTCTTAAAAATCTAAACCCAAGTCCTTTGCCTTCAGCAGCGCCTTCAATAATCCCCGGCAGATCGGCTATGCAAAAGCTTTTATGATCGCGATATTCTACCATGCCAAGCTGGGGTGTCAAAGTAGTGAAAGCATAATCTGCGATCTTTGGTTTTGCGGCAGTCATCACTGACAGCAAAGTTGATTTACCGGCATTGGGAAAACCTACCAAACCTACATCAGCAAGCACTTTCAGCTCCAAAATCATCCACCGCTCTTCGCCATCTTCGCCAGGCTGCGCATGTTGCGGCGCCTGGTTGGTGGGTGTTGCAAAATGAGAATTGCCAAGGCCGCCCCGGCCGCCTTTCATTAAAATAATTTCCTGGCCATCTTCCAGTATTTCAGCATATATTTTATTTGTTTCTTCATCTTTTGCAATTGTTCCGAGTGGCACTTCAATAATAATATCTTTACCATCACGCCCGGTTGAATTGTTTTTACTTCCGTTTTCTCCGTCCTCGGCAAGCACATTTTTAAAATATCGGAGATGCAATAATGTCCATAAATTTTTATTGCCTTTTAAAATAATGTGAGCGCCTCTGCCGCCATCACCGCCATCCGGACCGCCAAATGCTGTAAGTTTATTGCGCATGAAATGCCTGCTGCCTGCGCCTCCGTGGCCGCTTTTGCAGAAGACTCTTATATAATCTATAAAGTTTGTTTTCTCCATTGCAGCAAAGGTCGCAAAGTTTCTTTAAGATAATTTTACTTATGCTAATGCATTTATTTTCTGATCAATGCTTATTGGAAGGAAGCAATGAATCTATGATCAATTGAAATAGATCAAGAATAAACTAAGCTGCATCAGTAAAATTCGTTTGTAAGGTAACAGTTACACAACACGTCTTTGCGTGCGAAAGCAAGTTCCTTTAAAAATGGCAACGATATGAAGGTTTTGATTGGTGATTGTGACCTCGTAAAGCCCTGTGGATCTTCCATTATGGATTTCTTTTGCTTCAGCAATAAGCACGTCATTTGTATGAACAGGTTTTAAAAAATTTATAGAGGTATCTAAAGCCAGGGAAAGCGTATTACGATTATTGCAGGCGAAAGCAAACGCACTGTCAGCAAGAGAAAATGCAATGCCACCGTGAATTACGCCGAGTCCGTTCATCATTTCATTTCTTACCGTCAGTTTTATTTTACTGCATCCTTCTTTAATTTCTATAATGCTGATGCCAAGCCATTGGCTGAATTTATCTTGCTGCATCATAGCAGAAACTGCTTTATTTACGGCTTCATCTTTTGCTGTCATTTCATTTATGATAAATAGTAATAACTTTTATGTCTTAACATTATTCGCCCGTGAATTCAGGTTTTCTTTTTTCCATAAAAGCTGTAATGCCTTCTTTGAAATCGTTTGTAGCGGCGGCTTTCTGCTGAAGTTCATCTTCTGTTTGCAATTGCATTTCCATACTTTGATGCAATGATTTATTCAGGGCATTTTTTGTATAAGCTAATGCTTTTGGCGCGAGCTTCGAAAGCCGTAAAGCGATTTTATTCACCTCTTCAATAAAATCTGCATCAGCAAAACATTTATAGATCATTCCGATTTTTTCTGCTTCTTCAGCACTTATACTATCGCCCAGCATCATTAAAGCAGTTGCTTTTTGCATCCCGATCAATCTTGGCAAAAAGTAAGTACCTCCGCAATCCGGTATCAATCCTATTTTGCCAAAAGCCTGCACGAACACTGCTGAATGCGCAGCTACCACTATGTCGCAACACAAGGCTATGTTTGCGCCAGCGCCCGCAGCTACCCCGTTTACGGCTGCAATAACAGGCTTATTTATATTTCTTATTTTTTGTATAAGAGGATTATACTGTTCTTTAATTGCATTTTGTATCCCTGGCTTTTCAGCATTAATGATCTCGTGAATATCTTGCCCTGATGAAAATGCTTTACCCATACCGGTTATAATAATAATCCTAACATCATTATTTTCTGAGCACTCCTCCAGCTTCTCCTGTAATTGAAGGCTCATATCTCTGTTGAATGCATTAAATTTTTCGGGTCTGTTTAATGTTATGGTTGCAATGAAATTTTGTATGGCAAAAAAAATGTAAGACATATTAAAAAGTTATAATGCTCCGGATTAATTAGTAAAAGTTTTAGGTGAAGACTTAGCTCTTTCCTTTGAAAATTATTTATTTTTCTTTTGATTTGTCTCCAGGGAAAGTAAATCTTTTTGAAAGGTACAGAGCACTAATGACATTTAAAATAGTCGAAGGGCTCTAAACAATCATTACACTTACATAAAGCTTTACAAGATGTTGATCCAAATTCACTAATGATACTTGTGTTTGAAGAATGGCAATTGGGACAATTAATAACCAGGCTTTCCATGTGCTGCTTTGAAAAATTGTTACCGACAGGAGGTGCAATTCCATAAGCTTTTAGTTTTTCTTTGCCTTCATTCGTCATCCAATCTGTTGTCCATGCAGGCGCAAGTTGTTGACGGATTGTTATGTTTTTAAATCCATTTTGCAAAAGCGCAAATCTTATGTTCATTGAAATTACATCCATAGCCGGGCAACCGCTATAGGTTGGTGTTATAAAAATTTCAATAGTATCATCATTCAGTTTTATATCTCGTAAAATGCCCAGATCAATGATCGAAAGCACCGGAATCTCAGGATCAGCAACGGTTTCAAGAATTGATAATATATTTTGTTTTGTAGTAATTACCATTCGCAACCAGGATAAGCTCTTTGTAAATATTGCATTTCGGCAAGCAGATAGCCAAGATGTTCTGTGTGTATACCATTCTTGCCTCCTGTGTGCATCCAAACTTTTTCTTCATCGGGATAAAGTAAAGATGACTTAATAAAAATGTCATTTACTTTCTTATTCCAATCTTTCTGTAAGCCATTATTGGTTATGCTCGTGTAAGCGCTTTTAAACTCTGTTTCATAAGCAGCAGGCTGAAACATTTCGTCGGTATAAGGCCATACATCCTCAAGAGCTGTGCGCAATCTTTTATTGCTTTCTTCTGTACCATCGCCCAATCTTATTACCCATTCGCTGCTCCACCGCAAGTGATAAGTAGTTTCCTTTAAAGATTTTTCTGCAATCGCAGCGAGTTGCGGATCTGCACAATTTTTTAGTTGCTGATAAAAATAAAACTGGTAAGTATTGAAAAAAAATAACTTAAGTATTGTTTTAGCCCAATCTCCATTTGGTAGCTCGACAAGCAACAAGTTTCTAAAGTCTCTTGAATCTCTTAAATAAGCCAAGGTATCTTCAGTGGTGTTTTCTCTCATTGTTGCAGCATATTGATAAAAATTTCTTGACTGGCCAATGAGATCCAGGGCAATATTACTTATCGCTATATCCTGCTCCAGCATTGGGCCGTGGCCTGTCCATTCGCTTAAGCGATGCCCCATTATCAATGAGCTGTCAGCAAGGTGCAGCGTATAGTTAAATAAGAAATCTGTTACCAATTAAATAATATTTAATACTAATTATGAATTCAATTTGTTTAAGATAAATATTGAATTTGTTAAACAATTATATGTGCTTCAACTCTTCCGGCAACTCATAAAAAGTAGGATAACGATAAATTTTATCATTGGCAGGATCATACAAACTTGCAGCCTCATCGGGGCTGGATGATTGTATATCTTTTGATTGAACCACCCAGATGCTTACACCTTCCATTCTCCTTGTATAAACATCCCTGGCATTTTCAATTGCTGTTTGCGCATCTGCTGCATGAAGGCTGCCGACATGCTTGTGATCCAGTCCCTGCCTGCTTCTTATAAATATCTCCCAAAGAGGTTCTGTTAGCATTTTTTAACTACTGTTTAATTAATTAAGCTTTTTTGTTCTAAGCAACTTTATTATAAGTCTCTCTTTTCTGTGCATGAGCCAAAGCCGCCTTTCTTACCCAGGCACCATCTTCATGCGCCTGTACTCTGTCTGCGAGGCGCTGTTTATTACATGGTCCGTTTCCTTTTAATACATTATAAAATTCATCCCAGTTTATTTTGCCAAAATCATAATGCTGTTTTTCTTCATTCCATTTTAAATCTTCGTCAGGTATTTTTAATTCTAAAACTTTTGCCTGCTCAGCACAAACGTCAACAAACTTTTGCCGAAGCTCATCGTTAGTAAATCTTTTTATTTTCCAGTTCATGCTTTGCTTAGTGTGTGGCGATGCGTCGTCATTTGGGCCAAACATCATAAGGCTTGGCCACCACCACCTGTTAAGTGCATCCTGCGCCATTTCTTTTTGTTCACTGCTTCCTTTGCAAAGTGTCAATAAAATTTCGAAGCCTTGTCTTTGATGAAAGCTTTCTTCTTTACATATTCTTACCATTGATCGGGCATACGGCCCGTAAGATGCACGGCACAAAGGAACCTGGTTCATAATGGCCGCTCCATCAACAAGCCATCCGATAGAGCCAATATCGGCCCATGTTAATGTTGGGTAATTAAAAATAGAAGAATATTTTGCTTTTCCTGTTAATAGCTGATCGACCATTTCATCTCTTGTGATACCCATAGTTTCAGCTGCAGAATACAGGTACAAGCCGTGCCCAGCCTCATCCTGCACCTTTGCAAGCAAGGTTACTTTACGCCGTAAAGATGGTGCACGTGTTATCCAGTTTGCTTCCGGCAACATGCCAACAATTTCGCTGTGTGCATGTTGACTTATCTGTCTTATCAAAGTTTTACGGTAATTATCCGGCATCCAGTCTTTCGGCTCAATTTTAATTTCTTCTTTAATTTTTTTATCAAAATTTTTTTGCAATTCAGCTTCTTCCATATTAAACAAATTGTTTTATAAAGTTACAAACTGCTCACGTAAAAAACTAACGCTTGTTAGTTTTTTATACTCTTACTTAGCATCAAAATCAACTACTACAGTTTGGCTTTGGGGATGAGACTGGCAGGTTAATATAAAGCCATTCTCTACTTCATCAGGCTCCAGCCCATAATTTACTTCCATTTCCACTTTGCCTTTTATAAGCCGTGCCTTACAGGTGGTACACACGCCACCTTTGCAGGAAAAAGGAAGGTCTGCGCCCTGCGCCAGGGCTGCATCTAAAATGTTGCTGCTGTTATAATCCAGTGTAAAGCTGAAGCTGTGCCCGTCCACTTTTACAGTTACATCACTTCCTTTGTTTTCCGTACGCTTTTCAAACGAAACATTGTTTACTTTTCTTTTAGGCGTTGTGAATAGTTCAAAATGTATTTTACTTTTTTGTATTTTATTATGTATTAAAAAATCATTAACGCAAAAAATCATTTGCTCTGGTCCGCAAATAAAAAGCTCATCAGCATCTTTAAAATTTATAAACCTTGAAAGCTGTAAGCATTTATCAGCATCTATTCTGCCGAAATTAATATCAGCATCTGTGCGCTCGCTGCTAAGTATGTGATGAGTTATAAAGCGCTTAAGGTATTTATCTTTTAAAGATTCTATTTCTTCTTTAAAGATTATTGATGAAATATTTTTATTGCCAAATACAAGCGTGGCGGTGCTTTCAGGCTCGGTTTGCAATATTGTTTTTATTAAAGAAATTACCGGCGTAATACCGCTGCCGGCAGCAAAAAATAGATAGTTCTTTTTATTCAAACTGTTCACTTCAGTAAAGAAAGATCCGGAAGGAGGCAAAACTTCAAGAACATCTCCGGCAAGAAGCTTTTCATTGGCAAAAACAGAGAAAGCACCATTCACAACTTTTTTAACAGCAATCCTCAATTCATTTTCGAGCGGGCTGCTGCAAATGGAATAAGACCTTCTTATTTCTTCACCATCAATAATTTTCTTTATTGTTATGTTTTGCCCTTGCTTAAAAATAAAATCATTTACCAGCGCTAAAGGAATGTCGAATGCAATAGAAACACAGTCGGCTGTTTCTTTTCGTATGTCCTTAACCGTTAGCTTGTGAAAATGTAAAGCCATGCAATTAATTTTTTCTTAGTCCTTCAATTAAAATAGTTACTAAATTTTTCTCTGCTATTTTCTTATCAATCTTTTTACCGGATTTCTGCCAGGCTTCTATACCGTTTATTGAAGACAGAATAGTTAATACCGCAAGGTCTGCATCAATATTTCTTATTTCTTTTTTGTTAATACCTTTTTGAACAATAGCTGCAAACCTTTGCTGATAGCTTCTTCTAAGGCTTTTATACTCATTCAAAAATGGATTTGAAAGATGTTTCCATTCGTGATTGGATATATATATTCTTTCAAAATCATGTATCGTTATAGATATATGAAAGCGAATTATTTCTTCAATTTTGGTAATGGAATTTCCTTTATCTGCCTCAATTTTTTCCAACTGTGCATTGAACTGATCTGCAACATAAAAGCATATATCTTTTAATATTTCATTTTTTGATGTGATATAATTATAAAGGCTCGGAGCTTCTATACCTATTGCTTCTGCTATGCTTCGCATAGAGGTTGAGTGAAAACCTTTTTGCCGGAACAACGCAGCAGCCTTCTTTGTTATTACATCTTTTTTTGTTCCGTCTTTTAAAGGAAATATTTTTGCCAAGGTTTTATAAATTGGTTATCAAAACTAACGCTTATTAGTTTTTTTATTAAGTCTTGCCCTTCTTAATTACAAAATATTATGTGATGAATATTATTTCAATGATTAATAAGAAATAAGAATATTTAATTTTGCAAAACAAAAAATAAAAATGATACTAAAGGCTGTAGATACTGTGGAGTCAATATCTCCGGAAGATTTTAAAAGAAATTATTATACGCCTAAAGAGCCCTTGATAATTAAAGGCCTTGCCAGGCAATGGCCCGCTTACCATAAATGGACATGGGATTATTTTAAACAAATTGTGGGCGATCAAAAAGTGGCTTTGTATAATAACGTAAAGAGCGATGCCTACACACCTATAAATACTGCAGATGATTATAAAACATTTGGTGAATATGTGGACATGATAAAACAGGGCCCGGCAGGATGGCGCATTTTCTTGTTCAACATTTTTGATCATGCGCCTGAACTGATAAAAGATTTCACATGGCCTGAAGACCTGATGAAAGGTTATGTAAAAAAATATCCGATGCTATTTACCGGTGGCCAGACATCTATCACTCACATGCACTTCGATATAGATGTTTCTCATATTCTCCATACACAATTTGCTGGAAGAAAAAAAGTATTACTGTTTAAACATGAAGAGCAGCACAAACTTTACAGAAAACCTTTTGAAGTATTAAGCCTTGCTGATTTTTCAAACTATGATCAAAATTCAGGCAATCCCGATTATAAAAAATTTCCCGCACTTAAATATGCAAAAGGCTATGAAGTTATTTTAGATCATGGTGATACATTGTTCATGCCAGCTGGCTTCTGGCACCACATGGAGTATATTGACAGTGGCTTTGCTATGAGCCTGAGAGCGCTTCAGTCCTCACTTTCAGGCAAGATGAATGGTGTGTGGAATTTGTTCGGAATGAGAAGCATTGATACATTAATGAAAAGGGCTGCGCCTAAAAAATGGTATAATTATAAAATAAAAAAGATAGAAGATCTGGCGCAGCAGGAATTAAAAAAAGCTATTCCTTAATTGGCCATACGTTTCCAACAATATCGGTATTTTAGCATTAAATATTTCTACTATTCAAACGAATAACCATCGAGTAACCGGATATACTAATTAAGATCCGTTGCTTTTTATAAATAAATTATAAAATACTATTTGAATTTTTTCTTGTGGTTTCAGAGAGGTAAACAAGGCCGGTGATTTTAATCGCTGGCCATTTTATTTAAATAAATTTTTACAGAAAATCTATTCTATTGCCCTGTTCATAAATTGTATCAATGGCATCAATGCTTTGAAAGCTTCAACAACATCAGTAAGCAGGGAAGCGCTTGTAAGCTGGCTATCAGTAAGCGTTTTAACCGCAACAAAACTTTTTAATTTTAAAAAATCTGCTGCCGGATTATCTTTTTCATAACCTTTAGGAATGTTTACAAGCGTATTGTCTTTATTCATTTCTAAGCCAGAGGAGTATTGCTTTTTAAAAGCTGGTGATGCAGTTAACTTTTTAAAATCGGCGAAACAATAATCTATCTCTTGCCTCAGCTTTTTTAATTCAGGCGCCTGTGGCATCCATAATCCGCCGCCGGCAAAGCTTTTGCCCCCGGGCTCCATGTGAAAGTAGTAACCGGCGAATAATGATTTTTTGCCGCCTCTTGCAAAAGACGCTCCCATATTGGCTTTGTAAGGAGTCTTATCTTTTGAAAATCTTATATCGCGGTTGATGCGGAAAGTGCAATGCTTAGGAGCTAATTCTTTCAGGCTGTTATCAAAAGATGAAAAAGAAGCAAGTAGCTGCTGAACAAAATTTTCAAAGTCTTCTTTGGTTGCAAGATAATTTTGTTTATGCGCATCAAACCAAAGCTTGTTATTATTTGCCTTGAGGTTTTTTAGAAAATTTAATGAAGCCTTTTGCAGCATGTATAAACGAAATGTTTTTTTATAAAAGCTTATAATGCTCCCCAGCTTTCTCCGCTTTTTATTCTGTAAATAGTCATCAGGCTTATATTATACTTTTCAGCAAGCTGTTTGTACGTAAGTTTTCGTACAGGACTTTCTATGGCTGTTTTCAGGGCCTTTACCTGAGGAATAGAAAGCTTCAACCCTACAGATCTTACTTTGCGTGTCTTTTTATTATCACCTACAACAGGGCTGGTTTTATGATGCCTGCCGAGGTCGAACTGTGAGGCCCATTGTAAATTTTTAATGCTATTATCTGTTTTATTATAGTTAAGGTGAATAACATATTTTTCTCTTTGCGAAGGCCTTGTAAGAAAAAGCCTTGCTATTTCCCGATGAAAATACATGGTATAATTGGCGCCATCGGCATGTAGATTTAATGTTCTATATCCTGTTGTTATAGAGCCGTTCAATATCTTTCCGTCTTCAAATATATCGTTGTAATAGCTTGCTGCCCGCCCCAGTGATGACATTGCATATTTTTTATTCAGGCTCTTGCTTCCTCTAAACTGAAGCTGCTTCCACTGCTCACCACCAATTTTTTTTATCATAGCTAAGGTTTAATTAAAATTACAAAACTATAATTGTACCATCTTTAAAAAATCGTCTTCGCTTATGACTTTCACCGATTTTATTTTCCCTGCTTTTTCAAGTTTGCTGCCTGCTGCTTCGCCTGCAACCAGGTAATCAAGCTTATTACTTACTCCCGATAATAACCTCCCTCCGTTTTCTTCTGCAAGTCTTTCTGCATCGTTTCTTTTTAATGTGGGTAAGGTGCCGGTAAATAAAAATGTTTTGCCTGTAAGCTTGCCGGTTTTGCTTTCGGCTTTATTGCCTTTCATATTTATGCCAATACGTTTTAGTGTGTTAAGCATAGCAACATTATCATCGTTATGAAAAAATTCGTAGATGCTTTCGCCCACTTTATTACCTATATCTTTAAGCTGCTGCAAATCTTCAAGAGAGAAATTTTGGAGATCAAAAATAGTATCTACGCTTTTTGCCAATGTCTTTGCTGTTGCCTCACCTACATACCGGATGCCAAGCCCAAATATAAGCCTGTTAAGGCTTTGCTGCTTGGAGCTTTCAATTGCCGTTGCCAGATTATCAATAGATCTTTGCCCAAAACCTTCTAACTCTGCCACTGCTTTAAAGTTGATGGAATATATTTCTGAAATATTTTTTAATAAACCCAATGCATAAAACTTGCGAATATTTGCCTCACCAAGGCTTCTTATATCCATTGCATCTTTACTCACAAAATGAATGATGCGCTCCACCACCTGCGCTTCGCAATTTATGTTTACGCAGCGCCATACAGCTTCTTCATCGGGCTTTACCAGCTCGTCATTGCATACGGGGCAGCGCGTTGGAAAAATGATCTTTTTTTCCTGGCCTGTTCTTATTTCGGCGAGCGGCTTTACAATGTAAGGGATCACATCTCCTGCCCGCTCTACAATAACGTTATCTCCTATTCGAAGATCTTTTTCCTCAATAACATCTGCATTAAAAAGTGATATAGAGGAAACGGTTACACCCCCAATAAAAACGGGTTCTATTTTAGCGACCGGAGTAACTGAGCCGGTGCGACCTACCTGGAAATCTACTTTTAAAAGCTTTGATGTAGCCTGCCTTGCTTTAAACTTATAAGCTATAGCCCACCGCGGGTGGTGAGAAGTGCTGCCTGTTTGTTGCTGCAGCTCTACATCATTTACTTTTATCACTATACCATCTATTTCATAAGGCAGCTCGTCTCTTTTGCTTTCGGCTTCTTTACAAAATTGAATAACCTTTGTAATGTCCGTGAATGTTTCTTGATTTGGTGCAGGAGTTTTAAAGCCAAGCGCAGCAAGCATTTGCAGGCATCCTGCATGTGTATTTAATAGAGAAGTATGCTTTGCCTTTGCATCTTCCTTAAGCTTTATATAGCTTATATGATACAGCACTGCTTCCAGTTTTCTTTTTTTTACTGCTGCCGGGTCTTTCATGCGAAGCGAGCCTGCTGCAGCATTGCGCGGGTTGGCAAGCGGCGGCTGGCCGTCTTCGGCAAGCATCTCATTATATTGCCTGAAACTTTCTTTGGTCATCAACACTTCTCCCCGAATTTCTATCTTCTCAATGCCATAAGCGGAAAACTTTGCTGACAAAGGAACAGAGCCAATTTGTTTTATGTTGAGCGTTATATCATCGCCTGCAATGCCGTCTCCGCGGGTGGCGCCGCGCACAAACATATCATTTTCATAGATCAATGAAATGCTTGCCCCGTCAAACTTTGGCTCTGCACTGTACATAATTTCATGAATACCCACAAGGCCTTTCACTCTTTTATCCCAATCAATAAGGTCTTGCTGGTTATAACTATTTTCAAGGCTCAGCATCGGCACCAGGTGAGGCACAGTTTTAAATTCTTTGTTAAGAGTATTGCCTACTCTTTGTGTGGGCGAATCCGCACTTATCAATGACGGATTTTCTTTTTCTTTATTTTCTAACTTTTTATATAATGTATCATACTCAGCATCGCTGATAAGCGGATCATTTAAAATATAATATCTGTATTCGTGAAACCTCAATACATCCCTGAGCTCACTGATAGCTGCATCTTTTTTAAATAATTCTTTTGTTAATGCCTGTAGCTGTTTGGTTTGCTCTTTAGTGTACATCATAAAATTTTGTAAGAAGAATAAAGTTAGCCAGCAGGATTTTTATTCTAAAGTATTTATAATAATAACCCGTTTTTTATGTAAGCCGGTGGCGGCTTTTCAGGCTTTTTTCTTTGATCACTTCGCTCATTGATTTATCATACACTTTACTTTCTACCCAGGAAATAATATCCAGATAAGCAAAAGACCTGGTTTCAAAACGATTCTTTTCCAAATGCTTTATTTTTTCGAGGAACTGCTTCAGTTCCGGCTTTAGCTCTTTAGCGCGCACCTTTGTGGAATGTCTTAAAAATGAAAATATTTGTTCTTCTACCACAGTTAAATTTTTCATGCGGGCGAAATACCGGTACACCGATTTTATTAACGATTCCAGTATCTCTTCGTTACCCAGCTCGTAGTGACATAATAGGTGCATAAGCCGCGCATAACACTGCAGGTCGTTTCGCAAGCCAGTCTGCGCTTCATTTATTATTTTATATAAAAAATCTATAGCAGTATTAAAATCATTAGCGCCGAAGTACAAAGTTGCTATCTTATAATTAAAAACAAGTATGCGATGGTTATCCACAAACAAAGAATATTCGCGCAGCTTTTCCACTATTTCCGGCACAATAAGCAGGCCTTCGGCAAAGTTGCCATTCATTAAATATTTATTAAGCCGTGCACTGTTTATATAAATGGAGGTATGTGTACGAAAATTGTCGTGCTGATTGGCAAGTGGCGTTTTTGCATAGGCTTCAAACTCCTTAAGCGTTCTGTCGAAACCTTTAAAATTGCGAAGATCAAAGTGAGCGTTCAACAGGTTATGCATGCCTTTTATGTAATGCCCTGTTTCCACCGATATCATGTTCGGCTCATCAGCAAAAAGGTTGATCCATTTTTGGCTGTATCTGTAATACATTAAAAAATCCTGGCGTATAAAAGCATACCAGCAATAACTTTGGTAGAGATATAATTTTTCATAAAAATCATCTATAACTTCAAAATCCTCCGGTATAGATTCTTTAAAGAACTGACGTATACCTGCTTCATCCTTTTCATTTCTTGCATGTCCGTTTTGAACATACCACCTGTATAAAAGCAACGCCAGATTAGAAAGCCTTGTAACCCTGTCTATATGCCCGCTTATGTACAAAGCTTCTTCGGCCAGCACCTGTGTTTTTTCCAAAGAACTCCTGGTAATATGCAGCGTTTCTATCTTTTTTTCTAAAGAAAATACCTGTACCAAAAAGTTCATTTTTTGATTTGATTTTGCAAGCTCTTTGGCTTTCTCAAGAATGTGAAGGCTTTGAATTTTTAAGCCTTTGTTGTACAACAAGCGTGCATTATCAAGATGCTCACTTAGCTTGAGGTCTATATTATCATTGGTTCTTAGCAGGCGAAGGCTTGCAAGCAACTGCTTATATAAATGAGTTTTTAAATTAGATAATTGAGGCTTGGTTATATCGCTGAGAGATTTCAGAAGCTGCTTTTCATCGTAATCTGTCAGCTTATCTATTGCATCAAAAAGGCGGATGATCTTAAGGTCTTCTTTTGCAGAGCTTCTTTTTATATATAGCTTAAAATGCCTTTTCTCAGACTTTTCAAGTGAATGAACTAATTGAAATAATGTATCGGAAAAAAGGTTGGCCATCATTTAATATTTATCCTGAAACACAATATAGCAAAGCGATGTAAGATACGCAATCTGTTCGGCGGTAATATTATACAGCATAAGTTGATTGGTTAATAAAAAGATGACTGTCTACATTTGTGTAAGGAAAGTGATTAAAAAGGAAGAACAGACTTAATGTAATTTTAATAACTCTTTTCATAAGCCAAATCTGCACTACTTAAAATATTAAAGAGTCTCATATCAAGCAATCGTAAAGGCCGTCCTGTTTCTACAGGAGGGCTTCTTTTTTTGGAAAGCATTAAAATAATTTATTATTAATAAACATCATTATTATTATTTAAATAAAAAGCAAAAGACCTGTAGTCGCTGCCACAAGTCTTTGCAAGTTTTAATAGGGATTTAATGAACTTATTATACGATATAAAACAAAATTTTCAATGCAAATATATGAGCGCAATAGTGGCTTCTCAAGACAAATACAATAAGAATTCAGCATGTTAAAACAAGGTGCGATTACCTGAAAGCCTTTACAGGCAAGGGCTTTAATAAAGAATTTTTGTGATGCCCAAAGGCTGATTTGTTCATAGTTTATAGGATCAACATCACATTTAGAATTATTTCTTGATAATCACTCTGCGTAAAGATTTCGGCTCTTAAGATATTTGTAGACTGCGGCATATACATCGCTGCGCACTTCCTCCATTTTACTTACGTCTTTACACCAGAAATAAATTTTCATTTCCACTGATTTAGATGCCACTGCGCGAATTAATATTTCCGGGGCTTTTTGCGCCAATACTCCCGGCACTGCTTCAATCACTTCTTTAACCGGGGCGGTTATATCATCAGTAAATAACTGATCAATGGTGAAGGTAAGTTCTACCCTTATATAATTATTACTAAGCGTCCAGTTCACAATATTGTGAGATAAAATATCGCCATTTGGAATAATTACTTCTGCTCCTTCTGCGGTAAGCAGCGTACTGGAACGAACACTTATTTCTTTTACACGGCCCTTTTTATCGCCTATTTCCACTGTGTCGCCTATACGCAAAGGCCTGTCGAAAATTAAAATAATACCAGATACAAAATTGTTTACAATGTTCTGCAAACCCAGGCCAATACCAATACCCAGTGCGCCAATTATAACTGTTATCTTATCCAGAGGAAGCCCCGAAGCAGCTACTGCCAATAAAAATCCTGCAACTAACATTATAAGCCGGGTAATTAATAATTTTGATCGCGGGCCTTTATTTTCGAAAGCTGCATCATCACCAATATCGCCAAAAAAGTATGCAATATATTTTTGTAAAAAATTGGCTAACCATATAATCAATAAAAATAACAGAACGCCGCTTATTGAAAAGTAAATGCTGCCTAACTTACGCTGCATAATTAAAAAATCCATAATCCTGTCGTGCAACACATCGTAAAGATTCAGATTGGTAAAAAATACAATCAGCCAAATAATGCAAGCAAGAACGGTAACAATCTTTGAAATGCCTTTTTCTATTGACAGAGAATCAAAATCTTCAGGATAATTTTTACGCAGCCTGCTGCTTTGAATTTGCAATAAAAATGCTTCTTTAATTAAATGAACAAAAACTATTAAACTTATAACTTGTATAAAAGCTGTATAAGCTGTTGAACCCAATATTTGCGTAAGCGTTACCCTGCCAAACAGGTTACACAAAACAGCTATAAAATTCAACAAAGTGAAAAGTATGGTTATAAAATATACCACTTTCTGTTTTGAAAATTTCTTTCTTAACACCGAAAGTATCATAAGCCCAACCGCACATGATGCGGCATTGATGCAAAGCGTCCACCAGCGCTGCATATAAAACGCAAGGCCTGTAAACCTTGTAACCGATAATAATATAAATAATAATATAAATGCAGCGCACAGGTATAGCATTTTAGAGCTTAGCTGTTTTATAAAAAATACAGTTAAAGCGGTCATTAATAAAAACTCCACAGACTGAATATAAATAACAGGTGCATTGAGATCGAACAACGGAGCAAGGTTTAAAAGAAATATGATGGTAACAATTACAGGTAAAGGGCTTACGTATTTGAGATGCAACTGATGTAAGCCGCTTAGCTTCCCCAGGCGCCTGATACTTCTGAAATTATGATATATCCAATAAAAAAAGATGAGTGCAGTAAGCAATAATAAATACATTTGATCCCGGCTATGCTTAAAATAAAAAATTGTAATCTTTTTTTCATCTGACATAATATTTGCCATATCAAGCGAATCACTTGCCGGCCGTACCACGGGGCGGGGCTCCCATAAATATCTCCGCTCTTTACCAAATATACGGGGTCCTGTTGATAACAAGAGTTCATCGGCATGTCTTTGCAATTCTTCGAGTGATATTTTATTGCCCGATAAACGGGCCAGGGTTTGGTCAATTAAAACATTCGCATGCTTAATTATGGTATCCGCATTTTCCCATTTATCATGAAACTCTATAAGCTCCGAAGTAAATTCCTCCCTTAATGAGCGGAACTTTAGCATCTTCAGTATCGCGGTATCTTTTTTTATTAAATAAATAGATTGCTTAATACCATCCAGCGTACTATCGAAACCATTAACTCTTTTAGCATACGCTTCGTTATCGGCGCTCATTTGGTCAATGAGTATAATGAACATCTGCAGGTTGCGCACGTCTACACCATGATCAGTGGCTGCAAGCCTGTTTTTGATGATTTTTACAGCGGAATCGTCTTCATCCAGCTGGCTTTTCATAACCTTGATTGCAGATACAAATTGTGCTACCAAAGGCGCCTGGTTCAATGTTTGAAATGCCCTGCCTATATGCAATAAATAATCACTGTGCGTTAAGGTATCATCGGCTGCAAAAGCTGAAGAGTCAAATGACTTTCCTGTTAGTTTCAGGGTATCCTGGCCTATACTGGTGAAATAGCAAAGAAGTAATACCAGCAAAGATATCAGCCTTCTTACAGGAGCAACTACACAAGATGTTTGCAATTTAATTTTGCGCCTCATATATCAAATGTACTACTCTCTCCAGAACAATTGAATGAGGTTTGAGATAATGAATTTAAAAAATGTTTTATTACTTTCCGAGTTAAGCAGGCGTATAAAAATTAATAGAATTGTTTAACCAAACTAATGGTTCATTTACATAAAAACTCAATAGCAATTATTATTATGCACAGCGCTAATTTTTTTATTTATTAAGTATAATAATGAAATTTTCTTACATGCAACTGTTGTGGCTATTAGACCACTCAAGCTGTACTTTAAACCCATCAAGATCTTTAAACTTCCAGGCGCAGATATCTCCTACTTCTCCGTTAGCATCATCATACCAACCGCTACCGGGCACCGGATCTGTAATACTTTCAGACAGTTCATGTGAAGAGGTGGCCGTAAGTGCATCCTGTATGGCTAAGCCACCCTGGCAACCCGGGCAATCCGGATAAGGCATTACTGCATAGTAAATATTATCTTTAGTTGCATTATGATATCCGCAAAATGAGCTGCACGATTTACTGCCTCCCATGCTCACTGTTACGCCTGTATCGGTGTAAATAAAATATAAGGTATTGGCACCAGGCTGTGGAAAACTGCTGTTAGTTTTTATCCACGTACTTAGTTGCGATTGAATTTTAGCATCCGTTATATTTTTTTTCGGCGCACCGGCGGTTATTACAATAGTACCTGTTAGCTTTCCATTGCCAATGGTAAAGCCTGGAGCGTTG
Source organism: Hanamia sp. (assembly GCA_965276925.1). Taxonomy (GTDB): domain Bacteria; phylum Bacteroidota; class Bacteroidia; order Chitinophagales; family Chitinophagaceae; genus Ginsengibacter. The sequence goes on from OZ255711.1 coordinate 404,719, forward strand.
TACTCAGATAATTGCTGAATTAAGGAACTCTTAAGTATAGCAGTAAAAAAGCTGTTTACATGATCCATTTCTGTAGAACGGCTGCTCCATTGCGATCCCCAGAAAATGGTAAATACCTCAACGTTAGGGAGTAATGGTCCATTTCTATAAGTAAGCTGCGGGTTGCCAGTTGCAGTTTTTATTGCAGTGTGAAGAGGTACTATTTTTATGATGTGTTCAAGATTATGGGAGGTTGCTTTGCTCATTTTTTTTAAACTTAAATCTCAAACTCAATACCAATTAAGATGTATAACCGAATGCTGATAATATATGGTTATGATGTGACTGTTAAAAGTAAATTATTACTCCTTTTTATTGCGGCACCCTTAACACATTAGTAATACTTATAGCTGGCAGTAATACTTGCATAAGCATCCGTAGCATATGATGCTCTACAAAAAAATGCTTCATGTTAGAATGGTTATTTTAATTTTACTTCAAATCTTCCTTCTGTAATAAAAGTTGTGTCTCCATTTGCTTTAAAAACTGTGCCGCTAAAAGTACCAGTGGCAATATTTGTTGCAGCAATGAAATTCTGAACAGTTACAGAAAAAGGTGCAGATTGCTGGCTTATCAAAATATCTTTAGAGGCAGTATTATCATAGTAATAAAAAGCCGCTTCATTGGTGGTAAGATTAAACCTGTCCTGGTCTAATGGCAGCGGAAGATATACGGATAAAACCAACCCTGTATCGTTTGAGCAGGCAGAAGGGCCAAAGACAGTAAAATCAGTTTTGGAATTTCCGCCAATAAAGCCTGGATTAGTAACACTGCCACATAAATAAGAATTACCAGTCTTAAAGCTCCAGGTTCCCAGAGCAAGATCGGCAGTGGCATTGCAAAGAGAACAAGCCGGAAACTCACTAACGGCAGCCGATGGCATAGAATCTATAACCGGAAGGGAATCTCTTACAACTGTAATCGTAGCAGTATCACCGCCTTCATAGCTATACTCCTTTTCGCACCCTATATTTTGCAGCAATAGCATGGGCAAAGCAAATAGTAAAATGATTGAATAATATAACTTAGAAAGTTTCATATATTGCTGCTACCAATATTACCTGATCCCATTCAATAGCTCAACCCAAAGCCAAACTTGTATAAAGGATTTTTTGAATCATTTACTTTGCCATTAATAAACATCATGCCTGCTTTTTCTTCAATGGTCATTTGCTTCAGCAGATCATTAATGCGCGCATCGAAAGGCTGCTTAGTATCTTCATAAACATCCATCTTACCATTCTTATTAAGATCTCTGAACGAGCCCGCATGTTTCGAAGGATAATTCTTGTATCCAATGCAGAATATAGCAATGCTTGCAATTACAGGAAGAGAGAAAATTAATTTCTTTGTGATCATAATAAACATTAAGGTTTAAAGTTAATAAAATCAAGTTAGAGACGCGTAAAGTTGCAATCTCTGACGGAAACCAAAATGGTTCGATATTGATCTTACAACATGAACTATATAAATAGCTAATGTTTATGCTCCTTAAGCCAGCCTGCAACTCTACTTAACCAGTTATATTCTTCAAGCTTCATAGAAAGATTATACACATGAATCATTGTTAAAATAAAATACCCGCCATGCGGGCGGGTTTGAATTATTTATCAGCAGCAATCGCTGCGGAAGACGTTTAATCTACTTGTCTTTATCTTCCTTTTTCTCCATTTTCTCAGCTTTTTTTACAGCTTTCTTATGCTTACCCTTCGATTCTTTTTTTTCTACCTTGGCAGCCTTTTCCACAGCCTTATGATCGTCTTGTGAGTAGGCACTGGTGTAGCCTATAATTAAGCCACCAAAAAGCAACGCAATAATTAATTTTTTCATTTGTTTTAATTTTTATTTTGAATAATAAAAATAAATAATTCTTTGATAAATACAAATTCAGTTGCTTATGGCAATATCACTTTAAATGACATCAGTTGCAAAAAGCAATAAGATTTTATTTTTAAAATACCTTATGTAGCCTGAGAATAAGTTATAATATCACAGGTTTATTAATTTCCCCAGGCAGTAACCAGTAAACTTCTTTGTCCACCGAAATTGCGGTGCTCGCATAAGTAAATGCCTTGCCAGATGCCCAGTGCCAGCTTGCCATTTTGCAGCGGTATAGTAACAGAACTGCCCAGGAGCGCGGTTTTCAGGTGTGCAGGCATATCATCGCTGCCTTCCGTGTTATGAAGAAAATCAGAATCATTTTCCGGAACAGCTTTATTAAAAAAGGTTTCGAAATCTTTCCTTACTGTGCTGTCAGCATTTTCATTTATAGCCAGAGACGCAGATGTATGCTGTATAAATATGTGGCAAATGCCCGACTTAATTTCGGGCAACCAAGGCAATGAATTAATGATCTCTTTAGTAACCAGGTGAAAGCCTCTTTTGCGTGCAGAAAGTACAATTTGTTGCTGGTATAATTTCATAAAACTCCTTATATAATCAGGCAGTGCCTCGCTTTAAAGAACAATAAAAATAAGTAGAAGTTTCAGCAGTAAGATATTTTCTATACCGGATACTGATAAGTTGTGCAGTATATTACAAAAGCTATTATTTTTTTAAAAACTATAACTTTATTTCTTCATCACTTTTATCGTAAAAATGAAACTCAGTAAGGTGGTAATTGCTGTTGGGCTTTATGATAACCTTTTGTTTATACTTCCATCTCCATTTCATACTTTTTGAAAACAAGCCTTTGGTAAGATAAGCATGAAGTATAGGATGCACTTCAATGGTAAGACCTGTATGTTTTTGCATGATGAGATAGCTAAGGTTTTTTTCTATCTCATCCTCCAATATTAATGTTGAAGAAATTTTACCGGTGCCATCGCAGCTCGGGCAAATTTCTGAGGTGTTGATGTTCATCTCAGGCTTCATGCGCTGGCGTGTTATTTGCATAAGGCCAAATTTACTTATGGGCAGCACAGCATGTTTTGCCCTGTCGAGCCGCATACAGGTTTCCATGTGCTCAGCCAGCCTTTTTTTATTTTCCATCAACTTCATGTCGATAAAATCCACTACAATGATGCCGCCAATATCGCGCAGTCGAAGCTGCCTTGCTATCTCCGCAGCCGCTTCCAGGTTGGTTTCCAGAGCATTTTGCTCCTGGTTATTACTTACACTTTTATAGCCGCTGTTTACATCTATTACGTGCAATGCTTCCGTATGCTCAATGATAAGGTAAGCGCCACTGGGCAGGTTTACTGTTTTACCAAAAGAAGCTTTTACCTGCCTTGTAATTCCATAGCTGTCAAACACAGGTGCGCCATTGCTGTGAAAAGAAAGTATCTCCGTTTTTTCAGGCGCTATTCTTTGCAAATAAGTTTTTGTATCGTTGAAAATGTTTTTATCATTTACCACTATTTTATTAAAATCTTCATTAAGTAAGTCACGAAGTATGCTATTGGTTTTGCCTTCTTCGCTCATGATCTTGCACGGAGCCACTGAGCCGCTTAAATTTTTCTGAATGCTTTTCCAGGTGCTTATTAAGGTAAGTAAATCGTCGTGCAGTTCGGAGGTATGTTTGCCTTCGGCGGCTGTGCGCACAATCACCCCATAATTTTTTGGCTTAATAGCTTCAATTATTTTTTGCAATCTCTTTCTTTCTTCTGAAGAATGAATTTTGCGGGAAACAGCAATGATATCATTAAAAGGGGTAAGTACCACGAACCTGCCAGGCAGCGACAACTCGCAGCTCAGCCGCGGGCCTTTGGCTGCTATTGGCTCTTTTAATATTTGAACAAGTATGTTTGGCTTGCCGCTTAAAACCTCAGATATTTTTCCGGTCTTTATTATCTCGGGCTCCACTGTAAATGAAGGGAAATCGAAGCCAGGCTCAGCTTTATCGTTTATGGCCATTCTTGTAAATTTAAGAATGGAACGCACATAAGGGCTCAGGTCTGTATAATGAAGAAAGGCGTCTTTCTCAAAGCCAACATCTACAAAAGCAGCATTAAGCCCGGGAATTAATTTTTTTACTTTACCTAAATACAAATCACCTACAGCAAAGCTTGCATTAGCATTTTCATTGTGTAGTTCCACAAGCTTTTTATCTTCAAGTAAGGCAATTTCTACTGCCTGTGGGGCAGCATTTATAATTAGTTCCTTATTCAACTCAAAATCTTTTATTTAATTTTAATTGCACTAAAAGGAATAGCAATAACCGAAACAGACAGGAAAGTAAAATTAAAATTTTACTTCTTTTTATGGCGGTTCTTTCTCAAACGCTTTTTACGCTTATGAGTTGCGATTTTATGGCGTTTTCTTTTTTTACCACACGGCATAACTGAAATGTATTTTTAAATAATTAAAATAAAAAGATGCAGGAAACTTTTATCCGCAGTGCATCCAACGTTACCAATGTTAAGAACCTTTTATTAAGGCCCTGTTTCTATACTCTTTATTCGTTCGTCCATCTCTTTGCTGAAGGCAGGATTATTTACAAGCTTCTTGCTTTGCTCGTACCACTTTACAGCGTTTAATTTGTCGCCTTTACCAGCATAAGCATCTCCCAGCCAGGAAACAGCTTCGAGGTTATTGGGGTCAAATGAAACCACTTTGTTAAGCCTTTCAACTGCTTTATCAAATTGCCTTGATATTACCGCCCCGATACCAAGCACCATTTGTGCCTGCATGTTGTTAGAATCTTTTCTTACTACTTCAAGCAATTGTTGTATGCCTTTCATAGTTTGTTGGGGATCGCCTGTCATGCCCTCTCCATAAATATAACAGCTTCCCAGGCCTACTTTAAGATCATCATTATTCGGATCCAGCCGTAAAGCCTGCTCAAATAATGATGCCGCAACAGTTGCTTCCCACGTTTTTAGATTCATGCTATCTTCACGCCTCATGTTATCTAAAATCAAACGGGCTGCAAAGGTGAGGCTTTTTTCCGAATTATCCAACTTAGCTGCTTCGCTTAAATAATAAGCATAAGGCATAAACGAGCTCACCGAATCTTTCCAGAACTGTGCAAGCTGCATATATTGCTTTTGTGTCTGCTGTTTTATATCTCCCCGGGTAATGCCATTTTCCAGTTTTGAAATGTATATGAGCTGCGATGGAGTAAGCTGCTGTTTCTGTTTGGTAATGGTGGCTTCTATATTAAAAGCCGGAGCCTGCTCTGTATGAGGAAAGCTTGTTTTTACAGTGGTTGTTTTTCCAAATAAAAAAAGTATAAGCAACAAGGCAATACCGCCAGAGGCTAAAATAATTCTGCTGGTCAAAATATAAAGAGAATTTTTTATGGTAAAAATACTTTATTGCATTTTACCCTGATGTTTTTGCTTTATTTCCTGAACAAATTCTTTTGCAGGCTTAAACGCAGGTATGTAATGTTCAGGAATTTCAACGGCGACATTTTTCTTAATATTTCTTCCGATTTTAGCCGCTCTTTTTTTTGTGATAAAGCTGCCAAAGCCTCTTATGTAAATGTTTTCGCCTTGTGCTAATGAAAGCTTTACTTCCTTAAACAAGGTTTCCAGGGTTACAAGTACATCTACTTTTGGTATGCCGGTTTTTTCTGAAATTTGATTTATAATATCTGCCTTTCTCATTGTACATTTTAAATTGAGTGAATATTAATTGGTTACAATTACAAATGTTTAACAAAGGTTAGAACAAAAGTATTATTTTATTAATATTTACTGCTATTTTTTGCAAATAAATAAGCATAAAATTTATGACTGCTAAATGAAAAGTAGAAAGTTTTTTACTAATACACTGCTGGAGTGGAATAATAAAGTGAACACAAGGCAAATGCCATGGAAAGGCGAAAAAGACCCCTACCGGATTTGGATAAGCGAAATTATACTGCAGCAAACCCGCGTACAGCAAGGGCTGGAGTATTATAACAGGTTTATAAAAAAATTTCCTGATGTGCACAGCCTCGCCGGCGCTAATGAACAGCACGTGTATAAGATTTGGGAAGGGCTTGGCTATTATAGCCGGTGCCGGAACTTGATAACATCAGCAAAGCATATAAATGATAAGCTGGATGGAAAATTTCCACAAAAGTATAATGATATTTTAGCGTTGAAAGGAGTAGGAAATTATACTGCTGCGGCCATTGCCTCGTTTGCATTTAACCTGCCATACGCCGTTGTTGATGGCAATGTTTTCAGGGTGCTTGCCAGGTTTTTGGGTATTGAAACAGCCATAGACAGCCATGCGGGAAAAAAATTATTTACCCTGCTGGCGCAAAAATTAATTGATCTAAAAAATCCTGGCACTTATAACCAGGCCATTATGGATTTCGGCGCTGTTATTTGCAAACCTCTTCAGCCTTTATGCGGTGTATGCCCGCTTAATGCAAAATGCTTTGCTTACAAAAAAAATATGGTGAGTTCTCTGCCGGTTAAGGAAAAGCGGGTTAAACAAAGTGTTCGATTTTTTCATTACCTGATCATTGAGTACAAAAATAAATACTATGTTCATCAAAGAACTGCAAAAGACATCTGGCAAAATCTTTATGAATTTATTTTAATAGAAACAGAAAGCATGATGGATGAGCAATCTTTTTTGCAATTACCTGCATTTTTATTTTATATAAAAAATAATAATTACACACTTAAAAAAGTATCCGCTGTTCAGCAGCAAAAACTTACGCACCAAACCATTAATGGAAAGTTTTATCACATTAATTTGAAGAAAGAAGAACCGGCTTTAAAACAATATGCAGCTTTTTCTTTGAAGGAGCTTATGATGCTGCCTTTTCCTAAATTTATAACGGCTTATTTAAAAGATTCCAAGTATCTTTAGTTAAGATTAATACCAATATTTAAAAGGAAAAATAGTTAGTTATGAGAGGCGTAAACCGAGCAGTGCTGATTGGTAACCTTGGCAAAGATCCGGAGATACAATATCTTGAAGGAAACATTCCGGTAGCAAAATTTTTGCTGGCAACTACTGAAAATTATAAAGATAAAACCGGCAGGCTCATTTCTCAAACCGAATGGCACAATATTGTACTGTGGCGCGGCCTTGCGGAGCTGGCTCAAAAATACCTGCATAAAGGAAGCCTTGTTTACATAGAAGGCAGGCTTAAAACAAGGTATTGGGAAGACAGGGAGCATAATAAAAAAGCAGCAACAGAAATAGTTGCAGATAATCTTATAATGCTTGATAAACGCAGTGATGCAGGCCACGCGGCCAGCGCGGATCCCGGTAATGATGCGCCTTCGGCAAATGATGTGTCGCCCATAGATGAAGGCTCTGAAAAACTTCCCTTTTAAAAAATGACTTTTTATAAAGCATTCTCTGCATCTTTAACCTAAACTAATTGCTTTGCATCATCATTCAATTACTTACTTTATAAATCATACTTATTTTTTGTTAGCTCTTTCGCCCGGCGAAACCACTACGCTTTTGTTTACAATTATTATTCTTTTTTTAATTTCATTTTTAGTTGCAGGTTCGGAGGTGGCTTTTTTCTCACTTACCATGAAGGACATAAACATGCTTAAAACAAGGCAGCAGCCTTCTTACAGAAGAATTGTAACACTGCTGGAAAACCCAAAGCCCTTGCTGGCATCTATGCTTATAGCCAACGGCCTTGTGAACATTGGTATTGTTTTAATATCTAATGTTTTAATGAGCAACTGGATTGATAATCTGCTGCTGGCGCCGGTTGTGGAGTTTCTTTTAAAAGTTTTAGTGGTCACTGTATTGCTGGTTTTATTTTGCCAAATGCTGCCAAAGGTTTGGGCTACGCATCATAAAATCTGGTTTGCCTCCACATCATCATTGATCATTGAAATTTTTTACACCATATTTTTCAGGCTTAGCAGCAGGCTGGTAGGCCTCACTGATTCTATAGAAAAAAGTTTTGGCTCCGGCTCCTCCAGCCTCGATGATAAGCAGCTTGATTATGCCATAGACCTTTTACCCGAGCACGAAGCTTCCAGTGAAGAAAAACAGATACTGAAAGGCATAAGAAAATTTGGCAACACTACGGTAAAACAAACTATGCGCACCCGCCTGGATGTAAGCGGCATTGAAATAAACACATCTTTTTATGAACTAAAAAATAAAGTAGAGGAAACTCACTATTCAAGGCTGCCCGTTTACAAAAATAATCTTGATGAAATTGCAGGCATTCTTCACACAAAAGACTTACTGCCTTATCTTAATGAAGAAGAATATGACTGGCGAACGCTGATGCGGCCTGTGTTTTACATACATGAGCAAAAGTTAATTGAAGACCTGCTGCAGGATTTTAGAAACAAGCGCATGCACCTTGCTGTGGTGGTTGATGAATTTGGAGGCACATCGGGCATTATAACTTTGGAAGATATTATGGAAGAGATCATCGGTGATATCCAGGATGAATTTGATGATGAGCAAAGCGCCAATAAAAAAATTGATGATTACAATTATATTTTCGAAGGAAGAACCATGATAAACGATGTGTGCAAGGCGCTGCACATACCTGCAGATACATTTAATAAAGTTCGTGGCGACAGTGATTCTCTTGCCGGCCTTGTTCTTGAAATTGCCGGTGAGTTTCCGGAGATAAATGCAAACGTTGTGGCCGGAGATTTTACATTTATACCTCTTGCAATAAATAAAAACAGAATTGAAAAAGTAAAGCTGGTATTGAAAAAAAGAGAAGATGAAAAAATTGCTTAAGGAAAAAAAACCTTTTTTATTGATCTTTTTTATATTTTTTATTACAAGCTGCAACTCTGTGTACACTTCTAAAAAAGCAGGATATTTCAAAATTGATCTTCCTGAAAAAAAATATGTACTATTCAATAAGCCGGGCTTCCCTTATTCGTTTGAATATCCTGTTTATGCCGTTATTGATCAGGACTCATCTTACTCCAATAAAACTAATAAAGATCCTTATTCCATAGATATTGATTTCCCTTCTTTAAATGGAAAAATATTTATCACTTATAAGCTTATTGGCGGCACATCAACTTACCAAATAAAAAAACCTGGCGGCGGTTACATAGATTCTATAGGCAAGAATATTTTTCAAAATTTAGTAGAAGATTCTTATAAGCTCACTTATAAAAATGATGTAAAAGCTAACTCTATAGAAGATAGTGTAATGCATACACCTAATTACATTACCGGCGTTTTCTTTGAGCTTTCAGGAAGCGTGGCAACCGCCAAACAATTTTTTTTATCTGATACCACACATAATTTTTTAAGAGGCGCGTTGTATTTCAATGCTGCGCCCAACGAAGATTCTCTTCACCTCGTTAACGATTTTTTAGAGCAGGATATGAAGCATATAATTAACACGCTCCGGTGGAAATAATGATGGTTGATTTATTGTTACCAATAACTATTTAATTAATAAATTAATCAACTAATTACCTTTGGCCAATGATAAGCATTAATAATGTTTTAATTAGCGATGCAGTGGTGGAAGAGCAGTTTGTATGCGATCTCATAAAGTGTAAGGGCGGCTGCTGTGTAGATGGTGATGCCGGAGCTCCGCTGGAAAATAATGAGCTTGAAGAAATAAATAAAGCATATAAAAATATTACACCCTATCTTACTTTAGAGGCGCAGGCCGTAATCGAGAAGCAAGGAAAATATATTTATGATGATGAGTTTGGATGGGTAACGCCAACGGTAAATTCTGGCATGTGCGCGTATGGACTTGTTGATGAAAAGGGAATTGTAAAATGTGGAATTGAGCAGGCTTTTAATGATGGAAAGATATTATGGAAAAAACCAATTAGCTGCCATTTATTTCCTATAAAAATAAAAAAAAGCAAGAGAAATAAAACTGATCTTGTAAACTATGAGCCACGCGAAGACCTTTGCAAAGCCGCATGTACGCTGGGCAAAAAATTAAAAATGCCAGTGCATATTTTTTTGAAAGATGCTTTGGTAAGAAGATATGGAAAAGATTTTTATGAAGCTTTATGCGCTGCTGCCGAATTTCAATCTGCTTAAAATTTAATAAGAAATTGGTATTCTTTACATCTATGAAAAAAAATATACTGCTTTATTTTACTATAGGTTTTATTGCTTTTTCCTGTACAATTAATAAAGCTAAAACAGATAACAGCTTAAAAAAATATTTCGATTCCGCTCATGTTGACGGATGTTTTACTTTACTTGATAACACAAGCGGAGAAATTACCTTATACAATTTGCGGCTCGATACGCAACGGGTTTTGCCTGCGTCTACCTTTAAAATTGTAAACTCACTTATCGGGCTGGAAACAGGAAAAATTACAGATGAAAACATGGTTATAAAATGGGATGGCATAAAGCGCTGGAATGCTGACTGGAACAGGGATTTAACAATGAAGGAAGCGTTTAAAATATCTGCTGTAAATTATTACCAGGAAGTGGCAAGAAGAATTGGAAGAGACACCATGAAATACTGGATAGATACCTTGCATTATGGCAATATGAACATCAGCGGCGCTGTTGATTCGTTTTGGCTAAACAATACTTTAAAAATTTCTCCTGATGAGCAGCTGGGGCTGCTTGATCATTTATATTTTGATAAGCTTCCATTTACCAAAAGATCGCAGGATATTGTAAAAAATGTAATGCTGCAGGAAGATAATACTTTGTATAAACTTAGTTATAAAACTGGCTGGGGGTTCGATGAGAGGAACAATGCCATTGGCTGGGTTGCAGGCTGGATAGAAGAAAACAGGCATGTATATTTTTATGTAACACTTGTAAAATCTCCTGATAAAAATATTGATATGGTGGCCGTGCGTATGCGTATTACTAAAGGAATACTTAGTGAGCTTGGTTTTTTAAAAGGAGAAAAATAATTGTCAATTATCAATAGCCAATTACAAAATTTATCCAGGCATCCGGGTAATATATTTTTCCATCTGTTTTATTTGATCAACTATCTGCGGAGTGGTTGGCTTTAGCGATTTTACTTTTCTAAAATATTCTTTTGCAGCACGAAATTCTCTCTTGTTCATCATAATGGAAGAAAGCTGTAAATAAGCAGCAGCGGCGTTTTCCTTGTCAGGCAGCCCTGCTCTTATTGCCTGCCTTATATAATTTTCTGCTTCGCGAATGTTGCCTTTTTGCATCGCCAGCATACCAAGCTGCAGCTTGTTAGCGCCTTCTGCTTCCTTCATAGGCAGCCCAAGGCTGAGGCTTTTTTTCATGTGCGCTTCGGCATTATCATAGTCCTGGTTTACCATGGCTATGTTACCTTTTAATGTAAAATAAACAGAGCGCACAGGTTTTATCAGCAACCCTGGAAACCAAATGGAATCCAAAACTTTTTGTGCCCCTTGCATATCGCCACTTTCCATGTAGCCTTGTATCAGGCGCATGGGGCCAAAAAGAAAATGACCAACTATTAATACCAGGGCAACCAGGTATAAAATGAAAGAAGGCCAGAAGCCTGAAAAAATATTTACAACTATGGCCAGCGCAAGAAACGCAATGCCCATAGGTAAACGATATTTTATAACTACATTTAAAAACTTCATTTGATTTTATTATTTTATACTCTTTAATGCAGCAAGCATTTTATGAGTAATAATCAGGAGTTGTAAATTAAAAGATTGCAAAGATAGTTATTGTAAATACCAGTTGCTTTTTCGTTCACTATAAAAATGTATTTCATAGTAATGAAAAAATGAGGCAAGAGCTGACAGCAAATAAATTCAGCAAAAAAGTATTGTTTTTATGTAAAAAAGAACGATAAGATTGCGGCTCTTTGAAGACTTAAAGTGCAGGTAAGCCGGAAATTTTTTTCTTTAAAATTAATAAGCGCTGGTTCTTACCACTTTGCTTAAGTCGTCATTATTTAAGTTTTTATACCACCGGCTTACAAGGCTGTAGTTAAAAACATAATTTCTAAAATCATTATACATTGATTGAGGAAACTCGTACCTGAAGCCGGTTTCCACTATTGAATACGTTTTTTTTTCTTCATCGTATTTCAGGTTTTCCAGTACGTTTGAATACATGGGTATTTATGAATTTTTTAAAACTATTAATTTTTATTCATCATTTTTATAAAAAGAAATCTTTAATTCACATCCTTCGCCCGGCGCAGATTTTATCACCACTTCGCCATTAAAAAGATTAGCTCTGCTCATTATATTTTGCAGCCCCACGCCTTTTCTTTTTTCAGATATGTCAAAGCCCAACCCATCATCTCTTATAATAAGTTGTAATCCATCGCTGCATTGCCTTAACTGAATATTTACAGCATTTGCATGAGCATGTTTAAATATATTATTTAATTGCTCTTGTATAATTCTAAAAATGGATAGCTTCAATTTTTCACACATCAGGCTTTCATCAATCTGCTGCCAATCAGTAATAATCTTAAGATCATTGGCAACTTTTATATTGCTAATTAAATCTTCTAACGCACTTATAAGGCTGGTTTGAGATAACAACGGCGGCAATAAAGATTTACACAAAGATCTTATTTCTTCCATCGCATTAGTAATAAAATCTTTGCTCTCTGTTATAAAACCAAGCCTGACTGCTTCATCTTTTATTGCCGTATCAAGGTAAAGCCTCGTGGTTGCAAGTATCTGGTTTATATTATCATGAAGTTCCGCTGCCAGGTAAGAACGTTCTCTTTCCTGCACTTCTATTGTTACCTGCGTCATCTCCTGCAGCTTCTTTATCTTTTCTTCATCCAGCCTTTTTTCGAGGCGTATTTTTTCTGTTGCTTTTAATTCTTCATGAGCCTTTTTTAATTCTCTTGTTTCATTTTTTACATGCTCAGTAAGCTCAATCATTTCCGCAGAACTAAGCTCAATAGATCTTTCAAGCAGAATATGGTCTTTTTCATAATGATGATAAGAATCATTAACTGCCTGCATAAAAGCTGTATAATTTTGCGGAAGACCTTCCAGGCCACCGAGGTATTTTTTTGCCTGCCGCAATAAAAGCTTATTTACATCTTGCATAATTTATGCTTCTGTAAGTGTGGTTATCGTCATTGTTTGATTGTGCAGCTCAGACTTTCCCTCTAAGTAAGAAGGACATATTTCGCCGTAAGAATAAAAGCCTGCGATGGCTGTTTTATCTCCATACACATTTCTTACCACTTCCACTTCTTCTTCCACTCTTTGGTTTAATACTATCTTTCTGCCAACACAGCTGATGAGTAAGGCCAGGTCGGGTGCTTTTACAGAACTGGCAATGGTATTTTGCGCTGCAGAAGAAGCGCCTTCAATTAACCTGTCGAAGTTTGCAGTCATCAGTCTTGCATAAGCGCCTTCGGGCATATTGCCGGCAAAAATGAGGCTTTTGTTTTCTTCATTTACTGAAAGTATAGTTCGCACCAAAGAGCTGTTATAATTTTCCATACGAATGCTTAGCGGAAACAACAAGCCTGATAAAGGCAGTTCTTTTGCATATTCGCCAAGATATTTTTTATAAATATCAAGCGCTGGCATATTATCCAGCTCATATAAAATATTATCTTTTGATTTTGTAATTAACCTTTCGTGGCCGAAAGAATCCCAGCCACCCACGCTTCCATAAGTGATGGTGATATCATTTCCATAAAAGCCTATTGCAGCAATTTTTCCTTCGGCTGGCCTGTCATTGAGCCCGATAAGCGTTTTAGAAAAACGTGCGCCATCGCCTGCCAGGCCTCCTGTTATGATCACTTTTTCCGGCAAGCCCTGCTGTAGCCCGATCACAAGGTCGCTACCATTTACTTTTTGCCCATCTGCAATCACTAATACATTTTTTAAATCATCGGCAATAAGCTGCGCAGAAAGAGCTTTACCGGCTTCAAAGCTATTGGTTGATTGATCTATGTAAATGAAGAAACGCTTTCGCTTACTGCGCTTCACCTGGAAAAAACTATCATTAAAACTGCTATTGTTAACCTGTGTATCCATTATTTCTCCGGCAGTTGTGTTAATAAGAATTATTGCGTTAGGATACATGCTTCTTATGTTATCGTATATATTTTCATCAGAAAGCAGTGCAGTGCTGCCAAATACAATAACAAGCTGATACTTATCTGCGCTGATGTTTGCAGTTCTCACATCTTCCCAGCCATTGAGTGCAGTATATTTTTTCTGGTAAATTTTCATTAATACATATTGAATTATAAATAACCTTCCGACGCGTATGTAACGTTCTAATTATAAAATTAATTGCATCAATGCCCTTTAAATTTCTAATAAGAGTGAACAGAAAAGATCATGATCTTTAATGATATAAATAATGCGAAGTACGAAGAGATTCGTTTATTGTAACACGCAAAAAATTCCGGCTAAATAAATTATTTTAATAGAAAGATAAAACGCAGCTTTAAGAGGCTAATCCAATCTTATACTATGATAAAATGTATAGAGAAATTACACCAAATAAAAAAGGGAGAAAAAGCTTCTCCCTTACCAACATAAAAATGAATATTTTATTTAAACTGAGGCATAATATTTTTTGCCAGTTCTGTCATTTTCTTTATTCCTTCTTCGGGCAAATTTCCTTTTTTAAATTCGGCAAGAATTTCCGGATGTTTATTCTCCATTTCAAGTAAAAACTGGTCTTCAAAATCCTGGATGTTTTTTACAGGAACGCTTGTCATTAATCCATTAGTGCCCAGGTAAATCATGGCGACTTGTTTTTCAACAGCATAAGGTGTAAACTGAGGCTGCTTAAGCACTTCCACGTTTCTTGCACCTTTATCCAATACTGATTTTGTTGCAGCATCCAGGTCACCTCCAAACTTAGAGAAGGCTTCCATTTCACGATATAATGCCTGGTCAAGCTTTAGCGTTCCTGCTACTTTTTTCATTGATTTTATTTGTGCATTACCACCTACCCGGCTTACAGAAATACCTACATTTATAGCAGGCCTGATGCCAGCATTAAAAAGGTTACCTTCTAAAAAAATTTGTCCATCAGTAATAGAAATTACGTTAGTAGGAATATATGCGGAAACATCACCGGCCTGTGTTTCGATAATTGGTAAAGCAGTTAAGGAGCCGCCGCCTTTTACCAAATGCTTTATGTTTTCTGGCAGATCGTTCATCTTCAGGGCAATTTCCGTTTTGGAAATAATTTTTGCAGCTCTTTCTAACAGGCGGCTATGCAAATAAAAAACATCTCCGGGGTAAGCCTCACGGCCAGGCGGCCTTCTTAATAAAAGCGATACCTCACGGTAAGCAACGGCTTGCTTGCTAAGATCATCATAAATAATTAATGCATGGCGGCCTGTATCTCTGAAAAATTCGCCAAGAGCAGCTCCGGCAAATGGGGCGTAGAACTGCTGTGGCGCAGGGTCGGAGGCAGATGCAGCAACGATAGTTGTATAGGCCATTGCATCATTATCTTCCAGCACTTTCATCACATTGGCAATGGTAGAAGCCTTCTGCCCTATGGCAACATAGATGCAATACACAGGGTTGCCGGCTTTATAAAATTCTTTTTGATTAATAATAGTATCAATACAAATAGCGCTTTTACCAGTCTGGCGATCTCCAATCACCAATTCCCGCTGCCCGCGCCCAATTGGTATCATCGCATCAATAGCTTTAATACCCGTTTGTAACGGTTGCTTTACAGGCTCGCGAAAAATAACGCCTGGCGCTTTTCTCTCTAAAGGCATTTCAAATAAATCACCGGTTATAGGTCCTTTACCATCTATCGGTTCGCCCAATGTATTGATCACTCTTCCTGCAAGGCCGTCACCCACTTTTATTGAGGCAATTTTACCGGTACGGCGAACGGTTCCCCCTTCTTTTATATCGCCGCTATCACCCATCAAAACCACGCCTACATTATCTTCTTCAAGATTTAGTGCAATTGCTTTTACGCCATTTTCAAATTCCACCAGTTCCCCTGAGCTTACATTGTTTAGTCCATAAACACGGGCAATTCCATCTCCAATCTGCAACACAGTTCCTACCTCTTCAAGGTTGGCTTCTACATTAAAATTGGTTAGCTGGCTACGAAGAATGGCGCTTATTTCATCAGGTTTAATATCAACCATATTATTAATTTATTGTTTGGTGTGCAAAGGTAAAATAAGATGTGTGCAGAAACAAAAATGCTTATAATTAACTATGCTTCTTTTTAGGCAAACACTACAAAAAAGTATATGCTAAGATCAAAAACTTTTACCTGAGCTTATGAATATAATCGTTGTTGGCAAACTGCTTTCTTACATCGTTGAGATCTCTTAAAACGCTTGCATCTATTAGCTTTCCATCCATCTCAAGTACAAAGCCCCCAATTATATCCTCATCCACTTTTGCCTCAAGCTGTATGTTTTGCGCCGATGAAGTTTGTAATCTTTTTATAAACGAGCTTTTAATATCATCAGACACCGGGGATGCTGTTGTAAGCACAACTTTATGTATATCTTTTATTGCATTGTACTGATCAATAAATGAAATAAGAATATCCCGCAAAACTGCTTCCCTGTTTTTGCTGCAAAGCAGTTTTATAAATGTTTGTGTTGTTTTGGAAAGAGTATTGCCTGAAACTTTCTCAATGATCTTGTATTTTTTATCAGGGTTAATAACGGGGCTTTTCAGCATCTGAACAAACTCTTTGCTTTTTGATGCAATAGCATTAAGCAACACAACATCATTATAAATTATGTCAAGCTGATTAAGCTCAACCGCAAGATCAATAAGGCTTTTAGCGTACCGCTGTGCTAAACGTAAGTTTTGCATTAATGAATTTTATTCTTCAAAAAACAGAAATTTTAATTCAGCTCGACATTTTGCGCCAGCTCATTAATATATTTTTCCTGCGCATCTTTATTATTTAATTCTCTGCGCAATATTTTCTCACTTACTTCAATTACAAGATTACCAACCTGGTTTTTAAGATCTGTTATAGAAGCCATTTTTTGCTGGTTTATAGCAGCCTGCGCATCTGCAATAATTTTATTTGTATCAAGCCTCGCCTGCTCTTTAGCTTCGCTGATAATTTTATCACGGGTTTCTTTTGCTTCCCTCATCATCTGGGCTCTTTCTTCACGGGCTTTGGCAAGCAATGCTTCATTTTCGCTTTTCATTTCTGCCATTTCCTTTTTTATTTTTTCTGTAGAAAGAATAGCATCAGAAATATTTTTTTCTCTTTCGTTTAATGAGCCCAAAATTGGCTTCCATGCATATTTTTTTAAAATAAGAAACACAATTATAAATGCTAAAAGCGTCCAGATGATAAGCCCGAAAGAAGGTGTGAGTAAATCCATATTTTAATTGTATTAAAAAATAAAATTAAAGGCTGTTTCCTCCGCCCTGTGCTTTGGAAGCAGCCTGTTTTAGTTTAAACAAACATGGCCAGTATACCAGCAATAACTCCAAACAATGCAACGCCTTCAATAAGCGCTGCTGCAAGAATCATGTTGGCCCTGATGTCGTTAACGGCTTCCGGCTGGCGTGCAATTGCTTCCACTGCGCCTTTACCAATTTGCCCGATACCAATGCCAGCGCCAACGGCGGCAAGGCCTGCGCCTATTGCTCCGCCTGCATTTGCCCATGGTGTTGTACTTAAAATTGTAACTAAATCCATAATTGTATTTTATACTTGTTTAAAAAAAACTTATTAAAAATTTATTATTCTTACAGTATGGCAGCATCTACATGGCCTTCTGTTTCTGTACCATGCGAGCCTTCCATTGCCTGGCCTATAAAAACTGCGGTTAAGTTAGTAAAAATGAATGCCTGTATAAAGGCAACTAATATTTCTATAAAATAAATAAATATAGAGAAGGCAAGTGAAACCGGTGCAAAGCCCCAGCCAATGCCTTTGTTTAAAGCTCCGAAAATAAAGATCATTGATATTAAACAAATAATAATAATGTGGCCTGCCAGCATGTTTGCAAAAAGCCTTATCATTAAAGCAAATGGCTTAGTAAAAATTCCAAGTATCTCAACGGGTATCAAAATCACCTTCACGCCCCACGGCACATCAGGATTTATAATGTGTGCCCAGTAATGCTTATTGCTGCTTAATAATATTACAACAAAAGAAATGAGTGCCAGTATCATGGTAAAAGCAATATTGCCGGTAACATTTGCAGAGCCTGGTATTAACCCGAAAAAAGTATTGATGAGTATGAAGAAAAATATGGTGAGCAAATAAGGCATATACTTCATATACCTGTTGCCAAGGTAAGGCTTTGCCACCTGGTCTATAATAAAAGCAATAACAATTTCTATTGCATTTTGAGCGCCGGAAGGGGCACTGGTAATGCCATAGCCATTTTTATATTTTTTAGCAATAACCAACATTAGCCATACAAATAAAATTAAAGCTATCAGCATTTGCACCACATTCCGGCTCAGTGAAATATCATACACTTTTACTCCATCTTCTACCGATACTATTTTTCCATCAGTTAGCCGGTAACCATCAACAATTTGGTTATGACGCAAAGCATATGACATGAAAGTAGAAAAGCCCTTCTGAGGAGAATATAAGATTACAGGCAGTGGAATGGCTACTTCATGTTCTGCGCCGTCTTTTCCCTCATAGCTAAGAAAATGAAATTCATGTGCATCTTTAACGTGGCCAAAAATAACTTCGTTAGCATCAAATCCTTTTTTTGCCTTTTCTGAGCCGTTTTCCTGCGCCAAAATTGAATTTGCAAAAAACAACAAAAAAACGCTGAAAGCCGCCACCAACAAAGATTTCATGCCTTTTAAAGCCATACCTTTTCTAAAATTTGCGCAAAGATAAGGGGTTTACCTCAGGTAATAAAACTGCAATAAAATTAATTATCTGTTTATTATAAATAACAGATTTTTGCTATAATGTTTTATAACAGTTATTAGTAATATATATGAAAGTATTTATTTTTCTTCTGTCAATCATTATCATAAATGGATGTGGTAAAAAAGGCAATGATTCTGTAAGTTCTGAACCTTTAATTAGCATTAATAATGTGCAGCAGCCACGTGGTAACAGCGGCACAACTAATTTTCAATTTACTGTATCTGTTGATAAAGCTTCAACAAATGACATAGTCGCTAATTATTCCACAACTGATGGTACAGCAAAAGCAGGAACGGATTATACAGCAACTTCGGGTACTATAAAAATTCCCGCAAACCAAACAAGCGCAACAATTAATGTATCTGTGGCAGGCGATAGTTTAAGAGAAAGCAATAAAACATTTTTTGTGCAGCTTTCAAACCCAACAAATGCAACACTTGGCGCACCGCAAGCAACCGCAACTATTTTTTGCGATGGCACTTATTTACCTGTTTCAGATTCAGGATATGTTACCCCACTAAGCTACCCGGGCTACACACTTACCTGGAATGATGAATTTAATGAAGATGCGCTGGATGCTGCATCATGGAACTACGAAACCGGCGGTAGCGGATGGGGGAATAATGAGCTGGAAAATTATACCAACAGTATTGAAAATTGTTTTATTACCCAACATAAATATTTGGTGATAGAAGCAAGAAATGAAAAAGCAGGAGACAATAATTATACATCTGCAAGAATACAAACCATGGGCAAAAGAGAGTTTAAATACGGAAGGATAGATATACGTGCCAGACTGCCTTACGGGCAAGGCTTGTGGCCTGCATTATGGATGCTGGGAAGTAATATAAATACAGCCCCGTGGCCGCTTTGCGGCGAGATTGATATGGTGGAGGTTCTGGGCAATAATGTATCAAAAACTTATGGAACTTTGCATTGGGAAGATGCTACAACAGGCCATTTACAATCAGGCAGCCACTATACTTTAGTGGGTGATGACTTTTCAAAAGAATTTCATGTGTTTACGACTATATGGACAGCTAATAAAATAGAATGGTATGTTGATGATGTAGAATATTTTTTAGCAGACCAGGCAAGTATTACAGGCACCGATCCTTTTAATAATCCCTTCTTTTTTATTTTCAATGTAGCTGTAGGTGGCAACTGGCCCGGCTCTCCTGATGGCACTACCGTTTTCCCCCAGCGTATGATTGTAGATTATGTAAGGGTTTTTCAGTAAATGAAAAGCATAAAAAAAATATTATCTCTTCCTTTTATTGGTATAATAAAAATTTATCAGCTAACCATTTCACCGCTGCTTGGCCCGCAATGCCGCTATGTGCCAACCTGCTCGCAATATGCTTTAGAAGCCTTTAAAAAATATGGTGTTTTTAAAGGTTTGTGGCTTACTATAAAAAGAGTAGCGAGTTGTAACCCCTGGGGCGGCCATGGACACGATCCTGTGCCATAACCGTTATGCTACATACGAAAATTTTTATACAGGCTGTTTATTTTTATTAAGTAACAAAAGCAAAACAGGTAGTAAAACAAGATTGGTAAAAGTAGCGGCCAGAAGCGTAATAGAAGTAAGCCATCCAAGGGATTTTGTACCACCAAAACCACTGAAGCAAAAAATTATAAATCCTGCGATTAACACCAAAGAAGTATATAAAATGCTTAGCCCTGTGTGCTTAATTGTTTCAGATACTGTGGCCTGAATATTAAAATTATTACTGGCAAGCTCCTGCTTATAATTAACCAGAAATCTTATAGTAACATCTATGGCAATGCCCAGCGCTACGCTGAAAATGAGAACTGTAGAAGGTTTCAGCCTGATGCCAGCCCAACCCATGATGCCTGCGGTTATTACAAGCGGAATAAGATTTGGTATCAGCGAGCAAATTAAAATTCTCACAGACCGAAATAAATACAACATACAAAGTGCAATAAAAAAGAACGCCCAGAGCAAGCTTTCTTTAAGTCCGTTAATTATAAAAATGCTTCCTTCTAAAAATGTAATTGTAGTACCTGTTAAGGTTATTTTATATTTTGATGAATCAAAAAGCTGATCAGCTTTTTGCCTGATGCCATTTAATATAACAGGCAATTTCTTTGTGCCTACATCTGCCATATTAATGCTCATTCTGGTACTTTCCTTTGCGGTATCAATAAAGCTGGTCATTAAAGATGACAAATTATTTTTAGCATTGCCACTGTCATTGCCTGGTTTCAAATAACCGCTTAAGAACGTTGCCTGGTAAGCATCCGGAATAGAGTAAGCTGCAGGGTCGCCATCATAAAATCCCTGCTTAACAAACTTAATACCTTCGGCAATAGAAAGAGGTCTTGCCATTTCTTTTTGCGAAGCAATATAAGCTGATAATAAATCCATCTTTTGCAATACAGGCAGTATGCGCTGGCCTGCAAGCCCATATCTTTTTTTAGTATCAATTACTATTTCGAGTGGCATCACTCCATTAAAATTTTTTTCAAAAAATTTTAAGTCGGTATAAATCTTATCGGTTTTGGGGAGATCATCAACAATAAATCCTTCAGTCTTTAATTTAAAAATACCGGCAACAGAAAAAAGGATAGCAAATACTGTTACCATATAAACGAAATTTTTATGATACAAAACCCACTTTTCAATTTTTAATAAAAGACTGGTAAAAAACTTTGTATCCAGATAATTTAGCTGATTTTTCTCAGGAACCGGCATAAAGCTTAAAGCACCGGGAAGTAATATAAAAGAGATAATAAAAATAAGCATAATGCTTACGCCTGCCACCTGGCCAAACTCTTTTAAAATGGCGCTATTGGTCAGGGCAAAAACAGCGAAGCCTATTGCTGCTGTTAGGTTACAAAACAAAGTAACCACACCCATTTTGCTTACCATATCAATTAATGACTGTTGTTTATCACCGGTTTTTTTAAAGCCTGAATGATATTTATTTAAAAAGTAAATACAGTTAGGTATGCCAATAACAACAATGAGCGGAGGTATAAGCGCAGTTAACAACGTTATCTTGTAACCGAAAAGAAATGTAATGCCGATGCTCCATACCACGCCAATAATAACAACGAGCAGGGATAACAATGTGGTGCTCACCGAGCGGAACATGATCAATAAAATTAATGCTGAAAGCGCAAGGGAGCCGATAATGAACCATTTCATTTCTCTTGCAATTCTGTCTGCAACCTGTGTGCGTATCAGTGGCAAGCCGCTGATGTGTGTTGCAATATTTGTTTTCGCTGTGTAAGCATCAGTTGCCTTAATAATATCATTAATAACTTTTGTGCGCCCTGGCGAATTAAGTATTTCTTTATTAATGCGAACAGCAATTACGTAAGTCTTCGTAGATGGATTATATAAAAGCGATTTATAAAAAGGAAGCGTATATAATAAATTTTTATCACTATCAAGCTGAGGCTGTGATGCAATGCCAGCCTGAAATACAGGGATCGCATCTAATTTTTCTGTAGCCGAATCTTTTAAAAGATCTACAACATTTACAACGCTCAATACATTCTCAATGTGCTGAATTTTTTTAAGATCGTCATTCAGGCTTCTGAATGACTCAAAGTTTTTTAATTGAAAAAGTGTATCGGTTTGTACGCCAATGACCAATACATTTCCATCGTCACCGAATCTATTTTTAAAAGAAAGATAATCCTGGTATTTAGGATTATCAGTTGGGATGGCTTTTGAAAACTCGTAGCTGAGTTTTATTTTGCTTGCATAAAAAGCTATAACGCCTGTTACCAAAAACAAAAGAACTAAAAGAACAATGCGGTTTTTTAAAACAAACTTTGCGAGGCGCTTCCACATGTTAATTAAAGTTTAGTGCACAAAGAAACTAATAATTACATGAACTAATGAAGCCGGTAAGCAACAATAAACCTAATAAGAACTGGAGAAATTATTTGTAAGAAGCAATTAATTTCAACTAATATTTCAGCCGTTCTTCCACCAAACAATATGTTTCATAGCTTCTGTTTTAAATTCATTGGTTACTTGGCCAAAGTTTACAATATCAATTTTAAATGGAACAATTGAATCGGCTAATTTGTCTCTCAGTGTGTACAGGATTGTGGAATCAAAATTTTCTCCTGGAATAATTCCAATGTCCATATCTGAGAAACGGTGATTTTCTTTAGTGGCTCTGCTGCCAAATAAGAAAATCTTACAATTAAATTTTTCTAACTCCTGAAGCACAATCTTTTTAGCTGCTGATTCAAAATCAGTATTAAATGGTTTGCGATTTAATGGAAGTGACAGTATGTCTAATGGCTTCTGCATAAGAATGAAGTTGCGGGTAAATAAGTTCAAACATTTCTATTTTATAGGTATGGCTTAGTAAATTTCTGCTTTCAATTGCATCTATTAAAATAAGATAATTGTTTTCATCTATAATATCTTCTGCAAAGCAAGCCTTAATTACATCTTTGGGATAAATAAAAAATTTTTCTCTTTTTACTTCAAAAAATTTCTTTAAAGTTTTCCATACCAGTTCAATAGTATATTCAAATTTTTGAATCTGACCGTTCTTTATTATATCTGCTTCGAAATCATTAAATTTCTTTAGATCAATTTCTAATGATTTTTCGAAAGATGATACAGCAATTAAAAGATCATTATATAAAAGTTGTAGCCGGTTGCCATTTTGCATTTAGCAAATTAGTCAATACTTTTTAAAATAATTAGCTGCAATTTTGGGTAGAGAAATGATAAATATTGTTAGCTAAATCAATAAGTTTATTCTTATAATTTTTCCATCTCCTCACTTACAAAGTCCATAAGCGTTTTAATATTCTCTGAAGAGAAATCAAACTTAAGACCTGCCGCCTGGTACAGCTCTGGTAAGGTTTTGGTGCCTCCCAGACTTAGTGCTTTCATATAATTATCCAGCGCCTGTTCGGGATTTTTTTTAAACTGCATCCATAAGCCAATAGCGCCTAATTGTGCGATGCCATATTCAATATAATAGAATGGAACTTCATACAAATGCAATTGTCTCTGCCATGCATTTTCTCTAAAACTTTCTAAGCCGCTGTAATCAATTACATCATCAGAAAAATCTGAAAGTATCTTAGTCCATGCAGAAGTTCTTTGCTCAATAGTATGTTCGGGGTTTTCATAAATCCAATGTTGAAATTTATCAATAACAGCAATCCATGGAAAGATAGTGATCACTCGTTCCAACTGGTGTTCTTTAGCTCTTGTAAGATCATCTTTATTATCAAAAAAAACATCCCAGTAATCCATGGTAAATAATTCCATTGACATGCTTGCCACTTCTGCTATTTCCATAGGATAATCTTTAAACCCATTCAGCTCAAGATTGTGTGTAAGAAATGATTGCACGGCATGTCCACCTTCATGAACCATCGTGGTTACATCCTGCATTTGCCCGGCAGCATTCATAAAAATAAATGGAGCGCCGGTTTCAGCAAGCGGGCAGTTGTAGCCGCCAGGAGCCTTGCCAGTCCTGCTTTCCAGGTCAAGGTGTTTCATTGCATCCATTTGCCTGAGGCAATCGCCAAAGAATGGGCGCAGCCTGGTAAAGCATTCTACAGATTTATTTAAAAGCTCACTTCCTGTTTCAAATGGCGTAAGCGCTTTGGTGCCTTCCGGCTCTGCTTCTACATCCCATGGCCGAAGATCAGCAAGACCAAGTTTCTTTTTTTTATTAGCATAAATTTTATTAACCAAAGGCATTACATGCTGCTTCACTGAATCATGAAAAGCAAAGCAGTCTTCTTTAGTATAATCGAAGCGGCCAAGCTCTTTAAATTTATAATCCCTGTAATTTTTAAAGCCTGCGTTTACGGCTACCTGCTGCCTTATTTTTATTAATTGAGTAAACAATTCATCCAACACTGCTTT
The DNA here is from genome assembly GCA_965276925.1 of Hanamia sp. Classification (GTDB taxonomy): domain Bacteria; phylum Bacteroidota; class Bacteroidia; order Chitinophagales; family Chitinophagaceae; genus Ginsengibacter. Next base: position 429,311 of record OZ255711.1, read on the forward strand.
ATCTTCCAGCCTTCGTGCATTTATTTTTTTATACACTTCTTCGCGTAAAGTTCTATCGTGGCTTTCCAGAAATTTTGCTGCCTGCTGCAATGTATAAGTGTTTCCATTCACTTCTATCGTCATCTTTCCGGTTATCATTCCATATTGCTGCTGAAGCACTGCAAGCTCAGAAAGCAATGGAATATTTTCTTCACGAAAAAGATCAATACTTTTTTTTACTGAGCGTAAATAGGTGAAATATTTTTTTGCATCAAGATCTTTTGTGAAAAAAGAGCTGATCAGTTTTTTATTTAAAACATCAGCATAAGGTTGCATCTTAGGTTGAATTTCCATGCAAAAAAAATTGAAAGAATCTTCCAGCTTTTTATCAGTCGTATCGCAGGTCATTTTTATTTGGCGCCAGCAGAAATCCTCATTCACAGCGGCTTCCAGCTCGCTTACATCCTGAAGAAATTTCTTTAACTCATCTGCTGAAGATATGTTCCTTTCGGCAAGCTCTTTAAAATATGGCTCAATAATTTCCCAGCTAGTTATTTGTAAATTCTCAGGAAGAAAATTTCTTTTCAATTTTTTTATATCTGCAGATGCCATCATTTGTGGGTGACAGGTTTATTGGTTTAGCGATCAGTATCAGTGATGAGTTATCAGTTTAGAGCACGATGTATTTTTTACATTGCACATGAAACTTAGTACATTTTAAAATTACTTCACGCCTCTGCTTTCTATCTTTCTGGGCGCAGCTTTTTGAGGTTTCATATCTTTTACATGCGGCGTTTCTTTATGTGCTGGCTTTACATTACCTGGCGCATCGCTAGAAATATCTGTTTCAGGTTCTTTTATTTCCACATCATTTTTCTGGAGAATCTGGTACCAGGTTATCATCTTTTTCATGTCGCTTGCATACACTCTTTCAAAGTCAAGATCAGGGTAGATTTTTTCAAAATAAGCCTTCAAAGCCTTGCTATCATTAGCTTCCGGCAAAGGATCTTCACTTTTTTTAATAGCAGAAAAAACATCTAAAAGACTGGTGTTTTCTTTTGTAGTATAAATTTCTACGCTTTCCAGCTGAACATAATTATGCTGCCTTGCGCTTATAAATTTGGTGCTGTTATCTTCAAGCGATCTTACAATTGCGCCATCAGATTTTGCAGTTACCAGCTCGTACAAGCCACTAAGCCCTTTCACCGAAACGATTTTATTATAGTCCATGTTTGTGTTCTTTTTAATTTAATGGTGCAAGATAAATGAAATGATTTTTTATACTGTTAATGAAATAGTAACAGTTTATTTTTATAAAAATTAAAACTCACAGGTTTTATATGCAGTTATCGTCGAATAAGAAAATATCCTTTTGTGATCAGACTTTTATTTTCATTTTTATTCACAACCGCAGCTACGTGCGGCCTGTATGCACAAGCCGTAAATGGTGTGTTGCAGGATGCTTTTGATAAAACGCCTGTTGGCAATGCCACTATCAGGCTTACTGCGGCCAATAATGCTTCGACAGAATTTATAGCAGTAAGTGATAATAAAGGTTTGTTCACAATTAATAATGTACCTGCCGGCAATTATACCTTAACCATAACTTCAGTAAGTTATTTAACGCTGGTAAAAGCAGTTAGTGTGTCGGGTAACAGTTATGCCTTAGGTGTTTTTTATATCACAAAAAATGCAAAAACTTTAAAGACAGTTGTGGTAGATGCAAAAGAGCCCCCGGTAAAGCAAAATGGGGACACGCTTGATTATGCGGCCAGCCAATACAAAGTAAATCCCGATGCAACTGCTGAGGATTTAATAAAGAAAATGCCTGGTATAACAGTGGATAAAAGCGGAACAGTGACAGCGCATGGAGAAACGGTGCAAAAAGTAACGCTGGACGGAAAAGATTATTTTGGAGATGATGCCACAGCCACTTTAAGAAATCTTCCATCCGACATCATTGATAAGATACAGGTGTTTGACAGGTTAAGCGACCAGGCCCAGCTCACCGGTTTTGATGATGGCAATACTACAAAATCAATAAACATTGTAACCAAAGCTAATATGCGCAACGGACAATTCGGAAGGTTGTTTGCAGGCTACGGTACGGACGACAGGTACAGCGCCGGTGGTAACATCAGTTTTTTTAATCATGACAGAAGAATTTCTTTAGTGGGTTTATTTAATAATATTAATCAGCAAAATTTTTCTTCACAGGACCTGCTTGGCATTACCAGCTCGGGAAACCGCGGTGGTGGCGGGCAAAGAGGTGGTGGAGGCACTGGCAGCTATCGCGGTGGTAATGGCGGAAATACATCTAACTTTTTAGTGGGCCAACAAAATGGCATTAGTAAAACAAATGCGGTTGGTATAAATTATAGCGATAGCTGGAGCAAAAAAATTGATGTGGCTGCAAGCTACTTTTTTAATAACAGCAACACAGGTAATAATGAAACGATCAACCAGGAAAATTTTATTACAGCCGATTCTATACAGTATTATAATGAAAACACGCTCTCAGATGTTATCAATTATAATAACCGGGCAAGTGCAAGAATCACTTACAAAATAGACTCGGCAAACTCTATACTTTTTACATCAAGCCTTAATTATCAAAATACCAATACAAACAATAATGTTACCGGCCAGCAATATATAAACCCGCAAAATATTCTTAGCAATACTGTTAACGACATTACAACAAAGGGGCAGGGTTATAATAACAGCAACAATTTATTGTACAGGCATGCCTTTCCCAAACGCGGAAGATCAATATCGGTGGGCATTGCGTACAGCGCCACAAAAAATGATAGCAAAAATTATTTATCTGCTTTAAATACATATTATAAATCAGCGTTCACACAAATTGATACCGTTCAGCAGCTTAGCACGCCGCAAACCAATGGTGATAAGTACAGTGTAAACTTTGTGTACACAGAGCCTGTAGGAAAAAAATCTCAATTGCAGTTAAATTATAATCCTGCTTTTCAAAATAATCACGCAGACCAGGAAACATTTAATTATGATTACGCAGGCGCAAAATATTCTTCGCTCGATACAAGCCTCAGCAATAAGTTTGACAACACGTATAACACGCAAAACACAGGCGCCACTTATCGCGTGGGAGATAAAAATAACAACATATCGCTTGGCTTATCTTATCAATATGGCGAGCTGAAAAGTAACGAAATTTTTCCTGCGACCGGGCATATAGACAGAACCTTCAGCAACCTTTTAGGCAATGCATTTGCAAGGTTTAAGTTTTCTGCAAAAAGCACTTTAAGAATCATTTACCGCTCTTCCGTATCGCCGCCAGCTATAAGCCAGTTGCAAAATGTAATTAATAACTCCAACCAGTTTTTTTATAGCACCGGCAATCCTGATCTTAAGCAATCGTACACCAATAATCTTATCACGCGTTATGCATACACCAATAGTTTAAAAGAAACCAGTTTTTTTGCAAACTTGTTTTTGCAAACCACTAATGATTATGTGGCAAATGCTACCTACACTGCCACAAGAGATTCTGCGCTTACTCATTCAATAATCTTGTTTAAAGGTTCGCAAATTTCAAAGCCTGTAAACCTTAATGGCTACATGAGCGGCAGGTCATTTTTTACTTTTGGAATGCCTTTAAAATTTATAAAAACAAATCTTAACTGGAACGCGGGCTTCAGCTACACAAGGCTGCCGGGCCTGGTAAATAATTTACTAAACGTTTCTAATACGTACAATTATAACCTTGGCGCCGTGCTTGCCAGCAACATAAGCGAGTACATTGATTTTACGCTTTCTTATGCTGCCAATATCAATAACATTACCAATACCATTCAGCCTTCGCTGAACAGTAATTATTTGTCGCAGAACGCTGAGTTTGTAATAAATCTGCTTACTAAAAAAGGTTCTTATTTTCAAAATGATTTGTCTAATGAATCTTATTCAGGATTATCAAGCGGTTTCAATCAAAGCTATTGGCTATGGAATATAGCTATTGGGCAAAAGTTTCTTAAAAACCAGGCAGGCGATCTAAAGCTATCTGTTTTTGATCTTTTAAAACAAAATAAAAGCATCACCAGAACGGTTGCCGCTTCTTACATAGAAGATGATAGAAACGAAGTATTGCAGCAATATTTTATGCTTACGTTTACTTATAAATTAAAGAACTTTGGCAAAGCGTCACAAAGGTCAAGGGATGCAAGAGATGACATGAGAGACCCGATGATGGGGCCAAGGATGAATGAAGGACAACCGCCGGCAGGGCGTTCTCCCCGTAATTAATAAGTAAGCCAGTATAAAACAATTACATTGACGGAAACAGAACTCGTAAACCTGTTAAAGCAAAAAGACAGGGCTGCTTTTAAAAGTGTAGTAGAAACCTGGCAAAATATGGTGTATAATACTGCATTGGGCATCTTACAAAATGAGAATGATGCAGAAGATGTAACGCAGGAAGTTTTTATGCAGGCTTATGAATCTATCGGGTCATTTAAAGGCGCTTCTAAATTTTCTACCTGGCTGTATCGCATTACCATTTCAAAAGCGGCTGACCATATTAGAAAGAAAAAAAGAAAAAAACGATTTGCTTTTATACAAAGTATTTATGGACAAAATAATGAGCCGGTTATAGAACCGCCGGACTTTTTTCATCCCGGAATATTGATGGAAAATAAAGAAAATGCATCAGTTCTTTTTAAAGCAATGAATAAGCTTCCGCAAAATCAAAAAACTGCATTTGTGCTAAATAAAATAGAAGGGTTGTCTTATGTAGAAATAGCTGAAGTGCTTGATACCAGCAGCTCTGCAGTAGATGCCTTGCTGCAGAGAGCCAAAGGAAATCTTAAAAAGATACTTTCCGAATATTATAATTCACTAAATAAAAAATAAGATTGTTAATGATACAATAAAAGCAATTGCTGAGTATAAATTATTAATAATAAACACAGGTTTTTATGTAATACAACGTCTAAAATATTATAAAATGAAAAAAGAATTTATCCATAAAAAAATTGATGATACTCTTGCAAGTATTGATGGTATAGAAAAAGCCAAGCCCCGGCCTTTTTTATTTACACGGCTTGAAGCAAGAATGAATTATGAAAAATCTTTTTGGTGGAAGATGTCTGCCTTTATTACAAAACCTTCTATTGCTTTTATATGCGTTTGCTTTGTTCTTATTATAAATGTGATGGTTATTTTTTTAACAAGTAAAAGTTTCAAAACCAATACAACCCAGCAGGGCAGCGAGCTTGCTATAGCCGATGAATACAGCCAGGCAAGCACACCGGCTTATGATTTTGAAAACATAAAGCCATAGTTTTTATGAGTAAAAATAAAGCGCTTATATCTATTATAGTTTTTTTGCTTGCCACCAATATTGCTATGCTGGTTTTTTTTCTTATACTGGATAAACCCACACGCAGGGCATCTTTCAAAGATTCTAATGGCATGGCAGATGAGTTAAAAAACAACGTTGGTTTTTCAAATGAACAGGTGAGCAATTATCTTTCCTTAAGAAAGGAGCAGTATAATAAAATACATCCATTATTTGAGCAGCTAAAAAAAACAAGATACGATTTTTATGACCTGGTGTATGAGCCGCAAACTTCTGATTCGATAATAATGATAACAGCAGATTCTATTGCAACAGCACAAAAAATGCTTGATATGCAAATGCTTGCTCATTTCAAAACTGTTCGAAAAATATGCACACCCGATCAGTTGCCCCGGTTTGATTCGACCATAAAAAAAGTATTTGTAAGAATGATAGATAAACACAGGAATTAATTTTGTAAAAAAATATAATAATATGAAAACAAAGATCACAATGCTTATTGCTCTTTTCTTCTCAGCAATAACTGGCGCCATGGCGCAGCAGAATGGAATGCAACACCGCACAGTAGAAGAACGTGTAAAAACTGCGATGGATAAGTTAATAACTCCTTTGCAGCTCGACCAGCCAGAGCAGGATAAAACAACAGCCGTTTTCACTGACTTTTACACTGCGCAGGATAAAATGCGTGAAGAAGCCAGAGCCAGTGGCAACAGGCCCGACAGAAGCGTTATGGAAAAAATGATGAACGACAGGGATGATAAATTAAAAACGATTTTTACTGATGATCAATATAAAAAATTTAAAGATGAGGTAGAGCCCACGCTTCGCCCGCAGCGCCCGCAAGGTGGTATGCAAGGCGGCGGTAATAATAGTTAGTTTAAGGTTTATGAATGGTTAATTAAAGGGAGGCTTGTTTACGCAAGCCTCTTTTGTTTATAGCCACATCTGAAGCTTATCTCTCAAAATAGTTTATGCTAACTTTATTTTACTAAAATATAAGTTGCATTATTATTTTATGGATAATTTCTTAGTACTACTTCTTATAGGTTTTATTGTGGGCACGCTGGGCACGCTCATAGGCGCCGGTGGCGGCTTTATTCTTGTTCCTTTTTTAATTTTCATTGAGCCCACTTTTTCTTCGGAAACCATTACAGCAATATCAATGGCTATTGTAGCATGCAATGCTATTTCGGGCTCGGTGGCTTATGTCGCTTCGCGCCGGGTTGACTTTAAAGCTGGTGTCACCTTTGCATTGTTCACCATACCAGGTTCTATACTTGGAGTAATCACTACAAAATATATTTCAAGAAATATTTTTGATGTAATATTTGGTGTAGTTCTTTTATTGCTTGCTGTTTTTTTATTTATAAAAGGTGGTAAAAAGCAAAGCATCACTAACCCTGTGGCTGCAAAAAAAGGCTGGGTGCAGCAAAGGCTTACCGATAAATGGAACGAAGAATACATTTATTCTTACGACATAAGAAAAGGATCTGTGCTGAGCATTTTTGTTGGCTACTTTTCTCCTTTACTTGGTATTGGCGGCGGCATTATTCACGTGCCAGCAATGGTGGAGTGGCTGAGGTTTCCTGTTCATATTGCTACGGCTACTTCCCATTTTATTTTAGCAGTAATGGCCACAGTAAGTGTGTTGGTTCATATTTACAATGGAAATTATAATGATCCGGCGATTCTTAAAATGGTGATCTGGCTTGGCATAGGAGCTATAGCAGGCGCACAGCTTGGCGCTTTTTTATCAAGAAAAATAAAAGGCATGATAATTATAAAAGCACTTGCCATTTCTCTGGGGTTGGTAAGCATCCGCATTTTAATGATGAGGATCCTGAATAAATGAATGGCAACAATCGCATATTGTTTTATAGAGAATTGAATAACTTTATTTTTATTTAAAAAATATTATTACAAATAATGCAGGAGCCAAAGCACGATAAAGAAAGGGGTAATTTTCAACTGGAACGATTTACTTTTTTTAGTGATGGTGTTTTTGCTATTTCAATTACATTATTAGTTATAGAAATAAAGGTGCCTAATATTGAAAACCCTACAGATGCAATGCTCTGGCATTCTTTGTCGGAGATGGCGCTCAGGTTTTTAGGATTTATTATAAGCTTTGGCATTGTAGGCCACTACTGGTCTGTTCATCATCGCATTTTCGGTTATGCTATAAAATATTCTACATCTTTATTGTGGATCAATCTTGGCTTTCTTTTCACGGTGGTGTTGCTTCCGTTTAGCGCTGCTTTGTTCGGTGAGTATAGTGCCTACGGCAATATGAAAATACCGTATGCCATGTATGTGTTCAACATGTGCCTCACCGGCTTTATGAATTACTGGCTTTGGATATATGTAAGCAATCCTAAAAGAAACATGCTTACCAGAAAAATTTCAAAAGCCAGGATACGGCTCGGCGCCTACCGCAGCCTTGTTATTCCGTTAATATTTATAATATCATTAGGGGTATTTTTTATTTCGCCCTTATTAGCGTATGCTATTCTTTTGCTTATACCCATCATACTTCACTGGGGCATGGGTGGCCTCGAAAAGCGGGCTGAAAGAGAAGAAATAGCGTCAGGAAAATCTATTCCTGCTAATGCCACGCTTATCATAGACGAGCAGAAACAAACGGCTACTGATGCCTGACATTTATTGCAAAAAAGCTGATGTTGTCTTATCAATTTTTTTTGTGAGCTTATAAATAAAATCAAGCTGATCAAACAATTGATTATTGGAATCGTTTGTTTTTATTGCGGCATTTATTGCCAAATTATTTCCTGCTGATTGACTTCCTGCTGATTGATTGGTAAGCTTTGCATAACTGCTTTCAAGCACATATATTGACCGCCGGAGAGATTGTAAAATATCTTTTTCATCAATTGAATTTATGTTAACAGATGGGTTTGCAATAAGCCCTGCAATATTTGAAGAAAGCGTATGGTTAAGCGCAACAAATTCATATATCTCTTTACCGTTCCGCTGCTTGCTTTTAGGTTCCGACAACATTCTGTTGAATGCAGAAGAAAGATTAGCGCTGCTTAAATACACTTCTTTTCTTGTCAGTTTATAATCGGCAAAAAACCTTACTTTATCAGAAAAATAATCCGATATTTTATAGAGATAATTTATGTTGGCTTTCATCATGCTTGCCATATAAGTAGTTATCTGGCCAGATTCCCAGTTGGGAAATAACAGATAGCTCGCTATAAGAGCCAGCGCTGAACCGATGGCTGTATCCATTAATCTTTCTTCCGCTACATTTATAAAGCTTAACCCTAAAAAATAAAAAAGAATAAGTATGTATGGGGTTAAAAAAATAACCATCACTATGTAATTCTGCCGCTGAAAAGAATAAGCGCCGATCATGAAAAAAACGATAAGCGAAAAAAGAACAGTACGATCGTGAATGAAGTGCAATAGCAGCAGCCCTATGATGCCTCCGGCAATGGTACCAATAAACCTGTCGAAGTTCCTTTGCTTTGTAAGGCTGAAGCCTGGTTTTAGAATAACAATAATCGTTAGTAATATCCAATAACTATGATGGCCATCAGGTAAAAATTTGGAAATGATATAACCTGTTGCGCAAGTTATCATCATGCGCAGCGAATGTCGAAACACAGATGAGTTAAGGGTAATGTTATTTACAAACTGAGTGGCGTCTATCTTTTGATGGGCTACAAATTTTGAATAATAAATGTTACTATTTAATTTTCTGTCAGCAAATGAATCATAAAAATAATCAGTTAATCCATCGGCTGCTTTTATTATGTTCCGAAGATTTACAAGAATTTTTTTTAAAACAAAAACATTATGATTGCTGCCTGCAAGCATTACAATTTTTTCTGAAAGGTTTTCAAGGTTAAGGTTTAAAACATTCTTTTTTTTATAAGAAGAATTGGATTGAATTGCGTAAGCAATTTCGTGAAGCTCACCGGCAATATCTTTTATAAGCTGAGAAATATCATTCAATATTGCGGTATCGGAAAACGACTTGCGTAAAGAAGAATAATCATACCATGTAGCAGTGATATGTTCAAAAAGATCAACCACGTCAACAAATGTTAGCACTAATTTTCTGCCATTACGTATAGATTCTTTTAACAAGGCTCTGTTCTTGTAAAGCAGCTCCCGCACTGCATCCTGGCTTTCATTTACCGTTACCTGTTGCTGCAGCAGCTTCTTATATTCATCTTCTGCATCGGCATTTACATTATATAGTTCTGCTTTTATAAGTAAATACTTTGCTGTTTCATGTATACATTGTCCCAGTGATCTTTGGGCAGGGCGATAGGGATTTAATTTATAAAAAAGCAAAGCTACCAGCATGTACCAAATGCCGCCAGCCAATATTAAAAAGCTTTGTTCTATGGCTTTAATATAAGGCACCACATCGCTCATTCTTAAAATGATAACAAGTAACGCTGCAGTGCCAATAAATGTGGAGCGGTTACCATAAATAGTAAACATGGTAAAGAAAAATGAAGCAATAATAACCAGCACGCCTAAAAGCCAAACATTGTGATTAGCAAAACCTGTAAGCAGCGCCATTAAAAAAACAAACAGGTTGCAATAAAACATCCCGTTCTTCTTATGTTGTAAAGGCCCTGGTGAGTCGCTGATGCTTACGCACAGTGCGCCAACGCATATCACCAATCCAACATCAAGCTTACCGAACTGAGAAAAAATAATAGCCGGTAATATAATTTCAACAGTGATCCTTATACCATCTGCAAGGTTTTGGCTGAACAAAAAATTTTTTATCAGTAGCTTTTTATGAAGCATTTATTTTTTAAATAAATATTTATCTAAAGGTGATTAACAACATTACTCGTGTGAAAAATATTAACTATAAAACACTGGTGAAAGTAAATAGCAATAAGATGGCCACTATGAGTCATAATAACTTTTATGGAAATTTCACTTTCAAAAATTAATTTTGTAATCCTATTAAAAATTAATGGAAACTAAAGAAGAAGTTTTAAAAGATGTTGTAATAAAATTTGCCGGTGACAGTGGCGACGGGATGCAGCTAACCGGCACACAATTTACTAATAACACCGCTTTGCTTGGTATAGACCTTGCAACTTTTCCTGATTTTCCTGCAGAGATAAGAGCGCCGCAGGGTACGCTGCCTGGCGTAAGTGGCTACCAGCTTAGGTTTTCGAGCGACAGAATATTTACTCCGGGAGATGTTTGCGATGTGCTGGTGGCTATGAACGCAGCCGCGTTGAAAAGCAATTTACATGGTTTAAAAAAGGGCGGTAAAATAATTGTGAACACTGATGGGTTTGATCCTAAAAACTTACGGCTTGCCAATTATCCTGATGGAGTGAACCCTATAGAAAATGGAAGCCTTGATAATTATGAAGTAATAAAGATAGATGTAACCAAGATCACACGTGAGGCGCTGAAAGAGTTTGAAATGGGCACTAAAGAAAAAGACCGCGCAAAGAATATGTTTGTTCTTGGCTTTTTATATTGGATGTATAACAGGAACATGGAAAATACCATTGCCTTTTTAAAAGAGAAATTTTCAAAAAGACCCGATATATTAAATAGCAATATAAAAGTGCTGCAGGCTGGCTATAATTATGGCGATACAACAGAGACATCCACCACAAGATATTTTGTTGAAAAGGCGAAAATGCCTTCAGGCAATTACAGAAGCATCATGGGCAACCAGGCGCTTGCTTATGGATTAATAGCTGCTTCACAGAAAAGCGGGTTGCAGCTTTTTTTAGGTTCTTACCCTATTACGCCCGCGAGCGATATTCTTCATGAGTTAAGCAGGCATAAAGCATTTCGTGTAAAAACTTTTCAGGCAGAAGATGAAATAGCTGCCATCACTTCTGCAATTGGCGCTGCGTATGGAGGCAGCCTGGGAGTAACCACAACGAGCGGCCCTGGCATGGCCTTGAAAGCAGAAGCGATGGGCCTTGCAGTAATGCTGGAACTGCCATTAATTATTTGCGATGTACAGCGCGGCGGCCCTTCTACAGGGTTGCCCACCAAAACAGAACAGAGCGATCTGTTGCAGGCATATTATGGCCGCAATGGTGAATGCCCGATGCCGGTTATAGCTGCATCAACGCCTGCTGATTGCTTCGAAGCAATTTACGAAGCTGTTCGTATATCCGTTCAGCACATGACACCCGTTATATTTTTAAGTGATGGCTACATTGCAAATGGAGCCGAGCCGTGGAGGTATCCTGAAAGCGATAGCCTGCCTTCAATAGAAGTAAAATTTAAAACAGAGCTTGGCCATCATGAAGAAACTTTTCAGCCATATTTAAGAGATGAAAAACAAGTAAGGCCATGGGCTGTACCAGGCTACGCCGGCCTGGAACATAGAGTGGGCGGGCTTGAAAAGCAAAACATAACAGGCAATGTAAGTTACGATCCGGAAAACCATCAAATGATGGTGAAGATAAGGCAGGAGAAGATTGATAAAATAGCCGAGTATATTCCTGAGCAGAAAATAGATAACGGAGCTGAAAAAGGCAAAGTGCTTATACTTGGCTGGGGAAGCACCTATGGTGCTATAAAATCAGCAGTTGCAGATCTTATAAAAGAAGGAAAAGAAGTGTCGCATACGCATTTACGATATGTACGCCCGTTCCCGTCAAATCTTCGCAGCATCTTGAAAAATTTTGAACACATCCTGATACCGGAACTTAATAATGGCCAGCTTATTAAAATTATAAGAGATCAATTTCTGGTGGATGCAAAGGGATACCATAAAATAATGGGTATTCCTTTTTCAAAGCACGAGCTTATAGATGAAATAAAAAAGCTGCTCTAAGCAGCTTTACATTTTTATTGAATAAAACTATTATCTTCTTTGCCTTCCGAGTGTTATACCTATTTTTAAATTGAATGTGATATAAGCATCATTGCTTTTAGGATCGCCCCTTATGCCATCAGGATGTGCGGTTTCAGCTCCCGGTTTATGCCTGTCGTTTAAAAGTATGGCTTCATTAAGTTGTGTGCCGGAAAAATGATTTGCAAATACAGAAGGGTCAATATACCTGCCGCTTACATCATCCAGATAATCTGTTTGCAAAATTCTGTAAACCATTTCAGCTCTCAGATTTATTAACGGAGAAAGATCATACCGCGCTCCAAGACCTACAGGAAAATTTATTTGATTAAGGCTATATTTTTTTACATTAGGATATTCCGAAAAGCCTTCTCCTTCGGTGCTTAGCGGCTGAAGATCTACATATTGCCCATTAAGCAATGCCTGCGGGTTAAAATGAAAATAACCAATTCCCAAAACTATATATGGAGACACTGCAGGAGGATAATTATCATCGTTATAATTTCCAAAAATATAAAAAGGATGGAGCTCTGTAACAAGCATTATTTCAGAAATATTGCTTCTGAAACTAAGGTTTCTTTCATAACGGCCGTTGGTAGTGGCAGCTACATTTTTTAAAATACTATCGTACGCATGAACCTGCCCGAACGTGCCCTCAATTCTTAAAGCAAAAGCATTTTTATAAACAGCGCTAAAAAAAATACTGCCGCAAACTTCAGTATTCTTGAAATTAAAATCCTTTACAAACTTTTTTCCTATGCCTTTTCTGCCGCCAAGGTCTGTCATTGCATTCATAGCGCCTACAGATCCACCAAATTCAAACACTACAGGATTATCATAATAATCGCCATTGTAAAAATAATATTGAGCTTTTAGCTTATTGCCCGCAGCAAAGAGCAACACAAAAAGAAAGAGTTTAATTTTCATAAGTCAATTAATTTGTTTCATAAGTCAATTAAGTTGTAATGGTACGGCTCACCAGTTCTTAGCTTTGGGCTTACAAAGTAAATGCTTTTTTTTATATAATTATTGTAGTCTGGTAATATTTACAAACGGATTTTAAGCCACAAATGTTGCATTTCGGCTTCCTGGCAACACATATATATCTTCCATGAAGTATTAACCAGTGATGCGCTATAAATATTAAATGCTCTGGCAAATATTCCACCAGTTGTCTTTCTGTGGCTAATGGTGTTGTAGCATTTGTAGTTAATCCTATTCTTGCCGCTACCCGGAAGACATGCGTATCTACAGCCATATTTGGCTGTTTATCTACCACGGATGTTACAACGTTTGCTGTTTTTCTTCCTACTCCCGGCAAGGTTATAAGTTCTTCAACCGTCATGGGAATTTTGCCTCCAAATTTTTCCATTACCATCCTGGCCATGCCTATCAAATGCCTTGTTTTATTATTTGGGTAAGATATACTTTTTATAAAAGGAAATAATTCTTCAAAGCTTGCCATGCTGAGGGCTGCCACATCCGGATATTTTTTAAAAATAGCAGGTGTTGTTTCATTTATCCTTTTATCTGTGCATTGCGCTGAAAGTATTACGGACACTATTAATTCAAAAGGATTGGTATATATAAGTTCTGTCTCTGCGTTCGGCGCATGAGCAGAAAAGTATTCTATCACAAACCGGTATCTTTCTTTTTTGGTCATAAAAAATCCCACCATGTTAGCGGCAGGATAAAAATAATTTTTAAAAAAAATTTAGTGGGAATGTAATTGCCCTGCTTTCTTTGCAGCGTAATCAAGTATTGAATTTACTGATTCTTCTCTTGGTGAAAATGTAATTTCATTAAGGCTGTTTTTGGCACCTGAAATCATTTCAAAAGATTCATGTAATTCCCAATCCGTTTGTAATGCAGCTTTTATATCTGCGGTTTTTTGCGGGGAAGTCTCATTGTACAAATATTGTACAAGGTCTTCTGTTGTAAACTTTGTCATAATAAGGGTTTAATCAAAAATATCTATCCATTGGTAAAACGTGTCAGTAAAAGAAATATTGTAAGCTATTTTGTTAAAGAAGAATCTTCGGTAATTATGAAAAGATCTTCATTATCTTTTTTCATTAAAAACTTTTCCCTTGCATATTTTTCAAGCGTTTCAGGGTTCGTTTTTAACTGGCTTAATTCCTTCCTGGTATTGGCTATCCGGGTTTCCATAATTACCTCGCTTTGGTTAAGCTTATGTAATTCACTAACCCGTTTTGCCTGCAGTGGAATATCATTTCTGTCAAAGAACAGCATCCATATTGCAAAAGCTATGCCTGTAAGCAGGTATTTACTTGTAAATAATTTGCGAAGCGTTTGCATTTTTTTTATCCTGAGTTTTATAAAAACTATTTGCCAAATTTAATTTTTCCTTTTGGGAAAATGGCATTGTCTCCCAAATCTTCTTCAATACGAAGCAACTGATTGTATTTTGCGATCCTGTCGCTGCGGCTTGCGGAGCCTGTTTTTATTTGACCGCAGTTTAACGCAACAGCAAGATCGGCAATGGTTGTATCTTCTGTTTCGCCGCTCCGGTGGCTCATGATAGTATTGTAACCGTTCTGCTGCGCCAGGGTTACAGCGTTTATTGTTTCAGTTAAAGAGCCTATCTGATTTACCTTTACCAGCAAAGCATTAGCCGTATTTTCATCTATGCCTTTCTGCAATCTTTTTACATTAGTTACAAAAAGATCATCGCCCACAAGTTGTATTTTTTTACCTAAGGTATCTGTCATCAATTTCCAGCCGCTCCAGTCATCTTCTGCCATTCCATCTTCAATGGAAATAATTGGAAATTGCTTAACCCAGCTTTCCCAAAACTCAACCATTTTTTCGCTGCTGAGCTTTTTGCCATCGCTTTTATGAAAATGATATACTTTTTCTTTGCCATCGTACAGTTCACTTACTGCAGGGTCCATGGCAATGGCTATTTGCGAACCGGTTTTAAAGCCTGCCTTATCAATCGCTGTCAGCACGGTTTCTATGGCTTCTTCGTTGCTTTGGATGTTGGGAGCAAAACCGCCTTCATCTCCTACATTGGTGCTATAGCCTTTCTTTTTTAATACCGATTTTAATGCATGAAAAATTTCAACTCCCCATTGCAATGCTTCGCTAAAGGTGGAAGCGCCAACGGGCATCACCATAAATTCCTGAAAGTCTATTTTGTTATCTGCATGTGCGCCGCCATTTAAAATATTCATCATGGGTATGGGAAGCGTTTTAGCATTGGTGCCGCCAACATACCTGTACAGCGGAAGATTAGCTTCCAAAGCCGCAGCCTTAGCCACAGCAAGGCTTACAGCAAGTATAGCATTAGCTCCCAGCTTACTTTTATTTTCAGTTCCGTCAAGTGAGATCATTGCATTGTCTATACCACATTGGTCTGCTACATCCCAGCCCGTAAGCTTTTCAGCTATTGCAGTGTTTACATTTGCCACTGCTTTCAAAACACTTTTTCCGCCGTACAGCTTTTTATCTTCATCTCTCAGTTCAACAGCTTCGTGTACGCCGGTGCTGGCGCCGGAAGGCACAGCGGCTCTTCCAAGAAATTCGTTTTCTGTAAGAACATCTACCTCAATGGTTGGGTTGCCGCGGCTGTCGAGTATTTGTCGGGCATGTATGTTTATTATGTAGCTCATAATTTTTTTTAATAAGTTGGTTAAATGTTTTAAATGTTGGTGGTTAAATTTCTGAAGATTTCTTCAAGGCTTTTTGTTTGGCTTTGCAATGATACAATGTCAATATTATTTTCAAGACTTATTTTAAGAATTTGCTTTTTTAAGTTTTCAGGATTAGAAGTTTGAAGTTTATAAATGAAAGATGGATCTTCTTCTATCTTTTGCACGTCTTCAAGCTGTGAAAGTATTTCGTTATTTATTTTTTGTAAAAATTGCACTATTATAATATGATGTGCATTCATTGAAGATTGCAGGTTATTCAATGTATCATCTGCAACAATATTTCCTTTATTAATGATGACCACACGGTCGCAAACGCTTTCCACTTCCTGTAAAATATGAGATGAAAAAAGCACTGTTTTATTTTTACCCAGGTCTTTAATCAGCTGCCTGATCTCAATGATCTGATTAGGATCGAGACCGCTGGTTGGCTCATCTAAAATTAATACATCAGGCTCATGAATGAGCGCCGCAGCAAGCCCTACTCTTTGCTTGTAGCCTTTGCTTAGCTGCCCTGTTTTTTTATTACTTTCATTTCGCAGGCCTGTTATATCTATTACTTCTTCAGTTCTTTTTTTAATATTATTTTTTAAGCCGTGAACATTTGCAATAAAGCCAAGGTATTCTCTTACATACATATCGTAATACAAAGGGTTGCCTTCTGGTAAGTAACCAATACTCTTTTTTACTTCAATCTTATTTTTATTTATATCCATTTCATTCACGGTAACAGTGCCTTCATCGGCCAAAAGGTAACCTGTTATAATCTTCATCGTGGTAGATTTTCCGGCACCGTTTGGCCCCAGAAATCCAACTATCTCATTATTTGCCGCACGGAAGGAAATTGTATCAATCGCTTTTTGAGTTCCGTAGGTTTTAGTGAGATTGGAAATAGTGATGGACATGAAATTAATAGAGAAAAAATATTAATGTAAACTCAGGTAAAAATACAATAAGGAAAATAAATCTTTTTTCAAATAATGATTGGGCCAATAAAACCTATGTATTTTTATCCTGTGGTGGTTTACGGTTCCTGTTATCAGGTTTCGGCCTGTTATTGTTTCTATTGTTTGATGGATTATTTGGTTGCAACCGCTGTGTAGCACCATCGGGCTGGCGTTTATTTTTATTCCTGTTATTTTCTTTTTGCCTCCGACTGTTTTTTTCTAAAGATTTTAGACTTATATGTCCCACCACATCTACAAATGCTGGCTCAGCCTCTTTCTTCTTTGCGCTTACCACTTCTGTCGTTTCTAACTCTTCGGGCTTTATGCCTTGTTTATTTTGTAAAACAATTTTCCTGACACTTTCAATTGAAAGAGGATATTGCCTGTTGCTGTCTTTCATAGTATACCACATCAGGTTTTTAAAAACATCTTTTTTAATAAGATGGGCCCGGCCTTTAGCCACTTCTATTATTTCTGCATCATCAGGAAAATGTTGCAGGGCATCAAGATACGTATCCAGCTCATAATTAAGACAACACTTTAGTCTTCCACACTGGCCGCTTAGTTTCGTTTGGTTAATGCTAAGGTTTTGGTAGCGCGCTGCATTAGTATTTACACTTTTAAAATCTGTAAGCCAGGTGCTGCAGCAAAGCTCTCTGCCGCAACTGCCTATGCCGCCAACCTTGCCTGCTTCCTGCCGCGCACCTATCTGCTTCATCTCTACCTTTAGCTTAAACTCCGAAGCATATACTTTAATAAGCTCCCTGAAATCCACGCGGTCATCAGCTATGTAAAAGAAAGTTGCCTTTCGGCCATCAGCCTGTATTTCCACCTCAGCCATTTTAAGATCCACCTTTAGCTGCCGGGCCATAGCACGGCTTCTGATAAGCATTTCCGGCTCACGCAGCTTGGTTTCTTTCCATTTGTTTATATCATTATCTGTTGCCCTTCTTACAATCTTTCTAAACTCATCAACCTCTTCTTTTATACCATGCTTTTTAAGCTGCAGCCTTACTAATTCTCCTGTGAGGCTTACAGTGCCTACATCAAACCCGCTGACACCTTCTACTGTAATGATCTCATTTTTTTCAAAGATTTGCAATAAATTATTTCTATAATAATCTTTACGGCTGCCCTGGTTAAATGAAACTTCAACAATACGACAATTACTTTCAGGATCGCTAAATGGAAGATTGGCAAGCCAGTCATGAACGTTCAGTCTGTTACACCCGCCTGTGCTGCATCCGCCATTGCTTTTACAGCCATTTGGCTTTCCAGTACTACAACTTGTACAACTCATTTTATAACAAATAAAATTTTTTAATAATTATGAGTAAAGATGATGCCGCTAGAAGCAAAAGCCGCTGGCAATTTAATTTTTAAAAACCTTTTGTATTGTAATGATGCAGATGGTTTTCAGAAAAATAGGATATATAAAGCCGTAATTCTTTTATAAAAATTAAATTGTTTCATCGTCAAATTATCATCTTCCTCAATTAACCAAAATTACTGAATTATCTTTTATTATATAATGCAACCTTATGGACAAAGCATGAAACAACATTTTAGCATGTGCATTTCTTTCAATATAAAAGATAGCCTTATCCAGTTCATTGATCATTGCTTCCTGAGCGTTTACACTGCAAAGCTTATTAAGCCTTACGGCAAAATCCATTTCATTTTCAGAAATGTTAAAATTGTTTTTATTGCTATGCACATCTAAAAACTGAGTTCTTATTGCCTGCCCAAGCAAATGCGTAAAGTACCTCAGAAACTTCTTTTGCTTTTCACGGCCAAGCTGGCTTAGCTCATCAATCCACTTAAGCTGTGCGGCTACATTATTTTTTACAATTATATTCAGCCATTCTCTTAAAAGCCTTTGCCAGTCATCATCCTGGCTCTGCAACATTAGTAACGCTTCACGATAATTACCTTCGCTTAAAGCCGCTACCTGCGTGGCACGCTCCTCACCGGCGCCTGCATTTTTTATTAATGCATCTTCTATTTCATTTGCCTCCGGCAAAGGAATTTTTACGAGCTGCGTTCTTGATAAAATAGTAGGTAAAATGGCGCCTTCATCTTGCGCTACAAAAATAAAAAGTGTGTCCTTCGGTGGCTCTTCTATAAGCTTAAGTAATTTATTGCCTGCGTTGCCAAGAAACTCAGGCATCCACATAATTAAAATTTTATATTCACTTTCAAAAGCCTTCAGGCTTAGCTTCCGGTTTATTTGATTGCATTCTTCAGCGGTTATATTTCCCTGCTTGTTTTCTGCATTTACAAACTGAAGCCAGTCAAAAATATTACCATAAGGCTGCTGCGAAATAAATTCGCGCCATTCGCTTATGTAGTCATCACTCAGCACAGGTGTGCCGCTTTTGCGTGGTATAACAGGAAATGAAAAATGAATATCAGGATGTATAAATTGTTTCGCTTTTATGCAAGAGGCGCACACCCCGCAGGAATCTGTTGCAATTATCTTTTCTAAATGGTCATCATCATTTTTAAATAAATTATTTTGAGAAGCATTTTTTTTTGCAGAATGGCATACAATATATTGTGCAAAAGCCAATGCCATAGACAGAGAGCCGCTGCCCTCCTTTCCTAAAAATAATAAAGCATGGCTCAGCCTGTTGTGCTGCACCATACCCATCAATTGATTTTTTGCCGGCTGAAGGCCAATAACATCTTCAAACTGCATTAGAAAATTTATATAAAGAAAATAATGTACGAATTAATTCGTGTATCCGTACGCCTGATCAATAGAATAAAAATATTAATTCAGGTGCTTCACAATTTCGTCACTCATTGGTGTTACGTTACTATCAAATTTGGCAACCAGTTCACCATTTTCATTTAATAAAAATTTAGTAAAGTTCCATTTGATCTCAGCATCCATCACACCATTTTCAGCCTTGCTGGTAAGCCATTTAAAAATTGGCGCCATATCCTCGCCTTTCACCGAAACCTTTGCTGCCATGGGGAAAGTAACACCATAATTTTTTGTGCAAAAAACTTTTATTTCATCGTTGGATCCAGGCTCCTGGCTTGCAAAGTTGTTTGCAGGAAAACCAACGATTACCAGCTTATCGCTATATTTCTGATAAAGCTTTTCAAGATCGCTGTATTGAGGAGTATAGCCGCATTTGGAGGCAGTGTTCACTACTAAAATTTTTTTGCCTTTGAACTTTGAAAAGTCAATCATATCTCCGCTAAGGCCTTCCACTTTAAACTGGTAAATAGATGATTTCATAGAAATTAATTTTTTATTGGGCGAAATAAATGATACCAAAATAAATATTGATAATGCTGCAAATATTTTTTTCATAATATAATTTTTGCAAAGATACAGTATACATTTTGTCAAGGTTATCTTTCGTAGCAACCGAGATCCGGAAGGCCGTTAGCTCTTGGCCGGTCGTCAAGATCGTAAGGAAAAGAAGTTAACACTCCGGCATTGATTGCAGGCGAGGCAGGATGATTGTTGAAATGAAAATCATAATAATTATGTGAAACATCAATCGTATCAAACATGGGATCCATGTTTTGTATTGATGATATAAAAGTACCATTTGTGGGAACATCTTTGGCCTTATATAACACGTGATCAAACGTTACAGAAAACAAATCATTACCTTCTTTATCTGTGGTTACTTCGTCATCCACACTTCCATAATCTCCCCAGAAAATACAATTTTGAAACAAAGCATTTAAAGAAGAAGTATAGGTTGTTCCATTTTGCATGGCTGCATTAGAAATCTGCAGCACCGGATTTTTATGAGTAATATTTAAATTGTTATAAGATGCAACGGTGCAATGTACAAATTGGTAATCACCGCCAAGCTCCAGCAACACATTGCTGCCACAGTTGCTGATCAAACAATTGTCCGCATAAATACTTGTGTTGATGCCCAGCACGCCTGCATCGTACACGTCATCAATGATACATTGAGATAAAGTAACCTTAGGGTTGGCATCAGGCGATGCAGATTGCGCAATTATACCCTGATAAGCATTTTTAATAATGGCATGTTTAAAGTAATTATCCTTGCTGCTGCTGCTAAAAAAAATGCCCGGCCAGCTTGCCGGCAAATCTTTATAATCAGGATCAAGCCTGTCGCCGTTAAATACAACACTGTCCTGCTTTGTGCCGTTTACGATCAAAGTTCCGTTCACCAAAAAAGGAGCATTAGCATGTAAATAAATTTTTGTGCCTTGCGGAATAATAAGCGTCGCTGCAGAATCAATGGTGATGCTGTTAAGAATTACGTAAGGCAATGTTTTGCTCCATGTAGTTGCAGTATTGATATGTGTATTATTTAGAAAGATTGCATTTTGGCCAAACGCCTGGAGCTGAACATATTTTTTATTGCCATTATAACTTATTAAAATGCTATCCTGAATTAAGAAGGGAAGATTATTATTTGTTGGATTTATATTTACTTGCACAAAAACATATATGCTGTCATTGGCATCTATTTCAATGTTATCTGCTTCATTTGATGCGATTCCGTTTATATTTATTTTAAAAGCAGAAGCAGCCCCGCCTGATAGCTTAACCTGCGATAACAAAAGCTTTTGATTATTATTATTAAAAATTTTAAAGCTTTGTGTTATTGATCCTGCAGATGTAAAAACAGTATCATACATTAATGTATCCACACTGGTGGAAAGGTTAGCATCCGGGCTGGTTATGAAAGATTCTTTTTTGCATGAAAAAATTATAGCGGATAACAAAAAAATAAAAAACAGGCCCTTAAGAAAATTCATCTGAATTTATTGTAAATTTTTTATATAAGCTTTATCTACGCCAAAGTTAGTTTTTTGAAATACAAAGTGTAGCGATGCTTACTTGCGTTCCTTCGGTTTTTAATATTTGTGCGCCGCACGCTTCCAGCGTTGCGGCAGTAGTTATAACGTCGTCAACCAGTAAAATATGTTTTCCTTTTATAGCTTCTTTATCAATAACTGCAAAGCTTTTTTCAACATTAAGCCACCTGTCTGTACGGTCTTTTCTTGTTTGAGAATCTGTGTAAGCTACTCTTGTTACAGCCTTATTAACAATGGGAATATTTAGCACCTGGCGTATACCTTCACAAAGTATCGCAGATTGATTAAAGCCTCTTTTCATTTCTTTTTTATAAAAAAGAGGCAAAGGTATTATTGCGTCTACATTATTAAACCTGTTGCTGCTTAGCAAACTTTTACCCATCATTTTTCCAAAGTATACACCGATATTTTTATTGCCTCTGTATTTAAATTCATGAACAAGATTTTGAACAACCGAAGGTTTTGAAAAATACAATTCACTCATTGCCGCTTCTATCGGTAGCCTGCCCCAGAAAAGTTTTTCAATTGCATTGTTTTCATGAAGCGCAAAGTTTGTATGTGGCAATTCATTGATGCATTCAAGACAAATAAAATTACCATCTTCTATTGTATCGCTTCCACATCCAAAGCAAATATGCGGGTAAAGAAAATGAACTAATGGAGATGATAAGCTTTTGATTAAATTCATTTTTGCAAAAAAAATTAAAAAAGGTATTGGTATAATTCTTCTACTTTACCCAGTGGCACTATTTCAATATTTAGTTTGCTTTTGCCCATACCCTTTGTGTTGTATTTGCTCACAATTATTTTTTCAAAGCCGAGTTTTTCGGCTTCAGCCACGCGCTGCTCTATGCGGTTCACTGCTCTTATTTCGCCGCTCAATCCTACTTCTCCGGCAAAGCAAATGTGCAAAGGCAACGCAATATCTTCGTAAGATGATAATAAGGCACTGAGCACTGCAAGATCAATAGATGGGTCTTCTACTTTTAGTCCTCCGGCAATATTTATAAAAACATCTTTTACGCCAAAATGAAAGCCGCCACGCTTCTCCAGCACGGCAAGCAGCAATTGCAATCTTCTCAAATCAAAGCCTGTATTGGTTCTTTGCGGTGTGCCATAAACGCTTTGCGTTACCAATGCCTGTACCTCAATGAGCAATGGCCGGATGCCTTCCATAGTTGCTGCAATAGCAACGCCACTTAGCTGCTCCTCTTTTTGTGTTATTAGTATTTCTGAAGGATTACTAACCTGCCTCATTCCTTCGCCGGTCATTTCATAAATGCCTAACTCAGATGAGGAGCCAAACCGGTTTTTTAAAGTTCGTAAAATTCTATACGCATAATTGCGATCGCCCTCAAATTGCAACACAGTATCTACCATGTGCTCTAAAATTTTAGGGCCTGCTATGTTTCCATCTTTGGTTATATGGCCTATTAAAAAAACAGGCGTATTAGTTTCTTTTGCGAAGCGCTGAAATTCTGCTGCGCTTTCTCTGATTTGAGAAACGCTGCCCGGCGCTGAATCAATATAAGGCGACTGCAATGTTTGTATAGAATCAACAATAACTAAACCGGGTTTTAACTTTTTTATTTCCTGAAAAATAGTTTGTGTGTTAGTTTCTGTAAGCAAAAAAAAATTATCATTCTTTGTTTGCAATCTGTCTGCGCGCATTTTTATTTGTTGCTCGCTTTCTTCACCACTTATATATAATGTAACAACATCCTGCAATTGCAACGCATCCTGCAAAAACAAGGTGGATTTGCCAATGCCGGGCTCACCTGCAATCAGCACAATGCTTCCGGCAACTATGCCGCCGCCAAGTACGCGGTTGAGCTCTGCATCAGCGGTGCGTATTCTTTTTTCTTCGCCGCTGGTAACATCGTTAAGCGATATGGTTTTTAATCCATTGCTTAGCCCCGAAAAGTCTTTCCATTCATTTTGTTTTTTATCAGTTCCTCTTATAATTACTTCTTCCACCAATGTGTTCCATTGATCGCACGATGAACATTTGCCCGACCACTTGGCACTTTCATAACCGCAATTGCTGCAAAAAAACGCTGTCTTTGTTTTACTCATTTATAAAAAAATAATTAGAATTGAAATTAGTCAATGATTGGCAGAGCGAATAAAAATGAATGATAATAATGCTCCTCAAAAAATGTATGATACACTTGCATTTATTATACTTGTATAAAAAGCAAAAGAGCTGATATTTCTATCAGCTCTTTATACTTACTAACCCATTAAATTCTATTGCTAAATTACAAATTGCAGCCACATAAACAAATAAATTTTGGGTTATGTGAATAAAATATTTTTTACGGCCACAAGGCTTCTAAATTTATTTTTTACTATAAAATGTTCATTTTCAGTTGTTTAACTAAAAAATATGTTTTTTATAAATAAATTTTACTTATAAATATTTGGTTTATAAACTAAACTAATTTATAATTGCAATAAATTTAAAATATGAAGTCGATCATTTTGCTTTTACTAATTGCTTTCAGCCAGTCACTAAAATCACAAACACTTCTATCAGGAAAAATTACCGATAATCATAATAAAATTTTGCCAGGTATAAGTGTTGCTATAAAAGATTCTTATGATGGAGCCACCTCCGACTCAGCCGGCAATTATTCTTTTACTACAACAGAAAAAGGCGCTCATCTTTTACAGGCTACGTCAACAGGCTATAAATCTTTTGAACAAAATATAATTTTACAAGGCACATCACTACATGTAAATATTTCTTTAAAAGAACAAATAACAGAATTGAAAGCAGTGGTGATAACAGCAGGCACTTTTGAAGCAAGTGATCAAAAAAGAGCAAGCGCTTTAAACCCTATTGACATTGTAACAACAGCAAGCGCAAATGGCGATATAACCAGCGCCTTAAAAACCTTGCCAGGCACACAGCAGGTGGGTGAAAGCGAAGGTTTGTTTGTAAGAGGTGGCACGGCAACTGAAACAAAAATTTTTATTGATGGCACTTTGGTCAACAATTTTTTTTACAGCAGCGAGCCTAACCAGGCAACGAGAGGCAGGTTTAATCCATTTTTATTTAAAGGCACTGTTTTTAGTTCAGGCGGTTACTCTGCATTGTATGGCCAGGCATTATCATCTGTTCTTTTGCTTGAATCTATTGATCTTCCTGAAAAAACTTCGGCAGATTTTGGCCTCTCATACCTTGGCGCAAATGCAGGCCTGCAAAAGCTTTCGAAGAATAAGAAATCTTCCTGGGGAATAACGTATGCGTACACCAACCTTGCTTTAGTGTATAATTTAATAAAGCAACAGTTTGATTATTTTAAAGTACCGGAGCTCAATGAAGTGGATGCCAATTTTAGAATTAAAACATCTGCAACCGGTATGCTTAAATATTATGGTTATTTAAGTACCACCAATGTTGGCTTCAGAAGCCAGGATGTTGATTCTTTAAATATGAAAGATGCATTCGGGCTTAAAAATATAAATATGTATCACAATCTTTCCTGGCGCGAAAAGCTGGGCAAAGGCTGGAGAATGAACACCGGCGCCTCATACAGCACCAATCGTGATAAGATAACAAATGAGCTGCAAAACGGTGAAGATCAAAAACAGGAAATTGTTAACGATCCCTTGTATGCATATAAAAATTTTAATCTTTTAAATAAAAGTATTTATGAAAATGCAAAAGTTGTTTTTGAGAAAAAAGTTGGAGGGTTAAACACTATCCGTTTTGGAAGTGAATATAATTATAGTAATGAAAAGGGAACTTATACAGAATATAATGACAGCTCATTTATTCAAACAGTAAAAGAAAATTTATTTGCCGGCTTTGCCGAAACAGATATTTATATCACTAACAACCTTGCAGCAAAAGCAGGCGTAAGAGCAGAACATTCACAGCTGATAAATGAATGGAACATTGCACCGCGTGCCTCATTGGCTTATAAGTTCAACGATAACAGCCAGGCCTCGGTGGCGTATGGAATTTTTTATGAAGATCCTGAAAGAAAATATTTGCCAACCATTAATCAATTGCATTTTGCTGAAGCAACTCATTACATTGCGCAATATCAAAAGATAGCAAATGAAAGAACTTTTCGCACAGAAATTTTTTATAAAAAATATAAAGACCTGTTTAAAACAGATCTGAATAGTTATGGAACTTTTACAGCCATTAATAACAATGGATTTGGGGATGCCAAAGGAATAGAATTTTTTTACCGGGATAAAAAAACTATTAAGAATGTTGATTTTTGGATTTCTTATTCTTACCTGGATACTAAAAGAGATTTTTTAAATTATCCTTTTGCTATAGAGCCATCTTTTGCAACAAAGCACACCGCTTCTCTGGTAATTAAAAAGTTCGTTACTAAATTAAAAACGGGCTTTAATGCATCGTACACGTATGCAAGCGGGCGGCCTTACTACAATATAAATTATGATTATAACACAAACGCTTATAAAATTTTTGATGCTGGCCACACAAAAGATTATAATAACCTAAGCCTAAGTTTAAATTATTTGCCAACAATCGGAAAGCCCAAAGCCAAAGGCTTTACAGTCTTCGTTTTATCGCTCACCAATGTGCTGGGAGCAAACAATGTTTATACATATAATTATTCTGCTAGCAATGAAAATAAAATAGCAGTTACACCGCCATCGAAAAGATTTTTCTTTCTGGGTTGTTTTGTAAGCCTTGGTGTAGACAGAACGCAGGATAATATTGACAATCACTTATAATTTTTTAATATTTATAAAACCTTTAATAAACAATAATTAAAAACAAAAACAAATCAACATGAAAAAGTTACTTCTTTTATCAACGGTTATATGCCTTACAACTTTCGCATTTGCACAAAGCGAAAAGTATATGTCAGCAATGAAAGCAAATATTACACAGCTTGATTCATTAGTGCCTAAAGGAAATTTTACTGAACTGACAAACAATTTTGAAAGAATAGGCGATGCGGAAAAAACACAATGGCTGCCCTATTATTATGCTGCTTACTGCACCATTATGCAAGGTTATACAGAAAAAGATAATTCAAAAAAAGATGCTATTGCAGATAAAGCAAAAGCATTTATTGATAAAGCAGAATCAATTTCAGGAAAAGAAAATTCTGAAACTGATGTTATCAAAAGTATGATTGCCACCACACACATGACAGTAGATCCTCAAAGCAGGTATATGACTTACGGGTCAGAAATATCAGCACAACTGGAAAAATCTAAAAGCCTTGATCCTGCTAATCCAAGGCCGGTTTTAATTCAGGCAGAAAATACTTTTTATACTCCTGAACAGTTTGGTGGTGGTAAAAATGCAGCCAAGCCATTGCTTGATCAGGCATCAAAGTTATTTGAGGCTTTTAAGCCACAGTCTGATATTTATCCAAACTGGGGCAGGAGCGCATTGAATTACTTTTTATCTCAATATAAATAAATGATCATGCCAGGCGAAAAACTTATGACGGAAAAAGAAAGTATGGACTTGATCACATCAATGATCAATAAGGCCAAAAATAATTTTAGTGAGCGCGGATTGTTATACATTGTCTGGGGATGGGTAATTTTATTCTGCTGTGTAACAAGTTTTATTGGCGATCATTTTTTTCATTATACTAAAATTTATTTCGTCTGGCTTGTTACTTACCTGGTAATTATATTCCAGGTTTTTTATTTGAGGAAAATGAGAAAATCCAGATCAGCCAATACTTACACCGGCGAGATCAATGCGTACGTATGGATTGTTTTTACTATCTGCCTTATATTAATGGTGTTTGTTTGTAACATGTTTCGAAAGTATGAGTTAATAAACCCATTCCTGCTTATTCTATACGGAATGCCAACCTTTTTGTCGGGGATCATTATAAAATTTAAGCCATTGGTTACAGGTGCAATTTGTTGCTGGCTTCTTGCTGTTGCTTCTGTTTTTATCACTGTGGAATATCAACCCTTATTAATAGCCGCGGCTGTAATTGCTGCATGGCTTATTCCTGGTTATCTTTTAAAATCAAAATTTAAAATGGGATAATAATATGGATAACAAACCGGCTTCACAACACAGTAATTATGGATTTTAAAGAGCTTGATCCCATATTACATTCGCAGCTTCGCCTTGCTGTTATATCACTTTTAATAAGTGTGAAGGAAGCAGAGTTTACTTTTTTAAAAGAAAAAACAAATGCTACTGCCGGCAACCTGAGTGTGCAGATTAATAAACTGAAGGATGCCGGATACATTGATATTATAAAACAATTTCATAATAATTATCCGCAAACAATTTGTAAAATAACTGCTTCAGGCATCACCGCTTTTGAAAATTATGTGAAGGCATTAAAGACTTACATGACTTTATAAGTGAATAGGTGAATGGTTAGTGAGCAACAGTGAGTGTTGAATGGATAATGAATGGCAAATGTTTAATAATAAAAGAAACCTATGCTAATTATGCTTACCATTCACCAAATTATTGTTTAGTAATTTTTTGAATCATTTTTTCTGTTTCCGAAATAAATTGTAGAAAATAATTTCCTGCAGGAAGCCATGAAAGACCATTAATGGAAATGTAATTAAGCCCTTTATTCATCAGTATATTTTTTGATAACATTTCCTTACCCTGAACATTGATAATTCTTGCAATTATGCTTTCCTTCTTTTTCCAATCCATATTTATATTTAAATAACTGCTGAAAGGATTTGGTGAAATGATGATGTTATTTCCATTGTTTTTTATTCTTACTGAAACTACAATTGAATAAGAGGCTTTGCCATCAAGATCAACCTGCTTTATTCTATAATAAATTACAGGAGATGTTGCAGCAGATACATCATCTATTATAAAATAGTTATGTAAAATGGAAGTAGTGCCGTTCCCTTTTACATTGGCAATTTCTAAGAAAATATTTCCGTCCAGGCTTCTTTCAATTTTATAAGAATCACAATTTATTTCCATTGATGTAGCCCAGCTCACCTTTACTTTATTATCCGGTTGCAAAGCTGCATTAAAAGATACCATTGTTACAGGCAGTGGCCCATTATCGGGGTTGATAATGGCAGTGCCATCATCTGCAAAATTAACCCCTGCATCTGACTGCGCTTTTATTCTTGCAATGTTCATAATGGACGGAACATGGTTGCCTTTTCCCGGGTCATTCACCGTTACCTGGAACTGCACCTGGTAAGTATCGTTGGCTGCCAGCGAGCCACCAGCGCTGGCTGTAGCGCCCGCACCCAGCCTGAAGACTACAGTTTTTACAGAGCCATTCACTATATATTCTGCTATATCATCTCCAGTTGCATCAGTTAATGTAGTGCCTGCAACGCAGCCCGGAGCATTAATAATTTTTAAAGAGTTAGGAACATAAGTCACCGTTGATGGAAGTGTATCAGTTACTATCACATTGCTGGCATTTCCTGTTCCTGTGTTAGCTCCTTTCAATGTATAAGTAAGCACTTCATTTGCTTCGCCCAAATGATCATTGTTTGCATCGCTTACTGTTTTGTTAAGTGTAATAATGGGGTCTTTCATTTTAACAGTGAAGGTGAAAAGCCCGGGATAGTATTTATCATTTTCTGTACCGAACTCTAATGTAACTGATGTTGCATTTGGCTGAATGTTATAACCTGTTCCCACATCAAACTGATCAATATCAACACCCATCTGATTGGTATAATTTGGGTTTTTTGTGGTTACATGAATGCCATTATCTGTTATAGTTCCATTCCATGGATTGTTGGCCTGGTTAGTTGCATTGGAAAACAAGCTATCATTTATTTTAAGATAATCATTCATTATGTTGGCATCGCCTTCCCAGGCCAGCACGCCCATCTTTGCATCGCCTGCTCCAAGCGCTCCCGACGGAATGTTTAACCCGGTTAATGTAACCGTTGTGGATAGCGGGCTTCCATTACTATATACCTGCTCAAAGCCATCATAAATACGAATGCTATTATAATTTAACGCGGCATTTTCATACACAACAAATATGCACCAGCCGCCATTGTTACCGCCACTGGCTATGGAGCCTGTGCTCAGCGGTGCATTGCCAACTTCGTAAGTGCCCGCTCCATTATTTTGCACTAATGTTGTAATGTCGGCATAAGCCTGGTATTGCGTATAACCGGGCACGATGGCAAGTGAATCAATTGCTAAGGCCCTCACATTTGAATAAGCATTTAAAGTTCCCTTTCTTATTTTAACCACCTGGTTTGAATCTGCTCCTAAATTAAAATCAGAATTTTTAACCCTTCCGCCCCAGTATAATCTTGCGAGCCTGATGGTGTTGTTGCCTGCTGGTAACACAAGGTCTGAAGATGATGAGTTTCGGGTGCTGGCTCCAAAACCTGTAGTGCTGTCTATATCCACATATTGCATGTTTTCATTATCGTTGCCATAAGTGCTGTTTCCATTAGCGCTGTTATCGTTCATTTTTACCAGGTTTACACTGCTATCGCTTTTAACAATATTTAGCAAAGTATTTCCAAACATGGCAGTGCCTCCTTTAATATTTTCTGAATAAACAAGCCCATAACTGCGCCCCTGCGCCATTATAAAATTTGATAAAAAGCATAAAGTAAAACCAATGATCAATCGTTTGCTGTTGCAGCTATCGGCACCCAAAATTTTCATAATAAATTTTCTGTGGTTATAAATGTTTGAATCATTTGGTTACCATAAAATAAAATGAGAAAGCAGCAGCTTTAAATGAATATTATGAAAAATAAATAAGGCCTTTTTTGTAAAGAATGTTTGGATACTTAAGAAGAAACTTTGTAATAATTATAAGGAAGATTGGTTTGCATTTTCATTGAATGAAATAATGCAATGACATAAAATTTCTAAATAATAGAAGCAATAAAAAATTGGAAATAAGAAATCTGAGGGGGAATTCCGAAGAATTAATCACAAAAGAAATAAATCAATTGTATAAGTCAAAGCATTATTAGAATTTATTTTAGCAAATAAAAAATTATAAGTACATAAAATGCTATCTGCTTACAATTATGTATTGACTTGTGTACAATGCTTCTGTTTTATGTAAAGAAGAAATTATGGGCATCAGGTATTTTTAAAACTTGAATGACTTTGCGCCATATAAAAATTAGTGTACGTTCGCGTAAATAAATAAGGCATTATGGAAATAAAGGAACTCAACGACATAGCTTCGCAAATAAGAAGAGATATAGTGCGTATGGTATATAACGCTCAAAGCGGCCACCCTGGCGGCTCTCTGGGTTGTGCAGATTTTTTTGCCGCATTATATTTTAAAATAATGGAGCGCAAAGAAGGCTTCGATATGAATGGGAAAGATGAGGATATTTTCTTTCTTTCCAACGGGCACATATCGCCGGTGTGGTACAGTACCCTGGCTCATGCCGGATATTTTCCTTTGAAAGAATTAGATACCTATCGTAAAATTGATTCCCGCGTGCAGGGACACCCCGCCACTGCGGAACACTTGCCTGGCATACGCATTGCCTCCGGCTCTCTTGGGCAGGGCATGAGTGTGGCTATTGGCGCTGCCTCTGCAAAGAAATTAAATAAAGACAATCATATTGTGTATTCTTTACACGGCGATGGCGAGCTGGATGAAGGCCAAAACTGGGAAGCAATTATGTATGCCGCCATGCATAAAGTTGATAATTTAATTTCTACGGTTGACAGGAACCACCAGCAAATAGATGGCACCACAGAAGATGTGATGGGGCTTTCCAGCCTGAAAGAAAAATTTCTTGCCTTTAACTGGGAGGTTTTGGAAATGGATGGAAATAATATGCAAGAAATTATTGCAACCATTGATAAAGCGAAAACCTTTGTAGGCAAAGGCAAGCCTATTGCAATTATCATGCACACCATCATGGGTAAAGGAGTTGATTTTATGGAAAACAATCATGAGTGGCATGGCACCGCGCCTAATACAGAGCAATTTAAAAAAGCTATGGAAGAGCTTCCGGAAACTTTGGGGGATTATTAAGTTTCCGTGATAAGTTTCCTTGATATTTAAAAAAAGGTATCATTTACTGCGGTCAGGACTTTAAATTAAACAGTTGCTGAGAAGCTTTTTTTGCAGGAAACCATGAAGCTGCAAAAGCAATTATAAAAGAAGTAAGCGCAACTAATATAAAATCGGTAAGCACCAGCCTTACAGGAAAGTAATCTATTAAAAAAGAAGTGCCTGCAAGCTTTATTAATTTAAACTTTATTTGCAAAAAGCAAATAATTAAAGCAAGCGCAATGCCTGCCACAGCGCCGGTTGCAGCCAATAACACTCCTTCGCTAAGAAATATTTTTTGTATTAAACTTTTATGCGCACCTAAAGCCTGCAACACACTTATATCTTTTCTTTTTTCAAGCACAAGCATTGCTAATGCGCCGATCATGTTGAACGCAGCGATGATAAGAATAAGCGTAAGCACCGCATAAATGATCCATTTTTCCAGGCGCATAGAATTAAACAAGCTTGCATTTTGCTGAAACTTTGTAAGCACTTTGTAGTTGCTCCCGAGCTTTTGCTGAAGGTCTTTAGTGAACTTATCTGTTTCACCAGGGTTAACTAAAGCAATCTCAATGGCGCTATACTCATCAGGCGCGTAATTCATTTGTTGCTTTATAAAACCAAGATTGGTTATTACATATTTATTATCAAAATCCTGCTGAATTTCAAAGCTGCCGGATGTGTTAGCATTGCCCTCACTTAAGGCAGCCAAAGGATTGGATGAAGCCGTTTTTTTTGGGAGAAATACAGTTATAGGAAAAAGGCTTTTATCAGCCTCAACACCAATGGCGCTTTCAATGCCGTAGCCGAGCACCAGCCTGGGGTTATCTGTGGTGCCTACATCAAACACGCCGTGATACATTTTTTTTGGAACCCCCGAAACTTTGCTATAATTAACATCTACACCTTTTAGCAATACAACAGTTTGCTGATCGCCGTTTTGCAACAAAGCTTTTTCTTCTGCAATAAGTGATGTGCCTTTTACGGCTTTCATTTTATTTATATCCATCACTTGCTTTGGCGATAAAACAATTGTTTTACCTTTTGCCGGCAGCACTTTTACATCAGCATAAAAGTTGGAATACAGCGATTGCACCAAGCCCTCAAACCCATTGAATACGCTAAGCACCAGCACCTGGCACATGGTTGAAAAAGCAATAACACCTACAGTAACCCAGGAAATAATATTTATTGCATGGGTACTTTTTTTTGCCTTAAAGTATCTCCATGCAAATTTTAAATACAAGTGAGAGATTGATTAAATAGTTAATAATTTAAAGGTGTTATGGCAGCGTCTGAGGGTTGTTATTATCTTCTTTCTTTATGGTATCAAGCAATGCTTCTATTTTAAAAACATAATCTAAAGTATCGTCTATATAAAATGTAAGCTGTGGAATACTTCTTAACTGGTGGCGCACCCTTTTACCAAGATCGCCTCTTATTTCGCTGCTTCTTTCTTTTATCTTCTCAAGAGCCGCTTCATTATCTTTTACCTGAAAAAAACTTAGGTAAATTCTTGCTTCATACAGGTCTGGCGTAATTTTTACTGATGAAATTGAAACCATGCCGCCTTCCAGCATATTAAATCCCATTCTTAAAAAAATTTCATTCAGTTCTTTTGAAATAACGCCTGCTACTTGTTTCTGCCGTTTACCTTCTATCATTGTTATAATATTGCGCCAATAACCATTGGGATTGTAAATTTAGTTACTTTGCTTTTATAACCTTTTATAAGTTATTATAATTTTTTATGAAGAGCTTACGCGCAATTTTCAGGTATGTATCAAAATATCCTAAATTAATTTTCGCCTATTTCGGGTTTAACGTTTTATCCAATCTGTTTTCGGTTGTATCTCTTGGCTTGTTAAGCCCGTTTCTTTTATTGATTTTTAAAAAAGACGATACCTTTTCAGCTGTGAATACTAATGCAGGCTTTTTTGCGAAGCTAAACCCTGTTAACTTTTTAAAGACATGGCTATACGAAATTGTAAAAACCCCCGGCGGAGAAATAAAGGCGCTTGCCGCCATTTGCCTATTGATCTTAGTTGGAATTATTCTTAAAAACATCTTTTTATTTTTATCCATTTATTTTATAACTCCTATAAGAAATGCTGTTATAAATGATATGCGCAGCATGATGTTTCAAAAAATTCTTTTGCTGCCTATCGGCTATTTCAATGATCAAAGGAAAGGCGACATTATGAGCCGTATGACCAACGATCTGTCGGATGTGGAAACTTCTGTAATGAATTTACTGGAAACGCTTTTCAGAGAGCCTGTAAGCATATTTTTCTTTTTTCTTTATCTGGTTATCTTAAGCCCGCAGCTTACTCTTTTCCTTGTTTTGTTTCTGCCAGTCTCAGGATTTATTATTGGAAGAATAGGGCGCTCGCTAAAAAAACAAAGCTTACAGGTGCAGGAAAAGCTTGGCGCTATTTTATCAACCATTGATGAAACACTTGGCGGCATAAGAATTATAAAAGCTTTTAATGCAGAAAAAAAACAATTTAAAAAGCTCACCGTTCAAAATGAAGAGCTATTTATTATTAAAAATAAAGCTAATATTAAACGCGATTCCGCTTCGCCGGTAAGTGAGGTGCTTGGTGTTTCCGCTGTTGTTTGCGTACTTTGGTTTGGAGGCAGGCTGGTATTAGGAAATTCGTTTTTAAACCCAGGTGATTTCATTACCTATATTTTTATTTTTGCCCAGGTTATTCAGCCATTGAAATCTTTATCGTCAGCATCTTACAACATAAGAAAGGGTTCGGCAAGTATTGAACGCATTGAGCATATCATCAATGAAAATGTTTCTATAAGAGAAACAGACAATGCGCTTATCATGAGCAGTTTCAATGAAAGCATCGAGTTTAAAAATGTTTCTTTTTATTATGATGATAAACTTATTCTGGATGATATAAATCTGATTATCGAAAAGGGTAAAACCGTTGCTCTCGTGGGGTCTTCAGGCTCGGGCAAAAGCACATTGGTTGATCTTATTCCGCGCTTTCATGATGTAGCTATGGGCGAATTACTTATTGATGGAATAAACATAAAGGAGTATTCATTAGAATCGCTGAGAAATCACATGGGCATCGTAACACAGGAAGCGATACTTTTTAATGATACCATAGCCAATAATATTTCTTTGGGTAAAAATGATGCAAGCACACAAGAAATTATTCATGCGGCAACCATTGCCAATGCTAATAATTTTATTTTACAAAAAGAAAATAAATATGAAACCAATATAGGCGAGCGGGGAAACAAACTAAGTGGGGGCGAAAAACAAAGGATGACTATTGCAAGAGCGCTTTTGAAAAATCCTGACATCTTAATACTTGACGAGGCCACCTCATCGCTGGATACGGAAAGCGAAAGACTTGTGCAGGATGCGATCAATAAGCTTATGAGCAACCGCACCAGCATTGTAATTGCGCACAGGCTTAGCACCATTCGCCACGCAGATGAAATTATAGTTTTAAGCAAGGGAAAAATAGTGGAGCGCGGCACACACGCCAGCCTTATGGCTTTTGATGGCTTTTACAAGCGGCTGGTAAATATGCAGGAAGTAAGGTAAGTAGTAAATGAGTTTATAGCTGCCTAAGTACCGCTCACTTGCTCTTCTATCAACCCAATATTATTGCCAAAAGGATCTTTTACAACAGCAACTTTTATATTATCACCCACATTTTGTATTGCATTAATTAATGAAGCTCCGCTTTCAATCAAAGTTTGCATGCAGGCGTTTATATCATCCACTGACCAATAAGCAACTGACTGTTCACCTTTGTTTACTTTTTCCATATCAGGGTCGAGGCCAAGCTCGCAACCGTATACATTAAATCCTACATAGAAGCTTTCACTAAAGTAAGGAGTGATTCCAGTAATTTTTTTATACCATTCTTTTGCTTTTTCAATATCATCTACATGATAGATTACCGTTCTTATTTTTTTAAACATAAAAAGGATATAAAAAAAGGAACGACTTTATCGTTCCCATTTATAACATAAAATGATTTATTATTTGGCGATTCCCATTTTAGCTTCGATAGATAAAGTGGCGTGCGGCACCGCTCTGAGCCTTGCTTTATCAATCAGCTTTCCTGAAACCCTGCAAATGCCATAAGTTTTATTTTCAATACGCATCATTGCTTTTTCAAGATGGTCAATAAAAGTTATCTGCCTGCTTGCCATCTGGCTCAGTTGTTCTCTTTCCATGCTCAGGCTGCCATCTTCCATCGTCATGTACCGGTTGTCGGTTTCGTCGCCTCCCATTTCATCTTTGCGGGTAATAAGGCCTTGCAAATAACCCAATTCTTTTTTAGCAGTTTCCAGCTTCCTTGTTATAAGTTCTTTAAACTCAGTAAGCTCAGGATCGCTGTAGCGCATTGCAGGTCCATCATTTTGTGATGGCGCGTGATCTAAAACCGACTTTATAAAAGTAGGCTCATATTTCAGCAATTTATTCGAATTCGTTTTAGGCATTACAAAAGGCTTTTCAGGCTTAGCTTCGTTCGCTCTTGATTTTTTAAGTGCCTTTTTAAGTTCTTTCTGATGAGCGTTCATGTTTACAACGGGAGCTTTATCAGTCACTTTCGCAGTGCTTTTTTGTACAGCACTTTTGCTTTCAGCAATCTTTTTACTTGATAAGCTTACGTTTTTTGTGGAAGGGCCAACTGGTTTTTTCTTTTCCGGTATTGCAGCCTTCGTGCTTTGCTTGGTTGTAGTTATTTTAGACAATTTTTTGGAGGCTGCTTTTACTACGGCCGCCTGCTTAGCAGCTTTTTTAGCAGGAGCTTGTTTTAAAATAGGTTTAGCGCTTTTCTTTGCTTTTTTAGCAAGGGGTTTTTTGGTAGTTACAGGTTTTTTTGAAGTAGTTTTTTTGGCAACGATTTTTTTAGCTGGAGATTTGGCAGCTATCTTTTTTGCGGCCACAGGTTTTTTGGCTGCTTTTTTTGCGGTTGTTTTCTTTGCAACTATTGTTGATTTCTTTTTAGTTGTTGCCATATATTATTTAGTTTCCGATTTAGTTTCCGATTTATTTACCGTAATTTTTAAAGATTCACCATTGACATCAATTGTGATGCCAGCAGGTAAATCGGTGACAGATTTAAGACTATCTGCCAAAATTTCGGCGCAAATATAACCATAAAATTCATTTATAGACAACAAGGCCGTTTCGTTTTTAACAAGTTTTACCACAATTCTGTCAGTTACCGAAAAATCTTGCTCTTTACGCAAGGTTTGAATCCTGTTTATCAACTCCCTGGCAAAGCCTTCATGTTTTAAATGTTCAGTTAAAACTATATCGAGTGCTATGGTAAGGCTTCCTCTTACCGCTATCTCAAAACCGGGAATTTCATTGGTTGACACCTCAATATCTTCAGCATTAATAACAATTGTTTCATTTTTATTCAGGTCACTTTGCAGTACATAATTATTTTTTAAAACCTCATTTATCTCTGCATCTTTAAAATCCTGTATTTTTTCCGCAGCCCACTTCATTTTAGCGCCCAACTTTTTACCCAGCGTTTTAAAGTTTGCCTTAGCCTTTCTTTTAATAAAAGTATTATCAGCCGGCAGCACTTCTACTTCTTTTATGTTTGTTTCCGTTTTAATAATATTTTCTATCAATTTAATTTTTTGAAAAAACAAATCATCTGTAGCCGGGATAATTACTTTTTGCAGTGGCTGGCGCACTTTAATGCCCACCTGCCCATCTGCAAGAATTACCTTTTTGCGAAGCGATAAAATTAAAGAAGATATATCCTGCGCCAGTTGCATTCTCTCTTCAAGTGGAAAATTTATAAGCGCTTTATCTGATAAGGGGAAATCGGTTACATGCACTGATGCTTCATGTACTCTGTTTGTTGTTATATTTAAGTTGGTAAAAAGCCACTCTGCAAAAAATGGCGCTATTGGCGCTATCAAACGGCTCACAGTTTCCAGGCATTCGTATAAAGTTTGATAAGCGCATAACTTATCATGTTCATATTCACCTTTCCAAAATCTGCGGCGGCAAAGGCGAACGTACCAGTTGCTTAAATGCTCATCAACAAACTGCTCAATTGCCCTGCCGGCCTGTGTTGGCTCATAATTATCCAGGCTTTTTACCACCGCAGCTATTAATGTGTTAAGCGAGGAAATGATCCATTGGTCTATTTCCGGGCGGTCTTGTAATGGTATATATTTTTCTTTAAAAGCAAAGCCATCTACATTGGCATATAAGGCAAAGAACTGGTATGTGTTGTAAAGGGTGCCAAAAAATTTTCGTTGTGCTTCCTTTATTCCCTCCAGGTCAAACTTCAGGCTATCCCACGGTGAAGCGTTAGTTATTAAATACCATCTGGTGGCGTCGGGGCCAAATATTTCAAGGGTTTCAAAAGGATCAACAATATTACCAAGGCGCTTGCTCATTTTTAACCCATTTTTATCGAGCACAAGCCCGTTACTAACGACGGTCTTATAAGCAACGCTATCAAATAATAAAACTCCCAAAACGTGCAAAGTATAAAACCATCCTCGTGTTTGGTCTACGCCTTCGGCAATAAAATCGGCAGGAAAATTTTGTTCAAATTCCTTTTTATTTTCAAAAGGAAAATGCCACTGTGCATAAGGCATGGCGCCACTGTCGAACCATACATCAATAAGGTCGGGAACCCTTCGCATGGGTAAGCCATTTTTCGACACTAAAATAATATCGTCCACAAAAGGCTTGTGAAGATCGGAGGTAATTTTATTTATAAATGCATCTTCACTTTCTTCTTTATCACAATGCATTAAACCGTTATCAACAGAACCTTTTATTTCTTTCTTTAACTCATCTACTGAGCCTATACATTTTTCTTCATTTCCATCTTCAGTACGCCAAATGGGCAACGGCGTACCCCAGAAACGGCTGCGGCTCAGGTTCCAGTCCACCATGTTTTCCAGCCAGTTGCCAAACCTGCCGGTGCCGGTAGATGCCGGCTTCCAGTTGATAGTATTATTGAGCTCTATCATCCTTTCCTTTGCTGCCGTAGTTTTTATAAACCACGCATCTAAAGGGTAATAAATTATGGGTTTATCCGTACGCCAGCAATGCGGGTAATTATGTTCATATTTTTCAACTTTAAAAGCACGGTTTTCTTTTTTAAGCTTTACAGAAATATCCACATTTACATCTATATAATGCGGATCATCTTTATAATTCTTTACAAAGCGCCCGCTAAATTCTCCAACGCCATTCACAAACTTTCCTTCTTTGTCAACAAGCGTTGATATTCCTATATTATTTTTTTTACCAACTTTAAAATCATCTGCGCCAAATGCCGGCGCTGTATGCACAATGCCGGTTCCATCTTCAGTAGTTACAAAATCACCTGTTATTATTTTGAAAGGTTGCGCCCCGGGCGTTATTTCCTGAATTTTTTGTAATGTATTTGCTTCTGAAGGAAGCAGTTGTTCATAAGAAATTCCTTCTAAATCTTTGCCTTTAAATTCGGCTAATATCTTCCATGGAATGTGTTTGGATTTTTCATTGTATTCATCAAAATTTCCATTTTCATTTTCTTCTTTAAAATATTTATGCAGCAATGCTTTTGCAAGAATAACATTTATAAGAAGATGCGTATAACGGTTATATGTTTTTACCAAAACATAATCAATGTTTGGCCCAACTGTTAATGCAAGGTTCGATGGTAATGTCCATGGGGTAGTGGTCCATGCTAAAAAGAAAGGCCCACCTAAATCCTCCCGGGGGGAGGACTTTTCTACCGTGGTTACTTCGCTTGAAGAAGGTTCTTTATTATTGATAAAATCTTTAAAAAGCAAAGATTGAATGCTGGATAGCCCTTCCTTTACAGCGATTGGAGAGGCTTTAAACATCGCAACAATGCTCGTATCTTTTACATCTTTATAAGTGCCGGGCTGGTTAAGCTCATGCGAGCTTAAGCCTGTGCCGGCGGCGGGTGAGTACGGCTGAATGCTCACACTTTCATATAAAAGTTTTCTGTTATACAATTCTTTCAGGCACCACCAGAGCGATTCTATATAATTGTTTTCAAAGGTTATGTACGGGTCTTCAAGATCAACCCAATAACCCATTTTCTGGGTAAGCTCATCCCACTTGTCTTTAAATTTCAAAACTTCTCTTCTGCAGGTGGCATTGTATTCTTCTACCGATATTTTTTTGCCAATATCTTCTTTGGTTATGCCTAATAATTTTTCAACGCCAAGCTCCACCGGCAAGCCATGCGTATCCCATCCCCCCTTCCTTTTTACCTGGAAACCACGCATCGTTTTATAACGGCACACCAAATCTTTTAATGTTCTTGAAATAACATGGTGAATGCCGGGCATTCCATTAGCGCTTGGCGGCCCTTCATAAAAAACAAAAGCGTTATGCCCATTTCTATTGGTGATAGTTTTTTCAAAAGTTTTATCTTTTTGCCAGGTAGCCAATACCTCATCAGCAATTTTAGTAAGATTCAACTGGTTATATTCAGGATATTTTTTCATTACTTAAATCCTTTTACATAAAAGGATGGCAAAGTTAATAAATTACTGCACCGTTGAAACCTTTTAGCGGTGAGTAGTTTACTACACAGGCGATGTAAATAGTTCACATTTCTTACAAAAACATTCCAGGCTTTTTCTCAGATGTAAGAAATTATTAATGCCGCCCTTTGGCATAGAATTAGAATAGATGATTTGCTAATACACAAGTTATATTTCAACAGTATAACGGCCGTTGCTAACAGAAAAACATGGATAATATTAAACGAGTTTTGTTTAATCTTGTATAATATAATCTTAAACACAAAAACGGCTTAATAGTTTATTCTGGAGCGGAGTTGTCTTTGCTCTTTTTTTAGTTTATAGACTACTCACAAATTTTTTTGCAGCATTTATTGTAAAGTCGAGATCATCATAACTTAAGGCACTGCTTAAAAACCAGCTTTCATAAGCAGATGGCGGCAGGTAAATTCCTTCATTTAACATTGCATGAAAAAATTTATTGAACATTGTTGTGTTTGATGATGAAACATCAGTAAGATTATTTACCGGCTTGCCAGTAAAAAATATTGAGATCATAGAACCGAGCTGATTAATAACTACATTCATTTTTGCCTCATCAAAAACTTTTTGCAAACCATCTTTTAAATACCTGCCTTTTGCATCAAGCTCTTCATAAACTGATGGGTTATTTTTAAGATGAGATAATAAAGTATAACCAGCAATCATTGCAATGGGATTGCCGCTTAATGTTCCCGCCTGGTAAACATTGCCAAGCGGCGCAATGTGTTGCATAATTTCGAGCTTGCCGCCGAACGCACCAACTGGCATTCCGGCGCCAATTACTTTCCCGTAGGTTATTAAGTCCGCATCTATTTCGTAAAGCTCTTGCGCACCGCCTTGTGCCAAACGAAAACCTGTCATTACTTCATCAAAAATGAAAACAATGTCTTCGTCGGTGCAAATTTTTCTTAAGCTTTTTAAATAATCTTCTTCGGGTAAAATGCAGCCCATATTGCCGCAAACGGGTTCAATTATTATCGCAGCAATTTTCTTTTTATGTTGCTCAATCAATTGCTGCACTGCATTAATATCGTTATAGGGAGCGGTTAACGTATCTGCTGCAACGCCAGGGGTAACTCCTGGAACGGTTTGTATATTAAATGTCGCAACGCCGCTGCCCGCCTTGACTAAAAAGCTGTCTGCATGGCCATGATAGCAACCTTCAAATTTTATAAATTTATTTTTGCCGGTATAGCCACGGGCTAAACGTAAAGCACTCATGCAGGCTTCTGTGCCGCTGCTTACCATTCTTATCAAATCAACATTCGGGCACATGCTTTTTATCAGTTCCGCCATTTCTGTTTCGAGTTCTGTTGGCGCACCAAATGAAGTGGAGTCCATCACCTTTTTCTGTACAGCTTCAACCACAGGTTCAAAGGCATGGCCAAGAATCATCGGTCCCCATGAATTAATATAATCTATGTATTTATTGCCATCAGCATCATATAAATAAGCGCCTTTTGCTTTGCTTATAAAAATGGGCGTGCCGCCAACGCTTTTAAATGCGCGAACCGGGGAATTAACACCGCCGGGAATAGATTGCTGTGCTCTTAAAAACAGCTGTTCGCTTTTATGAATATTCATTTAATAAGTTCATTTATGTTGTTCGCTTTCTGGCTTGCATTAAATTCTGTTATACTAAAATCTGCAAGCTTATTTTTATAAAAGGGATCTTGCCTGATTATTTTTTCTATTTCTTTCTTGGTTGAAGAAGTTGCGATGGTTATTCCGCCTTCTCTTGGAATTTTTCTGCCAGAAACAACAAAGTTTTTTGATTTATAAAACTTTTTAAGATAGATAACATGCGCTTTCATGTGCGCATCTATTTCTTCAAGCGGAACTTTATAAGTGAGTTCTATAATGAACATAGTGAAGTTAAAACTTAAAGAAAGTTTATTAGAATAAAATCTTTGATTTTAACAGCATCTTCGTAAGCTTTCTTTGCATCTTCAATTGTCAAATCATCTAATGCGTCAGGATATCTTGGCGAAATTGCATAATCAGTAAGCCTTATTGCAGGTTCGGTTATTTTATTGAAAGAAGGATTTATTCCAATACATAAATTAAGTAACGATTGTAAATCGTGCGTTTTAGGAAATGTCATTTGTTTAGAAATAAGATAAGCTTTAAAATATTTTTCAGCAGCTTGTTGCGCATGAAAACAGCAGGCATCTACCGGTATTTCAGTTGCTGCAAAATTGTTCTTAATTACCAGCAAATCGCTTTCCGCTTTCTTAAACCACTTTTCAAATTCTTTCATATAAAAGTTTTCCAGTGGTAATAGCTTCTTTAGCAATATTCATTGTTTCCTTTAAGCTTTGTTGTAACTCAAGAGGCGTTAAAATAAACACATCCAGTCCTGCACGGGGATATATTTTAATACATCTGCGCACTTCACGGTTTCTTTCAATCTTTCGATCGGAAGTTTCTTTTATAATAAGCAAATCAATATCACTTTCGCTGGTTTGTTTGTTGATTGAATAGGAACCAAATAAATAAATTTTTTCCGGTTGATATCCCGAAACAATCTCATCAATTAAATTTTTTATTTCTGTCTGCACTAACATTATTCAAAAGTAATATTTACATATCATTCAACAGCCTGGCAGCATCTTTTGCAAAATAGGTCGCTATCAGATCTGCACCTGCTCTTTTTATTGAAGTCAAAGTTTCCAATATCGCTTTGTCTTCATCTATCCAGCCCATTTTAGCGGCAGCTTTTATCATGGCATATTCGCCACTTATGTTGTACACACTCACCGGAACATGCACTGCATTTTTTACTTCACGCACAATATCAAGATAAGGCAAGCCAGGCTTCACCATTACAATGTCTGCGCCTTCTTCCTGATCCATCAAGGCTTCTTTTACGGCTTCAATGCGGTTGGCATAATTCATCTGATATGTTTTCTTATCACCAAAACCAGGTGCAGAATCCAGTGCATCTCTGAACGGCCCATAAAAACATGAAGCGTATTTTGCGCTGTAGCCCATAATGCCAACTTTGGTAAAATTATTTTCCTCAAGGCCTTTTCGTATTGAAGCAACACGGCCATCCATCATATCGCTTGGTGCTACCATATCCACACCGGCCTCCGCATGTGATATGCTCATTTTTACTAATGCTTCAACCGTTTCATCATTTAAAATTTCGCCATCTTTTACAATGCCATCATGGCCATATATTGAATAAGGATCCAGCGCCACATCTGTCATTATATACATTTCCGGCACTGCATTTTTTATCGCTTTTATGCTGCGTTGCATTAAGCCATCTTTATTCCACGCTTCTTTGCCGGTGTTATCTTTAAGCTCATCTTTACACTTAATAAAAAGCAATACGCTTTTTACACCAATGCTATATAATTCTTTGGCTTCCTTTATAGTTAAGTCGAGCGAACGCCTGAAATAGTTAGGCATTGAAGG
Source organism: Hanamia sp. (assembly GCA_965276925.1). Lineage (GTDB taxonomy): Bacteria > Bacteroidota > Bacteroidia > Chitinophagales > Chitinophagaceae > Ginsengibacter. The sequence continues at coordinate 472,873 of OZ255711.1, forward strand.
AATCTCAAATTCAATATTTTCACCTTCATCAATAAATAATGGTGCAATAAAATCGTTTGGTGTTAATGTTGTTTCTGCAACCAAACTTCTAATGGAGCGGTTTACCCTTAGTATGCGATTTCTTCTTTGTAAAAACATTTTTTAAAAATTAAAAAGTTGAAATATTAAATTAAAAAGTTGAAATATTTTTAATATTTACTTCTAACTTCTACATTCTCAAACCCATTGTTTTGGTTGCAAACAAACCTGCAATAATTTATCCTCTTCACTCCCGGCTTCAGGTTGAAAGTTATATTCAAACCTTACAGTTGGAGGTAAGCTCATTAAAATACTTTCTGTTCTGCCATTGGTTTTTAAGCCAAACAAAGTTCCTTTATCATGTATTAAATTAAACTCAACATACCTGCCTCTTCTTATTTCTTGCCAGTGTTTTTGTTCATCAGCATACCTTATATTTTTTCTTTTTTCAACAAGAGTTAGGTAAGCATCGGTAAAAGCATTGCCACAGGCTGATGCGAAAAACATCCAGAAATCTGTATCATGGTTTTCATCAGGTCTTTTATTATCATAAAAAATACCACCTATGCCTCTGCGTTCATTATTGCGATGAGTGTTTACAAAATAGTCGTCACAATTTTTCTTAAATGAGGAATAAAGGTTTTTATCAAAACCATCACACACATTCTTATATACTTTATGAAAATGCGTTGCATCTTCCTCAAATAAATAGTAGGGCGTAAGGTCTGTACCACCACCAAACCACCGATCTATAAGGGTTCCATCGCTTTTGTATAATTCAAACATGCGATAATTAAAGTGTACGGTTGGGACAAATGGATTAACCGGGTGCAACACACAGCTTATGCCTGCGGCAAACCATTTATCACCATTTATTTTTAGTTGGGTGCGCATGGCTTCGTTTATATCGCCAAAAACAACTGATGTATTTACACCACCCTTTTCAAACACATTTCCATTTTCGATTACTCTTGTTTTGCCGCCGCCGCCATCATTTTCCCGCTGCCAAACATCTCCTGCAAACTTTGCTTTGCCATCAGCATCTTCAAGCGCATGGCAAATTTTTTCCTGCAGTTGATGGATATAATCAATCCACCTCATTTTTATTTCAACATCGTAAATCATTTTATTGAAAGAGTAGAATTTAAAAAAGAAAAACGTGTGGCACTTTATGTTACTTATCCTTCGCTGTATATTCTTTCACCGCATCTACAAAAGCTTTCGCATGGTCAACAGGTATGTTGGGCATAATGCCATGGCCAAGATTAGCAATATATTTTTGCGGGCCAAATGCATCAATCATTTCCACCACCCATTTTTTTATTTGGGGAATGGGCGCTAATAATTTTGCCGGATCAAAATTGCCTTGCAGGGTGATTTGGTTGTTAGTGATTTTTCTTGCAACAGCAGGCTCAATGGTCCAGTCTATGCCAATGGCTGATGCATTACTTCTGCTCAAATCTTCCAGGGCATACCAGCTACCTTTTGGAAATAGGATAACGGGCGCCAGGTCTTTTATGGCATCAGCTATTTTAAGTAAGTAAGGTTGGGCAAACTGTTTAAAATCTTCCGGAGATAAACTGCCGGCCCAGCTATCAAATACCTGCACACAATTAGCGCCGGCATTGATTTGCGCAGCTAAATAATCTATTGTAATTGATGTTATTTTTTGCAGCAGCTCATGCGCCAACTCAGGTTGTGTGTAAGCAAACTGCTTTGCTTTATCCCATGTTTTACTTCCTTTTCCTTCTATCATGTAACACAAGATCGTCCAGGGCGCCCCTGCAAAACCAATTAAAGGAACAGAGCCATTCAGTTCTTTTTTTGTTAGGCTGATAGCATCGCATACATACTTTAAATGTTCACCAACATTTTCAATGTTAAGATTTTTTATATCGTTTTCTGAGCTGATAGTTTTGGGTAACAATGGCCCTTTGCCTTCTTCCATCAGCACTTCCATACCCATTGCCTGCGGAATAACTAAGATGTCAGAAAATATAATTGCCGCATCCACACCAATTTGTTTTATGGGCTGTAAAGTAATTTCCATAGCCAGCTCGGGCGTTTGCACACGCGTGAAAAAATCATATTTTTCGCGCAGCTTCATGTAGTCCGGCAAATACCTGCCTGCCTGCCGCATCATCCATACAGGCGGCCTTTCTACTTTTTCTCCGCGCAGAGCTTTCAATAATAAATCGTTCTTTAGTTTGCTCATTATGCTATTTTACTTTTGCTGTAATAATTTACGGCAAGATTTACCAGCTCTTCGGTTCCTGGCTTTTCAGCAATGATAACAGGACACCTGGTGAAATGTTTTATTTCGTTTGCAGTTGTTTCTCCAATAGAAAAGATCTGCATATTATTTACTATGCTATTTTTTTCAAAAAAACTTTTTACCCCGCTTGGGCTAAAAAAAAGGATGCCCTCATACTTTTTTAAAATATACGCCGGCGTCATAATAGTTGTATAAACAACTATTTCTTCCACATCAATTTTATTTTTTTTTAGTTCCACTGGCAGTTCATCCCGGCGCTGATCTCCGCAAAAGAAGATTATTTTTTTTATGCATGTATCTTCCATAATTCTTTTTGCGAGCTCACTTGCATTATCAGCAAAGCCTGAAATAGATGCTTCGCCAAATATAGTTTCGGCAAATTTTTTTGTTTTATTGCCAATGCAAAAAATTTTGCAAAGACTTTTATTGGTAATAATATTTTTAACCGCGTGTAGGGCATTCACACTTGTGAAAACCATTGCTGCATCTGCGTTTTGTGCGTATGTTATCTTTTCTTTTATGATGTCTTCTGCCAAAATTTTTGTTTCTATAAAAGAAATTTCATCAATAAAAATATTATTTAAAGCAGCAAAAGAAACTAAGTGCTTTTCTAAAATTTTGGTACTTAATATTTCAATTGTATGCTTTGGCATCTTTTATTTTATTGAGCAAAAGAACCGCTTCTTCATTTTGTAATAATTCCTTTGCAGCATTTTCACCTGTATAGTAACTGTTACTTACAATCGAAGTTTTTTCTACATTAAAAGTTTTCTTTCCATCGGGACTGCAAATATTCCCTTTGAAAATAATAGTATCATTTACAACTTCGGCTAAAGCGCTTATCGGTGTTGAGCAGCCGCCTAATAAAACTCTTAAAAAATCACGCTCAAGCTTGGTGCATAAAGCCGTTACTTCATCATTCAATTGTGCTGCTGCTTCATAGATAATGCTGTCATTTTTTCTGCACGCTATTGCAATGGCGCCCTGTGCAGGCGCAGGCAGCATCCAATTGAGGTCTACAGAATTTTGCGGACGCAAATTTATTCTTTCCAGCCCGGCTGCAGCAAAGATGGCACCGTTCCAATTATGATCCTGTAGCTTTTTTAAGCGTGTATTTACATTACCTCTCAGGTTTTCAAACTTATGATTAGGATAGCGATGTGACCATTGCGCAATGCGACGAATGCTGCTTGTGGCAATTATTGCATTACTATTTATATCGTCTAAAAAAGTACTATCATTTTTATACACAAAAATATCTTTATACGATGCGCGCTGTAAAATAGCTGCGAGCTGTATACCCTGTGCTGGCTGTATGGGCACATCTTTGTAGGAATGAACCGCCACATCTATGCGTTTGTTCAACAAAGCCGCATCAAGCGTTTTTGTAAAAATGCCCTGAACACCTATTTCGTACAGCGGCGTAATGGTATCAATATCTCCTTCGCTTTTTATAAAGACAAGCTCTGAATCAACATTATTTTTTTTGAAAAGTTGCTGTACATGTGTAGCCTGCCATACGGCCAGCTGGCTTTCACGAGTTCCTATCTTAATTTTATTTTTCAATTCATGTGAAGGTAGCTGCTTAATGTGCTTATACATTGGCAGCCTTTGTTATTTTGTTGATGCAACTGTAGTGCCAGCGAAGTTACAGCTTTATGAATTTTTTCTTCAAATGGCGGGGGGCAAAAATGTGTTTCACTTAGCTCGTATAGTTGTGTTTTTACAATGCGAAGCAAAGGGCTAATGGCCTGCCGGCGATACCAGTTACACAGCTCTAACATAGTCTTGCTAATAATGGCTACGGCCTGGGGTATTTCAGTCTCCCGAATGGAGATCGTTTTATCAAGAATGGCGGATATTTCATCCACATTTAAGAGAGTTATTCCGCTGATATGTTTCACCGCAGGGTCTACATTTTGTGGTACCGAAAGATCAAGAATTAATCTATTTTTTTCTGTTGTAAAAAAAGATGAATGAATGGTGAATGTTTCTGCTGCAGAGCTTACAATTATTATATCCGCATTGTTTGCTTCTTTTTCTATATTAATATATGGTATAAATACTCCACCACATTCTTGTGCGAGATCAGCAGCTTTTTTATCTGTCCGGTTTGTAAAGTATAATGAAGAATCAGCAAAATAATTTTTAAGATTTTTCGCTATGTAACGGCCAAATTTACCTGTGCCAACCAAAAGTATTTTTTTATCAGTAAGGTCTTTAATTTTTTGCTTGATGATTTCTATAGCAGCATAAGATACTGATACAGTTCCTGAGCTTAATTTTGTATTTGTTTTTATTTCTTTAGAAGATTGTAAAGCAAAATTTATCACACGTTCCATAAAGCTGTTGATGCAACTATTTTCTTTCGCCTGCCTGGTTGCCTGCTTTAGCTGAGATAAAATTTCATAATCGCCAATTATCTGCGAATCCAGTCCTGCAGCCACTTTAAACAAGTGTTCAACGGTAGCAAGGCCTTTGTGCTGGTAGCCGTGTGCAATAAAATCTTTCATGCTGCCATGCGTGTGAATGCAAAGCATTTCAATGAGCTGATGGGGATGATCGCAGATTCCATAGATCTCTGTTCTGTTGCAGGTAGAAAGAACCATGCAACCCGGAAATTTTTTTTGAACCGCCTGTTGTAAAACCAAAACAGAATGCTCCGGCAATAAAGAAAATTTGCCGCGAATGCTTATATCACTTTTACGGTAGTTAATGCCTGCAATGCAAAATGAATCTAAAAATTGATGACCGGGTTCCTCTGTTATCATTTGTTTGCAAAAGTATTTTCATACATATCCTTGAACGTCATTGATAGGTCATAAAGCTGTTTACGCTTTTCTTAATCTTTTATACAAACTAATACCCATAAACATTTTAATGCAGTGTTACATTTGCAAAAAGAAAAAATAATTGCATACAAATAAAGGGATTTTACTGATGAATCTTGGCTCTCCGGATTCCACTGAAGTAACAGATGTAAAGAAATATCTTGATCAGTTTTTGATGGATAAAAGAGTGATTGATAAATCGTGGTTTCTAAGGGCTTTATTAGTAAAAGGAATTATAGTTCCCTTTCGTGCGCCTAAATCTGCTGAAGCTTATAAAACAATTTGGACAAATGAAGGCTCTCCTTTAATTGTAATTACCAGGCAATTGCAAAAGGCATTACAAAATGAAGTGGAGGAGCCGGTAGAAATTGCAATGCGTTATGGCAAACCCAGCCCCGAAGAGGGTTTCAACGCTTTACTTAAACACAATCCTTTGTTGGAAGAAGTAATTGCTGTGCCGCTTTATCCTCATTATGCTATGTCCAGCTATGAAACTGCCGTAGAATATGCCAGAGAAATTTATACCAAAAAAAAATATTCTTTTAAACTTTCTTTTGTAAAACCTTTTTATAATGAGCCGGATTACCTGAACGCCCTGGCGGAAAACATGAAGCCTTATTTGGTTCAGCCGTACGATCATATTTTATTCAGTTATCATGGTATTCCAGAAAGGCACATCCGTAAAAGTGATGTTACTAAAAGTCATTGTTTAAATGCTGAGAACTGCTGTGAAGTGGCTTCTACGGCTCATGCGCATTGTTACAGGCACCAGGTTTTTACCACCACAAAAAGGGTTACCGAAATTTTAAACATACCAAAAAATAAATACAGCGTTTCCTTTCAATCACGATTAGGTAAGGGTTGGCTTACGCCTTTCACTGATATCAGGCTTGCAGAAATGCCAGCAGAAGGCATAAAAAATTTATTAATTATTTGCCCTGCGTTTGTAAGTGATTGCCTGGAAACTTTGGAGGAAATAGAAATAAGAGGAAGAGAAATTTTTATGAACGCCGGTGGCGAATCTTTTACAATGATACCTTGTTTAAATGTAAATACTTTATGGGTGAAAGCGATAGCGGCAATGGTGAAGGTGGAAGGGTGAATAGCGAATGTGTTTAGTTCATTAAAACTAATTTTATAGTTATGTTTTTAAGTATTACATAATTGCTTTATATAGTGTTTTAAAGAGCATTACTTTTGGGATGTTATAAAATAATAATGATTATCATTCGCCCTTCACTATTGCCTATTCAGCATTCACTATTGCTCATTCGCTACTCACTGTTTACAAAATGTATTTTTATATAAAAGCCTTGCATATTATTTTTATAGTCACCTGGTTTAGCGGGCTGTTTTATATTGTAAGGCTTTTTGTTTATAGCGCCGAGTCAAATGCAAGACCAGAACCGGAAAGAACAATATTGCTAAAACAGTTTGGTATTATGCAAAAGCGGCTGTGGTATGGCATTACATGGCCTTCCGCTATTCTTACTTTAATTTTTGGCACATGGATCGGCATATTATATGGAAGCTTACCGACATGGCTTTTTGTGAAATTATTTTTTGTACTTGGTTTGTTTATGTATCATGCAAGCCTTCACCTGATTTTTAAACAGCAGCAAAAAGAAAACTTTAAATGGTCTTCACAAAAATTAAGAATGTGGAATGAAGCAGCCACACTCTTTTTAATTGTGATTGTAATGCTTGCTGTGGTAAAACAATTGCTGAGTGTAATATGGGGGATAATTGTTTTGGTTGCCTTTACACTTTTACTTTTATCAGCAATAAAAATTTATAAAAAATACAGGAAAGATTAAACAAAAATTTATTGCTTTTTCATTTATATTTTTTGTTTAAAACTTAGCAGTTAAACCTGCATAGAAGCTTCTGCCTACAGCCGGTATAATTCCTGGCCCAGGGTATTCATCGGTTCTGCGGGTGAAGTAAGCTCTGTCGGCAATATTGTTTATACCAAATTTTATTGCGTAGTTATTTATTTTATAAGTAGCGCTACAATCTAAAACTGTGTATGCCGGAATGTAGCCTGCTATTGGATTATCACTGATTTTTACATTGGTTGCATCACCATAAGCATCGCCAATATAACTAACCTGAAATGTTGAGGAAAGATGTTTGTTATTATAAATGATTCCAGCTCTTTCAATCACTTTTGCTGCAGCTTCCACCCTGTTTCCTTTATATTCTCCACTAGTATATTTTGCATCTATGTAGGCAAATGAATTAAAAATACTTAACCCATAATTTGATTGTGGCTTTAAATATTTTAAAAGATTGAATTCAATATATGTTTCTATTCCCTTATGTACGCTGCTTGCAAAATTGGTCCTGTAAGCATACTCCTGTCCTGTTACGGAATCTGTTTTTACAACTTCACCAATCCTGTTATTGTAGGCTAAATAAAACAAACTGACATCAAGATTTAAATAATTTTTTACAGTAGTTCTATAACCCAAATCGGAATTAAAACCGTAAGCATCTTTTAGATTAGGGTCAATTTTTGCGGTTACACCAAACGGCTGAAGCTGGCTGTAATCAATCGGGCGATAGGCCTGGCTTATGTTTGCATAAATACTGCTGTTAGCTGATGGCTTCAGCTCTGTTCCTATTCCGAATAAAGGAAATGTTCTGGTTCGTTTTTCATCTGCCAGTTGTTTTACATTATCATTAGTTGCATATCCGCTTGATGTACTTTTTAAATATTCAAACCTTGCTCCCGGTGTTATGGTAAATTTTTTTCCTATTCTGAAAATATTTTCAACAAAAGGGGCAAAATTTAGCGTAGTAAAATTCAGGTTGTTTTCATAATTTCCTGTAACAGATAAATCAAAATCGCTGCCTGTAGTGCCTTCGCCGCCTTCCTCTCTTTTAAACCATGCATAACAAAATCTAAAACCACCTGCAATCGTAGATGGAATTTTGCCCAACACATAGTTTGTGGACACACGTGCTTCTGTTGTAATGCTGTGCATGTCTTCACTTTCCACTTCTCTTGGTACAAATTGATTCGTTGCCGGATCAATAGTATCTAAAACACCTGGACCGCCATCTTCATTTCGCCAGACCAATGAACGATTACTGAAAATATAAGTGGTCTTTAAACTGATCAATGTATTTTGAGATAAAGTAATATTAATATAATTGCTTATAATATTCCATGGACTTTTTAACCAGTTCCGCGCTCTTATGGAAGCTTTTGGATTTGCATTGAACAAGCTATCAGTTAAGCCGCCAGGCATTTGAATTTTATTGCGAAGAAGTGAATACTCAAAGCCGAAATTTATTTTTTTAGATGATGTATATTGAACCTTGCCAAAGCCTGAAAGCTGCCACTGCTGGCTGTCTGGCCGGTATCCGTCTATATTTCTGTATTGCAAAAATCCGTAATAACTTATTTTTTTATAAGTGCCTCCTATAGAATTAAAAGAATTGTACAAGCCAAAACTACCTCGTGTTTGCGAAGTAATAAGTTGAAACGGTTTGTTTTTTGGCGCATCTTCAGTAACGTAATTAACAAGACCGCCAAATTGAGCACCGAATTGCAAAGCAGCAGCGCCTCTTACCAACTCTATCCTTTGTACGGCTTCCATTGGCGGAATATAATACGCCTCATTATAACCATATACATCAGCGCTGATGTTATAGCCATTTTGCCTTGTGTTCATTTCAATGCTTTGCGTGGGGTTGAGCCCTCTTGTAGCTATTCCATCAGATGTAAACCCGCTGCTTTCTGTTTCTACAATGTTTAATCCGGGTATTCTTCCTAAAATTTGTCTTGTATTATTTATGGCTTTATTAGCATCTAAACTGTCCACAATAATTACCTCATTTTTTTTACCGGCATAAATAATTCCATCTTTCATTTCTGATAAATGACCAACTCCATTTACCGTTTTATAACCATTCACTATCACTTCCTGCAACATCTTAATGGTATCTTTTTGCTGCGCAAATATTTTTATGCTAGTTACTAACAGAACTAATACAGCTATTATTTTTTTAATCTTCATTATTGCTTTTATTTATTTATGCAAATGAAGAATCAATGAGAAACAATGATTTACTGAATCGGGAAAACCGGTTTACGAAATAAGAAAAATAAATTTTTAATGAAACAGCAGTTCACAAGGTTTTAAGCCCGTATGTTTTTTAAAAGCAGTGGAAAAATGAGAGATGGAAGAATAGCCAAGCATTGCAGAAACATCAGTTACACTCAATCCTTTTTCATATAAAAGATATTTAGCATGTTCCATGCGCTGGCTCTGAAAAAAATCGAAAATGGTAGTGCCATACATTTCTTTAAATCCTTTCTTTAAATAGCATTCGTTAATGGCGGCCTTGCGGCTAAGTTCCTTTATAGTAAGTGGCTCGCTGATATGGTTTAACAAAATTTCTCTTGCCAAAGCGATCTTTTCTCTGTCGGCATCATTGGCCAGAAACTTACAGCTAAAAGAATCTTCACCTTCGCCTGCCATGCACTCCATACTGTAAAGAAGCAGCATCTGCGTTTGTGCATTTATAAAAATATTTTCAAAGCTATCGGAGTAAGAATGATTTAATAATGCATCCAAAACAATTTTTGTTTTACCGCATAAAGGCAATGATTTTGAGAAAGAAGAAGTATAGGTAAAATTTAAAATACTTTCAGAAAAAGTAGTGGTTTTTATGCCCTTTACAAATTGAGACAGATGATCTGCATTGAACCGGAAGCTGGCAACATCAATGGTATCAACTATTTCATTGCAATGATCAGCTTGTGAATTTTTACAAAAATTACATTCACTACTTTTTTGTTTGCAATATTTATTTCCTGTTACACAAAAAACAAGGTCAAGTGTGCTGTCTTTTTTATTTTCCGTTTGAAAATTATATACCATCATTCCGGTATCTTCAAAACTTAGTTGTGAAGTTTTGCTGTAACGATTAATAATATAGTGAACAGTGCCAGGTATGTTTTGCACCTTGTGGTGTAAAAGTTCCATGTCATCCTGCATCACAGGCTGGCTAAGGGCAACAGATAAAATATCATAAGCTATTTCCATAAAACGGATGCAAAGATAAAGTGTTTCAAGTGAACAAGAATCCGGAATACTCCGCATTATTCCATTGTTATTTTTATTATATTTGAAATGCTATGAAAGCATTAGAAATAAATAAAACATATACTGTTCAGGAATATTTTTTATCAGAAGAAGCCGGAGAAGTGCGGCACGAATTTATCAATGGAAATTTAATTGAAATGTCTGGAGCATCAAGAGAACATCATTTTATTTGTCAAAATATTTTATTGATTATTTTAAATTTGCTTAAGCCTTTAGGATATAAAGCTTTTATTGAAAACATGAAAGTGAAAATTCCAAATGAAAATCAATATTACTATCCTGATATTTTCATAACTAAAGAAGCTGAAACAGATGAAAATAAATATGTACAATTTGAGCCAGAGTTAATTGTTGAAGTGCTTAGCGAAACAACAAGATCAAAAGATGCAGTAGATAAATTTATTCAATACCGTAAAATAAATACCCTCCTTTATTACCTTACCGTAGAGCCGGAAAAATGCCTGGTAATGTGTCATAGCAAAGAACAGGATGGCGATTGGAACATGATCTCCTACACTAAAATAGAAGAAATAGTTCCATTGCCTCAACTGAATATTTCCCTTCCTTTGGCAGATATTTATAAAAAATAAAGACGGTAAGTTTTTCTTGAAAAGCTCCGTTTTACCTAAACGGTTTATTTATTTAATTTATACTTTTAAAATTCATTTTTTTCCCCAAATCATCCCTGTTTTTTTGTAACTTCGCCACATTACATTTACAAGCTAAATAGCTTTTTATCCCTCACTTTATGGCAGCAGACACAGCAGAACTAATAATTCCCAAAACAGACAGTTACGGCGCAGACAGTATACAAGTTTTAGAAGGCCTTGAAGCCGTAAGAAAGCGGCCTGCTATGTATATAGGCGATGTGGGCAATAAAGGTCTTCACCACCTTGTGTACGAAGTGGTGGATAATTCTATTGATGAGGCGCTGGCCGGTTATTGTAAAGACATTGTTGTTACCATAAATGAAGATAATTCCATTACGGTAAAAGATGATGGGCGTGGTATACCAACTGGCATTATGAAGAAGGAAAAGAAAAGTGCGCTGGAAGTTGTAATGACGGTGCTCCATGCTGGTGGTAAATTTGATAAAAATACTTACAAGGTAAGTGGCGGGCTGCATGGCGTGGGTGTAAGTTGTGTGAATGCGTTAAGCACAAAATTTCATGTAACGGTTAACAGGGAAGGTAAAACGTTTGAACAGGAATACGCAAAAGGAATTCCTCAATACCCCGTACGGGAAATTGGCGAAAGCGCAAAAACAGGCACCGAAATTCGCTTTTGGCCGGATACATCTATTTTTATTGTAAGCGTTTACAACAGGGAAATACTTGAAGGAAGATTAAGAGAACTTTCTTTTTTAAATAAAAAAGTATGTATAGTTCTGAACGATCTCAGAGAAAAAGATGAAGAGGGAATAAGCTACACCAAAACATTTTACAGCGAAGGCGGCATTACAGAATTTGTAGAACTCATTGATAAAAACGGAAGCAGGCAGTCTCTGCTGCCAACAGTTATTTATTGCGATGGGCACGATGAGGCAACAAACGTGGCAGTGGAAGTAGCAATGATATACAACACAGGCTACCAGGAACATTTATTTAGTTATGTAAATAATATAAATACTATTGAAGGTGGTACGCACGTATCAGGTTTTCGCCGCTCCATTACAAGAGTGTTTAAGAGCTATGGTGAAAAGGAAGGATATTTTGAGAAAGCAAAAGTAGAAATAGAAGGCGATGATTTTCGTGAAGGTTTAAGCGCTGTTATTTCAGTAAAAGTTCCGGAGCCGCAGTTTGAAGGCCAAACGAAAACCAAGCTGGGCAATAATGAAGTGATGGGTATTGTGGATTCCACTTTAAGCAAAGTACTTATTGCTTATCTGGAAGAAAACCCTAAAGATGCGAAGACCATTATACAAAAAGTAATACTGGCTGCGCAGGCACGTGCTGCTGCAAAGAAAGCCCGCGAAATGGTACAGCGCAAAAGTGTGCTTACCGGCGGCGGCTTACCTGGCAAGCTTGCCGATTGCAGCGATAAAGATCCTTTTCGCTGTGAAATATTTTTAGTAGAAGGGGACTCTGCAGGTGGCACAGCAAAACAAGGCAGAGACAGAAGCTTTCAGGCTATACTACCTTTGCGGGGCAAAATTTTAAATGTAGAAAAGGCTTTGGAGCATCGTATTTATGATAATGAAGAAATAAGAAATATGTTCACAGCGCTTGGTGTAAAAATTGGAACACCTGAAGACCCCAAAGCATTGGACATAACAAAACTCCGCTACCACAAGCTTATTATAATGACGGATGCTGATGTGGATGGAAGTCACATTGCAACGCTGATACTCACTTTTGTTTTTCGTTACATGAAAGAACTGGTGGAGCAGGGCTATGTTTACATTGCGCAGCCACCTTTGTATTTGCTTAAAAAAGGCAAGGAGCAAGCATACGCATGGAACGATGAAGACCGAAAGGCTTTTGTATTGCAAGTGGCAGATGGAAAGGAAGACACCGTACACGTGCAGCGGTATAAAGGTCTTGGTGAAATGAATGCTGATCAATTATGGGAAACTACTATGAACCCCGAAACACGTACACTGAAACTTGTAACGATTGATAGCGCTGCTGAGGCAGATCGTGTGTTTAGTATGCTTATGGGCGATGAGGTTCCGCCAAGAAGGGAGTTTATTGAGACACATGCCAAGTACGCAAAGCTTGATGTATAAATAATATTTTTTTAAAAAAACTTTTTGAAGCTTTTTCTAAAATGAGAAAGCTTTTTTTATTTAAAAAAAATGAATAATTACAATAATTATATAAAAAAGAATTAGCAACCATGTAATATTGCAGCCCGAAAATATTATATTAAATATTCTGTATGAAAATGACCTGCCATAAAATTATTACTGCTTTACTTCTCTTGATAACTATTCAAACAAAGGCTCAGGTTGATTATCCGACGTTCAAAAATATTGTGCCCGTTATTCCAGCTGACAGCGAAAAACTTTCGTTTACTCTTTATAACTTAAACTATATAAATAACACCGAATGGTTTGGCAACATCCCATTAAGCGGAACATTGTTTGGATACGAAATAATTCCGGAACTGGAATACCAGATTTCACCTAAGCTCATTGTTAAAGGCGGCATTTATTTGCAAAAAGAATTTGGCAGGCCGCATTATACTTCTGTTGACCCTACTTTTACCGTAAAATATAAAGCAAAACATTCATCGTTTCTTATCGGCACGCTCGAAGGAGATATCAATCATGGATATATTGAGCCGATCTACGATTATAAAAACCTTATTAATTACCGGCTTGAAAATGGTTTCCAGTTTAAGGTAGACACCAAACCTTACTGGCACGATTTCTTTATAAACTGGCGGGTTGCTATTCATCCCGGAGATCCTTTCAAGGAGCAATTTGATATTGGCTACTCTTCCAGAATAAATGTAATAAACGGAGGAAAAATAAGTGTAGCCATTCCATTGCAAATGCTATATTCTCATAAAGGCGGCCAGTACGATACATTAAGTAATACACCTCTTACTTCAATTGTAAATACGGCAATGGGCGTTTCTTTAAATTTTAATATTAATCATCGCTTATTAAAAAGAATCGTTTTTGATAATTATTATGTAAACTATAAAGATATTTCCGGCACCAAGGTTCAGCCTTTTAACGAAGGCAACGCTTTCTTATCACATCTTTTGTTTGACTTTAAAAATGTCGGCATTGACCTCAGATACTGGAATGGTGAGGGCTACATCGGGCCAAGAGGTATGGCTTTGTTTCAATCAGTTTCAGAAAAATATCCTGGCCTTGTAGAAAAGCACAGGGAGCTTTTAATAGCAAGCTTTATTTATGATAAAGAAATTTTTAAGAACGTAAACTTTGATTTCAGGATCATTCCTTATAAAGATTTTATTGAACATATCACCAGCGGCACCGGCCTGGAATACTCTTATGAATTGTATGTGAAGTACAACTTAAAGTTTAATATAATCAAGATAAAAAACGCCTTTCGGGAGCAGTAAGTAAAGAATTAATTTGAAATATATATAAATTGTTACATTTGAAATTCAATTTCGGTAGATACGGCAACTGACCCACTATTTTTATTAACAAAAAAACTTAATTACAATGTCAAAAATGTTAACAGCCTATTGCATGAAAACCAAGGAAAAAAATGTTCCTATGGAGAATGCAGTAATAACTAAAACTTCACGCGGCGGTTATATGGCGCAGGGCGATGATGGAAAAGGAAACAAAATGACCACCATGCTTAGTGAAGAAAAAGCTTTGCAGGCAGTAAAAGACGGTGTGGCAAAAAAAAGCTGGTAAGCTAAATAAATACATTTTTATAAAAGCGATATAATTGTGTATCGCTTTTTTTATTATAAATTTTTAATGAATCTTAGCTAACTTCTTAGTGATCGCCTCGTTGTGCATCCGGCTTAAAAATTCTTTAAGCCCGTTCATATCATTAATATCTTTTACTATTAAAATTCCGTTTTTCCCTACTTGTTTTAACCTGGCTTTATTGGTTTGTGTTTGAATAAAACTTAATATTTTCATGAACACTTCACTGGTAAAATAGGGCGATTCCGGGTTCGTAACAAAGAAGCATTTTAAAGTATTTTCTTTTAAGATCATTTTCTCAAAGCCCAGATCCACAGCCAGCTTGCGGCAGCGAACGGTTGTAAACAGATCTTCCACCTGCGGCGGCACCGCTCCGAAGCGATCAATTAATTCTTTATGAAAATCTTCAAGCTGCTTTTCATTTTCACAATTATCCAATCTTGAATATAAGCTCAGCCTTTCTGTTATACTCTCTACATATTCATCAGGTATCAGCACTTCCAGGTCTGTATCAATGGTGCAATCGGAAACATAATCATCCTGCTTTTGTATTTCTTCTTTAAACAATTCTTTAAATTCTTTTCGCTTCAGTTCTCTTATGGCTTCGTCCAGTATTTTTTGATACATTTCAAAACCTATTTCTGCAATAAAGCCGCTTTGCTCGCCTCCTAATAAATTTCCTGCGCCACGAATATCAAGATCCCGCATGGCAATCTGGAAGCCACTTCCCAGCTCGCTATATTGCTCAAGTGTTGTTAAACGTTTTCGGCTGTCTGCAGGCAAGGTGCTCATTGGCGGAGCCAGCAAATAACAAAAAGCTTTGCGATTACTTCTTCCCACCCTGCCCCTTAACTGGTGCAGATCGCTCAGGCCAAACTGGTGTGCATTGTTTACAATAATGGTATTTACATTGGGAATATCCACTCCGCTCTCAACAATATTTGTGCAAACCAGCACATCATATTTCTTATCCATAAAATCAAGAATGGTCTCTTCTAACAGGTCGCCTTCCATTTGCCCGTGAGCATAAGCGATACTTAAATCCGGGCAAAGCCCCTGAAGAAGGCCGCGCATTTCGGCGAGGCCATGAACACGATTATGAATAAAAAAAATCTGGCCGCCTCTTTCTGTTTCATAATAAATAGCATCTCTTATAAAATCCTGGTTGAACACGTGCACTTCTGTTTGTATTGGTTGCCGGTTGGGAGGTGGCGTATTAATGATGCTGAGATCTCTTGCACCCATCAGGCTGAATTGTAACGTTCTTGGAATGGGCGTTGCTGTTAATGTTAAAGAATCAACGGTTGTTCTTATTTGTTTTAATTTTTCTTTAGATGCCACACCAAACTTTTGCTCTTCATCAATCACCATAAGGCCAAGGTCTTTAAACTTTACATCTTTGCCAAGCAAGGCATGTGTCCCAATAATAATATCAATTTTGCCTTCTTTTACTTTTAATAAGGTTTCTTTTTTTTCTTTTGATGTTTTAAAGCGATTAATATAATCAACGGTAACAGGAAAATCTTTTAAGCGCTCACTAAAAGTTTTATAATGCTGATAGGCTAATATAGTTGTAGGAACCAATACAGCAGCCTGCTTACTGTCGAGGCATGTTTTAAAAGCTGCGCGTATCGCCACTTCTGTTTTGCCAAAGCCAACATCCCCGCAAACCAGCCTGTCCATAGGCGATGACTTTTCCATATCATTCTTTACATCAATCACAGCTTTGTTCTGGTCGGGCGTATCTTCATAAATAAAAGATGCTTCCAGTTCCGTTTGCATGTAGTTATCCGGCGCGTGTGCAAAGCCTTTCAGGCTTTTTCTTTGCGCATATAATTTTATAAGGTCCGTGGCAATATCTTTTACCTGCTTTTTAGTTTTATCTTTTAATTTATTCCAAACATCGCTGCCCAGCTTATTCATTTTAGGTACAGTTCCTTCCTTTCCACTGTACTTACTTATTTTATGCAGCGATGATATGTTTACATATAAAAGATCTTTGTCTTTATACACAATGCGCACAGCTTCCTGCAGTCTGCCATTGGCTTCTATCTTTTCAAGCCCGCTATACACGCCCACTCCATGGTCTATGTGCGTTACATAATCTCCCGGTTGCAATTCACGAAGTGTTTTTAATGTAAGCGCCTTGTTTTTATTAAAAGCCTGCCTTACACGATATTTATGATAACGCTGAAAGATCTGGTGATCAGTATAGCAAACAATTTTCAGATCATTATCAATATATCCTTCATGAATAGAAGCAGCAATGGGCGTAAAATTTATTTCAGCATTAAGGTCTTTAAAAATGGTATATAACCTTTCTAATTGTTTTGGGTTACCAGCAAAAATGAAGAGGTTATATTTTTTGTTTTCAAAATCTTTCAAATTATGTATCAGCATGCTGAACTGCCTGTTGAAAGCGGGCTGAGGTGTTGTATTAAAATTTATCACCGAATGATCAGCATCATTTTCAGCAGTAATTTTTTCAAAAAAATTTTCGTTTCCAAATTCAATGATATGCTTTTCGGCAACCTGTTTTTCCAACACATCTGCCTGTACAAAATCATTTAAAGAAACATCTTTTTTTAAGTTCATGTCTTCCTCGCCAACAGTAACGTCTATATTTTTTTTATTGTTTAAAAAAGATGTTACATCTTCAATCTGTTCTTCAATTATTTCTTTTATAAAATCCCAGTCTTCCATCCATACAGTCGTATTTTCCGGAAGAAAGTTTATGAGAGATACTTTTTCGTGTGCTTCCGCAGAGCCTGAAAGTGTTTCCACACCTGGTATAATATTTACCTGCAATAGCTTGCGCTCGCTCAGTTGTGTTTCAGGATCAAAGATGCGGATGCTATCCACATCATTGCCAAACAATTCTATGCGGTAAGGCTTTTCATTTCCGTAGGAATAAATATCAAGTATACCGCCCCTCACCGCAAACTGCCCGGGCTCATACACAAAATCGCTTCTGCTGAAACCATAATGTACAAAGCGCTCCAGCATAGCATCCAGATTAATGGGCGATCCCTGTTTAAAAGAAATAATATTATCCAAAAGAGTTTTAGATAATATAACTTTTTCAAATATTGCTTCAGGATATGTTACCACTATTTTTTTATTGCCACCTGTGCTAAGCCTGGTAAGTGTTTCGGTGCGCAGCATTACATGACTGCTGTTTAAAAGATTAAAATTCTTTTTGTTTTTAAATGAAGATGGAAAATAAAACACGTCGAGCGCATGGGTAATATTTTCAATGGTATTATGAAAATAAGCGGCCTCTTCTGCATCCCTTAAAATGATCAGGTGGTTAATTTGCGAAGCAAGTGAATGATTTAAAACTGAAGAAACGACAAACTGTGAAGCGCTGCCGGTAAGCCCTGAAAGGTGCATGTGCTGCGACTTTGACATAGTAAGCTTGTCCGCAATTGAAAAAATGCGGGCATCTTTATTATACATTTCCATCAGCACATCCAGGTTCATCAGTGTATTTTAAATACAGCGTGCAAAGGTAAATTGAAGGCGTTTGTATTCCTAAAAAAATGAATGGTTTCTATTTTATCTGCTTGGTTTTATGGTTATAAAAATTGTAAAATAGATTTACCTTTCTGCAAAATTATCTGTATGCCCGAACCATGGCGCACGGGAACGATTGTTCACATTGAAGATGAGACGTACAATACCAAAAGATTTTTTATTAAAGTAAATGAGCTGGAAGCTTTTAATTTCAAAGCAGGTCAGTTCGTTACACTTGATCTTCCTATTCATGAGCAAAAAAATAAAAGATGGCGCAGCTATTCTATTGCAAGCTGGCCGGATGGCTCCAATGTGTTTGAATTATTAATTGTATTGCTGGAAGGCGGTGCAGGCACTACTTATTTATTTAATGAAATGAAGATTGGCTCTGAGCTTACCTTGCGTGGCCCCCAAGGTGTATTTATTTTACCTGAGCATATTGATAAAGATTTGTTTTTTATTTGTACCGGCACTGGCATTGCACCCTTTAGAAGCATGTTGAATTATATACAGCTTCACAACTTGCCACATAAAAATTTGTATTTAATTTTTGGATGCCGAACCAGCAAAGATCTTTTATACCATGAAGAAATGAAGGCGCTGCAAAGCAAAATGGAATTACTAAATTATATGCCTACACTAAGTCGCGAAGGCTGGGATGGACATACGGGTTATGTGCATAGTTTATATGAAGAAATATGCAAAAAAAATAATGATGCCTGCGAAGATTTGCACGAATTAAAGCCAGCAATATTTTACTTGTGCGGCTGGAAAGCAATGATAGATGATGCAAGAAAAAAAATAGCAGAGCTGGGTTACGACCGAAAGGCCGTACACCTTGAGCTATACGGTTAAAATAATAATTTATATTTTAATTTTGATGAACTCTAAAAATTAGGCAATGATATACAATTTTACACTAAATAATTTTGTTTATTAAAATAATGAGCATATCTTTACACCACAATATAAGATATGTTACCAGAATTTAAAAGCATCTTCGACTTACTAAAAGCCTTTCCAACAGAACAAAGCTGCATTGACCATTTAGAAAAACTTAGCTGGAATGGCAACCCTGTTTCGCCTTTTAATCCTGAATCAAAGGTATATAAATGTGCAGGTAATAAATACAAATGCAAGGCTACTGTTAAGTATTTTAATGTGCGCACAGGAACTATTTTTGATAACACTAAAATTCCATTACAGAAGTGGTTTTTAGCATTGTACGTTTTTTCTTCTCATAAAAAAGGTATCAGTTCACATCAACTTGCAAGGGATATTTCAGTAACTCAAAAATCTGCATGGTTTCTTTTACATCGCTTACGTTATGCGTTTGACCACCCTAATTTCAAAGCAATTTTAGGCAACGAAGTTGAAATTGATGAAACCTTTGTAGGAGGTAAAAATGGCAACAGGCACAAAGATAAAAAGGTAGAACAATCACAAGGGCGCAGCTACAAAGACAAAACACCTGTACTTGGAATGATTGAAAGAGGCGGTAATTTAATTACGGTAGTTGTGCCGGATACAAAGCAACATACAGTAGAACCAATTGTTCACACTCACATAGAAAAAGGTGCAAATGTTTATACTGATGAATGGCACGCTTATAATAACTTAGGTGAACATTATATTCATTCAGTAGTTAATCATGGTGCTAAGGAATATGTTAATCAAATGGCACATACAAATGGTTTAGAAAACTTTTGGAGCCATTTAAAAAGAGGCATTGATGGTATTTATCATTGGGTAAGCAAAGATCATTTACAAAGCTATGTTGATGAATTTACATTAAGATATAATACAAGAAAGTTTAATACACAGGGAAGGTTTGATTTGGTGCTTTCTTCTCTTGCTGGTAAACGTTTAACTTATAAAGACTTGATAAATGAGTAAGATAACTGTTGGTGAGACAGAAATTACAATACTTTCCCAAAACGAAAGCGATTATATATCCTTAACGGATATGGTAGCAAATCAGCCGGATGGAAACAAGTTAATAGAAAAATGGCTAACGACTAAAAACACTATTGAATATCTTGGTATTTGGGAAGAATTACATAATTCCAATTTTAATTACCCCGATTTCGGGGTAATTAAAAATGAAGCGGGATCAAATAGATTCTTTATGTCTGTAGGGCAATGGGTTAAAAAAACTAATTCAATAGGAATTTCTGCTAAACCTGGCAGGTATGGCGGGACTTATGCACATCAAGATATTGCTTTTCATTTTGGCATGTATATCAGCCCTTTATTTAATCTACTATTAGTTAAGGAATTTCAAAGATTAAAAGAAGATGAAAAAAACAGACTTGAATCAGGGTGGGACGCAAAGAGATATTTATCAAAGGTCAATTACAAAATTCATACAGAGGCGGTTAAAGAATACTTATTACCCATATCAACTTTACCGGAAGATAAAAAATGGATAGTGTACGCAGAAAATGCAGATATTATTAATATGGCTATGTTTGGCAAAACGGCTAAAACTTGGAAGGAAGAAAATCCAAAATTAGCATTAGACGGTTTTAATATGAGGGATATTGCAAGTACGCATCAGCTTGTTGTATTAGCAAATCTTGAAAATTATAGTTCTATTTTAATTAAACAAAAAATAAATAAAGCTGATAGATTTTTACGGCTAAGACAATTAGCTATCGAACAGCTAAAAGTATTGGGAATGGATGAGCGTCCTTACACTCCTTTAATAACACCAAAAAAAAACGAATCTAATTTTAATATCCAATTAAAAGGATTACTAAGTGTACCACCACCAAAAAAAGATAAATGAAAAAAAAATAAAAATCATACTGGTACAGATACATAAGATACCATGCTAAATGTGTATGGTTTATGTTTTTCCCGCATTAAATAAAGTATAATCCCTCATAAGAATAAACTAAATATAATCTTCCAAAGACCAACAATAGTTACTATTTTGGGGGCTAAATGAAATTAAAAAAGCCAAGTCGTATGTTTTGGATTTATTTTGTTTCAGGCTTGATGGCTTGCCTTGCCGTTTTGCTTGCAGTTTTACAATATGGGCACGAACTGATTAAAAAAAAGGAAGAAACTGCTCAAGCAAAGGAATTAGCTGCCGCTTATAAAAAAATTTCAGGTAATTATGAAGAAATAATAAAGGAACAAAAATTTTCCCAACAAATACAAGAACGGAACAGAAAAGAAACGAAAGAAAAAACAGATGCAATAATGGCTTTGCAGGCTCAGTTAAATGAAAAACAGACAGAACTGAACCAGAAAAACGAACTATTACTGGTAGAACAAAAAGAGGGTTTGAATTATTTTACTGGCGGTGATGAAATGGTTGCAATTATGCCGTCAGCAATGGCGGGCATCAACAACGAAATAGTTATTAGTCTTTACAACACTACAAAATATCCTCAACATTCTGTTTATGTTACTATTCACAACCATTTAATGCTTCAGATTTTAGACCATTTAAACAACCCTGCTTTCAAAGCAATTCCGAATATTGATATGTATGAGAATACATTGTTTACTCAAAATTACGAACAGATAGCGCCAAACCAGAAGATAGATGTATTTAAAATCAACATACCTGAACCGTTAGATTCCACTCATTTTGACGTTGTTATTCGCAGCACAAATGGGCAATACACTAAGCGAATAGTGTACAAAAAAATCAATCCACACCTTTGGGCTTTGCAGGACATAAATTCATATTTATTATTTCAGTAGCCATATTGTTTATACGATTGCTTATACCACGTTGGTGGGTTACCGTGAAAATATTTATAAAAAGCGAGACTGTCTGAAATATGAAACGTCTCTTCCGATTTTAAGCCGATCTTATGTAAACTGTCTCTTGTCCAAAATATCCAGTCGTAAAAAGATATTTTTTCTTTTGAGAGTTTAATTGACTGCTTTGAAAATTCAAGTTCTTTATTTTCTTGTGTGGTATTTATGCATCCACCGAACAGATTAATGAAACCAAATAGTGCATTAAATTAAAAGAAAGTAGATTATTGTTTAGAAATTGCTCCTTATTGGTTTTGAAGTTTTTATTGTTGCTTGTGTAAACATCTATATCATTGCCAAAAATTAAATAATGGAAAACACTGACATAGATGCCACTCACAACAGGCCTGAGGGCAAAAGAAAAATTGATGCTGCGGCTTTGCTGATAGACCTTTCTGACCACGTTGAACAAATAAAAAATGAAACCGCCTGGAAAGATAATGATCGCAATGCCATCACTCTTTTTAAGTCGGATAAGCTAAGGATTGTGTTAATTGCCCTGCACAGAAAGGCAGAAATGAAAACAGAAAAACCTGAAAATATTTTAAGCGTGCAGGTTTTAAAAGGAAAAATAAATGTGATAGCTGATACTGCAAATAATGAAGCCGTTAAAAATCAGGTGGTGGCGCTTCATGCAAAAGTTCCTTATGTTATTAAGGCTTTAAAAAAATCAACATTGCTTTTAACGCTGGTGGAATAACAAGGCAACACCATAGTTATTACTTCAATTTTTCAGAGATTATTTTATTTACTTCAGATAATAAAATTCTCTCTTGCAGCATTGTGTCTCTATGCCTTATTGTAACTGTGTTATCTTCTTTCGTCTGGTGATCTATGGTAACGCAAAAGGGAGTTCCTATGGCATCCATTCTTCTGTAACGCTTGCCAATGCTGTCTTTTTCTTCATAAAAAGTATGGAAATTTTCTTTGCACTCGCTCATCAGCTTTTTTGCTATTTCCGGTAAGCCATCTTTTTTTACAAGAGGCAAAATGGCTAATTTATAAGGTGCAATCTTTTCAGGAATTTTTAAAACTACGCGGCTGTCTTCACTGCCATCTTCTTTCGTCCACTTTTCATTTGCATAAGCATGGCTGATAACAGTTAAGAATAAACGGTCGAGCCCAACAGAAGTTTCCACCACATAAGGAATATAATTTCCAACGGGCTTGCCATCTTCTTTTAGATCGTTATCAAAATATTGCAACTTCTTTTTACTTAATTCCTGGTGTTGTTTTAAATCAAAATCTGTTCTGGAATGAATACCTTCCAGCTCCTTCCATCCAAACGGAAATTCAAACTCAATATCAACTGCGGCGTTAGCATAATGTGCCAGCTTCACATGGTTATGATAGCGAAGCTTAGATGCAGGAATACCAAGGCTTTCGTGCCATTTCAATCTTTCAGCTTTCCAGTAATTATACCATTCCATTTCAGTGCCCGGCTTTACAAAAAATTGCATCTCCATTTGCTCAAACTCCCGCATACGAAAAATGAACTGCCTGGCTACAATTTCGTTGCGAAAGGCTTTACCTGTTTGTGCAATACCAAACGGAATTTTCATTCTGCCTGTTTTTTGTACGTTTAAAAAATTTACAAAAATTCCCTGTGCGGTTTCAGGTCGTAAATAAATGGTATTGGCATCTTCAGCAACACTGCCAAGCTCTGTAGAAAACATTAAATTAAATTGGCGAACATCAGTCCAGTTGCAGGTTCCGCTTACTCCACATTTTATTTTATTATCTTCTATCAACTTCTTCAGGCCAATAAAATCATCTGCAGCAAGTAATTTTTCCATTGCAGATACAATGTCTGTTGCCAGTTGCCGGTTGCCGGTTGCCAGTTGTTCCTCCGCAAAATTTTCTATCAAATGATCAACACGATAACGCTTGTTGCTGTCTTTGTTATCAATCATCGGATCGCTGAAATTATCAATGTGGCCGCTTGCTTTCCAGGTAAGCGGGTGCATAAATATGGCTGCGTCTATGCCTACAATATTTTCATGAAGTTGCGTCATGCTTTTCCACCAGTAGTCCCGAATGTTCTTCTTGAGCTGCGCGCCATTTTGCCCATAATCATATACAGCGCTTAAGCCATCGTATATTTCGCTGGAAGGAAAGATGTATCCATATTCTTTGCAATGCGAGACGATATCACTGAAGTTGTTTTGTTCATTTGCCATAAGGCGAAGATAAGTGGAGAGAGCTTTTGATTTAGATTACTTAAACTTTACTCCAAATTTTTCTATAAGTGGATATAGCTCAATGTGAGTGTCAATAAGTGTTTGGGCGTATTCTTTTGCTAAAAAATCTCCTTCTGAAGGAAGTATTTTTCTAAGAGTATCGTATGAGTTAAAATTTTCTTTCATCCTTTTATATATAGGTAAATCATAAGTTGGGGAAGAAAGCTTCCAATCATTAGATACATTTTTTTTACAATAAGCAATTATATTATTTTTATTTAAACCCTTAATTTTTTCTTGCGAATTAAAATAAAGCCCAACGACAATATTCCCACTACTCCAATTTTGAAAACAAGTTTCGACCGAGGTGCATATTAATTTTTCACTACAATACTTATCATTGTAGATGCCTAAGCAGCCATTATTAACTATTATGTTTTCATCAGAAATAATCCAATCCTTTAATTCAGTTCTTTTATCAAGCTGGATATTAAGTTCAATATTTTCTATCACTTTTTGCCAAAAATCTTCTATAATTTTTTTCTTAAACACTTCAAATTTATTGGCAATCTCAAATGATGCTTCAAAGTTGTCAGGGGTTGTTATAAATTCATACAGGTCTTCATCAAATTTATTCATAACAAATAGATTCAAGAGTTAGTAGATATTGTTTTATAGACATGTTTACTACATCGGCATGTACTTCTTTCTCGCATTGCTTTAACCAATTAATAATATGCGTATAATATGAAATAGGAATAAGAATGCCATCTTTTATTAATTTTTCCTTTTCCGCCTTTTCGATAGATTCATCAGATGGTAGTGCCTCAAACGGTTTCAAATACAGGATTCTTATTCTATCAGGAGTGATTCCAAAATTAATTCTTGCATGATCATAATATTTTTTTATTTGCTCGTATTGATCTCCGGCATAAATTTTATTTTCAATGACAATTATGAATGAATTAAGCTTGTCTTTATGATGAATAAAAATATCAATGCATCCATTTTTTATTCGCTCCTCATCTTTCACATATAAACATTTGGTATCAATATTTTCAAAAATTAAATGATCTTTTTTAGGCAGAGTGATTCGAATAAATTCTTTATAAAAAAGAGCTCCCTGGCTATGTGTCCCATGTGGATTGAGCAACTCAGCTAAAAATGGAGTATGAACTAATACTTCTTTCCAATTAATTTTTAAAATAGAAAATAAATTAAATCTGCTTGCTTCCGCAATATCTTTTTTGTACCAATCTTCTAAAAACTTTTTATAACGATCAATCAAATCTTCGTATTGCTTTATATTATTCATCGCAGGTATTTCTACAATTTAATATTAATTAATTTTAAATAATGATTAGAATCGGCTTCATTTTACTCCTTTGTGCCTTTTGTTTTCCTCTTGTTGTGTTGCTTATCGTTTTAAAAATTTGCATGAGGATATTCAGAATATTTTTTGGATAACTCACTTCAGCTTCTCATTCTTCTTATGCCTTTCCCTCTCTTAAACTTTTCTTTTGAAATATTCATTTGATTAGCGAGGCACATTAAAACCCATAATTTCTGGAAGGAAAAATGTATCCATATTCTTTGCAATGCGAGATAATATCACTAAAATTATTTGCTTCACTTGCCATAGCGGCGAAGATAAGAAGAGTAGGTTTTTAAAGTTATAAGAAAGTCTAGTTACAGCAGTTCTGAATAATCAATATTGGTTTTTCCCTTCATTCTTCATCATTCAATATGTTCCCAGCCAGCAAATCCGGCAATGCAGCTTTCACTTCCTCATTGTCTATCCCTTCCACCGCCTTCAATCTTTTCTCAATCGCCCTGGTTCTTTTGCCTGCAAGATCTTCCAGCTGGTTCAAACCCGTTTGTATATTAGTTTGTGCTTTCTGCAGCAAGCTTGCATAGTTGCCAAATTCAGCTTTTACAGCGGCAAGAATGTTCCATACTTCACTGCTGCGCTTTTCTATGGCAAGGGTTCTAAAGCCCATCTGCAGGCTGCTTAAAAATGCGGAGAGCGTGGTAGGCCCGGCGATGTTTATTTTACATTCAGACCTTATGCTTTCAAAGAGGCCGGGCGTGCGCAGCACTTCGGCATAAAGGCTTTCAAACGGCAGAAATAATATGGCGAAGTCTGTAGTGTTGGGCGGGTCAATGTATTTGCTGCAAATATCTGAAGCACATTTTTTTATTCCACGCGCAAAGGCCTTGCGCCTTTCTTCTATCTGCGTGGCATCGCCATGGTCGTAGGCATCCAGCAGCAGCTCAAAATCTTCTTTTGGAAATTTACTGTCTACCGGCAGCCACACCGCAGCGTCTTTATTGCCCGGCAGTTTTACAGCAAATTCAACCATGGCATTGCTTCCGGCTTTTGTCTTTATATTTTTTGCATATTGATCTGGCGTAAGTGTTTGCTCTAATAAATTTTCCAATTGGTACTCGCCGAGCACACCTCTTGTTTTTACGTTACTCAGCACACGCTTTAAATCGCCAACACCGGTTGCTAAAATTTGCATATCGCCAAGGCCTTTGTGCACTGCTTCCAGCCGCTCACTCACCTGCTTAAAGGATTCGCTGAGCCGCTCGTTCAGCGTTGCCTGCAGCTTTTCATCTACCGTTATGCGCATTTGCTCCAGCTTTTGCTCATTGCTTTGCTGCATGTCGCTCACCTTTTTTTCTATAGTTTGCCGCATACTATCGAGCTTTGCAGAAGTATCGGTATTCTGCTCGCTTTGCTTATTGAGCAGTGTATAAAAATTGTCTTTCTGAAATGTATTGATATCTTTTATTGCAGATAAAAGATCTGTTTTAAACAGTGTAAGTGTACTGCTTAATTCGCTTCTTGCTGCCATAGTGCTATTAGCAGTTTCTTTGCGATTGGCCGCAACCTCATTTTTTACAGCGGCTTCTACGCGTTGCAAATCATTGCGCAGCAAATTAATATTTGTATCATTATTTTTGGGCTTCAGGGAAATGAAAAGATTGCAGGCAACAAGTAAAATGAGCACTGCCAATAAAATGTATATAAAAAACATTCAGGTATAATAAAGCGTTATAAATTGTTTAAAGGCAAATAAAAACAAGTATGTATTCAAATAATAATTTTATAAAAACTTATACTTTTTATTTGTTTATTCAAATTTTATCAGCGTCTTCTTGCAAGCACAATGGTATTTTTAAACTGCTTTTTCCTGCCAGAAATATTAAATATTTCTGTGTAAATAATATAAATCCCCTGGGGCAATTTTTGATTTTTATCATTAAGCCCATCCCAGCGATAATAGCCACTGGTGCCGCTTAATGCATTTTGCTCCAGCTTACGAACCGGATGGCCGGAAGCATCAAAAATAGTTATGTTCGTCACGAAGCCGCTTGTGGGGAAATTATAGGTAATGGTTGCAAAATCATCCGTGCCATCATTATCTGGCGAGAATACATCCGGAGCGACAGTAATAGTGCCCGAAAGATCATCTGCTGGCTGGTATTGCGAGTTTTTATAGCCTGGTGTTCCATAACCGGATGATGATGAAGCTGAATGAAAATTACTGCTAATAGAAGCGCCATTATAATTTATCCTTTCCAGCGAAACGCCTTGTGTATTGGATATAAGTGGAAACTGCCACTTATCCAAATAATCTACTTCATCAATTACATTGCCTTGTTTGTTTAAAATAAGTACATACCCCGCATCATTCGGGTAAGATGGCATATTGCTAACCACCACGAAACCGAAGGCATTGGTAGTTATATATTGATTAAGCACTGCTAAAGAATCTGAAGTGATTACAATATAATCTCCCGGAAACATAAGCTGGCTTTGAGCGCTTAGCTGCTGCATGCTTCCGATAACTCCTGCATTGCCATTTCTGTTTGCAATATAAATATGGCTTAAGTCTACAATTTTTTTAGAACGATTATATAGTTCAACATAGTCTGCGCCGGTTGGTTTTGGATTATATAAAATCTCATTTATAACAATATCAAAGCTATCTGCATCCTGCGCCAGGCCATATCTCGCAGTGTTTGCAGAACCAATATTATTGCCTGCACAATCTGTAACATTCGCTGCTGTAACGGTATAAATTGTATTAGCATTAATTGCTGTATTAACCGTAATATTTACTGTATTAAATAAAGGTGCAACTGCTGCAGCACTTACGGGCGTAAGGCCATTACCAAAGCTGTAATTAGCGGCTGTAGCGGCTTTCAGGCTATCGAGCGGCTCATCAAAAACTAATGCAACAGAAGAATTATTTAATGCAAATGCTCTTAAAAGCTTGGGCGAAGCCTGATCTTTATTTATACCATCTATAGAATTTTTTCTTCCGGGTGTTCCACCTGAGTTGTCAATACTTGCCTTCCAGTTGCTCATGCCGCTGCATGGGTTTTTAGTGTCAATCATTTCCAACGTCCACCCGCCATTTGCTTTCAATGCATTTTGATACCACGATGATGAATAAGCTACCGAATGAATAGTTTGCCCTGCGGAGGAATACAATGATACAACTTGTCCGCTATTAGCAAGTGACGGGAAACTGGTAACGCTTACAGCGCTTCTAAATGCCGATAGCGCTGCAACTGCGGAGGATGTGCAAACGATTACAAAGCTGTCTGGCTGCAAAATGTAATTGGACATTTCACCTGATAAAGCTAAAGGTGAACCAAGCTTCCAGCCCTTTAAATTTATAGAAAACGCTGATGTATTCTTCAACTCTATCCATTCGTTATTTGGCAAGCCAACCTGCGGATCGGGATCAGCCATTATCTCATCAATAATTATATCATATTGCTGTGGTGTATAAAAACTAAAAGTTGCTGTGCCATTGTTAATTGCACTTCCCGAAAGATCCATTATGCCATTTACGGTAAGGGTGTAGGTGGTTCCATTAGAAAATGGTGCAGCAAAAGTTAAATGCACTAAAAGATTGTTACTGGCGTCAGGTATAGCAATGGCGGGGCTTCCGAGCGAAGTGGCAGAATAGTTGGCTATCGTTTGTGCTGTAGTTGCATCTATCGGCTCGCTAAATAAAACATCTGCTGCGTTGTAAGAAACAGCGGTTACAGATTTTATAGTTGGAGGTGTAACATCCGGTTCATAATTGCTTATGGTTATATCATCAAAATAATGTCTCTGAAAAAAGCTGGAAGTGCTTTGCTTTATAAGAAATCCAAAATAGGCTGATGTGGTATAGGTTGCATCGGTAACTGATCCTTCACTTGTAAACGAATTTCCTGTGCCGCTTACATCACGGCTTAGCGTCCATTGATTATTGGCATCTCTTATCACTTTTATTTTCATCACATTATTGCTGGTATTTAAAACACCATTTACTCCATCAATAATTTTTATGGCACCCGCTGCATCTTTACGATACAGGCACATATCATCATCAGTATTGCCAATGCGAACAAAATACCCGGTGTTTGTGCTCACAGTAAGATCGCTATCTGCAGAAGTAAGATACACATCAATATAATTTGCAGAAGAAGGGTTAAAAGAAATTTGTACATAAAAATTCCATTCTGCAGCCATAGCCAAAGCATTAGATGTGCTTAAGTAAAATGTGCTGTTAGCAAGCGTATTATTGCTTTGCAATTGTGCAGATGAATTAATAATAAAACCCGTCACGTTGCCGCCCCACACAGGATTATGCGTAAAATCTCCATCATTAAAATTTTCATTTACCTGCGCTTTGATATAAAAATTTATAAACATGCTTATACAAAAACACACCATAAATTTTCTCATCATAAACAACAGCTTTTTTTAAAGATAATGACTTTATACATTTGCGTTATTTACAAACCGTAATTAAATTAAATAAGAACACAAATGAAAGTTGCAGTGGTAGGCGCTACAGGCCTGGTTGGCACAAAGATGTTGCAGGTATTGGAAGAAAGAAATTTTCCGGTTACAGAGTTATATCCAGTTGCCTCTGAAAAATCTATAGGCAAAGAAATTGTTTTTAAAAATAAAAAATATGCGATACTGTCTGCAGAAAAGGCGATAGCTGCAAAGCCGGCCATTGCTATATTTTCAGCAGGCGGAAGCACATCACTGGCACTGGCGCCTCAGTTTGCAGAAGCAGGTATTATTGTAATTGATAATTCATCAGCATGGCGAATGGATACTACGAAAAAACTCGTAGTGCCTGAAGTAAATGCAGATGTTTTAACAGAAAACGATAGAATTATTGCCAATCCGAACTGCTCCACCATACAAATGGTTTTGGTGCTTCAGCCGCTTCATAAAAAATATACCATTAAAAGAGTAGTGGTATCAACTTACCAGAGCGTAACAGGAACCGGCGTAAAAGCAGTGCAGCAAATGATGAATGAAAGAAGCAACATTGCAGGTGATATGGCTTATAAATATCCTATTGATAAAAATGCCATTCCTCAAATAGATGTTTTTACTGATAATGGCTACACCAAAGAAGAAATGAAGATGCTGAATGAAACAAGAAAAATAATGGGTGACCAAAGCATTCAGTTAACGGCCACGTGTGTGCGCATACCAGTGATTGGCGGCCACAGCGAAAGCGTGAACATAGAATTTGAAAATGATTTTGACATAGAAGAAGTAAAAAATATTTTATCAAAAGCGCCTGGTGTAGTGGTGCAGGATGATATAGAAAATTTCGTTTATCCGATGCCGTTATCTGCTCATGAAAAGGATGAAACTTTTGTGGGAAGGATCCGCAGAGATGAATCTCAGCCAAACACCTTAAACTGCTGGATTGTAAGCGATAACCTGCGCAAAGGCGCGGCTACCAATGCTGTGCAGATTGCAGAATATCTTTTAAGTAAAGGATTGATCAGTTAGTCAATTTATTTAAAGCACTTTCAAGCTTGCCCAGCATCTCAGGTATTTCTTCTTTTTTACAGGTGCCTACACTAAGCCGGTACCAATCAGAACTTTTTGATGCGCCAAAAGCATAAAACGGAACAACTGCCAGCTTCGCTTCATCTAATATATAAGAAGTAACATCGGCTTGCGAAGTAAGCTTTATTCCATCGCTTGTTTCTTTGCCTGCAAGGCTTATTTGAATAGTAAGATAAATAGCAGCCTGTGGTGCACACGCATCCACAGCAAAACCCTTTTGTTTTAATGTTTGAAAACCTTCATAAATAAGATGCAGCCTTTCATCCAATTCGCTTTTAAAATGCAGCAAATATTTATCAATAACATTTTTTTGCCCTAAAAATTTAGCTGTTGCCTGTTGTTCTGCCATTGGGCTCCAGGCGCCCACATGACTGTTGATAGCTTTCATTTTTGCCAGCACATTTTCCGGGCCTAATGCCCAGCCAACACGGACTCCTGTAGCAGCAAATGCTTTACTGATGCCATCTATAAAAATCGTGTACTTTTTCATTTCAGGCCGAAGGCTTACCGGATTATAATGTTTTGTATTTCCAAAAGTTAATGTCCAGTACATCTGATCATACATTACATATAATTTCTTTTCATTATCATTACGGCGCCTGTTTTCTGCAAGCACCATATCGCATATTTTTTCCAGCTCATCTTTTGCAAACACAGTGCCCGTAGGGTTTAGCGGCGAACACAATGCAATGAGCACCGCATCTTTTATATGCGGCTCAATATCTTCAGCCACAGGCATAAAATTGTGTTCACGCGTTGCCTCAATCACCTGGTGAATACCTCCTACAAAATGTACATAATGATTATTGTTCCAGCTTGGTACTGCATAGATCACCTTATCATTTGCATCTACCAGTGCACGATATAATGCATAGATCAGCGGGCGGCCGCCGGCTGCAATAAGTATTTCTTTTGTATTAAAATCAAGCCCTTCTCTCTCTTTTATAAATGAGGAAACCGCTTCGCGTAATGGCAAAATTCCATCTGCGGGCGGATACGTTGTAAAGCCTTGCTGATAAGCTGTAATTATTTCATTTTGAAGCTGCTCAGGTATAGGAAAAATGGATGAATCAAAATCGCCGATAGTGAAGTTATATATGGTTTCTCCATTCTTAATTTTTTCTTTTATTTCCGCACCCAGTTTTACAATTTCAGAGCCAATAAGCGTGTCAGCAAGATTGCTCATTTTGTTCTGAGCTTTTTTTATGATAAAATTTTCTGCGTTTTTCAAAAAAATAATTTACAGGTTAAATGATCATTGATATCTTTTTAATTCACCGGTGATGGCAATAGCAATGCAAAATTAACTATTACATAATTGGAAAAATATAGGTGTCCATGTGCTATGTTGAAATTAAAAAAGCTCTGGCTTTTAACCAAAGCTTTATTATAAAACTATTGCGCTTTACACATAATATTTCCCTTTTTCAATCAGCTTATCAGCTATCAGCCTTCTTGCATTTTTGCTGTTGAATGGTTCTGTTTTTGTAAATCGCTTTAGCCCAAGCAGCATCATTTTTTGTTCATCGCCTTCTGCAAAAGCATTGATTGCTTCTTTGCCGCACTTTGCCACCTTATCTATCGCATCATTTAAATAACATTGCATGATTGCCTGTTGCACATGAATATTTTCGTCATTATTTTTTTCAGCAGCTTTCATTACACGAAGCAATAAACTTTCGCAAACAAAAGCTTCAATGGCCATGTCGGCAATGTTCATTATAATTTCCTGCTCAGCCGAAAGCTTGTTCATTAACTTTTGCACAGCAGCGCCCGCCACCATCAATATGCTTTTTTTCATATTGGCAATTATCATTTGCTCTTTTATAAATAAGCCCTCTTTCTCATCCTTAAAATCAGGCACACTCATTAATTCTTTTTGTACATTCATTGCAGGGCCCATCAGGTCAAGCTTTCCCTTCATGGCTCGCTTTAACATCATATCAACTGTAAGCAGCCGGTTAATCTCATTAGTACCTTCAAAAATTCTATTGATGCGGCTATCGCGATACGCTTTACTTATAAGATATTCATCACTAAAACCATTACCACCATGTATCTGCACACCTTCATCCACAACAAAATCCAGCACCTCGCTTCCGTGCACTTTCAGTATGGCGCACTCAATAGCAAACTCTTCGGCAGCGCCAAGAAAAGCTTCATTAAAAGGCTTACCATTTGCGAGCATTTCAGCTTCTTTTTCATCAATCCATTTTGCTGTTCTGTATAATGCACTTTCGTTTGCATAAATTTTTATGGCCATCTCAGCAAGCTTGTGTTTTATAGCGCCGAAATTAGCAATGGACGTTTTAAACTGCTCTCTTGTTTTAGCATATTGAATAGTTTCCGACAGTGCAAGCTTCGATGCTCCTACCGCTGCAGCAGCGAGTTTCAGCCTTCCGATGTTTAATATATTGAAAGCAATGATGTGGCCTTTGCCAATTTCTCCCAGCACATTTTCTGCAGGTACTTTACAATTTTGAAAATACAATTGCACCGTTGAAGAACCTTTAATACCCATTTTATGTTCTTCCGGCCCGCGTGTAAAGCCTTCAAAATCTCTTTCAACAATAAACGCTGTAAATTTATCTCCATCAATTTTTGCAAACACGGTATATACATCTGCAAAACCTCCGTTGGTTATCCAGCTTTTTTGCCCGTCCAGGAAATAATATTTTCCATCATCAGAAAGTGTTGCAATTGTTTTAGCGCCTAATGCGTCGCTCCCGCTTCCAGGTTCTGTAAGGCCGTAAGATCCTTTCCACTCGCCGGTTGCCAGCCTTGATACATATTTTCTTTTTTGCTCCTCTGTTCCAAAATATAAAATAGGGAGTGAGCCGATACCTGCATGAGCGCTCATGGCCACACTGAATGAATAGCCGCCTCCAAGCCCTTCGCTTACCAGTGTTGATGTAACAAAATCTTTTCCTAATCCATTGTATTCTTCAGGCACCGATGCACCCAGCAACCCCTGCTCTCCTGCCTTATCCATCAGTGAAGGCATAAGGCCAGGCTCCATTTTATCTATTCTTTCTATAACAGGTAACACTTCAGTTTGCAAAAACTGCAGGCACATATCATACACCATTCTTTGCTCTTCGGAGTAATCTTCAGGCGTGAAAGTTTCTGATGCTTCGCTTTTTTTTATAAGCCATTCACCGCCATTTATAGATGCTGCTTGTGTAATACTGCTCATATATTTTTTTAGGTTAAATGTTTATCGTAATTTTTTATAGTTTGCTTTAAGAGATTAACAGGTTATCATACACTTTTTGCAATACTTCCTTTGCTATTTCTATTTGCCCGTTTGTTACGCCTGTTAAAGCTTCATTTAAAGTTTTATTAGCAACGGCTATTGTTTTTTCCTGCAGCTTTATCGCTTCTTTGGTTAAATAAATCAGGTTGATTCGTCTGTCATCTTTAGAAGGCACGCGCTTAACTAATTTTAGTTTCTCAAGGTTATCAACCAGCCTCGTTATGCTGGGCTTATCACGAAATGTAGCATCGCATAACTGTTGCTGGCTCTGGCCTTCCTGCTTCCACAGGTGATACAGCACACTCCATTGTTCGATAGTAATATCAATGCCAGAAAGCTTAAAATTTTTTTGCAACCGCCTCGCAATTGCGGTAGATGCTTTACCCGTAATAAAGCTATACAGTTCTCCCTTTTTAAATTGGTTGTTTTGCATATAGTTGTTTATGCAACTAAACAAAAGTAAAAAACATTTTTTTATTTTAATAATATTTAAAAGCTTTTTTTTGATTATCCGGTGTTAAATAATTGTAATATGCATTTTGAAACCAGGCAATGATTATCTCAATAATATCTTTATTGCTTTTAACTCTTTACATGGCTCTGCTATTATATTACAGGCTGGGCTGGCTGCAGTTGAAACCGTTTGACATAGATAAAAAAAACGATGGCCCGTACACTACTTTTATAACTGTTATTGTACCCGCAAGAAATGAGGAAGCTAACATTGGAAACTGTATCAAATCAATATTACAGCAATCGTACTCTTCAAATCTTTTTGAAATAATTGTTGTAAATGATCATTCGACAGACGCAACCGAAGCGATTGTTAAATCATTTACCTGTAACAATGTGAGACTTATAAATCTTGCTGATTGCAAAGAAAGCAGTAATATTAATTCTTATAAAAAAAAGGCTATTGAAACTGGTATCAGCGTTGCAAACGGAACACTTATTATAACTACAGATGCTGATTGCTTTTCTTCAAACAAATGGCTTGAAACTATGGCTGCTTATTATGAAGATGCCGGGTCAGCCTTTATTGCAGCGCCTGTTGCTTATTATTTAGATATAAAAAAAAACAGCGTTGCCAATAAGTTTTTTCAAACATTTCAGTCACTCGATTTTATTATGCTGCAGGGCATTACGGCTGCTTCTGTACATAAAAAGGTACATAATATGTGCAACGGCGCTAACCTTGGTTATGAAAAAAATGCTTTTTTTGAAGTGGATGGATTTAAAAATATTGACAGCATTGCAAGCGGTGATGATATGCTGCTGATGCATAAAATTCAAAAAAAATATCCTAATAAAATTTCTTATTTAAAATCAAATAATGCTGTTGTTTATACAAGGCCGGCAGGCAGCATTACAGAGTTTATAAACCAGCGGATACGCTGGGCCAGCAAGGCCGGTACATACCCGGATATAAAAATAACATCGGTCCTTTTTCTTGTATATATTTTTAATGGCTGGTTATTTTTTTTAGCCATTGATTCTTTATTTAACCTTACGGCTCTTTATCTTTTATTGAGTTTATTATTTGCAAAAACATGTGTTGAATTATTTTTCCTTTTTCCTGTGGCAAAATTCTTTAAGCAGCGAAATCTTTTGTGGTGGCTTATTCCGGCACAGCCGCTACACATTATTTATACATTAATAGCCGGCTGGTTAGGTAAATTTGGCTCTTACACCTGGAAGGATAGAAAAGTAAAATAGCAATGCAAGCATCACTTTCCTTTTCGCAAAATGCCTGGAAGCGCCTGAAAAAAAATAAAGGCGCTGTAGCAGGATTATGTATCATCTGTATATCAGTTATTATGGGTGTGTTTGCTTACTTTATTGCTGCTGATTGCACCCCTGAGGCAGACAGGCAGATTGTAGAAATACAAGCAAGAAAGCCGGGCTTTACACAATTATTTTTAAAGGTTAATAAAGTAAAAAAGGTTGCACAAACAACTTTTTTCCATCGCCTTCTTTATGGCAAAGAAGATGAAAATATTTTTATTCCGATAAACAGCTTTTCAATAAATAAAGATTCTATAGTTATTGAAAAATTTATTGATGAAGGCATTGAAGAGAAGCAGGTGTATTTAAAAAAATTGCTACCGGAAAACTTTATCACCTCAAAAACATTTTGGCTGGGCACAGATAAATTTGGAAGAGATATTTTAAGCAGGCTTATTGTTGGGGTACGTGTAAGCCTTGCTGTTGGCCTTATTACAGTTATTATTTCTTTAAGTATAGGAATTATATTAGGCGCTGTTGCGGGCTACTTTGGCGGCAGGATTGATAATATGATCATGTGGTTTATTAATGTAATATGGAGCATGCCAACGCTGCTGCTTGTGTTTGGTATCACGCTTGCCTTAGGCAAAGGATTCTGGCAAATATTTATAGCAGTTGGGCTAACCATGTGGGTAAATGTTGCCAGAATTATAAGAGGCCAGGTGCTTGCATTGCGGGAGCTTGAATATATACAGGCTGCTAAAGCACTGGGCTTAAAAAATATAAGAATAATCACCAGGCATATTCTGCCCAATGTGTTTGGCCCTGTTATAGTAATTGCGGCTTCTAACTTTGCGGCAGCAATAATTATCGAAGCTGGCCTTAGTTTTCTTGGCGTGGGCGTACAGCCGCCAATGCCAAGCTGGGGGCTTATGATAAAAGAAAATTACAACTTTATAATTACACATAATCCTGCACTGGCGCTGGCTCCGGGGGTTGCCATTATGATATTGGTATTAGCATTTAATTTACTGGGAAACGGACTAAGAGATGCCCTTGATGTAAGAGAGTAAACTTGAAATTATATTAATCTTCTTTAGCTAACTGCACACTCCTGTTGAAGCTTTCTGATAGCGATATAAGTGTTTCAGTTCTTTCAATGCCTTTTATTTTTTGTAATTGATCATGCAAGACAGATCTAAGCTCATTAATATCTTTGCAAACAATTTCCAGGTACATGCTGTAGTTGCCGGTTGTATAATTAAGCCGAACAATTTCGGGGATCTTTTCCAGCTCTTTTGCAACAGAATCGTATAGAGAACTTTTTTCTAAAAATATACCGACAAAAGCCGTTATATCATAGCCCAGCTCTTTTAATTGCACGCTAAGTCTTTTACCTTTTACTATGCCATACTCCTCCAGCTTTTTTATGCGTACATGAATAGTTCCGCCACTTACAAAAAGTTTTTTGCCCAGTTCTGCATAGGGAACATCAGCACTCTGAAGCATTTCATGCATTATTTGAAGATCAAGTTTATCCAAATTGAATTTTGAAGCCATGCTTTAAATTTATTTAACGAATATATATTATAATTAAACGATTTCTATATTTTTTATTAATTTATTATAATCTATATGGTAATAACAGCTTTTGCATTAGATTTGCATATCAATATTTGATATTGTGGGGTGATGAAATTTTTGGCAGACATGCCCTCTTGTCTCGGGGGTGAGGATAACAGGATAAACGCAGCATAGAGCCATCCAGAAATGGATGACCAGGGTCGACCACTGAACTTTGTACTGCAGCTAACTGCCTCGTGGAGGTTCGAGCCCTCCCCCTACAGCTTCGAGAGCCTGAAATATAATTCTGTATTATGTTTCAGGCTTCTTTGTTTTAAACAGATCATTGAAAGTTGCATAATAACTATGCAAAAAAAATTTGTCATTATACCTTTTTTGCTTCTGAACAAACTTTACTTGTAATACCACCATTTTGCTTTTACAGCAGATTATTAAATGTTGTAGTTTTTTTTTAAAATATTTTTTTGCCTCATCTAACTGTATCTATTAGAGATAAAGATCAATCCATAAAAAAAGCCTGTAAAAATTTCACAGGCTTTGCTTATCCAAATACCAAATAATTTCTTCAAACTTTACTTTCATGAATCTGGTGCTGTATTTTATTCACTAATTCATTTACATCAAAAGGCTTTGCAATAAAATCATCTGCTTTGCAAAATTTCTGAATATCAGTGAAGTTGGTGTGTGCTGAAAACATCACTACCGGAATGTCTCTTGTTCTTGGGTTATCTTTTATTTTATTGCAAACTTCAATACCATCAATGCCAGAAAGAAATACATCCAATAAAATAAGGTCGGGCATAAATACTTTTATTTTAGGGATCACATCCTCGCCCCGCGGCAACGCCATCACTTCAAACCCATATCTTTTTAAAACAGTTTCGACAACCCAAAGTATATCCGAATTATCGTCCACAATTAATACCTTACTCATGTTTTTTGTGGTTGCAATAATTAAACCATTTATTGGCTATTGCATTTTATTCCTTTACAGATAGTTTAAAATCGTATATATACCATGGAAAAGTACTAATCGTTTAGTATTTTATGCAGCAGCACAGGTTTAAAATATGAAATTTCATGGTGGAAGTTTTTCCGCACACAAAGCTTACAACCGGATAAGGCATTGAAGTCATAGTATGAAATGTTCAATTAATAAAACATCTTTTATCTTATTAAAATACTTATATGCCTAACATCTCTCTCAGCTTTGTATACCCTTGTTTGCTAACCGGTATTCTGGCACCGGTGCTCAATAATATTGTATAGCTATCTTTTTCCTGAAGATCAATTCGTGTTATAAGCTGTGCATTTACCATATAAGAGCGATGGGTGCGCACAAACTGCTGGGGCGAAAGAGTTTGCTCAAAAAAGCTCATTGTTTTCTTCTTTAAAAAAGACCCGTCAGCAGTTATGATTTTTACATAATCATCCGCAGCTTCCAGGTATTGAATTTGAACAAGGGGAATGATCTTGATCTTATTTCCATCTTTCACTACCACCCTGTTTTGAGATGCAGGCTGAACGCTGTCTGAAACACCTTGTGCTAAAGCATTTACAGGGCTTGACAAAACTTTTTGCAGAGATTTATCAAATCTTTCTTTGCTGAAAGGCTTTAATAAATAATCTATTGCATTAAGCTCGAAAGCTTTTATTGCATATTCATCAAAGGCTGTTGTAAATATTACCTTCGGCGGATTTTCTATAAGCTCCAGCATTTCGAAGCCATTTATCTTTGGCATCTGTATATCAAGAAAAATAAGGTCTGGCCTGCTCTCCATAATCGCTTTCATTCCTTCAAACCCATCATTGCATTCGGCTACTATGTTTATACCTGTGTAGGTTTGCAAATATTCTTTTACAATGCTTCTTGCCAGCGGCTCATCATCTATTATAATTACGTTCATACTATTTGCGGTATCAGTATAGTTGTTATAAAAAGATCATTTTCTTTTTCTGTTTTTAAAAGATCATATCTTGAAAAAATGAGAAACAATCTTCTGTGAACAGAAGATAGGCCAAAGCCCGTGCCTTTCAAGGGTTGCGAAGTTTCAGGATCAAAGGGATTGGTAATAATAATTTTTAAATAGCCTTTATCATTATTCGCTTTAAGTGTTATTAAAACTTCGCCTGTGGTATCGTAAAGCCCAAATTTAATGGCATTTTCCATAATTGGCTGCAGCAGCAAAGAAGGTAATTGCATTGCCAGGTCTTCCTCATTATAATCTATTTCAGTTTGCAGCCTGTTACCAAAGCGCACCTTTTCTATGTCAAGATATAAGTGCAGGTATTCCATTTCTTTTTCCAAAGTATTCAGCAATTTATCATCTGCTTTAATGGTGCCTCTTAAAAAATCACTAAGCTGTTGTATCATGTACCTTGCTTTATCCGGCTGTGTTCCCGTAAGCGCGCTAATGGAGTTAAGGCTGTTAAATAAAAAATGCGGCTGAAGCTGTTGTCTTAATTTTAAAAGTTCCGCATCTCTTGAAAGCCGCTCTGTATCTATCTTTCGCTTGTTTATAACCTGTTGCTCTTCCTGCGTAAACCATAGCAGTCCCATCATGGCTATACAGGCAATAATTAAAAAAGATATTCCAAAACGTATACCTGCTGACTGAGAAAATGATTGTAAATAATGGGCATCATCTTTAAATAATAACCATAATGCGCCTTTGGATATTAAAGAACAAATGCCGCTAAGGCTTACGCTTATCATTAAAATATACCAGTATTTTTCATGCCGTGGCAAATAGAACCTCATGTTATGTAAAATGAGGATACAGCTTGCCGTGATAAGGAAATTGTTTATAGCAACATCTGTTACCACCTGTGCGTTTGTAAGATTAAAATTTTTTAAAACGCTGGTAAGTATAAAAGAATAAATAACACTTATAATTGCCCAATAAATAATGCCGGAGGCTATTGGTCTTTTTACTGATGTAACAGAGTTGCTCAAAATATTATCAGTTTAATGGAATACACTTATGCATACTTTTCTCAAGAATGTGAGAGGCTCTTTGCCTCGTTACCTTAATATATCTGTCTGGTTCTGTTTCTTCACAAATGCGTGAATATAATTCGGCCCCATCAATCAACTCAGCCAGCGGATGCAGCTCTGATACATCAATAAATTTCCAATGTACAGGCTTTTGAAAACTATTCAAAAAATTATCCTCTTCCAAATGGCCGGTAGTCCTTGCCTTTTGAAAAGCGTGCAGGTCATCTTCTGCATTTACAAGCCGGAGCTGCTCATCGAACTGCGGCGTATGATCTCCTTCACCACAAATAATTCTGTAAACAAGTTTTGCAAGATACCATTTCATATAAGTTTGTTTTTAAAAGTGAATAAACATAAGGGTTATTAAAAATTAGCTACCTCAATGCCGCCAAAAACGCAGGTGCCTTTTAGTATCATTATTTTACCAGCATCAGGCATGGCGCCAATTATGTTCCTTTTATCTTC
The DNA here is from genome assembly GCA_965276925.1 of Hanamia sp. Lineage (GTDB taxonomy): Bacteria > Bacteroidota > Bacteroidia > Chitinophagales > Chitinophagaceae > Ginsengibacter. The sequence goes on from OZ255711.1 coordinate 513,882, forward strand.
GATGCCTCCAAATACAGCAGTCACCTCATTCTTCACATCCCAGTTAGATGGCACCATTAACTTTGTGCCGCCAAAAACGTTATTCACTTCAAGTACTATCGCGCCTTGTATATCGGCTTTTAAAAGATTGATCTCAGTGCCTCCCATAAAGCTGTTTATCTCTCCACCTTTAAAATTTTTTGATAAAATAATTTTCTTTACACCACCAAACACAGCATTGATATCTACATATTCAGCGTTATCTTCTGTTGCATCTTTATCCAGCTGAAAATAACTTCCGGAAGAATGGCTTACGGGTGATGCATCGGTAGAGTTCATGCGCCCTTTCATTCTATCTCTGAAACGGCCTCCAAAAGAATGCCCGGGCTTTACTATATAAACAAGTCCAACGCAAATGAGAATTGCAGGCAGAATATAATTATGAAAATGAAGATCAGGGCTTGATTGATCTATTAAAAAAATTACACCTATTGCAATCATTATATATGAGCCCGGATTATGAAACCTGCTTCTTATTCCCATCAATGTTCCGATGCCAATTAGTAATACGGGCCACGTGAAAACCCATGCTGGTATGGGCGCTCCTGCTTTATACGCTAACAATAAAACACCCGCTGCCAGAAGTATTAAACCGCTGAACAGGCGCGGCCTTTTGCTTCCTCCAAATTGATTAATAGTATCATTTTCCATAAAATTTTTATTTTAATTTTTCTTTGGCAAATTTATAATTCAGCATCACAGTATGAAATAGCAAATAGGCATTTACAATTAAATCGTCGGTGGAAGCAGCCTTATTATCGGTAAGCCTTAAGCTTCATATAATTTAAATTTGCATCATGGGGCAAAAAAAATTACAAAGGTTTGGTGAAATAAAAACGTTTTACAATGTGCTTGAGTATCCTGAGAATATGGCGGGTAAATGGAATATTCATTTTAAAAATGATGATCCTGTTGTGCTGGAGCTTGCCTGTGGCAAAGGAGAATATGCAATAGGGCTTGCAAAATTATACCCTAAAAAAAATTTTATAGGTGTTGATGTAAAGGGAAACAGAATATGGGTTGGGGCAAAATTTTCTATTGAAAATAAACTGTACAATGTAGCATTTTTACGAATACAGATCCATCAGATAACTACTTGTTTCAAAAGCAATGAAGTAAGTGAAATATGGATCACCTTTCCTGATCCGCAGCTTCGCGTTTCGAAAGCAAAGAAGCGACTTACCCATCCGCGGTATTTAAGATTATATAAAAAAATTTTGCAGCCAGGTGGAAAAATCCATTTAAAAACCGACTCGCCGGACTTGTATAATTTTACCAGGATTGTTATTGAAATGTACAAACTCATTTTGCATAAAAACAATGATAATATTTATAAAGAAAAAACATCACCTGAGCTTAGCATAAAAACGTATTATGAAAGTCTTGATATTGCTCAAAGCAAAAAGGTTTTTTACCTATGCTTTTCATTGCCAAATGAAATACCAGATAATGATGAAATGCTTGATGCAGCAATAAAAGCAACACAATGACAGGTAATGATAACTTTATAGAAGGCATTCATTTTTATTATACTGAAAATAACCTGCTTGTGTTTACAGAAAAATATCACCTGCAAAGAGGCTATTGCTGCGGCAATGGATGCAGGCATTGTCCCTTCAATTTTGAGAAAGTTCCCGATCCCTTAAAAGACGAATTGCTTTTAAAAAGAATTACTAATGAAAATAAGTAATAAGAAAATAATCAGTGACAAAGAAGTGCCGCGATCAACAACAAAACAATACAATTTTTTTGAAGATGTATATGCTGTTGTAAGAAAAATTCCTAAAGGCAGGGTAACATCTTATGGCGCTATTGCCAACTATCTTGGCACAAAGCTTTCCGCACGAATGGTAGGCTGGGCAATGAATGCGGCACATGATGCCAAACCAAAAGTGCCTGCTCACAGAGTGGTAAACAGAAATGGAATGCTTAGCGGCAAAGCCCATTTTGCCACACCTGATGCAATGGAAGCGCTACTGCTTAAAGAAAAAATAAAGGTGGAAAAAGATACGGTTGCAGATTTTGAAAAACTATTCTGGGATCCCTACAAAGAATTAGGATTGTAGCAAATTATATATGTTATGCTGCAAACGAAATTTAATGAATCAGGAATAATAGGGACTGATCATTGCATAAACAATAACGCCGCTAACGGCCACATAAAACCAAAGTGGCCATGTAATTCTTGCTAGCTTTATATGTTTTTCATAATCCCCGGTTAATGCCCTGTACGCAGTAAATAAAATAAAGGGAAGCACAATACCTGCCAATGGAATATGAGTTATTAAAATAAAATAATAAACATACCGCATAGAACCGGCAAGTGCTTTCTCATCTGCGCTGAGCAAACCATCATGATTTAGATCGCCATATTTTGTTTCGCCGCTTAATAAATGATGGCATATATAAGCAAGTAAAAAAATCACCGAAAGCACAATAGCCGCCAGCATAAGATTTCTATGCAATAAAAATTTCTTTGCTTTTACTGCAAATAACGCGGCAAGTAAAAGCGCTGCCACCATCGAATTTATAACAGCATTTGCTTTTGCAAATAAATGTGGATTAAAACCTAACTGAATATTCAGCTTCACTTCTGCAAGAAAAGCAACTGCAGTAAATACAACTATTGAAGCTGTCCAGATAATTATATTAGCTTTCTTATCATTTCTTTGTAAGGCAGGCGCAGGAAGGGCTTCAGCAGATTGTATTTTCATTATTATATTTAAAAAAAATCTTATCCTCTTTCAAAAAGGCTTTTTAAAAATTGACCGAAAGATCTTTTCCTATCTTTCTCCAGCATTAATAAAGGTATATCTCTTACCAGTTTTTTTTGCGCAGCAGAATCAAAACCATTGTACCAGCCTCTTACAATTCTTTCTTTATCCAGCAGAAAAAAATTTTCGGTATGTATAAAAGCTGTATCCACATTTGCATCTGCAATGCTTGCTTTTATTTCGTGTATACCAAAATTATAAATGCTATCTCTATTACCAGTAAGCAGCCACCAGCTATCAGGATCTACTTTGTATTTGAGTGCCCACTTGCTTAGCTCGCTTACAGAATCATGCAAAGGATCAACAGATATGGAAACAAACTGCACAATAGAATCATTATTAGTAAAAGAACTTTGCAGCTTCTTCATGGCCCTGGCAAGCTGCGGACAGATGGTAGGACAGCGCGTAAAGAAAAAATCGAGAACAATAATTTTTCCTTTGAGATCATCTAAAGAAACCTGTTTGCCAAATTGGTTGATAAGATGGATGTTGCTCACTTTATGCCATGCGGTATCATAAATTATTTTGCCTCTTTTTTGTGAGACGCTTACACTATCATAAAAATATCTTTGAGGCATCTGCGTATCGCGCTTGCTAAAGTAATCGGTAAGAAGGTAGCCGGTTACGGGTAAAAGTATGGCGATCAATAAAGCCAGAAATGCTTTTTTTTTCATGTACCTGTTATTTCTAAAACAAAATTAGCCATCACTTTTTATGTGACAGCTAATTTTATTATTTATACACTAAAAGTATTCTTATCAATTTTTTTCGCCCTCTTTCATTGCTGGGGCTGCGGGTTTTTCTTTTACCTTTTCAATATAAGGATGACTTCCCGCATCGGTGTTCCTCAGGTTTCTATAACTATTGCCTTCGTATAGAAAAGTAAAGATAAACCAAATGAAAAGTGTAGCAGGCACAGCAATAGACATGATAAGATTTCTTATTTCATCTCCGAGGTGCATGAAAATAGAAATAATATAAAAAGCTTTTGCCAGGGTAAGAATGGTGATGACACCTTTTATAAATAAAATAAGGGTTTCACTCGGGTTAGTTCCTTTATCAATATAATAAACAGAAAGGCCGAGAATCAGTTCAATTACTGTAAGCACAAGCAGTATCCAGAAAGCTTTCCATATCCGCTTTACCTGTGCGGCTCCGTGGCCATCATCTGTTGTTATATGTGTTGTTGCAGCTACTGACATAATTTTATTTAAAATATTTTTTATTAAATGCTATATTTTTTATTAAATAAGATAAAAGCAAAGGAATACAAAAACCCAAACCAGATCAACAAAGTGCCAGTAAAGTCCTGCTTTTTCGATCATTTCATAATGGCCGCGCTGTTGAAAATGACCCAGCTTTGTTTTTATATACATAACCGTATTAATAACAACACCGCTAAATACATGAAAGCCATGAAAGCCGGTGATACCAAAGAAGTAACCGCCAAATGCAACAGGGCCGGGCGTTGCAACCAATTGCCGATTAAATAAAACCTTTGGCCCCCAGGGGTTATGGCTTGTAGTAGTGCCCCAGTATTGAATAGCGCCATCCACCAAAACCTCGTGGCGGCTGGTTATTAAATGTGTCCATTCCCATGCCTGGCAGCCCAAAAATGCGATGCCGCCCAGGATGGTTAATATCATCCATTTTTCTACACCTTTTTGATTCATACGATGACCTTCGTACACGGCCAGCACCATAGTTACAGAACTGAAAATAAGGATAAAGGTCATTAAGCTTACAAAAGCCAGTGGTAAGTTAGCCTCACCTGCAAAAGGAAATTTATTAAAAACATAATTATGATCTACCCAATTATTGAGACTGAAACGAATGGAACCATAGGAAATTAAGAACGCACCGAAAGTAAAAGAATCGCTCATTAAAAAATACCACATCATTAATTTTCCATAGCTAACATTGAAGGGGCTCTTTCCTCCATTCCACAAACTGGTCTTCGTTCTTTGCAGGGCTGTTTGCATTACTTATTCGTTAAAAAGTTGTTACAAAAATAAAGGATTATATTAAACATACTTATTACTTATGCTAATAAAAATTTTTCTTTTTTTATTTTATCACAGATAAAAAAATGAACAGGTATATCCATAAAATATCAACAAAATGCCAGTAGGTATTTATAAGATCTATCGGCACTACACTGTAATTTTTTCTCTTGCTGCTATAGGCCTTTATTAAAAAAACAATCAGCGCTATAACACCTCCTATTACATGCACCGCATGTAAACCAACAATAATATATACAAATGAAAATGATACGTTTCTTGTGAGGGTGATACCACTGTGCCATAATTGAACAAAACCTACATATTGCAGTATTACAAATAGAATTCCCAGTGCTAAAGTAACAGCCAGCCATGTTCGGTATTGCAGCATTTCTCTTTGCCTGAAATAGTTTCGGCTGGCAATAATGGTAATGCTGCTCGCAATAATTACCGCAGTTGAGTACCAGAAAATAATTGGAAGATCAAACGTGATCCAGTTTACAAGGCTTCGTTTTATAATGTAAGCACTCGTGAGCCCTGCAAACATCATAACGATACTTGCAAGCCCTATCCACAAAGTAAATTTGTGCGGATGTATCCTAGTTTTTTGTTCCTTAATCACAGCTATCATTATTTACTACTCTTTATATACATTTATATCTTATCAAAAAGAAGAGAAAGAAAAACAATTACCAAATAAAAATAAGAGCCAAACATTACCCTGCGGGCCGCCTGGACATTCATTTGCAAAAAAAGCAGCACGCTTAAAAAAACCATGGAAAGATTACATAGCAACAGAATTATTAAAGATACGCTGCCGCTTATATGATAGTAAAAAGGCAGCATGCCAACCGGTATCATCAGCATAGAATAAATAATACCCTGCAATGCAGTGAACTTGGTAGGTCCGGCCTTTGACGGCAATAGTTTAAAACCAGCTTTTTCATAATCTTTATGCGCCACCCAGGCTATAGCCCAGAAATGGGGAAACTGCCACAAGAATTGTATTGCAAACAAAACCCAGCCGCCGGAGCTGAAGTCACCCGCTCCGGCTACCCAGCCTATTAAACAGGGCAGCGCCCCGGGAAAGGCGCCTACTAAAACTGAAATAGAATTTATTTTTTTTAATGGTGTATAAATAAAAGCATATAAACATAAACTTAAAAGGCCAAGTAAAGCGCTTTGCCAGTTAAACCAGTACCACATTATTAATACGCCTGCAACACCACTTATCATTGCAAAAGTCCATGCTTCAATTGGCTGCATTCTGCCTGATGCTACTGGCCGGCCGGCTGTTCGTTTCATTAGCGCATCCGTATCCTTTTCTACTGTTTGGTTTATTGCATTGGCTGCGCCTGTAATTAACATGCCCGCTATAAACAAAAGCAATACGGAGATAGCATCGAAACGGATACCGGGAACAAGTAAATAACAAACGACACAACTAAAAACTATGGTAAAGCTTAGGGTAAATTTTATGAGCTGAAAGTAATCTTTCACCTTACTTGCTATAGCAAAAGAAGCGGAGTTGGAAATGCCTGTTGCCACATTATTCATCTGTAAAGGTTTATTAAGTTTTGCCCTAAACAAAACTCAGGCTGCAGACATGCTTGATTATAGCAACAGCCGTTAATCTCAATGTGATTTTTCATTATCACCAACAGGTTCTGTCTGCGGAATAAAATCTCTTCCATCTTTACCATAATCATAAGCCCAGCGGTGCACTTCGGGTATTTCACCAGGCCAGTTGCCATGTATGTGATGAATTGGTGTTGTCCATTCCAAAGTGTTAGCGCCCCATGGATTTTTAGTGGTTACTTTTCTGCCTTTAAATATTGAGTAAAAGAAATTAAATATAAATAATAACTGAACTGCAAAAACCAGCAATGCAACCACACTTATAAACTCATTTAATCCGTCGAACATTTTAAAAGATTCCCAGTTGCTGAAATCGTAATAGCGCCTTGGCATACCTGCAAGCCCTTCATAATGCATGGGCCAAAATATGCAATATGCACCAGCAATCGTAACCCAAAAGTGAATGTAAGCAAGGGTATTATTCATATACCTGCCATACATTTTAGGATACCATTGATAAATACCTGCAAACATGCCAAACATAGATGCCACACCCATTACCAGGTGAAAATGTGCAATTACAAAATAAGTATCATGCAAATGAATATCTAATGATGAGTTGCCCAGCCAAATACCGGTAAGCCCTCCGGAAATAAAAAGACTAACAAAACCTATAGCAAAAAGCATTGCCGGTGTAAAGCGTATATTTCCTTTCCATAAAGTAGTAAGCCAGTTGAATACTTTTATAGCAGAAGGAACGGCTATAAGTAAAGTCAAGAGCACAAAGAAAGAGCCGAGAAAAGGATTAAGCCCTGTTACAAACATGTGATGCGCCCAAACCATAAATGATAATGCTGCTATCGCAAAAAATGAACCCACCATGGCCATGTAGCCAAATATGGGCTTGCGCGAATTAACTGATATAATTTCAGATGTCATGCCCATAGCGGGCAATGCTATAATATATACTTCCGGATGGCCAAGAAACCAGAATAAATGCTGGAATAAAATTGGGCTTCCTCCTTCATTAGGAAGGATTTTTCCATTAACAACAATATCACTTAAAAAGAAGCTGGTACCGAGGTGGCGATCGAATAATAATAATACACAACCTGATAAAAGAACAGGGAATGATAATACACCCAGAACGGCAGTAAAGAAAAATGCCCAAATGGTTAATGGCATTCTCGTCATGCTCATACCTTTGGTACGCATATTTAAAACTGTAGTAATATAATTTAGTCCGCCAAGTAACTGGGATATTATAAATAAAGACATGCTCGCCAGCCACATATCCATACCTATTTTAGCGCCATCAGATGCTTCGCCCAACGCGCTTAACGGGGGATAAATCGTCCATCCGCCGCTTGCAGGGCCTGTTTGCATAAATAAAGATGTAAACATTACTATAGATGCTGAAAAGAAAAACCAATAAGAAAGCATGTTTAGAAATGGAGAAGCCATGTCTCTGGCACCCACCTGAAAGGGAATAAGAAAGTTAGAGAACGTGCCACTAAGGCCTGCCGTTAAAACAAAGAAAACAAGTATGGTTCCGTGCATAGTAACCAATGCATAATAAAATTCCGGATCAAGTTTTCCGCCCTTTGCCCAATGGCCTAAAAAGTTTTCAAGAAAAGGAAACGTTTCATTAGGATAACCTAATTGCAAACGGAATATAACTGAGAATAAACCACCAATTACAGCCCAGATAATTCCTGTAATAAGAAATTGCTTTGAGATCATTTTATGATCCTGGCTAAAAACGTATTTAGTTATAAAAGATTCTTTATGATGGTGGGTGTGCGCCTCATGACCCAGGTCATGCACTACAAGCGGCTCCTCGTGTATAACTTCTTCATTATTCATAACGATATATTTTTTTAGCCTTTGGCTAAATTATTTTTTTATTACCTGCGCTACAGTTTTAGTAGAATCGGTCGTTGCTTTTTTATTGGCAGGATCCTGATCAGGAAATGCCTTTAAATATTCCGGCTTCAAGCCAGCCATGTAAGCATCATATTCTGGCTGGGTTTCCACAATAATAACTCCCCGCATTGTATAATGCCCTCTTCCACATAATTGATCGCAGCTAATTTCGTAAGTAAAATCCGCGTCACCGGTTTTCGTTTTCATTTGTGCCGTTGTATAAATAGGTGTAAACCATAAGGTGGTAGGCGTTCCCGGAACAGCATCCATCTTCATACGGAAATGTGGTAAACCCACATCGTGTATCACATCTTCAGAATTTATAACAAGCTTTACAGGCTTATTCACTACAACATGCATTGTAGTGGCCACATGAATATCATCATGGCTTGCAGCATCTGCCCAGTCTACACCGAGAGGATTTCCCTTTGAAGCATCTGTAAGTTTATAATTTTTTCTGCCCAAAATTCCGTCTTTTCCGGGATAGCGAAATTCCCATCCAAACTGATGGCCCGTTATTTCAACTACCTGCGAATCTTTTGGCGCATCTGATGTAAACTGGAACCAATATTTTAAACCAAAAACAATTAATACAGTTAACACAATAGCTGGAATGCCGGTCCATAATAATTCCAGCTTATTGCTATGGGTAAAATATAAAGATTTCCTTTTATCACTTTCCTGGTATCTAAACGAGAACCAGAACAATAATATTTGTGTAGCAAAAAAAACAGCACCTGTTACACCGATGGTTATCCATAACATGGTATCAATGTTCTCGCCCTGCTTGGAAGCGGCGCCCTGAACAAATAATGTTTTAGGATAGTAAGTTTTATTACACCACCAAACTCCTATTAATCCTAAGATAAGAAAAACAACCATCAGAAAACCGTTGATCCTATTGTTCTGCCTGCGCGCTTTTTCTTCACCCTTTAAAATACTTACATACTCACTTGCCTTAGCTATCTGGAATATAACCAGAAATATAAGCACAATGATCGCTATTATAAAAAAATCATTCATGATTCTAATTTTGTTCCTTTATCAAAATCAATGCAAAGGTACTTTTGAATATTTTATAATTTCTCATTAAAATCTCCAATTATGTATGATGAATAATACTTTCTTTCATGAAAGGGTTATTCATTGCCGTCATAGGCACTGAAGAAGCAAATCTGTCTACACTCCACATGATCAACCCAATAAATCCTAATGAAATCCCCATCTCAAACCAGCTCAGATGCGGATCAAACTTAACTGTACCTGGCATAATCATCTGGTAAAAATCAATCCAATGGCCGAATATGATAAGTATGCACATAAATGTCATAATGGTATAGTTACGCTTAGTGGCTTTTTTCATTAATATTAAAATGGGGCAAACAAAATTTAAAATAAGGTTTAAAAAAAATAATCCTTCATAAGGTCCGTCCAGCCTCATTTTAAAATAAATTGTTTCTTCAGGAATGTTGCCGTACCAGATAAGCATGAACTGGTCGAACCATAAATATGTCCAGAAAATAGAAAACGCAAACATGAACTTACCCAGGTCTTGAAGATGCTCTTGTGTTACAAACTCAAGCTGACCCTGATTTTTAAAGTAAATAACAAATATGGTTAATAAAGAAAGACCAGCAACAAAAGAGCTTGCAAAGGTGTACCAGCTAAACATAGTGCTGGCCCAATGCACATCAATGCTCATGATCCAAAGCCACGGCATTATGGAGCCCACAGTAAGCCCGAAAAGCACTACAAAAACAGATGTCCAAAACAAATTTTTCTTTAGCCATGATTTCCCTGTTTCATAATCCATCGTACCCATTCTATCAGTGTCAAGACTAAGATCTTTGAGCTTTTTACCAATGTAAGCCCAAAGTCCGATACATACAATGGAAGCAATGGTATAAACGGTTGGATTTAAAAAACCTGATTTACCTCTAATTATTGCATCATGCGCTACAAGATTTTTATCAAGCCAGGGATAAATATCGCTGCGATGCCCCAGTACAATGCTTAGCATAACAAGCAATGTAAGCACTCCCATAACAGGTACAACTGATGATATGGCTTCGGATACCCTTCTGAAGGCAACCTGCCAGCCACCCATTGCAAGCGTACAAATCACAATAAAGAAAGTGCCGGTATTTACAAGCAGCAGCCAGTAAATGCTGTTTTGCAAAAGCCCGGCCCAAAACCTGGTACTGTTTACATTGCTGCCATCGCTACCTGCTAAAGGGTTCAAAGCTATAACACCGCATACAAGAGTAACTATGCCAATAATTATAAAAATCATTGACCATCTTTTATATCCTGGCGGTGTTACATATTGATTGTTCATTACTAGTTATTTTATAATTAGCTTTTGCTTTTTACTGAAGCAGAATCTTTACCGGGCGCTGCTGCTGTCTTGGAAGAATCAGTGGAAGCGCTGAGTTTTAATTGCTGTGATTTCACATATTGGATCACCATCCATCTCTGCTCCCGGGTAAGTTGAGAAGCATAGCTGCCCATATTATTTTTACCATACGTCACTGTGTGAAACATAGTGCCAACGGGCATATCCACGTATTGCTTCAATGTTAAGTTAGCAACAGCAGGCACTTTTCCACCGGTTGCCAGTGGCCCCTGAGCATCTAACTTAGGGCCGTGACAAATAGCACAATTTATATTAAAAAGTCTTTGCGCTTCCGCCATTTGAACCGTGTCAAGCGGGGGCAAAGGATCTTTGGTAAGCGCGCTCATTTTATACCCATTAGAATCGTTAGGCAGCGTATAAGGATTAAGATCTCCCCTTCTTATAGTGCCTTCAACAGGATAAGGTATATAATTAATATTTTCTTCCTTTAAATTATTAGGTGCATAAGCTTCATAAGCGCGGCTGTAAGTCATATCGGGCATATATATTTTGCCAGGCTCGCGCTTGCTATCGCAACTTTCAAACACTGTGGCTGCAATGGCAAGGAACATAAAAGCCGTAATAATTTTTATAGTGTTCATATTTTAAAAATAATAACCGGTCAATTAATCATTTATCAATAACCCACTTCTTCCGCCTTATATAATTTTTGTTCTTTATCATATCTTCCAAACCACCATCCGTCTTCAGCTTCCTGAACATTTATTTCCATCGCACCGTTATTTTGTAAAAAACTCTGAATTTCTGTTTCGTTGCTTTTTGCGGTGCATTCTATTACCATTACCATAAGATCGTCTGTAGCTCTCAAATGAAAATGATGCTTTTTTACACCTGGCATTAATTTACAAAGCCAGCAAAAGGTCATTACCATGCTCACCGCCGATAATAAAACTGTAAGCTCAAATGTAATTGGTATAAATGCAGGCAGTGGAAAGTGGGGCTTACCGCCAATGTTCAAAGGCCAGTCGGTTGTAAATATCCAACCCATGCCGCCAACAGCAACGCTGGTGCCGGTAATGCCAAAAATAAATCCGAGCGTGTGCAGGCTTGTTTCTCTTAAACCCATTGCATGGTCAAGGCCATGAATAGGAAAAGGGGTATAAACATCATGAATTTTATAACCTGCTCTGCGCACATTTTTTATGGCAGGAAATAAAACCTTTTCATCATCAAAACAGCCAACAACGAATTTTTTTATTGACATAAAAAGTCCCTCCAAACCTCCCCGAAAGGGAGACCATTAAAATTATTATTTTTAAATACTTTCATTTTTAAACAATAAAATTTTTATATAAACCCCGTAATCTTGCCTTCGAAGAATACAGCAGTTTTAATGAGCATGTTCTACTTCTTCTACATAAAATTTCTCTGAATCCATTTTTTCTTCTTCGGTCATTTTATGCTTATAATTTTCTCCTGATGTTTTTAATATTGCTTTTATTTCTGCTACTGCAATTACAGGGAAGAACTTCGCAAAAAGGAAATAACAGGTAAAGAAAAGTCCGAATGTACCAAGGAAAAATCCTATCTCCCATATTGATGGACTGTAATAAGTGCTCCATGAAGACGGAAGATAATCGCGGTATATAGAAGTAACGATAATTACAAATCTTTCAAACCACATACCCACATTTATTAAGACTGAAAGAAAGAAAGTGAAAGTAACATTTCTTCTTAATTTCCTTGACCAGAAAAGCTGCGGCGACACTACATTGCAAAACATCATTCCAAAATATGCCCATCCGTAAGGGCTGAATATATTCACCCGATTTTGGCGGAAAGCCCACCATTCATAAGGGTTACCGCTATACCAGGCAACAAATAGTTCAGTTAAATAGGCGCAGCCCACGATAGAGCCGGTAAGAACAATAACTTTATTCATTGCCTCAATATGGCCAATAGTTATATAATCTTCCAGCTTTAAAACTTTTCGGGTAATGATTAAAAGACTCTGCACCATTGCAAAGCCGGAAAAAACTGCTCCGGCAACAAAATATGGTGGAAAAATAGTGGTATGCCAGCCTGGAATAACTGATGTGGCAAAGTCCATAGAAACTATGGTATGAACTGATAGAACAAGTGGTGTTGCCAACCCTGCCAATACAAGGGAAAGGCTTTCATGCCGCTGCCAGTGTTTGGTGCTGCCCGTCCATCCAAAAGATGTAAGGCCATAAAACATTTTTCTGAATTTGCTTTTTGCCCTGTCGCGTACTGTTGCCAGGTCGGGTAATAAGCCACTGTACCAAAACAATAATGAAACTGTAAAATAAGTTGATACCGCAAAGACATCCCACAATAAAGCAGAATTAAAATTTGGCCAAAGAGGCCCGCGGCTATTGGGATAAGGCATTACATAAAAGCCTACCCATACACGTCCCATGTGAAATATAGGGAATTGTCCTGCGCATATTACTGCAAAAATTGTCATTGCTTCTGCTGCTCTGTTTACACCGGTTCTCCAGCCTTGCCTGAAAAGTAAAAGAATTGCAGAAATTAATGTTCCTGCATGGCCTATACCAATCCACCATACAAAGTTGGTTATATCCCATCCCCAGCCGATGGTGTGATTTATATTCCATTGCCCTATGCCATAAGTAACCTCACGATAAACAGAATACACTCCAAATAACAGCAGGCAAATGGCAATAGTAAAACCAATGTACCATAATCTTCCAGGTTTTATTTCTACTGCGCCAATTATATCTTCAGTAACCTGGTGATAATTTTTATCGCCGTCTACCAAAGGTTCCCTTAATTGTGATTCATATTTTAATAACGACATAATCTGTTTATCTTTTACAGGGTAATTACTGTAATCAATTTATTAAAAATATACTTAGCCAACCTTAGGCCCGGTGCCAACTTTTCTTTCTGTATTTCTTACTTTTTCCAGGTAATTCACATTAGGTAAAGTATGCAAATCTTCAAGAACATAAAACTTTCTTTCTTTTTGCTCACGAATCCTTAGCTTAGAGATGCTGCTATCTTTATCATTCACATTACCAAACATGATAGCATGTGTTGGGCAGGCCTGCATACATGCCGTTTGCACTTCAAGGTCTTTAATTGGCCTGTCTTCTTTTTTAGCGTTCAATTTACCTTCCTGCAGGCGCTGAACGCAAAAACTGCATTTTTCCATAACACCTCTTGACCGAACGGTTACATCAGGATTTAAAACCATTCTTTCCAAATCTTCATTCAACTCTGTTGTAGCATCCGAAATAATTCCCCGCTGGTTATCAGGAAAGCTATCTGCTCCGTTATAGTCAGCCCAGTTAAAACGGCGAACTTTATAAGGACAGTTATTTGCACAATATTTTGTTCCAATACAACGGTTATAAATCATTTGATTAATACCTTCACTGCTGTGATTAGTAGCAGAAACAGGGCAAACGTTTTCGCAGGGCGCATTATCGCAGTGCTGGCAAAGCATTGGCTGAAAAACAATATCAGGATTTTCAGGGTCGCCAGTGAAATACCGGTCTATCCGTATCCATTGCATATCATGAAATCTTGATACTTCATATTTGCCTACGGTAGAAATATTGTTTTCTGCAACGCATGCCACGGTGCAGGCTGAACACCCGATACAGGTATTGAGGTCAATACTCATTCCCCATTTTATTCCGGGCTTTTCAAAAGTAGGATACAGCGTTGCATCCCGATCGAAATTTTTTCCAAACCGGCTTAGCTCTTCTTCTATTTTTTCATTCATTTCACCGGGCCTTGCTACAAAATCTGTAAAAGTGGTTTCTCTCACCACCGGGCGGCCTTCTGTTATATTATGAACCTGGGTTTGTGCGATAGCAAAAGTATTACCTGTTTTTTCAATTGAAGCTGTCGCAAAATAATTTATTGAAGTTCCATTATACGAAGCCAGCGGATATACATTTATACCTGATCCATTTGCTGCCGGACCAATAAATTCGGCTGTTTTGTCTTTGTTGCCGCTTTGCCTGCCATAACCTACGGCCAGCGCTATTACATTTGGGTGCATCCCCGGTATAATAAGTACAGGTAACTGGATAGTTTTACCATTAGAAGTTATTTTTACTACAGGTTTTTCAACTGACACCTCATATTTATCACTTTGTTTTCTGTTAAAAATATCAATATCAAATAACGATTTACCCAGCGCTGGGGAGATCATTACATAATTATCCCATGTTGCTTTTGAAATAGGATCACTTACTTCCTGAAGCCATGCATTATTTGCCCGGCTTCCGGTGCCAAGAGACACTTTTTGATATAAAACCATTTCAATATCGCCGCCCTTTACAGATGATATTTTTGAAGCCGCATCCGATACATTCCCTGTAAAGGCTGCCGCTCCCATAGCTGTTCCTACACCAGGTTTCATTACCTGCGAAGCAGAATCTGCTATATTTTTTTCAGTGCCTAAAGAATCTGCCTGGCCAACCGCGGCAGTTGAAGCAGCGGTAGCAGAGGTTAAGTTAAAAACATTAATATATTCTGCCTGGGTTTTTAAGTTTCCATTGTCAATTATCCCATCCTGCAGAAACTTATAAAAGTTTTCAATTCCTCCTAATTTATTTGTCCAGTATTTTTTAAAGTATGTTTCATACTCGTCTGCGCTTCCGGTTAGTTGTAGAAGTGACGTTTCAAACTGCCTTGTTTTAAATAAAGGGTGAATGAGGGGTTGCAATACACTTATATAATTTGTTTGCAGCTCCGCATCTCCCCAGCTTTCCAGCCAGTGGTGAGATGGTATAACATATTTGCAGAGCTCTGTGGTTTCATCCATCTTTTCGCTGTATGAAACCGTAAAGGCGCATTTTTTTACTCCTGAAATAAATTTTGCTGCATCAAAATAACTGTAAGCAGGATTAGCGCCGTAGATAAATAAACCACCGATGCGGCTGGCATTAAGATCATCAGTAAGCGCAACCATATCAGCATCTACGCCCTGGCGATAATTAACCGTAGAATTCCAGTCGATTGTTTTGCCACCGGCGCCGATAGCTTCATTTATTGCATTAACTATAACTTGAATATTAGGATCATTGCTTCCGCAAACAACCAATGCAGCACCTTTATTAGCTAAAAGATCTGCAGCAGCTTTCTTTATGCCTTCAGCAGCTTTTCCTGAAATATTAGAAGTTGTTCCGCCTCCTAAAGCGCCCAGGAGGGCCAGCGCTATAGCACCGGTCTCAGAAGGCTTGTGCGTATAGCGTTCGTCAGCATTTGCGCCTGTGATACTATAATGGCTTTCGAACTGATAATGCTTGCTCATAGCAGGCTTTTCCTCATCTATCCTCCTGTTTTGAGAATATTGATTGGCAAATACAACCGGGCTGAGCCAGGTTGCAAGGAAATCAGCACATATACTTACGATAACCTTTGCATTTTCAAAATGATAGGCAGGAATTGCTTTTTTACCATAAGAAGATTGATTGGCTAATATCATTCCGTTATAAGAAACTGCATCATATTGCACATGACGGCTTCCCGGATATTTAGCAAGAAATTCCGCTATGATTTGTTTCCCTGTTATTGAAGTTATAGTAGAAGTTAAAAGCACCAAAGGCTTGCCAGCACCCGCTGCAATGCCATCTGCTATCATTTTATCTATTGTTTCAAAAGTGGCTTCTTTGCCATTAGCCTGGGGGTAACGAAGTCTTGTAGTGTCGTACAAATCCAGAACAGATGATTGGCATTGAGCCGACGTTCCCCCATTGGTGAGTGAGGAAAGCGCATTACCCTCTATCTTTATGGGGCGGCCTTCTCTTTGCTTTACTACCACCGGAATAGCATCTCCATCATTTAAATAAGTAGATGCGTAATAATTAGGCACACCCGGAAGTATATCGTCCGGCTTATGCAAAAAAGGAATGGTTTTGCGAACAGGCATTTCGCAACTTGCCACTAAGGCAGCAGCAGCGGTGCTAAAACCCATATATTTTAAAAAATCCCGGCGTTGTGTTTTTGAATTGAATATACTTTCATTGGCCAACTCTTCAAATGGAAGCTCCTCTTTAAATTCATTAACCTCTGTATTTTGGCCAGCTTCAATCTGATTTAGCTGCTCAAAATTCTGCCAATACTTTTTATCACTCATTATTTCTATTTGAAAAAATTTTAAACTAATCGCGCTTGCGGTTGCCTGTTCAATTTAATAATGACATTTCATACACTCTGTTCCACCAATCTTTTCCACCGTTATACTATCATATTTATGATCTTTTATGTCCTGGTGAAACTTTTCGTAGATACTATAAAATTTATTTCCGTTTCCTTTATCATCATTAAACTGAACATTAGTAGTGCGATGGCAGTTGATGCACCAGCCCATGCTGAGGTCGGCAAACTGTTTTACTTCTCCCATTTTTTGTATTTCACCGTGGCAGGTTTGGCATTGTACCTGGCCTACTTTTACGTGCTGTGAGTGATTAAAATAAACAAAATCGGGTAGGTTGTGGATTCTTACCCACTCTATCGGGTGACCAGGCTTATCATATTTTTTTGAAGCAGGGTTCCATCCTGCATATTGATATAGTTTTTGGATTTCTGCATTGGCATTTACAGCGCTTCCATCCTCTCTTTGCAAAGGCTTGCCCCCATAATCCTTTACGGCCATGTGGCAGTTCATACATACATTTACCGAGGGTATATTAGAATGCTTGCTGTCCTGTGCACCGCTATGGCAATATAAGCAACTAATTTGGTTATCACCCGCATGTACCTGGTGAGAATAATAAATGGGTTGTATAGGCTGATATCCCTGTTGGCGGCCGAGACCCATAGCACCTTGTACAAGAAAATAACCGCCAATTAAAAACAACACAATTACTCCCAACAATAAATAAGCTTTGTTTCGGTAAAAAGGAACCGGGGTAGGTGTTGTAAGCCCATCTTTTTCATCTGCAAGTTTTTTCAGATTGCTGTTTACCTGCAACAGGGTAAGGCCTATTACTGCTAATATTAAAGTAAGTATTCCGT
Organism: Hanamia sp.; assembly: GCA_965276925.1. Taxonomy (GTDB): domain Bacteria; phylum Bacteroidota; class Bacteroidia; order Chitinophagales; family Chitinophagaceae; genus Ginsengibacter. Next base: position 531,578 of record OZ255711.1, read on the forward strand.
AAAGAAATGAGTTGTCTGAAGTTGGCTCTGTCACCGGGCCTGTGGGCGAATTGCCGGGTGCTGTATATTTATTAGCCCAGTCAAGTATGGCATCAATATCTTCTTTTTTCAAATCCGGAAAGGAGGTCATCACCACATTCCCAAATTGAGATTTCAGCTTCATGGCATACGGGTCGGTATTTACCATTACCGTTGTATTCGGCACCCACTTGTACACCCAGTCTTTTGAAGGCTCTCTTTCTCTTGCTCCCTTTAGTGCAGGCCCCACATAAGCTTCGAGAGGCTTATGGCAGCTTGCGCAGTTTGCTTTAAAAAGCGTTTCGCCATCTGCTGCAAATAAATGTTGTGAAGAGAAAATAAATGCAAGAAAGAAGAAAAATAAAGTGGGGTTTTTGAGTAGCTTGCTTATTTGATACATACACTTATTGCCTATCTTGATAATTGGAATAAAACTCTTATTGCGTGCAAAAATAAGATAGTATGTTGACAAAGTGTTAACATTTTAAAATTTTTTTTATCCTTACCCAGCCTGCGTTTCAAGCCATAATAAAAATATTTATTTATACAAACACAGTAAACATAACCTAATTTTTTTCATTCGCATTTCTTATGTAAACTATTAATTTAGTTATAAAAAAAATTGCATCTTTGAAACCTAATTTAATGTTCAAAAAATCGTTAGAAATTTTATTAAATTTTATTTAGAAAAATACTAAAGATGCAAAAGCCGGAAGTCAATATAGCTATTTTCGCTTCGGGCGCCGGTACCAATGCCCAAAGAATTATAGAATATTTCAGTACGTCAGCTTTTATACATGTTGCCCTGGTAGTTTGCAACAAACCCGGCGCAGGAGTAATAAAAATTGCACATGATAATAATGTTCCCGTATTGTTTCCTGAAAAAAAACTTTTTGAGCTGACCGGTTATGCAGATGAATTGAAAGCTTATAAAATATCTTTTATTGTGCTTGCCGGCTTTTTATGGAAAATTCCTTTACCCCTCATAAATTTATTTCCCGGTAAGATCATCAATATTCACCCGGCATTATTGCCCGCGTATGGTGGTAAGGGCATGTATGGAAATGCGGTGCATGAAGCCGTAATTAAGGCAAAAGAAACACAAAGTGGTATAACCATTCATTATGTTGATGACCGGTACGATCATGGGGAGATCATCTTTCAGCAAGCGTGCGCAGTTGATGAAAACGATACGGCAGAAACGCTTGCTGCAAAAATACATCAGCTGGAGTATGCTTTTTTTGCTCCGCAAACAGAAGGCGTTATCCATCGCATCTTCTTTAATGAAATCAAAAATCAGCGTTAAAAAAAATGATTACTGCTTACGCATAAAAGCAATTATGTAATATTATAATTCTAAATAATCTTTTTGGAAAAACATTTACATTGTAAGCTCTTATTTTTTTTCACCCTCATCGCTATTGTAGCTTGCAAAAATTGCGAAGCGCAGGTTACCATATCCGGCACTGTATACGATTCTACGAAATTATACGTAGTTCCAAACGTGGACGTGTACAGCACTTCAGGAGCACATACTCTTACTGATTCGTTGGGTGCTTACCATATTTCTGCTGATGAAAAAGATTCAATAAGTTTTTTTTACAAAGGAAAATCAACTATTAAATTTTCCGTAAAATCTATGGGTAATTATGCAGACTTCGATATTTCTTTGCAAGTGCGCTCAAGAGATAAATATAAACTGCTGAAGGGCATTACTGTTTTTGGAAACACTTACCAGCATGATTCTTCAGAAAACCGGCAGGAATATGCCAAGGCATTTAATTACCAAAAGCCCGGCATTCATTCGTCTTATGAGGAAGGTGGCGCTGCAGGGCTTGATCTTGACGGGCTTATAGAAATGTTCAATAAAAAGAAAAAGCGGGAAAACGTTGCTTTTCAGCGAAGGCTTTTAGAAGATGAGCAGGACCGCTATGTTGATTACCGGTTTAGCCCGCAGGTAATACAAAGAATAACCGGGTTAAAGGGAGATTCGCTTACCAGGTACCGCAAGCTGTACATGCCCACGTATGAATTTGTAACGGGCAGCTCACTTACAGAATTTTATCAGTACATTCTTAATACTTCTTATGCCTTTAAAAAGAATGAAGAAAGTTTGCGTTGATGGTAAAGTGCGACATGTTAAACCCCCATGTTTATATAGCCAGAAATAATTTTATATTAGATTGTTGGTGGAGTTAGTATATGGTTTAAATGCCAGATGTTGACTATCCGACATTAAACATTCAACATCGTACATCCAACATCGTACATCCAACATTCTTTTATTTATATATTAAAAAGAATATTTATCTTAGTAGCAACATGTGCCCGGATTATCCACATAAATTATTTTCTACAGATTGTAATTTTTACACATCCCTTATGGAAGCTCTTGCAGCAGGTTCCTTCAGTTTTAATCTAATTCATTTTTAGAATTTTAAAATAAGTTAACTGCTATCGCAAATAGCAGGAATCATTTACATAAACTCTTGGGTAAACTCACATTTTTTAACTAATAAATTATATTATATATGCCTGCTGATACAGCGATTGCAACGAAAAAAAACATTACAGATAATAAAGATTTTTTACCCCTGGAAGGCACTGATTATGTAGAGTTTTATGTAGGCAATGCCAAACAGGCCGCTCATTTTTATAAAACTGCTTTTGGCTTTCAAAGCCTGGCTTATGCCGGCCCGGAAACAGGTGTTAAGGACAAAGCAAGCTATGCAGTGCGACAGCAAAAGCTTACGTTTGTTTTCACTACGCCTTTACAACAAAACTGTGAGATAGCGGAACATGTTGCCAAACATGGAGATGGTGTAAAAGTGCTGGCATTGCGCGTGCCCGATGCAAGCAGCGCGTGGGAAGAAACTACAAAAAGAGGCGCCGTTAGCTGCCAGCCGCCAACCACTTTGCATGATGAACACGGAGAACTTGTTTTTAGTGGTATAAAAATATATGGAGATACCATACATTATTTTATTGAGCGTAAAAATTATACCGGACCTTTTATGCCAGGCTACCGTGCGTGGGTAAGCGATTATAATCCACCGGCAACAGGCCTGTTGTATGTAGATCATTGTGTAGGCAATGTGGGCTGGAACCAGATGAATAAATGGGTAAGCTTTTATGAAAATGTGATGGGCTTTAAAAATATTCTGAGCTTTGACGATGCAGATATATCAACAGAATATTCAGCGCTGATGAGTAAAGTGATGAGCAATGGAAACGGCTACGTAAAATTTCCAATAAATGAGCCGGCAGAAGGTAAGAAAAAATCGCAGGTGGAAGAGTACCTTGAATTTTATAACGGGGAAGGTGTACAACATGTGGCGCTGGCAACCCATGATATAATTAATACTGTTTCTGAACTCATGGCCAGAGGGGTGGAATTTTTAAAAGTACCGACCACTTACTATGATGATCTTGCAGAACGGGTAGGCCCTATAGATGAAGATATGGAACCATTGAAAAAAATGGGCATTTTAATAGATAAAGATGATGAAGGATACCTGCTTCAGATATTTTCAAAACCGGTGGAAGACAGGCCTACACTGTTCTTTGAGATCATACAGCGAAAGGGCGCCAAAAGCTTTGGCAAAGGAAATTTTAAAGCTCTGTTCGAAGCCATTGAGCGGGAGCAATCATTAAGGGGTAATTTATGAAATTAATATCTTATTCATTCAATGGAAAAAATATAGCTGCAATATTGCATAATGATCTTGCTTACCCGCTTTCTCAATTAGATGCTTCGCTGCCTGATAGCATGGAAGATTTTCTATTGGGCTGGGATAACAATTTTGAAAATGCAAAGCGTACAATCAATAATATTTCACAGAAAGGGATAACTGATGTAGCCATACCAATCACCGATCTTGAGATCGTTGCTCCTGTTCCCCGGCCGGGTTCCTGCCGTGATGGCTATGCCTTCAGGCAACACGTGGAAGCCGCCAGGCACAACCGTGGCCTGCCCATGATTGCGGCGTTTGATGAATATCCTGTTTTTTATTTTACCAATCACCGAAGTATCCAGGGGCCTGGTAAAGTAATTTGCTTGGCGGATCATTTTCATAAACTGGATTTTGAGCTGGAAGTAGCAATAGTAATGTGTAAAGAAGGTATTAATATTACTGCGGAAGATGCCGATGAATATATTGGTGGCTTAATGGTAATGAATGACATGAGCGCCAGAACGCTGCAGATGGAAGAGATGCTGCTGAACCTGGGCCCTGCAAAAGGTAAAGACTTTGCCACCTGTACCGGCCCCTGGCTGGTTACAAAAGATGAGCTTGCTCCTTATGAGGTGGCAGCAAAAAAAGGTCATACTGGTAAAAGCTGGAATTTGGAAATGGCTTGTTTTGTAAATGATACACAAGTAAGCAGTGGAAACCTGAGATATATGGACTGGACATTTGCCGAAATAATTGAAAGGGCATCTTACGGCGCAAGGCTGTATCCGGGTGATATAATCGGAAGCGGCACAGTAGGTTCGGGATGCTTTCTTGAGCTGAATGGAACAGGAAAATTAAAGGATTCCAATTACCAGGAACAATGGTTGCGGCATGGAGATCGCATTGATATGCAGGTACAGCAGCTTGGCACTCTTTCAAATACTGTGGAAAAAATAAGTGATTATTCTATATTAAAAAAAAAGAAACCAGTAAGTTGATATTTTTAATGATCTTAGAAGAACCGGTATCGGCTTGATGGCTGAAGAAGTAATAGTAAAATAATTTAAATAAATAAAACGATTGCCATGCCTCATTATCATTCGCTCGGCAGCATTCCTCACAAGCGCCATACACAATTTCGCAAGCCTGACGGGCAGTTATATGCTGAACAATTATTTTCTACTGAAGGCTTTAGTAATGATTATTCCATTTTATATCATGGCCATGCGCCTACTAAAATTATTAAGACCGATGAGCCGGTAAACATTGCGCCGGTAGCGGCTGATGAAAAAAAGATGCAGCACCGCAGCTTCGAAGGATTTGCCATTAAGCCCGCTGATGATTACCTGCAAAGCCGTGTGCCTATTTTAATAAACAATGATTGCCATATCGTTTTAGCTGCACCAAAAAATAGTCTTACAGATTATTTTTATAAAAATGCAGATGCAGATGAATTGATTTTTGTACACCAGGGGAGTGGCAAAGTTCTTACGCCTTATGGCGAGCTTTCATTTAGCTATGGAGATTATATTCATATTCCGCGAGGCACTATTTACCAGGTACATTTTGATAACAGCGATAACAGGCTTTTTATAGTGGAATCTTTTTCTCCCATAAGATTTCCCAAAAAATACCTGAGCCGCTACGGCCAGCTACTGGAGCAATCACCTTTTTGCGAAAGAGATATACGTAAGCCGGCCAATTTACAAACAAGAGAAGAAACAGGAGATTTCCTTATAAAAATAAAAAAGCAGGGTATGCTGTATGGGTTACATTATGGCAGCCATCCTTTTGATGTAGTGGGCTGGGACGGATGTTGTTATCCTTATGTTTTTAGTATACACGATTTTGAGCCCATCACAGGAAGAGTTCACCAGCCTCCGCCGGTACACCAGACTTTTGAGGCGAATAATTTTGTGGTTTGCAGCTTTGTGCCAAGGTTATTTGATTACCATCCACTGTCGATACCTGCACCTTATAACCATAGTAATATTGATAGTGATGAATTACTATATTATGTTGATGGAGATTTTATGAGTCGCAAGAGCGTTACCAAAGGAATGCTCACCCTGCATCCGGCAGGTATACCACATGGACCGCATCCCGGCACTGTTGAAAAAAGTATAGGTGCAAAACAAACGGGAGAACTTGCCGTAATGGTAGATACTTTTCATTCTTTACGGCCAACAGAAGCCGCAATCAGTATAGAAAATAATGGTTATACAATGAGCTGGATAGAATAACTGAAACAAAGATATTTTAGGGTTGGTTTGGTTTTTATTTGGTTAAATAATAAGACATATATATATTAAAACCTACAAGTTTTATAACTGTCCCCGTTATTTTTTCTTTTCCTTTTTATTTTTTGCAAGCCATTTATTTATAGGTGAGTTTTTGGGCGTTTCATCTTCGCTGTTATACTCTTCGCTAATGGCAAATTCATCATTATGCTTTATAAGCAGCCAGCTGTTATCTTCATTATTTTTAAGCTTTACCAGCACAAATTCTCCTTTAACTTTTTTACCAAATAATCTGAACTTTAGATCACCTTTTTTTAAAGCTGCTTTAAGATTTTTTTCTGCCTCTTTTCTTGGAGAATTATTTATATCAGAATAAAATCCTTCATCCCATATTTCAACAATTCCAGCTCCATAATTACCCTCTGGTATAATGCCTGCAAAATCTTTATAATCATAAGGATGATCTTCCACCATCATAGCAAGTCGCTTATCTTTCGGGTTTAAAGACGGGCCCTTAGGCACAGCCCAGCTTTTTAAAACACCATCCATCTCCAGCCTGAAATCGTAATGAAGCCTTGAAGCTTTATGCCTTTGTATTACAAAAGAAAGTTTGGATTCAGATGTTTTTACCTTGCCTTCCGGCTCAGATGTTTCTTTAAAATTTCTTTTTTTATTATAAAGTGTGAGTGCCATATTTATGATGCTTTTTTACGTTTTACATCAAGGCTCGCTTTTAGCTGCCCCATAAGATCTTGTGTTTTGCTGTGAACAATTTTCATTTCCGGTGCTTTTATTTTTTTACCTCCGGCCTTAGCCTGTATCAGTTTCATGAGCTCATCATTGTAAGTATCTTTATATTTTGAAATATCAAATTTTGCTGTAAGCTGGTCAATAAGCGTTATAGCCATTTTTAATTCCGCAGGCTTTACTTCTGTATTTTTAGGTAAAACCAGATCTTCTGTTTTTCTTATTTCTTCTTCAAACCTGATGCGATTTAAAACAATCACATCTTTATCGGGCCGTAAAATAGCAAGGCTTTCCTTGCTGCGCATTACAAAGCTGGCAACTCCTACTTTTTTAGTTTTCATCAAGGCTTCTCTTAAAAGCTCATACGGCCGCGTGCCGGATTTATCAGGCTCCAGGTAATAAGGCGTTTCATAATATATACTGCTGATTTCCTCTTCTTTTACAAAATCTGAAATATCAATAGTCTTGGTTTTTTTGGCGCTGGCCATTTCAAAATCTTTATCATCAAGCACTACATAATTTCCATCCATTTTATAACCTTTTACTATATTTTCCCATTTCACTTCTTTGCCGCTGTTTTCATTTATACGCCGGTATTTTATTTTAGCATGATCTTTTTTATCAAGCATATCCAGATTAATGTTGCTGGTTTGTGTAGCACTGTACATTTTTACTGGTATGTTTACAAGGCCGAAGCCTATGGCACCAGTCCAGATAGGACGCATAAATTTATTTTTATTTTACAAAGAAAAAATTATGCCTTTGATTGCAAGGCAATTTACAGAGGCTAAGATAATTGTTATTTAAAGGGACGAGGAAATTATTTCCCGCAACACTATGTTTTAAAAACAACTTCATCAATTCAAAATTCGTAAATGCCATAATATACGCTTTGCCAAAACCGTTAACTTTACAAATGAAATAATTGAACATGAACATTGATCCGGGATTTCTTTTAAAAAACATAAACGCTCCTGCAGATTTAAAAAAGCTTAGCAAAGAACAACTTCATGAAGTGTGTGATGAGCTTCGCCAATATATTGTAGATGTGGTAAGTGTTCATGGCGGTCACTTTGGTGCAAGCCTCGGGGTGGTGGAGCTCACCGTTGCACTTCATTATGTGTTTAATACACCTTACGATCAGCTGGTATGGGATGTGGGCCACCAGGCTTATGGCCATAAAATATTAACCGGCAGAAGAGATAATTTTATTACCAATAGAAAATATAAAGGCCTTAGCGGTTTTCCTAAAAGAAGCGAAAGCGAATACGATACTTTTGGTGTGGGACATTCCTCAACATCAATATCGGCGGCTCTTGGCATGGCTATGGCGTCACATTATAAAGGGGAAAATAACAGGCAGCATGTGGCAATAATAGGCGATGGCGCAATGACCGCAGGTATGGCTTTTGAAGCGTTAAACCATGCAGGCATTGAAAAGAGCAACCTACTGGTGATCCTCAATGATAATTGCATGAGCATAGACCCGAATGTGGGAGCCTTAAAAGAATACCTTACCGACATTACTACTTCACAAACTTATAATAAGCTACGCGACGATTTTTGGAAAGCCCTTGGAAAGCTTCCTGCTAAAACATTATCCCGCAAAATAGTATCGAAGCTGGAAGCTGGCTTAAAGGGTATGCTTAGCAACAGCAGCAATCTTTTTGAAGCGCTTAACTTTCGCTATTTTGGTCCTATTGACGGGCATAATATTACCAAACTGGTAGATACTTTAAAGGACCTTAAAGACATTCCCGGACCTAAACTTTTACACATAAAAACCGTAAAAGGAAAGGGATATGAATTAGCAGAAAAAGACCAAACACGGTGGCACGCACCCGGCCTGTTCGATAAGATAACAGGAGAAATTTATAAGAAAAGATTTGAGCTGCAGCAGCCTCCGAAGTACCAGGATGTATTTGGTTATACACTTATTGAGCTGGCTGAAAAAAATGAAAACATTATGGGAGTAACGCCCGCTATGCCAAGCGGAAGCTCTTTAAAATATATGATGGAGCAGATGCCGCATCGCGCTTTTGATGTGGGCATTTGCGAGCAACATGCCGTTACACTCAGCGCCGGGCTTGCAACACAGGGCATGAAAGTTTTTTGCAATATTTACTCATCTTTTATGCAGCGCGCTTACGACCAGGTGGTGCATGATGTGGCTATTCAAAATTTACCTGTTGTTTTTTGCTTAGACCGCGCAGGCCTTGTAGGCGAAGACGGGCCAACACATCATGGTGCTTATGATATTGCTTATATGCGTTGTATACCAAACATGATTGTAAGCTCCCCAATGAACGAAAGTGAATTGCGTAACCTTATGTACACATCTCAATTAGAAACAACAAAAAATCCTTTTGTCATTCGCTACCCGCGTGGAGAAGCCGTAAAAGCTGACTGGAAAACAAAAATGCAAGAGATAAAAATAGGCACCGCCCGAAAGCTTAAAGATGGTGAAGATATTGCCGTGCTTTCGTTTGGCCCGGTGGGCAATTTTGCTGCCGCTGCCATAAGAGATGTAAAAGCAGATGCAATAAATGCAGCTCATTTCGATATGCGCTTCGCAAAGCCTCTTGATGAGGAAATACTTCATGAGGTTTTTAAAAACTATTCTAAAATAATTACTGTTGAAGATGGAACTGTGAAAGGCGGATTTGGCTCTGCTATTCTTGAATTTATGGCTGAAAATAATTACACCGCACAGGTAAAAATATTAGGCATTCCTGATAAGATAATTGAGCATGGCACACCGAAAGAATTATACACTGAAATAGGTATAGATGCCAACCACATTGCAGAAGCTATAAGAAGCGCTGCAAAAATTGAAGTGAATAAACTTGTTCAAAAATAAAATATTACTGGTCTTTCATATACAAATCTTATACTAATATAAATTAGTAGTTTTAAGCATTAAACTGCTTTAATGAAAACCTTGTATATTCTCTTTATAACAAATTTTATTGTAATTATTTGTAAGGCGCAAGACAGCATTACGCTGCCGGATATTCGTTCTGCAGAAAAAATTGCCTCACTTCATTTTACTGAAAATAAAGAAGATTCTCTGTTAGAGAATGTGCAGTCAGCTGCAAAGGTTTATTCAAAAATGCATAACTATTCTTTAAACAATGCTGTGCCCATTACCATGGCGCAAAGCCCTGTGCTGCCTTACATGCATTTTAATAAGAAACAGGAGCCGGTAAAATTTATTATACCGCACGGCGTGGTACTGCCTGTAAATAAAAATGATCTTGCTTTTTATTCTATTTCACAACTCGCATCATTAATAAAAAATAAAAAAATAACTTCTGTTGAGCTTACTAAGTTTTTTATTGCCCGGCTGAAAAAATATGGCGACACGCTGCAATGTGTTATTTCTATAACAGAAGATATTGCTATGAAAGAAGCCGCCCAGGCAGATAAAGAAATTGCCGCAGGCAAATACAAAGGATTACTTCATGGCATACCTTATGGCTTAAAAGATCTTTTTGCGGTGAAAGGAACCAAAACAACATGGGGAGCGCAACCCTACAGAAATCAGCGAATAGACACTAACAGTTATGTATACACGAAACTGCATGATGCAGGCGCAGTGCTTATTGCAAAGCTTACTTTGGGCGCTCTGGCAATGGATGATTATTGGTTTGGCGGCCAAACAAAAAATCCGTGGAACATGCTGGAAGGCTCCAGCGGATCCTCCGCAGGCTCAGCAGCAGCAACGGTTTCAGGGCTTGTACCCTTTGCCATTGGTACAGAAACGTACGGTTCTATTATCGCACCATCCACAGTTTGTGGTGCCACCGGCTTGCGGCCAACGTTTGGCTCTGTAAGCAGAAGCGGTGCAATGACGCTTGCCTGGAGCCTTGATAAAGCAGGCCCTATTTGCCGCAGCGCCGAAGATGATGCTATCGTATTTAATTATTTACATGGTACCGATGGCAAAGATGCTGCGGCCGTTACTATGCCTTTTAATTATACAGGCAAAGCTGATCTTTCAAAAATGAAGATTGCTTATGCAAAAAATTATTTTAATAAAAATGATACACTGGGAAATGAAAACGAAGTGCTGAATATTTTTAAAAAACTGGGCGCACACCTTATTCCTGTTAACTTTCCTGATTCTGGAATTTATAATTTTGATATTATTAATATTGTTATTGGTGCCGAAAGCGCTGCCGCTTTTGATGCCTTTACAAGAAATGGCCAGGACGATGAAATGCCAAGGCAAGGCAAAAACGAATGGCCCAACACGTTTCGGTCTGCAAGATTTATACCGGCAGTGGAATATATAAATGCCAACAGGCACCGGTATTTGCTGATGCAAAAAGTAAATGAAATAATAGAAAAATATGATGTGATCATTTGCCCCACGTGGGTGGGCAACCAGGCTGCTATTACCAATCTTACGGGCCATCCTGCCATAAGCATCCCAACAGGATTTAATAAAAAAAATTCGCCTACGAGCATTACGCTTGTTGGTAAATTATATGATGAGGCCACTATATTAGCCATTGCCAAAGCTTACCAGGATGCAACACCATGGAACAAAATGCATCCGGCTTTCTTTAAATAAACCGCTATTAATTATCCATATTTTTATTAAATACACTGCTATATGAACAAATCAGTACTCACTATAATAATATTTTTTAATGTAAATGTTTCATTTGCCCAAACAAAAACTATAACCGGCTTTTACCAAAAAAACATTGACAAAGAATATAATATTGAGTCGTCTTTTGATAAAAATTTAAGCAAAGAAAATATAGGTGATAACATTAAAAAGCTTTCTGCAAAACCGCATGCAATAGGCTCTGCGGGTAGCAAAGAAAATGCAGAATACATTCTATCTCTTTACAAAAAATGGGGTTGGGATGCTTCCATAGAAACGTTTCATGTATTGTTTCCCACACCTAAAACAAGAGTGCTTGAAATGACATCTCCCTCAACATATACTGCTTTATTAAAAGAGCCTGCACTTGCAGAAGATGCAACAAGCGGGCAAGCTGATCAACTGCCGACATACAACGCCTGGAGTGCCGATGGAGATGTTACGGGTGAGCTGGTGTCTCGTCCTGAAATAGGTTGACTAAAAAACAACCAATTTTATGGACTTAAAAGAACAAATTATCCGGGAGTATTTAAACCAGGGCGGGGGGTTCAGGCAGCTTGCCTTAAAGTATGGCATCAGCCGTACCACTATTTGCAAGTGGGTTATGATTCACCAGGGAATACATAACTTGCCACCCACAGAAAAGCAACAGAAGCATTCTGTGTACAGCATGAGCAATAAGCACAGCAAATTAAATACAGAAGAGCAGCAATCAGCCGAAGCTTTGCAACAAAAGATTGCATCTTTGGAGAAGCAGCTTGAATGGGAAAAGCTACGGGTAGAAGCCTTGGATACGATGATCAGTATAGCAGAGAAAGATCTCCATATACAGATCAGAAAAAAGCCTGGTGCCCAACAGTAAAGCAGCTTAAAGGAGCACATGGCTCCATAAGCATACAACAGCTATGCATACTGTTGGGCTACACGCCGCAGGCTTATCACAAACACAACAAAAAAACTTTTCATCAGTACCACACAGAAGGCCTGGTGTTGCAGCAAATAGATATCATCCGCAAACAACAACCCAGGTGCGGCGGAAGAAAATTATTCATCATGCTTCGACCATTTTTAAAGCAACATAATATCTTTTTGGGAAGAGATAAGTTCTTTGATTTACTGAAAAGAAATAAGCTGCTGATAAGAAAAACAAAACGTAATGTTTATACCACCATGAGCAGGCATCACCTCAGGCGGTATGCCAACCTGGTAAAGGAATTTACACCACTGAAGGCGCATGAGCTTTGGGTGAGTGATATTACTTACATACCACTGAAAGAACGGTTTGCCTACCTGTTTTTAATAACCGATGCCTACTCAAGAAAGATAGTAGGCTACCATGTAAGTGATGATATGAAAGTAAGCTCGGCAGTAGTTGCCTTAAAGCAGGCGCTGGCACAAAAGCCGGCGCAAACAATAGTGATCCATCACTCAGACAGGGGCATACAATATTGCAGCGCTGAGTATGTAAGTTTACTCAATCAATCCAATGCCATGATCAGTATGACACAAAGCGGCGATCCGTTAGAAAATGCCATAGCAGAAAGGGTGAATGGTATTTTGAAGACAGAACTCCTCAGCAGTTGTTACAGTGATATACTTGCAGCCTCCATACACATATCCAGGTGCATTACCATTTATAATTACAGAAGAAGGCACAGCAGCCTCAACTGGCAGATACCAAATGATGTGCATGACCAAAAAGGCCCGCAGGTAAGAAGATGGAAAAATTATTATTACACACAAAAACTAAAGGAGGTAACTATGCAGGTAACTTAAGGGGCCAGGCACAAAAAATATTTTGCTATAGCTTTGGGAGCAACCGCAAATATTTTTTGCCAGGGCACGGGCAACAACTCAATTAATCAACCGTATTCAGGATGTATTATCTTCATCAACCAATAACAGGATTATTAACCAAATCAGTCAACTTTTTTCAGGACGAGTCACTGGTGTTTGTAAATTATGGCCTGCCTGATGATTATGAAATGCTTGATAAAATGGGAATCAGCGTAAAAGGAAAAATTGTAATTGCTAAGTATGGCCACAGCTGGCGTGGTATAAAGCCAAAGGTAGCGCAAGAGCATGGAGCCCTTGGTTGCATCATCTACAGCGACCCTGCAGATGACGGATATTTTGCAGGCGATGTATATCCAAAAGGTGCTTTTAAAAATGAATATGGTGTGCAGCGCGGCTCTGTAATGGATATGGTTATTTACCCCGGAGATCCTTTAACGCCTGGCATTGGCGCAACTGAAGATGCAAAAAGATTAGACAGATTGCAAGCTCCCAACCTTTTAAAAATTCCTGTGTTGCCCATCAGTTATCACGATGCAACTCCTTTGCTGGAAGCGCTTGATGGCCCGGTGGCTCCGCGTGAATGGCATGGTGGTTTACCATTTGCTTACCATATCGGGCCAGGCAAAGCAATGGTACATTTAAAAGTTGTATTCAATTGGGATATAGTTCCATGTTATGATGTAGTTGCAAAAATTAAAGGCTCTAAATTTCCTGATGAGTGGATAATTCGGGGTAACCACCAGGATGCCTGGGTGAATGGTGCAGCCGACCCTATAAGCGGGCAGGCGGCAGAGTTGGAAGAGGCAAAGTCAATTGGACAATTATTAAAAACAGGCTGGAAGCCCGACCGTACAATTGTTTATTGTGCATGGGATGGTGAAGAGCCTGGCTTATTAGGTTCTACAGAGTGGCTGGAAGAGCATGAAAAGGAACTGCAGCAAAAAGCTGTTGTTTATATTAATTCTGATGGCAATGGGCGGGGCTTTTTAAATGTGGAAGGTTCTCATGCGCTTGAACCTTTGATGGATGAAATTGCAAAGCAGGTTATGGATCCGCAAACAAACGTAAGTGTTTTTGAAAGAATGAAAGCGCAGGCTGTTATTACAGCAAAAACAACTGAAGCAAAGAAAAAAGAGATGGATGAAAATAAGCTGAAAATTGGCGCAATGGGTTCTGGCTCCGATTACTCATCCTTTATACAACACGCAGGCATTCCATCTTTAGATATTGGTTATGGTGGCGAAGATGAAGGAGGCGAATACCATTCTGTTTATGACTCGTATGATTTGTACAAAAGGTTTAAAGACCCAACTTTTTCTTATGGCGTTGCATTAGCTGAAACAGCCGGCCATGCTGTGTTACGAATGGCAGATGCCAATGTGCTTCCATTCGATTTTACACATTTATATACAACCATAAATAGCTATGCAGATGATCTTATGAAAGAGTTGAAAAATGAAAGAGAAGCGACTACTATTAATAATGAAATTATAAATTCAGGTGATTATAAAACCGGCGAGGACCCCACAAAAAATTTCATAAACCCTGGTATAAAAGAAGAAGTGCCTTATCTTGATTTTGCTCCACTGCAAAACGCGTTAGAACAATTAAAAAAGAACACAGACACTTTGAAAAATGTGTATGAAAATAAAATACAAAATAACGATGCTACTTCCTCCTTTAATGAAGCTTTGTATAAAGCCGAGCAACAATTACTAAATGAAGATGGATTGCCGCGCAGAGCCTGGTATAAACATACTTTATATGCTCCCGGATTTTATACAGGTTATGGTGTAAAAACAATGCCTGGCATTCGCGAAGCAATAGAGCAAAGGAATTGGGAAGAAGCGCAACAGCAGATACAAACAGATGCAAGGGCAATAGTAAAGCTCGCACATTACTTAAGTTTACTTAAATGATCATACCTTTTTATACAATGAAGTAATAATAAACCTGTGTAAAAATGTTTTGCTTTCTGTAAGGAAATAATTATTTTCTTTAAAACATACTGCTACATCCGGAAGCCGTCTGGCTTCTATATTACAAGCGATGCGAAAAAAAGCATACATGATCCACAACATAATTTTTTTCCAATTAAATACTTTCTTGTCTTCCTGAAAATCTGTATGTATCCAAAGCCCGTCTGGCTTTAATTTTTGATCTAAAAATGCAAATACTTTTCCCAATGTTTTCATTGAAAAATTATCTAAAAAGAAAGGTGTAATAATTACATCATACTTAGTGTCGTTAGTAAAATCAAGAATGGATTGCTGAACAAAATGTACTTCATTATTATCTGCAAATCTATTCCTTGCTTTGGTTATCATTTTTGCAGAGATGTCAACATAATCTATGCACAAGCCTTGCGGATGCACCGTGGTTATTTCTTCCAATATCCATCCGGTGCCACCGCCGGCAATAAGCACAGCAGCGTTTGCAGGAATTTTTTTTAAAAAATATTTCTGTGACTCTCTTAAAGAATTCCCGATAAAAATTTTTGCAAGGCTATCGTATACGTTTGCTACCACATCGTAACTCCGCTTTATCATCATATCTTAGGGAGCTGGTAGCCGTTGTGATATTCTTTCATCAGGTATTGCTTGTTCACATCATCATCAGTGAAGCGTTCGTTAGCGGGATCCCACTGTAATTTTTTACCAGTGCGATAAGCAATATTGCCCATCTGCGCCACAGTGGCTACATGAGCACCCGCTTGTATCGGGCAGTGCAGGTCTTCCATTTTACCTGATCTGATAACGCCTATAAAATTTTCCCAGTGCTTATTTAATCCATTATCCGATGGTGCCACGAAAGCCTTGCTCACCTTGCTTTTGCTTTGCTTTTCTTCTATCACTTCCCATCCGCCGCGGTTTAAAATTAATGTTCCGTTGTTACCAATGTAGGCAATACCATGATCGCGATTATAAGATCCGTTGTCAATGCCCATTGCCGAATCCCATACCATATTAAACCCATCAAATTCGTATAAAGTGGTAAGCGTATCAGGCGTTTCTTCATACAGGTCTGGGTAGGCGAACCTTCCGCCGAGAGCGGATATAGATTTTGGCGTGGGTGAGTTCATGCCGAGCAATCCATAATCTAACAAATGAACACCCCAGTCAGTCATCAGTCCCCCTGCATAATCCCAAAACCACCTGAAGTTAAAATGAAACCGGCTTGAGTTGAAAGGCCTTGTGGGCGCAGGTCCCAGCCACATATTATAATCCACACCTGTTGGTGGCGCTGTATCGGGCACCACAGGCCCGGGCTTCATCCACCCCTGGTAGCACCATACTTTTACGGTTCGTATATTACCCAGCACACCGCTTTTTACATAATCCACCGCATCTTTAAAATGCTGCTGGCTGCGCTGCCATTGCCCTGCCTGTACCACTCTGTTGTATCGCTGCTGCGCCTTTACCATTGCTTTGCAGTCATCAATGGAATTACCTACAGGTTTTTCGCAGTACACATGCTTGCCCGCCTCACATGCGTGCATCATTATCAGCGCATGCCAATGATCCGGCGTGCCTACAATTACTGCGTCCACATTTTTATCATCTAATAGTTTCCGGTAGTCGCTATACGTTTTTACTTTAGATGCATTTACATTTAATTTTGAAAGCTCACCCATCCGGCGATCCAAAACATTTTGATCAACATCGCACGCTGCCACTACGTTTACACCCTTTACTTTAAGCGCTGCAGTCAGGTCGCTCCAGCCCATTCCATTTACTCCTATTACCCCAATATTTATCTGGTCAGCAGGTGGAAAACTATTTTTAAAAATGGCAAAAGCTTTATTCTCTACTGCAGATGCCAGCATGCCACCGCCTATTAATGCAGCAGAGCTTTGTATAAATTTTCTACGTGAATTCATGGAATATATTTTATTAAAAATTAATTATAGAAGAAGCGTATAAAAGTAAATGTAATTTATAAGCAGTAATTATCCTTTCTCATTGAACATGGCACCTGCTTTAATAACTTTTTTATAAATAGGACAGCTTGCTAAATGAGCGCCTGGCAAATAACCTGTGCTCATTAAAAATTCATTTACAATTTCACCGCCGGTAAACCGGAAAGTGTTTTTAAAAATTTTTACCCATTCATCCTTCGTCTTTGGATGATGATGCTCAATCCATTTTTTAAAAGAACCGTATTCTTTTTGAATAAGTAAAATTGTCTTTGCGTTTTCTATGGCAGCATTTATTTTAAGCCGGTTTC
The DNA here is from genome assembly GCA_965276925.1 of Hanamia sp. Taxonomy (GTDB): domain Bacteria; phylum Bacteroidota; class Bacteroidia; order Chitinophagales; family Chitinophagaceae; genus Ginsengibacter. The sequence continues at coordinate 548,899 of OZ255711.1, forward strand.
TTATAATACCCGCATCGTTCAATAAAAGATCTACATCCTTTTCATTAAATGCAGCTACTTTTTTTATACTAAAACTTTTATAAGCCTTTTTAAAATTTTCCTGCTTATTTAAAATGGTGCTCCAGCTTAGGCCAGCCTGGTTTATCTCTAGTACTAATCGCTCAAAAAGCTCATCATCATTATTTATAGGAAACCCATAAGAAGTATCATGATAAATACGGTGCAAATTATTTTTATCCATTTTACTCACTGCTTCGCAATATGATGATGGCTTATCCATATTTTTATTTATTTTAAATATAAAAATATTAAGGTGAATGTATCTTTAAAAAATTATTATACCTGCAACATAACAGTTACCCATGTTCAAACAATTTGATTGTAAAGAAAATTATATATTAGAAAATGATCGCGTGCTGCTGCGGCCTTTGCAGCCATCTGACAAGAAAAATTTGCTTCCTTTTTCTTTAAGCGAGCCTTATTTATGGAAGTATTCTTTGGTAAGTGCAGCAGGCGAAGAAGGCCTGAATAATTATATGAATATTACTTTTAAATTAAGAGATGAAGGAAAAGAATATGCCTTTATTGTATTTGATAAAAAGACGAACGAATATGCCGGCAGCACAAGGTTTTACGACATTAACAATGAACTTGAAACGGTGCAGCTTGGTTATACCTGGTATGGAACAAGGCTTCAGGGAACGGGGCTAAACAGGCACTGCAAATATTTGCTATTGCAATTTGCCTTTGAGGAAAAAGGCTTTGAAAGAGTTGAGTTTAGAGCAGATAATAATAATGAGCGAAGCATCGCTGCCATGAAATCTATCGGCTGCAAAGTTGATGGTATTTTGCGAAACAATATGCCTACACGCGAAGCTGGCAAGCGAAGAGACAGCATTGTGTTAAGCATTTTAAAAGATGAATGGTTTGGAGGGGTGAAAGAGACGCTGGCAACGCGTTTAAAATGATTGATAAAGATTTCCATAAATTTATGTACAAACGTTAACAATGGCAACAGTAATAAAGGTTCCAAAAAACCCTACAAGCAAACAGCTGAAAAATTTAAACAAGAAAATAGAGGATTTGCGCAGGAAAAATATATCAAAGCATTTTGGCAAAATGAAGTGGCCAATAGATGGTTTGGAGTACCAAAAAAAGATGCGCAATGAATGGTCTTAATCTTCCAAATGTTGTTTTTGATACAAATGCATTTATTTATTTTATTGGAGGCGATCTACGTTTATCCAATTATGCTAATTCGACGGTATACATTTCAGAATTTACAGAAATGGAACTGAAGGGAAGGTTTGAGATTACTCCAAAGGAATTACAACAACCACAGGCAATTCTTGAAGATTTTATAATCCTACAATTAATAATAAGATTAAAGAAAGAGCAATTGCATTAAGACATAAAAATAAATTGAAATTGCCTGATGCATTGATTGTAGCTACCGCTATGTGGATAGAACTTCCTTTTGTAACAGCTGATAAGCATTTCAAGAATATTGAGCACTTAAATTTAATTATGTTATAAATTATGAAAAGAGAGCTTACGTCCTGGTACAGTCCATCGCTTAGCAGAGAGATGCCTGTGGTTACTTATGGTGATTATGGATTCGCATTGCTGTTGATTCCTACGGCTGCCGCAGATTACCTCGAGTACGAACGGTTTCAATTAATTGATTCCATCGCACCTTTTATTGAAGCAGGAAAAATAAAAGTTTTTTCAATCAATAGTATCAATACCGAAAGCTGGATGAATAACGATATGCTGGGAGAACACAAAGCTATCCGGCATAACCAGTTTAACCAATATGTTTTTAATGAAGTGATACCTTTTATAAAAAACAGCACATCGTGGGAAACGCCAATCATCACTAGTGGCGCCAGCTTCGGAGCGCTGCACAGTATGAATTTGTTTTTAAAAAGACCGGACCTTATTAACGGTGTTGTAGCCATGAGTGGCGTATACGATTTACATGAATACACAAAAGGTTATAATGATGAACAGGTATTTTATAATTCGCCAATGGATTATATGCCAGGCCTTACAGACGAGTGGTATTTAAGTAACATAAGAAAAAGCAATCATATACACATACTTTCGGGCAGCGGTGATTATGAAGACCCCGGCGCATCCGGAAGGTTCGCAAAAGTGCTGTATGATAAAGGCATCAATTATGAGCTGGACATTTGGGGGAACGATATGAAGCACGACTGGCCTACCTGGCGGGCGATGTTGCCATATTATATAAACTCAAGATTTTAAAGATAATCTTTTGCAACGCTCAATTTTGTAAAGGGAAGTTTAATCTATTTTTACAATTTTTGCATTTTATAGTTCACACCTGTCATACACATCTTTCAGCGGCAATGTTACTCCCAGCGATTCAAAAATAATTTTATCGGTAGTATTGGAATATTCTTTCAGCTGCCAAAGCCCTTCTTTATTAATAGCAAAATGTTCTGCGTGAATTGCTTCGGCATCAACAAGTAAATATTCTTTTAATGTAGGAATAGCACGGTACAACATAAATTTTAGGCCACGATCATAATTTCTGGTAGACGGAGAAAGTATTTCAATAATTACTGTTGGATTGGAAAAGGTATTTTCATCTTTTTTTAAACTTGTTAAACGACCGCAAATAACAGAAATATTAGGGTAAGTAAATAAAGTGTTTTCAGGAATATGAATTCTCATATCGCTGCCGAAGGGCTGGCAACTTTTACCTTTCAGTGCATTGTACAAAAGTGCAATAAGGTTAATGGAAATAATATTATGCCTGACTTCCGCACCAGCCATGGCAAATATTTCACCTTTGTAATACTCGTGCTTTTCAACTGCTTCATTTTCCATTAAAAGATACTCCTCAATAGAGTAGAACTTTTTATTATAAGCATGAGCAGGTTCTTTTACTTCCATACTTAAAATTACAGGATTTTCTTAATCTTAATAATTCTTAAAGCTTTTAATCTTTGCCGCAACCACGCTTTCTTTTACATTTGTTCCATGGAAAAAAAACTTTTTCTACTCGATGCAATGGCGCTTATTTATCGTGCGTATTATGCCTTAATCCGCAGCCCGATCATTACTTCAAAAGGCAAAAATACCAATGCACAGTTTGGCTTTACCAATACGTTATTTGATCTGCTAAGCAAAGAAAAACCTACCCACCTTGCGGTGGCTTTCGATACATGGCAGCCCACAGAAAGACACACTGACTTTGAAGCTTATAAAGCAAACAGGCAGGAAGCGCCAGAAGATTTACTGGCTTCTATTCCTGATATAAAAAAAATAATTGAAGGGTTTAATTTACCCGTTGTAGAATGTGACGGCTACGAAGCCGATGACCTTATTGGCGGCCTTGCGCAGCAGGCAGAAAAAGAAGGCTACGAAGTTTTTATGGTAACGCCGGATAAAGATTTTGGCCAGCTCGTTACCGATAAAATAAAAATTTATAAACCCGGCTACCAGGGCGGCAAGTTCGAAATAATGGGGCCAAAAGAAGTATGCGATAAATGGGCAATAAAAAACGTAAGCCAGGTAATTGATATACTGGGTTTAATGGGCGATGCCGTTGATAATATTCCCGGCATTGCTGGCATTGGTGAAAAAACTGCTTCTAAATTATTAGCACAGTACGAAACTATTGAAAACGTATTAGCAGATGCTGAAAACATAAAAGGCGCTTTAGGAGAAAAAATAAGGGTAGGTAAAGAAGCTGCCATGATGAGTAAAAAACTGGCAACCATTATTACCGATGTTCCCTGCAAGTTTCATGAAGAAAATTTTAGAGTAAAAGCTTATAACACTGAAGTGCTAAAAGACCTTTTCGCAGAGTTTGAATTTAAAACACTTGGCAAAAGAATATTGGGTGATGAATACAATGTGTTTGTTATTGAGAAGCAGGTGATACAAACCGACCTCTTCGGAAACGCAATGGAAATGCCTATTCCAAAGCCCGAAGAAGAAAAAGAAGCTAAAGAAGAAAAAGGCCTTGCTGCTGATAAAAATATTCTCAACACACCTCATAATTATTATTTAGTTGAGGGTGACGAAGCCATTATTGAGTTAGTAAAAAAATTATCTGCTGAAAATGAGATCTCTTTCGATACAGAAACAAACCATCTTGATGCCAACGAAGCAGAGCTGGTTGGTGTAAGCTTTTCATTTGCAGATGCAGAAGGCTACTACGTTCCTGTTCCCGAAGATGCAGAAACAGTTATTCATATACTTAATCATTTTAAAAATTTATTTGATGATGAAAGCAAAGTTTGGATTGGCCAGAATATTAAGTATGATATACTAATGCTGAAGTGGTACGGCTTTGAGCTTAAAGGAAAAGTTTTTGATACCATGCTTGCGCATTATGTTATTGAAAGCGAAGGCAGGCGCAATATGGATTTGCTAAGCGCTCAGTACCTCGGCTATCTTCCTGTTTCTATAACAGAATTAATTGGGAAAAAAGGAAAGTCGCAGGGAACCATGCGTGAGGTGGAAGTTGAAAAGGTTAAAGAATATGCAGTGGAAGATGCCGATATAACCCGGCAATTAAAAAACATTTTTGTTCCACATCTAAAAACAAAACAGGTTGAAAAAGTTTTTAATGAAGTGGAAACGCCTTTAGTAAAAGTGCTGGCCGACATGGAATACGAAGGCGTAAAAGTGGATATGAATTTTTTAAATGTGTACTCTGAAGAATTAGAGAAGGAAGCTGCAAGGTGCGAGCAGAGCGTGTTTGCGCAGGCCGGTATAAAATTTAATCTGGCTTCGCCAAAACAATTAGGAGAAGTTTTATTTGAAAAATTACAATTAGATAAAGGAAAGAAAACAAAGAGCGGCCAGCATTCCACCGGCGAAGATGTGTTGATTAAGCTGGCAAAAGAAAATCCTATTGTGGAAGACATTTTAAATTTCAGAGAGCTTACTAAATTAAAATCAACTTATGTGGATGCCTTACCGCAGATCATCAATAAAAAAACTAACAGGGTGCATACGTGCTATGGGCAAGCGATTGCAGTTACCGGAAGATTAAGCAGTAACAATCCTAACCTTCAAAACATACCGATAAGAACAGAAAGAGGAAGGGAAATTCGTAAAGCATTTATTCCACGGGATACTGATCACGTAATTATTTCCGCAGATTATTCTCAAATAGAATTAAGAATAGTGGCGGCTATAAGTGGCGACCCCGCCATGTGTGCGGCTTTTAAAGACAAGAAAGACATTCATACAGCAACCGCTGCAAAAGTTTTTAATGTGGAAGAAGATGATGTAACAAAAGAAATGCGGTACAAAGCCAAGAGCGTAAACTTTGGAATTATTTACGGGCAGGGCGCTTTTGGGCTTGCAGAAAATTTGAGCATTTCAAGAAGTGAGGCAAAAGAAATTATTGATAATTATAGAAAACAATTTGCCAACATTCCAAAATACATGAATGATTCCATCAATTTTTGCAAGACCAACGGTTATGTGCAAACGCTCATGGGTCGCAAGCGCTGGCTTAAAGATATTAACTCAACTAACTTTACCGTGCGTGGTTATGCCGAAAGAAATGCCATCAACTCACCGATACAAGGCACCGCTGCAGATATGATAAAGCTTGCCATGATAAAAATTCATGATGAGTTTAAAAAACAAAATTTTAAATCAAGGATGATTATGCAAGTGCATGATGAGTTGGTTTTTGATGCGCATAAAAGTGAAGTGGATACCATAAAACCAATCATTATTGAATGTATGCAAACTGCAATGTTACTGCCTAATGGCGTGCCTTCGGATGCAGAGATTGGCGTTGGAGACAACTGGCTGGAAGCGCATTAAGAAAGAATTAATAGAACTCTCAACTTTATGAACTGGACAAAATATTTTTTTTATTTAGAAAAAATTGGTACAAGATATTTTGTTATTGCAGGGCTTGCATTTCTTATATTTTACTTTTTGATTAAGAAAAAAATTAGCCATAAAAAGATTCAAAAAAAGTTTCCACGTAATAAAGATTATGCAAGAGAAATAGGATATTCCATTCTTACTATTTGCATATTTGCTTTTGTTCCTTTATTGATACTTGGCACTCCCGGCATAAAAAAGCACACGCTGTTTTATACAGATATAAAGCAATATGGCGGGCTTTATTTCTTTCTGGCTTTTCCTTTAATGTTTCTTGTGCACGATGCTTATTTTTATTGGACACACCGGTTGATGCACCATAAAAAATTGTTCAGACTTTTTCATTTGGTTCACCATCATTCTATCAACCCTTCACCGTGGGCTGCTTATGCGTTTCACCCGCTGGAGGCAGTGGTGGAAGCGGGTATTTTTGCAATATTTCTTTTCACCATTCCTGTAACCGGGCTGCACCTTGGCATCTTCTTTTTATAATGCTTATGTATAATGTTTATGGTCATCTCGGCTATGAATTATATCCTAAAGGTTTTAATAAAAACCGCATTGGCAAGTGGATCAACACCTCCGTAAATCATAACCAGCATCACCAATACTTTAAGGGTAATTATGGATTATATTTTCTTTGGTGGGACAGATGGATGAAAACCATTCGTAAAGATTATGATGATAAATTTGAGGCTGTAAAATCTTCTTCAAAAAAGAAGATGAATGAATATGAATTTGTCTGATAAAATTCTTTCCTTTTTACAAAGCCTCGATTTACAGGTGCAGCTTCCAAAAGATGTAGAAGTAATGAACCCGTTCAAAGACAATGCTGCGTTCGATCTCTGCAAAAATTTTTATACAAAATATTATAATGATAATTTAAAAAGGTGCATGATCATTGGCATTAATCCAGGCAGATTTGGCGCAGGTGTTACCGGCATCCCGTTTACTGATCCGATACGCCTTGAGCAAGAATGCGGTATAAAAAATTCATTTGATAAAAGGATCGAATTGTCTTCTGTTTTTATTTACGATATGATTAAAGCTTATGGCGGCGTTGATGCGTTTTATAAAAGCTTTTACTTCAGCGCAGTAAGCCCGCTTGGCTTTACAAAACATGGAAAAAATATGAACTATTACGATGATAAATTATTGCAGGAAAACATAAAAGGTTTTGTAATTGATTGCAACAAAAAACAAATAAGCTTTGGCATGAATACTAACATTGCCTTTTGCCTTGGCGAAGACAAAAACTATAAATATTTATGTAAGCTGAATAATGAAATTAATTTTTTTGATAAAATAATTCCTTTGCCTCATCCCCGTTTTATTATGCAATACAAGCTTAAAAAGAAAGAAGAATATATTGAGCGGTATCTTCGTGAACTGTCAATAGTGAATGGTGAATAATTTATAAATAGCCAATAGAAAAATGAATCCAACACTAATTTATTGTTACGACGCATATTGCGGATGGTGCTATGGCTTTAGCGAAGTAATGAAAAAAATACAGTCAGCATATAAAAATGAAATGGAATTTGAAGTGCTTTCCGGAGGTATGATATTGCCTGAAGAACCTGTATCCATAGGCGCTACAGCAAAATATATTGATCAAAACTATAAGCGTGTGGAAGAGGTAACGGGCGTAAAATTTGGTGAAGATTATTTATGGCACATTAAACATCCGGAGCAGAGCGATTGGTTTCCTAATTCGGAAAAGCCTGCCATTGCGTTGTGCGTTTTCAAAGAATATTTTCCTGAACAGCAACTGAGCTTTGCCGCCGACATGCAATATGCCTTACACTTTGAAGGCCGTGATTTAACTGATGATGCAGCTTACTTTTTATTGCTCGAAAAATATAATATAGATACAGAAGATTTTTATGAAAAGCTTCATGATGAAGAGTATAAAGAGCAGGCGCACTATGAATTTGCATTATGCAAGCAACTAAACGTAACGGGTTTTCCTGCGGTGTTTATGCAAACAAGTGATACGAAATTTTATTGGCTTACAGAAGGCTACACCCCGTTTGAAAGTGTGGATGAGCGAATTAAAAATATATTAAATGAAATAAATACCGGGAGGCCTTAGTCAACTTTTTTCTCACCATTTTCAGCATTTTCCACTATATCGCCCGGCCTGCCGATTATGCTTTCAGCCAGTACTCGCCAATCTTTTTTCTGGCGTAGCAAATATTCCAGATCCATACAAAAGTGTTTGAACTCTTCTTTTTGCGCATCTATCATAATGGCTTTGGCATCTTTATCTTTTTCAACGCTTATTCTTTGCTCATACCAGTTTATAGCATCGGCTTCTTCAGTCAATCCTGTGATCATTCTTGCAAAGGTTCTTATTGATTGAGAAAGCTCATTGGCTGGCTCGTGGTATTGTTCGGTGGGCATTATCTATTTTCTTGTGAAGATATAAAGGCATCTTTTGTTACACAAAAAAAATAATAGCTGAATGTTATAGTTTAAATTTCTTTTTTGATTGTAAAAAAAGAATGAGGTGTGTGGCAATAAGCAGTTCACAAACTATTTCTTTAACTATCATAGGTAAGGGTTTTCTTATAAACGATTCCTCTTGTATAAATAGTATAGAAAATTGCCTTATTTCTTGCTGGCTTTATTAACCTTATAACTTTTACAAATAAAAAAACCCGATATATATCGGGCTTCACTCTCAAAGAAAATATGCTTATTTATTGTAATTCTTTATATAGAAAATATTCTTTTTAAAAGGCTTTTCTTGTTGCCTTCATTTGACGCTGTCCAGTTGTTTTCAGCGCCTTTATTCTTTTTGGCAACAAAATTAGTAATACCATATTGCAGCGCAGTGCCAAGCGCCTTTTTCACGATCCCTGCAGATTTACCAATTACAAGTTTTCTTGAAAAATATCCTGCACCCAAACCGACAGCGACTTTTAGAAGATTATGCTTGAGTGGTGTAGACTCCTGCACTTCGTGAATAGTGTGCTTCAAAATATTAGCAGGCTTAAGGCTTTCAAGAACCACGTGAAAGTCAGCTTTCAAGTCTTCTTCAAGCAATAATTTTCGTGCTTCAAGCCTTTTAATAGCTTTTTCCAGGTCGCTTGTGCTGGCTATTTCCTCTAATTTTTCTTCAGCTGTTTGCTCTTCAGCCATAATATTATTATTTAAAAAAACTTTTGATCAACATGTTGCTAATAGGAGTTTTTATTATCTTTTTCCGCAGAAAAAATAAAAGAAGCCCGATAATAATATAAAGACCTGCTACTGCGAAAAACCCAACAAACGCATTTCCTGTAATATGACTTATAACTAAGGCCAGGCCTATAGTGAGGCATATTAATACAAATAAAAAAAGTATGCTTACAATAACTATGGTTATAGCTGCTGACATAAAACCGGATATTTTATTAATAGCCTGGAGCTTTAATAAATTTATCCGTACATCAGTGTACGACTTCATTTTATGAAACAATTCTTCAACGTTGGTGGGTTTCGTTTCCATTTCTTGTTACCGGGCTAATTTTAAAAATAAAAGATTAAGAATTCATAGAACTTCTTACATCCTGATTCATGTTATTTGCTTTATCAGTTGCCTGATTTAAAAACTCTTTCCCTTTTTCTTTTCCTTCAGCAACATAGCCTGATAATTTTTGTTTTGCAGAATCATATTTATCAGAAATAGTATCTGCATACTCATTGTATTTATCTTTTACCGAACCTGCGAGATCAGATCCCTTTTCTGCTATTTTTCTGCGGGTTTCTGTTCCTTTATCCGGGGCGAATAAAATGCCTAAAATAACGCCGGCGGCGGCACCTGCCAGCACACTTGCTAATACTTTACCTGAGCTCATAGTTTGTTGTTTTAAATTTTAAATAGATTATTTTATTTTATAATAAAGATGCTTATATAAAATATGCTGCCAATAAAATAAAAAATATTGCAACAGCCTGAAACCACGTGCAGGCAAGGGTTTTTTACAATTCTTTATGTGAATTTGATATGCTTTACTGTAAGTTGCGAGTATTTTTTTTCCCAAATCCTGTACAACTACACAGTATGCTGTTGCTTTAATTTCCATAAAAGGTTTTTTAAAATAAAAAAATCTGGAATGCATCACTTATGCTTTCTGGCATAATAATTAAGTTGATGTTACCATTAATCACATTATAAAAAAAAATAAAAATGGCAAACACAACTAAAACAAGCAAGCAGGCATCTGATAAAAAGAGCGGCTTGAAGGGCGATCATTCTTTACTCCAGGAATTTTTTATAGGAGAGCTAAAGGATATTTACTGGGCAGAAAAACACCTGGTAAAAACACTACCAAAAATGGAAAAGGCTGCCACTACGCAGGAGCTGAAAGATGCGATTTCTGAACATCTTGAAGTGACTAAAACCCATGTAGAAAGATTAGAGCAGGTTTTTGGCCTTTTGAACAAAACACCGCAGGCAAAAAAATGCGAGGCAATGAGCGGCATAACCAAAGAAGGCGAGGAAATTATAAGTGAAACAGAAAAGGGTACTGTAACACGTGATGTAGGTATTATATTGGCAGCGCAAAAAGTGGAGCATTATGAAATTGCTACTTATGGCTCACTTACCACACTTGCGAAAACATTAAAGCTTAATGATATTGCAGATATCTTATATAAAACCCTGCAGGAAGAAAAGGAAACTGATGAAGCGCTTACAAAAGTTGCAGAAAATAATATAAACATGGAAGCAGCCGAAGAGGTTGAATAAAAATATATTTGTAAAAAACTGTGTAATAAATGAAGGGGCTCTTATAAGCCCTTTTTTTAAATCGTTCAAAAAGACTTTATTAATTTTAAAACAACAAATATGAACAAAGTAAACTTTCGGTCTATCGTATTTGCGATGATAGTAATGGCTGTTACACTTAGCAGCTGCCAGGCAGTTGGAAGCATTTTTAAAGCCGGCGTTTGGGTAGGCATTATTATAGTCGTTGTTATAGTAGCGCTTATCTTTTGGCTTATAAGCAGAGCCGGCAAAAGCTAAAATCTTATTGTTTTTGTTTTATTAAGCGTTTATCTGCTTATTTTTATAAGCAGATTTTTTTTATACACATTTTCATTTATGTATAAAACTCATCTTACGAAATCTTACTAAATACACACTGTGTTTTAGAGAAATTTTTAACCCTTAGTATGATTAAAAGCTCCGTTGATAAAATTGCAGACAGAACGCGCTGGGGCTATCTTCTTGCATTTATTATATTACTTGTCTCCTACATCGTTTCTTATGTATCGGCGCAAAAGCTTTTAAAGCAATCAAACCTGGTAAACCATTCCAACGAAATAATACACAGCCTCGATAATATTATAGCTTTTGTAACACAATGCGAGTCGGCATCGCGCGGCTATTTTGTATCAAACAATCCGGAATTTATTACCCGCTATAACATAAGCCGGCATAAGGCCGATTCTGCATTTAATAATACAAAACAGTTGCTTAGCGATAATGCGGAACTTGAAAAAGACATGGATTCCTTACGAACTTTATTGAATAGTAAATATGCAGGCATTGAAAACTTTTTCGCAATTTTCGATTCCACGCATACCATTACAAAAAATTTTTTAAGCCAAAAAAAAGAAGGAGTAGTAAAGATGGCAAAAGCAGAAGCCTTTGCCAATCGTATACAGGATAAAGAAAGAATGCTTTGGAAACAAAGAACGGGAAAGGTAATTGACTACTCAACCAATATAAAAGCATTTACACTTATATCCCTTATTGCAGCTATATTACTTACACTTTATTCACTGTCTACTTTTACAAAAGAAAGTAATGCAAGGCGGGAGGCAAGCGAGAAAGCATCACAATACCGTGAGCAGCTTGAGATGCGCGTGAAAGAATTAGCGGCGCTTAACCTTGAGCTTATTGAGCTAAGAAATATAGAAAAGTTTGCCGCCACAGGAAGAATTTCAAGAACTATTGCTCATGAGGTCAGAAATCCTTTAACTAACATTAACCTTGCGGCAGAACAATTGAAACTTGAAATACCGGCCGGGAAAGACAGTGATATGCTGTTTGAAATGATTGCACGAAACAGCAACCGCATTAACCAGCTTATAAGCGATCTGCTTAATGCAACCAGAACTGCTGATCTCAGCTTTGTAAAAATTTCTGTAAATGATCTGCTCGATAGCAGCCTGGAATATGCTATGGACAGGATAGAATTAAAGCAGATAACAATAGTAAAAAACTATGATAAAAGCTTTTGCTCCGTTCTTGCGGATGTTGAAAAAATAAAGATTGCTTTCTTAAATATTTATGTAAATGCCATAGAAGCTATGGAAGAAAACGGAAAGCTTGGTATTTCAACAGAAGTAATAAATGAAAAATGTGTGGTAAAAATAAGCGACACCGGGAAAGGAATGTCGAAAGAAGACCAGCTGCGGTTGTTTGAGCCTTATTTTACTACAAAGCAAAAAGGCACAGGGCTTGGGCTTACCAACACACAAAATATAATATTTGCACACCATGCTAAAATAAATGTGGAAACAGCGCCCGGGCAAGGAACCACATTTATTATCACTTTTAATTTCGTTTAGAAATTTATTGCTGGTTTATATAAGAATCAGAGCGTTATTTTATAAAAGCAAAACCCTCATACAATCAATTGATGAGGGTTAAATTGTTTTAATAAAAGAAGTTAAAGCTTTTCTATCCAGCTTACAACTTCATCTTTTGTTTTACCCAGCTTTTGTTGAAGCCTGCCTACCAGTTCATCATCTTTGCCATCTTCACGTTTCAAATCATCATCTGTAAGATCAGCGTAAGCCTTTTTAATTTTGCCTTTGGCTTCATTCCAATCACCTTGTAGTTTTAATTTCCAGCTTTCCATTTTTATAGTTTTTAAAAGTTAAAATATTATGCTCCTCTTATTATTCTCAATAAAATGGCAATTACTGCAATTACTAATAAGATGTGAATAAGGTTGCCGCCAAATGGAGTTACGAAGGCGCCAAAGATCCAGACTATTATAAGAATTACTGCGATCAGGTACAATAAGTTTCCCATGTTGTAAATTTTAAGGTTTGAAATGTTTACAAATTACTATATAAAAGTTTGCCAATTTTTATTTGGGTAAAGAAAGGAAATTTATAAAGCAACCCCAAACTTAAACTTTATTATTTTTATTATCATCCGATGCTGTGGAAATCGCTCTACGGCCAAAGGTTATATAGCTTTTTTAAAATCATGTGTATGAACCATCGCCAAAACATTGTTTATTGCAGATGTATTAAAAGGCTTACTAATAAAATAATCTGCACCCAAGGTAAAAGCTGATTTAATATCCGATGAAGAATCGTATGCGGTTATCATTATAATTTTTGCAAGCGGAAAATTTCTTTTTACAACAGGTATAAAATCCGGCCCTTGGCCATCAGGTAAATTATTATCTAAAAACACTATGGATGGCTGTATATCATTTATCGTTCTTTTTGCTTCACTTATCGAATGCGCGCATTGTGTTTTTATATTATTATTTTTCAAAGCAGTACATAATAAAAAACAAAGATCTTTTTCATCTTCTATTATCATTATCTTTTCTTCTGTGTTCGGATCTGATGGTTTCACGACAAATTAATTAATTCAAACTCACTGTCCTCATAACCTTAAGGCAATTAGCCTGCCATTACGTTCCTTCCGCAATTTTCATGTTAAGCTTACCGGTTTTATTAAAAATCATTTTTGATCCAGAATATATTTCGCCATATTATATTTTAACTTTACCCCATAAACATTTCAACATTCACTGATGAGGAAAAGACTGCATAAAATTTGGGAATACATCATGGATGTTTTTAAAGAATTTGCTGCAGACAATATTTTAAAATACAGCGCATCGCTTGCATATTATACTGTATTTGCTATGGCGCCGCTGCTGGTTATCATCTCCACACTTTCAGGAATTTTTTTTGGTAAAGAGGCAGTAAACGGGCAAGTATATAAACAATTGAAAGACCTGGTGGGAAATAGCGCCGCAGTACAGATACAAGACATAATAAAAAACATACACCTTACAGGAAATAATTTTTTTACCACAGTAATAAGTATTGTAATATTATTTATTGCAGCTACCAGTATTTTTGGAGAGGTGCAGGATTCGTTGAATAAAATATGGGGGCTCAGGGTAAAATCGCACAAAATATGGTGGAAGCTGATTCTTACACGCATACTTTCCTTCTCACTTATTATAAGTATAGGAATCATTATTATATTATCTCTCGTGCTCAATACTATCCTTTCAGCATTTGGTAATTTTATTGGCCGGTATTTGCATCATTTTAGTGTTTATTTCATCCAGGTATCGGAAGCAGTCATTTCTTTTCTTGTAGCCAACTTTTTATTTTCTCTAATGTTTAAGCTTTTACCCGATGCAAAAATAAAATGGAAAGATGTGCTATTCGGAGGTTTCATTACTGCGATATTTTTTTCATTAGGCAAGCTGGGTATCGGTTTCTATTTGGGTAAAAGCAATTTTACTACTTTATATGGCGCTGCTGCTTCTATTATAATTATAATGGTGTGGGTGTATTACAGCTCCATCATGTTATATCTTGGCGCTGAGTGTACAAAAGTATATGCGAATTTATACGGGCGAAAAATTTTACCAAACGAATATGCAGAATGGGTAGTAACTATTGAAAAACATGTAACAGATCCTCATTTGAAAAACAAAGATTTAAATTAACTTTACGCTCCATTTTACAAAAATGTATGAAGAAAAAAATCCTGATTATTGATGACGATCTTGATATGTGTTCACTTCTGAGCCGCTTTCTTTCTAAAAAAGGTTTTGAGCCTGAAGTGGCTTTAAGTGGCGCAAAAGGCCTTGCAAGATTTGCAGAAGAGCACTTTGATATTGTGCTTTGCGATTTTCGCCTTGGCGACAGAGATGGCAAAGAAGTTTTATTAAAAATAAAGGAAGCAAGGCCGGAAACAATCGTTATTATTATCACCGGCTATTCCGACATAAAAACTGCTGTGGATGTAATAAAGCTGGGAGCATTTGATTATATAACCAAGCCATTGATACCTGATGAAGTGATTAATGTGATAGAAAAAGCCCTGAATGCGCCAAATGAAGACCAAGCTAAATCCGCCGGCTCTAATAAAATATCCAAGCATAAAAGGCAATATGTTATTTCTCCAAATAAAGAATACCTGATAGGCCAGGATGGAGAAACGGCAAAAGTGTACACACAGATAGAAATAGTTTCGGGCACAAATTATAGCATCATTCTTTATGGCGAAAGCGGCACCGGCAAGGAAGTGATAGCAAAAACAATTCACGAAACCAGCAACAGGCGTGGAAAGCCTTTCATTGCAATGGATTGCGGCACGCTTTCCAAAGAGCTTGCAGGCAGTGAGTTGTTTGGGCATGTAAAAGGCGCATTCACCGGCGCAGCCACAGATAAAGAAGGCCATTTTGAACTGGCAAACGGTGGCACTTTATTTTTGGATGAAGTGGTTAATCTTTCCTTGGAAATTCAGGCGGCATTATTAAGAGTGATACAGGAAAGAAAATATAAAAGAGTGGGCGGCACTAAGGAAATGGATGTAGATGTGAGGATCATTGTAGCATCTAACGAAAACCTGCAGGATGCTTATAAAAAAGGTAAGTTCAGAGAGGATCTGTATCATCGCTTTAATGAATTTTCTATAAACCTTCCCCCGCTTCGGGAGCGCAAGGGCGATATACCTTTATTTGCGGATTTTTTTCTTGATAAAACTAATATTGAACTTAATAAAAATGTAGAGGGGTATGAAGACGACGTGATGGAAATGTTTATCAATTATAACTGGCCGGGCAATCTTCGAGAATTCAGAAACGTGGTGCGCAGGGCAGCATTGCTTACCCCTTCGGGTAAAATAAATTCTAAAGTTCTACCATGGGAAATAACGAGTGCAAATGCACATCCCAAGGCTGTGGAAGCACCTGCGAAGCAGGAAGACACCCCAACATTTGTTTCACGGGACGTTGACCTGAAAGACGCTGCAGCAAAGGCAGAATATGATACAATAATGAATGTACTTAAAGAAGTAAATTTTAATAAAACCCGCGCGGCAGAAATACTCAAGATTGACCGCAAAACACTTTATAATAAAATAAAAATATACCAGTCGCTATAAAATATTTATGTGGCGTAAATGATTGGGTATAGATTTTGTCTCGCTAAACATCTTAAACTTAACATTATGGTAGATGAAAAAATTCCGATGACAACAGTAAGCACTGTATTAGAAAAGCTTCGCATAAAAAAACACGATAACGAATTTAGAATGACACCCGAAGGCTTTACGCCGGGCAATCATAAATATTATAATCCTGAAGATCTTAAGATCATTCGTACTTACCGTTTTGAAGGTGAGTCAGATCCTTCTGATTCTTCTATCATTTATTTGCTGGAAGCAAATGATGGCCTTGTGGGCTACAGTATGGATGCTTACGGCGTTTACAGCGATCATGGCGATGACGGTTATGATGATTTTATAAAGAAAATACCTGTAGACGAAAGAGATGAGCAGCAGATCTTTGAAGGATAATTTTATACAAAATAAAAGCATAAGCCATAAGTGAAAATCTTATGGCTTTTTATATAGCACTATCCGCTATATTATTTTAAATTTTAATGAAAGATGTATTTTAAAAAGCTTTATCTTCTTTGTTGTTGCATAAGTTTTACTGTTTCATTTATTAAATTGCAATATGCTTTTCCAACTTCAGTCGGATTATAAACCTGCCGGCGATCAGCCACAGGCCATTGAGCAATTGACACAAGGCATACTTGAAGGTGAAAAATATCAAACCCTGCTGGGCGTTACCGGAAGTGGTAAAACATTTACCATGGCCAATGTTATACAAAACGTGCAGCGGCCCACGCTTGTTCTTACCCATAACAAAACACTTGTAGCCCAGTTGTATGGCGAGTTCCGCCAGTTTTTCCCCGAAAATTCTGTTGGTTATTTTGTTTCTTATTATGATTATTACCAGCCGGAAGCCTACATGCCCGTAAGCGATGTGTACATTGAAAAAGATTTAAGCATTAATGAAGAATTAGATAAGCTGCGCCTGGCGGCAACGGCGCAATTATTAACCGGAAGAAGGGATATAATTATTGTAGCCAGTGTAAGTTGTATTTATGGCATTGGTAATCCAAAGGATTTTGCAGCAGGCGTTGTAAGAATTAAAGAAGGCCAAACCATTAGTCGCCAGGGATTTTTACATGCTTTGGTAAATGGCTTGTACTCCCGCACACAAGGTGATTTTGCAAGAGGCACTTTCAGGGTAAAAGGTGATACCGTTGACATCAATCTTCCCTACATGGATAACGGCTATCGCATTACTTTTTTTGGGGATGAAATTGAAAGCATTGAAACGCTGGAACTCAGCTCCGGCAAGCGTATAGTTAAAGTGCATGATGCTGCCATATTTCCTGCGAATTTATACATCGCCCCCAAAGACAAGCTACAACAAATATTGTGTGAGATACAGGATGAAGCCGCAAGGCAAACAGAATATTTCAAAAGCAGTGGCAAATACATAGAAGCGCAAAGAATATCTGAACGCGTTAATTATGATATTGAGATGATCCGCGAACTGGGCTATTGTAATGGCGTAGAAAACTATTCAAGATTTTTTGACCGCAGAGAACCAGGAACACGGCCTTTTTGCCTGCTGGATTATTTTCCCCCGGATTTTTTATGCATACTTGATGAGAGCCATCAAACGGTTCCGCAGATAAGCGGAATGTACGGCGGTGACAGATCAAGAAAACTGATTTTGGTTGATTATGGCTTTCGTTTGCCTTCTGCATTAGATAACCGGCCGCTTAATTTTAATGAGTTTGAAAACATGCTTAACCAAACCGTTTTCGTGAGCGCCACACCAGGAGATTTTGAATTGGAAAAGACCGGAGGCATAGTGGTAGAGCAGGTGGTAAGGCCAACCGGCTTGTTAGATCCTCCTATAGAAATACGTCCCTCCATAAATCAGATAGACGACCTGCTGGATGAAATTGATAAAAGGGTAACCAAAGGAGACCGTGTGTTAGTAACTACTTTAACCAAGCGCATGGCTGAAGAAATGGATAAATATTTACACCGTATTAATATAAAATCAAAATATATACATAGTGAAGTAGATACACTTGCCCGGGTTGAAATACTGCGCCAGCTGAGGCTTGGAGAAATAGATGTGTTGGTTGGCGTAAATCTTTTACGTGAAGGGCTTGATCTTCCGGAAGTTTCGCTGGTTGCCATTCTCGATGCGGACAAAGAAGGTTTTCTGCGTAATGAAAGATCACTCACTCAAACCGCCGGAAGGGCTGCCCGAAACATAGAAGGCCTTGTTATTTTTTATGCTGATATCACCACAGAAAGTATGCAAAAAACCATTGATGAAACTACCAGAAGAAGAGAAAAACAAATTGCTTATAACATTGAACATAACATAATCCCCACAACCATCAAGAAGTCTGTGGAACAAATAATGAAGCAAACTTCAGTGCTTGATATAAAAGGGTATAATGAAAGATCGGCTTATGCAGTTGACGATGTAATAACTGTTGCTGCTGAAGAACAGGCGCAGTACAAAACCATTCCCCAAATGGAGAAAGCAATAAAAAATATTAAGCAGCAAATGGAAAAAGCCGCTCGGGATCTGGACTTCATGGAAGCCGCAAGGCTCAGAGATGAAATGTTCAGAATGCAAAAAGAACTTGAAGAAATGAAATAGAAATGATGCGAGTGCTGTGCGGCTATAGCCCGCTATCTATCTGACCCTCCAATTAGTTCTCGTTTGATTTTGAAGAAACAGTCATCGTTGCAAACGAGGACTAGTTGGAGTGAAACTCGAGCGGGAGATTGTCGCTTTGAGTAGAATTAACCGATTTGCAAGGCTGGCATCTTTCAGATCAGGAGTGAGTCCTAATTACCTTGCTGTATCGAAAATATGATGAGAAATTTTTTTATTTAATTCCTATGTACCCAATTTAATTTTTTTAGGTACATAATAAAAACTATATGTACCCATTTTGGGATTTGGGGTACATATGACAACTCATTTGTACCCATTTTAGCTATTTGGTATAAGTTATTAATCGCTTTTAGTCACAGTTTTAATTGGTTCAACTGACTGTGCTACGGGAATGCCTACCATAAAAAATTTATATAATGGCTGACTTATATAAAAATTGGTGGTACCAATTTTTACCTTTTCTAATAAGCCAGCGGCAACTAATTGATTTAAATATTTGGCTGCCGTTTTTCGTTTTACAGTTAAATCTTTTTCTAAAAACTCTATTTTAGTGTATGGGTGCTTGAAAATGTTATTGAGCAAATCCTGACTGTAAATTTTGGGAAGCTCTATGCGTAAACGATTTTTGTATTCCTGCATCAATTTTTTAATGCCTTCAATTAAATGCAACGTTTGTTTAGCAGTTTCTTCTACCCCTTTAAGAATATATAAAATCCATGGTTCCCAATTAGCATCATTTCTAACCTGTTGTAATAATTTATAATAATCTGCCTTGTATTGAATAATGTAACGGCTTAGATATAAAATAGGCAATGAAAGAAGGTCTTCTTTTACCAAATATAAAATATTAATAATTCTACCTGTTCTACCATTACCGTCATAAAAAGGATGCACCGTTTCAAAACGATGATGTATGATTGCCATTTTAACTAATGGATCGATATCGCTCATTTCTTCCAAATTGATAAACTCAACAAGGTTATCCATCAAATTTTGAATAGTGTCGTAATCCTGAGGCGGGGTATAAACTGTTTCACCAGTCCGGTCATTTATTAAAGCAGTTCCTGGTAAGCGGCGGTACCCAGCATCATTCTGCTCAAGATGTTTTTGAATATCAAGAATGGTTTTGTGGGTAATCAATTTATTTTTTCGGATTGTTGAAAATCCTTCTTTCAAAGCTTCTGCATAACGATTTACTTCTTTGGCCGAGGCGTTACTAAAGTAAGCTTCAAATAACTGAGCTTTATATAATTCATCATGTGTTGTAATTATATTTTCTATGGCAGAACTTTCTTTTGCTTCCTGCAATGCCAATGTATTAATTAATATATTTTCATTTGGAATGGATGCACACTTGCCATTAAGTAATGCAAGGTAACGGTGAGCCGCATTTAATTGCTTTAATACAGCCTTAGTTTCAATTTCAGACGAAGGAGGAAGTAAATCAATTTTAAAATTCATGCTGTTTTAATTACGGAACGCAATATCGAACTCCTCGGATCAATGAAGCAGTCCGACTTATCTGTCATATTAACAACGAATTGACAACAACAATCAAACGAAAAGGTTTCAATCTCCACTCCTTCCGGTTTAGTAGCCTCGACAGGAATCGAACCTGTATCTGGAGCTTCGGAAACTCTCATACTATCCATTATACTACGAGGCCATTATTATGTCCAGGTTTGACAAAAACGTACAATCTATTTTCTTTAAAAAAATCTATTATTATTTACCAAACTGCGCAAGATTGCTTGCAAATATTTTTACCGCTATGGCAAGTAAAATAACACCAAAAAATTTCCTTACTACAATCAATCCATTGGGGCCAAGCGCACGCTCTATCCATTTAAGCGAAGTAAGCACCAAAAATATTACCAGGCAGTTTATAAGTATGCCAATGAGAATATTTATATCATGATAATTTGCTTTAAGCGACATGATGGTGGTAAGTGTGCCCGAGCCTGCTATCAGCGGAAACGCAATAGGCACCACGCTTCCGCTCTTGGGGTTGTTATCTGGCTTAAACAGGTCAAGCCCAAGAATCATTTCAAGTCCAATGATAAAAATAACAATGCTGCCTGCCACCGCAAATGATTGCACATCCAGCCCAAGCAATTTTAAAAAGGGCTGGCCTACAAATAAAAACAAGATCATAAAGGCCCCGGAAGCAATAGTGGCCTGCGTTGAGCGGATAGTGCCGCCCATCTTATCTTTCAAAGCAATTAAAACAGGGATGGAACCAAGCATATCTATCACCGCAAAAAGCGTGAATGAAATAGTAATGGTTTCATTACCCGAAATGTTGCCAAAATCAGCCATTATTATTTTTTGCGAAGGTAATAAAATAGCGCTCAGGCTAAGGCCACAATCCGATATAAATTTATAGAGTCGTAAAGACTTTCAGATTTTTACAAAGGCTTTGCCTGTTGCTATTGATCTACGCTAAACAAAAATCAAAGCTTTAAAGTGATGCCCGCCATAAACATAGCTGGTATTGAATTATAACCATAAATGGTAAAGAACTTTTTACCGGTAATATTTTTAACATCAACAAACAGCTTTATCTTTTTACTAAAATTATATTCAGTGTAGGCATTAAAAATAACAAATGATGCAAGCGCTACATCAGCTTGTGCGAACGCAGCATCATAACGCTTGCTTTCATAATGTGCGCTCACATTCAGTAACCAATTTTTAGTTGCCTGTATATTTAATGTAAAGTTTATTGTGTTCACAGGTTTGCGCAAAGAATAATGATAGGTAGTATCGGCATTAAAAGAGTAGGCATAATTTGTGGTGTCAAAGGCATACGCAGTGCGGCTTTGCGTTTCTTCTTTTGCTTTCAGGAATGTATAATTCGCAGTTAAAGAAAATATACTGGTGAGTTGTATTTTATTTTCCCATTCGATGCCCTGATCTTTTTCTTTATCAAAATTAAAATATAGATTTTTCATGTAATCATAATCCAGTCCGTTAATTATTTTTCTGTAGAAGTAGGTAATGCGGGAATTAATTGCAGCATTATTAAATTGAAAACCGCCTTCATAATTTGTAGATTTTTCCGCTTTAAGATTTGGATCGCCATATACTGA
This sequence comes from Hanamia sp., assembly GCA_965276925.1. Taxonomy (GTDB): domain Bacteria; phylum Bacteroidota; class Bacteroidia; order Chitinophagales; family Chitinophagaceae; genus Ginsengibacter. The sequence continues at coordinate 570,665 of OZ255711.1, forward strand.
ATACAACTCATACAAAGTCGGCGCTTTAAAACCTGTTGAAACACTGGCATATATCTTCCAGTTATTATCAAAAACAAAAGAAGGATTTATGGTATAAGTAAAATTATTTCCATAACGTGAATGATGGTTTAAACGGCCACCAAGCTCTGCATTAAAACCGGATTTGCCGGCATAAAAAAGTGAACTGTAAACCGATTTCTGATTCACAGAGGTATCGTCAAATTTTCCATAATTGCTTAGCTCGTTCATGGATGAATAATGATAATCTACTCCATTTAACCATGTAAATTCTGACGACAACTTTGAATTGGCAAATACCTCCGCATACTGGGATTTCCCCTTGTAAAGATCGCTGTAGTAATATTGCCCGAAAACACTGTCTTCCAATAAATATCTTTTTGAAGTATTATAATAATAGTTTCCGGTGATAGTTGTGCCCGAAACTTTATAAGTGAATCCGGAGCCAAGCATCAGATTTTTATTTGTGCTGGTATAATCTTTTGCATCAGTGAAAGCGCCAGCATCCAAATCAGTTTTATAATCACTGTATTGTACAAATCCTTTCAAAGTAAATTGATGCGATACGCTCCAGGAAACGTTTCCGCTAAGTGCATCATTGCGGTAGCCATCATTATCAAAATTGCTTTTTCCTGTAGAATCGTAAGCAGAAGAAAAACCATGACTGCTTAAATGTGTATACCGGATATTATAAACCAATTTATTGGCAAGCTTTCCAAACAACTGAAAATTATATTTATAAGTGCCGAAGCTTCCGCCAGCGAGCGTTGCCTTTAAATTGAGCGGCTTTGTAACGTTTGGATTAACAGTGATGATATTGATAACTCCCGCAATGGCATCCGAGCCATACAAAGTTGATTGCGCTCCCTTGCAAATTTCTATTCGCTCAATGTTATCTACCGAAATAAGATTGAGATCGAAGCTATTGTCAATTAATGATGGATCGTTTACCGGTACGCCATCCACTGTAATCAACGTTCTGCCCGAGCCTGCGCCCCGAACATACACCGTTTGGTTGGTTCCAAAGTTATTAAGCGAACCGTTTACAATAATGCCTGCCTGTTCATTTAAAATTTGTCCCACCGTTTTTCCTTCGCTTTTTTCCAATGTTGCTTTGTCAATTACAATAATCACTTTTCCAGTCTCACTTTGCTTTTGAGGAAACTTGTTTGCAGTTACAACTACATCCTCCAAGGTTTTAGAAGCAGAGTCTTGTTTTGATTGCACTTGTTGTGCCTGAGCGTAACTGCTGAAAATAACAGCAGCCGCAATAAAAATTCCTTTTTTCATTATAAAAAATTTTTTGTTGTGACTGCTTCCGGTTAATAAAAAAGAAAGAAATATAAATGCTCTGCAGCGTTTACATTCCATGCCTTTCACCCGAAAGCTTTGAATGATTGTTAATGAAAAAGGCAGGTCTTCTGGCTCAAAGCATCTTAAATGCCTTCCCGCCCGCCGGAGCGAACAGTGGCGAAAGATTTAAGATTTCCTTTTCCTGCAAAGGATCAGGGGCTTTTTACAGCTACGGGGATAGCTCCGGAATTTAACCGGATTCCCATTTTAATTCCGGGTTTAAGCCGGAAACCAATTTCGCTGCAAATGTAAAAGCAATGCTTTGATTTTTCCAAAACAAATATTGGCGGCAGCCTGAAATGTAAGACCATAAACGATTTAGGGAAAAGGGGTGCAAAGTTTTCATAAACGTTTTTATTATATACCGTTTACTGCACACATTATCATTGATAAAAAAACATTTTAAAAAATTACTTTTGTACTATAAAAAACACACATGAATAAAGGACCTGTTTCACAATTTATAGAGCATCATTACAGGCATTTTAATGCAGCCGCATTAATGGATGCAGCCAAAGGATATGTGGCACATATAGATGAAGGCGGCAAAATGATGGTAACGCTTGCCGGCGCTATGAGTACGGCGGAGCTGGGGATTTCTTTTGCTGAAATGATCAGGCAGGATAAGGTTTCTATTATCAGTTGCACCGGCGCCAACCTTGAAGAAGATATTATGAACCTTGTGGCACACAGCCATTATAAGCGTGTGCCCAATTACCGTGATCTTAGCCCCAAAGAAGAATGGGATTTGTTAGAAAATCACTACAACAGAGTAACCGATACCTGCATACCAGAAGAAGAAGCTTTCAGAAGAATACAACAGCACATTTATAAAATATGGAAAGATGCGGATGATAAAAATGAAAGATATTTTCCGCATGAATACATGTATAAAATGTTGCTGAGTGGCGTGCTGGAGCAGCATTATGAGATAGACCCAAAGAATAGCTGGATGCTGGCTGCGGCACAAAAGAATATCCCGATAGTTGTGCCGGGCTGGGAGGACAGCACCATGGGAAATATCTTCGCATCTTATGTAATTAAAAAAGAATTGAAGGCAGCTACCATGAAGAGCGGTATTGAATACATGGTGGAATTGAGCGACTGGTATAGAAAAAATTCAGCGGGAAAAGGCGTTGGCTTTTTCCAGATCGGTGGTGGCATTGCCGGCGATTTTCCCATTTGCGTGGTGCCCATGATGTACCAGGATTTGGAGTGGCACGACGTTCCCTTCTGGAGTTATTTTTGCCAGATTTCAGACTCAACCACTTCTTACGGTTCTTATTCAGGCGCAGTTCCTAATGAAAAAATTACCTGGGGCAAATTGGATATTCATACCCCGAAGTTTATTGTAGAAAGCGATGCCACCATTGTAGCTCCTTTGATATTTGCGTGGATACTTGGCTGGTGATCTAATTTCAAAATGTGAAAATTAAATAATGTGAAAATTAAACTCGTTTCATATTTGCTAATTATCGAATTTGCTAATTAAGGGTTCATGTTTTCTGATAAAAACTTTTCTCCGCAGCAGGTTGCTGCTATCATTTGTTTGCCGGTAGGCATTACAGGCGGCTTGTGTGTTTACTTTTATGAAGAACATTATCTGGCGGCTTTAATTGTATTTGTTTTACTTAGCCTTATATCGTACACGCTTACTTACTTGCTGGTGCAAAGGTTTATTTATAGAAAAATAAAGATCATCTACAAACTTATTTACCAAACCAAAGCAAGTAAGCGTGAAGAGTTTTATTATAAAAATATTTTACCCCAAAAATCTATAGAAGAAGTAAGCGAAGATGTGGAGCAATGGGCCGCACAGCACAAAGAAGAAATAGAATTGCTGCGAAAAAACGAAGACTACCGTAAAGAGTTTTTGCTCAATCTTTCGCATGAGCTAAAGACACCCATTTTTGCTATACAAGGCTATGTGGATACACTTATAAACGGCGCTATGAATAACCCTGATGTAAACACAAAATTTTTAAACAATACTTCCAGAAATATTGATCGTCTTGTTAACCTGGTAGATGATCTTGATGAAATAACGAAGCTGGAAAGCGGCGAGCAATTGTTGTACAAAACAAATTTTATTATACAAGATCTTATAAAGGAAGTGTGTGAATCACTATCAATAAAAGCAGATGAAAAGAAAATAAAATGCTTTATAAAAAAAGGTTGCGAGCTGCCGCTGACTGTGTTTGCAGATAAAGAAAAAATAAGGCAGGTGCTTATAAACCTTATAGATAATGCTATAAAATATGGAAAACAAAACGGCCTGATTGAAGGAAGCGCTTACAAAATAGATGGAAAAAAAATATTAGTAGAAGTAAGCGATGATGGCTACGGTATTGCTGATGAACACCTGCCCAGGATATTTGAAAGGTTTTACCGTACTGACCTTGCGCGCACAAGAAAAGTGGGCGGCAGCGGCCTTGGTTTATCCATAGCCAAGCACATTATAGAAGCACACAACGAAACCATTCATGTACGGAGCAAAACCGATGTGGGCACCACTTTTGGCTTTACACTACCTTCTGCCAGAAATTAATTTCTTATAAAAAATACCCCCAACTTTATCTTTAAAAAAGAGCCAGCAAAACACAGACGTTACCACTCCTATTAAAGCTCCGGCAAACACATCATCCAAAAAATGCTGTGCAAGATAAATACGGCTATAGCCCACTGCTGCTGCATAAAGCAGAAACAAAATTGAATACCATTTATTTTTTATATAAAAGCTAAAGATTGCCGCCAGTGCAAATGCTGAAGCCGTATGCCCTGACGGGAAAGCATGAAGATTATGCAGTGTTACATTTTCAATGAAATACCTGTAAGAACTGTCTTTTAAAAGAACTGCAGGCCTCGCTTCCAGAACAAAGTATTTTAAAACTTGTGCAATGATACCCGAAATGGCGTAGCTCAAAAACAGCATTATTGATAGAAATCTTTTCTTAAAAATAAAAAGCAATAAGGCTATAGCTACGCAAAAAAAACCATCGCCCAGGTAAGTGAAGTAGGTAAAAAAAAGATCACCTATATAGGAATGATATGGATTAAATAAATAAAACCCATCTGCCTTGGTATAAAATATCAATATAAATGCTGATGCTATAAAAAATAATATTAAGCCTGAAAAAAATATACGGTTTTGTTTATATAAAAAAGAGAAGCTCATGATGTTTTATATCGACAGCTAAAATAAAGAATGATATGGCTGTTTCGTTTTTTTTAATTGCGCCGCACAGCTTCTTTCCATGCAGGCAAGATTATTTTAAATAAACAAAGCCCAGCGATGCGGGGCTTTAAATTTTTTAATTCCAGGAGGTATGTATTTACACCAGGATAATTGGATGGTTTAGTTTCTTCTTTTGGATTGATCAGTTATTCTCAGGTATTGGATAAAAGAAAAAAGAAGTTGACTGATATCAGATTAATGATCTTCTACGGGATTGTTGGATTAAGGCTCTTTTCTAAGGATTTGGATATTTTTGATTAATGTCTGTTGAACATCAATCAACTTCTGAATACAAAGATATAAGCTCGGCAAGCCTTTTACAAGAGCGGCATTACTCAATTATTTGTATTCTGAATATACTGCCGAAGTAGTATTATTACTTATTCTAAAAGAACAAATCACATCAATTGGCTTAATAAGTTAGTTCCTTCTCCACCGGAGAAGGGTTGGGATGAGGCCTTCAATAATTAAGAGTATTAAATTCAATTATATGTTAGTAGGAAATTTTATCTTTCCCGTATGCAACGCAGTCTGGCGGTTTTACTTATCATAGTATTTGCACTATCACAATATGCAAGGCTGCTCGGCTATCTACAATGCAGGCTCATCAATAAGTTCAGCACAACTGTTCAGCACTGTGACTGTGAAAAACAAAGTTTTGCAGAGCAGCCTGCAAGTAAAGAGTTTCCTGTCGCAAAAGCACAGATCCATCCGGATATAAATGATTTTTATACGGCAGCCAAAGAAATTATATCAGTTGGCTCTGCGCCTTTGTTACCTGGTGTTTTATTTGCCTGTTATAACCAGGCGCCCTTCAGAGGCAATTATGGCGAATTATATCGCCCTCCTCGTTACTATATTTTTACATCTTGAATATAGGATTCTCATGCAAGTATCCTTTAGCATTATCCTGTTCCATATACATTTGGAACAGGCCTCAACTATTATTTCAAATAATAAAATTTTTTATGAATAAAATTGTCAGCCTAATTACAGGCATACTTATATATACAGCTATTTGTGCGCAACCTGTAACCGAAAGGCCAAAAATCCTTTATGGCAACTGCACCAAAGACAGCCTTACAAAAGCACCGTTTGATAAATGGTTTAATCCAGGTTATGATGGTTACACTCCCAATGTTGCAACCGTTGCACAATTAAAAAAGCAAAACCTTAAAGATATCAGCATCCAGGTTTTCTTTGGCACGTGGTGCAGTGACAGCAGGCGGGAAGTGCCAAGACTGCTGAAACTACTCGATCAAATATCTTTCAACAGCAGCCATATTCGTTTAATGGCGGTTGGCGGCAGTGATTCACTTTATAAACAAACACCACAGCACGAAGAACAAAATAAAGGTATCTTTCATGTGCCTGTAATAATAGTATATAGAAATGGAATTGAACTTAACCGCATCAATGAATACCCTTCGCTGTCGCTGGAAAAAGATCTTCTTAATATGGTTACCGGTCAACCAGTAACACCAAATTATCCTTCTTTTGCTATTGTAAACAAATGGCTGAACGATGGTACCCTGCTGGATGATAATATCAGCAGCCATGGCCTGGCTATACAAGTGAAGCCATTAACAGGTAATGAATTTGAACTGAATAGTCTTGGTTACTTATTGCTACACCAGGATAAAAAGAAAGAAGCCCTTAAAATATTTCAGGTAAATAATTACCTCTACCCTGAATCTGCTAATGTTATTTCAAGCCTTGGAGAAGGTTATCTTAAAAATGGTGATACTGCCAATGCAGTGCTTTACCTGGAAAAATCACTTGAGCAAAATAAAGATCCGCAGGCTGTAAGAGATATACTAGATCTTTTGTACGATGCAAAAGGAGTAAAAAAGCAATTATAGAAAAGAGATTATAACAAATCTATCTTTATAGCTTATCGGTCGCAGCTTAAATAAACAAAGCCCCGCAGTGCGGGGCTTTAAACTTTTTAATTCCAGGAGGTATGGTATTTACACCAGAATAATTGGATGGTTTAGTTTCTTCTTTTGGATTGATCAGTATTCTCAGGTATTGGATAAAAGAAAAAAGAAGTTGACTGATATCAGATTAATGATCTTCTACGGGATTGTTGGATTAAGGCTCTTTTCAGTGGATTTGGATATTTTGATTAATGTTTGTTGAACATCAATCAACTTCTGAATACAAAGATATAGCTCACACAAAACCTTTACAAGAGCGGCATTACTCAATTTATAATGTTCTGAATTTACTGGATAATTCGTATAATTACGAATCTCTTTGAATAAAAAATTTGAGATTGTTAGTTAGCTAGTAAGTTGTTGTTCCGCGACAATGGCAACAAATAATTTATCCATTGTAAAAAGTGCGGCAACTTAATAAATTATTACCGCATCCATTTCAGGTAACATTTTTAACGATAACACATTATTTCAATTTTAGATTTCAATTACCTCTTTTGCTCCAGTAACTTTACAAAATGCATTATGCGTCAGTAGAAAATTTAACCAAATCATTTGGTGTAAGAAAGCTTTTTAGCAACATAAGCTTTTATATAGAAGAAGGAGATAAAATAGCCTTTGTTGCCCGCAACGGAAGTGGTAAATCAACTTTATTAAAAATTATTGCAGGCAAAGATGTTGCAGACAGTGGCACTGTGTGGGTGCACAAAGATGTGAAAGTTATTATGCTGCAGCAGGATACGGCCTTTGAAAATGACAGATCAATATGGGATAACATTTTAAATATTGATAATGATGTAGTGCGCCTTGTAAAAGAGTATGAGATGCTGATGGAGGAAGACGTACACGACGAGTTTCGTATAAGTGATGCGGTAAGCAAACTTACCGAAGCTAACGCATGGAATTTTGAAAGTGATCTGAAGCAAATCCTTGGAAAGCTAAGCCTGCACCACCTGAGCGAGCCTGTGAAAAATTTAAGTGGCGGTCAGCGTAAAAGAGTAGCGTTGGCTCAGGCGCTCATTGAAGCGCAACTGCATGAAGGCAAATGCCTGCTTATCCTGGATGAACCTACTAACCATCTTGACGTGGAAATGATCGAATGGCTCGAAAATTTTTTAAGCGCTAATAAAAGCACACTTCTTTTGGTAACGCACGACCGGTATTTTCTGGATGCTGTTTGCAATGAGATCATTGAGATGGATGATGAAAAAATATATGTTTATAAAGGAGATTACGATTATTTTTTGGAACAAAAATCTTTAAGGCACGAAGTGCAGCAAAGCGAATTGCAAAAAGATAAGAACATTTTCAGAAAAGAACTTGAGTGGATGCGTAAGCAGCCAAAAGCAAGAACTACAAAATCAAAAAGCAGGCAGGATGCTTTTATAGAAGTAGAAGAACGGGTAAGTCAACGCAAAGAAACCGCAGAAGTTTCGCTGCAGGTAAAAATGACAAGGCTTGGTGGCAAGGTGCTTGAAATGAAAAAAGTGTACAAGTCGTTCGGAGATAAAATTATAATGCAAGGCTTTGATTATACTTTTAAAAAAGGAGAGCGAATAGGTATTGTTGGCAAGAACGGAACAGGTAAGTCTACCTTTCTGAAAGTGGCTCTGGACCTGCTTCCGCCAGATAGCGGCAAAGTGAATCATGGCGAAACGGTAGTGTTTGGCAACTTTGCCCAGGAAGGTCTTCAGTACAAAGAAGATAAAAGAGCTATTGAATATGTAAAAGATTTTGCCGAATTTTTTCCACTGGCAGATGGCAGTAAGATAAGTGCAACACAGTTCATGGAAAAATTTGGCTTTACTGCACAGCAACAGTTTACGCCATTGAGTAAATTAAGCGGCGGTGAAAAAAGAAGGCTTCATTTATTAAGTGTGCTTTTTTTAAACCCCAACTTCCTGGTACTGGATGAACCAACGAATGATTTGGATTTACAAACGCTGCGAACGCTCGAGGAATTTTTGCAGGATTTTCCGGGATGCATTTTAATTGTTAGTCACGATCGTTATTTTATGGACAGGCTCGTGGATCATTTATTTGCATTTGAGGGAAATGGCGTTATTAAAGACTTTCCGGGCAATTATTCTCAATACAGAACATGGAAAGAAATAGAGCAAAATAAGCCTAAGGCTCTTACAACCCCATCCTTTTCTAATAACGCAAAATCATATTCTAAAAGTGAAACAGCCATCAGCAATAAATTTACTTTTAAAGAAAAACAGGAATTTGAATTGCTTGAAAAAGAAATTCCTTCTTTAGAAAAAGAAAAAGATTTGTTGCAGGTAAAATTGAATAATGGCTCTTTAGGGTTTGATAAGCTGCAGGAAGTTTCTGAAAGAATCAGCGACATTATTGTACTACTTGATAAAAAAGAGACACGCTGGCTTGAGCTGAGTGAGAAAATGTGACGGTATATTTTGCATATATTTAAACCATGAACACATAGCCATTGCGAGGATAAATGGCAATAACAGTTATTCTGTATAATTCAAAAATTAAAGATCCGGTTGCTGTCAGGTTCGATTTTACGAATGCATCCCTTCCAACATTGTTTAATAAAGAAGGTATGCCGGTAAATCTTTTTCGCACTGATGATTGGAATGATATAAAACAATAACTAACCAATAGTCGTATGATAATTTTATATAATATAAATATTATGCAATCGTTTATTTTATAACCAATTTTACAAAGCCTTTGCTTACCTACTCTTCAGAAGAAAAATCTATTATAAATCAATTGCAGCAAAGCCTTCCTGCTGATCTTACCTATCATGGATTACATCATATTGTATACGTTTTTAATGCAGCAATAAAAATTGGGAAAAAAGAAAATATAAATGCTGAAGAAATGAAGCTGTTGCGTATGGCGGCTTTATACCACGATGCCGGTTTTACCATTACTTACAAAGATCATGAAGAGGCGGGATGCGAAATGGTCAAAAAAAATTTGCCATTTTTTGGCTATACAAAAAAAGAAATACAAATTATTTGTAAAATAATAATGGCTACCAAGCTTCCGCAAAAGCCAGCGACAACTCTTGAAAAAATTATTTGCGATGCAGACCTTGCCTATCTTGCCGGTAAAGACTTTCATAGTATAAGCCATACATTATTTTGTGAAATGAAAACTTACCTTAACGTGGATAACGAAGCTGATTGGAATGTGATCCAAAAAAAATTTCTTGACAAGCATCATTATTTTACAAAGTATGGAATAGAAAAGCTGGAACCAGCCAAGCAAAAGCATTTAGAAAGAATTAATAAGCTTATTGCAGCAGATGAAATTCGCCAACCTTAAACCAGTGAAAACGCTTTCTTACAGATAATTTTTGGGCATAAAGATTAGGTAAATTCACTATAAAAACCTCTTTAATGAAAGAAAGATTTTATTCACTTGACGTCTTCCGCGGTGCAACTGTTTGCCTTATGATAATGGTGAATAATCCAGGCTCATGGGAGCATATTTATGCGCCTCTCGATCATTCCCCATGGCACGGTGTTACGCCAACCGATCTTGTATTTCCATTCTTTCTTTTTGCCGTGGGCAATGCTTTGGCATTTGTAATTCCACGGCTTGAAATGGCCGGCCCATCTATATTTTGGAAGAAGATAATCAAAAGAACCTTACTCATTTTTTTGATAGGGTTATTTCTCAACTGGATGCCGTTTGTAAAATGGAGCAATGATCAGATAGTGTTCAAGCCGTGGAGTTACCTTGATGCAGATGGTCACCCTGCAGGCGTAAGAATTTTGGGTGTGCTCCAGCGCATAGCATTGTCTTATTTTTTTGCATCAGCTATCATTTATTTTTTTAAAATACGCGGGGCATTTGTTATTTCATGCGTTATCCTTTTGGGCTATTGGTTTTTGTGCGTGGCCGGTAATCCTGCTGATCCATTCAGTTTTACAGGCTGGTTCGGAACTCACATAGATAAAATTATATTGGGTGAAGGCCACATGTACCATGGGGAATCGCTGAACGGCCATCCTGTTGCTTTCGACCCCGAAGGATTCATGAGTTTATTTTGCGCGATTGTGCAGGTAATTTTTGGATACATGGCCGGTGATTATATAATTAAAAAAGGTAAAACACCTGAAATGGTGAACGGACTTTTTGTTTGCGGGGCGCTGCTTCTTTTTGCGGGTTATGCATGGAACATGGTTTTTCCGCTTAATAAAAAAATATGGACGAGTTCTTATACTGTTTTCACTACAGGCCTTGCCACTACTATACTTGCCGTGTTTATTTATGTAATTGAATTAAAAAATAAAAGAGGATTTATAACCAGGTTCTTTGATGTTTTTGGCAAAAACCCTTTATTTATTTTTATGCTTAGCGGCATATTGCCAAGGCTTTTGGGGCTAATAAGAATATATTCTGGCATTGACATCTCAGGCAAACCTGTATATATTCCGCCATTCGGATGGTTCTATGAAAACGTGTGCAGGCCGATGTTTCCTTCAAATCTTAACAATGGCTCTTTGTTATATGCGCTTTGCATGATCACCTTTTACTGGCTTATTGTAAAGTGGATGAATGCAAAAAAAATCTATGTAAAAGTATAAACTATGCTGTTACAATTTTGGTTCCATCAGCAGTGTGTACTTCATACACTTCTGCTGTAATTGCAAATTTCTCTCTATAAGAAGAAACCGTTTTAGAAGTAAAACTTTGCACGGCATCATTTTTTATAATATTGATAGTGCAGCCCCCAAAGCCGCCACCCATCTGCCTTGCGCCAATTACATTGCTGTCATTATGTGCGCAATCAACCAGGTAATCAATTTCCCTGCAGCTTACATTATACAGGTTTTTCAAGCCTTCGTGCGTCTCGAACATGAGCTTTCCAAAAGCTTCTATCTCATTTTGTTTTAATAGTTCAGCAGCTTTTTTTGTTCTGTAAATTTCTTCTACAATGTACAGGCAGCGATTATAAACATTCTCAGCCATTTGGCTTTTAAACCGTACAAGCTCTTCCGTGTTTTTAATATCTCTGAATGAATGAATATGCAATGCTTCCTTTAATATCCGCAGGCCTTCTTCACTTTCTATTCGCCTTTTATTATACTCAGATGAAGCGAGCGAATGATGAACTTTTGAGTTGATTAAAATAATGCTATGCTCTTGTAAATGAAGCGGCAAATATTCATGCTCTATGTTCATGCAATCCAGCAGAATTACATGATCTTTCTTTCCAAAAATATTTGCATATTGGTCCATGATGCCACACATAACTCCGGGAAAATTGTGCTCTGCACGCTGGCAAAGCAAGGCAAGGTCTTTTTTAGTTAACCCAAAAGAATGCAGTTCATTTATGGCAAAAGCAATCCCACCTTCAGTTGCAGCGGACGATGACATACCTGCACCAATAGGAATATTGCCTCCAAATACACAATTAAAACCTTTCACTGCCAGGTGCAATACCTGAAATTCATTAACAACGCCTAACACATAATTCTTCCATGAATCCATTTTTCTTACCTCCTTCAATTTTAATGAAAGCGATTCATTAAAGTCAACAGAATAAAAATTTATATCATCAGAATTATTTAATGCAGTTGCAAAATAAATTCCTTTGTCAATGGCCGCAGGCATTACATATCCGTCGTTGTAATCTACATGCTCGCCGATAAGATTAATTCTGCCGGGAGAAAATACTAATAAAGGTTGCTGCAAAAATTTTTCTTTGAAAACACTTTGTATATGATCTTGTAATTGCATTGCTGATTATTTTAAACTAATGATCTTATAAGCTGTTTTAAAAATAGCTGAACGATGCGGCTCAAGTGTTATAACACCCATATTATTATTGAAAGCATCGGGCGCACCACTAAGATTTTCAATTGCAATACTATTGCGGCCCGGTGGAATATATATCTGCAAATAAGGATATGATTTTTCCGGATAAATTTCTATACCTATTTGTTTTATGGGGTTGCGCAGTACGCATAATGGTTGCTGCGCATCAAGGTTTAACGAAAAGCAATTATCAAAAGATGTGCTGCCAACTTTTTTTAATAAATTAAAATCAGTGTAGGTAATAAGATTTTTTGTTGGTAGTAAATCGCTGTTAAACTCAACCATTTCCTTTGATTGAAACTCAAGCTGCAGCTCATTTACAGGGCCTCCTAAATTAAAATATGGATGCCATCCATCCTGCATCGGTATTAATTCTTTGCACTTATTAACGCATTCTGTTGTTACTGAAAGCAAGCTACTTTTTTCCAGTTGCCAGGTAACTATACAATCATAATTAAATGGATAGCCTGCATCATCTTTCCTGTATTCGAATTTCATAGTTACCGCTGCATAATTTTCGTTTGCAACATAACTAGTAGCCACAAACGATTTTTTATATAGCAATCCATGAATGGCATTATCACCTAAATAAAAGCCTTGCATTTTATGATGCTTATTTCCATATTCATAAGCACCTTTGTGCAGCCTGCAAACGAAAGGAGAAAGCTTGCAGCCTTTAAATCCCTTGCTTTCAACATTAGATATAAAATCTTCTTTTGAATCATAACTCTCAATAACGTTTACAGCATAACCGTTATGAATATGCGTAAATGAATGCAGAACAGCGCCACAACCGGGAAGAACGACGGCTGTTGTGTTTGAATCATTGTCTTTTAAAACAATTTTTTCAAAGCCATCTTCATTTATTTTATCAATAGAAAACATAGACAAAATTACTAAAGCTCTTTAGTTGGATTCAAGAATTTTCATCACCACCTTCTCCTCGGAAGTGAGACCGTCGTTTGAATTGTCTTTCTCTGCAGTGTCAAGCTTATCCATATAAGTATCTAATTTTTTGCTTTCGTATAAAGATAATATCAGTGGATGCACATAATATTTTTTGCAAACCGTTCTGGTATTACCAAGGTGCCCGGAAACAGTGTCTAAAGCTTCTACAATCCTTCTCTTTGTTTCTTTTTGCGTATCGCAGCAGCCTACAGATTTCAGCGCAAGAAATGCCTGGATAGTACCAGCCCATGTTCTGAAATCCTTTGCCGTAAAATCGGCATTGCTTATCTCTCTGATATAATTATTAACCAATCCTGAATCTATTGAATGATGATTACCATCTTTATCATAAAACTGGAAAAGCTCTTTGCCTGGCACATCTCTGCATTGCTTAATGATGGCCGCAAGTTTTTTATTTTTTAAAATAATATTATGCGATACACCTTTTTTTCCAACGAATGCAAAGCTCACTGAGCCGGCGTTAAATTTTACATGCTTATCTTTTAAAGTAGTGAGGCCAAATGAGCCATAAGTTTTTTCATAAAAGCTATTGCCCACTCTTATGTTGGTACGCTCCATAAGGCTTACCACCGCAGCCAGCACCTTGCGAAGAGAGAGGTCTGCATCATTTAAATCTTTCTTAAGCTGCGATCGTATAGCAGGCAGCGCCTTACCAAATTCATGCAGCTTATAAAACTTGGTGTGATTGCGAAGCGAGTTCCAATGTGGGTGATAGCGATATTGCTTCCTGTTTTTTGTATCCAATCCTGTTGCCTGCAAATGACCATTATGCTTTTTACAAACCCAAACATTTGTCCAGGCAGGCGGCAATACCAAATGCTTTATGCGAAGCAATTCTTCATCATCTTTTATCTTTTCATCTTTAAAAAAATATTCAAACTTATCACCCGTCTTTCTTCTTTCGATGCCTTGTTCTTTGTCGCTAACATAAATGAGGTTCGCTGCTCTTGCAGTTTGCTCCTCATCTTTTAGTATGCTTTTTAATTTTTTTTTGGAAAACTTTGAAAGTTCAATTTCTATGTCAGCCATAAATCTTTCTTTGAGGAAATTATTCTACGCAGTTTCATTTAATAAAAAGGCAGGCATATAATCTGCCTGCCTTACAAGAACATATAAGACGCGTTATTCATCAGTTTCATCAGCTTGAATAAAATCAGTTCCTTCTAAATTATGTTTTACGTTTTCAATTTTATCTTCCTTACTATGCTTACCACTTTTCGCGGCCAGATGCGTTTGCGTGTCTGTACCGGCAGAAATATCGTTGGGTACGCGTATATCACTTGTTTCTGTTCCCACCTCATTACTTCCTAATGTCGGCTGGGAAATTTGTTCTCTCTCAGGCATAAAATTTATTTTAAATGAATAATATTTATTGCTGAAAATTATATGCCAACAAAATGTATAACCACTTCTTAACAAGTAATAACATTATTTTGAAATATGAATTACCTGGCTCATGCGTTCCTTTCGTTTGGCAATAAAGATGTTCTTGCAGGCAATATGATCAGCGATTTTGTAAAAGGCAAAGCGCAGTATGGTTTTCCTTTACCTGTTCAAAAAGGTATACGGCTTCACAGGTCTATTGATGAGTTTACTGACAAGCATTCTGCAACCGCATTGGCTAAAAGCTTTTTCAGGCCGCAGTATCGGTTATACTCGGGCGCCTTTGTAGATGTAGTGTACGATCATTTTCTTTCTATTGATAAAAACTATTTTGCCGAAGACGCAGCGCTGATGCGGTTTTCACAGCAGTCATATCTTTTACTTGATGAAAATTACTTTTTGTTTCCCCTGCGCTTTCAAAAAATGTATCCGTTTATGAAGCAACAAAACTGGCTGTATAATTACCAGTTCTTATCAGGAATAAAAAATAGTTTTCGGGGCATTGCACACCGGGCTGCCTACCTGAACGAATCGGATATTGCATTTGATATTTTTAATAAACATTATAAAGAATTAAAAAATTGTTATGATAATTTCTTTGATGAATTATACAATTTTTCAAGGCAAAGTTTGACCAATCTTTTGAGAGATTAAATCAATCTATATTTGCAAAGGTGTATGGGGAAGATGTGAAAACATCGTTGCCTGTTGGTTTCCAGAGTTTATAAGTTTTAAAATAAGATAAAAAAATTTAGCCATTTTGAAGTTTGCAACTAAAACAATTCATGCCGGTACAGAACCGGATGCATCAACAGGAGCCATTATGACTCCTATTTATCAAACGTCAACTTACGTGCAACAAAGCCCTGGCGTGCACAAAGGTTATGAATATGCAAGAACGCAAAACCCTACAAGGCACGCTTTGCAAGCCGCTTTAGCAGCAATTGAAAATGGAAAGTATGGGCTTTGCTTTGCCAGCGGCTCTGCGGCCACTGACGCAGTTATAAAGCTTTTAAACCCAGGTGATGAGGTAATTGCTGCCAACGACATGTATGGCGGAACGTATAGAATGTTCACCAAAATTTTTCAGAAATATGGATTAAAATTTCATTTTATAAACATGCAGGATGCGAATGAAATTTCAAAACATATTAATAATAATACAAAGCTCATCTGGACGGAAACCCCTACCAACCCGATGATGAACATAACAGACATTGAAGCGGTATCTTTCATAGCAAAAAAAAATAATGTATTGCTTTGTGTTGATAACACATTTGCTTCGCCTTACCTGCAAAATCCTTTGGACAATGGCGCTGACATTGTTTTACATTCTGCTACAAAATACCTTGGTGGCCATAGCGATTCAGTTCATGGCTGCCTTATTGTAAACGATGAAGCCTTGAACGATAAGCTTGCTTTTATCCAAAACAGCACTGGCGCAGTTCCTGGCCCGCAGGATTGTTTTTTAATTTTAAGAGGTCTGAAAACCTTGCATGTAAGAATGCAGCGGCATTGCGAAAATGGCGAAAAGATAGCGAGGTGGTTAAAGCAAAACCCAAAAGTTGATAAAGTATTTTGGTGTGGTTTCGAAGATCACCCCAATCATTTAGTTGCTAAAAAACAAATGCGGGGCTTTGGCGGTATGATGAGTTTCACTTTGAAAAATGATAGCAAGGATGCTGCAATGAAAGTGCTTTCATCAACAAAGCTTTTTTCGCTGGCTGAAAGCCTTGGTGGTGTTGAAAGCCTTATCGGCCATCCCGCAAGCATGACGCATGCAAGTATACCCAAAGAAGAACGCTTGAAAAATGGTTTGACAGATTCGCTTATAAGATTAAGCGTAGGCATTGAAGATGCAGACGATTTGATTGATGATTTGGACAAAGCAATTGGTTAATATATTTCTACTTTGGTTAAACAAATTATTAACAGAGAAGAGCTCAAAAAATTTCTTGATCAAAAAGTAGCTCAGTTCAATACTCCTGCATTTATAAAAGACGATCCTGTATGCATTCCGCATTTATTTTCAAAGAAACAAGACATAGAAATATCGGGATTTTTTGCAGCCATATTTGCCTGGGGCATCCGAAAAACCATTATTAATAAAAGCAAAGATTTACTATGCTTAATGGATAATGCGCCTTATGATTTTTGTTTGAACCATACTGATAACGATCTTAAAAAATTGGAGCGCTTTTGCCATCGCACATTTAATGATACTGATCTTTTATATTTTATTTCTTTTCTTAAACTTCATTATTCTAATCATGTATCGCTTGAGAATGCTTTCTTCAGCAATGAAACGCTTAAGCAAAACAATAATATTGTTGAAACATCTTTAAATCATTTTTACCAATATTTTTTTTCTATAGAAGATGCTCCTTCAAGAACAAAAAAACACATTGCATCACCACAAAAGAAATCAACATGCAAAAGATTGAATATGTTTTTGCGATGGATGGTTCGCAAGGATAACAACGGAGTTGATTTTGGAATTTGGAAAAAAATTAAGCCTTTGCAATTAGTATGTCCTGTAGATGTGCACGTAGCAAGGGTTGCAGCACATTTTAATTTATTACAAAGAAAGCAAATAGACTGGCAGGCTGCAGTGGAGTTAACCGATGTTCTTAAAAAATTTGATTCAAATGATCCGGTGAAATATGACTTTGCATTGTTTGGCCTGGGCGTGCTCGAAAAGTATTAGCGCTAATTTTTAAACATCAGTTTTCTTACAGCTTCTTTATCTTCTTTTTCTTTCTTGAGGTCAAAACCGGTCCCAAAAACTTTATCCCAGATATGACTGCTAACTCCAAAACCTTTATCATCATTTTTATAGTGATGTAAATGATGGTTGCGCCAAATAGGTTTCATCCATTTAAAAGGCGGGTTCCAGGCGTGTATGGCGTAATGCATGCTTGCATACACCATATAGCCAAGTATAAAACCCGGGAAAAATATAAACACATTATTATTCATTAAAAGATACATCAGCAAAAAAAGTATTGACGATATTATGATGCTGGGTACTGCAGGCATAAAGAGGCGCTGCCGGTCTCTGGGAAATTCGTGATGATTGCCATGCATAACATATGCAATCCTTGCTGCACGCGGGCTGTCAGTTATCATGTGAAAAATAAAGCGATGAATTATATATTCAAAAAAAGTCCAGAAAGCAATACCTGCAAAAAAAATAAATGCCACGTTACTGGCAGTAAAGCCAAGCCTCGAAAATGCATAATACGGCAAAAAAATTATAACCGGTAAGTATACGCTCCATATAACAAGCGGATGAGTCTTGGTTATATATTCAAGATATTTATTTCTGAAAATTTGCGCCTGCCCTTTATTGTGAATTTTTTCAAATTTCATAGGGTTTTCCTTTGTTACAAAATTAAGTACAATTAAAAAATTAAATCCGATTTATTACATCTTAAAAATATGATCTTGTGTTAGTAATAAAAACAGATATCAATGAAATTAGTTTCCTATTTAAAAGATGATCATGACCAGTTAGCTTTTCTTATTGATGATATTTTGTATGATTGCGACAGAATGCATCCCGATCTACCGGTTACTATGGCAATGTTTTTAAATTATTGGGATGATATTTTTTCTATAGCTTATTCCTTAAACCGCTCATTGCTTGAGGGCAACCGGAAGTTTAAAGGAATTGCTTTTGATGATGCAGAAATTCTTGCGCCATTACCGCACCCTGTAAGCTTTCGCAGCATCATTACTGCGGAGGAAGAAGGTAGTTATCCGGGTATGATCTTTTTAAATCATAATGTTTTCAATGGTGCAGGAAATATCATTTGTATGCCTGATCATTTCGTAAAGCTTGATTTTGATCTTCATATTGGGATCATCATTTCACAACCATGTAAAAATATTTCAGCCGCTGAAGCAGATGAATATATAGGTGGCTTCATAATAATAAATAATATTTGCTCAGGTATGGATCAATCATCCCAAAAACAAACACACATTTGCTCTGCAAAAGGGAAAGATTTCGCCACTTGTGCAGGACCATTTTTAATAACTCCTGATGAGTTGGAAGAATACATTGTTCCTGCAAAGGAAAATCATACGGGTACTACTTATGATCTTGCCGTTAGCTGCCGCATTAATGGCTTACAAACAGGTAGCGGAAATCTTGCAGATATGCCTTTTACATTCGCAGAGATTATTGAGCAATGCAGTTATGGCGTTCAGTTATATCCGGGCGATGTGATCGGGTATTCTTTTAAAAACGGATTAGCAGCATTTAATAAAACAGAGAAAATAAAAAATAAAGATCATACGGAACAATGGTTGCAGCCTGAAGATGAAATAGAGATTGAAATACAGAATTTTGGAATATTAAAAACTATTATCAAAAGAGACGAAGCAAGTAATTCATAAAAATATCTATAACGTAACGGTTACCCTACAAACGTTTAAAATTATGAGTATTGAGGATCTTCCTTATTCCATTATAAAAAGCAAGATATTAACAACACATTATTTAAACCTGTTAACTTCAGTTAAAGAAATACCAGCTATTGACCCTTCATTTGAAGATAATTTTATAAAAGATATTGTTCAGTATTACTCTATTAATCCTGACGAAATGGAAGTGGAACTGCATCGTTATGCAGTAAAACTTTTAGATAGAGATGAAACCGATAATGCCTGGCAGGTGCTGCTTACATTGTGCTGAAAAAAATAATATCTTTAATACATGAATGCTGTAAAACTCCTTCCCTACTATACTTATAAAGATTATTGCAACTGGGAGGGCCGCTGGGAATTAATTGAAGGAATACCTTTTGCCATGAGCCCGGCGCCCACACCAAGGCACCAATGGCTGATTGCGAATATAATTTTTGAATTAAAAACAAGTTTAAAAAATGCTAAGTGCAGCCATTGTAAAGTTTACGATTTCATTGATGTAAAAGTTGAAGAAGATACTATACTGCAACCTGATTGCCTTGTGGTTTGCAATCCTATTAATAAAAAGTTTCTGGATTTTCCACCGGCGCTGGTTGTAGAAATTTTATCGCCGGCCACAGCCTTGAAGGACAGACATACTAAATTTTCACTCTACGAAAAATTTGGTATAAGATATTATATAATTATTGATGAAGAAAAAAACAAGGCTGAAATTTATCACCTTGAAAATTCAAAATACGTTTTTCAAAAAAGCACTCAAAAAAATGCTGTTACTTTTACCCTTACCGATGAGTGTTCCATAAATGTTGCTTTAAAAAACATCTGGGAATAGTTTAACTTTTTATACTGTTCAGGATATACCATACAATATTACAATTGCTGTACTTTCATAAGCATGAAAATCGCTCTTTTGCTTTTGTGTCCATTGCTTTCGTTTTCCCAAATTAAATATCCTTATAAGAATTTAGCACTTGAAGGCGGTGGGGTGCGGGGGCTTGCTTACCCAGGCGCACTTGAAGTGCTGGAGCAAAAAAATATTATTGTTAATATCGAAAATGTTGCAGGTTCTTCTGCAGGAGCGATTGCCGGTTTAATGATTTCTTTAGGATACAATTCCCATGAGATTGATTCTATTTTACAGACTTTGAAAATCCAGCAGTTTAACGATGGAAAAAATATTATTGGAAAAATTAAGCGTGTAAAAAATAAATATGGCGTGTTCAAAGGAATGAAATTTGAAAACTGGCTGGCGCATATCATTTATAAGAAAACAGGAGATTCCAATACTACTTTTATTCAGTTGCACAATCTTCATCTTGCAAATAATAAATTCAAAGATTTGTATTGCACCGCGACAAATATTACTCAGCAACGTCTTGATATTTTATCATGGAAAAAATACCCGCTGATGAAGCTGAAAACTGCAGTGCACATAAGCAGTTGCATTCCTTTTTATTTTGAGGCAGTGGCTGCGGATAGCCTGGGCAATGAGGTTTCAGACAAGGATACATCTGTTCAATTTAATTTATATGTTGATGGCGGAATGCTTTGCAATTATCCTATAAATATGTTTGATTCTTCTGCAACAGGTGGCAATATTTTTTCTGATGAAAACATAATTTATAATAATCAAACACTTGGCTTGAAACTGGAGAGAGAAGACCAGGTGAAACAATTTGATAATGGGAAAACAGATATTGCGCCTTATACAATAAAAAATATGAAAGAATATACCAGCGCAGTAATGAACCTGATGATGGAAAAACTTAACCGCGAAACTATTGATCTCAGCAATGAAAAGGGCAGAACTATTTATATAAGTTATGGTGATATTTCAGGCCGGGTTAGAAAAATTTCTGCCAAAGAAAAAAAGATCCTTCATAACAACGGCGTCGTAGCTGCTCAAAAATTCTTTAATAATACAGATATTTCTACGAAATAGATTTGACTGCTTTGCTCATCTCCAAAGCAAAAGTTACTTTTGCAAAAACAATATTTGTTTGTCTAAACAAGGCAAACATTTTTATTTACGAGTATGAACAATCAAACTTTATCTGAACAGGAAATTATAAGAAGAGACAAGCTGAAAGAGCTTACGAAATTGGGCATAGATGCATATCCCGCAGCTTTGTATTCTGTAAATAGCAATGCCTTTTTTATAAAAAATAATTATAAGGAAGATGTAAATAAAAATGATTTTGCAGAAGTGTGTTTAGCTGGGCGTATCATGGGCATAAGAGATATGGGAAAGGCGTCATTTGCAGTATTGCAGGATGCTTCAGGCAAAATACAATTGTATATACGAAAAGATGATATAGCTGCAGGCGAGGATAAAAGCATGTATGATTTAGTATGGAAAAAATTGATTGATATTGGCGATATTATAGGCGTGAAAGGTTTTGTGTTTACTACAAAAACAGGAGAGATTTCTATGCATGTGAAAGAGTTACAACTGCTCTCAAAATCATTAAGACCATTGCCGGTGGTAAAAGAAAAAGATGGTGAAACTTTTGATGAAGTTACTGATGCAGAGTTTCGTTATCGCCAGCGCTACGCCGACCTTATTGTGAACCCACAGGTAAAAGATACGTTTGTAAAACGCACAAAAATGATGAATGCCATTCGTTCTTTCTTAAATGAACGTGGCGCTTTGGAAGTGGATACTCCTGTTCTTCAAAACATTCCCGGAGGCGCTGCTGCAAGGCCTTTCATCACCCATCACAACGCGTTGGATGTTCCTTTTTATTTAAGAATTGCCAATGAGCTTTTCCTTAAAAGGCTTATCGTTGGCGGCTTTGAATGGGTGTACGAGTTCAGCCGGAACTTTCGCAACGAAGGAATGGATCGAACGCATAATCCTGAGTTTACGGTTCTGGAATTTTATACAGCCTATAAAGATTATGAGTGGATGATGGAAACAACCGAGCAGCTGCTGGAGCAAACAGCGATTGCTGTAAACGCATCAGGCAAAGTTATTTCTGGTGAAATTGAAATTGATTTTAAAGCGCCTTACAAACGCATTACCATGTATGATGCTATTAAAGAATATGCCGGTGTTGATGTAAGTGAAATGGATGAAGCAGGCTTGCGTGAGGTTTGTACACAATTGAATATACATGCAGATAAATCAATGGGTAAAGGAAAATTAATTGATGGAATTTTTTCTGCTAAATGCGAACATCATTTTGTGCAGCCAACATTTATTATAGATTATCCTGTGGAGATGAGCCCGCTTACTAAAAAACATCGCAGCAAAGCCGGACTGGTAGAGCGTTTTGAGCTGATGATAAATGGAAAAGAAATCGCCAACGCTTACAGCGAATTGAATGACCCCATTGAACAAAGAGAGCGCTTTGAAGAACAGGCAAAGCTAATGGAGCGTGGAGATGATGAAGCAATGTTTATTGATAATGATTTTTTACGAGCTCTTGAATATGGCATGCCGCCAACAAGTGGTATTGGTATTGGCATAGACCGTTTGTGCATGTTGCTTACCAATCAGCCTTCTATACAGGATGTATTATTGTTTCCACAAATGCGCCCGGAAAAGTTACGCGAGGAAGAAAACAAATAGTTTTATTGAACTAATTTTTTTTCAGTTTCAAATTGCATATTGTGCAGCTTGTAATAATGCCCTTGCAAATTGAGCAACTGCTGGTGCGTTCCCATTTCTTTTATTTCACCCTTATCCAAAACTATTATCGTATTTGCTTTGCGAATGGTAGATAGCCTGTGTGCAATAATAATAGATGTGCGGCCCTTTATTAAAGTATCAATGGCGTGTTGAATAAGCATTTCACTTTCACTGTCGATAGAAGAAGTGGCCTCATCAAGAATTAATATGGCCGGATCAAAAAGGAGCGCTCTTATAAAAGACAATAGCTGCCTTTGCCCAAGTGATAAGGTAGCTCCTCTCTCCATTACATTATAATCATAATTGCCAGGCAATTCCATAATAAAATCGTGCACACCTATCATTTTTGCGGCTTCAATAACTTTGCTTTTTAAAATAGAATTATTGCGAAGCGTAAGATTTTCATACACAGAGCCGCCAAACAAAAAAACATCCTGCAGCACAATTGCGATGCGGCTCCTGAGGAAATCAATATCATAATCGTTGATGTTTCTCTCATCAATTTTAACAAATCCTTTGTTAATGTGATACAGCCTGTTGATAAGGCTTATAATAGATGTTTTGCCACTGCCTGTATGTCCAACAATGGCAAGTGTTTCACCAGGTTTTATTTCAAAAGAGATATTTTTTAAAACATAATCTTCATTATTGTAAGCAAACCATACATGATCAAAATTTACTTTGCCGTTTACATGAACATTGCTGATACCATTATGTGTTTCAGGAGTGATGTCTGTATTATCCAAAACCTTAAATATGCGCTCGCTGGCCACCACGCCCATTTGCAGCACATTAAATTTATCTGCAATAACCCTTAGCGGCCTGAACAATAAATTGAGATACATAATAAAAGCAATAATAACTCCTGCATTAAAAGAATTATTAGCACCCCACCAAACCAGCAGCCCTGTTGAAAAAGCAAGTACTATTTCCACCACAGGAAAAAAAACAGAGTAAGCAAGAATGGCTTTGATGTTTGCATTGCGGTGTTGGGTGTTAATAGCTTTAAATTTTTTAAACTCTTTATCTTCTGCAGCGAAAGCTTGTACCACGCTCATTCCTGTTATATGCTCCTGAACAAATGCGTTTAGCGCAGCAACTGCATTGCGCACTTTTATAAATGACCGGTTCACGCTTTCTTTAAAAAAATAAGTGGCAATTATTAAGATGGGAAAAGGTGCGATGCTTATCAATGTTAAGCGCCAGTCAACAAAAAACATAAATAATAAGATAGAAATGATGGATAAAATATCCGATAAAATAGGGATCAGTCCATCAGAGAAAATATCATTTACAGATTCAATATCGTTAATGGTTCGTGTGGTTAAGGTACCGATTGGCGTTGTATCGAACTGCTTTAAATTATAACTAAGAACTTTTTTATACACTTTTATGCGCATGTCTTTTACCACGGTTTGCCCCAGCCACGACGTGAGGTATCCAAACCAGAAACGCAGGCCTGTTTCCAGAAGCAACAGGCCAATTTGTATAACAGTAATAAGAACAAGCCAGTAGGTATTTTTATCTTTTATAAAAACATTTACTGTGTATTGAATAAGATAAGGACGAATGGGCGAAATAATTGCCAGTGCTATGGAGAGAAATATAGAAAGATATAGCTTTCTTTTATAAGGTTGTGTAAATTGGAAAACTCTTCTCAGCACAGTGAAGTCAAGTAATCCTCTGCGTTTCGTTTCCTGCATGCTGCAAAATTAAATGAAACCGGATTATTTAAGTAGAGTGATTTGTTTATAAAAAACCCTACACGTATATTTACAAAATATACACGTATGATAACAAAATTAACATTAACTGTAGAAAAAGCAGTTATTCAAAAAGCTAAGTCTTATGCTAAAAAGACGGGCAGAAGCCTCTCTGAGATCGTGGAAAATTATTTGGAAAAGATAATTAATGAAAACGGCGATGAACAGATTTCGCCTAAGCTTAAAAAATTAGTTGGCTCTGTCAGTCTTCCAAAAAAATTCAATGAAAAGGAGGAACTTCTCTCCTATTTTGAAAGAAAGCATTCATGAAAAATATATTTGTTGATACAAATATTATAATTGACCTGCTTGCAGACAGAAAACCTTTTAGCAAGTTTGCTATCATCATCTTCAACAAGGCAGAAAATAAAAGTGTAAACCTGTACACTTCGTCTCATTCTATTGCCACAGCATATTATCTTTTAAAAAAATATATTGATGAAAAGAGCTTAAGAGAAATTATTTATAGCCTGCTCGATTACATACATGTAATTCCAATAGATATAAATATTATTAAAAGAGGATTGAAATCAATGCATAAAGATTTTGAAGATGCACTGCAAATACTAAGCGCCGGCACGATCAGTAAGATTGAATGTATTGTTACCAGAAATATTAAAGATTATAAAAGTTCTGATATAATAGCTATAACACCCGATGAACTGGTACATAAAATTTAATCTTTATTGTACCACTTCTCCGCTTCGGCTATACGCTTTTATTAATAATGCACCAAGGTTTTTTTGTGGTGGAATGTAATCTTCAAATGTTTCTCTTAGCTCACGCGGCGCTTTGCTGAAATAGGTGTCGAGGCCGGCCCACATTTTTCTCCAATCTATATTTTCTCCGTTGCGCAATGTATTATCTAATGCATCAATGATAGGCTTATTTACATCTTTCGCACCAGTTTGCTTGGTAGAAATTA
The DNA here is from genome assembly GCA_965276925.1 of Hanamia sp. Taxonomy (GTDB): domain Bacteria; phylum Bacteroidota; class Bacteroidia; order Chitinophagales; family Chitinophagaceae; genus Ginsengibacter. The sequence continues at coordinate 596,124 of OZ255711.1, forward strand.
TATGCGCTTCCGGGGCATATTTTAAAATACTTTTTAAATTTTGATAGCCACCGCAGGAACCCAGCATAATAATTTTTGCGTTATCAGATAATTGCGCAATGGTATATTGAAGATGATAGCTATGGCCCCGATGTATAACTATAGCTGGCCTCAGCCCAAGCTCATCCATGTAATTAATAAGGTCTTCCTGCGCAGCCGCATCTTTATCTGTTTCATTATCAAGCGGCAGGTTCGCAAATATCCAAACGGGTTTTCCTTTTCTTGATTTTATTTCTATCCATTCTTTCTTTTGTGTTATCTGCCATTCACTTTTAGGAAATGAGGTAAGGTAGCTTGCATAAGACTCTTTGCCATCTTTATCTCCATAAAAAAATACCTGCTCAATTATTCGGCCTGAATCATCTGCGAGATAATTATAGCTGACCGTAAATACAGGAGGAATGCCTATTTCCTTTGAAAGATCAATTCCATTTTTTTCATCAGATGAAAGAAAGATCATCTTCAAAAGCTTATATATTTTTTTGCCATGTTCGCTGTTTTCCTTGCTGCAGCGCTGCTCATTCGCTTCCACATTTTGCAACATAGATTGCTGCAAATTAATATTGCTTATGCTTCCATAAGAATCTGCAACATCCACCGCATCTTCAAGCGTTCCCGTTTTTTCCAGGTTAGATACAAAAGCCTGCATTAAAGTTTCTGACTCGCCGGGCGGCATGGTTTTTAAAAAAACATCCAGCTTATTATACCCGGCAGCCATCTTAATAAACTTTTTAAAATGATCAAAGCTTACCGACATTAGCAATGAATCTCCATGAGGCACTGCGCCCATCTTTTGTATCATCCTGTCAAAGGCATATTTATAACTTGATGTATAAATATCATTTTCGCTCAGCACGATCATATAGTATAAATCTTCTGCGCTTAAAGGTTCAATGGCTTTAAACCTGATGTTTGGATTAGGATTTTCATGAAGATTATTTATAGTAGTAACAAAATGCTGCACAGCCTTTCGTTGCAGCATATCAATCAATCCATCACTGCCCAGCATTGCTACCGGCGTATCGCCTGTAACGAGCCTTGGGTAATATTCCATTTCTGTTTTTACCAGTAATTTATAATAGCCCACGCTGTCATAATTCTTATCGGAAGTGCCTGCATACTTAGCTATATCTTCCAGTTTTTTCCTTCCGCTTATAAGATCATCCAGAAAAGGAAAATAAAAAAGTGCCCGCTGCTGCAGCTTGCTTAGCTCAACCACAGTTATAATTCTTTTATCAGTATTTCTTCTTATAAGCCGGCCTTGCGGGCTGCTGGCTGCCTGCGCATAAGAATACACCTGGCTTGGGTTATTAATAAATGCATTTATAACCATCGAATCTGCAAAAGGCTCGTTTACAAAGGGAACAATATTGGCAAGTATTTTATCAGGATATAAAGCCGCAAATTTTGTAAAAAGTATCTTCTTGCATTCTGCATAGCCGGGGTTTTCGGTAAATATTCCTGAATTAATAATTCCTACTTCATAAGGAGCATTTTGTATTAAAGGCGCCATATTTTCACCCTTTATGTTTGCATGTAAAATGTCACTGAAATTATCAACAAGCGAAGGAGCAAGTGCCGGCTCAATCCTGTGTGCACGCCATGCTTCCGTAAAGTCTCTCACCATATCTTCAACATAGCGCAAGTAGCGGATCTTATCGTTATTGGTGGCAAGCTGCGTGTTCAGCTCAATATCATTTCTAATCACATTTACCTTCCGGAAAATGGCATCGGTTACCTGCAGGTTTATTTCGGGGCTGGCAGAAACTTTTATCATTCCATCGAGATGGCCATCTGCTTTATCAGCCTTCCTTTGCTCGGCCTTTATCCTATCGTGAAACACTTGCCGGTTCAATGGAATAGTGGTTGTATCGCCGTTGGCGAAAGAAAGCAAGGGTAAAAAAAAGATGGGAATTAAAAAGTATAAACGCTGCATAGTTTTTCGTGCAATCAAAGAAGCAAAAATACAACCAACAGTTGCAAGTTAGTTATACCTGTTATTTATTAAGAGGTTTAACTGTTCAGAAATGCTGCATTGCCGATGTTATTAACCTTTTTTTAGGAACGAGGTATGTGCAGTAAACGCTATAATTTTTTTTTAAAGAAATAAATCTTCCCTTTACATTTTAGCACCACCACATGGCGTCTGCATCACCATTTTTATTTTTAGGTAAATTGCATACATGTTTAATACAATAAAATGGTTTAAAAAAATTTTTACGATCGCTGCAGTCACCTTCTTTTTATTTGCTCCTGTTTTTTTATTTGGACAGCACGTGTTGTCTATAAATGTAAATGGCGGCATCAATCCAGCTTCGGCAGAATACATTCATACATCAATAGAAAAAGCGCAAACCGATAAAGATGAGTGCCTGCTTATTCACCTGAATACTCCGGGCGGCCTTATAAGCTCAACAAGAGATATTGTAACTGATATTTTCAGATCAACAGTTCCTGTTATTGTTTATGTATTTCCTTCGGGTGCACATGCGGGCTCGGCCGGCGTATTTATAATGATGGCTGCGAACATAGCTGCCATGGCGCCTGGAACCAATATCGGTGCCGCGCATCCGGTTTCTATGCAGGGGACCACCGATTCAATAATGAATACAAAAGGCACTAACGATGCTGCGGCTTTTATACAATCCATTGCAGAAAAAAGACATCGTAATGCAGACTGGGCGCAGGATGCAGTGCGCAACAGCGTTTCAATAACCGAGGAAGATGCTATTGAAAAAAACGTAATTGATTATATAGCCAATGACGATAAAGAATTGCTGGCGCAAATAGATGGTAAAAAAGCAGAAGTAAATGGCGGCATAAAAATTTTAAATACAAAGAATGCCGTAATAGATTCAAGCGATATGGGATTTTTTCAAAAGATATTGAACAGGCTTAGCGATCCCAACGTTTCTTACATCATTATGATGCTTGGCTTTTTTGGGCTGTTGTTCGAGCTTTTTAATCCGGGCGCAATTTTCCCGGGCATAGCAGGAGTAATATTTTTGGTGCTGGCTTTTTATTCCATGAGTTCTATGCCTGTAAACTATGCAGGCTTGTCGCTCATCATCTTTGGCGTTATACTTTTTTTACTGGAAATAAAAATTGTAAGCCATGGCATTCTAACTATTGGCGGCATCGTTTCTTTATTAATTGGCTCTCTATTTTTAATAAGAAACAGCCCGATTGATAATATAGTTTCAGTTTCCAAAAGCATCATTTTTACTACAACGGCTGTGGTGTCTTTATTTTTTATTTTTATAATAACTATGGCAATAAAAGCACAGCGTGCAAAGCCTGCAACCGGTGCCAGTGGCCTCTTGGGAAAGAAAGGTATAGCAATGGAAGCCTTATATACGAAAGGTATCGTAAAGATAAATGGCGTGATATGGAATGCTGTGCCGCTTTCAGAAAAAATAAATGAAGGCGAGGCTGTTATTGTAAAAGATGTGAAAGGCCTTACCTTGTATGTTGATCATATTTAAAATAAACTTTTTATAAATAAAATAAACCATGCCACAGCAACTGCCGATAGCGCTTATCATTATTGTAATTGTAGTTTTATACATACTTGCTACTTCCATACGCATACTTCGTGAGTATGAGCGTGGTGTTGTTTTTCGCCTGGGACGGGTTTTGAATGGCGGCGCAAAAGGGCCGGGGCTTATTTTACTAATCCCAATAATTGATAAGATGGTAAAAGTGAGTCTTCGCACAGTTGTTATGGATGTGCCTCCGCAGGATGTTATTACGCAGGATAACGTTTCTATAAAAGTAAATGCAGTAATTTATTTTCGGGTTATTGATCCGCAAAAAGCTATTATAGAAATAGAAAATTATCTGGCAGGAACCTCTCAGTTATCTCAAACTACTTTACGAAGTGTGCTGGGTCAGTCGGAGCTGGACGATCTACTTTCTCAAAGAGAAAAAATAAATATACGCTTACAGCAAATTATAGATAACCAGACGGAGCCATGGGGTGTAAAAGTTACGCATGTAGAGGTTAAGCAAATTGATCTGCCGCAGGAAATGCAGCGGGCAATGGCCAAGCAGGCAGAAGCAGAAAGAGAACGCAGGGCAAAAGTTATATCTGCAGAAGGTGAGTTTCAGGCTTCGCAAAGGCTTAGTGATGCAGCTCAAATATTAAGTGAACAGCCAAGCGCTTTAACATTGCGCTACCTGCAAACGCTTCGTGAGATTGCAACAGAAAATAATTCTACTACTATTTTTCCGGTGCCCATTGACATACTAAAACCATTTATGAAAATAAATGAAGAAGAACAAAAGAAGAAACCCGAGGTAAAGAGCTAACGTTCCAATTAGAATTTAAATTCAACACTTGCTTTAATTCCAAACTTTGATATGCCGGGATTGTTAAGGTAGTTCAAGCGCCATACTGCATCGAAACGAAGGCAATGAAGAATGTTGTAAATGCCAAAGCCCGTTTCCATGTAAGGTACTTTATCTGGAACGGTAAAGTGGTAGCTTATGGTAGAATCATAATATCCATTGGCTATTTTATTTGCCTGTGACATGCCGCCTATAACGCCCCGGAAAGAAACAAGCGATCTCCACTTTAATCTTTTTAATGCCGGTATGTATTTAAAAGGAAACCCGCCAAATGATTGTTGAACGGCTAACGCGGCGTATTTATCGGTTACAAATTCAAACCTGTTCATATTATTAAATGCATATTTATTATAATAATAGGTATCATTTCCTTTGAGCACATTTAATAAAACTATGGGTAATATGCCGTTGGTAAGACCTGCGTCTATAGTGTATGAAAGCTTGCCGATTCTGCCATCGGTAACATCATGCTGCAGGTAAAAATTCCATTTGCTAAAATTGAAATCACCTTTAAAAGTTCCATCATTTGATTTAATGCCTTTTGTATAAGTAAGGGTAACGATGGGGTAATAACTGCCAAGGCTGCCGCGCACATAATGCTGTGTAATGTATCTTTCTTTATGAGAGAAGCGAAGAGATACACTCGCTTCGTTCACCACATATTTATTCACTTCCGAAAGGCTGTCGGTATAGGGTTTAAAATCGTCGTGTGTGTAATACACATTAAAAAAAGGCGTAAGTACATTGTGATTTATTGATGCACCAATGGCTATATCATTGTTTAGATATTTTAAAAAAGAAGCACTCGTAAACTGGCTGTTTATAAGCCTTATCTGCGAGTACTTTACGCGCCGTAAAAAAGAAGCAAAGATTGAAGTTTCATCCAGCTCATCATCATGATCATAAGTACCGGTAAGATCACTGCTTTGCTCTAAAGTTATCGTTGACCATTTTCTGGGATTCAAAACAAAAACAGAACTTAATAAATACCGGAATTTATTATCACGAAAAGCATAACCGGCATACCCTTTCAGCTGTACGTGACTGTTGAACCCGGGGTTGGTTTTCATGCCAAAGGTTAACCGGGTTCCTTCTACGATATTATTCGTATATATATAATAAATGTCCCCAAGATCAATATGACCTATGGAATAATAACCGGTGCTTAATGCAGAGATAACTTTGGCATAAATCATCATTGCAGGAATTTTTGTAAGTGTATCCATTAAATGATATACAAATCTTTCGGATTGGCTCAAGGGCTCAAAACGCTGTACTGGCCTGCTCTTAGCCGGGTCCGGGTCAAAGGCAGAAATTGGAATATATTTTTTTTCGAATGCAGTATCAATAGCATTATTATTTAATAAAATGTTTTTATATATAATTGTTTTTTTGGCAACAGCGCCTGTTTTTCTTTTTACCGGCACTATCACATCCATGTATAAAACCGTTTTTTGCGGTAAAAATTTATTCTTGTCATTTGGTTGAAAAAATTGCGATACCTCGAACTTCTTTATAAAATTTATGTTCGCATTTTTGTCCATGTGCATTACAAGAGATTTTACCGCATAGGACGTATCTGTTATCCATAAGTAGCCATTAAAAGTATTGCTGCCAAAATGAGCCGGCCTGAACTGCACTTGTATGCAGCGATGATTATCAAAAAATAAGGTATCGAGAATTTCGTAATTGTAAAAATTCAAAGCATTGTCTGCAATGGGGCTCACAAAATTTACATCCAGGAGCTTAATGTTATTATCATACACATTTATTTTTTTATAAAGCCCGTCTATATAAGTCAATATAGATTTATTACTAAAGCCTGAACTTCGGATGGCAGTGTAATCATACCTATCCTTTTCAGGGCTTTTTGTATGATAATAATTTGAATTGGTTTCTGAAACATATACTGGTAAAAGTTTCTCTTTTTCTGCTGTTGTATCCTGGTTAGTAAATGCAAATTTCAATGGCTTCAGCAGCTTATTGTTCTGTAATTTTTCCGGCAAATTTTTTAAATCAACTTCTATCTTATCATATACCTGGCATTGAAAGGTTTTATTATTAAACGCATCATTTACGTCTTTAAATTTTATCACTTTTAAAATAAGCCTTTGTGCCTTTGTATATCTTGATTTTACGGTAACCACCACACCGGTAAGGGAAGCAGCCGAGAGCGACGCAGCAAAATTGATAACCTGCCCCGTACTTTCTAAAACCCGCCTTAGCATTGACTTGTAGCCAACCATTGATATACCGATGGTATCTGTTCTGTCGCTTACGGTAAAGGTGTATTTTCCATCTTCATCAGTTATTACTCCTTCGCCTGATTCCAGAGAATAAATGCTGCAAGAAGCTATAGGCTTGCCTGTGGCAGAATCAACTACTTCGCCTGTAATAATTCGGTTTTGCGCAACAACTTTTGTGCATAGGCAAAACAAAAAAATGCATATAAATTTATATGGTAAATGCCTTGAAATAGGGTGGTATTAAATTATAAAACATAAAATTATAAAACAATATTCAATGTGAATAAGCTTTGAAAATGTAACCGATTGCTTTGATTTTTTACATAAAAACTAACACTAATTATAAACTGATTGGCAGTTTAAATATTGCAGCCAGGCCTTGAGAATCTTATAACTATTCAACAGAAGATGAGTTTCTTTTAATTTTTATTTAAGAAAATTTTCTCTGCATTTAGGGTCGTTACTTCAGCTACTTTTTCTGCACTCACATTTTTTATTTCTGCTATCTTTTGAACAATATATTTTAAATAACTGCTTTCATTTCTTTTACCTCTGAAAGGCACGGGCGATAAGTAAGGCGCATCAGTTTCTACCACAATATGTGCCAGGTCAATTTCTTTTATAACCTGAGCCAGGCCTGAGTTTTTATAAGTTATCACCCCTCCTATCCCTAGATAAAAACCTTCGTTAATAATAGCTTCCGCCTGCTGCAAGGTGCCCCCAAAGCAATGAAAAATGCCTGTTAAGCCTGTGTACATTTTTATTACTTCCATACATTCATCTGTGGCATTTCGTGTATGTAATATTAGAGGAAGCTTATATTGCAAAGCCCACTCAGCATGTTGATGAAAGCTTTGGTATTGCGCATCTTTAAAGGAAGTGTCCCAGTAAAAATCAAGGCCTGTTTCGCCAATACCGGCAAATTTTCTTTGCTGCAAAAGATGCTTAATTGTATCTAGTTCTTCTTTATAATTTTCTTTTACCGAACACGGGTGCAGTGCAATCATCGCTATACATTTATCCGGATACTTCTTTTCGAGAGCAAACATTGCTTCTGCCTCAGCGCTATCTACCGATGGCAAATAAAATTTAAACACACCCTCTTCTTCCGCACGTTTTATTACCTCTTCAATATCAGTTGAGAATTCCTTAGAATATAAGTGTGTATGTGTATCAATGAGTTTCATTTTTCCCTGCAAATAAGATACGTCAAAAAAGAAATAAGGTTGGGTAAGGATTTAAACTTTATAAAAGAATATACTTTTTGTAATTACTGCAAGGCCATCTGCAGGCTTGTATGGAGTGCGTTTCATAAAAAAAATGATGGCAAAGTTCAGATAAACTATTAAAGATTTTTAAAATTAAAATTGTTGTTTGTATGTTAAATATTTTACTACCTTCACTATGTTTTCATAGGGTACGGATTAAAAAAGGGCTTGGGTATCGACCCCGGCCCAATTTTTTTATAAAACCTCCTGTATTGTTTGAAAAGAATAGTTCTCTCTGGCAAAATACTCCAGCACTTTTGGTAATGCGTATTGCAGGCGTGGTAAGGCTTTCGGACTGTCGTGAAAAACAATGATAGAACCACATTTCGCATTTTTTGTTACATTTTCATAGCATTTTTTATTTGAAAGAGTATTGTCGAAGTCGCCACTAAGTACATCCCACATTACTGTTTGCAACCGCAAATCTCCTTCGGTCAAAGCTTTTGCCTGAAATTTTGTGATCTTTCCATACGGCGGCCTGAAGAAGTTGCTGTCAATTATTTGTGAAGCATTTTTTACATCATTAATATAAATGTTATCTTTTGTTTTCCATCCATTCAGATGATGATACGTATGGTTTGCGGCTTGATGGCCTTCATTTATAAGCTGTTTATAAAGGTCAAAATGTTTCGCTACATTTTTACCTATGCAAAAAAAAGTGGCATGTGCGTTATATTTTTTCAGCTCACTTAAAACGAACGGAGTTGCCTCCGGATGTGGCCCATCATCAAAAGTGAGGTAAAGAACTTTCTCTGCTGTTTTTATATTCCATATATATGCAGGGTATAATTTTTTAAGCAGCCAGGGAGTTTTAACCAAATAAAACATTGTAAAGTTTTTATTAAAGCTAAAATTATATATGGTATAATGTTTTGCTTCAAACAAGTTAGTTAGTTACTAATAATTAATAATCATTCGCTGCTTTCTAAACATTTCTAAAAAGAACCATCTTTATCTTTGTAAAATGAAAAAAGTAAGAGTAAGGTTTGCGCCGAGCCCCACTGGCGGCTTGCACCTTGGCGGCGTACGCACTGCGTTATATAATTATTTATTTGCAAAAAAATATGGCGGGGATTTTATATTAAGAATAGAAGATACAGATCAAAACAGGTATGTGCCCGGCGCAGAAGAATATATTATTGAAAGCCTTGGCTGGTGCGGCATACAGCCAAATGAAGGACCTCATGCCGGAGGAGAATATGGCCCTTACAGGCAAAGTGAAAGAAAAGATTTATATAAAAAATATGCGGAAGAACTGGTACAAAAAGGATATGCTTATTACGCATTTGATACGCCGGAAGAAATAGAATTGCTAAGAGAAAAATTAAGAGCTGAAGGCAAGAGCAACCTGCAATACAGCTTTGATGTACGAAACGGAATGCGCAATTCATTATCTCTCCCAAAAGAAGAAACTGCAGCTTTATTGAAAATAAATTTTCCTCATGTCATTCGTATAAAGATTGAGCCGGGGCAATCTGTGGCATTTAAAGATATAATCCGCGGCGATATACAAATGGATACTGATGGCGTGGATGATAAGGTTTTATTAAAAGCCGATGGAATGCCCACCTACCACCTGGCAGTTGTTGTAGATGATTATTTAATGAAGATAACGCATGCCTTCCGCGGTGAAGAATGGCTGCCCAGCGCGCCCGTGCATGTGTTGCTCTGGGAGCACCTGGGCTGGAAAAAAGATATGCCGCAATGGGCGCATTTGCCGCTTATTTTAAAGCCAGATGACAATGGTAAATTAAGCAAAAGAGATGGTGAGCGTCTTGGCTTTCCTGTTTTCCCAATTCAGTGGACTGACCCAAAAACAAATGATGTAATGAAGGGCTTTAAAGAGCTTGGATTTTTGCCGGATGCCTTTATAAATATGCTTGCCGTGCTTGGCTGGAACGATGGTACAGAACAGGAATTATTTTCATTACAAGAACTTGTAGAAAAGTTTTCAATGGAAAGAGTTCATGCAAGCGGTGCGAAGTTCGATTACGAAAAAGCAAAATGGTTCAACCATGAATGGATAAAAAAAGAAAGCCCGGAAACCTTGCTGCCATTCATTTTACTATTATTAAAAGAGAACAATATTTTTATTGATAATGCAAAAAAGTTACTCCACATCATAAGCCTTGTTAAAGACAGATGCACGTTGCTTACCGATTTTTGGAAAGAAGCCGGATTCTTTTTTTTGCGGCCTGAAATTATTGATGTTGATGCTGTTTTACCAAAATGGAACGACCATAAAAATCTTTTTTTCAACGAACTTATTCGTAGTTATGGCTTTATGAATTTATGGAGCGCCGCTGAAGCAGAACATGTATTTAAAGAAATAGCTGCGGCAAGCCAGTTAAAGCCTGGCGAACTTATGTTGCCGCTGCGCGTGATGCTTGTAGGAAAAAAATCGGGCCCCGCGGTCTTTGATATTGCTGCAGCCCTGGGCAAAGAAGAAACTATAAGCAGGATACAGCATGTATTGCCACTATTGCAATCAGCGCTTAAGTAGTTGTATTAATTCTCTTTTATCTTTACAAAAATGTTTGCAAGCAAAAGCAATGATATAATAAAAAAACAAAGACCTGTAAGAGTTCTTGTTGCAAAGGTTGGGCTCGACGGGCATGACCGTGGCGCCAAAATTATTGCAACATCGCTTCGCGATGCGGGCATGGAAGTGATTTATACTGGATTGAGGCAAACGCCTGAAATGGTTGTAAATGCTGCATTGCAGGAAGATGTTGATGCGATTGGTATAAGTATTTTATCAGGAGCACACAACACTGTTTTTCCTAAAATACTTAATCTTCTTAAAGAAAAAAAAATGGATGATGTGCTGCTAACGGGTGGCGGCATTATACCCGAAGAGGACATGAAAGCACTGAATGAATTGGGTGTGGGAAAATTGTTTCCGCCAGGTACACCCACTGCTGATATTGCAGATTACATAAACAACTGGGTAAAAGAACACAGGGATTTTTAGCTTTGCTAAATTTATTTATCAAAAAATATATGATGTTCGAAACATTAATAACTGATATTGAAAACGGGCTTTACATTATTACGATTAACCGCCCTGATAAATTAAACGCGCTTAATAAAAAAGTGCTTCAGGAGCTTGACGACGCAGTTGAAAGTATTTATAATAATAAGAATATAAAAGCTGCCATCATTACTGGTAAAGGAGAAAAAGCATTTGTTGCAGGCGCTGATATATCCGAATTTGCTGATGCAAAAGATGATGAGGGCGCTGCTCTTGCCAGGTATGGTCAGGATATTTTTTTTAAAATAGAAAATTGCCCCAAGCCAATTGTCGCTGCGGTAAATGGCTTTGCGCTTGGTGGCGGCTGCGAGCTTGCTATGGCTTGTCACTTCAGGCTTGCAAGCGATAAGGCAAAGTTTGGCCAGCCAGAAGTGAACCTGGGCCTGATACCCGGCTATGGCGGCACGCAACGCCTGCCAATGCTTGTGGGTAAAGGAAAAGCCATGGAATTAATTTTATCGGGCAATATGATAAATGCAGAAGAAGCAAAGAGCTTAGGACTTGTAAATTATGTATTGCCTGCTGAAGGTCTTTTAAATAAAACGAAAGAGATATTGCAAACCATTATTTCAAAATCTCCCTTTGCTGTTTCAAAATCAATTGAAGCCATAAATGCATTTTATAAAAGCGGGGTTAATGGCTTTAGTGAAGAAGCGAAGTTGTTTGGAGAAACATTTGTTTCTAATGATAAAAAAGAAGGCATTACTGCTTTTTTAGAAAAAAGGAAAGCGACATTTGAAGGAAGCTAACAGATGATGATAATTAAATCACATAAATTGCGATGTAATTTTTAATGATGGAAGTTTCAAGAACGGATAAGATCTTTTTCTTCCTGCTGATAGTGATTAGTCTTTTCACGGCCTTTCGTATATACCACGCTCACATGGTTTTGCAGAATGTAGATTCGCCATTAACCGTGGTAAGGCTATTCGATCTTAACAACGACTTGCTGTACAATATTGTAAGTATTTTTTCCATTCTTTTATTGCTGGTATCCAACTTTTTTTATTGGAGAAATGGCAATGGAATATTCTTTTTGTGGAGTATTTTATATTTTATTGCGGGTACCGTTTCCCTGGCTATACTTGAAGATGCAAGATTTCATTATACCAAACAAAATGGCTTGTTCAATGGAAAGTTATCTTCTGGCTTTGTGGTTATCACTTATCTTATTGTAATTGTAATAGCGGTTTCTTTAATAGATTTTTTTATAATAGCTTATTTAAGAAAAAAGAAATTGCAAAAGAAAAGAAAGCTGTAATGCTTTTAGGCGAATGATTTATGTAAAATAAAAAATAATGGAACACAGAATAGAAAAAGATACAATGGGTGACGTGAAAGTGCCTGTGGACGCATATTACGGCGCACAAACGCAAAGAAGCATTGAAAATTTTCAGATAGCAAAGAACATCAACAGGATGCCTGAAGAAATAATACAGGCATTCGCTTATTTAAAGAAGGCTGCTGCCATCACTAATTTCAAAGCAGGTGTTTTATCAAAAGAAAAATGTGATCTCATCGGCAAAGTTTGCGATGAAATTCTTGATGGCAAACTGCAAAATGAATTTCCTTTGGTGGTATGGCAAACAGGAAGCGGCACACAAAGCAACATGAATGTAAATGAGGTAATTGCTTATCGCGGTCATGTGCTAAATGGTGGCAAGCTTACTGATAAAGAAAAAACTTTGCATCCTAATGATGATGTAAACAAATCACAATCGAGCAACGATACTTTTCCAACAGCTATGCACATTGCTGCATATAAAATTTTAAATGACCTTACTATACCTGCCATTGAACATCTTAAAAAAACTTTGACAGAAAAATCTGCGGAGTTCATGCAGGTGGTAAAGATTGGGCGCACACATTTTATGGATGCAACGCCTCTCACACTTGGCCAGGAGTTCAGCGGATACGCATCGCAGCTTGAGCATGGACTTAAAGCTATTAAAAATACACTTGCACATTTAAGCGAGCTCGCGCTTGGTGGCACTGCCGTAGGCACGGGCATCAACACACCTCATGATTATGCAAAAAATGTTGCGGAAGAAATTGCTGCACTTACAAAACTTCCATTTAAAACTGCTGACAATAAATTTGAATCGCTTGCGGCGCATGATGCCATTGTGGAAGCACATGGCGCATTGAAAACAGTGGCAGTAAGCCTCATGAAAATTGCGAATGATATAAGAATGTTGTCGTCGGGGCCGCGCAGCGGCATAGGTGAAATCCATATTCCGGATAATGAGCCTGGCTCATCTATTATGCCCGGAAAAGTGAACCCGACACAATGTGAAGCACTAACTATGATTGCCGCACAGGTAATGGGTAATGATGTGGCGATAAGCATCGGGGGTGCCACCGGGCATTTTGAACTGAATGTTTTTAAGCCGGTGATAATCTATAATTTCTTACACAGCGCAAGATTAATAGGTGATGGATGCAACAGCTTTAATGAAAAATGTGCTAAAGGCATCACGCCTATTTTAGATAATATAAAAAAGCATGTAGATAATTCATTAATGCTGGTAACAGCGTTGAATACAAAAATTGGTTATTATAAATCTGCAGAGATTGCACAGAAAGCTCATAAAGAAAATACTACTTTAAAAGAAATGGCCGTAAAACTTAAATATGTAACACCGGAAGAATTTGATGAATGGGTAAAGCCGGAAAATATGGTTGGCAAATTAGATCAATCATAAATTCAAATGGCTGATAAAAGCTATTTACTTATTACAATTTTTTCTGTCGCAACATTTACCTGGTACACATTATACAGCTTAAGAATATAAACGCCTGAGCGGCACGATTGAACATTTATATTAAAATTATCATTATTATTTTTTCCTGTTAAAATAAGCTTTCCTGCAACATCGTACAAGGCATAATACAAAGGATTGCTTATGCTTCCGACTGATTGTACATGTAAAATATTGCTTGCCGGATTGGGTGAAATTTTTATCGAAGTATTTCTTCTGTACCTATATAAAGAATCGCTGCCGAGAGATAGCACGGAACCTGTGTACGAAAACTCCAATATCCTTCCTGCATTGGCGGGCGGAGTACCTCCACCATTATACGACCCTGTAGGGCCGCTTGTTTGCCCGGATATATCGCAGGCTACATAAATTTTTAATCCATCGGGTGAAATGCAAAGATCCCGATACCTCCCCTGCCCGCGCATAGCAGGTATGGTAGAGCTGTCAATTACAGTAGTGCCGGCAGCATCCAGATGAAGTCTGAAAATTTTACCTGCCTTTAAAGAAGTTACTAACAAAGAGCGGTTCCAGTTAGGTATCACATTTTTTTCGTACACGTCAATGCTTGACGCTGCAACAGTGGGCCATGTCAGATAATTATTGTTTAAAGCGCCGGGGTTGGGATCTGTGTATAAAGTATAAACAGGATCTTTTGAATTTAATGCAGCACATTCCACCTGCTCACTTATTACAGGTTTATTGGCAAGCGTTAATCCATTATAATTTCCATCGCAATAACCAGACAACTTAGGCCAGCCGTAGTTCGTACCCTTGTCAATTATATTTACTTCATCATCACTTTTATCTTGCTGCTCGCTTTGGTACAAAATGCCATTAGAGCCAAATGCAATGCCCTGCGCATTTCTGTGGCCCCAGCTCCATACAGCAGTTACATCGCCGCTGCTATCAGTGTATGGATTATCGTTAGGTATCCATTTATCCAAAGTGCCGGTATCGCTGTCAGGCTCCAGGTTAAACCGTAATATTTTTCCTTCTAAGGTGTCTCTTGTTTGAGCATTATTGGGCCTGTTTATATTATTGAATTGACCGGCGCCCATATCTCCGATTGTGTAAAAAAGATAAGAAGTGGCGCCTATTTTTCCTATAGCTAATCGTCCCGAATTATGATCGTTGCTGCCGTTGAGAGATTCAATAATAACCTGTGGGTTACTTAAGGTATGCGTTGTGCGGTCATAATCATATCGCGCTATTCTTGTATTAAAATGGCACGCTCCGTTACCACTTGAGCAGCCAGCAGAAGATGTATAATGATAAACATAAGCTATATATACCCAGGGTTTAGAAGGGTTAGGCCACTCACTATACATAGTGGGATGCAGTGCCATACCCATAAGCCCGCCCTGTGGCCATTGTGGAGGATTGGTAAAATCTTTTAAAGAGCTTATGTCAAGCAATTGTGTTATACCGCCATCAGAAGGATTGATCCTGTCTATTTTGTAAGAGAAGTTTTCTGTTACCCATAAAGAATCATCAGGCCCGTAAGTAAGCTCCCATGCAGAGTTTAGCTGATAACCAGGATTAACTACCCGCATGGTAAAAGGTTCGTTTTGCGAAAAAGACTGGTTAGAGAAAATAAATATTGCAATGAATAAAGCAGAAGTAGAAAATAGATTTTTCACGGATGTATGTTTTAATACAGTTACATGCAATACTGCTTGTAAGAAGTAAAACGGCTTTACCTTTTTTTTATTTTATTAAAAAACAAGATTTTCCCAAACTAAGATGCTGAATAATATTCCTTGCATAAAACCGTTATATAAGAATAAGTTGCAATGCACCTTAAAATCTGAAAGGCTTATGAAAAATATTTACCATGTATTTTTTAAAAAACATTTCAATTTCACCTCTTTTTTATTAGTAACTGTTACCATTTATCTTCAATTGGTTAGTTCGGCAAGCTTTGCACAAAAGCTTCAATTCAGCTATAGTTATTTCAATCTTACGCGAAACACCGCTGGCGGCACATTGGAACAAGGCGATACCATTGAAGTACATGCACTGGTAAAAGTAAACGCAACTACTAATAATTTTTATTATATAGATACTATATGCACCGGTGCAAAGTATATTGATAATACATTAAAGATGATGACCAATGAGGGCGTGTTATACACTGGCAGCGGACCATTTACCAACACTACCAACGATGACCGAGGAGTTTATGATGCTGCCATTCCCGGGGTGCGCCTGAACATTGGTACTGGCTTTGCCAATGCACAAAGTGGCGCAGGCTTTGGCATCACTACAGGAGGTGGCCAGGTAGCCGCGGGCAGCGTTCCCAAGTTCTATGGCTCTACATTGTTTATAGTTGCTTATAAGCTATTAATAACTGCTAATTATGGAGATACTATTTACCCAACAGGAAATTTTTATTTTGATACATCAGGTGTCACCCAGTCTTACAGGTTTAATTATGCAGGCATAAAAGTGATACAAAACCAGGCTCTTTGTGCTAATTTCTCAAGCCCATCATTTACGGCAGAAAGTTCCTTTTCCTCTGGCAATACACAGAACAGGGCTCTTGGGGCAACAGTGCCAGGCTACACAAAAGTGAACATGGCAGCCAGTGCTCCGGCAGATAATTACTATGCAATTGCAAACAACACCAGCGCCGACGGTACTACAAATAATGCAGGAGCCTATAAACCCACAACCAATAACTCTCGTGTATTTGGCGGTTATTGGGATATAATAGGAGATCATACCGGCGCAGCTAATCAAAATACAGGAAACCCGGCAGCAGCGTCGGGTACGGCAGGTGGTTACATGCTGGTAGTGAACGCAGCTTTTACCACGGGTGAAGCTTACAGAGATACTATTAGAAATGTATGCCCAAACACTTACTATGAATTTTCTGCATGGGTGCGCAACATTTGCGGCGTATGCGGTATAGATCAAAACAGCGCAGCTACTTATACCCCTGGCGTGTTACCCAATCTTTCTTACACTATTAATGATATTGATTATTTTACAACAGGCAACATCCCTCATGATACGTTATGGAAAAAGCGTGGCTTTATTTATAAAACCGGCCCTTTAGAAACACAATTTAGAATAACTATAAAAAATAATGCTGCAGGCGGCGGTGGCAACGACTGGGTACTTGATGATATAAAGCTCGCAACCTGCTACCCCAACCTTGTTAACAGCCCAAAAGATACAGCTACCTCCTGCAGTGGAGTAATGATGACACTAAGTGATACAGTGAAAAGCTATTTTGATAATTACAATTATTTCTCCTGGGAAAAAAGTATTAATGGTACCACCTGGACTAGCACTGGCGTGAGTGGAACAAAAACTCCTGTACTTGTAAATGGTAACTGGCAGTACGTAGTAGATACTACCTTTACTCCAGTAGCTGCAGATAGCGGTACTTATTACCGGCTCAAAGTAGGCACTACATTTTCTAACCTGAATGATACAGCCTGTTCTGTAAATAACAGCCAGAAAATTTATTTAAAAATATTTAATGTTAATTGCACGCTGCTGCAGGCAAGTATCCTAAATTTCAATGGCCTGATAGTAAACGACAAAGCAAACCTAAAATGGAATGCAGAAAACGAAACAGATGTGAAGGGCTATATGGTTGAAAAAAGTATTGATGGAAAAACTTATATACAGCTGGGCATTACAGAAAATATAAATGCCAATGGCGAGTATTCTTTTACTGACCCAGACCCGGTTTCCACATTGGCCTATTACAGGCTAAGGCTTGTAAGTAATGCAGATAATAATTTTAAATATTCTAAAATAATTGCGCTTTATAATAAAGATGCAACTTTCAAAGTACATACAGTAAACCCTTTTAGAACAGATATAAAAATAGATGTTTTTGTTCCCAGGGATGGCGAAACAGATATTTATCTCTTTGATGTGCTTGGAAAACCTGTAAGCAAAAAGAATCTATTTCTTAACAAAGGCACTTCATCTGTTAAGTTAGATGATGTGGAAAGCCTCCCGCAGGGCATGTATATATTAAGGGTAAAATATAATAACAGGATAATACAAAATAAACTATTTAAGACCAATTGATAATCTCTTTAATTGCTTAAAAAATAAATTGTTATTGATCAATCCCTTTCTTAGCTGATTGTCTTCTTCTTTATTTGTGTCAATGAATTTTAATGAAATCAGTAACTGCATTATTGTTTAAGATTATTTTAATCTAAACAGTAAAGAATATATTTTTCTTAGAAAAGACATGCGGTTCGTGATTCATACCTTCTTTTAAAATATGAAATATGAACCAATTGTATATTCTTTTGTGGTTGAGCCATCATTAAAGCTGTCATACACTTCACCAACATTTCTTGCAAACCAGCGCTGATCTGTTTCGGCTACATTGCCTGCCACCATGTATTCATATTTCACCTCTAGTACATCAGGAAAATTAAATGAATTTATAGTTACGGCACCTTTATAAAATAAGGTCATTTTTATATTTCCTGTTACAGGCACGCCTCCAAAAGTTCCTGAGATGTTTGGCGATGTCCAGGTAGTGCCAACAGCCACATTATCTTTTAGAAAAATAAATTCGCCCGACACCTGTTGGTCAAAAGGTATTACGTTGGAGTAAATAGCGTACTGGTAATAATCGCCGCCAGGCTTGCGATAATAGAAAGAATCATACGCATCAGTTGGAGGCACATCATACACTGCAATGGTGTTATATGTATTTGCACCAAATGAAGGATTATAATTTATAACAGCAAAATGTATAGAATCTGATGGAGTGCCACCGGTTAATCCATAGGTCCAGTTTGAATTTGCCGATACAGGAAAGTAATCCCCAGAAGGAGTAACGCCTGGCAAAAACGAAATACTAAAAGTACAATTGCTGCTTCCGAAAGAAACGGTAAAGCTTTGTGCGCCAGAATTGACAGGAGTGCCTGTTCCGTTTAAAACTACTGTTTGTAAACCGGTTGCCGCAAAGGTGCCCGTGGCTGAAAATGTTACTCCATTATTTGTATTAGTGGTTATGTTATAACTTCCAGGCGCAGTCACGGTCACTTGTATCTGCACTGTATTGGTACTGTTCATCATCACACCTTGCTGGTATATACCTGCTAAGGTAAAAGGTGTACAGTTTCCTCCGCCGCCGCCCAGCATGCCTGTTGCAGGGCTCATAAAATTTATATTAAAAGCACATTTGCTGTTGCCATACGATATAGTAAAGCTTGTATTGCCAAGGTTTGCAGGAGTGCCGCTTCCCTTGAGGGTAACGGTTTGCGGGCCGGCTGCGGCAAATGTTCCGCTGCCTGAGAAAGTAACGCCATTAACTGTATTGGTAGAAATGGTATATGTTCCTGCGGTAGCCACCGTTACCTGCGCCTGCACTGTGTTTGCAGAGGTAAGTGCCACTCCCTGCTGAAAAGATCCGTTGAGGGTAACAGGCTTACAATTGCCTGAGCTATCGCCTAATACACCAACAGAAGCATTTACAGGCGGTGCACCTGCAATAGTAGAAGTGAATTTACCTTCGGTTAATTGTTTCAACGTACCCGATGAATCTGTTGCAGCGCCACTAAATGTACCTGAAACTACTGTGCCATTAAAAGATGTAATAACCACGGTAAACTCACCAATTAGCTGGTTTGCCTGGTAAATGGTTTTAATACTTTGGGTATAGTTAAAAATGGATTGATACAAGGAAGCTTTATAAGTGCCGGCTTGAATGGTATCCGCGTACAATTGCATATCGAATTTCTGTAACCCATTTGCAGAAGTGCCTAATAAATGCAGTTCCTGCATATTGGTCTGGCTGGAAAAAGCAAGCGTGGCGCTGTCCATATTTCCAATAAAAAGCTTGGAGCTGTCTTTAAACTGCCAGGTACCTGAAGGTACTACCAGGTTACCGTTTTCATTGCTGTATTCTTTTTGACATGCGTTGAAAAATAACGCTGTAAGTAACAGGTAAAGTGAAATTCTAATGTGTTTCATTTGTACGGTATTTTATATAAAGTAGCAGAAATAAAAAGCTAAGACACCTGCACATTATCATTCATTATTTCCTGTGCTTCATATTTTTTTGAATCAATATGTGGAATATTATTTTTAAAAAAACGTTTTTGGAACACAAGTATTGTGATAATGCCTACAGATATTGCTGCATCTGACAAATTAAATATGGGTCTGAAAAATTCAAAATCCTCGCCGCCCCACACAGGAAACCAGGACGGGAAATGAGCATTTCGTATTACAGGAAAATATAACATATCTACAACTTTGCCGTGCAGAAAACCTGCGTAGCCTTGCCTCGGAAAAATCTTTGCAACGTTATAAGTGTACAGGCTGCTGTCTTCAAATATGATCCCGTAAAACATGCTATCAACAAGGTTGCCCAATGCACCGGCGAATATGAGCGCCACACATACAATAAAGCCGGGATGATACTTTTTTTCTATAATTTTTTTAATATAAAAAATACCAAATATTACCGCCGTAAGGCGAAACAACGTGAGCACGAGCTTGCCCCAATTACCGCCAAACTTCCAGCCATAAGCCATCCCTTCATTTTCTATAAAATAAAGCCTGAACCAATTGCCTATTACGTTATGCGATTCCCCTGTGTGATAATGCGTTTTTACATAAATCTTTAATGCCTGATCTGCAATAACAATAACACAAATAATAAAAAAAGCAATTCTTCCTTTCACTTAATAAATTTAGCAGGTAAAGATAATAAAATTGAAGAAGGGTTTTAGGTAAATACGTTAAAGATTAGTGAACAGATGTGAGCCTGCACTACTCTTCATAATAAATGCGCTTTACCCTTTGCGATATTCCCGTCATTATTTCATAAGGAATTGTATGTGTCCAAGTAGCAAGGCTTTGCAATGACAGAGCTTCGCCAAATACCATCACTTCATCGCCTTCGTGTAGGTTTTCCAGATCAGTTACATCCAGCATGGTCATATCCATACAAACATTGCTAACCACAGGCGCATAATCTTTTTTAACAAGCATTTTGCCCGCGCCATTACCAAGGCTTCGCGGGTAGCCATCAGCATAGCCAATTCTTACGGTTGCTATCACGCTGTCGCGCATCAGCTTTGCGGTTCTGCCATAGCCTACCGTTTCTCCTTTCTTTACTTTTTTTATTTGGGAAACAGTGGTAGTAAGCGTAGTAACATTCTTTAGCTTTTGTTGCATTACTTCATTATTATCTATGCCGTAAAGGCCGATGCCCAGGCGAACCATATCCATTTGTAAATGCTTATGGCGGCTTATGGCTGCTGTGTTTGCAATGTGTTTTAAAAATTTGTATTGCAATTCATTTTCTATCATTAGGCAGCACTTTCTAAATATCTCTGCCTGCTGCAGCGTAAAAATATCTTCTTCTTTATTTTCGGAAGCAACGAGATGACTGAAGACGCTCACAACCTTTACCGGAGATGCCTTTAATTTTTCACATAAAGAAAATATATCATCACCGGTAAAGCCAAGCCTGTGCATACCGGTATCTATTTTAATATGAACAGGATAGTTGCTTACTGCAGATGCTTTGAGGAAATGGGTAAACTGGTTAAGAATATTAAAAGAATAAATTTCGGGCTCAAGATTATTTTCTGTAAGCGCATCAAATGTTACGGGTTCGGCATTCATAACCATTATGGGCAATGTAATGCCTGCCCTGCGAAGCTCTACGCCTTCATCAGCATACGCAACGGCGAGATAATCGGCTTTGTTATATTCCAGCACAGCGGCCACTTCGTAACCGCCGCTTCCGTAGCTAAAAGCTTTTACCATCGCCATAATTTTTGTAGCAGGCTTTAGTAAAGATTTATATTGTTTTAAATTGTAAGCTATGGAAGTGAGGTTAATTGAAAGTACCGTCTGGTGTGCCTTTTGCTCAAGTTTATGGCTTATTTGCTCAAAGCCAAAACTCCGTGCTCCTTTTATTAAAATAGTTTCATCATGAAAATTTAAAGCATTCATTGCCTTTAAAAATCCATCAGTAGTTGCATAAAAATGCACATCTTTTATAAAAGAAAAGCTATCACGATGCAGTGAAATATTCTCGCCGATGCCTATAAATTTAATAATCTTTTTGTGTGATAAAATATCAGCGACTTCTTTGTACAGTTCGCCTGGTTCTTTACCAGATTGCAAGATGTCAGATAAAATAACTGTGTATTTTTTATGTTGTTTTTGTTGTTCAAGAAAATTAACAGCAATAGATAAAGAATGCACATCATTGCTGTAGCTGTCGTTTATAATGATGCAGTTATTATTGCCTTGTTTTAATTCTAGGCGCATAGCTATAGGATATAGCAAATTAAATTTTTTTACAACCACATGATCCCTGAAATCCAGCAGCAGCAGGGCACACCAGCAATTGATCGCATTTTCAATGGAAGCAGTATCAATAAAAGGAATAGTTATGCTACTGTTTATTTTATTAAATACAGCATATATTTTTGTTTCATTTTTTAAAACATGAGTCTTTGTGATCTGCAAAGTATTATCGCTTTCTTTGCCCCAGGTAAAACATTGAAAAGGCATTTTATTAAAACGGTTTTCATTTTTAAAAACTGATACCGCTTCCTTCACTTGTTTATTATCTGAGCAAAAAATTAAACGCCTTGCATGAATGAAAAGCTTAAGCTTTTCATTTATTTTTTGTGTTGTATCATCAAAGCCTTCATCATGCGCATTGCCAATATTGGTAAGTATTCCAATGGCTGGCCTTATCATTTTTTCAAGGTGTTGCATTTCATCCGGCAATGAAATACCAGCTTCAAAAATACCCAGCGTATCCTGTTTCTGTATGTTTAAAATACTAAGCGCTACACCAATTTGAGAGTTATAGCTTTTGGGACTTCTTACAATTATAAAATCTTTTTCCAACAGCTGATTCAGCCATTCTTTTACAATGGTTTTTCCATTGCTGCCGGTAATTCCAATTACTTCTATGTTGAATTTTTTGCGGTGATGCGCTGCCAGCTTTTGCAAAGCTGCAATAGAATTTTCTACTGCAATAACATTGGCGAGCGGAAGCAGAGAAACATCTGTATTTTTATTTTGAGTAATGAAATTTCTTACACCTTTTTCGTATAAGTTTTCTATAAAATTATTCCCATCGTGATGAGCAGTTTTTATAGCAAAAAAGATAGTATGAACAGCATCCGTAATTTTTCTGCTATCGAGCGAAAGGTGCGTGGGCAAAGGCGCTGAGAGATTTCGATGCAATAGCTTACCTCCGGTGATCTTCACTATTTCACTGACAGTATAATGTACATTTCCATTCAAATTGTATAATGTTTACTAATTAAATTTTAACAGTATTTTCTTTTTTAAATTTATAAACAGAGAACAAGACAGAGCCCAAAATACAAACTATAATTACCAGCAGTGATAAAAGTATGTGGATATGAATATTAAAAAATTCAATCAGCATTTTAATGCCAATAAATACCAGCACAATGGCAATACCTTCTTTGAGGTATTTAAATTTATTTACTGCACCTTTTAATAAAAAAAATAATGAGCGCAGGCCGAGGACAGCAAAAATATTTGAAGTGTAAATGATCATTTTTGTTTGCGTAATGGCGAAGACCGCCGGTATGGAATCTAACGCAAAAACTACATCTGTGCCGGCAAGAATTATCATAACTACGAAAAGCATCGTAAAATATTTTTTGCCATTGATCATTTTTGTAAACATGCCATTACTATCTTCATAAGTAAGCGGAATTATTTTTTTTAAAAGCTTATAAAGAACATTTTCATCCGGCCTGAATTCATCTTCATTTTTTACAAAAAACATTTTTATACCAGTATAAATAATAAATGCCCCGAAAATGTACAGCACCCAGTAAAACCGCTGCACAAGGGCAATACCGACAGTAATAAAGATGATTCTTAAAACAATTGCCAGCAAGATACCAAACAGCAATACCCTGTTTATATGTTTTTCCGCAATGCCAAAAAATGAAAAAATAAGAATGAACACAAATATGTTATCAATGCTCAGCGCCCATTCCATAAGGTAAGAGCTGATGTATTCGAGCGCCTTTGTTTGCCCGTTTTCCCTCCATACAAATAAAAAAAACCCAAGTCCAAGGGCTACCCAGAATATGGTTTGAGCCAGCGCTTTTTTTATAGAGATCTCTTTATCTTTTTTACTAAGCAGCCCAAGATCTACAACCAATGCAAGTATGATCACAATGCCGAAAACTACGTACGTCCATTCAGTTGCATTCATTTAAAAATGTATTACGGCAAAGTTATATTTACAAAAACCGCAGGCTAAAGAAAATTTTTAGCAACACCTTATGCACTGTATTTTCTTTTGCGCCGCCATTGGTATAGAAAGCCAAAAAGAATAATTATTACAACAGGCAAAACAAGATCAATCAGCTGCCTTTTATTTTTTTCATCTGCAATTTTCTTAGGATCCAGCAGCCGCAGGGTGAAATCTTTGGAGCGTGCCTCGCTAAGGCCAGCGTTGTTAATGAGGTATTCAAGGCAGTTCTCAACAAACTCTTTATTGGCAAACTGGTATTCATATTGGGTGCCTACTGTATAAGCGTTTACGCCCATGGGCAAAGGCTTTTGCTGTTGCTGGCCATTTAAAACGATATCTCCATCTGCCACTACAATCATTTTATTTTCATTAATACATTGGGTTAAAAATGGCGAACCATACGCTTCCAAAGAATCCATAGTTTGAGGGCTTAGCCGGTTTCTATACAAAGAGCTGAACCTTCCCTGAAGCAAAACCCCTGCAGCAATATCTTTCTTTTTAAAAGCCGCATCTTCAGGCGCATTGCGGTTTTCTTCACCGCTAATTAATGCCGGCGTTTCTATAGTTCGTGCATTATTTGAGGAGTTTAACAAATCTGTTTTAGCAATATCCGGTGCATTTACTGTATCAATAGAATTTACAAACCGGCCTGCAACCAATCCAAGATTTTTATTAATTACACTGTTTTGTTTTGACTCGAACAATGGAAAATAATTCCAATGCAAAAAGTCGAACTGATCTTTACCATTTGTATTAAAAGGCAAAAAATCACATTGCAAATCCATTATCAAATCAGGGTTTATTCTTACCCCATATTTAAATAAAAGATCATCAAGATTAAGATTTCTATCGTAAGCAATCACCTGGTTTTTTATTTGAAGGCTGTCCATTTCAGCATTGAGCTTGTCAATAAACCAAAGCACTTTGCCACCATGCATAATGTATTGATCTATTTTTAATTTTTCATTTTCTGTAAAAGCAAGTGTTGGCTTTACTATCATCAAAAGGCTGAAAGTATCAGTGATTACGGGCTGTTTGGCAACATCAATGGTAAAAAGATCATAGTTCTTTTTTAAAACATTTTCTACCAGATCGTACACATTATCGCCCGTTGGCTCGCCATTGCCAACTGAATAAGCTATCATGGGCCGGTGGCTTTGGGTTATTTTATAAAGTGCATCTGCAAATTTATATTCCAGCAAAGCTTCTGCGCTGTTAAGCTCCGGCGGCGTGATAACGGTTTGCGTGCCGGTGTACAAATTCACCGGTAAGATTTTATTTTTATAAAAAACTAAAGCTGCAGGATATAGGTAGCTTGATTGCTCTCCGGTTTTTAATTGCACTTTTAAATTAATAGGAACCATACCCAGCGAAGAAAGTGTATCAGCGTAAGTTCTTGTGGTTCCCGGCATTTCATCATCGGGCGAAATGAGCTTGTAAATAATTTTGCCATGTGCATATTCCTTAAACTCCTGCAACAGCTCCAATGCAGATGCAGAAAGGTTTTTAAAGCCTGCAGGCATATCGCCTTTTAAAAAAACATCTATTTCTGTTACATCATTAATGCTGCTTAGTAATTTTTTTACCGGAGAAGAAATAGTAAATCTTTTTTCATTAGTAAGATCAATGCGTTGGTGAATGAAGGATGCAAAAAAATTGATAATTACAATTGCAGCAATCACTACAAGCCACCACCATCTTTGTTTTTTATAAGGCTTCATCAGGTGTTTACACTTTTTTTGAAAGGCTTTTTTGTGTTGCAAAAAGAAAAAGAAAAATGATGCTTAAAAAATAAATGATGTCCCGCGTATCAAGCACGCCGCGGCTCATGCTGCGGTAGTGAAAGTCTATTCCTATCATTTCTATGTAATAATCAGCATTGCCCGCAAATGCAGGCAGGTGGCTTATTTCATTAAACCCAAAGTACAAAACAAGACAGGCAAATGCACCAATTAAAAAAGCAACCACTGCATTGGAAGTGAGGCCGGAGCACCACAAGCTAATTGCTGAAAAAGCTGATGCAAGAAAAACTAACCCGATATAAGAACCTGCAATGCCGCCACCATCAATGTTGCCTGTTGCAGAAAGAGCATGAATAGTAAAGATGTATAAAAGTGTGGGTAATAAAGTAATAAGCACTACAAGTATTAAGGCAAAATATTTTCCTAAAACAATTTGCCATTTGGTAAGTGGCCGTGTGGTAAGAATTTCAAAAGTACCCGTTTTATATTCTTCTGAAATACTGCGCATGGCAAGCGCAGGAATAAGGAAAATAAAAACCCAGGGCGCCAGTTCAAAAAAATTATCGAGCGTGGCGTACCCGAAATCGAAAATATTACTATCCTTTAAAACAAATAGATAAAGACCATTAACCAATAAAAATAATATAATAGTTATGTAGCCGGTGAGGCTGCTGAAAAACTGTTGCAGTTCTTTTTTTGCAATAGATATCATGGTTTCAAAAAAAGTGCAATTTATGTTTTGAAAAAGAATTTAAGGTTTTTCATTTTTAATGCAGCGTTTTAAAATGGCATAGTGTCTTATATTGAAATGCTTTAAGAAAGCGCCTTTATATTGCTTGATTTTTATTTGTCTTTTTTTTGATCTATGATTAACATAATGCTTTACACCGCCGGAAAGAGTAAGGTGATTTTAAAACAAACAGTTTAAAAGAAGTTTACTTAAACCAACTCGCTGGAGCCCCGCATTGCGGGGTTTTTTTTTATTAAATATGTTTTAAATTTTATACGCCAAAGCTTTCACCGCAGCCACAGGTGCGGCTTGCGTTAGGATTATTAAAATAAAAACCTTTGCCGTTCAGCCCGTCACTGAACTCGAGTGTTGTATTTACCAGGTACAAAAAACTTCTAAGATCGGTAACTACTTTTAGCCCGTTGTCTTCAAATTCCTGATCGTTTGGTTTTTTTTCATTATCAAAATCCATTTTATAGCTAAGGCCTGAGCAGCCGCCGCTTGCCACACTTACTCTTAAAAAATACTCATCTGCAGAAATGCTGGCATCGCTCATGAGGTTTACCACTTTTTCTTTCGCTTTATCGCTTACATAAATCATATACTTATTTAAAAATTATTTCAAAGTTACAAAGCTTTTTCAACCAGGGCTAAGCTCACGCAATTTTGCAACAGATTCATACACCTGCTCTATCGCATAATCAATTTCTTCTTCTGTGGTAAAACGCCCAAGCCCAAACCTTATAGACGCATGAGCCAGTTCATCATTTACGTTCATTGCTTTTAATACATACGACGGCTCCACAGATGCTGAAGTGCAGGCAGAGCCTGAACTTACAGCGATATTTTTATTAATGCCCGAAAGAAAAAGGCTGCCATTAATATTTTCAAAACTTATGTTACAAACGTTGGGCAGGCGATGCGATGTAGTGCCATTCACGTGCGTATTACCCATTTTTAATAAAGCATTTTCAAGTGTATTGCGAAGGGTATTGGTATGGGTAAGATCTCTTTCCATATCCTTTGCACAAAGCTCGCATGCCTTACCAAAGCCAACAATGGCGGGTACATTAAGCGTGCCGCTTCGCATGTTCTTTTCGTGGCCGCCGCCGTCCACTTGCGCTGTAAGCCTTACTCTTGGGTCTTTGCTTCTAACATATAAGGCCCCTATGCCTTTTGGGCCATACATTTTATGTGCTGAAAGTGCAAGCAGGTCAATGCCATCTTTTACATCAACAGGTATTTTACCTGCTGCCTGCGCCGCATCAGTAAAGAAAAAAAGGTTATGTTTTTTTGCGACAGCACTTATTTTTTTTAAGGGTTGAATAACGCCTGTTTCATTGTTGGCAAGCATTACAGCAATTATAATGGTAGATGGCTTGATGGCTTCTTCCATTTCGTCTATATCAATTAGCCCATCATTTTTTACAGGCAGATAAGTTACTTCACCACCAAATTTTTCTATGTGTTTACAGGAATCCAGGCCTGCCTTATGCTCCGTAGCCACTGTAATAATATGATTGCCTTTTGATGCATACATTTCATATACACCTTTCAACGCAAGGTTATCGGCCTCGGTAGCTCCTGAGGTAAAAATTATCTCTTTAGCTTCAGCATGAATTAATGCTGCCACCTGCTCCCGGGCTATATCCACAGCTTCTTTGGCTTGCCAGCCATACGCATGACTGCTGCTGGCGGCATTGCCAAAATGATTGGTTAAGTAAGGCAACATGGCTTCTAAAACCCTTGGATCCATTGGCGTGGTAGCATTGTTATCCAGATAAACAGGAAGTTGCAACATGAAAGTTTTCTCTAAAATTTTCTATTTCAAATTTACCTTAAATGACACTAAAAGAAAGTTATACTTTCTTAAGCCACAGTTTAATTATCTATTTATTAATAAGACTTATTTTTAAATATGAAAAAAATTGAGCACGTAGGCATCGCTGTAAAAAAGCTTTCTGTTTCTATTCCTTTGTTTGAAAAAATATTAAATACACCTTGTTATAAAACTGAAGCGGTGGAAAGCGAGCAAGTGAATACGGCTTTCTTTTTAGCAGGCGAAAATAAAATTGAATTGCTGGAAGCATATTCACCTGTAAGCGTTATCAATACTTTTATTGAAAAAAAAGGTGAAGGCATTCACCATATTGCGTTTGAGACAGATGATATAGAAAGAGAGATGAAACGCCTTGCCGGCGAAGGTTTCACGCTGCTTAACGATAAACCAAAAGAAGGCGCTGATAATAAAATGATCTGCTTTCTTCATCCCAAAGAAACTAATGGCGTGCTGATAGAATTGTGTATGGAAAAAAAGTAAAAAGATTTATAACAATGAAATGTATAGTATGCAGGTTTTTGTTGGTTTGTACTATTGCAGGTTGTGCTTCTTGCATTAAACCTCCATGTGAATGTGATTTTGTAGCTGAACAATTCATAGAAATAAAAATAGTTAACCAACAAGGGCAGAATTTGGTATTTGGCCGATTTGGTATTTATCAAATAGATAGTATACAGGTCTTACAAGAAAAAAATAATTTTAATATTAGCAACGCATCAGTAAGAAGAGGGCTTATTGACTCAAATAATGTTCGATTTGATTTTTATATACCAGCCGCAAAAAGTTATATTTATTATAAACAAAATCAACAGGATAGCCTAGAAATAAAATGGATAGTAAAAACAGGCAAATGTTGTGGAGGCAGCCAGGAGTATAATTTTATTGATTCTGTAAAATTTAATAATACTTATATAAAGCCTTTAAATGGTTCATATACTTTTGTGAAATAAAAAACCACACAGGATTATTAATATTAATCTTATTCTTAATTCAAATAAGGATTAAACTTTTTCTCGTTACCAATAGTTGTTGCAGGCCCATGCCCCGGGTAAACTTTCACATCATCGGGCAAAGCGAACAATTTTTCACGAATATTTTTTATAAGCTGCTCCTGATTGCCGCCAGGTAAATCGGTGCGTCCAATACTGTTAAGAAATAGCACATCACCGCCAATAATAAATTTTTGCGCTTCGCAATAAAAACAAACACTTCCAGGCGAGTGGCCGGGTGCTTCTATCACCTTAAGCAAATCATCATTTAACTTAATTACATCGCCTTCTTTTATATAAATAAAATTGCCTGAATAATTATCGAATGGTAAACCAAACATTAAACCGGAGGCAGGCGCTAACCGCAAAATTTCCTCTTCGGATTTATGAATTTGCAAGGTGAGTGAATATGTCTCAGCAAAGTGCTTGTTACCAAAAACATGATCGAGATGGCAATGCGTGTTTAAGAGCAAGATGGGCTGCAACTTATTTTCTTGAATAAAAAAATCAAGCTCCTCTTTCTCTTCAATTGAATAAGAACCGGGATCTATAATAATGCAATTGTTGTGCTCATTGTAAAGCACATAAGTATTTTCTTGTACTGCATTAAAAGTTAAAACTTTGATAATGAACATGGCGCAGGTAAATTTCCGACAAAATCATTTTATGAATTAAGCCGAAACGTTTAATTTTATTGACTTTTAAATTCACTTCATGCAATATCACAAGAAAGCTATTTATAAAAAAATATTTCTCTTTTTCATACTTTTTTTTACAGCTCAATGTATCACAATTGCCCAGGTAAGTAGTGTGGTGTATGGAAAGAACAGGATACAGTTTAAAAAGTTTACATGGCAATATTATCAAACAAAAAATTTTAATTCTTACTTTAATCAAAGCGGCCAGGAGCTTGCAAAATTTGTAGCACAAGTGGCTGAAGAAGAATTACCGGGCATTGAAAAATTTGTAGAATACAGTCTTCAAAGAAGAGCCAATATAATTATTTACAACAG
This sequence comes from Hanamia sp., assembly GCA_965276925.1. GTDB lineage: Bacteria > Bacteroidota > Bacteroidia > Chitinophagales > Chitinophagaceae > Ginsengibacter. Next base: position 626,407 of record OZ255711.1, read on the forward strand.
CTTTAATGATTACAAACAAAGTAACATAGGCATTGCGCTGGACTGGCAGGCACCGGGAGGCCTTACCAAGCTGGTGAACAATAAAATGATCGTTTACTTTGATGGTAACCATGCAGACCTGCGCAGACAAATACGCGAAGGCATAGCAAAAGTGCTTACACAAAACTTATTGTTTGGCGACGACCTGGGAGAAGTAGCCGGAAACAAGGCGCTGCTCGATCTGCCGCAGTGGCTGGTAGACGGATACATTGCTTACACGGGCCAAAACTGGAGCACGCAGCTGGATGATGACCTGAAGAGCGAAATACTTAGTGGCGATTATAAAAACTTTTACCAGTTTGCTTTTGAAAGGCCATTGCTTGCAGGCCATGCTTTTTGGTTTTACATAGAAGAAAAATATAAAAGAGAAAACACCACTTATTTATTATACCTCGCACGCATTTATAAAAATCTGAACAAGGCGTCGCAACAGGTGGCCAAGAAAAAATTTAAAGAAGTGCTTGCAGATTTTATGCAATATGAAGAAGAGAAATATGATAACGATATAACCCGTAGAAAAAATTATCCCAAGGGAAGCGAAGTAACAGATTATACAGTTGGCAAAAGGTTGGATTACTTTCATTTTAATGTAAACCCCAACAGGCGCAATGGATCATTTGCTGTGGTTCAATACAAAAAAGGCCAGTACAGGCTTATTTTAAATGAAGATGATAAAGATAAAACCATGCTAAAACTTGGTTCTAAAAGTAAAGTGGATGAGCGCAATCCCAACTATCCTGTGATGGCGTGGGACCCAAAAGGGACACGGCTTGCAGTAACTTATGGAGAAGAAGGGCATATAAAGCTTTTTGTATTTGATGTAATTACCAGAATAAAAACCTATAAGCGCGACCTCACTGCCTCTTTTGACCAGGTGCAGGATATGAAGTACATGCTGGATGGAAGAAATCTTCTATTTAGTGCAGTAAAAAATGGGCATTCCGATATTTATACTTATGATATAGAAAATGATAAAGTAAAACAAGTGACTAACGATGTGTTTGATGACCTTGATCCTTCGTTTGTTTCTTTCCCCGGTAAAACAGGAATTATTTTTTCGAGCAACCGGCCATCAGCCACTGCTAAAGGAGGTGATACCTCATTGCTGAATCACAATTATAATATTTTTTTAATAACAGATTTTACTACCAGCCGCCCGGAGCTGAACCAGATAACCCAACTCACTGACATAAAATTTGGAGATGCACGGTATCCTACGCAATACAGCAACAATCATTTTACTTTTGTAAGCGACCAAAGCGGCGTAGGCAATAGATATGCGGGTTTTTTTACCACACAAAAAGAAGGGCTGGATACGGTAGTGATTATTGGAGAAGATATTCTTAGAAACCCTACTTCTCACGATGTGGATTCTTTGCTGGCAGTTTATAAAAAGAAAGATGTGGATTCCGTTGCGGTGATCGCAGTGACCAGCGATTCGGCATTTGTATTTCCTTTAACCAATTATGAAAGCAGCCTGCTGGAAACCCGCGAAGCAGGTGGTAATCACCAGGTGAGCGAGGTAACCAGGCAGAGCGATGATAAAATTTTATACAAGCTTAAAATAGATGAAAATGCGTTGCAAAAAAGAAATGTAACAGCAAGGCCTACCGCTTACATGAAGCGTTTAATGGAGATGGATAAAATTTCGCAGGGACAGGAAATAGTGGCGCCGCCAACAGTTGATTCTTCTAAAAGATCAGACCCTTTTCAAAATGAATTTAAAGAAGAAAAGAATGATACTGCTGCCATAAAGCAGGGTAAAATATATAATGCGCAAAACGCCAATCCCTCTTCAGTGCTATCAACAGCAAAGCTTTACAACTACAAGCCCCGCAAGTTTGCGACTGATTATGTAGTGGCAGGTTTTAATAACGATGTACTTGGTACCCGTTACCAGGTGTATGAAGGTGGCTCCGGGCCCATAACGCTTAGCTCTACCACAGGGCTCGACGGAACGCTGAGGCTGGGCACTGCAGATATTATGGAAGATATTAAAGTATCTGGCGGTTACAGGCTTTCAACCAATTTAAAAGATAATGATTGGCTGCTAAACTTTAGCAATTTGAGGAAAAGAGTTGACTGGGGTTTTACTTATTACCGAAATGTACAGGAAGTAAATTTTTCTTTTTTAGATACAGCATCTAATCTAAATAGTGCCCCGGGAAGAATATTTTCAAACCTTTACCAGTTCAATATAAGTTATCCTTTTGATGAGATAAAAAGCATCAGGGTAAATGTGGGTGCCAGAAGAGATCGTGGCGTTGTAGGCAGCTATAATGATGCCTCATTGCACGAGGGAGATCTTTCAAAAACTTACGGATTACTTCATGCAGAGTTTGTTTATGACAATACCTTGAATCCTGCTCAAAATATATGGAATGGTATACGGTATAAATTTTATATGGATTTTAATCCGGAGCTAACAAAACCAACTGAAAGTGAGGGAAGATTTACTTATAATTTTGGCTTTGATGCAAGAGCGTATTACCCAATATACCGCAACTTTATTTGGGCAGGCAGGGCAGCGGGGGATTTTAGCTGGGGCAATCAAAAATATATTTATTACCTCGGGGGCATTGATAACTGGATCATGCTGGGTGATAATGTAAAAACAAAGAACGGCGAGCAAACGTACCGGTACTTTAACCCGGCCAATAAACCTGCACCCGACGCCACTTATGCATTTCAAACACTTGCTGAAAACCTTCGCGGCTTTATACAAAATGCTGCCAACGGAAATAATAACCTGGTTATAAACAGTGAATTCAGGCTGCCGGTGTTTACAACATTATTAAGTAAGCCAATCAATAATGCTTTTGTAAGAAATTTTCAATTGATACAATTTATTGATCTTGGCTCAGCATGGAATGGCAACTACAACAACCTGTCACGCCCATCTATTTCTTATACCAACCCACAGGATCCTACGATACAGGTGAATCTAAAAGCGCCGGGCATCGGGCCTTTCCTTGGCGGCTATGGCTTTGGCGCCAGAAGCACCTTGCTTGGCTATTTCTTGAAGTTTGACGCAGGATGGCCTATGAGCGGGCTTTTCAGGGGCAAGCCCATTTATTATTTAAGTATGGGGTTAGATTTTTAATTTCTGCTGGCTTGTAAATTAAATAAATGATTACAGGTGATATTCATATGTCTTAATCTAAGGCTTCAATGAATCCAGCGCATCATTAATTATTTCGCAGGCGTATATAATTTCTTCTTTTGAAATGGTAAGCGGAGGAACTATTCTAAGGCATTCGGGTGCAAATAAAAACCAATCAGTAAAAATTCCTTTAGTAATAAGTGTATCAATTATCTTTCTATTTTCTTCAAAGCTTTTAAACTCTAAAGCAAGCATCAGGCCTTTACTTTTTATAGATCTTATTTTTGAGGAATGAAGATGATTGATAAATAATTTTTCTTTTTCAAAAACAGATTCTATAAGTTTTTCTTCAAGCAAAACCTGCAGGGCAGCGTGGCCAGCAGCGCAGCAAACAGGATGACCGCCGAAAGTATTGATGTGTCCCAGCACAGGGTTATTAGTGAGGCAATTCATTATTTTTTTATCTGCAATAAAAGCTCCCAAAGGCATACCACCGCCTAAAGCCTTACCAAGCAGTAACACATCAGGTATTATATCAAATTGCTCAAAAGCCCACAACGTGCCATTACGGCCAAAGCCACATTGAATTTCATCGAGTATTAATAAAGCGCCTGTTTCATCACATTTTTTTCTCAGCGCAGCAAGCCATGCTTTTTCCGGAATGATAACGCCTGCTTCTGCCTGTATTGTTTCTGCAATTACACATGCAGTGGCTTCGCTTATTTCTTCAAGGCTTTCATAAGAATTATAGGTTAAATGCGAAATACCCGGCAATAAAGGCCGGAAGGCATTTCGCCAATACTCACTGCCCATAATGCTTAGCGAGCCTTGCGTGCTGCCGTGATAACTATTGTTAAAAGCTGCTATTTGCATACGGCCTGTATATCTTTTCGCCAGCTTCATGGCGCCTTCCGTAGCTTCTGTGCCGGAAGCAGTAAAGAAAATTGAATTGAGAGAAGCAGGTAAATTATCAGCCAGCAACTTTGCATACCTGGTTTGCGGCGAAAGCACAAGCTCGCCATTTACCATCACGTGCAGGTAATCGTTCATCTGTTTATTGATGGCGCCTATGACTTTCTTATTGCCGTGCCCAATGTTACAAACGCTGATGCCACCAATAAGATCAAGATACTTCTTACCATCAACATCATAGAGCCAGCAACCATCGGCTTTTATTATTTCCAGGGCCAGTGGCGAATCAGAGGTTTGGCCAAGGTGATTAAAAAAAATTTGACGGTTATTCATTTATTATATTCAATGCGGCAATTAATAATGCAGATGTAAATTGATTCGGTTTCTTTATACGAATTTAGTAACATAATCTTTGAGAAAGCATTCCAATAACGCGTATAAAAATTTGCAGAAATCAAATACTTGCTACGTACATATTTATAAGTAAAGGCTTTACTGCTGCCCAAAGAGATTAAAGTACAGGTGAGTGACACAACCAAGGATGCTATGAAAAACTATGGCTGGTAAACAAAAAAATAAAAGCTATGTCGTTGATTATTTCGGTGAAAGGTATAAACCCTATTATGGGTAACAACTGCTTTATAGCGCCCAATGCAACTATTGCGGGCGATGTGGTAATGGGCAACGATTGCAGTGTATGGTTCAATGCAGTATTGCGCGGCGATGTGAACAGCATACGAATGGGCAACAAGGTAAACGTGCAGGATGGCGCCATCATACATTGCACGTATTTAAAAACCAAAGCTATTATAGGAAATAATGTGAGCATAGGACACAATGCGATAGTGCATGGATGCGTTATAGATGATAATGTGCTGGTAGGCATGGGCGCCATCGTGATGGATAACGCAAAAGTGGGAACTAACTGCATAATAGGCGCAGGCGCTGTGGTGCTTGAAAACACTGTGATAGAGCCAGGCAGCATTTACGCAGGCGTGCCCGCAAAAAAAGTAAAAAGCATTTCTGAAGAGATGATACATAGTGAAATAAGCCGCATAGCAAATAACTATGTGATGTATGCAGAGTGGTTCAAATAGATGCAGACTGATTTATTGTAATCTTAACAAAGGCAATGCAAACAAGGGCAGATAATTTGCATCTAAAAACAAATTTTTGAAGAAGATCTTTTTCATAATTTTTTGCGCCTGGTTTATTACCAGTTGTTTTGTTTTGAGGAAAAAAGAAAAATATGACTGCCCTACCAATGGCAAAAATATAGGCGCAGAAAGGATCTTATCAGGAGATAAAGATGCTATTAAAGCAGCAAGGAAAGCGAAAAAGTTCAGATCTTAAATTAAAAAAATATTGCTTACTGTAAGTAAAGATTTATAAAATACATCTATTCATGTGCTATCATTTACAAACAAATTTCGGGGGAACGGAAGCAGTTATAGACGATAATTGCGGGGTTTCTAAATTTTATTCTATCGCTGATATTTTAAGCGACAGGCTTAAAGTGAAATTTATAAACCAGGTAGACGATGCTGATACGCTTGACTGGGACTTCAGGTATAAAAATCATTACCTCACTTTGCATTATAATATCTTCAACGGCGTATCTATACTTCCACACAAATCAAGAGGCATAGCAAGAGAAAATAAAGCCGTGATAGAAGTTGCGGATTTCCTGGAAAAGAATGCTTATTAAATTTCCTGATAGAAATTAGTTACGTTACCGTTACCATTTTTTTATATCGATCGAGCTTAAAATACTCAGATAACTGACATAGCGATCGGCAGAAATTTTTCCTTCTTCTATGGCTGATTTTACTGCACAGCCCGGCTCATCTATGTGCATGCAATTATTAAATTTACATTCGTTTACCAGGCTTTTCATTTCAGGGAAATAATGAGATAGCTCCTGTTTTTCTATATCCATTAATGCAAACTCACGCAAGCCGGGCGTATCAATTATTTTTCCACCGCCAGGAAGGTCAAACATTTCAGCAAAGGTAGTCGTGTGCATTCCTTTACCGCTCCACCCGCTTACATCCTGCGTGCGCAGTACAAGTTCAGGAAAAACAATATTGATAAATGAGGACTTGCCTACCCCGGAGTGGCCGCTTAATAAAGTAACTTTATTTTTTAAAAAGCCTTTTACCTTATCAATGCCCGATCCTTGTGTAAGGCTTATCGCAGCCGTTTGATAACCATTCAACCCGTAGATTGTTTGCATTTTTTCGAGGGTATCCAATTCCTTTTTTTTGTATAAATCTATTTTATTAAAAACAATAATAGCCGGAACATGGTACGCTTCTGATGCTACAAGAAACCTGTCAATAAAACCCTGTGATGTTTTAGGATCCTTTAATGTTGCAAATAACAAACTCTGGTCAAGGTTAGAAGCTATGATATGGTGCTGGTGCTTATTATGCGGCGATTGCCTGGTGATATAATTTCTGCGTTCAAAAATATTGGTGATCATCATGTCGCCTTCTTCTGTACTTTCTTTTTCCAGATCTACTACATCGCCCACAGCCAAAGGATTAGTGGAGGTAATGTTATCAATTTTAAACTTGCCTTTGATGCGTGCCTTGTGAAATGTGCCATCATCGCCTTTTACTACGTACCAGCTTCCGGTTGATTTATAAATGATAGCATTCACGAGTGGTTATCGTTATTGGTTGAATTCTTAATTGGTAACAAAGTTTATAAAGTTTATACAAAAAACATGTAACAAAGAAACTAAGGAAACTTTTTAAATACAGTATATCTCAATAATATTTCCAGCAGCATAAACGCCATTGCTGCAATAACCAATGGATAAAATTTTTCTGTATAGCGATGAAAAGTGGTTATTTCCACTTTCGATTTTTCCAATTGATCAATAGAAGCATAAATACTTTGCAGGCTTTTATTATCTGTGGCTCTGTAATATTTTCCGCCGGTTTCACCGGCAATTTGTTTCAGCAGTTTTTCATCAATGGCCACTTTTTCATTTTGCATTACAATACCCATTGGTGTGCTTATGGGCGTAGGTGCATAACCATCTGTACCCACCCCAATAGTATACACTTTTATTTTAAATGTCTTGGCAATTTCCAATGCAGTGGCAGGATCAATAAGGCCGCCGTTGTTAATACCGTCGGTTAAAAGAATGATAACCTTGCTTTTTGCTTTGCTGTTGCGAAGCCTGTCCACACTGGTTGCCAGCCCGGAGCCAATGGCAGTGCCATCTTCCAGCAAGCCATTTCTTATTTGTTCTATCTGGCTTATTAAAACATAATGATCCGTGGTGAGAGGGCATTGCGTAAAGCTTTCACCAGAAAAAATAACAATACCGATCCTGTCGTTGGTGCGGTTGTTTACAAAGTCTTCAGCCACTTTTTTAGCAGCTTCCATGCGGTTAGGCTGAAAGTCTTGCGAGGTCATGCTTCCGCTTACATCTATCGCCAAAATAATATCTACGCCTTCGCCTTCCGATTGTTGCTCATCATATTTATTCTGCGGCCTTGCCAGCGCAATAATGATGCAGGTTATGGCAAGTAATCTGAATAAAAACGGGGTATTTTGCAAAGCGTTTTTCCAGGAAGATATATTTTCCAAACCCTTTGTAGTACTGATTCCTATGGCAGCAGATTGCTTTTTACCTTTGGCAATTTTCCAGTAAATGAGCAAAGGAATTATTATAAATAAAACAAAAAACAGCGGCTGCCCAAAGGTTATATTATCGAAGTAATCAAATAGCACTTTCTGATTTCTTATTTAATGCTTTATTTATTTCTGTTATCATTTCTTTTGTTTGCTGCAGGCATTGTTCGCTTTCAGCTTGTGGTGGTATGTACTTTGCAAACTTTACAGCATTGCTCATTCGCAAACAATTGGCAAATGCACTTACTTTTTGTTTATCTAAATTATAAGAATCAATATCCATAAGTATTTCATCAGTTGTAAGGTGTAGCTTATGAGAATTTGTTCTTCTTGAAATATATCGCTTAAAAATTTCAGTAAGCTTTGTATGGTATTCCTTTACTCCATTTCTTTGAATTAATTGTTGTTTGTCAAGATCTGCCAACGCCTGCATCGCCTCATCGTAAGGAGATAGCTTTGACTGGAACAGGTCAGGGCTATTTTTCTTTTTAAAAAATTTTATTAAAAATCTTATGCAAAAAAATAAGGCTATTAAAACAACAGCAAGTATCGCCCACCACCACCATTGCCATTCTTTTTTTACTTCTATGATTGATTTAATATCATGAAAAGTTTTCACACTGTCCAATGGAGAATAGCTAACGTTTACAGCAACCGAATCGGTAGATATATTAATAATACTGTCGCCATGTAACGCTTCAAAATTTAATACAAGCTCAGGAACAACCTGCCGCCCCGAATCAAAGCTGGTAAGGATTACAGACTGACTAAAGTTCCAGTTTCCATTGGCATAAGATGAATCAATTTTATTTTGGTTCACCACTTTAAAATGTGCTAACGTATCAGGCAAAATAAACCAGGTAAGCTTGTAAGTATTATCAGGCATAGAAGCTGAAACTTTGTAATGAAACTGCCCCCCGATAATAATATTTGATTTATCAATGCTAGTGGTAACGGTTGGTTTTTGAGCTGCAACCTTTAAAGAAATAATAGTAACGGCTATGAAAAAAAGTGTATAGGGTAACGGTATGTAACAAACGTTTTTTTTCAATGTTTACTACTTCTTTATTTTCTTCTTAAAAAAAACTGCTGTAAAATTTTTACATAATCTTCATCAGTTCTCAAATGCAGCAGATCAGCTCCTGATTTTTTAAAAATATTTTTACAATGCTCGCTTTGCTTTAAAAAATTTTGCTGGTAGTTGTGGCGTACCATAGCATCTGAAGTATTGAGCCAGCGCGTCTTTCCGCTTTCAAGATCCTCTGCTTCCATCATGCCAATATCCGGCAACAGCATATCCATTTTATCATAAATTTTCAGGCCTATCACATCGTGCCGGCTGCTCATTACGCGAAGCTTTTCTTCATAGTTTTCATCAATAAAATCGCTCATTATAAATGCAATGCTTTTATGTGTATTGGCTTTTGAAAAAAGCTTTAAAGCTTCTGTAATATTGGTGCCCTTACGCACAGGTTCTGCAGTCAGCAATTCCCGCACGATATACAAAGCATGCTTCTTTCCTTTTTTGGGTGGTATGTATTTTTCTACCTTATCACTAAAAAAAATAACCCCTACTTTATCCTCATTATTAATAGCGCTAAACGTAAGCACTGCGCCTATTTCAGTTATCAGGTTTCTTTTAGTAGTATGCAAAGTTCCAAACAAAGAGCTGGCGCTTACATCAATAAGCAGCACCACTGTAAGCTCTCTTTCTTCTTCAAAAACTTTAGTAAAGGGATGAGAGAAACGGGCGCTCACATTCCAGTCAATGAAGCGCACGTCATCTCCCGCATAATACTCACGCACTTCTCTGAAGCTCATTCCCTTTCCTTTGAATGCAGAATGATATTCACCTGTGAAAAGATGTGTGGTAATCTTTTTACTGATGATCTCAAGTTCTTTTACCTTCTTTACTATTTCTGCGGTTGTAAGCATTAATCTTTATATCAATTGCTTTTCACTGTTGACTGTATAATTATTTTTTAAAAAAAAAGATCTAACACATTACGCATATAAGATAACTGTTATGCTCTACCCTAAACGTTTTTGGATTGCCAATCAGGGCACGCTTACTGTTTTCAATATTTCTGTAATTACAGCTTCTACATTTATATTCTCTGCTTCAGCTTCGTAGGTTAGGCCAATCCGATGACGCAAAACATCTTTGCAAATATTTCTTACATCCTCTGGTATTACATAACCGCGCCTGTTTAAATAAGCATAGGCTTTTGCGGCCAAAGCAAGATTAATGCTGGCCCGAGGCGAACCGCCAAAACTGATCAATGGCTTTAATTTATTAAGATTATATTTTTCAGGATAGCGCGTGGCAAACACAATATCAACGATATAATTCTCCACTTTTTCATCCATATAAACCTGTCTCACCAGTTCACGGGCATTTAATATTTCCTGTGTGGAAACTACAGCGTTTATTGCAGCCTGCCTTAAGCCTTGTACATTTTGCCTGATGATATTTTGCTCTTCAGATTTTGTAGGGTAATCAATAACCACCTTCAGCATAAAACGATCTACCTGCGCTTCAGGCAATGGGTAGGTTCCTTCCTGCTCAATGGGATTTTGCGTAGCCAGAACTAAGAAAGGCTCTTCCAGTTTATATGAATTATTGCCAATAGTTACCTGCCTTTCCTGCATAGCTTCCAGCAAAGCGCTTTGCACTTTTGCAGGCGCTCTGTTTATTTCATCAGCTAAAATAAAATTGGCAAAAATTGGTCCCTTACGAACCATGAATTCATTCTTTTGCTGGTTATATATCATAGTGCCTGTTACATCTGCGGGCAATAGATCCGGGGTGAATTGTATGCGGCTGAACTGGGCATTGATGGTATAGGCAAGGGAACGTATTGAAAGCGTTTTTGCAAGACCTGGCACACCTTCCAGCAGTACATGGCCATTGCTCAGCAGGCCAATAAGCAACCTTTCTATCATGTGGCTCTGGCCAACAATTACCTTTCCTATTTCTGCATGAATTTTATCAATGAAAGATGCAGAGTGGTTGATCTTTTCATTGAGCAAGCGAATGTCTTCGGCTGTTTGTAACATTTTAATTCATATAAATTTTTAAATAAAATGAAGCACGCAAATTACGAACAAGAGATAGAACAAAAATATTACACATAAATGTGTGCAGAAAAAGTATGTTAAATTTGACGACATAAAAAACAATAATTATGGTAGATGAACAACTGATTACAACAAGCAACCAGCTTGAGGGATATAAGATCATAAAGCACCTTGGCATGATTCGGGGAATAACCGTAAGGTCAAGAAGCGTACTTGGAAATCTTGCTGGCGGCTTGCAATCTATTTTTGGTGGCACCATTTCTATCTATGTTGATCTTTGTGAAAGAACAAGAGCAGAAGCGTATCACCTAATGATACAGCACGCAAATGAAAGAGGCGCCAATGCCATAATAAATATGAGGTACGATGCCAACGAAATAATGAATGGAATTACAGAAGTGCTTTGTTATGGCACAGCAGTGCAGGTAGTAAACATTTAATGATAATCAAAAGTCTTTCCTTCTTCAGTATCATAGTTTTCATTGTACTTAACGAAAAAGGCAAGATACACTACACGGCTGATGCGCATAAACCACGGCGTGAGAATTGTTATAGTAATTGCATTAATAACCAGCCATAAAAATACCCGGTTATCATTAACTGATATACCAATGATTATCCACCAGGCAATAAATGTAATAGCTGAAAATAATATAACGAGTGCATAGCTTACATAACCTGTTCCGTACCAGAAGCCTGGCTCAAGATCAAACTGCTGGCGGCATACAGGGCAAGTATCATACATATCTAAAATATAAGACAGCTTAAATTTTTTGTAAGCATTTTTATTTTTAAACATATCGCCTCTTCTGCATCGCGGGCATCGCATTGTAAACAGGCTCCATAAAAAATTGGGTGTAGGTTTTTTTGATTCAATCATTGGTATAAATGATATTCATAATAAACATAACCAATTTTTAAACCAATAAATTAATTCACAAGAGCAGGCTTTGGCGCCAGCTTTTTTCTCTCGCCTATTTGCTGGCGCCACATTGCATAATACAACCCCATTTGAGTGATCAGTTCTTCGTGAGTGCCTGTTTCTATTACCTCACCTTTTTCCAAAACAAAAATCTTATCGGCATGCATAATGGTGCTTAGGCGGTGCGCAATTAAAATAGTTATCTGTTCTTTTTTCGATGAAACATTTTTAATAGTATTCGTTATTTCTTCTTCCGTTAAAGAATCTAAAGAAGAAGTGGCCTCATCAAAAATTAATAAATGAGGGTTGCGCAGTAAAGCGCGGGCAATAGACAATCTTTGCTTTTCGCCGCCAGAGACTTTTACGCCGCCTTCGCCAATTAAAGTTTCTATGCCTTTATCGGCCCTTGCAAGAAGCGTATTGCATGATGCTTTGTGTAATACATCAACGATCTGCTCATCAGTTGCCAGAGGGTTTACAAATAAAAGATTTTCTTTTATAGTGCCTGCAAACAATTGCGTATCCTGCGTTACAAAGCCAATCTGTGTGCGCAATGCATCAAAATCAATATCTTCTCTGTCAATATTATTATATAAAATGCTGCCTTGCTGAGGAATGTACAAGCCTACCAAAAGCTTTACCAGCGTAGTCTTTCCGGAGCCCGATGGGCCAACAAATGCTATGGTTTCCCCTTTTTTCACATCGAAACTTATATCCATCAATGCTGGTTGCTGTGCAGACTGGTGTTTAAACTTTACATTAATAAACTCAAGCTCTTCTATATTATTTATTGTTACAGGTTTTACCGGTTTTACCTCTGGCGCTTTGCTCATCAGCTCATGAAAATTATTTAAAGACGCTTCTGCTTCGCGATAAGAAATTATGATGTTGCCAATTTCCTGCATAGGCCCAAAAAGAAAAAAGCTGTAGAACATTAATGAAAGATACTGGCCGGGATTAAGCGCCCCCCTGAAGATTAACCATAACAAGGTAAACGTAATTACCTGCTGTAAAAAATTAACCATTGTTCCCTGGATGAAACTCAATGTGCGTATGCTTTTTACTTTACGCAGCTCCAGGTTTAGAATTTTAAATGTATTGTTGTTAAGCCTTGTAACTTCCTGCTGTGTTAAGCCAAGGCTTTTTACCAGTTCTATATTTCTTAAAGATTCTGTTGTAGAGCCTGCCAGTGCATTCGTTTCATACACGATCGTTTTTTGAATGCCTTTTATTCTTTTACTTAAAAAACTGGTTACCGTTGCAATTAAAAAAATACCAACTACATACACCGGCATAATAGTCCAATGCAGCCTGAATGCATAAATAGAAATAAACACTACACTTACAATAATGATAAAAAAGACATTGATAAAATTGGTGATAAACTTTTCTGAGTCTGCTCTTACTTTGGTTAACACAGATAGTGTTTCACCGCTGCGCTGATCTTCAAAATCCTGGTAAGGCAGGCGCATACTGTGTTTCAGGCCATCAGTGAAAATGGTTGCCCCGAATTTCTGGATCAGCACATTGCTAAAATAATCCTGGAACGCTTTGGCAATGCGGCTTACCATAGCGGCGCCTATCATTAATAATAAAAAAAAGAACAAGCCGTGAAAAACTGAATTACCAAAGAAATATTCAAAAAAACCGGGAAAGGTTCCTTTTCCAAAAAAAAACTGATGTTCACTTCTTGGTGTGCCGTCAGTAAATTTATGAGGATTGATTGCAAATTTATTGAGTATGTTACCGGTTATCATTGGTGTAAATAATGAAAACACCTGGTTAATAGCCGCCAGAAAAAGCGCAAATGCAGCGAGTGCTTTGTATGGTTTTAAGTAAAGCAGTAATAATTTCATGTTGCAAAATTAAACCAATAATGTAATTCATCCAGCCCAGCCTTCCCTGTCGAGGCTCCTGTATTGAATGGCTTCTGCAAGATGCTCAGGTTTTATATCCTCAGTTCCGGCAAGGTCTGCAATGGTTCGGCTTACTTTTAAAATTCTGTCATAAGCTCTTGCAGAAAGATTGAGGCGTTCCATTGCGATCTTTAAAAGATTAGAGCCAACCTGGGATATAACACAAATTTCTTTAAGCATTTTACTGCTCATTTGTGCATTGCAATAAACGCCGGGGCTATCTTTAAAACGCTCTGCCTGCCTGTCTCTTGCTTTAATAACTCTTGCGCGTATCTTTTCACTTTTCTCAAAATCTTTGGCCGATGAAAGTTCACTGAAGGCAACCGGCGTTACCTCCACATGAAGATCAATTCTATCGAGCAATGGCCCTGAAATTTTATTCAAATATTTTTGAACAGTGCCCGGCGGGCAGGTGCATTCTCTGTCGGGATGGTTGTAAAACCCGCAAGGGCAGGGGTTCATAGAAGCTATCAGCATAAAGCTCGAAGGAAAATCCAACGCAACTTTTGCTCTTGAAATGGTTACCTTTCTTTCTTCCATCGGCTGGCGCATCACTTCAAGAACCGTTCTTTTAAACTCTGGCAATTCATCTAAAAATAATACACCATTATGTGCCAATGAAATTTCACCAGGCTGCGGCATGCCGCCGCCGCCTACCAAAGCCACATCTGAAATGGTGTGATGCGGCGAGCGAAAGGGCCGTTTTGAAATTAATGTGGCATGCTCAGGAAGTTTGCCTGCCACGCTGTGGATCTTTGTAGTTTCCAAAGCTTCCTGCAAAGAAAGAGGAGGTAGTATAGTTGGCAAACGCTTTGCCAGCATGGTTTTGCCGGCGCCGGGCGGCCCTATCAATATTGCATTATGGCCGCCTGCTGCTGCAATTTCTAAAGCGCGCTTAATGTTTTCCTGGCCTTTTACATCGCAAAAATCTATTTCAAAATCTCCCTGTGCATGGACAAACTCATCGCGCGTATTTACGATCGTTGGTTTCAGGGAATTTTGATCAATAAAAAAATCTATCACTTCATTTATGTGGCTTACGCCATAAACATCCAGGTTATTAACCATCGCAGCTTCGCGTGCGTTTTCTTTGGGAAGTAGTAAACCTTTAAACTTTTCCTTGCGCGCCTGAATGGCGATAGGTAACGCGCCTTTGATAGGCCTTATTTCTCCATCAAGACTCAGCTCTCCCATGATCACATATTCAGCAAGCTTTTCAGGATGCTCAATCTGTTCGCTCGCACCAAGTATTGCAATGGCAATGGGCAAATCAAAAGCAGTTCCGCTTTTACGAATGTCAGCGGGTGCAAGGTTAATAACCACTTTTATTCGGGGATAATAAAAACCATTGGTTTTTATGGCGCTTTCCACTCTTTCAATACTTTCTTTTACAGCATTATCTGCAAGGCCAACGATGGAGGTGAACTTGCCCGGGCTCACATTTACTTCCACCGTAATTGTTATTGCTTCCACTCCATACACCGCGCTGCCAAACGTTTTTACTAACATGAAATGAAATTATAGAAAAAAAATTGTAAGTAAGTATCAAAGGACTTCCTGAAATATGTGTCGCTATTTACAGAAAATATCTTCCATCGTTTGTTTTATTTTTTTGATGATTGAAACATCAAGATGTTCTATTTTATTTTGTAACCTTTTTTTATTAATGGTTTTAATTTGGTCAAGAGCAATCATACAGTTTTTTTCTCTCAGTTTATATTTTATGCGTGAAGGGTAAGACTTTATAGCAGTGGTTAATGGAGCAACAATTACCGTCCCAATATTATCATTCATTTCATCCGGAGAAATAATTACACATGGCCTGGGGTTTTTAATTTCTTTGCCAATCGTCGGATCAAGGGACACCCAAAATATATCGTATTGTTTTAGTTCCACTTCTCTGCAGTTTCATCTTCAAAAATATCCGGCATTAGTAATTTATCATCGCCGTTTTTTGCCATTTTCTTAAATGCTTTTGACCATTCCTTTCGTGGAGACTGGTTGTTGCTCGTTAATAAAATACCTCTTTCGTCCACTTCAATCACAATTTCATCTTTTTCCCGTGCAACAATTTGTAAATACTTTTGCGGTATTACGATGCCCTTTGAGTTACCAATCTTCCTGACTTTTAGTTTTAAAATTTCCATTATTATTAATGTTTTAATAAATATATAAAAGTTATAACAAATAATAACATGTTCTTTTTTATAACTTTTCCAGCAGCTCAATTACCTTTTCTCTCTTTAGAATTAAATACCCGATCCTGTCGTTGCTTATGCCATCTTTTAGGTTATAATTGAATGAAAGCTTTTCATCTTCAATCGTAGTTTCAAAAAATTTAAAATTGATGTTTGGATATTTTTTCAAGGCTTCGCCAATTTCGTATAAATGCGTTGATAAAATAAAAAGAGAACTTTGAATTTTAATAAGGCCTTCAATTACAACAGTGCTGCATTTCATGGCGTCCTGCACATTGGTTCCTTTAAATAATTCATCAATAAGTATCAGCCATTTTCTTCCGTCATTTATTTTTATAATTGTTTTTTTTATGCGTTGCACTTCATTAAAAAAGTAGCTTTCGCCTTTTACAATATTATCTTCCACGTTAATGTTGCTTAATAATCCATCGAATAACGAAAGCTCCATTTCTTTAGCAGGCACACCCATACCTATGTGAGCGAGAAAAACAGCGCCACCCACCGCTTTTATAAAAGTGCTTTTGCCTCCCATATTTGCGCCTGTCAGAAAAATAAAATTGTTAGCCTCGCTCAGCTCAAGGTCGTAAGCCACGGGATCATTCAACAGTATATGATATAATTTTTTTACGGTAAGCTCAGGCTTCGCGGTCTCCTTGAAAGATGGAAAGGTGAGCTGGTATGTATCTGTCGCCATTGCCATTGCATACCAGGCATCAAGCTGAAAATAAATATCAATAAGCTCTTCAAGATCTTGCCTGAAATGATAACGTACATAGTAAGCGAGGCGAAGCATTTCGGTTATAGAAAGGTTAGTGAATTTTTCGTTTTTTGCTATAATTTCTACATTATTTTTTTGCAGTAAAATACTTGCTTTCAGCAATAGCTTTTTTATATTGGCGGGCGCATCTTCCTTATAAAAAACGGCGATGATCTGCTGCATTCCTTTTATGAAATCAAAAGCATGGCCGGCAGAATATTTAGCCAGTGAATAATCAGGTGCATGAAATATCTTATAAAAGTAAGCAGCGGAAGGTGTAGGCCTGGCAGGCATTTGATCTAAAATAGTTTCAAAAAATTTATGAATAACCATTATAGAACCATTGCTTATAATTAAGGGCCATTCATGTTTTTTTTCAAGAATAAGCTGTAATGTCTTTTGTACATTTTGAATAGAATGTATATCCTTTAAAGATGTATTGAAAATCTGGCGCAATCTTTCCCGGCCGCCTGTGGTACGAGTAAAATTTAATTTATGAAAAATTGAGCTTTCTTCGTCATGCTGAAATACGGCAAGGTCATTGAGTGTGGTTTTGTCAATATCCATTTGTATATTTTTCGTGTGTGCCTTAACCGTTACTATGTCTTGAAATTCAGGCGTTGCCCTTTTACAGATTCATCAAACTCATGCTTTCCATATATATTTTTATATACGCTGTTGCCATTTATAAAAGTTTGAATAACAGCAGCAGGAAATGTGTAACCCTCCATCGGGCTCCAGCCGCACTTGTATAAAATATTTTCTTGCTTTACTTCGGTTGTTTTATTTAAATCAACCATAACAAGGTCAGCAAAGTAGCCTTCTCTTATGTAGCCGCGGTCTTCAATTTTAAAGCAATCTGCAACAGCATGACTCATTTTTTCAGCAATTTTTTCTAAGGAAATATTGCCTTGCTTGTAATAATGTAACATTAATAGTAATGAATGCTGAACTAATGGCAAGCCGGAATGTGCATGTTCGTATGGCGGTTGCTTTTCTTCTATTGTATGCGGTGCGTGATCTGTAGCAATAACATCCAAACGGCCGTCCAGCAAGGCCTTCCAGAGAGCAGTTTTATTTTTAGTTTCCTTTATTGCCGGGTTGCATTTTATCAGATACCCAAGCTTTTCATAATCGTCTGCAGTAAAATGGAGATGATGCATACAAACTTCTGCAGTTATTTTTTTTTCTTTTAAAGAAATTTTATTGGTAAAAAGATCTAATTCTTTTGCTGTTGAAATATGTAAAACGTGCAAACGGCTATTATGTTTTTTTGCTAAAGAAACCGCATACGATGAAGATTGGTAACAGGCATCCGCATCTCTTATCAATGGATGATCTGACGGCTCAAGAGTATGCTTTGAGCTTTTTATTTTTCCATAATTTTCTTTTATAATTTTTTCGCTTTCGCAATGTGTGGCAATAAGCAATTCGCTTTCACTAAAAATTTTATTTAGCGAAGCATCATTATCTACCAGCATATTGCCTGTGCTGGAGCCCATAAAAATTTTTATGCCGCACACTTCTTTTTTTCTTTTATTCATCTTTAAAACTTCTTCGGCGTTGCTGTTACTGGCACCCATAAAAAATGAATAATTTGCCAGGGAAGTTGATTTTGCAAGGGCATATTTGCTTTCAAGTATTTCTTCTGTAAGCGCGTTCGGTATGGTATTGGGCATCTCCATAAATGACGTAACCCCGCCAGCTGCTGCTGCTTTACTTTCTGTATAAATATTTGCTTTGTGTGAAAGCCCGGGCTCGCGAAAATGAACCTGGTCATCAATAGCGCCCGGCAATAAATGCAGTCCCTGGCCGTTTATTTCCTGCACTTTTTCTTTTACATTAAAACTGGTATCAATTCTTTCAATGCGGCCTTTTTTTATATAAACATAACCTTCTGCAGTTGTGCCTTCATTGACTATTGATATATTTTTTAAAAGATAATTTTGCATATCTTGAAATTAAATAATTAAGAACCAAAACCCATGCAAAATATCAAAAGGCTTATTTTATTGCTTACATCTGTTGTATCATTTTCTTTGCTTCATGCACAAACAACATACATTCCTGAGGGCTCAAAAGAATACGATATTATTGACCGGCTGGAAATAAAGCTTGGTAAAAACACTAACATCATTTATACCACTATTAAGCCTTACAGCAGAAAATCGGTAGTGCAGGAAGCGGAATTAATTGATAGTTTACACGCAGGAAACCAGGCTTCAATAATAGGATCGGCAATAGCGAAATGGGAATCTTTAAATCTTACCAAAATTGATGAATACAATATTCACAGCATCCTGATGGATAATTCTGAATGGGTTACCGGGTCTAAAGAAAGTTTTTTAAGTAAAAAACCTGTTCTTAAAAGTTTTTATGTTACGAAGCCCAACCTGCTGGAAGTAAATACGAAAGATTTTTTCCTGGCGCTGAATCCTGTCATCTCATATTCAATGAGTAAAGAATCATCTAATAGTGAAAATATTTTTTATAATAAAAGAGGGATTACTGCGAGAGGGATGATTGCAAACCGCATTGGCTTTTCCACTACGATGAGCGACAACCAGGAAAGAGCGCCATTGTTCGTACAAGACCGTATCAATATCTTCAATGCGGTGCCTGGCGTTGGCTTTTATAAAAGCTTTAAAAAAACAGCGGTTGATTATTTTGATGCAAGAGGTTACATTACTTTCAATGCGACAAAATATATAGATGTACAATTTGGCTATGATAAAAATTTTATTGGCAATGGCTATAGAAGCTTATTCCTTAGTGATTATGCAAACAGCTATCTTTTTCTTAAACTGAACACCAGGATATGGAAATTCAATTATGAAAATATTTTTATGCAATTGATACCGCAATTTGGAGCGAGTACCATTGGCGATACTTTGTTAGATAGAAAATACGAGGTGATGCATCATCTTAGTATGAACGTAACAAAGTGGCTTAACCTTGGGTTGTTTGAAAGTATAACTTTTGCAAGACGGCAGTATTTTGATTTTGAATACCTGAACCCTATTATCTTTTTACGGTATGTAGAAGGAGATGTGGGCAGTCCGGATAAAGCAAATGTTGGATTTGATTTTAAAGCAAATTTTGCTCATCATTTCCAGGCCTATGGCCAGTTTTTGCTGGATGAGTTTATTGCTAAAGAAATATTTAAAAACAATGGGTACTGGGCAAATAAATATGGCTATCAGTTAGGCCTAAAATATGTTGATGCTTTGAATATTAAAAACCTCGATCTGCAAATTGAAAGCAACCGGGTAAGGCCTTTTACTTATGAGCACTACGACACTTATGGCAACTATACGCATTATAACCAGCCGTTAGCCGATCCTTTAGGAGCCAATTTCCAGGAGTTTATTGGTATATTAAAATACCAGCCGGCTCCTAAATGGTATGTCAACGCCAGGGCTATTTATTATTACCAGGGACTGGATTCTGCAGGGCAAAACTTTGGCAGCAGCCCCTTTGAACTGTACACTTCCCGCACCCAAGATTTTGGCTATACTGTTGGCGGTGGCAATAAAGCGAAATGCCTGAATGGGTCTTTTGTTTTATCGTATGAGCTAAAAGAAAATCTTTTTATAGAAGGCTCTTTGCTTTACAGAAAATATACAGTAGCGAGCGGTCCTGGTTCGGGCACTACGTCAGTATTCGGATTAGGTATAAGATGGAATGCTGCAAAAAGAGATTATGATTATTAACCCTACATTTTAATGGATATTGTTTGCAAACTTTTTTGCAATAAAAAAAGCACTTATAACAACAATGTTATAAGTGCTTAATTTTTAAGTGGGCCCACCAGGATTTGAACCTGGGACCACCTGATTATGAGAAGCAAAAACCGCTTTCTACAAGCTTACACAACTTTACTTATATTGCCCGAAATGCTTTCCAGCAAAGGGTTACAGAGATATTTATTTTTATAGATTGACTTTACTTTTTACTCTTTTACCTACATTTGTTTGCAAATTGTTTGCAAATATTTAGGCTCTAAGCTCTCTTAAAAAATGTTAAGCATAAGTGTCATTTTCAAGTTTGAATAATTCCAATTCTTTATAAATTTTCAGTTTATGATAACAGTAAAAGTTATCCATGATTTACGCAGAAAAAAAAATAACAATTTATACCCTGTGAAATTGCGTGTAACTTATGATCGCAGATCCAAATATATGGAAACAGGTGTTGAGCTTTCCGAAGAAAATTATCTTAAGCTTCCTTCCAAGCACATAAAAAAAGAATTGGTTGAGGTAAAGGAACGGTTAGTTGAAATGGAAGCAAAAGCTAATTCTATCATCAAGACGATTAAGCCATTTAATTTTCCGGTGTTCATTGAAAAGTTTAAACAAAAAACATACGATGGAACTTTTATTGAAACGTTATTTAATGAAACAATTAATAAATTAATGGCGCAAGGTAGAATAGGCACTGCGAGTAATTATAAGCAAAGCATTAATAGCCTTCAATCTTTTAAAAAAAATGTAAGATTTGAAGATGTAAACGATACTTTTCTCTATCGCTACGAGCAGTGGATGCTTGATAAGAATCGTTCAATCACAACTGTAGGGATTTATTGCAGATGTCTTCGTGCGATATTTAATGAGGCTATTTATCGGAAAATTATATCACGGGATTATTATCCTTTCGGAAAAAGAAATTATCAAATGCCTGTAAGTAAGAACATAAAGAAGGCACTTAGTTTATCAGATATTAGTAAGATTTATTATTACCAACCTAAGTTGGACAAGGGTATAGTAGAGAAAGGAAAAGCTTTTTGGTTATTTAGCTACTTTGCAAATGGCATGAACATGAAAGATATAGCCTTACTTAAATTTAAAAACATTTCAGGGGACTTCCTATCTTTTGAAAGGGCTAAAACCATTCGAAGCATACGTAGTAATCCAAAAACGGTAACAGTATTTCTTAATGATGATCTTAAAACAATTATAAGTAAATGGAGCAATTGGGATACAAATAGAGACAATTATGTATTTTCTATTTTGAAATACGGGCTAACTCCTTTGCAACAAAGAGATCGTATTAAAGAATTTACAAGAGACGTAAATAATGGAATGAAGATGATAGCACTTGAAACCGGTATTGAAAGTCACGTTACAACTTATAGTGCACGGCATTCTTTTTCAACAGTTTTAAAACGCTCGGGCGCTAGTATGGAATTTATTTCTGAAGCTCTTGGGCATACTGATGTAAAAACAACTCAGAGTTATTTAGACAGTTTTGAAAATGAAATGAAAAAGGAATTTTCAAATTCATTACTTGCATTTAAGAATACTGCTTAAATGCATTTTAGGTCGTTTATTTTCATGAATATTAATTTTTAGGCCTGTTAATCAGAGGGTCGTTGGTTCAAGTCCAACAGGGGGAGCTGAAAATCAATGATTTGCAAATAATTTGCAAGTAAAAATATTTATTCCCATTGATTGAAATCGATGCATTTGAGAAAAATTGGAGGTTAAATTTTAAATTGTAAGTAGTCAATAAATTCTGTAAGCAAAACTTTTTCCTCTACCTGCCTCATCTTTAGCCATGTATTGTTATCAATAAATATCGTTACTAATTTTGTTCAGATAATTTAATTGTGAACAAGAAAAGTGAAGAAAGATGCAGGACACACCTATGCTGTTTCCTATTACTCCGCCTGAGTTCTGGAAACAAATCAAAACCATGATTGAAGAAGTAATTGCAGAAAAATTACTACCCCAAAGATCGCTTCAAACAAACTCTCATTTACCTGAAAAAGCTTTACTGAAAGCAGCTGATGTATGTGCGATCTTCCAGGTATCAAAGCCCACTTTATACGAGTGGATCAAACAAAAAAAGCTCAAGAGTTTTAAGATCAAATCCCGCAGGTATTTTACCCGTGAAGACATAGAAGCTG
Organism: Hanamia sp.; assembly: GCA_965276925.1. GTDB lineage: Bacteria > Bacteroidota > Bacteroidia > Chitinophagales > Chitinophagaceae > Ginsengibacter. The sequence continues at coordinate 648,894 of OZ255711.1, forward strand.
CTATTTATGGAGATACTTTAGGTTCACCTTATACAAAGATCAATCACCGTTAATTTTCTTTGTATGACATGCGAACAAGCCAACCAGGTGGACCTGGTGGATTACCTGTATACATTAGCTTTTGCTGCGCAGAAAATCAGAAGTCAGGATCACTGGTATCTATCTCCGCTAAGAGATGAAAAACACGCATCCTTTGTTATCAACAGAAGCAGGAATGTATGGTATGATCACGGCATGGGAAAGGGTGGAAAGCTCATAGATTTCGTAATGGAGTTTTACCTGTGCAGTGTAAGTGAGGCGCTCTCAAAAATTGCTTCTTTTCACCCGCAAAAAAATACTTATAATATTAATGGTGAAAGACCGCCGTTTCACTCTCATCAAAACAGTTTATTGCATTTACAGAATGAGAAAGAAACGGCTATCAAAATCATAGCAGCAAAGCAGCCAATTGAAGACCTTTTGCTTTGCCGCTATTTGCATAAGAGAGGTATCGAAAAAAATATCGCTGACCGGTTTTGTTTTGAAGTCTCTTTCAATAATCTGCACGCTGATGTTAGTAAAACTTACAAAGCAATTGGCTTTAAAAACAGTGAAGGAGGTTATGAACTTCGCAACGAATATTTTAAAGGAAGCAGTTCTCCAAAATCATGTACTTACCTGGATAATCACGGAAAGAGTGTAAATGTGTTTGAAGGGTTCTTTGACTTCCTTACTTACCAATGTGTTCATCAAAACCAGGAGCAGCAACTGACAAACTTTCTTATACTCAACTCACTTTCTTTCTTTGAAAAAAGTATAATGTTAATGGATAAGCATAAGCGTGTTCATCTGTATTTGGATCATGATAATGCAGGAAGAAAGTTTACAGAGATGGCTTTGAAACGATCTCCCAAATTCAGTGATGAAAGCAGTCTTTATAAAGGCTACAAAGACTTAAATGAATGGAAGGTAAACTTTGGAAAACTCTTGCCCAAAAATAAACTGAAACCGCTTAAGGGAAGACACCTATAAGAAACATGATTCGTCTTAAGCAAGCGGTGTTTTTGTTGCACAAAAACTACTGCTTGCTTTTTCTCCCGGTGGTCGCAAAAGATATTGCTGAAGATGTAACAAGTGGAAAATGATTAGTGAGGAAGTGAAAATAAAGCACAAAGGTGGTAGACCCAGAAAGGAAACAAAGAAAGAAATTATCAAAGGCATGCGCTTTTCAAAAGTTGAATACAACCTGGTAAAAATCAAAGCGCAAAATGCAGGGATGAAAGTCACCGTATACATCCGGCAAATGGCTTTGCAAAGAAAGATAACTGCAGGTTTAAATGACGAAGAAAAACATTTTGTCAGGCAGTTAATCGGTATGGCAAACAACCTAAACCAGCTCACCAAAAAGGCGCACCAGGAAAGTGTATTTACCATTCTTCCTATGCTGGAAATCTTCCGGAAAATCGTTGATGATCTTTTAGAAAAAATGAAACAATAAAAATGAAAATTGAAAAACGGATTGGGTAATAACATTGGAAAAATTGTTACGGCATCGAAGAAAACTTTTATGCAATTCTATAAAAATATTTAATGTAAAATTTGCAGAATCTCAGCATTAAAATCGAATATTATTTTATGCTGTTACAAGAAAAACTTTTACCAATTCATAGTAAAAATTGTTGAGAGATTTCTGAAAAAAATTCGCACGAATATTAGCATACAATTGAAAATTATTTTGTGTGTTCTCACAAAAACTTTCATTGCTTCACGAAACAAATTATCAAAAAGTCTTATGAGAAAAGCTTGTTTAAAATTCACGAATACAATTGAAAACTTTAGCACAGTAATTACTGCGATATAAAGAAGAATTTGTCATAGCCTTAGAAAAATTTTTAATCCATTATTTACTCTATTCTCACAAAAAACTTTCAGCACTTCATGAAATTAGCAGGAAACATTTTTATAGAAATATCAGCATACAATTGAAAAGTTATTGATGCTTATTATCCATAAAATTTTCTATCTCTTCCTAAAAAATAGTCTGCTGTTGCAACAAAATTTTTACTACATCCAAAAAAAATCTTGCAAGAAATTAATCAACAAAAAAATCATTAAAAGAATATTTTCATTAAAAGTTTACAGCAAAATATCTGACCTAATATTTTGCATGATTGTATGAAACATTGAAAGAAATCACTTAGGTGAAAGATAGAAATTGAAGCAATATGATTAGCGGTCAAATAAGAGAGATGCTATGATAAGCAAAGTGATTATTGGAAAAACATTTTATGGTGCCTGCAGGTATGTATGCATGGACGAGAGAAGATCAGTGGTATTATTTTCCGAAGGGATAAGAGCGTATGATTATAAATTAATGGCTGCAGATTTTGAGCGCCAACACAGTTTTCATGCTTCACTATCAAGGCCGGTTTTTCATGGTATTCTTAGCTTTTACCCGGGAGAAAAATTGCAAGATCAATTGATGGCTACAATTGCAAAAGAATACATGGAAGAAATGAAGATTACCAATACACAATTTGTAATTGCAAAACACATTGATAAAAATCATTTACACCTGCACATACTTGCTAATCTGGTTAACAATAAGGAAGAGGTTATTAAAGATAACTGGATCGGACTACAGGGTAAGAAAGTGGCTCAAAAACTAACACTTAAATATGGGCTTAAAGAAGCGTTATCAAAAAACATTTCCGCTACAAACCTTGAAGCGTTGAACGAAAAGGAAGCAAACCGTTATATCATTTACCAGGCAATTTTGGAAGTACTTCCACATGTAAAAAGTTTAGCTGATTTGAAGGAACTGCTGATGAAACAAAAGATTGAAACCCTTTTTAAATACAGGAACGGGACTACTGATTTGCAGGGTATCAGTTTTAGTCTAGGTCAATTTAAGTACAAAGGAAGTGAAGTGGATCGAATGTTTTCAATTAATAATCTTATAAGAACGATTCACTTAAAGCAACGGCAGATACCACTCCTATCCAAAACTGGTGCTAATAGTGGATTGCTTCCTAAGAAAGATCGTTCAACAAGTCACACTCTATACTCATCGAAAAACCTGTTGGCTGAATTAGTGCAAGCCCATAAAGCAGGCACAGCTGACTTATCTCAACCTTTGCTTCCGAAAAAAAGAAAAAGGAGATCAAGAGGGTTGAATTGATAGTAAATAACTTGATTTCATTATAATTCCATATAAATTTCCGGTTTTGGAAGTTTCATAAAACCATATTTTTCATATAATCTTCCAGCTATAGAAGTTAATAAAATCCAACGTCTTAACCCTGCAGATCCGGGTGGTTCATTACTGTGGCCATAAGTTCCTTAGATAATCCTCGTCCGGGATATTCATCTAATAGATAAATGTCTACTAAATACGCAATAGTCGAAAAATCGAAATTACTCTTGCAAACCCAATTTGATGATCTTTGTAAAATAGTCCGAAGTTTAGTGAATTGTCAATAGACGTTTTTACTCTCTCAAAAGAAATGTTATCGCTCCAACCCGAATACTTTGATAAGAAGTCGTGAATAGCTACAATCCATTTTGTCCTTGTCGGTTGTAATAAAATATCATGAAAACCATATTCAACTGATTTCATATATTTTAATTTTTTGTGTATTTAAGGCTTTTGAAAAAGTGGCAGCTTCTGCGCAAGTACGCTGCCAAACCACTTGTGCCTGCAAAACCACTTGTAACTTACTTCAATTAACCCTTTCATAGCAAACCAAAAGAAATAAAATATAGCTTGTCCTGTTTATGAAATTTGTATGAAGGGCTCATTAGTCAAAAGTATATTCCTCTTTCTGATGGCATTATTTTTTATATTGTTTATCAATCATTTTATTTATCATTATGCTTTCATCTATTGCATCATGGTAACGCTGCATAATTTCCAGACTTACATTTCCAAAGTACAGGTAATTCTGCATTTCTGGCAATTCAACCAGTTGTTGCAGGTTACTGCTGCCGTCGTTACTGAACCGGAAGTTTTTGGAAAGAAAAGGGCGCACCTGTTCGGTTTTGAAAAGTGTAATGTAAGTGGTGGAGGCTTTTAAAATTGCTATCTTGTTTTGATAGAGGTCCAATATCAGGTTTTGTAAGGAGTCATTTTCTATCACATTAACCTGCCCGCTGCTTTTCAGGGCTTCAAACCTGCTATTGCTTGGGTTAAAATCCACCGTGTTAAGCAATGAGTTTGCATATAAGTTAACAGAATCCTTGTTTAACGGAGTTTTATTAATACCTGCCTTGCGCAGGTAATTCCAGCCGGTGTATAGACCGTGGTACGTAGCACTGTCGGCTTTTAACTGGCGAATATCATTTTGCAAATCTGAGCGCAGGCCAAGCAGGAATTTCTTTTCTGTTGTTGCATCGTGGGCATTTTCACGCCATCTTTCCAGCAAGAGTGATAAGCTTATTGCAAAAACTATAATAGCAATTTCCACCAGAATATCACCGATTTTATGCTTCCAGCTTTTACCGGGCTCCCGCACGGCATCATAAATAGCTTTGGTATGTTTCACCATATCATGTTCAGGCATTGCACAGTATTTAATATGCAAATTTGCACAAAAGAATCATTACCTGTGCTTCCTTTGTTTTAAATTCTGCAATCCCTGCTTTGACGCGAATATGTATCCAGCACTTGCCTGTTGCACTTACCAGCACATAGTAACTGCATTTATTCAAGGCTTTATTGCAAAACAAAAGAAATAAATATAGCTTGCCTAGATATGAAATTTGCATGCATGGCTCATTGCTCAGAAGTATATTGCTCTTTATGACGGCACAACCATTACTGAATTACGCTAAGTTGGGGAAATGTTTGCAGGTGACAACACCTGCAAAGGCGGAGGTAATCTAATTCATTATAAAAAAATCAGGCTAACTAAATTTTTTTACACATGATATAAGAGGCCTCCCCTATAGAAATAGGGAAGGGCCCATATCTGATTATGAGAAGTTTAGTATTAATCAATAATTTAGTTTGTTTGTTACGTTATTAATCTGCAGAAGTCGTATCATTTTTCTTTCATTTCATTATACTTCTGTTGCAAAAACCGGTAACCACTTGCTTTATATTCCGGTGTTGATACAGTAAAGTGATCGCCCGGGTAATAACCGAAAACAAATCCAGCATTAATTTTCTTCATTTCATCATCCAGTAAATGAACAGGATAATTTAATAAAAAGTTATCCTGCTCGCCCACTGATACTCTTATCTTTCCTTCAAGGTCGGGCTTTAGCTGTTCCCAGTTATTTCTTACATACAGCGATATATCATATGTTTTCCAGTGCGCTACGGTTATAGAATCAATCTCCCCGGTAACATCGTTGCACAAGCTGCGTGGCATACCATCCTGCTGCTTTTCACTAAATACTTCATTGAAAGAATGCATCTGCTCACCACGCCAAATAACATGTTCCATCGCATACATATTTTTCATAAGTATCCAAGGAAAGCGGCCCGCAATAGTACCTGCTAATCTTAAGGAACTATCTTTTCCGTAGAACATATTTTTATCCTGATACAAATTAACCTGCTGAAAGCTTCTGAGGTCCACAGGGTCAGGTGAGCTTGACCAGCAGGCAGTAAACACCTTAGGATAGTGGGTTTGCAGCCAAAGCACCGTCCAGCCACCGCTGCTGTGGCCTGTCAGCAATCTTGCTTTATTGGTGTGGTAATTTTTTTCTACCAGAGGAATTAACTCCTGGGTAAGCGCATTTCCCCACGGGCCATTATTATCGCTGTTGGCATACACGGAGTGCCCGCCGGCGCAGTTACCATCAAGAAAAACTCTTATGCAGGCAGTGGTATCTATCGGCGTGCTTTTATCATTTCTTCCTGAAAAAGCATGATAATCTCCACCATAGCCTGAGATCCAATACAGCACAGGAAACTTTCTGTCCGGCTGATCATAATATTCCTTTGGCAATAACACCGCAGCGTTAACAGAAGTAGGTCTCTTATAAAATGATGTGAGCAGTGCTGAAGGCACTTTTAATTCTTTTATAAATTGCGTTTCAATGAAAGGTTGTTCTTTAATGATTTCTTTACATATAATATTGAAAGAATGATTAATATTTTTAGTAAATAATATTTTTACAGGATCGCTGTAAATATTGCCCGGGCTATTGCCTATCGACCGGCCACCTTCATTTTTATCCCACACCACCTGTGCATTATACCCGCCTCTTTCTATATCAGTTAGCGGCACCGGATAGTAAGTGGCAGCATCATCAAACACTACTTTATCTCCTGGCTTTATATTTTTTACGTCAATGGCAAAGCAAGGAAACTTTTCAACGCCAACCATTTCATCTTTTGGGTTTTTAGCATCTTTAGAAAGATATAAAAATACCTTTCCGGAAAAGTTAGTTGATGATGCAGTGGAAGTAAAACTTGCTGTGATCTTCTGAGCAGTTGCCTGTAAAGAACAAATAACTACAATGCAGAGTAAGGAAATATTTTTATACATTTTCATAAACTAAATTTAAGATCAGGCGGTATTAATTATATTTTGTTGTATTGGGATGAAAAGTGCTCCACGAATGCCAGAACTCCTGGTAGGATTGTAAGGGCTTTAACGCCTCTCCTTTCAAAGTGCCGTTAATACAAACGCCATCCATGTTCCAGGTAGAGCCGGTGTTTTCATCTGTAAGAAAATCGTTGCTGCCCTTTTGAAAATGAAGTGTAATTCCCTTCACATGCCTGTCGAAAACATGAAACGAAGCCGTATCTTTTTCAAGAGCTATTACTACAGGTAACCCCTTTATTGAATCGTTAATAACTTTCTCTTTTACAAGTTCATTCCAGTCATAAGCTTTGGACACATCATTATTTTTTATACCAATTACCCATGATTTCTTTTTCCACGATGCCGAATCTCTTTTCTCAAGGCCACTTTTTAAAGTGCCTTTATCATATCCGGCAAGGTCTTTATAATCTTTATTAAAGATAGTGTCGGGCTGCAAAACGTATGTGTCAGGATATTCCCGAAGCCACGCTGCAAGCGCTAACTGCCTCGATGGAATTTCCTGTAAAGCTGTTCCTTTCAGTGGGCCAGCTATGGCCTTGCCTGTTGCCTGCTGCCACCAGCTTTTTGTAGTTGCATCTTCAAACATGGCATTGAAATGATCCATACCTACCAGCCTGAAGGTTTCTAATTTTCCATTTACATAAGGGCTGAAAGCACGGCCTGTTCTGCATACGGTGCAATACGTGATCACTACAGGCGTATAGCCAATCGTGTCTCTTATCTGGTGGTGGTACCCAATTATTTGTATAGGATAAGCCTTTGCTTCACCGTTAATAGCTACGCCAATTACCAGTTTATTTTTATCAGTTGTATCTGCCGGTGAAGCAATAAATAACTTTTGCCGGGGCTGATAAAACATCTTATCAGCTTCAAAGCGGTAATTAAAAAAGAAGAAGATAACTCCGTAAAAAATTAATATACAAGCCAGAATAATTTTTAACCAAAGCTTTCTATAGCGGAAAACAAATATCAGCGGAATAACGAGCAATGCCAATGCAAGTATTCTTATCCAAATAATATTGTTGCTTATCCAATAAGCCAGCGCAATAGTGTTCTTATGCTGGCTACCCGGAAAAGGCATAATAAAATATACGCGTAATATTTCTGCGGCAAACAAATTAAGCAAGCCGGTAATTAAAGCAAGTCGTTTCATCTTAAATTTTTAGGCATCAATGTTCGCCTGTAATTATGTTATTGTTTTGTAGCAAATAAATTTTGTCTATACATCATTACCTCATTGTTAAGGGGTAAATATTTTTTAATGATTACTGTTCTTGCCATAACTCGCTATACTTTTTTTAAGAGAAACAATCTTCTCAGGTGATATAAGCAGCATCAATTTCTTTGATTACGGGTAATATTTGTTTACCCCATTTGTACCTCATCATTATGATACATTTTGAGTTTTTAAATGATCGTAACCCTGCGGTAAACGGTTGTAGCCATGCTGCTGTAACCTTTCCCCGAGAGACTGATAAAATACAGGATCAGCGGGGGTTACGGTGGCAAGCCCATCAACATAGCGATTGTACAAACAGAATAGCGCTGCAATTAAAACAGTGTCGTGTATTTCAATATCCGTGGCGCCTTCTTGTTTTGCTTTTTGAACATCTGCGGCTGTTACATTTTTACCATTTACCTGCACATGCGCAGCAATAGTTAATAATGCTTTCATTTTATTGCTCACCGGTGCAGTAGCTATATCTTTTTTTACTGCTGCAGATGTTTCATTTTCACCCAGCAGCACATCAGAAGCGGCGGTGTGGGCGGCCGTGCAGAACCTGCATTCGTTTCTTTTTGAAACTAAAGTTGCAATTAATTCTCTTTCTCCCTCTGTTAATGAAGATGGGCCACGCAGTAATATTTGTGTAAGCTCACGAATAGGTGCAGCGGTATCTTTTCTATATTCCAGCAAGCCTGTAATGTCCGGCAAATGCGCTTCAAGCGATATGTAAGCCATCATAAAAAAATTTTATCAGTGTAAATATTATATCTATAATAGTGCTTGTAGTTAATATGCAACAGCACAAAAGCAATAGGTAAGTATTGCTTCAAATAACTGAATGTCCGGTTACTTATACTGATTCGGGAGGTTGCTCCGGGGAACTGATAATAGAATATGTGAGAGGAAACAACTGATGAAGAAAAGCATTGTTGCTTACATTACTATATAAGCATACTGTATGCTGCAAAGAATTTTGATAATAATCCAAGGAAAGAATTTTTCCCGAAGGTGATTTGGAATTAGTTTGTTTTTTCGTGTTTTGAATATCATTGATATTTGAAACATAATTGTTCTTTGCAGCTTCCAAATGCATTTTACTTTGATCGGGCAGACACAGCAATATAAGATTGCCATCTTCTACTTTGCGTTTTACATACTTATAAATTCTTCCGTTAAGAGTTACCTCTCCATCATAACGTTCAAAATCACTCCATGAAGTCTGGTAGGGAAGCGACAAAGGAATTTTTATGGTAATAAGATCTTTCTCATTGTACCTGTTCTGATCTAAAGCTTTTTCAAGGCTAACGTCTGATTGGCGACTGGCACAATAAAACCATATTTTATAACCAAACAGGTTAAAAAGGAATAAGGCAATCAATAATATAGCAGCCAGCTTTTTCAAAATAACTTGCTAAAATACAAATTTGTACAGTAAAGCAAAAAAATTAGGATAGTTTTTAGCGCATATTGAGAGGTGTTCTATTATAATAATATCCGGCACTGCGATATACATAATCCTCAGCCTTTGATACAATGCCCTCTACTACAGGATTTGTATGAATATAATCAACCCTTTATTTCGTATCTAACCAATCAATTACTATTAATGTGATAAAATAAGTTGACTGCTGATCTTTAATTGTGAATGCATCTGCCACGAAATGAAGTTAAAAACTTCTTTTAGATACGTCGAAGTTGCAAACTTCGCCGGGTTAGAGAGCGACCTTACAGATCAATAAATAGGTCACAGCTTTATTCAGCGCCAAGGTTTTTAACCGGGTTGGCCAAAGCGGCTTTGATGCCATTATAGCTCACTGTTAGCAGTGCTATTATAACCGCCAGCACGCCAGCCAATCCAAACATCCACCATGATAGTTGTATATGATAATCCATTTGCTGTAAAGCCTTCTGCATTACAATGCCTGCTATAGGGGCAGCAATGATAAATGCAATGACAACAGGCTTCATAAAATCAGTTGACAGCAATAGCCAAACACTGCTTACGCTGGCGCCAAGCACTTTTCGAATACTGATTTCTTTGCCCCTCTTTTCTGCTAAAAAAGCAGAAAGGCCAAACAGGCCAAGGCAGCAAATAAAAATAGCCATGCCTCCAAATATGTTTGCCATTTCACCTACTGATCGTATTGCATCAAAACTTTTCTGGTATTCTTCTTTAGTAAAATTAAATTCAAAGGGAAAATTTGGATTTACCTTTTTAAAACCCTTTGTTATCTGTTCAATACATGCATGCCATTGATCATTATTTGCAATACGAATCAAAAAATGATCCATGGGCCCTCTGCTAAGATAAACTATGAGAGGCGCTGAAGCGCCGGATGGATTATTGTAAACAAAATCCTTTATTATCCCTATTACCATATTGCTGCCCAGCCTGGTACCAATAACCGGCTCTTTTAAATTCATTTTTTTGGCAGCAGCTTCATTAATAATACAGTTGGCTGAGTCACCACCATAATCATCACTAAAATCCCTGCCTTCCTTCAATTGCAGGCCCGCAGTAGCTATCCAGTTATATCTTACATAAGTAGCGTGAATATAAAAATCCTGGTCCGCTGTTTTGCCGGGCCATTCAAGACCATTAAATGCCCCGCCAAAATTCACAAGGTTATCACTCCCTGCTGAAACACTTTTTACACCAGGTATTTGCGTCAATTCGTTTTTTATAAGATCAAACTTGTTAGCCATATCGCCTCTTGCGGTAATGTCGATAAGATTATTGGTCTCATAACCTATTGGCCTGTTCTGCAGGTAGTGTAATTGTTTAAAAATCACGATGCTCCCGATAATCAGGAAAATAGAAATAATAAACTGGAATGACACAAGACTTTTTCGTAACAAGCCGCCGGTCTTTCCTTTTATCATTACCTTTTTTAATACTTCTACCGGCTTAAAACTGCTCAGGTAAAATGCAGGATAGCTTCCTGCTATCAAACCTGTAAAAACAGCCAGGCTTAGCATAAGCATCCATATTCTCCAGTTAAAAAAAGCGGGAGTAAAGTGCTTGCCTGTTACCTGCATAAAACCAGGTAAAACAATATTGGCAAGCAAAGTACTCAATCCAAGCGCCAGTAAAGACATTACAAGTGCTTCACTTAAAAATTGAAAGATGATCACCTTCCTGGATGCACCCATTACTTTTCTTACACCCACTTCCCGCGCCCGCTGCTGGGAGCGTGCAGTTGCCAGGTTCATAAAATTGATACAGGCAATCAATAAAACAAACAGCGCTATAATACCGAGCAATATTATAATATCTATTGTTCCGCCATTTGGCACACCATTTTTAAATTTTCCATGAAGCCTTAAAGCTGAAAAGGGATATGCAAACAAATCAATATTTTTTTCATCCTGTTTTGCAAGGAATAGGTTTTTAAGATGGCTGTTCATTGCAATCATATTGGTATGCGGAGCTACCTGTATCCACGTGCCAATCCGGTTATCATCCCATTTGCTTAGCCAGCTGTTATCCTTTTCCAGTATGCTGAAAGGCAGAACCATATCAAACCTGGTAGTGCTGTTTTCCGGTACATCCCTTATTACTGCAGCTACTTTTAAGGTATGCAGATTATTGTGCACAATTACTTTACCTATAGCCTCTTCATTTCCGAATAATTTTTTAGCTGTGCTCTTTGTTATTACCACAGATGACGGCTCATGAAGCGCTTCAACGGGATTACCTTCTATAGCAGGAAGCGTCATCATATTAAAAAAGTCAGGATCACTGTATACCACCTCCTGATACATCATCTTATTACCTGTTTTTATTAATTCCTGTGAGCCCTCGCTTACCCTGGTTACATATTTAATACCCGGTATCTCATCACGAACACTGGCTGCAAGCGGCCCGGGGGTGGCTTTTCCAGTATTAATATCCCCGCTCATGTTCTGGTTTTTCATCAGTAGGTACATGTCCCCCAGGTTCTTATTATATTTATCGTAACTAAACTCATCTGCAATTACCAACATGATGATAATACCTGTTGCAAGCCCCACAGATAGCCCGATAATATTTATAAAAGAAGAAACCTTATTTTTTAAAAGATTCCTGATAGACAGTTTCAAATAATTTTTAAACATACAATTAGGTTAAGATTGTTTCCATGTTGGTTAAACTGCAACGCCAATGCCGCTTTATTACTGCAATGGTAATCAGCCACTAACATTTAAGTACCTCGTTATACTGTCCGTATTTGATACATGGTATGTGCGGGAGCAGGCAATCGAAGTTTGCAACTTCGACGTAATTATTTTAAAGTTTTACAACTTACATCTTAGTTAATGTAGCGAACTTTTTCTATTATAATAATATCCGGCACTGCTATATACATAATCCTCAGGCTTTAATACAATAACCTCCGCTAAAGGATTTGTATAAATATAAATCAACCGTTTGTTTCGTATTTGCCCAATGAATTACCGTCGATGAGATATACTAGTTGACTGCTCATCTTTAATCCAAAATGCATCTGCCATGAAATGAAGTTACACCTGTCTGCCGTGGCAGAAACTTCTGTTAGATACTTCGAAGTTGCAAATTACGCCGAGTGTAAGTGGGCAATGAATATACTATTGAACTTTTGTACTGCCAATCCCTTTCTTTAGAAAGTCCAGGCTCGTAAGCGGTCATTAGAGGGCGACACCCAACAAAGCATAAAGTTCCTGACGACCTTTTCCGGTTGCGATTAACTCTCTTGAAAACTCAACCTTTTTAAACCATTTTCTTTCAAGCATTTTGTTTAAGAATTCTGCACCAAGCTGACCAGCTAAGTGTGGGCGCCGTTCAGACCAATCAAGACATTGACGAGTTACAGGGCGACGATCATTATTAAATTCATCTTTTGAAATATTTAAAAACATAAACCATTCCCAGCCCTTTTTACTCACCAAATAAATGTTTTTTGATTTTGTCAGGCAGCCTTTTGTTTCCAAGGTTTCAACAATTTTTACACCAACAAAACCTGCTAAATGATCGTAACAAGTTCTGCAATATTTTACGCCAGTCTTTTCGGGTTCTTTCTTTATGCTTTTAGCAGCGCTGTTGCTTACAAGATTTGCCAAAGCTTCCACGGCAAAAGCAACATCAGAATTGGCAAGTGAATAATATCTATGCCGCCCCTGAATTTCAACTTTAATTATTTTTGCTTCCAACAACCTTGACAAGTGATTACTGGCTGAAGAAGGCAAAGTATCTGCAACAATAGACAACTCACTTGCAGTATATGCTCTGCCATCAAGTAAATTCCAAAGCATCGTCGCTCTTGTAGGTTCGCACATTAAAGCTGAAATTGAAACAAACTTTTCTTCAACATTCATAGTTCAATCTTAAATGAAGTGTAAAAGTAATTATTTCATTTTCTTTGCTCAAACAAAAAGCAAAAATGCAAGACATAGAAATTTTGCTAGAAAACAAACCCGGAGCATTGGCACTTATGGGTGAGACATTAGGCAAAAATAAAATTAGCCTTGAAGGTGGCGGAGTATTTCAAAATGGAGATGTTTCAATTGCTCACTTCTTGGTAGAAGAAGCTGAAAGAGCAAAGGGAGAGTTAGCTAAGGTTCAAATTAAAGTAGTGAAAATAAGCGAAGTGATCATTCAAAAACTTCGCCAGGATGTTCCGGGACAGTTAGGATTGTTTTGCAGAAGGATGGCAGATGCTAACGTAAATATTCTGACACAATATAGTGACCATTCAAATCAATTAATTGTTGTTGTTGACAACTTTCAAAAAGGCAAACAAGTGTCCGAAGAATGGATAAAAGAATGGTGGAGCTAACTAACTTAAAAATAAAGTATGAACGGACAACACAATTACAAGATAACCGTAAAATGGACGGGAAACAATGGAACAGGTACCTCATGTTATAAAGAATTTGAAAGAAGCCATTCAATTTTGGTTGAAAATAAAGTTGAAATACTTGGTTCCTCCGACCCTGCATTTCGTGGTGACAAAACAAAACATAGTCCTGAAGAGCTTTTGATAGCTTCAGTTTCATCTTGTCATATGTTGTGGTATTTACACTTATGTGCTGTTGCGGGTGTTATCGTAACAGACTATATTGATAAGGCAACGGGCATAATGATTGAAACTTCAAATGGTGGCGGAAAATTTACAGAGATAACCTTACATCCGACAGTTACGATAACAAATAGTTCAATGAAAGAAAAAGCAAATGAACTTCATAAAAAAGCAAATGAATTATGTTTTGTCGCGAACTCTTTAAATTTTCCTGTGCATCATAAACCGGCTTGCGAAGTAAAAGATAGTGATTGACGAAAAGAACAACGAACTGACTCGTACTAAAAAAAGCTACAGGTTATACTATATCTCTGTAATCCTTCCTTGTAAAAACATTTACCACGCCACAACTGCAAAACTTACATACTTCACTCCACCCTGGTCTGTATTGTATATCCTCTTTTACTATGCCTTTTTTCAATAAATATAAATAAATATAAATGTAAAGGTCTGTTACTAATCCGTGCAATCCGTTAATCAGGCTTTTGTTTTCCCCTCTGGCTATGGCCTTATCGTTTATAAAAAATGCCTTACTTTACTTTTTTATACGTTAATACCTTTTAGCTATCCGGCCAACAGATAAAGACACTATACACCGTTTACAAATATTATAAACAATGAACACAATTAATCAGTTCGTACTCAGGAATATAAAAATGCTGGAAATGACCGGAGTGCTCATGCGAATCTTTAGCTTTACTTTAGTGAGCTGGCTCGGGCCTAAGAGCCCTTTTATGTTCGTTTGGATATGCAACACTATAGATGCCATACTGCTTTCCTACTGTGCTATTTTAAGGAGAGACCGGGCCTATACAGTCCTGAACCTCTTTTGGATTATTGTCGGTGTAGTGGGGATAGCCAGGGCGGCAGGTATTATTTGATAATGCACAAGAGTAATTCATCACTCTCTTTCACCCCTGCACCTCCTCAAAGTGGTACAAATGGTTTTTGATGGCATACACTACCATGCCCACTACGTTGGCTGACCCGGTTTTTACCATCACTGCCCTGCGGTAGCCTTCTATGGTTTTAGGCTTTAGCTTTATGTAATATGATATCTGCCTGCTGGTAAGGCCACAGCACACATGGTGCAGTACCAGCTTTTCTCTATAGCTGAGCACTACACGCTCCTCCGCCCCCCGGGCTTTGCGCCGGCGCAGTTGTGCAGCCTTCTTTATGGCCTGCTGCAGATGCCTGCAGTAAGTGGTTCTTCCTTTTAGCGCCCTGTGTATAGCCTTTATGAATTCTGCGGGCTTTGCATGGCTGCCCAGGTAGCCTTTTGCGCCTGCCTCCATAGCCTCGTGCCCGCCTGCTGCATCACTGCAAGGCGATGCTATTATTACCGGCACCTGCCTGCCTTTACGGTAAGCTGGCGGATGATGGCGGGATCAGTAAGGCCGGGCAGCAGGTAATCTGATATGATTACAGCAGGGCGATGGCTTTGGGTAAGCTCCTGCAACCGGCTGAAGCTATTGGCGAGGCCCGCTACCTGTATGCCTTGCTGCCTGTGAAGCACTTCCTGCAGCAGGTGGCAGACCAACGGATGGCTATGCGCAATTATTACTTTAATGGTAACGGGCATTACCTGTAATTTTGGTATTTAGTTACAGAAGTAAAAGTACGGAAGCGTTCTGGCAAATATCCCCGTATTTACCGCAACCGTTTTATTAAAAAAACACGTACTTTACTTTTTTATATATTAATACCATACTATGCAGCCAACAGAAAAAGAAAATGTACACCTCGGCCGTAACGTAAAACGCCTCAGGGAGTTTTTGGGCATAAAGCAGGACGCACTAGCGTTTGAGCTGAACGTAACCCAGCAAACCGTTTCACTGATTGAGCAAAAAGAAACCATTGATGACGGTTTACTCGAACAAATAAGTAAGGTATTAAAAGTGCCTGTTGATGCAATTAAAAATTATGATGAGGAGAAAGCAATAAATGTCATTTCAAATAATACTTTTGAAAACTGTGCTCAGCCAGCATCAATCTTTTATAATTCAACAATTAATCCCATTGAAGAATGGATGAAAGCATTAGAAGAAAATAAAAAGTTGTATGAAAGGCTACTGGCTAGCGAGAGAGAGAAGGTAGAACTGTTGCAGAAGATGTTGGATGAAAGGAAATAGTTGCTTGCTGTCATGTCAGGTGAAGCATTCGCCAAGTACGGGGGAAAACATATAATTCATCTAAGAATTATTTAACCAAAATCCATTTCAAAACTGCTTAACATCATCTCAGCTAGTTCAAAGCAATATTTGATAGGGAGATTATCAAAATCAACTTCAATATTATTTAGACTTTCATCAAAGATCAAACGTTTATCAGAAAAATCAATATAATTAGGTTGTTGCGCATTTTTTATTTCTATAAATCTAAAATTGTGATTAAATGCATTTCTTATATTTCTAATAATATGAAACCAATGTTGGCTTTGCAGAGTAGCATATTGATCATTCCCAATTACATCCTTTTGCTTACTATATTCTCTTATTAATTCATAAACTTGTGTAAGCATGTTTATAGTTGTTAACCTGATAATATTTACCACATCATTGTTCATAGTTTGAGCATCTTCGTAACGTTTGACAATTTCTGTTGGCTCAGGACCTTGAAGGGTATGTAAATTATGATTTGATTGAATATCCATAATAGCAGGACCTATTAAATTTCGCATACGCTCCATCCAAAATTTTGTGCCTAAGATATAGGCTATTGAAAGACCAGATTTTCCTATATGAATTTTACCTTTAATTTGGACAATTATTTCTGCTTTAGTCAAAAATTAAATATTTATTTTATGTAATAAATTTAAGATACCGTTATGTTGAAAAGAAAGTCCTTTTGGGCACCTTACAGACATTTCTTTGGCTAAGGCTATATTCAAAGCAACCAAAAACACGCAAGTGTTTAGATATTTTAATATTGGTTTATCAACATATAATGTGAGATCAAATGATTCTGGGGCATCTATCCATTTTTTTACTACAACTTCAATATTATCAAAATATTTTTCTGCTGACTTATATGGATACCATAAGCCATTTAGATGCTTATAATTAATTTCATTTCTTACCTTAGATAACCAATTGCCCCCGTTGGAACCGAGATAAATAAGATTACTTCGTAAGTCTGCTAATTTTATGATAGTTTGTTGAATATCAGAATTTGTAGATTTCAGTTTTATTTCATTAATTATAAAATTGAGTTCATTCAAGTACACCTCCCACAATTGTTCATGCGATCCCTTATTCCCGTTTGTTGTAATTTTTGTACATATCAATTCTTTTCTCGAATAAACTAATTGGCATTTATAGTAACCCTTTTGAATATTTACGCCGTTGCGTTTGGAATAAATGTCAGCGATATTTTCAACGCAACTCAAATTAACTTGTTCAAAGTTAGTGCATGATATGCCCATTAATCTCAAAAAACTATGGGCTGCATAATACGCTGCATAATAGCATTTTATACATTTCCAAGCATGCGAATGTTTAAACTGGGCTTTATAATAAATATCATTAATGCTTTCTAAGGATGCACATCCAAATCGATTAATGTCTTTAGCAAATCCTTTTAAAAATACATCATAGTCTGTGATGGCTATTTTAAATTCATGCTCTCTAACATCATCATAGACAACATAGTGTTTCTTTTGATTAATGATCTCAATTAAATTAATTGGACACACGCCAGAAACAGTATTAAGTCCTTGAGTCCAAAATGAACGTAATATTCCTTCCAACATTAGTTTTATTATATAATAAATGTCGTTCTAAAGGAGTTGGAAAAATGATCATACAGTTCTTTATATGAATAACCAGATTTATTTATTTTAGTAGGACTGACTTTACTAAAAAAGGGAGTCAATATTTCCTCAAATGTCTTAAACGAATATTCCCCAAACTTATCCTTAACTCGTTGTGCCACTTCTGGAAAAAATAGCATTATTGCTCTTAAAACTGTGGGATTTGTAACTCTATCTTCGCACTTTATTTTTTTAAATCCCCAAATCATTGTCTCAATATAAGGAGCTAAAGTGTCATATGCTTCTATACTATCTTTATCGACAAATGCATTTAGTATTGGCTTCATTGAAGTATTAAAAGAGACACGATTTATTTTTTTTGTAATTCTTTTTGAAGAGCTCATTAGACCCATTAAAGGACTTGTCGAGTTTGCATTAAAAAGATTAAATAGTTTGTTAAGATAATCTTCATCTTTACTTTCATACTGCGCTAAACTCTTTATGTCTAAAAGTAATTCGTTTGGAACCGGTCGCTGTTTTGTATTTATATCAATAAAAAGTCTTGATTCTTCAACTCGATTTAAGCCGTTATATATAACAACTGGCACTCTAACAATAGATTTAGCCATTGAAAAACCATAAACTCTATGTTGTCCATCTAAAATAAGTAAAGATTTTGGGTTGTCTTCAAATTCTATAGTTTTTCCATTACCAAGTTCTTTGAACTTCGCTATTGGTTGCGCCGATACGACTATTGAATTAGGAATAGTACCCAAGCCGGAATCTATATAATTTGCAATCTCTATTGCACGTTTCTTATCTAATAATCTTTGAAACCCAGTTTGTGGATCTTCGTCTCGGGTCGAAACAAAGCTGCATTCCGAAAGAACGTCACTCGGTATTGTGCATGTAAATAATCGGTGCTTACCTTGCCTTATTAAGTTTGCTGAAAATTTAACTCTTTTTTTTTCCATACGTAACTTTTATGTTGATGATACTAAACGATAATTTCCCCTAGCTATACTTAGTGTGCTTATAACCGTTTGTTGCGCTATCCTTAGTTTCCAACTAAGGATTACGAACATTGAATTTATAATAAAAATTCAAAGTTCAATAAGACTGCATTGCTTTCCAAAATAATAATTTCAGCACTGTGATGGCTACGAAAAGGATTTTTTGTTTAAGCATTCTAGGCACAGCATGGGGGTGAAAGATAGAAATCGATTATATAATTTTTAAATAAAGTGCATTATATTTTGCTAGTCCAAACTCTATCCCCTGATTACTTTCCTTTATTTCAGATTGCTTAGATTTTAATTGACCTTCATAAAACGTAAAATTATTTAGCAAGTCACTTTTTGTCTTCTGATAAATATTTTCTATATCAATATAGAATTGGTTAAGACATTTGATAAAATTATTTTTTAATTCTATATGTAGTTTATCAAATTTTAAAATGACTTTTTTTATTTCAGACTCTCTCGTATCAGTTAGCTTAGCCTTATTTTGATTTATTTCTTCTTCTTTGTTTTTAAATCTAACATTTAGAGGAGCAATATCTCGATTATGATTGTTCTCAAAATCTTTCCAATCTAAAGAGATTTTATTTTGAAGTGTATTATATCTAGAATTAACTTCTTTTATAATTTTTTCATTTTCATTTTTATCAATAGTAATTCGCCAGTAACGCAGTTTTGCGGAGCGTTCCTTACCCATACCGGGTATTCTAACATCAATATTTAAATTATTTTGCAAGTAACCATTACTGTAAGCTTTTTTAAAATCGGCAGCAGTAAAGAAATTTAAATTTTTCAAAGTTGTAATGAGGGAAGGCAGATTGCAATTAAATATTTTGGAACATTCTTTTTCAAGATTGTAATTAGATAACTTGTTTGGAGAATTGATGAGACGCTCGATATCCTTACGTTTATCAATTTCATAGTTATGCATAGTGGCGTTATAGCCGGCTCTTTTTTGCTCAATGTTTTTAATCAAATCTCCAAAGATAGAAGAATGATATTCCGCTAAGACATCACCTTCTTTCTTAACAAGGAAATTAATTTGAGTTTTTAATTCATAGATTTCTTTTGATTCCTCTCCATGTGCTTTTGTCGCCAGATATTCTGCATCGTATAGGGCTAATTGCAATAATTTTTTTAGCTTATCAATTTGAAGTTTTTCTTCCGATTTTATTTCAAGTTGTTTGTTTTCAAATTCTGAAAAAATTTTAGTGATTTCATTCTTAATATCAGACTGCTTGTGAATAATATCTGTAATAGCAACTTCAATCTCTTTGAGCTGTTCAATTAAAACCTGTTTCTGAGATTTAGTAAAAATATTTACTACTTTATCTAAAATAGAAATTTTATTAGAGAAATTATGAAATTTGATTTCAGGGGAGGCAATTTCACTATTGCTTTTTAAGGTGAGAGAAGAAGAATATCTATTAAACTGAAGTGCGCTTTTAAGTTTTGGGTTATAAGTTGTATCACCGTTTATGAGTTCTGCAATTGAGAGTCTTTTAGCAACCAAAGTTTTATTAGCAAATACTCTACACCAATCTTGGACGCTCGGTCTCAACTGTGGATTGCTGTGGCCTTTATCAAAGCATTGAAAGAAAAGAGACTTTATTTCATTGTTTAAATTAAGGAAATTTTTGTGCTGAGGTTTAACAGGTTCTAAATGATTGCTTTTATTTCCAAAAAGAAATAAGCCTTCTGCAATCATTCTTGAATCGGTATATTCTTCTTCCCGTAGTTTATATTTGACAAATTGAAATGGATGGATTCCACAAAGTAACTGATAGAATAAAATTGATAAGCTATATCTATCCCAATTTTGAGAGGCTGAGCTTTTCTTATAGTCTAAACCGTTATGAAATTCAGGTGGGCTATATTCAGATGTATTTAATTGTGCGGCATATAATATTTTCCCATTTTCAACAACTTCGATATTGTCAATATCAATAATTGAAACAAGTCCATTTTTTTGTATTTTAAAATTGGAGGGCTTAATATCAGTAATTGTATAATTACCACTCTTATGAATAATGTTTATCGAAATCGCTATATTTAGACATAGTCTAATCCTATTCTCGGACCCTTTTTCATTTTCTAATCTGAATTTATCCCAATCAACACTATTATTTTTTTGCCACCATCTATTCAGAAAAAATTTTTCCAGTCCCACACCATCAGCATAGTTCATAGTAAAACCCACAAATCTTCCATTATCCAACACAATATTTTTTATCCAAACAATAGATTCGTGCTCTCCTTGATTAATTCTTTTTGAGACTAAATACTTTATCTTATTTTCAGCTTCATTTGTCAGGCGTTCTTTGTGATATAATTTTACGACCTGATTTGTAAGATGTGAAGGTGAAAGAATTTTAAAAACATCACCCGAACCTCCATTGCCGAAAGGCTCTGTATCAATTGTAATGTTTGATCCGTCTTCTAGTTGTAAAACTCTTGGCATTGATTCATACTTATGCAAAAATTTCTAATGCTAAAATCATTGATTTATCATCGCTTTCATTTTTTAAAGTATCATTTCCATTTTTCAAAAAAGATTTCCATATCTCATTGAGCTCTGGCGGGGTTTTTCCTTCTTTCACTAAGTTAGGTATATGAACATTTATATTTTCATGAAAGAAGTCTTTGAATGGTTTATTGACATCTTCTGGTAAAGTAGAATTTTCGTTTATTTTATAACATTCAAACGATGCATTTTCGCACCCATCCGATAATAAACAAAACGCTTTAATTTTATCTTCTATAATTGAACTCTCAATATATTTATTCAATTTTATTTCATCTTCCCAAATATCAGATGTTATGAATACAGTTTCATTGCTATATCTTCCTTTATAAGGAGTCATCATTGAAGTCCATTCATCTTTCAAATTACAATATCCTGCTCTGCCATCGCCAATATGTGTTACCAACAGTTTGTTATTTAGTTGAATTACAACTATGAGAGTGCACGATAATGATTTGAAATCATAACCCGCAATACATATTTTATTCAAATCATCACGAATAGTCTTCAAAGTTTTTTGCGATGCTTCCTGCCACTCTCCTGGGTTAATTTTCGTATTTGCCTTGTTCCATTTTTTTTCTTCAATTAACCCCATAAAATGTATATTAGAAAACTGTGTAACTTTTTCGGAACCAATATGAGAATTTTCACAAGAACCTGCTCCGTCACTAACGATACAAATTGTATAGCCAGCATGTGCGAATACAGCACAATAATCCTGGCAAACTATGTTTTCTTCGGCATGACGTTTCCCTTGAATAGAAGCATGCAAGTAATTCCATCCTCTCATTAAATAATAGGGGTTTGCTCTATGAAATCGCTGCCAGAAATATCTATTATATTTTTACCAATACTTAATTCGTCTGTGCTCCGGCTTAACCACTTGAAAAAGTCAGAATATCTTAAACCATCAAGTTTATGGATCATTTGGATCGGACAAAACTGGGCAGCTTTCACAAAATTGCAACCAGGTGTTCCAATTACATGAATAGTGTATTTTTTTGAATTTGTTTCTAAGAGTATTTGTTTATATAGACCATTTATATCCTGATCTACATCAGGCTCTCCATCTGTAAATACAATTATCATAGGCCTGAAATATTGAGGACTATGTTTTTTATAATACTCTTTTCTTAATTCTACTTGTTTTATTGCCAATCTAATCCCTTCGACTAATTTAGTTGTTCCATTCGCATTTAATATTGGCATTTTAAAATCATCAACTTTTGCCGGTTCTTGGATACATCTAACTTCGCTACCAAAAGTGACAATAGATATTTCCAATTTTTCAGCAGCCTCATCATCTCTATAAATACTTTGATAAAAATCTTGCAACCCTAAATTGAGTCCAGTTATAGGAGTACCCGCCATGGAACTTGATACATCTAACGCTAAAACACATAAACAAGGTTTATGGAAATTAGTAGGTGAAAGTGCAGTTAGTACAGACATTATAAATATTTTGAATACTAATTTATTTCTTTCTTTTCATTTTCGAGGGTTGTTATTGTTTCCTCCTCATCAGTTTCTAATAACTCAATTTCTGCAAGGAACGCATCTGGTATTTTGCTTTTAACCGTTGCTTCCAACTTTCTGATATTTTCAATTCGCCCTATTATTGTCTCGCCTCTTTTCCTTCCATCCTTTAATTTATTCATAGCTGCATCATAAGCATTATCAGCATCCCGAATTCTTCTTTTAATTTCCAACATATCATTAGCAAATCCAACAAACTTATCATAAAGACTGCCACACAGTTTGAATACCTTTTCAATGTTTTCCACTCTCTGTTCCTTTTGCCATAATAATCTTACAACTTTCAAAGCTGCTCCCAATGAAGAAGGAGTTAAAATAATTATTTTCTTTTTTAACCCATAATCAAACAAATCAGGATTTTCATTTAATACTAAAGTGTAGGCGTTTTCAATTGGCATAAAAAGTAACACATAATCAGTGGTAGTTATACTATTTATTTTTTGATATTCTTTATCTGATAATCCATCAATATGATTTTTTACACTTTCAATATGCTTTTTAAGATGTAAAGGTTTTTCAATGTCACTCGAACAATTAAAGTACTCAACGTATGAATTTAGGGACACTTTAGAATCTATAATTAAACAAGTATTGTCAGGCAACTTAATTATATAATCTGGTTGCTTGCCTTTTTCATATTCTTCATTTTTATATCGGTTTTGCTTAGTGTAGTCAATATACTTTTCTAAACCTTCATTTTCGATTATCATTCTCAATCTATCTTCCCCCCAATTACCTTGAATCTTGTTATCGCTTTTTAAAGCCTTAACTAATTTATCTGCTTCATCAGTAAGTTTGTTATTTAAAATCGCCAAATTTTTTATTTCCGATTTAAGACCAGTTATGTCTGCAATTTCTTCCTTTCTATTATCATGTATTTTCCTTCCGAATTCTTGAATTTTTTCTTTGAGAGGATTTAAGATATTATCTAATTCAGTTTTATTTGCAGTTTTAAAGGTGTTACTTTTTTCGTCCAAAACTTTATTGGCTTCTAAAGTAAATTGGTCTTTGAAAAAATCATGAAGTTTAGCCGTTTCTTCCTTGAGTGTATTTAGTCTATCATCCAATGCGATTCGTTCAGCTTTTGCTTTTTCCAACTCTCTGGATAAATCCAATATGGATTTTGACTTATCATTAATTTCAGTGAGTTTTTCACTTAATGTATCTTTTGATTCTTTTAATTCATTTGATTTTGAAGCAAGGGTTGCATTAGCAGTTGCTAATTCACCAATGACCTTATTATAATCAAGTTTATCAGTATTATTTTTTGTTTTCAGTTCTAGCATTTCTGTTTGAAAGTTACCAATTCTAGTTTTAGCAGCATTTAAATCCGATTCCAACCCCCCCAATTTTCCAGTCATTTCTCTGATAGTATTATTATAATTTTTGAATTCAGTTTCTTTTTCAGAAATTGTTTTATTTAAATTATTCGCCTTTTCCTTTTCAGTATTTAATAATAGCTGGCTCTGTAATAATGAATTGTTTATTTCATTAAACTTACCTTTTGAAACAGTATTTGATTTTAAAAAGAAATATAACACCAGTAAGCAAACTAAAAATGCGATGCTTAAAATCTTTATAGGTGTAATGCTTATCATAGTTTAAATTTCATGAACACTAAGTTACGAATCTAAGAGAAGGTTTAGGATATAGGATTACCAACAGATTTTTTTTTATTTGTATTGGCATCTTCACAGCTTGCACTTCGAATTATACGCACTCAGCATAACCCTGTGAATTGTCAACATCCCATCCTAAATGCTTTGAAGAAAGGATCAATAAAACCCCGCCGAACAAGGGTTTCATTATAATCGCTTTTTTTGTAGGAAGCTATCTGCTCATTAATTCTTCTGTAAGTTCCGCAATCGTATTATAAGTTCTTCCCTGGGATTCATTGAATGGAAATTATTACTTGCAATTAGTTTTCAATCAAGCATATCAAATATATCAAATCCAATAACTACAAAAGAAAATATTATATGCTTAATCTATTTATATCACTTACCTATACAACCTTATAATGTTCATAGGTATACCTTACTTTTATCTTTTCCCTCCGGGAAATGATCATTGTACTACCTTACTTTCGTCTTTTCCCTCCTGGAAATGATCAAGGTTAACCTTTACTTTCATCTTTTCCCTCCGGTAAATGGTCATAGCTAACCCTTACTTTCCATTTTTCCTTTTGGGAAATGATCAAGGTTATACCATCTTTTCATTTTTTCCATGTAATACTTTCCCGGTTTCCTGCCGATTTTTTTGTTTTTACGGTTGATGCAAAAGCTTTTTTAGTGTATGCAACGCAGGTTTTTTTATGGCCTGCACGATTTTTTTAAAGTTTTTTTTCAACGCATGCACCTGCTGAAACCCTTTATCCACGGGCATCGGGCTATGGCAACGCAAAACGATAATGGCTTATTATACAGTGTTTTCCTGCTTGCATATTACAAAGCGGCTTGCCATCTTGCAGCACCATTCGATTTTGAATGGCCATTCATAAATCAACATATCAATTATGAAAAAATTAATCAGGCGTGCCGTAAAAACTTTTAAAAAGTACGCCGATGCTGTTTTGTTAAGATTCGGCAGAACTGTATCCGGAGCTATGGCCGCTGCTCCCGATGTATTCCCTAACCCCTCGCCTGCCCTTAAGGAACTGGATGATGCCCTGGATGGCTACGAAGTGGTGCTGGGCAAGGCTGCCAGCAGGGACAGGACGCAGGTGCCTCTTAAGAACAAGGCCAGGAGCACAGTGGTGAGCCTGCTGAGCCAGCTCACAGATTACGTGAACCTGGTATGCCTGGGCGAGGTAACCCTTTTAGTGCAAAGCGCACTGCTGCTGAATAAGGTGCCGGAGCCGGTAACCCTTAAGAACCCTCACCGGCTGGTGCTGTCGGATGGCACAAACGATGGCCAGATATGGATGAAGTTCAGGAGTGTAAAAGGCGCAGCAAGCTACCTGTTTCAATACTCTGCCACGCCGGACATGGCGGCGGCAGGGCTGGTAAGCATTCCTGCTACTACTACTTCCTATCTCTTCACAGGGCTTAATAAGGGTACTACCTATTATTTTCGCTCGGTAGCGGTGGGCAGCAACGGGCAGCTTGCTTTCAGCATCGTGGTGAATCGTGTATCACAATAAGCTTTACTTTTTTTTTGATAAGGGAGCCACCTGTATTGGTGGTTTTTTTATTGGCGGCAGGTATCCCGCTTTGAAACAGCCTGCATCTGAAAACAATTTACAGGCAGAGCCGGAATGTTATTGAATTATCAGTTTCTGCGTGCTTGTTTTACCTTGTTGTATAATGCTTGCCTCGTAAGTTCCTTTGGCAAGAGCTGATATATTTATTTCCTGTTCGGCGCCACTCAGTTGTTTCCTCATGTACACCCTGCCGTTATCATCTGTTATTACCAGGATGGTGTTGCCGGAGGTAATGCATGCTTTTACTACCAAATAATCGTGCGCAGGATTCGGCAGTATGGTAAACATACCGGCAGCATCTATATTAATGCTGATGACTTTGCTGTAAGCGAGCTGCCCGTCTTTATCAATCATCTGCAGCCGGTAATAAACCACCGGTGCGCTTAACCCGGCAAGGTTATCGGCAAAACTGTAATCATTAACACCTGAAATATTATTTGCGTTTACGCTGCCAACATTAGCAAAGCGGCTGCCGTCAGTGCAGCGCTGTATATTGAAAACAGAAGTATTTGCTTCATTAGTAGTTTTCCATTTTAATAACGCAATATTGTTTTGTTGCACACCTGTAAAATCAAGTAATGTTAATGGCAACACGGAAACACTAAGCGTATCTGTGTACAAGGTAAGCTGCGTAGCTATTGAATTAGTTATGGCGATAGAATAATTTGCAGTGCCGCTGGCGGTAAATGTGGAATCGCCAATCTTCGTTTGTGTGAGCACATTATTTTTATATAAGCGGAAGGTATCATTTGCCAATGTGCCTCCTGCGGAAACGGAAAGCATATTACCATTTACATGCAATGGAATAGTTGCCTGCGGCGAATAAATGGAATACATAAAATGCTGCGCAATGCCTTCCATCTGGTCGAAAGTAAAAAGATTGGAATAAATATCTAAGAGCATTGAGCTGCTAAGGTTGTAAAATTGGAAGGGAATACTTCCTGTAAATTGATTATCACTCACACCAAGCAATTGCATATTACTTAAATTTCCCAGCGATGCGGGAATACTTCCGCTTAACTGATTGACATCTAAAAGCAGCCATATTACATTAGTTAAATTCCCTAACTCTGCTGGAATAGTACCCGCCAATTGGTTTTGACTTAACAATAAATATTGCATGTTGGTTAGATTTCCAAGACTGGAAGGGATAGTTCCTGTAAATTGGTTTTGATCCAGGTAAAGTTCCGTGAGACCGGTAAGGTTTCCAAGGAAAGAAGGAATTGTACCGCTTAGCTGGTTGTTATTCACAAGAAGTTTTCTCAGGTTAGTAAGGTTAGCAAATGTGGATGGTATAGGCCCGGATAATTGATTATTAAATAAAACAATATCATGAAGGCCGGTTATGTTTCCAAATCCTGCTGGAATAGTTCCTGTCAGTTGATTACTGGTGAGGCTGATACCAGACAGGTTAGTGAGGTTTGAAAGTGTTGCAGGAATAGAGCCTGTCAAAGCATTATTATCAAGCGATAAAATTTGCAGGTTGCCTAAGTTGCCCAGTTCCGATGGAATGCTGCCTGTAAGCTGGTTATCTTCAAGATTAAAATAAATATCGTTTGATAAATTGCCTAAGGCTGGCGGAATACTTCCGGTAAGCTGGTTGCTATTTAGATCAAAATAAGTAACCTTCGATAAATTGCCCAGTTCCGGTGGAATGATTCCTGTAAAACTATTACCGCTCATGTCTAAGTAAGTTAAATTACTAAGGCTTGCTAATTGTGAGGGAATGGAACCGGAGATCTGGTTTTGATATAACGCAAGCCGTTGCAGGCTATCCATGCCGGCGAATGTGGTAGGAAGCGGGCCGTTTAACTGGTTATCTCTTGCAGTTAAATACACCAGTTTGGAAAGATTACCAATAGTGGAAGGGATGGGCCCGGTAAGCTTGTTACTGTCTAATTGTAAATACAAAAGGCTGTCAAAATTACCTATTGAAGATGGAATAGTTCCGCTTAAATTATTACTTGTAAGGTTAATGGTAGTAACATGCGAATGAGATATAGAAACACCATACCAGGTGCCTGCTTCAGAGCCGCTAAGCCAGTTAGTATTGTGCGTCCAGCTGGCGCCGCCGGTGCTATTGTATAAATCAACAAGAGCAAGAGAATCACTTGCCGTAACCTGCGCAAAAGAGGTATTGGATAAGGTACAGGCACATATAAAACAGGTAAAAAATCTTTTCATATCTTATGAATTAATCAGCTAAGCTATTAAGGGAAATCTGTACTGCGGATACTACATTTGTAGTAGTACCCGTGAAACGTCATTGCGGGAACAAAGCGATCTCACTACCTTCCGTCGTTGCGGGGAACGAAGCAATCTCTTTATATTTTGTAACGTTTCTGCGTGAGGTTGCTTCGTCGCTTCAAAGTTCTCTTTTTTCACAAACTCCATTAACGCTCTCAGGCGCTCCTGCAATTACCTTGTTGATACGCAGACTCCGGAAAGCTTAGCCGAACAAACGGGCCGAGTTTAAATGACGCCATTGCGGGGAACGAAGCAATCTCTTTTATAACGTTTCTGCCTGAAGTTGCTTCGTCGTCGTGCCTCCTCCTTGCAATTACGTCTCAGATGCTTCCAGCAATGACGTTGCAGATAATAAGAGCAGTAAAAATTAAGTGTAACTGTATTCAGCCAATGCCAGTCCCTGCCTTGATAATATTTAAGAGCCGGGTAGCCACCATTAATAGCAGGAATAGTCAATTTGCTTTTTGCATCAGCAATAAATACTTTTTGGCCTATGCCGCCGGTAAGCATAAAAGCCCTGCCGCCCAAATCACTGTTTTGCACCACCACTGTACCACCCTGCATGTAGTACCCGGCGCTTTTCTTATATCTGAATGATCCATTGTTACTTTATCTATAACCAAAGTGCTCCTGCTAGATGAATTGTTAGTACCGGCTACATTATCACACGCAGCATTGAAAGCGGAATTGCACACCAGTATGGCATCACCAACCTGGCTGCCAAGAAAAACACCTGTGCCTACGTTGTCAAACGTACTGTTTAGTACATTGCCATCCCCTTTTTCCAGGCGGACCCCGCTGCCCCATCCTGAAAACCTGCAATTGACAAAATTATCCGAAAGCGCATTATAGTTCTCGAGTTGTGCAGCAGTTCCTTTGCGTAACTGTTTTTGTATGAAGGTGCAGTTGTATATCCACAATTCGCTGCCCATTAATACATTTCCTATATCCAGCCCGATGTTTCCGTTTTGTATTTGTAAATTATAGAATACGGTATTCTGTAACGCAGAGCCGCCTTTGGTATTGGCAAAGTTCAGCCAGCCAAAGTTAATGTTTACCGCTTCGGATGCGGTATCTGAAATGATTACCGAAAAATCCCTGAAATGGCTGTAACCCATACTCTCTACAGTAATGCACCCGCTGCCTGAAGCAGATATAATACCGCTTTTACCAGCCCCGGCGCCCCACAAGCCACCACCTAAATGACTGGTTATTTGTACGGGTTTTGTTACCTTATAAAACCTGATAACAAAACCAGTGCATTAGCCCTCATGGCAGCGGTTATTGCATCAGAATTATCTGGGCTTTGGGTGCTTGCGCCATATTGCTCCACGCGGGCTATACCGAGATCAGCTATATTGCCTATAGGTTCAAAATCAATTGGCGTAATAACAGGAACTAATGGTATCGTTTCTTTTGGTTGTAAGGTAAAGCTCACATTTTTGTAGGTTTTTACTTTTTCAATCTGTACAGTGTAGGGCTCTGTCTTTTGATCCCGCCTTGTCATGTCGCCAATGCTTTCCATCGTGGGATTCCGGTCAATTTGAAATATATTGCTGTCCGGTAAATTACCGTAATTATTTCCGATAGATCACTCTCCCGTTAGTAACTAAAAGAGACGGTTGTTTACTGCCTGTGCCCTCATGGCTGTAAAACTGTCAATTCCAATTTCCATTAAGTTAAATTATGAGATGTACTTTTTTTTATATTGATTTTATAATCCTAAATTTTTTACGTATTATTATCCTCTACTAATTTAGCTAATGTTTGCCTTATTGCGGTTTGCTAAGCAAAACTCTGAGCTGACATCTATTTCCCCTGTTTGCAATATTTTAGATTTATTATCTGCATCGCCTTCTCACACAAACGTTACTGTTCAAACCTGCATGTGTGGGGCGCCGCTCATTTACCTTTTTTTATGCTTCCACGCATTTTCAACTTTGAACATTGGTTTATAAACCGGCCAGTAATATAACGCAAGCAATACGTTTGCGGCCATAATTATAAGGGCCATTGCTAAACCGGACAGTGCAAGTGCCAGGTGAAAAAGGAAAATGTTTAGTGTGATTGGGAAAAGCAGTAATAATGCGAACGGTATCAACCACCCTGATAAGAGAAGATCTCCACAAATAACCTGGATAGCAGCCATGAAAGGTAGAAAGTAGCCCGCTTTTACTAATCCGAACATAAATTCGCCTGCTGTTCCTGTTGGTGGAGACATAGGTATAAAGTGTAAGAAACCATTTAGACCAAAAATCAGGAATATTAATCCAAGTAATACCCGTGCTATGTGCGCTGCTAATGTAAACGCTTTACTTTTTGAGTATGTTATTGTTGGATGAGTGGAAACAGTTGTCGAGGGCGCCATAATATTTAATTTTTAAAATAATTTGATATCACAAAGCTCGCGCTACAAGCAACCAATAAAAAGGGCTATAAGAGGCAATTTTATGTCAATACTGCTTTTGAGTTTGGAATATTTTACAGCAGTAACAAAAATTAAATAATCCTTACAGGCATGTTTATGCCACCTAAGAACATAGAATTGCACTGTTTAATCAGTTAACTTTATATCAATTAAATTTTAAACATGTCAAATTTTTTTAAAGACAAAGTGATTCTAATTACCGGTGAAGTAAGTCCCCTGACTATGGGTATCGTTTATTCCTTTTTAAAAGAAATGGCAGTTGTTATTTTTCCGGCTAAGAGTCTTCAACAGATCAATACAATAAAATCCTTCCAGGGCATTAATCAATATAAAAATTTTATTACACTGTTGGTAGATGTGCACGATTTTGATAAAGTGACAGAAACTTGTGAAACTATAACTGAAAAATTCAGCAAAATTGATATTTCGATAGAAATACCCGAGTTATCAAACTCTAAAAAAGATCTTACTGAAACCAGCATAGATGAATGGAATAACATGATGGAGTCTGACATGCTTCCGTTCTTCATGGGTGCACGTATTGTGCTTAAGCTAATGAGGGGAAATCCAAATGGCATGTTTGTTCATGTATTAGATGGGAGGTTTTTTGAAAATATTAAAACTTGCGCATTAGCAAGGGTTGCTTTTTCAACCAGGATGGAAATGTCAAAAATATTTGCTGAAGAAGCACACCGTAGCGGTATAAGGTATTATCACCTTTGGGCGCAGGATCTTTCATCATGCAATGAAGCTTCAAAATCTGAAGGCGGTCCCCCAGCTAAAAGTCCTGAAACAATAAGCAGGGAGATAATGGATCTCTATGAAAAAGAAACTTACAGCACAGAAATGGCTTTTCAATCCTTTCCAAAGCAATTGTTGCATCAGGAGGTATAAATTCTGCAGTTTTATTTTGACATATGAACAATCCTGTTTCTTTTATAGATACTTACGGCATTGACGAGGTGCATGCAGATGCTGTTACAGATCAAAAGCTGCAGGCTAATGAATTTTTTGTGTACACCAGTGAAGAGATGCCAGTGCAGGAAAAGATGTTCCTTCCTGCCCGCTCTACACACTTCGCAATACATCTTAATCTCGGAAAACCTTTAGAGATAAAGTATAATCTGATTAACTATATTATAGAAAAAAACTCCTTATTCATCATTCATCCAGGCATTGTTCATGTTTTACAAAAAGTTCAGCATTTGCCTACAGTTAGTATAGGTTTTTCACATAATTTTTTGGGCGCAGCAATGGTGCATAAAACACACCCCGAAGCACTCCGCTTTTTATTACAGCAAAGCGATCCGTTATTCATGCTTACTGAGAAAGAAGCAGAAACATTACTTCCACTTATGCTTTACCTAAAGAACATGGTTGATAACAGTGACCATCCGTTCAAGGAAGATATGATATATCATAGCTTCAATCTTTTTTTGCTTGAGCTAGCTGCTGTTGCAAAAAAATATAGAGTTACTCGGGAAAATGGAATGACCCGTAAAGAAGATATCTTACTAAATTTTTTAAATCAGTTGGCAGCTCATTTTAAAGAAGAAAGAAGTGTACAGTTTTATGCAGAGGCTCTTTTTATGACGCCTAAGCATTTAACTAAAACAGTGAAAGAACTTACTACCAAGACCTGTGGTGAGCTTATTGATGAAATGGTGATTACTGAAGCCAAAATACTGCTTGGTGTTCTTTCTTTCTCCGTCGGACAAGTAGCTGATGCTTTACATTTTAGTGACCAGTTTTTCTTTTCAAAATTTTTTAAAAGGCGTTCTGGTATGAGCCCGAAGGAGTATAAAAATTCTCTTTAAATATTCCTCCTCTTACTTTGTTAAGGTTTTTTATCGAGTGGTGGTTTATTCTGCTCATGATCGTGCATACTTAGTTATATAGAGTTTCAAGATAAGAAGAGTCTTTAAGAATTACCTCTGGTAAATCATCAGGATTGAGAAATTGAACAGCTTCCCCCGTTGCATATTGCTCTTCAAATTCAGCAGGCCTTTTTTCTGAATAAACAAGATCCGCGTGTTTAAAATCCTCAAGCTTTGCGGTAGTTTCAAAATAGTACCCGCTAAAGCCACGCTCAACAACATTTCTTATGTAGAACCAGTTAGTGGTTTCACCTTCCTTTCCCTTGCCTGTAAAAGTGCGTATAGCAATCTTTTTAATTTTTTGCGGGTGGACAACCTTCAGCTTGCAACTAAAAGAAAATAGAATAAATATGAGATAAAATAAGTTCGTTTTCATTGTATTATTTCCTTGGTTTTGATATAGAGCAACTTGACTATTTTAGTTTGAAATATCCGGAGAATACAGCTTTATAATAATTAATATCTGCAAGGCTTATAGAGGGCATTGCTATAGTGATTATCATAAATTCAAGGGCTGTTAGAAACCGAACCAGCCGATGATAAGATGGTGTCGCTATTGTTTTCATTGTATTAAAATTGTATTTGATCTTTCTCTTGCTATATATATTATTCTTGTACAAAAGTACTTTGCATACCAAGGCTATAAAATGTTCAGGCGTCGGAAAGATATGTCTGGAAGGCGTAAAATTGGGAGTTGATGATAATAACGCGTCTTGCAAAAAGAATAAACAGTCATTTCTGGGCAAACTAAAAAGAGGAAGAGTTACCTTCCCTTCGAGAAGGGAAAGGATTTTTATGATCAAGCATTTTTGAGGAAGCTTATAATAATCAAAGTAATTCTCCTGCAGAATACTTTAAAATCCAAATTCCTTTTGAAAAATCAAAAAATAACAATTGAAATTATGCTTTTAACTGTAGCAGAAAATAGGGCAATTTACGTTGTGCCTTAGATCGTGTTCATCTTCAATGTTTTCTATGAATTGGAGCCTTTGGAAATTGAAAAATATGGCATCAGACATTATAATTTAATCCAAAGAGCGAAGCTAATAAGCGGGCAGATGGTTATCAGGTGAATCATGTTTTGTTAATAAATGCTGGCTGTATCTGCGTCACAAAGCATTTGTTTTAATTTTCTCGAAAAGAAAAACTTTTGTCTACCACTCTTTTGATTAAAGCTATTTGCCCGCAATGCCACATGGTATGTTGAATATTCCAAGACAACGCCTCGAATTTTGTTTTTGCAATTGGATGTGGAAACTGTGTAGGAAAAAGCCCGCTACTTAAGTCTGCATCATCTAACAACCCGATCATTTCAAGCGATTTTGTTTGTACTAAATCCAAGTTCTCTTTTAATTGACCTACTGTTATACTTGATTCTGCTGTTGCCTTACTGCCCGCAGAAAACAATGGAAAATATTCCATGATTGGTATCAGGCTAAATAAAGCTTGTTGGGGACTTTTCAGGCACACAATTATGTGGTAAAAATGTGTAATTATCAAATGCCCAACCTGCCAATGAATATTAGACTCAATAATTGATGGTTTAACAAGCCATTTTTTCTCAGTAACTTCATTAACTAACTTGTGTGTCCATTCGTGGGCGTTTTTGGTAAGAATAGATATTGTATCAATTTGAGACACCATAACAATAATTGGATATTAAAACTTAAAATTTTTTCATAATTAAGCCTTTATGGGTTATCTTAAACTAACGGGATACAACTAAAACCTTGAATTGCTAATAGTTGTACAATTCTATCTATTTCAATATTGCTGCTTTGTATTCTTAGGATTTTATCAGCGTCCGTCAAATCAAAATTTATGTAAGTTGGAAAATGTTTAAATATTATTTTTAAAACTGTATTTGCCTGTGACCTATTTAGAACATCTGTTTTGAATATTTCTACCATCATCCGAATATTTATTCTTTCTTAAGGCCCTTCTGAGTACCTACATCACCTCTTACAAGAGCAGCTGATTTAAACTGTTTTACTTTTTTTTAGCAACATATAAACTATTCTTTTGGAAAACAGAGATATTATTAATGTCCACAAAATAATCTGCCTGTTATCAGTAAGAAATGTTGTTATAAAACTGATAATGAAACCTATGGTCAAATAGATAGTGTCTGTATTAAACCTTATTCTTTCCCTATCTGTCATTGGATAAGAAAGTTCCTTGTATTTCACTATTGCCAGCCAATAAAAAATGTATGTAGTTAATCCTGCAATTATTTGATTTGATAAAAAAATTCTTAATGCCAGTATTACAACATTATCATTCTGGATACTTTCGCCGAAAAAAGTAGTAGTAAAGGGGAAAAATATAATAGGTAGTAACATAACCAGGTTAGCAATTACAATTTGCTTATTATAGTTATGAATATGTTTAAATAAGAAATGATGTCTAATCCAATACTTTGATATTAAAGTGAAACTAACCAAAAGCGAAAACAGATTGTATTTTAGATTAAATAATTGTTGCAAAACGTATTCAAAAGTGGTGTTTTTAGTTACCTGAGGAACCTTGAAGTCTATAACAAGAAGTGTTATGGCAATTGCAAAAACCGCATCGCTAAAAAAAGCCAGCCGCTCAACCTGAAAATCCTGCTTTAGCTATTTTTCGATATCGGGATGAGGCTGTGTCAAATTTTGTTTTTCTTGTTTTATAACTTGGAAATTGTATACATCACTGGGTATATTCTTTAGACAGCATGTGTCTCCTTGACTATGTCAATGCAACAAAATAGAATAAGCAAAAATGGTACAACCATCAGTACACTAAGCAACTGTGTATCCTTATGCAAAGTGGGATGTGCCTTATATGTTTCATCCCTTGCTTTTTTATTGAAGAATTTAATTATTCCCAGATCTTTTTCTTTTTTTATTAATGAGTTTGCGGCATAGAGTACAAACATTAATGCATTAAGACATATTCCTAGCGTAATCATAGCATGTAAAAACCTGCTCTGGGTGAAATAATAGATCATAAACGAGCCAAGAACCAATATAATGAGTAAAAATTCTATTAGCGTAAAAGCGAATCCATAAACGTAATTGTGTAATTTGATCTTTTGTATCATCAGCAAACTTTAATAATTAAATGCCAAGTCTTATTATATTTTCTCCTTATTGAATAAGTTTGATCTTGTTGTTTTAATAAATAAATGGAAGTAATTTTTTTACCTTTTTTTTATACACCGCAAACCGATCTGAAAATATTTCATTCATATAATTTTCTTCCTTCCTTATTTTAATCAATATACCAGCGCTAATAAATATCAAAGAAAGATAACCTTTTAGTAACCCTTCCGTCATTGCACAACCGATGAAGGCTAACAGGAAACCTGTATAAATAGGATTGCGGCTAAATGCATACGCACCGTATTGAATTAACTCATGTTCTTGTTTAATGGCTATTCTGCCACTCCAGTTTTTGCCCAAGCAAATGCGTGCCCACACAGAAAATAATAATCCAATGCTGCAAAAAATGAGTCCTGCAATTTTGAAGGCTTGATCTTGCAATAAGATGGTTTTGTGTAAAAAAGGGAAGCTGATATTGTGTGTGAATAACAATAAAAATGCAATTACCCACAGGCACATATATACTATCCGCAGTATATCACCTTGCCTTTTGAAAGACTTTTTAACATTGAAGGCGGCCAGTAACCAATATATGCCTGTACATAGCCAAAGGATTTTTTCACTTTCAATAAGAGTCATATATAGCTTTTATTCGGTTAATTAAAACGAACCTGCTCTACTTATAGAACAAATATAGGAATATTGGTTTATTTTCTAATAATAATATTAATTTGAATTGTTTTATTTTTGAACAATGGAAGAAGAAGTATCAGTTATACCGCTGATAGGAAAATGGGAAGCATTTAGCAAGCTGCACAAGGGGAAAAATATGTATGACTTTGCACTCTGGCTGCTTAAGGAAAGACAGGAAAAGAGAAGTGCTTCTACAAAGAATACCAAGAACGAATCAAGAGGAAAGAATACTGAGACTGCTATACTCATTACGAGGCTATATCGCTATTTAGGGTTGAGTGTCAGCCCTCAGGTTAAAAAACTTGGGTTTACAACAGAGCATGAGTATAATTTTCTCTACCAGGTGAGTAAAATGGATAGGCCTAATAAAAATGACTTAAGTAAAGAAAACATGATCGAACTCTCAACCGGGCGGGATGTTATTAAGCGGTTAAAGACAAAAAGATTAGTTGAAGAAAAGCAAGACCCCGATGATAGAAGAGCCATGTTGATAAGCCTTACCCCTAAAGGAAAAAGATTGTTAGATAAAAGTTTTAGTTTGATGGCAATATCATTTGAAGATTTTTTGGGTGACCTTTCGACAACAGAACAGGGGAAACTTATAAGACTGTTAGCCAAATTAAATCATTACCACGCCGTAAAGAATAAAAAAGAAATTCTTACTTATCTTTAATCTCAGGCTACTATAATCCATTCAGGTCTGCTTGTTGCCGTATGACTTTATCGGTGGTTCACATAATATATCTTCTGAAAGATAATTGGCAGCTTTTCTTCGCAGGAAAAGACAATAAAAATATTTAAAATTTCACCTTTCAATGCGCCATTATGCAAACACCATCCATGTTCCATGAAGAGTATAAAAATATTTTTTGGAATTCATCAAGTGAATTACTTGGAATAAAAGAAAATGAAATCTCAATTCCTCTTTCTAATTAGACAAAAAGATTGAAAAGCCTGCAACTAACAAATGCTTTTGCAATAGCATAGTGGGGGATGAACCTCAAACGCAGATCATGATTAACTTTAGTTTCGGCAGACGTTACACTGGTGAATGTTTGTTCTTAATTTCAACTTTTGTTTTTCAATTATGGATTGCTTCGGCCTACAGTTAGCTATTGCTATGCCATCGCAAATGATTTAACGAACCAAAGTTGCTTAGTGTAAGCTTTGCAAACACTCTCGCAGTTTGCGGGGTTCGCGTTCCTCCGCTGCAAACCAGGCCACATTTCGAACAGTAGATTTTCAGACTGCGTCCTTCAAGCGATTGGCGCAAATTGGATCTGAACTAAGGATTTAGTGCAACCAAATCCTGACTTTTGCATTATTGAATAAATAGGATAAAATCATTTTTGACAGAACCTGAACTCTTACATAAAATAAAAGAAAACCCTAATGCCTTTTCGGAAGTTTTCAAATTATACTATAAATCTATTTTTGGCTATATCATTCGCAGGACAGGTGACTTTGACGATAGTGCTGATATTGCAGCCAACACCTTTTTTAAAGCTTTTACAAACATTAATAACTTTTATTATAACGGCATTTCAATAAAAGTTTGGCTTTACAGAATTGCAACAAATGAAATCAATCAATTTTTTCGACACAGCCAAAAGCACGACTCTCTTTTTAAAAGATTTGACTTTGTCAATAAGGAAGAATTCAGCAATTGCCTTCAACAGGATAAGGAAGAATTAGAGGCAGAACTTTTGAAACACGCCCAGTTCGTTAATGTTTTAAAAGCACTGAAAACATTGCCTCTTAAGTATCAGGAAGTGATTTCATTAAAATATTTCGAAGGAAAAGCGAATAAAGAAATTGCGGAAATATTAAACATCAATGAAGGGACATTAAAATCTCTTTTATCAAGAGGGTTAGAAAAAATTCGGGATAAGTGCAACGAAATTTAATCTTTAGCATTATTGATTATGGGAATTAAAAGCTTTGAAGAGCAATTGATTAAAATGAAGAAACCAAAGGTTTCTCAACTTAAACACCAGGACATGCTGGAAAAAGCAATAACATCTGCAAAAGATAAATCAGTTTTAAGTGTATGGTTGTTAAGTATTCCTATATATATTCTCGCTGCACTTTTAATGAAGAGTTATTTTATGCGTTCAACAACTTTATTTTCCAACCTGCATGAACTTGCACAGAGAATGGAATATATGTCTATCCTGTTTTTTGTGGTGCTGCCAGTTGTGTTCATTGCAATCAATTTTATAAGCATTCGAAAAGTGTATTTTTTATCAGGCAATCCTAAAGCTGTATTTTTTTTTAAAGTAATCTGGTTTAATCTGCTGATAATGCTTGCATCGTTTATTATTTTGATAATTTATTTTTAATAACACATATAGAATGAAATTACCCTGGTTTAAGCGCATTGGAATATTTTATTTGCCGATAAGCCTCATTGGATGGTTATTATTTTCAACAAGTATCGTTTATGCTTTATATGTTTTCATAAGC
Organism: Hanamia sp.; assembly: GCA_965276925.1. Classification (GTDB taxonomy): domain Bacteria; phylum Bacteroidota; class Bacteroidia; order Chitinophagales; family Chitinophagaceae; genus Ginsengibacter. The sequence continues at coordinate 687,522 of OZ255711.1, forward strand.
CTAAATAATACTTCACATTCAGTAAGCGACCTGATGATCAATTTTGTTTTAAGTCTTCTGATCATAGTGGCTCTTTATTCTCTCATTGCTTTTTTTACAAGCAAAACAACAGGTACATAAATACACTGATAACTATCATTCATAAAATTGATGAAAATGGCAGGCTTGATTTTTATAGGAGCATTTATAACTGTTTTTATTCTTTTCATAAGAATAATTATTAAGCTGATTAAACATAAAAGCATTGTTGCAACCTTCCGCACAATTACAATTATTTCGTTTTGTTATGGATTGTTATGGGTTATTTTTTATTTGAAAAGCACTGAAGTAGCAATTCCTTTTGGCAAAGATGTTTGTTTTGATGATTGGTGTGCAACTATCACACATGTAGAAAGACCTAAGACTTTAGGAAAGCAAAATCCACACGGGCAATTTATTGTATTACATGTGAGAATGTCAAATCATGCAAAAGGAATAGCCCAGAAACCATCGGAACCAAGAGTTCACCTTATTGACGCACAGGGACACTTGTGGGCTTTTTCAAAAGACGGGCAACAGGCACTTGAGAATGTAGTTGGCAGGCAAATTCCTATTGATGAAAAACTGGAGCTGCATCAGAGTTTAGAAACGCAACTTGTTTTTGACATACCACAGAACGCTAAAAAAATAAAAGCAATAATGGAGGAAGGTCCATTTATTACCAGGCTTTTGTTGCATGATGACATCAAAGTATTTGTGTTGCCGTGAAGGATAGCACTAAATGTACAACATAAGGAGAGTAGATTAATAGCCCACGTTTCTGAAAATTTGACTCTTGAACAAATGGCAAAAGAAGTTTGCCTTAATCAATTTTATTTTTTAGATAGCTTTAAAAGCCTTTTTGGTTCTGGGCCACAAGAATATTCTACTGAATTAAAAATGCAAAAAGCGTTTTAGTTACTACAAATCAATCAACATTCCCTAATCGAAATATGCTACCCATTGGATTTAAGAATGAAACTTCGTTTAGTAATTCATTCAGGCAGCACTTCAAATTTGCCCTTCGGCAGTATTACATAAAAGATAAATTCCCAATTTTCGATAAGCTGTTTTCGCATAGGTTTAGAATTTTGGATAAAATTTCAACGATGAAGATAAACAGCACTGTTCTTATCATCACAATGTTATTGATTGCCTGCGAAAATAAATCACAAACAATGGACAGCACAAATTTTCAAGGAGAAAAACAAACAAAAACAGCATCTATTATTCTAAATGAAAAAATTGAAAAAATTTTCCCGTTATTTGGTGCATTCGCAGAAAGGAAATGGGCAGTTGGTTGGGCTCCTACATTAATTTATCCGTCTATAGAAACTATCGAAAAAGGAACAACTTTTAAAACTCATGGACACGATGAGAAGCAATTTTTATGGATAGTATTAAAACTACGATGCTAAAAAGTTTTTAATTCAGTATTTGGTTTCTTCTGAAAATCGCTATTGGACAATATCCATACAGTGCAACTCTTTAATAAAAAATAAATCGAAGGCTGATATTACCTACACCTTTATTGGGATTAACGAACTGGTAAATAAAATTAATGAACAAGTTATTCAACACATGTACAAACACAATTTGAAAGATTGGAAGAAGCAATTAATTATTAACTTATAAATGGAAAAGCACAACCAGACGAATAAGTTACTTGCTAATATTATTCACTAATTCCTGTACTGTGGTTCGAAAACCAGACGATGCCTTTACAAATAAAGACGGTTATATTTTATAACAGAAACACCCGCTGGACCAAAACATCAACTAAATGTTGTTAAATAATTATTCCATGACACTTGCTAATGAATATACACACCAAAATATTTGGAGAAATTGGATATCTTATATAGAAATGCTTCCTATTAAGGAAACGGACATAATCTTAGATTTAGGATGTGGGACAGGTCATGTTGCGAAGCTGTTATCTGAACAAGCATTAAAAGTTATAAGTATTGACGCTAATAGTGAATTATTGGAAGAAGCAAAAAGGATAAACAACAAACACAATTGAGTATGTTAATCAAGACCTAAGAAACATTAATGAAAACAATCTGCCCTTAGTTGACGGAATTTGGGCAAGTTTCGTGGCTGCTTATTTCCCTGATTTTTCTTTCATATTGAAGTCATGGTTAAAACTGTTAAAACCGAATGGTTGGATTGCAATTATTGAGGTTAATGATTTATTTGCTCATTTTCCTATGAGCCTAAATACCCGCAAAAGTTTTAAAACATTCTACAAAGAAGAAAGGACTAAAAATCATTATGACTATGAAATGGGCAGTAAATTGAAAAAGTTATTGATTGATGAAAAATTATCAATAATTGTTCATAAACATAAATTTGACAAAGAATTGGCCTTTAATGGTCCTGCAGACGAACAAGTATTGAAAGCTTGGGTAAACAGGCTTAGCCGACTACTGGCTCTACAGGAATTTTTGGGAGAAGAAAAATACTCAGACATTAAATCTGAATTTTTAGCTAGCTTGACTAAGAGCAACCATACTTGCAAAACAGCTGTAATATTTGTAGTAGCAAAGTAACCACGTACAACACTGCTATTGCTTAAGCAGGACTGACATGCATTTCATTTGCTTTGTTCTTTAGTCATCTTGAGTTTGGACATAAAGAATTCTATCAGAATTGTTGCTCATTTTATCTATAAATTATTAATCACCGGCAGTTCCAGGCAGGACGTTCAATGAATATGCTGCCTTCAGCAATAACTGACATTAGCTATTTTGGTGCAGTTCGCCTCAGCTTCAAAGCAGCCAAATCGCAGAAGCTAACTTTACCAACTATAATCCTCCGGGTATAGAATGATGAAATTGAACAATTACCCAATTACCGTTTCTCTTTTGCAGAACACCGGTGTACCGTTGATTATAAATTTTCATCGGATGCCCGCCATACGACACATCCATATCACACATTTCCGAATACCAGGCTACATAACCGTGCGGATCAATATTAATTACCTGGTTTCTTATATTTACTTTTGTGTTTTCCATTACAGACCACATTTTGGCAATCGAATCCCGTAATGCATTCCATCCAACAAAAACCAAATCATAATTTATACCATAATTAACCATATCCTTGTCATGTGCTACGATGCTTGATAACAGGTTCATATCTTTTGTTTCCCAGATCTTATAAAATTCATCTACAACATGTTTCACTTTTATTTTTTCAGAAGTAATATTAGTTTTTTGTGCAGAACCCTTCACCGCACAAAACGCTGTAATAAGAAAGAAAAGAATTAAAAATTTGCTTTGCATAACATTTTATTTTTTGGTTTTAGATTAATGATCAACTGATAAGTATTGTTTTTTGTATTGAAACAATTTGATAATTTTTATGAAAGTAAAAAAGACAATCTTGATAAAGAAACTTATATGATAGTTGTTATGAAGTGCTACGCAAGTAGTCAATTTTGTACGATATTAAGAGCGATGTAAGATGGCTTTATTTATACATGAAGAAGTAAAGGATTCATACGTTATCTGTTTGACAAAGAAAAATATTTTTGATATGTTGCATTGTTTACCAGATGGATGTATTGTTTTTGTTGAAAACCGGCAGATCAATAAAAAAAGCATTTCGCTTTCACAAATCAAATGAAATATATTTATCCTGTTAAAGAAAATGAAACAAGATAATGTTGTTAAAGCGATATATATTCAATATACTTTTTTTGTTTGCTTATACCGGAGCTTTAATACTTGAAAAGCCACGCTATTCTGTTAATGGAAACTGGTTCTCTTACCTTCCTACATTTCTCGTACATTTTTTTCTTGTGGTATTTGTTATATTGGTAAATAATGAATTTTTATTATCACGTTTACTTAAAAAAAAGCGGTATGTTTTCTACGTTGCTGGCGTTATTATTTTAATTGCCTTATATGCTTTTATAGCAGGCTGGTACAATCAATACATTTACCTCAATCTTTTTCATACAGATAATAATGGAGATGGAACTAACCTTGGCGACAATGTTATTTATGCTGTCTGTTTTGTTATTGTTGCCTCCATGCTATACATTACTCAAAAGTGGTCGGAGCAACGTGAGCAGGTAAAAAACATTGAGATAAACCATTTGCAGACAGAATTAAAATACCTGCGTTCGCAAATCAATCCGCATTTTCTTTTTAATGGTTTGAATACGATTTATGGTTCGATTGATATGAATAACCACGAAGCAAGAAATATGATGGTACAGTTTTCAAATTTACTGCGGTATAATTTGTATGAAGCAGATGTTGATCATATTGAATTAAAAAAAGAAGCAGCTTATTTGGAAAATTATGTAGCGCTGCAAAAAGCAAGAAGCAATGATAACATCAAGGTAACTTTGAAAATAAATTATCAAAACAGCGATACTAAAATTGCGCCGCTCATTTTCATGGCTTTTGCAGAAAATGCTTTTAAATATATGTCAAGAAGTGAAAATGCCAACAACTGCATCAGCATTGAGTTGAAGGAAGAAGATGGAAGAATTGATTTTACTTGCGTGAATACTCATGATGAAGGAGAACCTGTTGAGAAAGGCATTGGTCTTAACAATGCAAAGAGAAGATTAGAACTTTTATATAAAGACCACCATCAACTGACGATTAAAAAAGAACAAAATATTTATCATGTTCATTTAATGCTTTTGCCATGAAAAAACTTAGCTGTATTATAGTTGATGATGAACCTGTTGCCCGTAAAATATTAAACGAATTTGCAGAACAAATACCATATCTTAATTTAATAGGCAAATTTGAAAATGCAATAAGGGCAGAAGTATTTCTTAGAGAAAATAACATTGATATAATGTTTTTAGATATAGAGATGCCGAAAGTTTCAGGGCTGCAATTGCTGCAAAATATCAGCAATAAACCTCTGGTAATATTAACCACTGCTTTTCCTAACTATGCTTTGGAAGGATATGAACTGGATATTATTGATTATCTCTTAAAACCTTTTGCTTTCAGTAGATTTTTAAAGGCGGTGCAAAAAGCGAAAGACTATTATCAAATGAAGAATGCCGCAACAGGAGTAGCGCAGTCTTCTTATATTTTCATTAAGAGCGACAAGCGAATCGAAAAGATTGAGTTGAATGACATTCTTTACGCTGAAAGCATTGGCAACTATGTAAGCATTTATACTGAAAATAAAAGGTTCATCGCTTACCTCACCATGAAAAGTTTAGAAGCACAATTACCATCAGATGATTTTATTAAGATTCACCAATCGTATCTTGTAAATAATTCAAAAATAAATGCCATAGAAGGTAATGAAATTAAAATTGCCGGCAAGTCTTTGCAGATAAGCCGTAATTACAAAGACATTGTGATGAAGATTGTGCAACAGCGATTGTTAAAAAGGTAATCTAAATTTTTTATTTGCAACCACACACTCAAAAAAAGCAACCACAAGTGCATTTGCAATGGCATGGTTGACGGAACAAACACCATTACAAACCATTTATCAGCTTTTGTTCGAACACTGCATTCTTAATTTAACTATTGTTTTATCTTAAACTTTAGTTTTAATTAAGCTTTATTCCGGCGACAGCGCTGTTACCGTGCCATCGCAGATGCCTGAACCGTTAGTATTAAGTAATATAGCACTGTACTATTATACCGCAATAGTTATGATTTCGACAAGTTTACCAAATATTAAAAATTACAACAATAGCCTGCCACAGTTAGACGATAACTCGGTAATATTCGCTTGCACAAGCGGTAGATATTTTTACCCGGAACATAAAACCCCTTATTTATTTATTACTAATTTTCTGAACAAAGGGAAATATATAGTTAATAAAAAACATATCGAAATTTCGGACAAACACTTTTATTTTCTGAACTGCAACGATAGTTTAGAGATCAATTTTTTTAAAGCTGTACGTTTACAGACTTTGATTATTTTATTTGACGAAAAATTTATTAAAAACTGTTTCTACTACAGTAAAACCTCTGATGAAAAACTTTTGGCAATACCAGATAATCAGTTAAGCATTGAGGTTAAATTACCAAATGTTCCTTTCGAATTAACTAAATTTATTCAATACAAGATTTCACAGCTCTTACAAAAAACATTGCAAAAGGAGGATTTTAAAGCGTTGCTTTTTGAATTGATTTTGGAATTTTTAAAAGTCAACCATAATACTTCAAAACAAATTAGTAAAATAAATGCTGTTAAAAAATCTACGCAGGAAGAATTATACAGGCGATTATTTTTGGCGAAAGAATTTATGCATGATAATGTTTTCGTGAATTTAACCATAGAGGAAATTGCACAAGAAGTTTGCCTAAATAAATTTCATTTCCTGGCAAATTTCAAAAAACTCTATAATACAACGCCTCACCAATATTTTACAGAATTAAAACTACAAAGGGCCTTTCAGTTATTACAACAAAAACAGCATTCCGTAACGGAAGTATGCTACCTGATTGGTTTCGAATGCCTAGGTTCCTTTAGTAATTTGTTCAAAAGACGATTTAATATTTCTCCATCTTCAATCTCCTTACAAGAATAAATTCCCAATTTTCGATAAATTCTTTTTTATCCTTTGTATTTTTTTTGCTAAAACAAATTCAAAGAAATGAAAAATATAACCATCATTCTTATCGCGGCATTTTTAAGTGTAATCACCGAAAGCAAGTGTCAAACAATTGATAGTATAAATTTTAAAGCCGAACGGGTAACAAAAACGTCTATTATTTTTATAAATGGAAAAATTGAAACCGTTTTTCCTTTATTTGAAGCTTTTAAAGAAAGAAAATGGAGTGAAGGTTGGAATCCGAAATTAATTTACCCTTCCACAGAGACAATTGAAGAAGGGACAGCTTTTAAAACACAGGGACATACTCATAATGAAAAAGAACTTTTATGGATTGTTACAAAGTATGAAACTAAAAATTTTCTTATTCAATATCTGGTTTCGTCTGAAAATCGTTATTGGACGATCAAAGTAAAGTGCAACAGAATATCGGAAAACAAAACATCTGCAGCAATAACATATGCATTTACCGGTTTAAATGAGATGGGAAATGAGATAGACGAACATTCAATTGAATATATTTACAAAAACGATTTGAAAGACTGGGAAGAAGATATTAACTATTATCTTAAAAATGGAAAAATAAAAGCAGCCGAATAACTACACCAACCGCTGACAAAATAATGCACTATGATGAAATTAAATTGCAGTATCTATTTTGTAAATTTCCTATTAATATTCTTACCCAAGTAATTGATTCAAGAAGAAATGGTACCGGTTAAAAAATTGATAAAATAACGCTTACCCGCAATGTCGACAATTTCTTTTTAGATACTGAACAGGTAGCTTTTCCCTTTACATATATTCCATCCGCTGATTTTTACCTTATTAAAAGTTGTGTCCATTAAAAAAACTTCGAATTACTGTTCAACTTTAGGGCTTTTATTTCACCTCGGACAATGTCTCAACAATCACAAAGGAATTTTTGGCAGAGCATTTATAAATCATTGGACCACCTGGCTCACACCCACAGATGCAAGCATAATGATCCAATTCATAACTGGCTTTCATAAAGGCTTTTCAATATTACTATTCAAGTTCAGAGCATATTGCGCAAAGGCAATAAAGTATGTTTGAGAAAAACCATAGCCTGAACACACAAAGGAGAACTCATGGGAAAGAGTACCACAGGCAAAAAAGTAGAAATAAATGTGATTGAAATTGATATTATAAAAGACTTAAAAAATAACAAATCACTGAAGTATCAACAATTTTATGTAAGTAATCCAAGGACTTTAAAAAATACTTAAACAGAAAAAAGACTATTCGTTTTCAAGCCGAAGTTCCAATGCCTAAGATAGACAGCATTATTTATAATCTCAAACAAAACTTCCAACAACATAAGACTTGCTACAGCCGGGTATAGGCATTCCCCCACTTTCGTCCAACTCTAACGAATGTTATCGCGCAGCTACCAAGGCTGCGCCAATACAAGTTTTTATACACTTGGACGAACAGGGGGGAACATTATTTTCCTGATTTTTTCTGTTTTGCAACTATTTTTGAGTCGGCTGGAAGTAATTTTGCCACAATTTAATAATCGTAAATTTGACAAAAGCTATTACTGAAAAACTTATGACCATAGAAATTGAAGAATTTAAAGTAATTGGAATTTCTGTTAGAACAATAAATAAAAATGGACAATCGCAGAACGACATTGGCAATCTTTGGGGGAAGTTCATGGGACAAAATCTTATTGACAAAGTCCCCAACAAGTTGGCTCATGAGATTTATTGCATTTATACAGATTACGAAAATGATTTTAATGGACAATACACGACCATCATTGGTTGCAAAGTAAATTCATTCGAAAATATTCCGGAGGGATTAACTACTTGGACAATTCCCACTACAAAATATAAAGTCTATAAATCAATAGGTAAACTTCCTGAATGCGTTATGATGACATGGACTAATATATGGCACTCGGACATAAACAGAAAATGTGTTGCCGACTTCGATGTATATGGACAAAAAGCACAAAATTGGGAGCATGCGGAAGTGGATACTTATGTTTCAATTGAGTAAGCGTTTTGACTTTACCTGCAGGCAACAAGCGTTGGTTGCTATTTGACGCATGTCTCGGTTCTGTGCAGCAGCGCAAAATGAAAGAGTTTGTTGCTATTTTGCGCAAGCATTGTTCAACTTCAAAATAAGATTAAATGCAAAAACTCAAGATTGTTTTTCAGTGGCATTTTTTGTGACATATTTTTGAACAAATTTTTATTTCAAGCAGTTTTATTAGCACAATAATTAATATTTTTTATTATATGTTAATATCCTTTTGACACTATGAATCATATGAATAAGTTACGGTTACAAATAAAAACACTTTTCCTACTCATTCTATTGAATTTTATAGTCCAAATTCCTTATTTTATTCATCTTTACTATTCACCTCAACATCCTTTCCCCAATTCCAAGGGTGCTTCGACGATGAGTGCCGTTTTTGCTTTATTTGTTACTGGCTATATTCTTTTTATGAAGCGTAAGAAAGCTGGATATTGGTTATTAATTATTTTCCTTTCAGCAGAATTTTTATTCTATTTATTGAACTTTATGGGCACATTGATTCATGGTTATCGGTTGTTCTTTCAGATATATAATCCTGACCTCATTTTACGATTTGTATATACCGTAGGCTATGTTAACTTGTTTGCCTCAGGCTATTTTCTATTCTTATTACTTTATAAAAAAATTATTTATTCTCAAAATTATTAAAGCTAACTTCCAGTAATTGCCGAAAATTCGTAAAAATTGAGATGTAATTAATAAATATGAAAAGTCCATGCAACAAATGGGCTTGCCGATTTATCGGCTGACGAACAAGTATTACCCTAATTGTTTCTATTAAATCATATACTAAATTTAAGCTGACGGAATGCTAATGATGGATACATCGGCAAGCCCTGTTCAACAGTGTGCAATTTGTTTTGACTTCTTACTATGACAAAGGTTTATTTGTTAACGACATTAAACTAGCCTCTGATTCCGCCTTAGAGCAATGCACTCAAAAGTTAAACAGAGTGGTAAGAAAGCATTATTTATAACTTACGCAGCTCTATTCTGCAAGGCTAATTATTTGCTACCGAAACTTTACAACATCCCCATTAAAATTTAATGAGGATTGTTATTTATACTTACCTCTGTTAATTTCGTTTTTGTAGTTTTTATTGTGAACAAGAAATGAAGAAGTATGAACGAAACACCGATGCGGTTCCTATAACTCCATCCGAGTTTTGGAAGCAAATCAGAATTACTATTGATGAAGTAATTACTGAAAAATTAAGCCAGCAATCACTACAACAGCACAACGCGCACTTACCCGACAAAGCTTTGCTGAAAGCAACAGATGTTTGTAAGATCTTCCAGGTATCCAAGCCAACACTTTATGAATGGCTGAAGCAAAACAAGCTCAAGAGTTTTAAGATCAAATCCAGGAGATATTTTTCCCGTGCAGACATTGAAGCGGTAATTCATCAGAGTGAAAATAACAGAATAAAAACAAGAAGCAATCAGCTTGAATGTTAGTGACTGTAAGCTGCGAGCAAGCAATCAAATTAATCGAGTTGTCAATGGATTTTATTATTGTAATCTTTCTAAAGTTGTGAAAAGATTCTTTTCTTTTCACCAGCAAAATATTCAGAAAGTAATGTTTCAAGATTATCGATCTAGAGCAAAATAAAAAGCACCTGATGACAAATTTTCTCATAGAAAACTTTCTTCCTTGTCGCAAAAGCTGTCCGACAATTGATTGTTGGATGCCCTTCACTCCGGAGTCGTGAGGGCAAAAAGAGAGAGGCAGATTTTTATAAACAATAAAGTGTGAGTGATTATGAAGCAGAAAGAAAAAGCTGTGTACACCAGGCGCATTACCATCCGGCTCACGGAATCAGAATTCAATGAGCTCAATTCTCAATTTAGAAAGACAACCTGCAGAAAGCTTAGTGATTATCTGCGAAGGTTAATGCTTGCAAAACCCATAACAGTTTTATACCGTAATGCATCAGCCGATGCCTTTCTGACAGAAATGATTGGCCTTACAAAAGAGCTTTCAGCCATCGGCAATAACTTCAACCAGCTGGTGAAAAAGCTGCACACTTTTCATGATTCTTCGGAGGTAAAACTATGGGCATCGCTCAACGAGTATGCGAAAGAAAACATGAATGAAAAAGTGAACGACATCCGCAAAAAATTGAATCAATTTATGAGCTATTTTTGCAAAGATAACAAGCCCTGGCAGTTGTAAGAGCGCCCTTAATTACAATGAGCAAAAGGTAAAATCAGGCAAGGCTGAATGCCTGTATGCGGGCAACTTTTTACAAGAAGCAGCTGAACTAAATTTTTATCAAAAGCTTGAGCGTTTTGAACACCAGAATTCTTTGAATGAAAGAGCAAAAACGAACACGCTGCACATCTCTTTAAACTTTGATGGGCAGGACAAACTAAGCAGGGAAAATCTTATAGAAATTGCTTGCAAATACATGGACAAAATTGGCTTCGGAGAGCAGCCTTATCTTGTCTATCAGCACCATGATGCTGGCCATGCGCATCTTCATATTGTCACCACTTCTATTCAAAGCGACGGGAAGAGAATTGATACATTTAACATCGGAAAAAACCAGTCGGAAACTGCACGGAAAAGCCTGGAATTGGAATATGGTTTAGTGCGTGCTGAAGGTAAAAGGCAAGGACAAAAAGCAGAACAAAAAATCAGCGATATTTTAGAGCGTAAGATAGTAAGTGCTCAAAGAGTTCAATATGGAAAGATGGAAACAAAAAGAGCCATTCAGAATGTGCTGGATGTTGTAATTAATCAATATAAATACAGCTCAGTTGCAGAGCTAAATGCAGTGCTTAAGCCATATAATGTAATGGCTGACAGGGGAAGGGAAGATTCTATTACTTATCAAAAGAAAGGTTTGTATTACAGGGCGCTCGATAACGACGGAAATAAGATTGGAGTACCTATTAAAGCAAGCCTGTTTCATCAACAGCCAACGCTTGGTAATCTGGAGAAAAGATTTGAATTGAACGACACACTAAAGTCACCCTTAAAACAGCACGTTAAGGTGGCTATTGATTGGGCATTACATGGCAGAAAGCATACACTTGCTTCTCTTGAAAGTGATCTTGAAAAGGGAGGAATACAAATGGTTGTAAGAAGAAATGAACAAGGGGTTGTTTATGGGATAACTTACATAGACTACAAGAATAAGTTGTGTTTGATGGTAGCGATCTTGGTAAAGAATATAGTGCAAAAGGGTTAATTGAAAGGATGGCTCAAAACATGATCAAACCGCCAGAGGTTTCTTTATTACAACGACCACGCAATAATGATACGCTTTTGCCCAAGCAAAATGAGCTGCAAGATTTGGCTGGTGAAAAAGAAAAAAACAGCGTTCTTGAGAAAGCCATAGAACTTATCATGAAGCCTGTTAATGATAATGGTTTTGTACCTTATCAATTGAAGCAGAAGAAAAGAAAGAAGAAAAGAAAATCATTACACTTGTGAGGCTGAAAGGTTTTACAAGCTTAACGTTTAGCCATTACTAAACTTGATAATAAACAAACTGTGACGCATTGCGTCACAAATCAAAAACGTTTAAGTGAGTTATAGCATTATCCGGCTTTATTTATGGTAAGCCGTTTTAACATGTTAAGTAATCAGCTAACACTTGAATTCGTAAACGGTTAGGATGAAAGCAATCCAGGGACATCAAAGAATTGTATCTGCCTTTATATAAAGCCATATTTTGTTACGATCACTTAATTATAAAAGTAGCCAGTGTATTCTTATCTGAAAAGTTTAATATAATCTTCAAATACAAATACTCGGTTACGCTTATAACCTGTTTGTTCAATGAATATTTCCAGTCTCTCAAAATCTTGAATCAGGCGGTGTGCTGTTGAAATATTTACTACCAATGCAGCAGCAATTTCGTTTGCATCGACAATAGGCTTGCTATATAGATACCGTATCAATTTTATTGCGAGAGGAATTCGCTTGCCTAATGTAATGATTTTCTTTTCTTCTACAACTTGTCTTAATTTAATGACGGCATTAAATGTTTCAATTGAGTTGCGGGCAGTTTCTAGTATACCTACTAAAAAGAATGTAAGCCATTTTGCAAGATTATTTTTTGTTCTTACCTCAGTAAGATTATCGTAATAAGTGTTGCGGTTTCTTTCGAAGAAGTCAGAAAGGTATAAAGTAGGCTTATTTAGGATATTACTACTCACAAGATATAAAGTAACTAATAATCTCCCTAGCCTTCCATTTCCATCCAAAAACGGATGTATGGTTTCAAACTGATAGTGCGCCAGAGCAATTCGAATAATAGGAGGAATATTTAAATCATCGTTATTTAAAAACTTTTCGAGGTCACTCATCAACTCCGACACTTCAATATGATGTGGTGGAATAAAAGCAGCATCTTTTAATGATGCCCCGCCAATCCAATTTTGGCTTGTTCTGAAATCGCCCGGCGTCTTTTGCTTACCCCTTACACCTTGCAAAAGTTTTTTATGTGTTTGTCTTAACAAACGATTACTTATCGGTAATTTATCTAACTGAGCAATGGCAAAGTTCATTGCTTCTATGTAATTATGTACTTCCTGCCAGTCATCTCTTTTTTCAGGATTGATGTTCTCCTCTTTTTGCAAAACTTCTTCAATACTCGTTTGCGTCCCTTCGATGCGACTACTCTGAGTAGCTTCTTTAGTAATGTGCATTTTTATGAAAAAATCTACATTCGGAATCAGTATGGAAAAAGCATTAAGCTCCCCTAGTTTTCTATCCGCTTCACTCAAAAGGTTGTTTATTTTAGCATCATTAACCAGCCATTCGCAATTAATCAGTGTAGGAGAAAAGCTACAGAAACCCAACTGCTTTTTTAGTATGCCTGCCTTGAATTTGCTTATTTCCATGGATTGAATTAGATTAAGTTATCCCTGCAAATATAGTAATTTATAATCGCAGATCGGCGATTTCCTGCAATTAGTGTAATTTATAATGGCAGATGAAGAAAGAGATTACTTCTAACAGAAAGGAAATATCCAAAAGATCAAAGGAACGCGAGTTGCAAAATAAAACACAAAATATAAATGTCAGAAGTAGCGAATAATCAAAACTTGATCTACTTAAAAAAATTATACAAGGGCAGAAAAGCTTTCTTAAAATGAACAAAAAAGCAAAATCAAGATAGTGTCTTAATTATATACCATATTCTTCAATCAAATTATTTAATCAGCATATTTGGTCTCGAACTATTTTTTTATAACCAATTTTGTTTGCAAATTGTTTGCAAATAAAAAAAGCACTCGGAAGAAATTTCTTATAAGTGCTTGATTACCATGTGGGCCCACCAGGATTTGAACCTGGGACCACCTGATTATGAGTCAGGTGCTCTAACCAACTGAGCTATAGGCCCCACTGCTTAGGCAGTAAAATTTGGAGTGCAAAAATAGAAAAATTCGTGATGTGAGAAGAAATAATTTTCTTTGGATATGAAAAATATTGAAGCTGTAATTTTTGACCTTGGCGGTGTTATCCTCAATATAGATTATAACCTTACCAGGGCTGCTTTTGAAAAAGCAGGTGTTCATAATTTCGATGAAATGTATTCACAATCTAATGCTGATGATTTGTTCAGTAAGCTGGAAACAGGAACTATTTCTGAAGAAAATTTTTATGAGCAAATAGTTAAACGAACTGCAATTGATATTTCACCCGACCTTATAAAGAAATCGTGGAATGCCATGCTGCTTACCTTTCGTGAAACAAGTCTTGACTTTTTAGAAAAGATAAAGAATAAATACCGGCTTTTTTTATTAAGCAATACCAATCATATTCATTTGAAAGAACTGAAGGCTATTTTTAATAAAAAAAACAGAAGAAACTCTTTTGAAAGTTATTTCGAAAAGGCTTATTATTCTTGTGATATTAATTTACGAAAGCCAGATGTAGAAATATTTGAATGGATTTTAAAAGAAAACAATCTGGCTGCAGAAAAAACAATTTTTATAGATGATTCTGTTCAAAATATTGAAGCAGCAAAGCAAGCGGGTTTGCAAACAATTCTTTTAAAGCCGGGAATGCTTATTGAAGATCTTGATTTATAAAAATTATTTTTTTACTTCTTCAAAATCTATATAATCTGTCTCACGTTTTACTTTGGGTTGGGCTGAAGTGGCTGATGGGCGTGTGTTTACAGTATTTTTATCCTGCTCCATTTTTTGCTGGATGTCGCCAAACTGCTTCTTTATTTTTTTGGTTGACTCATAAATGGGAATCACAAAATCAAAAATGAGCTTATACAAAATATAGATTAAAAAAATCTCGGTGGCTACTCTAAATATGTTCATTTTGCAAAAATATAAATAAAATATTTTAACACAATTGCAAAGCTTTACTTTAACATAATTTGGCGTGTAATTATAAATTATTGTATCTTCGCCGTCGCAAAAAAAGATATTGAAGGGAACGGAAGCGTTCCCTTCTTCTTTTTTAAAAATTTTCTGAATTAGAACAATGAGGGACGAAGCAACACACGAAATTATATCTGGCTTTATAAATAACCTTTTATCAGCTTCACCAGGTGTTTTTTTAGTAGAGTTAAAAGTTTCTCCTTTAAATGATGTAAAGGTTTTTATTGATGATGATAATGGCATCACTATTCAAAAGTGCGCAGAGGTAAACAGGGCATTGTATAAATTTCTTGAAGAAAAAGAAATATTTCCCGGAAATAATTTTTCTTTGGAGGTATCTTCCCCGGGTATTGAGGAACCATTGAGGTTGCACAGGCAATATGTAAAAAATACAGGCAGAAAGATAGAGGTGGAAATGATGGATGGCAACAAAATTTCAGGAAAGTTGCTTATCGTAACAGAAGATGAAATAACGATTGAAGAAGCCACCGGAAAAGGAAAAAAACAAATTATAAAGAAAACAACAATATTTTTTAACCAAATAAAGCAAACAATAGTGCTTATAACTTTTTAAAAGTACAAAAATGGCAAGCATTAATTTAATAGAATCCTTCCAGGAATTTAAAGACGCAGAAAACATTGACAGGCCTACGCTTATGAAAGTGATGGAAGATGTTTTTAAAACACTCATCCGTAAAAAATATGGCTCCGATGAAAACTTTGATGTGATAGTAAATGACCAGAAAGGAGACCTTGAAATATTCAGAAGAAGAACTATTGTTGATGATGATGACTTATATAACACGCTTACTGAAATTGAATATAAAGATGCCATTAAAATAGAGCCGGATTACCAGGTAGGCGAAGAACTATACGAAGAAGTAGATATTCAAAAAGAGTTTGGAAGAAGAGCTATCCTTGCCGGTAAGCAAACGCTGGCAGGGCGTATTAACGATCTTAAAAAGAATATTTTAATTAAAAAATATGAAGATAGGGTTGGTGAAATTATAAATGGAGAAGTGTACCAGGTTTGGAAAAAAGAGATTCTTTTACTGGATGAGGAAGGCAATGAAATGTTGCTTCCTAAGTCGGAGCAAATACCATCAGATTATTTTAAGAAAGGAGAAACTATAAGAGCTGTTGTAAAAAAAGTAGAACTTAAAAACAGCCAGGCTGTTATCATAGTTTCGCGTACAGATTCTTCATTTCTTGCAAAACTGCTGGAAGTGGAAGTGCCTGAAATATTTGATGGCCTTATTGTTATAAGAAAAATTGTGAGAGACCCTGGCGAAAGAGCTAAGGTAGCTGTGGAAAGCTTTGACGATCGCATTGATCCGGTTGGCGCCTGTGTAGGTATGAAGGGCAGCCGCATACATGGAATAGTGCGTGAGCTAAAAAATGAAAATATAGATGTAATTAATTGGACGAATAATATACAACTGCTGATACAACGCTCACTTACGCCTGCAAAGATTACCAGCATGGAAGTGGACATGGAAGCAAAACATGCTAATGTTTATCTGAAGCCGGATCAGGTATCGCTGGCAATTGGCCGCAGGGGCGTAAACATAAAACTTGCCTGCGAGCTTACCGGGCTTGAGCTGGATGTGTTCAGAGATAATGAAGGAGAGGTGGAAGAGTACGATGTAGACCTGGAAGAATTTTCAGATGAAATAGAATCGTGGATAATAGATGAATTAAAAAAGATCGGCTGCGACACAGCAAAAAGCGTATTGCAATTATCCGATGAAGAATTGGAAAGAAGAACCGATCTTGAAAAAGAAACTATCGCAGAAGTAAAGAGAATATTAAAAGAAGAATTTGCCAGTGAGTAAATTTCTTTTTAATAAAAAATAAATAAAGGTTTTTTAAACATAATTTTAAATAAATATTCTTCCTCAGGGAAGAAAGGAGACGCTTAATGGCAGAAGTAAATACACCACGTTTAATGGCGGCAGCAAAGGAGTTTAACATTGGTAAAGATACCTTGATAGACTATCTTATGTCCAAAGGCTTTGATAACGAAGACTTGAAACCTACTTCTCGTATTTCAGAAGAAATGTACCGTGTGCTGCAGGTAGAGTTTCAAACCGATAAAGCAACCAAACAAAAAGCAGAGCAGATTGATCTTCCTAAAAATGCCGTAACAGATTTTAAAAAAAGAAAGGATGAGCAGGATCTGTCATTTACCAAAAAAGAACCTGTAAAGGTAAAAGAAACAGTGCTTGTTGTAGCAACGCCTGCAGAAGAGATTCCCATGGTTGCAGAAATAAAAACTGAAACCCCTGTTGCTGTAAAAGAGGAGGAAGAAATCAAGCCCGAGATCACAAAAATTGACGCTCCGGAAGTGGAGCAGCCAAAGGTGATAGATAAAATAGACCTGAGCGCCATTGACTCTTCAACAAGGCCTAAAAAAGGTGCGAAAAAACAAGAGCCTGAACCGAAGAAACAAGAACCGGAAGAAACAGAAATAGTTGTAGCCCAGGAAGCAGCACCTGCCGAAATTAAAATTGAAGAAGCGCCGGCAGATGAAGTGGCTGTAGTTACTAATATAAAAGTTGATAAGCTGGAAGGGCCTAAAATATTGGGTAAGATCAATCTTCCAGTGGAGAATGACACGAGGCCTAAACCTTCAGATGAGAGACGTAAAAGGAAAAGAATAGTTGTTGAAAAAAAGCAGGCGCCCGATACAGCTAACAGAGCGCCGGGAAGTTTTCAAAGACCTCCTTTTCAAAGGCCTCAGCAAGGCGGTGGCGGTGGCGCTGGCGCTGGCAGGTTCAACAGAAATGCTCCGCTGCCAAAGCGCGAAGAAAAAGAAATAGATCAAAAAGAAATTCAGGATAAAATAAAGGAAACGCAGGCCAAGCTTGCTGGCTCTGGCGGCAGAGGCAAAAGCCTTAAAGCAAAATACAGAAAAGCAAAAAGAGAGGAAGCTGCAGAAAATGTGGGTGAAGATGTGGCGAATAATAAATTGCAGGTAACAGAATTTATTTCTGTAAGTGAGTTCGCCAATCTTATGGATGTAAGCTTTGCAGATGTTATAAGCAAATGTATGAGCCTTGGTATCATGGTTTCTATTAACCAGCGGCTGGAGGCAGATGTTATAGAATTGGTAGCTGGAGAATTTAATTACGAAGTAGAATTTATTGGCATTGATGATGAGGCAGAATTTGACGAGGAGGAAGAAGAAGATAATGTGGAAGACCTGGAGACACGTCCGCCGATTGTAACAATTATGGGCCATGTGGATCATGGTAAAACTTCTTTGCTCGACCACATACGCCAGGCCAATGTAATAGCGGGTGAAGCAGGTGGCATTACGCAGCACATAGGCGCTTACGAGGTTACGCTGAAAAACGGAAGAGCTATAACTTTTCTGGATACTCCCGGTCACGAAGCTTTTACAGCTATGCGCGCCCGAGGCGCCAAGGTTACGGATATTGCCGTAATTGTTGTGGCTGCTGATGATGCGGTGATGCCTCAGACAAAGGAAGCGATTTCCCATGCGCAGGCAGCTAATGTTCCTATGATATTTGCCCTGAATAAAATAGATAAAGATGGCGCCAATCCTGATAAAATAAAAGAACAGCTTTCTGCCATGAACATTTTAGTAGAAGACTGGGGTGGTAAATATCAAAGCCAGGAAATAAGCGCCAGGCAGGGGTTAAATGTAGATGAATTGCTGGATAAAATATTATTAGAATCTGACCTCCTGGAGCTGAAAGCCAACCCCGACAAGGGCGCCAGCGGAACAGTTATTGAAGCTTCTTTGGACAAAGGCCGCGGATATGTGGCCACCATTTTAGTTCAAAATGGTACTTTAAGGCAAGGGGATCTTTTGGTATCCGGGCAAAATTATGGAAGAATAAAGGCCATGTTCAATGAGCGCAACCAGCGCACGGAAACAGCTCCGCCTTCCACACCTGTTTTAATTCTTGGGCTAAATGGCGCTCCGCAGGCTGGTGAAACTTTCAAAGTATACCATGATGAATCTGAAGCAAAAGAAACTGCTAATCGCAGAGCGCAGATTTTGCGTGAGCAAGGTATAAGAGCGAAGAAACACATCACCCTTGATGAAATTGGCCGCAGACTTGCCTTGGGTAATTTTAAGCAATTAAATTTAATTATCCGTGCAGATGTGGACGGCTCCGTAGAAGCTTTAAGTGATTCTTTACAAAAACTTAGCACTGAGGAAATTGTAGTAAGCGTTGTTCATAAAGGTGTAGGACAAATAACTGAAACCGACGTTTCTCTTGCCACAGCTTCTGATGCAGTTATTATAGGATTCAATGTGCGCCCTGCTTTGCAGGCATCGAAGCTTGCCGAGCGGGAAGGGGTTGAAATAAAAACTTACTCTATTATTTATGATGCTATTGATGAAGTAAAAAGCGCCATGGAAGGCATGCTTGAACCAAAAATACAGGAAAAAGTTCTGGGTGTTTTAGAGGTAAAAGAAACCTATAAATTTGATAAAGTAAGCGTGGCCGGCTGTATTGTAGTAGAAGGTAAAATTGCCCGTAACAACAGGATACGACTGGTGCGCGATGGAATTATTGTATTCACCGGCGAACTGGGAAGTCTTAAGCGCTTTAAAGATGATGTAAAAGAAGTAGCCAACAATATGGAATGCGGTGTGAGCATAAAGAACTACAGCGATACAAGGCCTGGCGATATGATTGAAGCATTTGAGGAAATAGAAGTAAAGAGAACGCTATAGTTTTTTACAACTACTGCAATTTTGCTTAAGATTTAACTTTTATAAAAATCTTTCCACTTATTCCAAATGTATTTTTGATAAAGATGAACTTATTGTTCGTTATCTATTCCAATTAAAATATTAATGAAAAAAACTTATTCTCTTTTTTTACTAATGGTATCAGCGGCCTGCCTTTTTGCCCAAACAAAAAAAGTAATGGCAGACCAGGTGATTGCAACGGTGGGTGATAAAATAGTTTTGAAAAGCGATATTGACAACAGCATTTCAGATATGCAGCGGCAGAGTATTGATATACCTGCAAATGCTAAATGTTTATTGCTGGAGCAGGCGCTTGGCCTGAAAGCGCTCGTGTTGCAGGCGGAGCTTGATTCTATCCCTGTAACCCAGGAAGAAGTGGACGCAGATATTGATAACAAGATCAGGTATTTTATAAATCAATATGGCTCAAAGGAAGCAGTGGAGCAGATTGCGGGCAAATCACTTTTTCAATTGAAAGAAGACTTCAGGCAAACTTTTATGGAGCAGAAGCTGGCCCAGGGTGAGCGCGATAAAATAGTTGCGGATATTCATATAACCCCAAAAGAGGTAGAGCGATATTATGATTCCATACCTAAAGACAGCTTGCATTTTTATGAATCTCAGCTTGAGGTAGGTGAAATAGTTATTTATCCAAAAGCCAGCCGTGATCTGGAAAACTATGCAACGGATCAATTAAAGGAATATAAAAAAGAAGTGGAAGATGGAACCAAAAAATTTGAAACACTTGCTTCGTTATACACTGATGATCCAGGCAGTAAGGAAACGGGCGGCAGGTACGAAATAAATCGTAACGAAAAGCAATGGGATCCTGTATTTCTTTCCAAGGCTTTTAGCCTTAAAGACGGACAGATATCGAATGTTTTTAAAACAAAATTTGGCTACCACATTATCCAGATGATAAGCAAAAATGGCGATGATGCAGTGATCAGGCACATACTTAAAATTCCGCAAATAAGTTCTGTAGAAATAGCCGAAGCCAGGCAAAGACTTGATTCAGTAAGAGCAAAGCTGATTGTAGGCAACATGGATTTCGGGCAGGCAGTTGCAAAATATAGTGAAGATGAAAACAGTAAGTTTACCGGCGGCCGTATACCTGCAAGAGATGGCACCACTTTTCTTACCATTGACCAATTAGATAAAGATATTGTGGTAATGCTAAATTCCCTTAAGATAGGCGAATACTCACAGCCGACTGAATATACTGATGAGCGTGGGAAAAAAGCAGTAAGGATTGTTGAAATTTTAGACAAATCGCAGCCACACCGGGAAAACCTGAAAGATGATTATGATAAGGTAGCCGCAAGAGCTTTGGAAGAAAAAAAGAATGATGTGCTTGAAAAATGGTTTACAAAAAAGATCCCTACTTTTTATGTGGAAATTGCTGATGATTACAAATCATGCCCCGAAATGCAGAAATGGGAAGCTAATGCAACGACTGTACAGAAGTGATTTTCTTTCTAAAAAGAAATAACAAAACAAGTCATTACTTGTATATAAAGCAACATTTATTAGTGTAATTTTGCGCTTCATTTCAAATAATGAGCGACGAAATAAAGCATGAATGCGGCCTTGCATTCATAAGATTACGCAAACCTTTTTCTTATTATCATCAAAAATATGGTACTGTTCTTTACGGGCTTAACAAGCTGTACCTGCTTATGGAAAAACAGCACAACCGCGGGCAGGACGGTGCAGGCATAGCAGCCGTAAAATTAAACACACAGCCCGGTTATCCGTTTCTATATCGCATCCGAAGCGCTGCAAACCAGGCAATAGCTGATCTCTTTTCTCAAATAGGAGCGCAGGTAAATGAAATAGAAAAATATAATCCTGAAATACAACAGCATCCTGGCCTTATGAAAGGCCATGTAGATTTTTTGGGAGAGCTGCTGCTGGGCCATTTAAGATATGGCACGCAGGGAAAAAATAATGTCCAGTTTTGCCATCCATTTATTAAGCGAAGCACCATACCGGCAAGGAACCTGGCCGTTGCAGGTAATTTTAACCTGGTAAATAAAGAGGAATTATTTTCTTTAATAAACAGCCACCCCGACGAGCTTGATAAGCAAAGCGATCTGGGTGCTATGATAGACACTATCCACTACTTTTTAGTACAGGCAGATGAAACTTCACCGGAACTTACGGATATAGTTTCGGTATTAAAAAAATCTGTTTCCTTATTCGATGGCGGCTTTACATTTGGCGGTATTACCGGCAGCGGCACCGGCTTTGTAGTAAGAGACGCTAACGGAATAAGGCCCTGTTATTATTATGCAAATGATGAAGTGATTATTGCTGCAAGCGAGCGGGCTGCTATTCGCACAGCTTTTAATGTAGGTGAAAATGAAGTGCAGGAATTAACGCCCGGAAATGCTTTAATATCCAACCCCGACGGAAGCTTTTCTATAGAACAAATATTGCCTTTAAAAGAAAGAAAAGCCTGCAGCTTTGAGCGTATATATTTTTCAAGAGGCAATGATGAAAAGATATACAGAGAACGCATTGCATTGGGCTACCACCTTACTGATCCTGTGCTTAAAGCGTTGAATTACGATTTGAAAAATACCATCTTTTCTTTTATACCCAATACTGCGGAGATCGCTTTTTACGGCCTTTTGAAAGGCGCTGAAGACTATTTAAGTAAAATAAAAATAGAAAAGATAACAGGCTGGGGGAGTAACATTGATGCTGATAAATTAGCCGAGCTCATTAACCGGAAAGTGCGCATAGAAAAAATTGCTATTAAAGATGTAAAGCTTCGCACCTTCATCACAGCCGACACCAGCCGCAATGAAATGGTGCAGCATGTGTATGATATAACTTATGGCACTTTAAAAAAACAGGTGGATAGCCTTGTTGTTATTGATGATTCAATTGTGCGGGGCACCACACTCAGGGAAAGTATTATCAGAATGCTTGCCAGGCTTGAGCCTAAAAGGATTATTGTTCTGTCATCTGCTCCGCAGATAAGATACCCTGATTGTTATGGAATTGATATGAGCAAGCTGGGAGAGTTTGTAGCTTTCAAGGCTGCAATGGAGCTGATCAAGGAAAGAAAAATGGAGCACTTGCTACAGGAGCTTGTAAATAAATGCAATGAGCTAAAACGCAATAACAAGCTAAGCTGCGAAAATGTAGTAAGGCATATTTATAAGCCTTTTTCTGTTGAAGAAATTTCAAAAAAGATTGCACAACTTATAACACCTGAAGAGATAACTGTGCCCGTAGATGTTATCTATCAAACGATAGAAGACCTGCACAATAGCTGCCCTACTAATCTCGGCGACTGGTACTTTACGGGTAACTATCCTACTCCTGGCGGTAACCGTGTAGTTAACAAAGCCTTTTTAAATTATATGGAAGGCAAAAATGTAAGAGGGTATTAAATCTAAAATTTGGTAGAATAAATGCAAAAAAAGCGATGAGTAAAAGAATGAAAACACTTCTTATAATCCGTCATGCAAAAAGCAGCTGGAGCGATGCAACTATCACTGATTTTGACAGGCCTTTAAATGAGCGCGGAAAAAATGATGCGCCAGCAATGGCCAAAAAGATAAAAAGCAGAAATATCGAAATAGATACTTTTATTTCAAGTCCTGCAAAGCGTGCAAAGAAAACAGCCCTTTTCTTTATGGACGAATTCAAGATAGATAAAAAACATTTGATTTTGGCACCTTCCTTATATGAAGCAGGTGTTGCCGTTTTTTATGAAACTGTTGCCAGCTTGAAAGATTCCGCAAGCACGGCGGCGCTGTTTGCACATAACCCGGGCGTGACAGATTTTGTCAATTCTCTTAACTGTTACCCTGTACACGAAATGCCAACTTGTGGCGTATTTGCTTTACAAATAAAAATAAAAAAATGGGTGGAGTTTAAAGAGGCAGGTAAAGAATTTTTGTTTTTTGATTACCCAAAAAATCATTAATTTTTTCTGATACTTTCTTTTAGTTCCTGCACTGCATTCTTATATCCATTCATTTCTGAAAAATAAGCGTTAAAGGAAAAGTTTTTAAACGCATCTATTACATTTATTAAAGAAAAGTCTTTTTGCTTTACACAATAAAAATATTTTTTTTTCATTAAATATTCAGCAAGATATTCCTGCTCAGTTTGCCCTGGAGTAGGCACCAATACTGCATTCCGGTTAATCTTTATTAAATCCATAACTGTTGTATAGCCACTCCTGCTTATTATGATTTGTGATTGCAAAAAAGCCGTATTCATGTCTTCGGACGAAAGATGATTTATAAACTCAATATTTTTATTTACTGATGTAATGTTTTTATTATCACCAGGTAAGCCTCTTATAAATAAAACCTTTTTATCATTATCTTTTAACTGGGTTATCATTATCTTTTCAAAGATGGTTCTTTGCGGCTCCGGCCCGGAAACTGAAACTACCAACTCATATTTTTTTTCTGTATTTATCAATTCAAACCTTGATAAGGTTCCTATATACTTTGCATTTGCCGGCTTATTTTTTCCGTGAGATAATTCGCCTGCAAAACCATTAATTTCATTATCAATGATCCAGCATTCATTATATTTTTTTATAAAAAAATAATGAAGCTTTTGCAATAAAGTTTCTGTAAAAATATTTCCTGTTTTTATTAATAACTGGTGCGTGATGTATACACTAAAAATCTTCCTGTTATACATTCCAAACCTGTTATCAGAAATTATTGCAGAGAGGCCA
This sequence comes from Hanamia sp., assembly GCA_965276925.1. Lineage (GTDB taxonomy): Bacteria > Bacteroidota > Bacteroidia > Chitinophagales > Chitinophagaceae > Ginsengibacter. The sequence goes on from OZ255711.1 coordinate 711,987, forward strand.
TAAAGCTTAGCAATTTTTTTTAACCATACATGCTCTTTTAATGTAAAAAAAAATATTGCAGGCGCCTGTGCCAGCATTAAGAGAGGCAAGAAAATTTTTCTTTTACTGTATTGAATTTTATACCCGGGAACTTCTAAAAATTGTAAAGAAGGAAACTCCTTACGAAGGAGCAGCAGGCTATTGCCATTTGCAGCAATGAGTACTTTGCATTGCAGCGATAAAAGCTCTTTTATGATTGGGATACAGCGTGTTGCATGGCCTAACCCCCAGTTGAGCGGGGCAACCAAAATTGTGTTATAGTAAGAAGTGCTGGCAAAAATTTTTTTTTATTTAGCAAAACGCACAATATTTATATATGAAAATAGTTTAATTTAGAAGATATTTTATGAAAAATATTAGCAAAATCCTCTTTATATTAGCTGTTATGATTGCTGTGTTTACTGTTGGTTGCAACGCTTCAAAAAAAAATAAATGCGGCTGTCCTAATAAGCAAGGTATGATAGGATATTAGTATATAACCCAAATCCAAAAAATGAACAAATTTAACCGGGATCTTTTGGTATTGTTCAAAGAAGAATTAATGAACCCCCAGGCGATTGAACATGAAGTGGAAATGCTTCATGAATTATTATATTCTGTGGAAAGAATTGATAATTTAATTGTAGCGCATGAAGTCATTAATCTGAACAAATACAAAGTGATTTCTGATGAAACGATTATTCGTGAAACGATTGCGCTTAAAGAATTAAAGCCTTTCATTTTTTTGAATAATAAAAACTAATGCTTCTTTATTAATTTATTGTCCAGGTTTCCCTGCCTTTCAATAATTTATTTAAATCGCCTTTGCCTTTCGCAGCAATGGCCTCTTGTATTTGCATACTCATTACATCCTCATAACAAGCACGATCAGTTTCGTATATAACGCCAAATGGCCTTGGAAAATGTGTTTCCATTTTTGGATCATTAAACAATCTTGAAAGTATCTGTGCTTTATAAAGATCTTTTTCATCATGTATCCAAAGATCATTAAGGCTAATATTTTCATTTATTGTAACCATCACTGGTTGTAAGCCATCAAGTTTTATCCCTTTATTTTTTTCTATACCATACACTAATGGCTGCCCATGCTCCAGAAACAACGCTTCTTCGGGCTTTGATTTTTTTTCAGTAAAAATTTCAAAGGCACCATCATTAAAAATGTTGCAGTTTTGATATATTTCCAGAAACGATGCGCCTTTATGAGCCTGTGCTCTTAATATCATTGCCTGCAAATGTTTTACATCCCTGTCCATGCTTCTTGCAACAAATGTTGCATCTGCGCCCAATGCCAAAGCCGATGGATTAAAAGGATGATCAATGCTTCCTACGGGCGTGCTCTTAGTTACTTTTTTTTCTTCGCTGGTAGGCGAGTATTGGCCTTTGGTTAAGCCATAAATTTCATTATTAAAAAGTAAAAGATTCACATCAAAATTTCTTCTTAATAAGTGAATAGTATGATTGCCCCCAATGCTTAAGCAATCACCATCGCCGGTTACAATCCACACACTCAATTCCGGCCTGCTTGCTTTTAAGCCACTGGCAATAGCGGTAGCTCTTCCATGAATACTGTGCATACCATACGTATTCATATAATAGGGAAGCCTGCTGCTACAGCCTATCCCGGAAATCATCACTATGTTTTCTTTTGGGATACCCAGTGTTGGCATCACTTTTTGCACCTGTGCAAGAATAGAATAATCTCCGCAGCCCGGGCACCAGCGCACTTCCTGATCGGTGGTAAAGTCCTTTGCAGTAAGCATCACATTTTTTGTAAGCACATCATTGCTCATAAAATAAAAAATTTACAATCAAAATTACTTAATAGCCTTTAGTGAAATATTAAATTAACCTTGCTTTGAATTATTATGAAGTTCTTCCCAATATTCTGCTGCACGCCTCGTATGTGGTATTACAATGGTGCCTCCAACAATATTAGCTACCGCAAAAATTTCATACATCTCACCAGTTGTTATTGCAAGCTCATAGCATTTTCCCAGGTGATATTTTATACAATCATCGCAGCGCAAAACCATACTGGCAACCAATCCCAGCATTTCCTTAGTCTTTTTATTGAGTGCTCCATCTTCGTAACTATTTGTATCGAGGTTCCATAATCTTTTCATTACAAGATTATTTTTACTTAAAATAACTTCATTCATTTTTTCTCTGTATTCATTAAACTCTTTTACCAGCGTTGACATTTTATATTTTTTATTGTAGAATATTACATCAAAGTTATAAAGCATTCATTTCATACAAAATCTATTTCATTAATTTTACTCTTTAATAAAAAATTTATATGAGCGATGTACAATACGATTTTGGAATGGTTGGCTTAGGTGTAATGGGAAGCAATCTTTTATTAAACATGGCAGACCATGGTTTTGCCGTAGTCGGCTACGATACGAATGCTGATAAAACCAGCTTGTTTGAAAAATCTGCAACACCCAATACTGTTGTAAAAGGGGTAAATCATTTGAAAGAAATGGTTGATGCTTTGAAAACTCCCCGCAAAATAATGATGCTGGTGCCCGCCGGAAAGCCCGTGGATAGTGTGATACAGGATCTTTTGCCTTTGCTGCAAAAAGGAGATATTGTTATTGATGGCGGCAACTCTCATTATACGGATACGCTTGCAAGAATAAAATTTTTAGCAGATAAAAATTTTCACTTTATGGGTATTGGTATCTCCGGCGGAGAAGAAGGCGCACGCAACGGGCCAAGCATAATGCCTGGCGGAGATAAAGAAGCGTATGATGAAGTAGCTCCGATATTAAAAGCTGTTGCAGCTAAAGTGGATGGCGAACCTTGCGTTGGCTATTTGGGCAAAGATGCTGCAGGCCATTACGTAAAGATGGTTCATAATGGTATTGAATATTCAATAATGCAATTGATCAGCGAATGTTACGATTTATTGCATAACGGTATGGGATATACAAACGACGATATGCACCGTGTTTTTAGCGAATGGGACAGCGGTGATACTCAATCATTTTTACTTGAAATATCTACAAAAATATTTGAGAAAAAAGATGAGAAAGATAACAGCAAATATCTGGTAGATATGATACTGGATAAAGCCGGAGCAAAAGGCACAGGCAAATGGACATCGCAGGAAGGCCTCGACCTGCCCATGCCGATACCGGATATAGATGCCGCAGTGATGATGCGAAATTTATCATCGCTTATAGAGGAAAGGCAGGAAGCTGGTAAGCTTTATAACACAACACTTCAAAAGATAGATGCTGATAAAAAAGAATTTGAACAAAACTTATACAATGCTTTATACTTCGCTACAATAATCAGTTATGCACAGGGGCTCGCAATGCTTTCAACTGCATCGGAAGAATTAAAAATGGATATACCATTGCCTGAAGTAATAAGCGTGTGGAGAGGCGGCTGTATCATCCGTTCTGCTCTGCTCAATTTTTTTAAAGATGCTTATCAAAATTCTTCTTTAAAAAATTTATTGCTGGATAAAAATATTGCACAGCTTCTTCAGCAAAAAGAAGAGAGCTTGCAAAAAATAGTATCTGTTGGTGCGTTGCACAATTATCCTTTGCAGGGCATGATGTCGTCGCTTAATTATTACAATGCTTATCGCAGGCAATTGCTCCCTACCAACCTGGTCCAGGCGCAGCGTGATTTTTTTGGCGCACATACTTACCAGCGAATTGATGAGCCAGGAATTTTTCATACAGAATGGGAAACAAAGCCTGAAACAGTTTCAACAAAAAATGTATAAACTCAAAGTCAATAAATGTTAGATTATAAAAAAATTTCTCCAACTCTTTTCTTCATTTTTGGTGGAAGCGGCGATTTGAATTACAGAAAATTAACGCCTGCATTATTCAATTTATTTATGGATAATGCATTGCCGGATAAATTTAAGATCATTGGCATTTCAAGAAAAGAATATAAGGGCGATGAATATGAAACTCATTTAAAAGAAGGCATTGATAATTTCTCCAGAAGAAAAGATTCGGATGGGCAATGGCAAAAGTTTACAAAGGACGTTAGCTACACCGCTATGGATGTAAATGATGAAAACGATTATAAAGCCATAGCTACCATTGCGAAGGATACCGAAACAGATTTTGGTGTACATCCTAACATAATATTTTACCTTGCGGTAGCGCCACAACTGGTTCCTGCAATCATAAAAAACCTGGGGCATTTAGATATTTGCCGGGATACGAAATGCACACGCATTGTTATTGAAAAGCCTTTCGGGCACGATCTTGAAAGCGCCAAAGAAATGAATCACATGCTGGCCGAATTTTTCAGTGAAGAACAAATATTCAGAATTGATCATTACCTCGGCAAAGAAACGGTGCAAAATATTTTGGCGCTTCGTTTTGCCAACGCATTATTTGAACCGATTTGGAACAGAAACTATATTGATCATGTGCAGATAACAGCGTCTGAAACTGTGGGTGTAGAAGGGCGTGGTGGTTATTACGAAAACTCCGGCGCTTTGCGCGACATGATTCAAAACCATATTTTGCAATTGCTTTGTATGATTGGTATGGAAGCCCCTGTATCTTTTGATGCCAACGAAATAAGAAATAAAAAAGTAGATGTTCTTAAAGCAATAAAAAGAATATCTAAAGATGAAGTGCAGGAGTATGCAGCCAGAGGCCAATATGGTGCCGGCTGGATGCAGGGCGAAAAGGTACCTGGTTACAGACAAGAGAAAGATGTATCGCCTGAATCGAACACAGAAACTTTTGCTGCTGCAAAATTTTTTATTGATAACTGGCGGTGGCAGGGTGTTCCTTTTTATGTAAGAACCGGTAAGCATCTGCACGAAAAAACAACCATTCTTACCATTCAGTTCAAACCTGCACCGGCGTTTGCTTTTCCCAAAGAAGCTGCGGAAACATGGAGGCCCAACCGCTTATCAATAAGCATTGCTCCTGAAACGGATATTTATTTAAGCTTTCAGTCAAAACGCCCCGGGCAGGCCATGCTGCTTAGCCCTGTGGATATGATATTTAATTATAAAGATGAATACGACGGCGAAGAGCCTGAAGCGTATGAAACTCTTTTGTATGATGTAATGGAAGGCGATGCTACTTTATTTATGCGTGCAGACCAGGTGGAAGAAGCATGGGAAATCGTTATGCCAATTATTGATATTTGGAAGGCGCGCAAACCAATTGATTTTCCAAATTATTCTCCCGGTTCATGGGGGCCTGAAGATGCTGAAGCTCTCATAGCAAGAGACGGGCATAACTGGATCAATGCCACGCCAAAGAAAAAAGAGAAAAAATGAAAATAAATATTTATAAAAACGCTGATGACCTGGGCAAAAACCTTGCAGAATGGATATGCGATATCATTAATAAAACCTTGCAGGAGCAGGAATTTTTTACATTAGTTTTATCCGGTGGCAATACACCCAAAAGCTTATACAAAAAGCTTGCATCCGAAGAATTTAAAAACAAAATAAACTGGAGCAGGCTGCAAATTTTTTGGGGAGACGAAAGAGCAGTACCTTTTACCGACGAGCGTAACAATGCAAAAATGGCTTACGATACTTTACTTGATAATGTTACCATTCCCAAAGAGCAAATACACGCTATGCGAACCGATATTGAGCCGGTGTTTGCTGCCAAAGAATATGATAAATTATTAAAAACTTTTTTTACTAATACAATAAAAAGCTTTGATCTTGTTTTGCTTGGTATGGGTGATGATGGCCATACGCTTTCCTTGTTTCCCGACTCGCCGCTTATAGAAGAAAATAGTGAAGAAGAATGGGTAAAATCAGTTTATAATAGCGAACAAAAAATGTATCGCATTACCTTGATGCCATTAATTGTTAACCGTTCAGCTCACATTGCGTTTATGGTGGATGGATCAAAAAAAGCAACTGTTTTAAAAGAAGTTATTGAGGGAACACATAACCCTTTGCAATTACCCTCTCAAATTATACAACCTGTCAGCGGAAACCTGTATTGGTTTTTGGATAAAGATGCTGCAGAAAAATTGAAGGCTACATAAAACTTATTCATCTTTTTTTTCAAAATCGAGCACAACAGAATTTATACAAAACCGCAATCCTGTTGGTGGCGGTCCATCTTCAAACACATGACCAAGATGAGATTTGCACCTTCCACATTCCACTTCTGTTCTTTTCATGCCAAAACTATTATCAGGCAAATAGATAATCCTTTCTTTTGTAATAGGCTCAAAAAAACTTGGCCAGCCGCAACTGCTGTTAAACTTGCCATCACTTTTAAAGAGCGGGTTGCCACATACGGCGCAATAATAAGTTCCCATCTCATCATGCTTATTATACTTTCCTGTAAAAGGCCTTTCCGTACCTTTTTGCCTTCCAATATGATACACATCATCAGGCAATACCTTTTTCCATTCTTCATTGCTTACTTCCAAAGGCGTGTCATCGGTTCTTGAATAAAATGGATGGCTCGTATTATTCATTACAATATTTTATATATAAAAGTAAAATTATTTTCTTTTTTTATAAACAAACTTGCATTTGCTAATGTTTAAAAAAGTTATACAAATAAATATAGCTTTTTATAAGATTCAGGCTGAATAAGGAATTATAAACTCCATCCATTATATTTGAGTTTACAACTCTTTAATGAAAGTATGTTCAATATAATTTTATTTGGGCCGCCGGGTAGCGGAAAAGGCACTCAATCGGAAAAGCTTATTGCAAAATATAATTTAAAACATCTTTCAACAGGAGATTTATTAAGAAGTGAAATTGCAAAAAAAACGCTTCTTGGCCTGGAGGCAAAAAGCTTTATGGACAAAGGTGAACTGGTGCCTGATGCAGTAGTTATAGGAATGATAAATACAGCATTAGCAGCAAGCCCTGATGTGGTGGGCTTTCTGTTTGATGGCTTTCCACGTACCGCAGCACAGGCTAAAGCGCTTGACAAGCTTTTGAAACAAAAAGGTCTTTCTATAAATGTTATGCTTGCCCTAAATGTATCCGAAGAAGAATTAATTAAGCGCCTGGTGAAGCGCGGAGAAACCAGTGGCCGCGCCGATGATAACAACGAGCTGGTAATACGAAACCGCATTACAGAATATCATACAAAAACATCAGCTGTTGCAGATCATTATAAAAAAACCGGCAAGGTTGTTTTGGTAAAAGGCGAAGGAAGTGTGGCTGATATTTTTAAAGCGCTCAGCAAAGAAATTGATAGCCGTATAAAATAATTCTTTCCCTTAAATTGATTCTTCAAAACATTATTGTTTAATTAGTTTTTTCAAATTCATTTGCCAGGCTAATAAAGATTATATCAATTTTAATCAATCCTAGATAGTATTGATTCATTTCTGCGTATAAACTATAATTAATTTTGAAATAAAAAAATAATGTATCAGCTTGGTAACTACATAACCGGTAAATGGATTAATGGTGATGGAGATGGCCAGCAACTTTTTAATGCAGTAAACGGCGCACCAATTGCCGCTGCAACCACCAAAGGGCTGGATTTCGCATCTATACTGCATTACGGGCGAACAACTGGAAGCCCTGCTTTAAAAAAAATGACTTTTCACGAAAGAGGTCGCATGTTAAAAGCGCTGGCATTACATCTGCTGGAACATAAAGAAAAATTTTATGGACTTAGTTATAAAACCGGCGCCACCCGTGCTGACAGCTGGTATGATATAGAAGGTGGCATTGGAAATCTTTTTTCTAATGCTTCGCTCAGAAGAAAGTTGCCTGATGAAATATTTGCTCTTGATGGAGAAAACATAGGATTAAGCAAGGGCGGCACTTTTGCTGCGCAGCATCTTTTACTTCCTAAAGAAGGAGTGGCCATTCACATAAATGCGTTCAACTTTCCGGTGTGGGGTATGCTGGAAAAAATTGCCGTGAACCTGCTGGCAGGCTTAGCTGCAGTGGTAAAACCCGCTTCTGTAACGTGTTACTTAACAGAGATGGTTGTGCGTGAAATTATTTCTTCAAAAATTTTACCGGAAGGTTCACTGCAATTAATTTGCGGCAGCGCCGGCGATATCCTTGATCATGTTACTTTGCAGGATGTAATAACTTTTACAGGCTCTGCATCCACAGGTTTGCAGTTAAAAGCAAACAAAAATATTCTTAATGAAAATGTACCGTTTAATCTGGAAGCAGATTCTTTGAACTGCATAGTTTTGGGTAATGATGTAGATCCTTCAATGCCTGAATGGGACATTTTTATTAAAGAAATAAGAAAAGAAATGACTGCTAAAGCAGGGCAAAAATGCACTGCCATACGAAGAATATTTGTTCCTGAAAATAAGATGGAAGATGTTTGGAAAGCGCTGCAAAGTTCATTGGCACAAACCATCATTGGCGATCCTGCAAATGAAAAAGTAAAAATGGGATCACTTGCCGGCATGGGGCAAAGGAAAGAGGTTAAAGAGCAGGTTCAAAAACTATTGGCATCTTCTCAAATAATTTATGGAAGCCTCGATAGCGTTCAATTGATTGATGCCGATGCAAACAAAGGAGCATTTATAAGTCCTTTGCTTTTATTAAATGAAAAACCATTTGTTTCAGAAGAGCCGCACAATATAGAAGCCTTTGGCCCTGTAAGCACTCTAATGCCTTATAAAAATATTGATGATGCAATTGCTTTATCAAAAAAAGGGAAAGGTTCTTTATGTAGTTCTGTGGTTACTTATAATAATGCTTTTGCAAAAAATTATGTGTTGGGCTCGGGCACACATCATGGAAGAATTTTAGTGCTCAACAGAGATTGCGCCAGCGAAAGCACCGGGCATGGCTCGCCTTTGCCGATGCTGGTTCATGGCGGCCCGGGTCGTGCAGGCGGCGGTGAAGAAATGGGCGGGCTGCGTGGTGTAAAGCATTACATGCAAAGAGTAGCAGTACAAGGCTCACCAACAATGCTTACCGCCATTACTAATGTTTACCAGCCTTATGCAAAAGGTATTGTTGATACTATTCATCCTTTTAAAAAATATTTTGAAGATCTTCAAATAGGAGATCAATTAATAACAAAAAAAAGAACGATTACCAGCGAAGACATTGATAAGTTTGCTAACCTGTCGGGCGATCATTTTTATGCACATATAAAAACAAATGATTTTGATAACACCATGTTCGAGCAACAGGTGGCGCATGGTTATTTAATAATGAGTATAGCAGCGGGTTTATTCGTTGATAGCTTTGAAAAAAATCCTGTACTGCTGAATTATGGAATTGATGAATTGCGGTTTACAAAACCTGTTTATCCGGGCAATAAAATTTTTATAAGATTCACCTGCAAAGAAAAAATTGACCAGGAGCTAAAAGAAATAACTGCTGAAACCCGCTATGTGAAAGGCATTGAGATACCTAAAGGAATTGTAAAATGGTATGTAGAAATTTTAGATGAAACAGACGAGCCGGTTATAGGCGTGGCCACAATACTTACCATGGTTGCTAAGAGAGGATAAGAATTAAAAGAAAAAAAGAGTTTGATTTGATTTCAAATAAAAAAACTGAATGGAGGCAAATACAATCACAGGAATTATAGTAGATGCCTCTATAAAAATTCATACTGCTATTGGCCCCGGTTGTTATGAAAGAGTTTATGAAGAACTTTTATATTTTGAATTAAATAAAAGAAAACTGAATACATGCAGGCAAGTGACGATGCCTATTGCTTATGAAACTTTATATATAAATGATGCTTATAAATTGGATTTATTAATAGAAAATAAAGTTATTATAGAAATAAAATCAACTGAACATATTTTACCAGTTCATTTCAAACAATTAAATACTTACCTAAAATTAATGAACTTAAAACACGGAATGCTTCTTAATTTTAAAGTTGATTTAATGAAAGATGGCATTTTCAGAGTATTTAATAACTTCGGCAATGAATAAAAACCTTTTATCTTATTCAACTCTTTTATCTCTTAGCATGTAAACTCATTTTCTCATTTAATTTTATCTCTTAGCTAATGGAAGGACACGTAACATCGCACACCGAACATAATATAACCACAATAGAATTTTTTCATCCGCAGAGCAACTCATTGCCGGCAAAGCTGCTCGATCTGTTAACGCAGGAAATACATTATGCGGGAACGCACGACACGAAAGTTGTGATACTTAAAAGCGCAGGCAACGGCGCCTTTTGCGCAGGCGCCAATTTCAATGAGCTATCTTCAATAATGAATGAAAAAGAAGGGCATCAATTTTTTCTTGGTTTTGCAAATGTTATCAATGCTATACGCAAATGCAATAAAATTATAATAGGAAGAATACAAGGCAAATGTGTTGGAGGTGGCGTTGGCATTGCCTCTGCGGTGGATTATGCGATAGCCGCTACAGGTGCAGATATAAAATTAAGCGAGCTTTCCATTGGTATCGCACCCTTTGTGGTAGGCCCCGCTATAGAAAGAAAAATTGGCGCTTCGGCTTTTAGCCAGCTTGCTATTGACAGCACACTGTGGCGCAATGCTGATTGGGCAAAAAAAAAAGGGCTATTTGCTGAAGTACACGAATCGTTGCAGGATATGGATGAATCTATCACCAGGCTTTCAAATACGCTTGCGCATCTTAGCCTTGACGCAATGACTGAAATGAAAAAAATGTTTTGGAAAGGAACTGAAAACTGGGATGCATTGCTTAATGAAAGAGCGGCTGTAAGCGGTAAATTAATATTGAATGAGTTTTCAAAAAATGCTATTCAAAAGATAAATACAAAAGTAAAATGACCTTGTTATTTTACAGATCATCATACTCATATAATGCATCAATGTGCGTACCGGCTTCCATTTCAAATACAGGATTAATGATGCCATCTTTTAACCCATATACCCAGCCATGCAGCTGAGGCCGGTGCTCTTCTTTCCATGCCCGCTGAATGATAGATGTTTTTGCCAAATGCATTACCTGTTCTTTCACATTTAATTCAACAAGTCTGTCGGTTCTTTTTTCTTCATCATCAATTTTCTCTAACTCATTACGGTATAACCGATACACATCTTTTATATTCCTAAGCCACATGTTCAACACATAATTATAATCGTGATTGGTCATAGCAGCTTTTACACCACCACATCCATAATGGCCGCAAACAATTACATGATTTACTTGTAAATGATTTACTGCAAAATCAAGAACGCTTAATAAGTTCACGTCAGTATGCACCACCATGTTGGCAATATTGCGATGCACAAATATTTCGCCGGGTTGTGTGCCGGTGATCTTGTCTGCAGGCACCCTGCTGTCGCTACATCCTATCCATAAAAATTCTGGTGTTTGCAGCGCAGATAATCTTTTAAAAAAATTGGGATCATTTTCAACCTGCTCTTTTGCCCATTGCTTATTATCGGTAAGAAGCTTTTCGTAACTCGACATTAAATGCTATATAATTTTTTTATTTGTAAATACTTGTTACATATTTAATCCGCCGCAAACGCTTAACACCTGCCCTGTTATGTAAGCGCTCATGTCGCTTGCGAGAAAAAGCGTGGCATTGGCAATGTCTTCGGCGCTTCCAAATCTGCCCAATGGTATTTTAGCAAGAAACGCTTTTGATGCTTCGCCTTCTTTTAAATATTGCGTCATATCTGTTTCTACAAAACCCGGGGCAATGGCATTGCACCTTATGTTTCTGCTCCCCAGCTCTGCCGCAACAGATTTTGTAAAACAATAATACCAGCTTTACTTGCAGCATAGCTGCTCTGGCCTGCGTTTCCACGCATACCGACGATTGAACTCATGTTTATTATACTTCCTTTTTTGGCTTTCATCATTGGCTTTATAACCTGCTTGGTCATATTAAACACGCTTTTAAGATTTGTGGCAATCACTTCGTCCCATTGCTGCTCTGTCATCCTAAGCAGTAAATTATCTTTTGAAATGCCAGCATTGTTTACACATATATCTATTGTTCCAAATTCTTTTATTACATCGTTTATCAGTGCCTCACATTGTTCAAAAATACCTGCGTTGCTTTTATAAGCCGTTGCCATAACTCCATAGCTTTTTAATTTTTCTTCTAAAAGTTTGGCTTTATCATCGCTGCTGATATAGGTAAATGCAATGTGGGCGCCGCTTTCGGCCAGCTTTAGTGCAATGGCTTCACCGATGCCACGGCTGCCACCGGTAACTATTGCAATTCTATTTTCTAATAATTTCATCTTATTAAATTTAGTAAATGGTAAGTAGTAATAAAATAAATTTATACAAGTAAAGTAAAAGTTTTATAAGCCGGTTGCGGTTTGTATTTGATGCAAAGCATATTTCATCTCTGATAAAAATCCGGGTAGTTTGTGATATAAAGAATTTGCTAAGGCTTCACTGTATGTGTGTGTAGATAAATTTCGTTGTATTAAAATATCCATCCAAATATTTTCATCCCGAATTAATAATAGCTTAAATGCATTTTTAAAAATATCTCTTGGAGAGTTTCCAGCTTCATTTCCGAGGAAGATTAATGCTTGCTTAATTGATTTCCAGGCTAACTCGTAACATATTTCAAACCTTTGTATTGCGCTGTCTCTTGTAACATCGTTAACATCTATATTTAATACTGCTTCCAGGTTAGAGATAGCTTTTTCAAACTGCAATATCTTTTGTTCTAAATACATCTATAAAGGTTCAATTTTATTTAAAGCCACTTTTTTAAAATTATCCTCAACTTTAGTAAAATCCACCACATCAAATTTATACAATGTTGGAAGGTCTTCTAATTCACTCCAGATAAGGCTCTCTTCATAAAGACTGAGTGGTCTGCCCGCATCAATACCTACATCAATATCTGCTCTTTTTAATTCAGGCAATCCTGCCTGTGAGCCGAATAAGAAAACTTTATAGTCTCCCGAAAGATGACTTGCAACAACTTTTTTTATCATTGATTTTATTTCTTCTTTTCTATTCAATTGTTAAAGAGGTTTTTTATTTCTTCTATCAATTTTCTTTCGTTGCTAAGCCTGGGCACTTTGTGCTGGCCGCCCAGCTTGCCTTTGCTTTTGAGCCAGGCTATAAATGAACCTTTTTTAAGCTTATGAAGAATGGGCATCCTTAATGCAATGTTATGGTAACGCTTAGCTTCATAATCGCTGTTAACAGATTTTAATGCAGTATCCAGCTCAAAGGTAAATTCATTTATATCTGCCGGCTCTTTATCAAATTCTACCAGCCATTCGTGGGCACCGTTTTCATGGTCATTAAAAAAAACCGGGGCCGCAGTGTAATCTCTTACTACAGCATTTGTTTTTGCAGAGGCTATTGCAATTGCTTTATCAGTATTATCAACAATCACTTCTTCACCAAAGGCGTTCATGTAATGCTTGAGCCTTCCTGTTATTTTTATTTTAAAAGGGCGAAGGGAAGTAAAAGCAATTGTATCGCCAACAAGATAACGCCACAGGCCGCCATTAGTGCTGATAATAAGAGCATAGTTTTTATGTAGTTCCACTTGCCTTAGCCCAAAAGTTTTTGCATCAGGCTTGCCATATTCTTCTACAGGCATAAACTCATAAAATATTCCATGATCTGTGTAGAGCAACATTCCATCATCGTCAGGCGTATTTTGCGCAGCAAAAAAACCTTCGCTTGCATTATACATTTCAAGATAATTTATAGGCGAACCAATAAGCTTTTGTATTTGTTCCCGGTAGGGTGTAAACGAAACGCCACCATGAATATAAAGCTCAAGATTAGGCCATACTTCTTTAAGCGTTTTCTTTCCTGAAATTTCAAGAATACGTTTTATTAAAATGATCGTCCACGTAGGCACGCCTGCAAGTGAGGTTACATTTTCATTGATAGTATTTTCTGCAAGCTGCTCTATTTTACTTTCCCATTCATCCAGCAAAGCGATGCTGAGTTCAGGTGTTCTTATCCAATGCCCCCAGAATGGCGTGTTCTGCATCAGCACTGCACTCAGGTCGCCATATTGTATCTCTTCATTAAGCGCATTTAACTGGTGGCTGCCGCCAACAACAAGGCTCTTACCGGTTAAAAGATCGCTTTCTGGAAAATTTTTATAGTAAGTGGTGAGCACATCTTTGCTTCCTTTAAAATGTGTTTCCTTTAACGATTCTTCACTTACAGGAATGAACTTGCTTTTCGCCGAAGTAGTACCACTGCTTTTTGCAAACCAGTTGATAGGTGTGTTCCACAGCACATTTTCTTCCCCATCCATCATGCGCAGGATGTAGGGCTGCAAATCATCATACTCATGTATGGGAACATGGCTTTTAAAATCTTTTACAGTAAATAATTTTGAAAAAGAATATTTATTGCCAAACTGCGTGTATTGTGCCTGGGTAACCAAATGCTGCAACACATTGCGCTGCGCAGCCACCGGATAGTTTACCCAATTATCTACCTGCCAGAAGCGAAGTCTTGCTAAACGCGATATGGCAGGGCTGAGCAATTTCATCCTTTCGGAATTATAAGAATGGGTTAAACAAACAAATTACTACAAGTAATAATAAACAATCTTTCAGCAATCATTATAGAAAAAAACAAATCACATTTATTTCATAGCATCTGTATGCAGATAATCTTTTCGCTTCAGCTCAAAATTTCTTCCAAGATACAACCTGCGCACCTGCTCATCTTTAGCCAGTTCTTCTGCTGTGCCATGCTTATAAATTTTACCTTCAATTAAAAGATAAGCCCTGTCGCATATAGATAAGGTTTCATTTACATTATGATCGGTTATAAGAATACCAATATTTTTATACTTAAGTTTTGTTACGATAGACTGTATGTCTTCAACCGCAATAGGATCAATGCCGGCAAAGGGCTCATCCAGCAAAATAAATTTTGGATCAACCGCCAGCGCACGGGCAATCTCTGTTCTTCTTCTTTCGCCGCCGCTTAGCACATCACCATTACTTTTTCGCACATGGCCAAGATTAAATTCCTGTAGTAACGATTCCAGCTTTTCTTTTTGCTCTGCCCTGGAAAGCTTTGTCATTTCGAGTACGGCTGCAATATTATCTTCCACAGATATTTTTCTAAAAATACTTGCCTCTTGCGGCAGGTAGCCAAGCCCCATTTTTGCACGCTTGTACATGGGCAGTTTTGTTATATCAATATCGTTTAAAAACACATGGCCATCATCAGGCTTTATTAAGCCAACCACCTGGTAAAAAGAAGTGGTTTTACCGGCGCCATTAGGCCCCAATAAACCTACAATTTCGCCCTGGCCCACCTGAAAAGAAACTTTATTGGTAACTATTCTTTTACCATAGTTCTTTACAAGATCTTTTGCATAAATAACCTGGTTCAATATATAAAATGTGTTTAAACAAAAATAAGCTAATGAACATGAAATGTATTATAAGTTATTGTTACAATAAAAGCTTGTAACGGTTTTCATTTTTACCTAAATGCTATTCATTTTTTTTACTAATCATTTTGCGTTTAAGTTTGCATCTATTTTTTAAAAGATGAAAGTAACAGATCACATAAAAGACGCAAAAGGCACGGTGGTTTCTTTTGAAATATTACCACCGCTGAAGGGCAAAACTATTGAATCAATTTATAATCATCTTGATCCTTTGATGGAGTTTAAGCCTGCTTTTATCAACGTAACTTATCACCGCAGCGAACAGGTTTTTAAAAAGAAAGCTGATGGCACATTTGAAAAAGTAGAAGTGCGTAAAAGGCCTGGTACCGTTGGCATTTGCGCCGCTATAATGAACCATTACCAGATAGATGCGGTGCCACATTTAATTTGTGGCGGCTTTAACCTGCAGGAAACAGAAAACGCTTTGATTGATCTTGCGTTTCTTGGCGTTGACAATGTATTAGTGCTTCGCGGTGATGCTGCAAAAAATGAAACCGTATTTGAGCCGGAGCAAAACGGCCACGCTTATGCATTGGATCTTTTGAAACAAACAGTAAACCTTAACAATGGAATTTATCTTGAAGATGATATAAGAGATGGTTATAAAACAAAATTTTGCATTGGTGTAGCTGGTTATCCTGAAAAACATTTTGAAGCGCCCAACCTCGAAAGCGACTTAAAGTATCTAAAGCTGAAAGTGAATGCTGGCGCAGATTACATAACCACTCAAATGTTTTTTGATAATAAAAAATATTTTGATTTTGTAAAAAAATGCAGGAACGAAGGAATAGACATTCCCATAATTCCCGGGCTAAAACCCATAACTTCTAAAAAGCAATTATCTGTTTTGCCAAGAACTTTTCATGTAGATATACCCACAGAACTAAGCAATGAAATTTTGAAATGCCGCACAGATGCTGATGTGGAAATTACAGGCACCGAATGGCTGCTTGCCCAATCCAAAGAGCTCAGGAAGGCTGGTGTGCCAGTGCTACATTATTACACATTAGGTAAGCCGCACGTTATTGCTAATGTGGTAAAAGAAATTGTATAGCTTTTTAAAAAAAGGGGTTACAGCAATGATTTAAAAACAGTTTGATTTATAGAAACAGGATATTTTTGCTCGAGTTCATCTATCCACTTTTTTTCAAGCACATTCTGGTAATCATTTATGATAAGGCCGCGGGCATCGGTAAAGCTACGCTGTTCGTTTGCAGGGTAACGTTTAATTATCAATGCAAAGATAGCAGTGCCATCGCCACTGTTCACAACCGGCGCTGTTACGAGCCCGTTGGTAAAATTTGTTTTTTCTGTAACCGGTATCTGGCTTAGCTCGTAGCGTGCTGAATCGGCCTGTATCACAGAAGCATTTTCATTAACCACATCTCTCCATGTTTTACCTTTTTTTATTTCATCAGTAGCTTTATTAGCCACTGTTATGTTGGAGCAGGAAAATAAAACTGCATCAGCGCTTTCTGCCCATTTGTAATTTGCTTTATGCCCGTTATAATATGCCTCAAGCCCTGTGCTGTCTGCTGACGCTTTTGACCATACTTTTCTTTCCATTACCTCAAATAACATATTACCATCTTTAAACTCCTGCAACTGATATTTATAATCGGGGTTAAAATCCTGCAACCTGGTTTTGTAATTATTTATCGCGGCTATGGCCACATAATTTTTTAGCATTTCTGTGTAAGCCTGCTGTGCCTGAGCGCCATACACAGTTTTTGCGCTCCTTAAGTATTGCATAAAATCTCCTGCCTTTATTTTTTCACTATTATTAAATGAAAACAAAATTGTGTTTTCATCTACATTGCCTGCTTTTATTTTCTTGTTGGATATAGCAAATGTGTCTGTTATTTTCCAAAGGTCTTTCTCATTATAAGCATTGCTTTTTTTATAGCCGGTTTTAAGCAGTACATCTTTTACAAACTTGTCTTTTGCAATATTCATGCGGCTGTCATTCATCACACTTTGTTTTAAAGCAGCCATAAAAGCCTCATCATTTTTATTTTCCGAAACCGGTGAGCGGCTTATAAGCTTTAAAATATGATATCCAAATTCAGTAAGAAATGGCTTTGATATATCACTATCATGTTGCAATGAAAAGGCTTCTTTTTCAAACACAGGATCATATTTTGAAATGCCAAATTCCGGCATTAGTCCTTTATTCATATAGGTTGTACGGTCGTTGCTATATAATCTTGCCATATCACCAAAGCTGGCGCCAGTTTTCAATGCTTTATAAACTGAATCGGCCTGAACCCGTGCGTGCTCCTTCATGCCTTCATTGCCGGCTTGCACCGCAAATAAAATCTGTGCAATCTTTACAGTTCCTTTAGCGGGCTCTTCGTTTTCATTTATAAAAATATGCCATCCATTTTTTGAGCGGTAAGGCTTGCTGGCTTCTCCTTTTTTTAAGCTATAAATAATATTTTCATATTCATAGGGCAATGTAAAAACTGTGATCATTCCCAGGTCACTGCTTTGAACAGGTAATATTTTTTGTGTTAATGCAGCTAAGTTTTTTTTATAATCCGGGCCTGTTTTTTTTATTTCTTCATAAGCATTATTTATTGCCTTATAAAGAGCTGCTGTATCCTGCGGCGGCATTTTATTATTTATTAAAACATAAAAATGAAGCACATGAATATCTTTCTGGCTTCTGCTGAAAGCCTGATCTATCAATGCTTCTACAGCTTTATTATCTTTTAGATAATTATCTTCTACCTGGCTGCGAAAATTTTGTATGTCCGATTGTAAAGAAGCAAGCGTATCGAGGTGCATATCCTTTGCTGCCTGAACTTTTAATTTGAATTTTATAAAAAGATCGAGGTAATCTTTTATTGCCTGGTCTTTATCTACTGCAGCAGTTTTGTTTTTATTATACGCTCGAAGAAACTCTTCTTTTAACACAGCATTTTTTCCATAAGTAAAAAGCGTTTGGCAATAAGCATGAGAAAGAAAAAGAGATAACGCACCGAAAAGAAAAAGTTTTTTCATTGATATATTTTATTACAGAATATTAAAGAAGTATTTGGGAATTTTTGCAAGCAGAAAGTGAAATGATTATTTATTTATTACGCCTGGAGGCTTATTATTTATTTTGGTTTGTAGCACATCGTTCATTTGCTGCCAGGTAAGTTTTTTTGCAATGATGCGTTTGTCTTTATCCAGCAAATACAAAGTAGGCGTTTGCGTTACATCGTACAGTTGCTTGTAGGATGGCCGCTTTGCATCGTCATCCGCTTTCTTTTCTTCATCGGTTTGGTAAACGTTTATCCAGCTTTGCAAATTGTATTTATTTATAAATTCCTTCCATTTGGTTATCTCTTTCACTTCCGTAAGTACGCCATACATTTTTACACCTTCCTTCATCCATGTTGCATGATATATTGAATCAAGCACAGGCACTTCGGCCTGGCAGTGGCCGCAGGTAGGGTCCCAAAAACAAACGATTGTAAAGGGTACATTTATTTTATACAATTCTATCTCTTTACCAGCTGTATCAGTCATTACAAGATTAGCAGCCTGCTCACCAATAAGGTTCGACATAAGCATGTAAGCCCTATCGGATATGGTTTTCATTTGCTTTTCATTCAGCCACGACGATACACCTTGTGAATGATATTTTTCAAACAGATGAACAAACACAGCATCCTGTCCCATGTATTTGGGATAAATGTATTCATCAGTAAGCCAGTTAAGCAAAAACTTATACATCTCAGGCGCAGTGCGGGCTCGCAGCAACATGTAATCCGATTCTTTTATAATGGAATCAGGCGCCGGCGACACTACTTCTCTAAAGTATCTTTCCACTTTCGGTATAAAAAAAGGTGTTCTTATAATGCGGTCATCCATAAAAGTGATGCCATCCCAATAATGTTTTTTATAATATTCGTAATTGTTTAATGAATCTTCTTTTGTAAGTGGCCTTGCAAGTAAAGTTTTGGGCTGCCTCATACTGGTAAATAAAGCGGCCAGCATAGAAGCAGGATGATCTTTAATAATATTTTCCCTGTAATCATTAAGCTCTTTATTAAGATCATTATATCTTTTTTCGTGCGAAGTGCTGTCAGCTTTGGTTTTAGCAGCTCTGTATTCTGCAAGTTCTTTTTCCATCTTTTTTCCTTTCTCCGCTATAAATTTTTGATACTGCTGAAACAAAACATTTTCTTTTGAGCCTGTCACAATTGTTTTATTTAAAAGCTGAGCTGTATCGGGCACATTTATATTTATTATCTGTTCATCATTTACTAAAAAATCATACAAAAGTTTTTTACCAGGAAAAACAATGGAATATACCCCCGGCAGCAGTTTGTCTTTCTTTTGAAATACAGCAGTGCCTTTATCATTCAAAAGTGCAGAATCTTCTATATTAATATTTTTACCATAATAATAAGTAAGGTAAGCCAGCCCGTTACTGTATTGAGGAGCTTGCAAAACAACTTTATAATTCTGTGAAAAAGATGTAGCTGATACTGTGATAAGAACAGTTAAGAAAAAAAATATTTTCATTGATTTAGGATAGAAAACAAAATTATTCAAAATGAAGAAAAATTAACAGGCTACAAAATACTTAACATTTATTGTAACGTACAAAACACTACCATTCATATATTATTTTTACAAAGTTGAAAAGAAAAAAAATTGTACTGAAAGACTTGCCTGTAACGGGCTATGCTGCCGGAGGCAAAGCGCTTGGCCGGCTTGATGGCAAAGTTATCTTCATAGACGGAGCAGTCCCCGGCGATGTGGCCGATGTGCTGATCACAAAAAGTAAAAAAGACTGGGCAGAAGGAAAAGCAACAGAAATAAAAAAATTAAGTGAAGAAAGAGTTATTCCTTTCTGCATTCACTTTGGCACTTGCGGCGGCTGCAAATGGCAAATGCTTCCTTACGAAAAACAACTCCAATACAAGCAGCAGGAAGTTACGGAAGCCTTCAAAAGAATTGGCAGGCTTTCAAATATTGATATGCTTCCTGTAATCGGCTCAGCAAATACTATTCATTACAGAAATAAACTTGAGTTTACTTTCAGCAATAAAAAATATATATCGCACGAGGCGCTGCAGCAACTGCCGCAAGATGCGTGGCCCGGCGGCGCACTGGGCTATCATGTGCCCAAATTATATGATAAAATACTTGACATATACGAATGCTGGCTGATGGATGATGAGAACAATGCTATAAGAAATTGCATTCGTGATTTTGCATTAAAAAATAATTACAGCTACTATGATATTAAAGAACATACAGGCTGGCTGAGAAATATCATTATCCGTAAATGTACTACCGGCGGCCTTTTGGTGAATATTGTCTTTGCTCACGATGATGAAGCAGAAAGAAAAAAAATATGTTACCATGTACTCGAAACTGTTCCGGCTATCACCACATTGCTCTATACGATCAATGGAAAATGGAACGATACTATTTATGATATTGAAACTAATGTTGTGTTCGGAAGTGGATATGTTATTGAAAAGCTTGAAGGTTTACAATTTAAAATTTCGCCCAAGTCTTTTTTTCAAACTAATACCAAACAGGCGGAACAGCTATATAATGTTGTAAAAAAATTTGCAGCCTTAACAGGCAATGAAATTGTATATGATCTGTATTGTGGTACAGGTAGCATTGGTATTTTTTTAAGCACCTCAGCAAAAAAAATTATTGGTGTAGATGTGATTGAAGATGCAATAAATGATGCAAAAGAAAATGCAGCATTTAATAATATAGATAATGCTTTTTTCTTTTGTGGGGATGTGCTAAAAATTTGCAATAATTCCTTCTTTGCTGAAAATGGCAAACCTGATGTGATGGTTGTAGATCCGCCACGCGCAGGGCTTCACAGCGCCCTTATTGAAAAATTAATAGAAATTGCTCCGCAAAAAATAATTTATGTAAGCTGCAATGTTGCCACACAGGCAAGAGATATTTTAATACTAAATGAAAAATATATTGTTGTAAAAGTGCAGCCTGTTGATATGTTTCCACATACGCATCATATAGAGTGTGTGGCGGAGCTGAGGCTAAGAGATGTTCATTAAATTATAAAAAAATTATATAGTAATTCTTATTCACGCCGGCAGCATTTTTTTATAAATCTCAATTTTCTCTGCCTTACTCATTCGTGCGAATCTCGGCGATGGCGAGGGTAAGCATTTACCATTTTTTGTTTCAGGAAAAACTTTTAAAAAAAGCCTTTCTACAAACTTGCTTGTAAAAAAAATATGCTGAAATGTAGTATGATCTAACATCTTTTTAATGGCTGTATCGTTGTAAGCAATTACTTCAAGATTAGTATCAGCATTGCTTTTTGCATTTCTCCGTGCCTGTAAAATAATATCTGCAATGGCAATTCCTTTCGTTGTAAATAATTTTTTTTTATCTGCGGCAGTTTTTAATTCTAAATCATACACACCGGAAATTATATCCCAAAATTGGTTGCGCTTCGTGCCATAAAACCAATCATCTTTTTCTAAAGATTTTTTGGTAACATCTCTCCCCGGGAAGCTGCCCACAATAAGTACTGTGGCCTTAGCCGGAACAAAAGGCTTGAAAGGATGTGTTTCAATTTCGATCATAAATATTTCCATCAAAAGTATTGCGTGATGCGTATGCCTGGTGTTACACCTTTAAAAAAGTTATTAAAATAAATGGATGGCTCAATGGTGGTTTTCAAAAGCGAAAGCTTGCCTGCGCCAAACCTAAAAGTATTTTTATCAAAATAATTACCGTTCCTGTTTATAAGATATCCCAGTGAAAAGACAGCGCTATATGTAAAATCTTTTCTCGGATCATGATCTTTGGTACCCCCCTGCCCGTAAGTGAGCGTAAGAAAATCATTTCTGTAAGTACGCAGCTTGCCTGCGGTATCTTTTGCAAATAAAAAATGCGGTTCCCAAAATAATCCTGTTTCCCATTTAAAATTTCTGTTCCTGTTACTAAGTGTAAGCTTTAAGCCAAGGCTGAAAGATGGAACAAAATAATTTTTATAATTCTGAATATTTACCATTGCGTTTGCCGCAAGAAAATCACCTGTACCCGCGTCTGTAAAGCCTTTTGGCTTAGCCGCAGTAATACTTTTATCTTTCACGAGGTAATGATCGCCGCTCCCCAAAACATTACTCCATTTACTATTTACATTGTTCAAAATAGTTTGAAATTTTTCAGCAAGCACGCCATGAGTATACATAGCAAGCTCATTCATATTATTGAGGTAAAATGTAATATGATAATAACGCGGCCGGTTAGCGCTTACTTTTTGCTGCGCTTTTGGAGCATTATTAATCACGCCAATAATGGAGATCGTATCTTGTTGTATTCTTAAAGAGGCCAGCTCATCTTTATTTACCAAATAGGTTGCGCCCTTCGGCTGAAACTGCTGCAGGCGTATCTTTCTTCTTCCGTGCACATCGGAAATGTAATCAATACGCTTTGATGTAAGCTCGCCGGCAACTGAATCTTTCAACGGAGTTATATCGTTTACAAAAAGTTGTAAGATGGAATCAATGTTGGCAATCGTTTGCAAATCATTTATGTCAGTAAGCTCTATTTCCATCCGGTTACCTTTATCAAGATTTACAAAGAACCTCCTGTTAATAATAATATCATCAGGCACCTGAAAAGCTCTGTCAGGGCTGGTTTGTGCGCATAACTGTGTTAGTATGCCTGTTATGAACAGGCACGCGATCATTATTTTTTTCATGTTATTTTAGTTAGAAGATGTTTGAGATTTTAGAATAGTAAAGCCTTGCGTAATTGATTTGCCGGTTGAAGTATTTACAAAGAATTGCTGCGCTGCAAAGTGGATTTCAAAAGCATGTTCTGGTGGGTTATGCGCCATCTCTGCCTGATAATTGGGAGCGTTTTCAATTTCATTTATATGTATTACAGGTAATTTCTTTTTCATAACATGTACTGCTAACACCTTTTGCAGCGTATCGGGTATAAGTAAAATGTCTTTGTTTATTATTATATTTTTCGTTTGTAAGATAACGTTATCCTGTATGCGTAATTTTCCATTTGGTTTTAATAAATATTTATTCTTATGTTTTGGGCTAATTATCTTATTTACAGCAATCGCTTTATACAACATATTTTTATTTTTTATAAAATTATCTATAGTAGCAGTCACAGTCCTGGATGCGTTATTCTTTGAAGCTGAGTGTGCTAAGGTGGCTTCACTTGTGGCATCATTCTTTTGAAAGTAAAAGCTAACGGAAAGAATTATAGCAAACAGTGTACATGCCGCTGCAAGCCAATACCACATTGCTTTTCCTTTCAAAGGTCTTTGGTTCATTTTTATGTAAAGCTTATCCCAGGCAGCATCTTTGCCAAATGCTTCCTCTGCAGTAGCATCTTCCAGCTTCTGCTTCCATGCGGGAGTCTTATCGTGATTTTCTTTTTGCATAATCTATATCGTTTTGTATCAACATTTTTTGCAGCAAGATTTTCGCCTTGCTTAGCTGCGATTTGGATGTTCCTTCCGAAATTTTCAGAACGTGCGCAATTTCCTTGTGCTGCATTCCCTCTACTTCATATAAATTAAAAACAGTTCTATAGCCTACCGGCAACTTAATGATGAGATTAAAAATTTCATTTGCAGATAAATTATCCAATGCTTCTTCAGGAAAAAAAATGTTTTCCGCAGATGCTTCGGTTACAATTATGAAAACGTTTTTTTTACGTAAGAACATCAGGCATTCATTGATCATAATCTTTTTAAGCCATGTGTAGAACGCAGCTTCATTTTGATAGTTAAATGAAGAAATAGTTTTAAAAAACTTATAAAAACCATCCAGCATTAATTCTTCTGCATCATCAGCGTTCTTTACGTAGCGCCTGCATATCATCAGCATTCGCTCACACCATTCATCGAACAAATATTTTTGCGCAGCAGTGCTTCCCTGCTTCACTTCTCTTATTAATTCCGATGTTTCCATGTAAGCTTACCAATGATTATAAAAGTATAAATGCAGTTTGGTAATAAACAGTTGCCTGGAGAAATAATATTGTAATGCCCTGATATATCACCTTATCTTTTTAAATAAATAATAAGGTTTAATATTTTGATTAAAATAAGTTCCTTTACTAAAAGCCTCTTTCATTTCCTTATACTTTTCCCCGGGAACATTTAAATAATCATACACCTTTCCTGAAACAAAAGTAACGCGCAACGTTAATGACAGAGGATCATAATGAAAGGAATGAACAACAGATGAAGGCATTTTTTCAAATTAAAAAGCCATCTTAAAAGATGGCTTCAAAATTAAATATTACATTTTTTATGCAGCGTTCATTTCTGCAATCTTTGCTCTTATTTTTTCTTCCAGCTCGTTTGCCATTTCAGGGTTATCTACCAGCAACTGCTTTACTGCATCGCGGCCCTGGCCAAGCCTTGTTGTATCGTAGCTGAACCAGCTTCCGCTTTTTTGTATAATGTTCATTTCAACACCCATGTCAATTATTTCACCTGTTTTTGAAATACCATTTCCAAAAATTATGTCGAACTCTGCAATGCGAAACGGAGGCGCCACTTTGTTTTTTACCACTTTTACTTTTACACGATTGCCTATTGATTCATCACCATCTTTGATCTGCGCCATGCGCCTTATATCGAGCCTTACAGAAGAATAAAATTTCAGTGCATTACCACCTGTTGTTGTCTCGGGGTTACCAAACACCACCCCGATCTTATCTCTCAGCTGATTAATAAAAATGCAACAGCAATTAGTTTTGCTTATTGTGGCGGTAAGCTTTCTTAATGCCTGGCTCATAAGCCTTGCCTGCAAGCCCATTTTGCTGTCGCCCATTTCACCTTCCAGCTCGCCTTTGGGAACTAATGCGGCAACAGAGTCTATCACCACTACATCCAAGGCACCTGAAAGTATAAGACGATCTGCAATTTCCAGCCCCTGCTCACCATAATCCGGCTGACTTATTAAAAGATTATCTACATCCACTCCTAAACGTTTTGCATACATACTATCGAAGGCATGCTCCGCATCAATAATGGCGCACATGCCACCTTTCTTTTGAGATTCGGCAATTACATGTATAGCAAGCGTGGTTTTACCAGACGATTCAGGGCCATAGATTTCAACTACTCTTCCCTTTGGCAAGCCGCCAATTCCAAGTGCCACATCGAGCCCGATAGAGCCTGTAGAGATAACCGCCTGCGGCTCCTGCGAGCGCTCATTCATCATCATTACACTGCCTTTTCCAAAATCTTTATCAATCTTATCAATCGTAAGCTTCAGCGCTTTTAATTTCTCAGCATGCTTATCTGTATTTTTTTCATTATTTGCCATAAAACAACGGGTATTTTTATTTTATCTCTAAAGTAAGAAGTTGCACAAAGATAGTTATTAATAGTTATTAACACTAAAATTTTTAGTATTTAAACGCAAAAATTTAGCAAAAAAATTTATAAAATTTCTGCTTTTTTATAAGGGTAATAATTTTATTTTTACTTTGTTAATGATCATTTTTTAAAAATAAAAATATATCGTATGCTATGGGAAGGCAGAAGAGAAAGCGACAATGTTGATGATCGCAGAGGCATTACCGGCGGCCATGTAGCTGCAGGCGGCGGCATTATTGGTGTAATTTTTATTCTGGCTAAATTTTTACTGGGCGGCGGCGATGTAAACCAGTTGCAGCAAGACTTGCAGCAGCAAACGCAGCAGCAACAACAGGTGAGCCCGGATCAGAAAGCTGCCGATGATAAGGAAGCTGCTTTTGTAAGGGTAGTGCTTGCGGATACGGAAGATGTATGGACAAAAATTTTTAGCGATATGGGCAAAACGTACACCAAGCCCACGCTGGTTTTATTTAGAAATTCAACAACATCTGGTTGTGGAAATGCGAGTGCGCAAACTGGCCCGTTTTATTGCCCTGCAGATCAGGATGTGTACATAGATCTTTCTTTTGCTGATGAGCTTAGCCAGCGCTTTAATGCTTCGGGACAGTTTGCAATGGCTTATGTGGTATCTCATGAGGTTGGGCACCACGTTCAGGATCTTTTAGGCGTAACAGCCAAAATGCAGAAAATACAACAGCAGGTAAGCGAAACTGAATACAACAAATATTCGGTACGGCTGGAGTTACAGGCAGATTTTTATGCCGGAGTGTGGGCGCATTATGACCAGCAAATGAAAAATGTAATTAATGCTGAAGATATAAAGGAAGCCCTTACTGCAGCCAATGCAATTGGCGATGACCGGTTGCAGCAGGAAACGCAAGGCACAGTAACGCCGGATTCATTTACTCATGGCACTTCTGCACAAAGAATGTATTGGTTTAAAAAAGGATATGATACTGGCGATATAAAGCAAGGTGATACTTTTGCAGACCCCAGTATTAATTAAATCCATTAATATATTTACTTACTACTTACTACTTTTTGGTTATATAAAACCTGGCATACTTCGCAATAAAAAGTTCTTCGCCTGGTTTTACCACAATATCTTTTAATAAAAGGCGCACCATCTCTCGGGCAGATCTTTTTAGTATAAGCAAGCCAGTGTTTTCTTAAAACAAATTCTTTTTTCCATTTTAAAAAATCAAAGCTGTAATTTCTTGCTTCCTTTATAAGCTCATTCATTTTTGAGGCAGAAAGATCTTGTAGTTTATTTTCCGGATGAATACGGGTGCGAAACAGCACTTCATTTTTTATAATGTTTCCTACTCCGCTAAAAATATTTTGATCGAGCAACACATCGCAAACAAGCTCGTCGGGCTTTTGTTTTAATTTCTTTTTGGCGTGTGAGGCATTCCAATTATCATTTAATACATCAGATGTCCAGTCATATACTTCATCAAGCGATTCATCAATAAATTTTATTGAGCAGGTATAAAAATTAATTTCTCCCTCTTTAAACGTAAGCCGCAGCCGCGCAGGCGCATCTTTACGTTCATTTACCCGGTAGCTGCCAAACATCATAAAATGTATTCGCAGTGAAAAATCTTTAAAGGATATTAACAGGTGCTTGCCCCAGCTTCTGATATCGGTTATTGTTTTTCCTGAAATTGCTGTGATATCCAGTTTTGTATTGCCTTCTGCGTTTATTACTTTTTTACCCTTAAAAGAAAGAATGCTTTCTTTGGCAATGATTATTGAAGGGCCTTCTGGCATTGGCTTTAAAACAAGTTGTTAGAGTAAACAATATATATTTATGGCAGATAACAAACTTTGTAATGTGTTATGTTTTATGAAGGCTTGCTCTGGCTGCTTAACGTATCATCCTGAGGATCGTCTTTTGCTTTAGGGGGAGCTGGATTAGCTTTGGGATATTGCTTTGAAGTTACAGCATTTTCCTCGTTGTAGCCGGCGTTGCTAACGGATCCTTTCTTTTCGCCGCTATCTTTTTGTCTCTTTTGATAATATCTTTTTGATCGTGGTGTCATCTGGTTAGTTACATCAGTTATCAGCCGGGTTATTCACTTTCTTCTTCCACTGCTTCCTTGTCTTTTTCAGGCGATTGTTTCTCCTCTTCTGATACTATATTTTTTATTGAAAGCTGAAACTTTGTATTCAGGCTTACTTCATAGTTACCTTCATTTAATATTTGTTTGGCATTATCATCTTCCAATATTACTGAAGCAAGGTTCATTGCGAGCGATGAGCCACTTATTACATTGCCAACTTTTCCATCGGTAAACTCAATCGTAAATTTATAGCCTGCTTTGCGGCCTGTACCGGCTCTTTCAAAATCAATGCGGTTTAGATCCAGCAACTGTACACCACCCGCAGATTTTTTCATCAATATTTTAATAATAGGTAAATATTTTTTCCAGATGTGATTATACATGTAAAGATTATGATTTGTTTTTTCTTAAAATATTATCCAGAAAACCATTATTATAGCAGTCAATCGCCAGTAAAATTAGATTAATTTTTTTATGAAACGTGAATAATTAAAAAACTAATGAATGCATCGCCCGCATCATTTTATAAAAAACCCTTTCAGCAAATGTTTTTCTTATAATTATCAGCAAAATTTGCCAATAATAATCTGTATCTGTCAGCCCGTGTAATTTATTGCTGTTGTGCGCTACTATTCACTAAATTTGTTGAAGTCTCAACTATTTAACTGAATGGCATTAATAGATTTAAGGTTACCAGAATCTTTAAGCAAGGCGTTAAGAATTCCTATTACTTCGCCAAAAAAGCAACAGCTAAGGGTACTGAGAAAATTGCTGAGAAAAGCCCGCTTCACTGAGTTTGGACAGCAATATCTTTTCGATGAAATTCTGTTGCACAGGCTTACCTACCGTGCTTTTCAACAGGAAGTGCCCACCTATAATTATAGTAAAATTTTTCATGACTGGTGGCATCGTGCTTTAGATGGAAAGCCTGATGTATGCTGGCCCGGGCTTATAAAGTTTTTCGCATTAAGCAGCGGCACCAGCGATTCTTCCAGTAAATATATCCCCATTACAAAAGAGCTCATACGGTCTAATACGCTAACCAGCATCCGCCAGCTGATGAGCCTGGCAACGTACAATAATGTTCCTAAGTCATCTGTGGGCAAAGGCTGGCTTATGCTGGGCGGCAGCACACATTTACAAAAATCGGCCACTTATTATGCGGGTGATCTCAGTGGCATACAGGCCAAGAATATTCCATTCTGGTTTCAGGGTTTTTATAAGCCCGGCAAAAAAATAGCAAAGAACACTGATTGGTCAAAGAAGCTGGATGAAATAGTGGAAAAAGCGCCTGAGTGGGATATAGCTTTTTTGGTGGGTGTGCCTGCATGGGTGCAGCTTTGCATGGAAAAAGTGATAGAAAGATACCACCTCAAAAATATTCATGAAATGTGGCCTAATCTTGCCTTTTATGTTCATGGAGGTGTAGCTTTGGAGCCTTATAAAAAAGGGTTTAAAAAATTGTTAGGCAAGCCCATTACCTATATTGAAACCTACCTTGCCAGCGAAGGATTTCTTGCTTACCAAAACCGGCAGGATGCTAAAGGGATGAAACTGGTTACGAATAATAATATCTTTTTTGAATTCGTGCCTTTTGATTATAACAATTTTGACAGCGAGGGCAATATGGTTGCAGATCCTGAAACCTACATGATACATGAGGTGGAAGAAAATAAGAATTATGCCATTCTTATCAGCACCAATGCAGGCACATGGCGGTATCTTATCGGCGATACCATTCAGTTTGTAGATAAAAGTAAAAGCGAAATAATTATAACCGGCCGAACCAAGCATTTTCTAAGTTTGGTGGGCGAGCATTTAAGCGTGGATAATATGAACAATGCCATAAAGCTGGTAAGTGAAGAGCTTAATATTTCAATAGGAGAGTTTACAGTGGCTGGCATACCTTATGGCAATTTTTTTGCGCATCATTGGTTTATAGCAACCGACGATGCTGTAAATGCTGAAAGGCTGAAGATAATGATAGATGAAAAACTTAAAGAGCTTAATGATGATTACGAAGTAGAAAGAAAGCACGCCCTGAAAGAAATTTTTGTAGATGTTTTAAGTGAAAATACTTTTATGGATTTCATGAGGTTGAAAGGCAAGGTGGGTGGCCAGCACAAGTTTCCAAGAGTATTAAAAGGTAAAATACTGGAAGACTGGCATAAGTTTTTACAAAGTGAAAAAGTATAACTCATTGCAGTTATATTTCAGTACATACGAATGCTTTAGAAATGTAAGCTTTAAAAAAGCCTTCTTTTATTTCAATAAAATTTTTTCTTTAAATGGCAGATGTTCTTGAAGCAATACTTAAAGGTCTTGCGATGGGCCTGCTACTGGCCATTTCCGTAGGGCCGGTTGTTTTTACCATCATCAAGCAAAGCATTAATAATGGCAAAGAAGGGGGTTATAGCTTTGTTGCCGGCGTGTGGGTAAGCGATTTTTTATTGGTTATTTTAAGTAACGCCTTCAGTGAGCTGGTAACCCGCCTTATGGATTTTAAAAAAATAATTGGCATTGCAGGAAGTTTTTTCTTAATAACAATGGGTATATTTTATCTTTTCTTTAAAAAAGTTTCTTTGCACCCCGAAGATGTTTCTTTGCCACCTCTTAGGGCAAGCGACCATGTGAAAATTGCTATACAAGGATTTTTACTTAATACGCTCAATCCCGCTGTGTTGGCCTTCTGGCTCACTGCTGCCACCGCTATTGCCATAACGCATACTGCCCGGGAACGTGTTATAATTTTTGGAACAGCATTGCTTTTAAACATGAGCGCAGACGTAGGAAAGGTGACGCTCGCAGGCAAGCTCCGCTCAAAGCTTACTATAAAAAACATTAAACTAATAAATAAAGTTTCGGGGTTTATTCTTATAGTTTTTGGAACGGTATTGTTTACTGGTGTTTTGTTTTTTGTAAAAAAATATGCTAAATGATAAAAGCATTATGTTTTATTATTCTTATTTCATCAGCGCTATCTGTTTGTAATGCCCAGTCATCAGATATTTTAATTCTTAGAAAAAAGGGCCGCACTTTTCAAACTTATTTTCCCGGCAGCCAGGTTAGCTTCTATACCACGTCGAAGCCTTATTATAATAATTATGTTACAGCCATTAATCACGATTCTGTATTTCTTGTGCAGTACGATATAAGGCAAATACCAACCACAGTTGGCGTTTATATATTAGATACTGTGGGCAGATATAATTTTTCAATTAACTACAAAGAGATTGTTGGCTTTGGAAAAGACAGAAATAAAAAGTTTAGCTGGGCAGGCTCCGGCGGTGCACTGATAGGTGGCGGTTTGGTAATTACAGTTATTGGGCTCGGCACATGGTTATTTACAAAGCCAGGCACGCAGTATTATGCAAGCCCATATCTGGTGGGCGGTGCAGCCCTTCTCGCCGGCATTGGCTATCTTCTTGCGAGGTCAAACTCGAAAGGAATTCGTCTCGGTAAAAAATATACCCTTGAATATGTTGGCGTAAAATAAACCTGCGTTTTTGAAAAATAAAACAGAAAAGAAAAAACGCTCATTTTTAGCAAGAGCGTTGCGTTTTACAGCAAAATTTTTTCTGTATGCATTTCTTTTTTCAATAGCTTATATTCTTTTTTGCAAATGGATCAATCCGCCAATAACTATTACCCAAACTGTAAGCGTATTGCAGGGCCGCGGGCTGCATAGAAAATATATAAGCATAGACGATATGAACCCAAATGTAAAGCTCGCTGTAATGGCAAGCGAAGACCAGTTGTTTCCTGATCATAACGGCTTTGATTTTAAAAGTATCCAAAAAGCAATGAAGCATAACCAAAAAAATAAATCGCTAAAAGGCGCCAGCACTATAAGCCAGCAAGTGGCTAAAAATGTTTTTTTATGGCAGCACGGCGGTTATTTTCGCAAAGCGCTTGAAGTATATTTTACTTTTATGATAGAAGCCTTTTGGAGTAAAAAAAGAATTCTTGAAGTGTATTTAAATATTGCAGAAATGGGTGATGGCATATTCGGTGCACAAGCCGCATCGGAATATTATTTTAAAAGATCAGCAAAAGAGCTAACCAGAAAGCAAGCTGCGTTAATAGCTGCCTGTTTACCCAACCCGAAAGGGTATACCATCAAGCCTTTATCTGCGCATGTAGCTTCCAGATACCCGTGGATTTTACATCAAATGAATAACCTCGAAGCCGATCCTGATATTAAGGCTTTATTGAAATGATTTTTTATAACTAACTTATTAGTTTATTAATAAAATTTACTGCTTTATTCAATCTTTCATCATAGCTGCCACTAATGTCTATCCAGGGAACCGTTTGGTTAATCATTAATTCTTTATAAAAATGATATAATTTTTTTCTTACTTTTTCATCCGGATATTCTCTTAAACTATCGTGGGTCCAGGGCAGGTCAGGGTTGCAAAGCAAATAGCCGTCATACTTTCTTTCTGCAATGCGGGTCAATATCCAGTTGTGGCATTTACCAAAAACGTATTCGCACCAAACTTTCATTACATACATATCTGTATCAATAAAAAGCAGGTTTGATGGTTGATGTTGAATGTTTGATGTTGAATATTTATTACTAAATTTTTCCTCTGAATTAATTTGTCCTTTTGCTATGGCCAGCAGGTCATCGTAAGAATAATTTGTTCCATTTTTTTCAAGATATTCCCTGGCATATTCCGGCACCCACAAAGTGTTATAATGCGCTGCAAGCTGGCTGCATAAGGTGCTTTTGCCCGTTGATTCCGGGCCTATAACCACAATTTTTTTTATTGCTTCCATTCAGCTATCACTTCTTTTTTTGTTACATATTTATTAGCCCTGCTTATCCATTCTTTCAAGCCCCAAAAAACCATCACTAACAAAATAATATAGTAAACACTGGTAAAAACATAATGCTTTACGAAGTATAACGGAATGGAAGCTACGTTGGTAGCAATCCACCAATACCAGCTTTCCACTTTTTTGCGTGCCATAAGCCACATGCCGGTAAAAGCTGTAGAGCTGGCAAAGGCATCTGCCCAGGGTATAGCACCCGCTGAAAAATTTTTTTTAAGGTAGATGAGTGATATAAAAAATGAGATATAAAAAACAGTAAAGAAACCAATTTGCATTAGCCACTCCGTTTTGCCGGAATAGGTTATTAAAACAATGTGCTGCTTTCGATTATTCTTTTTTGTCCATAAAAACCAACCATAAATGCTCATAACGGTATAATAAAAATTTACAGAGGCTTCCCCAAACAAGCTTCCATGTATGCTAATAAAAACATAGGGAATGGTATTGGCCAGGCCGATGGGATAAACAAGAATATTTTCTTTACGGCTGTACCACACACTTATAATTCCGAAGATAACAGCAATGTATTCCAGCAGCGAAGTGTGCTGCATATCTGCAATAAACTGGTGATAAATGGCTGAAAGATTCAAATAAGCTGAAATTGTTTTAACTAAGTTCCTTATTAGGAATTGAATCTTTATTTTTTATTTATAAGGCGCTTCTCCGGGATCTCTTCTGCTATCCCAAATTGAAAGAATATATATTATACTTTCTTTTTCCTCATAAAAAATAAGGTAATCTTTAAGAAGCTTTACACGAACACCTTTTATATTAGAGAGGCGGCCAATATGAGGCATTTTACTTATTGATTTTATAGCCTTTTCAAAAAGAAGATTCAGCTTTCTGCTATAAACTTTAGAGTGGGTTTGTGTGTTCCAATAATGTAAAATCGCAATCTTTTCTTCATAAGCACGGAATGTCCAAATTATTCGTTTAGCCATTCATTTGTTTTATTATCAACTTGTTCGTTGGTAAGTATTTGGTTCTCTTTTATCTGAGACCTTGCATCTGTAATGGCTTCCTGTTGCGCATCATTTAACTGATATATAGTTTCTTTTTCATTTAATTCAAAAATATTAGCCACTTCTTCCAGTATAGAAGTATCAGACGTCTCTTTAATTTTATTAATTAGTCTTTCTTTGATGTCCTGATAAATCATGCTATAATTTTTTAATCAGCTTCGGCAACCACTTCTTTTACCTCAGGAATCATGCGTTTCATCATGCCTTCTATGCCCGCTTTTAAGGTTATCATCGATGAAGGGCAGCCACTGCAGCTTCCCTGCAACATGAGGTTTACTTTACCATCTTCGTAGCTTTTAAACTGTATAGCGCCGCCGTCCATTTCCACTGCAGGCTTTACATAATTTTCCAAAAGTTCTTTTATTCTTTTTACTACATCGCCATCATCTGCGCTTATATCATTTGTGCTTTCTTGCTTTCTTGCAGCTATTTGTTCATCATCTACCACCAGTTTGCCTTCTTCAAGATACTCGCGTAAAAATTGTTTCACAGAAGGGATAACATCCTGCCAGTCTTCGGTATCATTGGTTTTAGTAAGCGTAATAAAATTGCTTGCAATAAAAACTGATTTTATAAAAGGAAAACTGAAAAGTTCCATCGCCAGCGGCGATGCTTTGGCGCTTGCCTCATCCTGAAACTCGATGCTCTTACCAGGATATAAAAGCTTGTTGGCAACAAACTTCATTGTCTCAGGGTTAGGCGTCATTTCGGTATAAATGCTTATAACCGGATTACCTGTTTTGATCATAAAAAAAATTGAAAAGCAAAGTTACTGTTATTTCATCTTAATTTATTGCTGGCGTGTAATGCCGGCTTAAGCAAACTTTACTTTTTTGTAAAAAAATACATCGTTTTATGTAACAATGCGAAGCTGCGCATAGTTAAGCATAATTTTCTTTTCTCCATTATGCTCAAACTTTACAGTGGCAATTGGGTTGTGAGCAGCTCCTTCCATTTTTATTACTTCTCCAAAGCCAAATTTCTTATGTTCTACTTTTTGCCCCTGCACCAAATTAGTAGTGTCACTTGGAGCAAAGCCTTCCGTTGGTACGTGCTCTTTAATCTTTATAATCGGAGCGGCTATGGTGTAAGATGGCTTTTCTGCAGGCTTGGCTTTATAAGAAGATCTATTTTCAAAAAAAGAATTAGTGTTATTACCGGCATTCCAGTGAGTCGTCTGCGCATTTCGTGTGTTACCACCAGCAAACGCCCTGTCCAGGCGCTCTTCGGGCATTTCATCTATAAACCGGCTGGGATCATTTTGTGTTAAGTTCCCAAAACGGTAACGTGAGTTGGCATACGTAAGCCAAAGTCTTTGCTTGGCACGCGTAACAGCCACATAAAACAACCTTCTTTCTTCTTCAAGCTCTTCGCGTGTGTTGATTGACATGGCATTTGGAAATAAAGTTTCTTCCAGGCCACCCACAAAAACTACAGGAAATTCAAGCCCTTTGGCTGCATGTATCGTCATAAGCTTTACCACATCACTTTCGCCTTTGTCATCATCAGCATCAGTTAAAAGTGTTATCTGCTGCAGGTAACTACCCAGGCTTTTATCAAGCAATTCGCCATCTTCAGTGGGTGTTTCTGTAAACTCTTTTATTGAGTTTAGCAGTTCCTGCAGGTTCTCATATCTCGCAAGGCCTTCTGTTGTTTTATCATTAAAAAGCTCTTTCACTATACCTGTATTTTTGCCCACTAAGATCGAAACATCATAAGCATTTTTCTTTTGCAGCTCGCTCTGAAACATTTTTATCATAATGATAAAGTTGCTGATAACTTCTAACGTGGATGCCTTATAGCCAAACTCTGCAGCACGCTCCAGCACCTGCCACATAGAAATATTATTTTCATTTGCAAAAAGAATTGCTTTTTCTATACTTGTTTTTCCTATACCTCTTGCCGGAAAATTAATGATGCGCTTTAAGGCTTCTTCATCACCGGGATTTACAATTACCCTGAGATAACTTAGAAAATCCTTAATCTCTTTTCTTTGATAAAAACTAATACCACCATAAATTCTGTAAGCAATGTTCATGCGGCGCAGGCTTTCCTCAAAGCTGCGGCTTTGCGCATTGGTTCTGTATAAAATTGCAAAATCGTTATTACGATAATGATTGCGCAATTTCTGCTCCTGGATAGCGTCTGCAATATATTTGCCTTCATCGTTGTCTGTTGCTGTGCGCACCAGCTTTATCTTCTCGCCCTGTTCGTTACTCGTCCAGAGTTTTTTAGGAAGCTGTCCTTTATTGTTCGCAATTACACTGTTGGCAATATGCAAAATGCTTTGAGAGCTCCTGTAGTTTTGCTCCAGCATTACTATCTTCACTTCATCATAATCTTTTTGAAACT
This sequence comes from Hanamia sp., assembly GCA_965276925.1. GTDB lineage: Bacteria > Bacteroidota > Bacteroidia > Chitinophagales > Chitinophagaceae > Ginsengibacter. The sequence goes on from OZ255711.1 coordinate 747,985, forward strand.
GCAAAATGTTTTCGATAGTTGCCCCGCGAAAGCTGTAAATGCTTTGTGCATCATCGCCCACTACAGCCACATTTTCGTGCATGGCGCCCAGTAGTTTTATGATCTGGTATTGGGCAGTATTTGTGTCCTGGTATTCATCTATCATTATGTATTTAAACTTGCGCTGGTACTTGCTCAGACTTTCGGCGTGCGTTTTTAAAAGCAGGTAAAATTTCAAAAGAAGATCATCAAAATCCATGGCGCCATTTTTAAAACAACGCTTGCAATATGCAAGATATATCTGCCCTATCATTGGGCGGTTTGACCGCAAATCTTCTTGTTGTAAATTAAAATCTATAATATATTCTTCAGGAGTGATCAGTGCATTTTTTGCTGCAGAAATTCTATTGTAAACAGTATTAGGCTTATAATGTTTATCATCAAGATTTAGCTCATTCACCACAGCTTTTACAACACTTTTTGCATCATCTGTATCATAAATAGTAAAGTTTCTCGGGTAGCCTATTTTATCTGCTTCAGCCCGCAGAATACGCGCAAACACTGAATGAAAAGTGCCGATATAAATATTTCTTGCTTCATTGTTTCCAAGAATGCGCTCTACGCGCTCTTTCATTTCTGCGGCGGCTTTGTTGGTAAAGGTTAATGCCAGTATATTAAATGGATCTATACCTGTTGCCAGCAGGTGTGCAATGCGTGTAGTAAGCACTTTTGTTTTGCCGCTTCCTGCGCCGGCAACAATCATTACCGGCCCCTCGCGATGGAGCACTGCTTCGCGTTGCGGCTCGTTTAAATCATCAAGATAATTATGCATAAAGTAAAGTTACACAATGCTGAAAAAGTTATGTCGTCATTTTATTGTTGTGTTAGTTAATTGTATTATTATTTTTTGTTTCTAAATTATTGTTATAAAATAATTATCTAAATGATACGTTTACTTTTTAAATCCATTTTTTATGAATACAAAAACCAATAGCAGCTCTTCTTTTTTATTAAAAAATCTTTTTTTTAATTTATATGAAAAGCTTACACAAAGCCACGAGTTTTATAACATAAAATTTTATACAAAAAATAAAACAAGATTGCGCAATAGAAACATTTCCTGGTAGCTGCGGAAATTACTGAATAAATAATTGAGTGGTTGTGCTCTTGTAAAACATAAACGTCTTTATTTATTTTACAAGTATTACCGCTAATAATCTCTTAAAAATCCAATTATGAAAAATCATCTTTACCCAAAAAAAACTGCGTTCTCACTGTTTCTTAACAGCCTTACAAAAAATTTTATTGCGATGTTCGAATCAGGAAATAAAAGAGACTTTCAAAGGCTGAAAGAATTCATCACTTCTTAGTAGTACGATTAACTGAATAAATATTCCACATCTTCTTTGCTGAGGCCTTTCACAAAAGTCTGGTCGTCGGAAATTAATTCTTTTGCAAGGATGCGTTTACGCTCCTGGAGCTGTAAAATTTTGTCCTCGATCGTATCCTTGCAAATCATTCTGTAAGCAAAAATATTTTTGGTTTGGCCGATGCGGTGTGTACGGTCTATCGCCTGCTGCTCTACAGCCGGGTTCCACCAGGGATCCACGATATAAACATAATCGGCCGCAGTAAGATTAAGCCCGACACCACCGGCTTTCAGCGAAATAAGGAACACCCTCGAATCATCATTTGTCTGAAAGTTTTGTATAGCACGCTCCCGCTCGTGTGGCGGTGTACTGCCATCAAAATAATCGAAAGGAATATTATTTTCTTTGAGCTTTTCTTTTATGAGGGCAAGCATTCCCAGGAACTGCGAAAACACCAGCGCTTTATGCTCGCCAATGTTCTCAGTTATCTCTCTTGTGAGCTCATCCAGTTTTATAGAATGATTGGGATATTTTTCTTCCTCATTTAATATGGCAGGGCTATCGCATATCTGGCGCAGCTTCATTAATCCCTGCAATATAGTAAGCTGCGACCTGTCAATTCCTTCATCTTCTATTACGCCCAGTATTTTATCTCTGTAGGAATTACGATAGGCTTCGTACACTTTTCTTTGTTCGTCTTCCATTTCGCAAAATAATATCGTTTCTGTTTTTTCAGGAAGGTCTTTGGCAACCTGCTCTTTGGTTCTTCTTAAAATAAAAGGAAATAAAAGCTTACGCAAATGATCTTTTTGTTCCTGCTCACCAAATTTATCAATCGGCGTTGAAAATTCATTTTTGAAAAACTCCATTGTTCCCAGCAAGCCGGGATTTAAAAAATTCATTTGGGCATAAATATCAAACGTATTGTTTTGCAACGGCGTGCCACTCATGCAAAGCCTGTTTCTGGAAGTGAGCAGACATGCGGCTTTCGTCACTTTTGATGATGGATTTTTTATTGCCTGCGATTCGTCGAGAATTACATAATCAAATAAAATATCCATCATTAATTGTATGTCGCTGCGCAGGGTTCCATAAGTAGTAATAATAATATTGTATTGCTTAAAATCATCGGCTCTGCGCGTACGCATGCTTCCATGATGAATGCACCAGGTAAGCGACGGCGTAAACTTTTTTATTTCATTTTCCCAGTTATAGATGAGCGTGGTAGGGCACACTACCAATGCCTTCAGCTCTTTATTTTCAATAGCATAATGAGAAAGCATACTTAATGCCTGCACTGTTTTACCAAGCCCCATATCATCTGCAAGTATACCGCCCCAGCCAACTGTGTTAAGATAATTAAGCCAGTTAAAACCAGAAACCTGGTAAGGCCTCAGCTTATCCATAAGCTCAGCAGGCACAGTGGTTTCAGGTATGCTTTTAAAACTACGAAGCCGTTCGTATTTCTCATCCAGCTCAAATGATAATTCCTTTTCATCGCGTTTTTCATAGAGGTCATCTATCACACTTAAATGAAACCGGGAGAGCCGCAGCTTATTAGTTTTCCCTTCTCCTACTTTAAAAAGCAATGCATATTTGCTGATCCATTCGTCCGGCAAAATACCGAGCGATCCATCATTGAGCTGTATAAAAGATTGCTTGTTTGTAAGCGCTTTTTTTATTTCCTCAATGCCTATTCTTTGTTCGCCAAATGATAATTCAATTTTTGCATCAAACCAGTCGAGACCGCTGCTGAGGTGTATCTGCGTGGAAGGCTTTGCCGTATTGAATCTAAAATTTTTTAAAGAATTGTAGCCATACACCGGCACCTTCATTTCCTTCATGGCATCCACAAATAAGAAGAACCAGTTATTTTTTAAAACATCAGGCCCTTTCAAAACAAAGCTATCTTTATGCTTTTGTAAAAATTGTGAATGCAGCCCTGCAAGCTTATCGCGAAACTCCTCCTCGGCTTTGAGGTTGCGCCTTACAGAAACTATTTTATCATGATCGGGAACAATTATTATTTCTTTATCATCCGGCCTTACATTAAAGCCTTTGTAGCTGAACACCGGCTGAAACACAAGATAATCGCCCTTTTCTTCTAACAATAAACTTATGTCCGGCTCGCCATCTTTGGTTTCTTTTATTAAGTTCTTATCAAAATTAACTGCATAATCTTTTGATAAAGGCATCACCACTTCTTTTAAAAAAGAAGGCCATTCCCCCGCAGGAACCTGCAATGCATTAGTAAATTTTTGCGCAACTAAAACATCTTCTGCTTTGTTCCATAAAAAAATTTCATTGCCATATAAAAACAGTAACAAACTTTTCCACTCATTATCTGATACATTAATTTCATTAGTATCCAACTTTACAGAACTATCAAAAGCATAATTGGCTCCAGAAGAAGATGCCCTGAAACTAAGTATCGGCGGGCTTTGCGCGGCATATATTCTTTGTAAACCTTCTGTACTAAATTTTTTGCCGGCCGGCAAATAATACATCACAGGATTTCCCTCTAATAATTTTTTAAATTTTGGATGAAGAAATTCTGTTATCAGCAACTTGGTTTCTTCGGGCAGCTCTTCGTTTTCCTGTTGAATTATATTTTCCCAAAAGCCGCTAAAAGGCGAATTACGATCGAGGTATTTATTGATCTCCGCTGGCTGCAGTTTTCTTGCGTGCTGAATTAAATTTTTATCATTTTCAGAAAAAAAATCTGTATTAACAAATTTTCCAAGATCTAACTTTTCCACTTTGCCAATCATCTTTTCATTCTCTTCATCATAATCGCCTTCCACTATATCCACTGTAAAAAATGGAAACGCTTTTTGGTTGGCATTAAAAACGATTGCAGCCTTTTTTTGCCTGGCTACCACTTCTGTTTGCACAGAAGTATCCTGCTGTTGCGAAGCGCTTCTTCCGTTAATAATAACCGGCTGTACCACACGCTTTATTGATGGATCAAGCACTTTTAAAAAAGGCTTCCCTTCTTTATAAATAAATTCAAACTTTCCGTTGATATCCTCATTTAAACTATAGCCGTACAGCTCTAATAACTTATTTTTTTCTTTATCCCAATTTCTTATGCTATCAAAATAATTTGCGCCGCCTTTATGCAGTAAATACAGAAACAGCGCTGTTTTATGCCGGCACAACAAATGAGATTTATCGCTGCACTGGCACGCGGTATCAAAATTTCTTTCTTCGTTTTTTTGAATAAATATTTTTATTTTTTTCCCATTATCATCTATGAGCGCCTCTACTTTTTCGTGGGCTGCGTTTATGATAGCCAGCGTGCCCGATTGCTCAAGTTCTTCGGCTTCAGTATAATTATCCTGGCCCGTAAGCATTCTTATAGTTTTCAGGTCAATAAATTTCATTTTTACGATCGTGTGTTTTTGATCATAAGAATGAATATTGCCTGATGATAATAGATTTCTGTCAATAATATCCTGCAACTGGAATAAAGCAGCCGCCTCGTGCCTGCATATTTCGCCGAGGTTATACGGGCAGGAACACCGGACAGAAATGCCTTTGGGATCATCATAATTCTGAACACTTACTTTGTAAAAAGTAGTATAGCTGTCGTCTCTTACCCGAAAGTTAACGGTGCGCATCAGGTCATCATGGTCTGCTAATTCCACATAGCCGAGCGTATGTATTTTTTTACCACGCCGGATCACTTCATCAGTTCCTGAATTGTATATATATTTTATTAAGTGAGGAAGCGCCAATATAAATGTTGTTTACCGGTCTTAGTGGTTATGTGTTCTTTTTATTAAGTAAAAAAAGAACAATTTGCAAAAGTAAATAAAAAAGGAGTGAAGGAGAAATTAACAGCGCTTTTAAAAGAAGAAAGATGGCTTTAAGAATGAATGTGGTCTGCAAAGAGACGCCCATCTACATAGCGCACGAGTATGTTTGCATTGTCTTTTACCAGGCAATATTTTATATCTTCTTCCAGGTTATAACTCATAAGTCTTTCAAAGTGTGAAGCATGGTTATTTTTCATAAAAATAAACAGGTCGTCCTGTGCCTGCAGGTATAATACCTCGGCAATTTTTGAAGCATCACAGTCTATATAAAAATTACTTTTTATATGGTTTATAACGGCGCCTGCAAACAGGGTATCTTCTATATTTATTTTATCTTTCCAGGCGGCGCAGGCAAGTATTACATTTTTCTTTTGCAAAAGAAGATAATTACATACAGCAGAAAGATTGCCAAATGAACCGGTGATAATGCCCTGCGCACCGGCAGCCAAAGCCATGTGCAAAAGCCTGGTGCCATTGGTTGTAGTAAGAATAAGTGTTTTATTTTCTATAAACTTCCGGGAGTATTGTAATGGCGTATTGCCGTATGTAAGCCCTTCTGCAATTTTCCCATCCCTTTCTCCCGCTGTAATTACATCCATTTGCTTACCGAGTTTTATACATTCTGCAACGCTATCAACGGGTATAATGCTTTTGGCGCCATTGTATAAAGCTGTAGCAATAGTGGAGGTGGCTCTTAATACATCAATAATAACAATAATGCTGCTGCTTATATCGTAAAGGTGCAACAATGCAGGAGACAGGCAAGTATATATCGAAGGCTGGTTGTCTTTTGTTGTTTTCATGTAGGGCAGGCTTCTGTAATTCTTTTAGCTGAACGGAATGGCAACTACCCTGGCAGTTACTAATTTATCTCTTATTTTTATATAAACCTGTGTACCAGTTTTTGTAAAAGGCATATCAACATAACCCATGGCAATGGCTTTGTTGAGTGATGGTGATTGTGTACCGCTTGTAACGCAGCCAATTGTGGCGCCTTCGCTGTCTTTAATTTCATAATTGTGGCGCGGTATTCCTTTTTCAATCATTTCCAACCCTACCAGTTTTTTTTCTATTCCTTCTTCTTTTTGCTCTAGTAAAATATCTTTTGCAGTAAATTCTTTATTGAACTTTGTGATCCATCCAAGCCCGGCTTCTAAGGGTGTTGTGTCATCATCTATATCATTTCCATAAAGGCAATAACCCATTTCGAGCCGCAAGGTATCTCTTGCGGCAAGCCCAATTGGTTTCAGGTCATACTGCCTGCCCTGCTCAAAAATTTTATCCCATATTTGTTCCGCATTATTATTTTCAAAATATATTTCCACCCCACCCGAGCCGGTGTAGCCGGTGGCGCTTATTAAAACATTATCAACCCCTGCAAAAGTGCCTTTTACGAAAGTGTAATATTTTAAATTTAAAATGTCTACTTCTGTAAGCGGCTGTAAAATTTTTGTAGCATTCGGCCCCTGAATGGCCAGCAGGCACGTCTTTTCAGAAATGTCGTGCAACTCTGCCTGGTCTTTATTATGCTCCTGCAGCCACTTCAGGTCTTTGCCGATGTTAGAGGCATTTACCACTATCATGTACACGTTATTTTCTTCAAGGCAATACACTATAAGATCATCTACTATGCCGCCTTTATTGTTGGTAAAACAACTGTATTGGGCTTTGCCGGCTGCAAGTTTCGATACATCATTTGTTGTTACCGATTGAATAAGATCCAGGGCTTTATCTCCTTTTATAATAAACTCGCCCATGTGGCTTACATCAAATATTCCTGCGTTTTTTCGTACTGCCAAATGCTCTTCTACAATGCCTGAATAACTTATGGGCATGTTGTAGCCTGCAAACTCCGCCATCTTTGCACCAAGCTCAATGTGCTTTTGAGTAAACGGTGTATTTCTCATTATTTATTATTGAACGTGCAAATTTATATGAAACTATTGTTGTTGTCCCAGATTTAATACACCATTTTGTTTTTATTGTTCTATAAAAAAAGGCCTCATGCTTTGCATGAAACCTTTATCCAACTTCAACCTTAACAAAGATGTTTTATATATACATTACAAAATCATAAGTATTTTTTTTAAAATGATCTAAAGACTGAATATTTTTTACCGGCCTTACATCCAGCTTATCTATTTTCTTTTGAATGCTGTCTTTTGCATTGCGAAGCGAATCTTTTAATCGCATCATTTCTTTTTGCCTTTCTTTTTTTAATGAATCTATTGATGCTTCCATCTTTTGTATCTGCTTTTCTTTTACAGAGTCTGACCCATCGGAAGGGCTATACCTGTAACCATTGGTATTTCCAGGCTCATCGTCATTATTATCATTCGAGCTCCAGTTATCATCTTTCGCTTTATCAGAGGGTATACCATTCAAGGTAAACAAGCCATTCTCTTTCATTATATAAGTAACTCCGTAATCGTAATAATAGTCTTCATCGTTCCAATCGTTTCCATCATCATTATTCCAGGGCCCGTTAAATCTTATACGATTATAACTTACATTTCTGTTTATGGTTATTTGATGGCCAACGGGAACGTAGACGATCATTTCTACACTCTGGTTACGAAATTTATCTGTCATGTTGATGGCCACAGCGCGGTCTACATTTAAAACAGAATCATTTTGTGCCACATGAAATTTTATAAGCGATGCTAATGTATCTGCATTCTTTCTTGTGCTGCCGTTGCACCATTTTATTACACCTACCTGAAAGCTATCTGTAGAAGATTTTTCAATTTTTATTTTTACATTATCAACATACACGGTATCTTCAAAAGTTGCAAAAGGCTGAAATCTAAGCCAGTTCTCATTTCTATAATATTTTTTATTATTGAAAGAATTAATCTCAAGGCTTTTTACGGCAGGATTAGTTAACGTGATCTGTTCTTCATTTGAGGAACTTAATTTTCTAAAATCTATGCTTACAGATGCAATGAGCGAAACAAAGCAAACTATACCTACAAACCACAAGCTCAAAAATGTATAGCGAACCATCCGGTTGCTTTTCTTTATTCTTGCAATTCTTCTTATAATAAAAGTAATAATGCCAATAACCGGAACGGCTATAAAAAATATGAGTGTCCCCCATGCCAGCGTGTTTTGCCACCCATCAGTTAAAATAAAATTTTTTAAAGGAAATAAACCAATGGAAACAACTGCCAGCGCAAACAGCGCTATGATAAGCGATAGTGCAACGCAACCCAGGATAAAGTAGGCAAATATTTTAAAGATCATAACTATAATATTGCCCAGTATGCCACCGCTGCGTTTTGCGGCGTATTGCATTTCCTTGCCCATTTGACCGGTTTTTTCTTTTGCTATATTGCCGGCTTCTTTGCCCAGCTTAGTTACTCTTTCCTGCACCCCTTTCATCTCTTCTACCACGGAGTTCTTGATAGAGTTGAGGTCAATTTTCTCGCCTTTCATCTCCAGCTTTTCAGAAGTGGTAGTAGCTTCTGGTATTACCAGCCAAAGAATAATATAAATGATAAAAGTGCCCGGGCTGAAAGAAAAGCTTATGAAATTGGGAAACGTTAAAGCGCCTATGTGACCCCACCTGAAAAAGAATGATATAAAAGGTATTAGAAAAAGAAAACGTATCAGCCATGGGTTAATATTAAAATAGCTGCCCATACCACTGCATACACCCCCGATTATTTTTTCGTCAGCATTCCTGTACAGTCTTTTGCGCACACCGTTAACCAAAGAATTGCTGCCTGGCACAAAAACCCATAGTAATATGTACAAAAGAATACCAATGCCGGATATGATAAACAATACACGAACAATTACCGGATCAATACCAAAGTAAGCTGCTATGCCACTGCATACGCCTCCTAATATTTTATGATTCTCATCTCTGTAAAGCCGCTTGCCTTTCCAGTTCCAATTAGTATCAAACACGGTTTCGCTTTTTGTATTTTGATTACTTTGAGAATTATCATTTTGCTGGCCTGCACCTGCATCTTCAAAATCCTGCGGGCGTCCCATATTATTTATGATAGCATTTACATCGTCGTCTGTAATACAGGTAGCTCCTTTTTTCAGGCGTTCCTGAAACAGTTCACTGATGCGGCTTTCGATGTCGTTGATGATCTCATCTCTTCCCTGCTCGTTTGCAAAATAATTGCGCAGGCTTTCGGTATATTGTTTCAGCAATTCATAAGATGTTTCCTCTATTGGAACTATTGCTCCCTGGAAATTTATATTAATTACTTTTTTCATGTTTGTCTTTTAAAATTGTGTTGAAGTTGAAGTGGTTAATTTTTTTTGCCTGTTATGGCTTCTACTGCATTGGCAAGCTCAAACCAGGTGGTCTCAAGCTCCTTATAAAAATCAGCTCCTTTTTTTGTGAGAGAAAAGTATTTACGTGGCGGCCCGCTATTACTTTCTACCCAGCGATACGTGAGAAACTCAGCATTTTTAAGCCTGGTAAGAAGAGGGTAAAGCGTCCCTTCCAGAATATTCAGGTTAGCGCTTTTCATTTTATCAATTATATCACTTGGATAGGCCTCGCCAAGCTTTATTACAGATAAAATGCAAAACTCCAAAACCCCTTTACGCATCTGGCTTGCAGTATTATCAATATTCATATTTTAAATTTTATTTTCTTTAAAGAATATTCTCTGCAGCAAAAATATGAAATAATTTAATACTATGCAATACATAATACTTAGTTTTTAAGAGTAGTATATAATAAACTGTAGCTTTTAGCTTAGCGAAATGCAGTGTAGTGGCTATTTTCAGCCTTGTATTAAAGTGAAGAAAGATTAATAAGAAGATTTACCAGCGGTAAAAAACATAAGACAATTGGTAATTGTATTTATCTGAGTAGCTCCTTGCCATAACATTACTACATATTATACTATATGGATTTTAAATAAAACCATATAATTTGCGCTCATCATAAACATAATTCATTTATTACATGGCACTCACTATCCAAAACACCGAAATCGCAAATTATTTATTGGATATTCAGGCAGTAAAAATTAATGTAAAAGATCCTTTTACCTGGACCTCCGGAATTAAATCACCTATTTATTGCGATTGCAGAATTATAAATTCTTTTGTAAAAGAAAGAGATGCAGTGATTGCAGGATTTACTGATTTAATTAATGAAAAATATATTTCTGAAACAAACATCATCTGCGGTGTTGCATCTGGCGGCATATCCTACGGCGCTTTAATTGCAGATAGACTGAAGTTGCCTTTTATATACGTAAGATCGGAAAAGAAAAAACACGGGCTTGGCAAACAAGTAGAAGGCAGCTATGAGGCGTTTGGTAACAAAGTGGTAGTAATAGAGGATCTGATATCTACAGGCGGCAGCAGTATGAAAGCTATTAACGCTTTAAAAGATGAAGCCATGGAAATAGTTTGTTTGCTAAGCATAATGACATACGGGTTTACAGAAGCTGATGAAGCATTTGATGAAGCTGGTATATACCATGATAGCTTATGTAACTTAGACGCTATAATTGATGTAGCTGCGCAAAGAAATTTAATTACCTCTCACGATATTGATAAAGTGCACAAGTTTAAAGCATCTCCTAAAAATTGGGAGAGTTGTTAATGCACAGAAATTAGCATCAATTATTTGTTTTATTTAAATATATGATAGGTAATAAAACTCATTACGTAAGCCAGCCCGGTCATATAAGTAAGCATTATAAGAGGCCATTTCCAACTTTGCGTTTCTCTTTTTACAATGGCCAATGTACTCATACATTGCATAGCAAGCACATAAAAAATTAATAAAGAAAGCCCGGCGGCTAAGGTATACACTTTCATTCCGCTGGGCCAGGTGGCAGCCGTCATCTTCGCCCGTAAAGTTGTATTACTTTCATTTTTATCATCGCCTACACTATATAAAGTTGCCATAGTTCCCACAAATACTTCGCGTGCAGCAAAAGATGTTATTAAAGCAATTCCTATTTTCCAGTCGTAGCCTAATGGCTTTATAACAGGCTCAATGGCATGGCCAAGCATACCTGCATAAGAATTCTCCAGCAGATCAGTTTTTTTCAGCTTATCCAGTTCATTTGTATTGGCTGATGGCTGGTTCAATGCAGCATATTTTTCATCCACTTTTCTCATTTTAGATGGCGGCCCATAAGAGCTCAGCAGCCAGAGTAAAAGGCTTATTACCATTATAACTTTACCTGCCTGCAACACAAAAACTTTTGCTTTTTCTACCATAGTGTATAGAACATTTTTCCATCTCGGCTCGCGGTAAACAGGCAGCTCCAGAATAAAAAAACTTCTTTCTTTACTTTTTATAAACCATTTCATTACATACGCAGAAACCAATGCCATTATGGTTCCTGTAAAATACATCAGCATCATCACCACACCTTGAAGGCTTATGAAACAAAGATATATCTTATTAGGAATAACTAAAGCAATAAGCACTGTAAACACAGGAAGCCGCGCACTGCAGCTCATTAAAGGCGTGCACATAATTGTGAGCAGCCGCTCCTTTTTATTTTCAATATTTCTGGCGCTCATAATGGCGGGCACAGCGCATGCCAGCCCGCTTATCATGGGCATTACGCTCTTTCCGTTAAGGCCTGCTTTTCGCATCACACGATCGGTAAGAAAACTAATACGCGCCATATAGCCGGAATCTTCCAGCAGCGTTATTAATCCAAACAAGATCATTATTTGCGGAACAAAAACCAATATGCCGCTGAGGCCTGCAAGTATGCCATTAATAAAAAGATCGGTAAGCCAGCTACCAGGCAATATGCCGCTGAGCCAGCCACCAGCCTTGGCAAATGTCCATTCTATCGCATTCATAGGAAACTGAGCCAGCAAAAAAATACTTTGAAATATTAGAAACAGAACCGTAATCAAAATAAGATAACCCCAGGTACGATGCAATAAAATATTATCCAGCTTTTGTGTAAACAAAGCCTTTTGCAAAGGGTCCGTTTCCACAACGGTTTGCTGCATGATGGTCTTAATTTTTCCATAACGCTGTAAAATTTCTTCGGCCTGTGTTTTCGTAGCGTTAAAGTTCGTCTCTTGCTTTACTGTTTCAATTTTTTCCTGAAGAGGTTTTTCTAATGCAAAACTTTGATGATTAATTAAATAATGCATGGCATGGTAACTGCTGATGCCTGAAAATATTTTTTGAATTTTTATTATAGCTTCCGGCGCAAAAGATGACGCATGGATGAACTCTCTTTCTCTAACGCGGTTGATATTTTCGGCAGTTTGCTCAATAGCTTTTTTTAATTGAACAATGCCTTTATTCTTTCGTGGATTTACCGGTATCACAAGCACGCCAAGCTCTCTTTCAAGGCCGGCAACATCTACCTGTATATTATTTTTACCGGCAATATCCATCATCGTTAAAGCCACTATTACCGGGCGTTTCAGGTCAATAATCTGTGAACAAAAAAGAAGGTTCCTTTTCAGGTTAGATGCGTCAGCTATTAAAACAATTATGTCTGCTTTTATGTCTTTATCATCATCAAGCAATACCTTATAAGAAACCCATTCGTCATCTCTTCTTGGGTAAAGGCTATAAGTGCCAGGAAGATCAATAATATTTGCAGAAAGCTTTTCAGAAATTTTACTTAAGCCGGTTTTTTTGTCAACCGTTACGCCAGGAAAATTTCCTACCTTTTGGTGTAAGCCTGTAAGCGAATTGAACAAGGAGCTTTTACCGCTATTCGGATTACCTACCAACGCAATATTTAAATGAGTATGCAATATTTTTATTAATCTCCAAAATTAAACTGAACCTCTGAGCCTCACTTACGATTTAAGAAACTGATTAAAACATACATCAGTTTCATTTATTACCACCGGTTATTCATTTATTTTTGTTAGCAATAATTTAGATTGAAAATGAAACTCTTTTCTGCCTTACTAATTTTTTCTGCTCCATATTTTGCCGCTGCGCAAAAATTAAAAAAACAAGACAAAATTGTTGTTGAAAACCTTCGTGCTGAGATTACTTACCTCGCAAGTGATAAGCTGGAAGGCAGACGTACAGGCACTTCCGGAGAAAAGCTCGCTTATGAATATATAGAAGATGCATTTAAAAATATTGGCTTGGAACCTAAAGGAGAAGATAATAGTTTTATTCAGCCTTTTGAAATGAATGAAGGAAAAGAGATCTTGCCCGCAACACATTTTATTATGAATGACAGCAGCTTATCTCTAAGAAAGGATTTTTTCCCTTTGCTCTTTAGTGCAAATGGATCTGTTGAGGCTGTTACCTCTCCGGCTTTTTCAGAAAAAGGTATGCCCTGGTTTTGGGATGTAAAAGATATTGTAGAAAAAAATAAGAGCAATCCACATTTTGATATAGATAATGAAATAAAAGATAAAGCTGTAAATATTGCCTTGAAAGGCGCTACAGCATTGATTGTTTATAACTCCGGCGATAACGATGACAACATACATTTTAATGCAAAAGAGAAAACAGAGGCTGTAAAAATTCCTGTTATTTTTATTACACAAAACATTGCAAAAAACTATGTGATCAATAATTCATCTGATTGTAAGATAAACCTTAAAGTAGCGCTTGGCGATAAAAAAAGAGTAGGACATAATGTGATAGGTTACAAAGATAACCGCGCACCTTATACCATAATTATTGGCGCCCATTACGATCATCTTGGCTATGGAGAAGATCATAATTCTTTGTACACCGGAGCCCCTGCTATACACCACGGAGCTGATGATAATGCCAGCGGAACAGCCGCCGTTATTGAGCTTGCGAAGATGCTTGCCAATTCAAAGCTTAAAAATAACAACTACCTGTTCATTTGTTTTTCCGGCGAAGAGCTTGGGCTTTTTGGTTCAAAATACTTTATTGAGCACCCTTTCCCGGATATCCATTCTATAAACTATATGATAAATTCTGATATGATTGGAAGATTGAATGATACAACGCATACTATCACAATCGGAGGGTATGGAACGTCGCCGACATGGCCGGCTGTAATGGAACAAAAAACAAAAGCATTCAATGTAAAGTTCGATTCCAGCGGCATTGGCCCAAGCGATCATACATCATTTTATTTAAAAGATATTCCTGTTTTGTTTTTCTTTACCGGCATTCATAAAGACTATCATAAGCCTACAGATGTGGTAGAAAAAATAAATTTTAACGGGGAGCTACAGGTAATAAAATACATCTACCATGTTATAGATGAAACCAATGATAAAGGCAAGCTGGTCTTCTTAAAAACAAGGGAGCCAAAAATGGAAGGCGCTCATTTTACGGTAAGCCTTGGCATCATGCCCGATTATAGCTTTTCCGGAAAAGGTGTGCGTGCAGATGGGATCATTGATGGAAAAATTGCCGCAAAAGCAGGAATAAAATCCGGAGATATCATTACTAAAATTGGCGATCACACATTCAGCGACATATATTCTTACATGGATGTTTTAAGTAAATATAAAAAAGGAGATGCCACAACTGTTACAGTGCAAAGAGGAAGCAGCGACCTTACTTTTAATATCACTTTTTAAAATGAAATTAAGAATAGATAATGAAGCCATGATTGGCGAGTTCTTCTCAAATGCGCGCCTGCTGGGCGTTGTAGCGCCTATGGAGCAATATCGTTTTTGCTGGCACCTTAATAAAATGCTCAATTTTAAATTCAGAATAAATAATAATATTGAAATACAATTAAACAAAAAAGATCGTAAATATTTTTTTCCTATTTACCAATATACAAGCCTAACGGGCACGTTGCAACATTACATTTACAACAATGAAGATGATGGCGAATATCTGCTTCCTGAGTTTAAACATCTGGATTTTTTATGGCTTATTAAAGATGATATTATTCATGATGATGAGCTGCAATTGCTTATCGGTTCCATTAAATGCATTCCATCGGTTCAGCTAATAACAGAACTTACCAATGAAAAAATTAAGAATAAACAACATTTAATTTTTTAAAAAGGGCAGCGGTAAGTAATACTCTGATAAACTATTGCCGGTTAAATAAATAAGTGCTATAAAATAGTATTGCTTTTTATGTAAATAACTTTTTCGTTTTTAGCAATAAATTTTCCTATTGGCTGTAGAAATTTTTCAAGATTATATTCAGTAAATAATTCCTCAATTTTATGTTTAGCTTCCGGATCCACAGCAATTAATAAGCCTCCGCTTGTTTGCGGATCAGCTAAAATGTTTTTTTGAAATTCAGTTATTGTATCAATTTTTCCACCATAGCTTTCCCAATTTCTGTGGGTGCCGCCAGGTATGCAATTTTGATCCAGGTAATATTTCAGGTCACTTATAAACGGAATTTTTTCAAAATCAATCCTAGCGCTCAGCCCGCTTCCCTCCGCCATTTCAGCCAAATGACCCAGCAGCCCAAAACCTGTAACATCTGTCATTGCATGTACCTCTTTTATTGTACCCAATGCTTCTCCAATATTATTTAATTGCATCATTTGTTTGGATGCGATGCCTTCATGTTCTTTTAATAAAATATTTTTCTTGACAGCTGTTGTTAGAATACCTATACCTAAAGGTTTAGTTATAAAAAGTATATCGTTTTCTTTGGCGGTATTGTTCTGCTTTATATTCTCGGTGTTTACCAACCCATTTACCGCAAGGCCAAATAACGGCTCAGCATTATCAATACTGTGGCCACCGGCCAAAACGATGCCTGCCTCTGCACAAATGCTTCTGCCTCCTTCAACAACTTGCTGCGCAACTTCTGCAGGCAATTTATTTATGGGCCATCCTAAAATTGCTATGGCCAGCAAAGGCTTGCCACCCATGGCATACACATCGCTGAGAGCATTGGCTGCCGCAATTCTTCCAAACTCAAACGGGTCATCCACAACAGGCATAAAAAAATCAGTGGTAGCAATTAGTGCTGCTCCATTGCTCAAATTATACACAGCGGCATCGTCTTTGGAATGATTGCCAACCAATAAATTTTTATTATCTGGAAAAGCAAGATTACTCTGGAGTATTTTGTCTAGAACAGCAGGAGAAATTTTACATCCGCAGCCGGCGCCATGAGAATATTGAGTAAGCTTCACAGCATTTATATCAAATTTCGTTTGTGAGCTAACGGTCATGCTATAAACGTTTTTACTTATGCTTTCTTTTTAAAACTATTGCAGAATTCTTTTGAAGATCCCCGGTGAATCTTATCTCGTAAACTTTTTCGCCATCATGCACCACAAGCAATCCCGTATTTGGAGGTATGCTTCCCAGATTTTCTGCATACATTATTAAAACAAGAGAGTCACCCATTTCAGGCGTAAGATAAATTGTTTTACTAATACCTTTTGCCGTAAGGCGCAACATAGGAATTATAACTTTTCCATTGAGTAAAACGCTTACAGTATCGCCATCTATTTCTCCATCATCATAAAAAGTTAGCAGCAAGCTGTCGCTTTTTATGTTTACCGTTTGTATAGTTTCAATATTTCGTGAAGCCAATGCTGCTGCGGGCTGCAACGTTTTTTCAGGGTTACTGCGTTTTGAATAGGTAACCCATGCGGTGGCATGTCCATAATTTTTTTTGGGTATAAACGACAGAGAAGATAAAAGATACAGGCTATCCAGCTTATGATAGATTAAAGTATTTTTATATTCTACTTTTTTATGCAGATATATTTTACCGGTGATACTTTTATACAACCTGGTTCTATTCGTTTTCCAGCTTCCGGTTAGTGTCATCATGCTATCGTTACCACTGAGAGATAAAGAACTAAACATTTTCACACCTTTTGCCGGAGGCTCAGGATAATTATTATAAATAAGCTTTTCATCAGAAATTAAAATTTTACCATTTTCATTTTTAATGCCAACGGATTTTACTCCTGTATTCTCAATACTATCTATAACAAATATGGTGTGCGAGTATCCGGAAAGCTTATTGCCCTCATTGCTTATGGCAAGCTCATATCGCAGGCTTTGCTTTGTTGTATCATTATATAAAGAGCCGGTCCAAATGCCTGTTATATCCTGGGAGAATAGCTTAAGAGGAAAAAGGAAGAAAATACATATATATTTCATGAATGGAGATTGAACCTGCATGGCTAAGCTTTATCCAGCACAGTTTCTGCATTGCTTATATCAACGCTTTCGCATGGTATTTTATTTAAAAAAGATAAAAAATGCTCCCGGTTTTCAAGGCTTGCACTATAATATTTATCATAGTAATTAAGCAATATGGAAAAGCAATCCTTTATATTATTTTGATGCAAGAACTGTAACGCATCTTTTGTATTAAGGCCTCCGAGCCTCTTATTAATTTTCAATATACAGAGCTTCAAATCTTCTTTATCAAAAGAGCCATAAATTTTTATTATATGAGCAAGCCTTTGCTCAAAAGGTATTTCAAGAAAATAAACCGGGCTGTTTTGCATTTCGGTCCACATAGCGTTTGGAATACTTACTCTTCCGATGTTCCTGCTTTCATCTTCCAGCCAAACTTCTGGTAAATCTTTTTTCGTGTGTTCATAACTGTTATCTAACATACGTTTTTGATGATGATCGTGTATTTTATGTAGCTCAATGGCCAAAAGATTTTCAAACATTTCCTGAGAAGGCTGCTGCTTTTCTCCGAGTGAGCCAAATGCAGAACCTTTATGGCTTGCGAGGCTCTCAAGATCAATAATATGTTTACCTTTTTTACTTATTTCTTTCAACAACAATGTTTTTCCCGAGCCCGTATAACCTCCAAGAATTTTAAAGTTATTTTTTCTTTCAAACTGCTGCAAAACCCATTTGCGAAAGGCTTTATAGCCACCATTTAATGTATAAATTTTATACCCATAAAGACTTAACAGCCACGCTACGGTTGCGCTTCTCATGCCACCGCGCCAGCAATGAAGTAAAAAATATTGCTGCCCGTTTTTTATAAAATTATTTTTTTGCCGCCATATCGCCGAAAGCTCCAGCACCTCGTTATGTATGGTTTTCATTCTTTCTGAAAAAACATCAAGTCCAGCTTTAACTGCTTCTTCCCTGCTTTGCTGTTTATATTTCCTTCCGATTATTTTTCTTTCGTCATCATCAAATAAGGGCAATGAAAGCGCACCGGGTATGTGCGCTTTCAAATATTCTCCCGGAGTTCTTACATCCAAAACGGGATATTTTTCTGATAGTAATGAAAACTTTTCTATTTCAATTTGCTCAACAGGCATTGCGAAAATTATTGATAAAAGCAAAATAAAAAAGCCACCGCGTAAGCAATGGCTTTATGAATAATTATTTACAAATTTATCCATTCATTGAGGTAAGGAACTCCATGTTATCTTTTGTTCCTTTCATATTCTTCATTAAAATATTTATGGCTTCTTCTGCATTCATATCTGCCATGTGGTTGCGCAGCACCCACATACGCTGCAATACTTCTTTATCAAGTAAAAGATCGTCTCGCCTTGTGGAAGATGCAACGATATCAATTGCCGGAAATATTCTGCGGTTAGATAAGCGGCGGTCGAGCTGCAGCTCCATATTACCCGTTCCTTTAAACTCTTCAAAAATAACCTCATCCATTTTACTTCCGGTATCTACTAGTGCAGTTGCAATAATGGTAAGCGAGCCGCCATGTTCTATCTTTCTGGCTGCGCCAAAAAATTGCTTGGGCTTTTGCATAGCATTTGCTTCGACACCACCGGAAAGCACTTTACCACTTGCGGGAGAAACAGTGTTATGCGCCCGTGCGAGACGTGTAATGCTGTCTAAAAGTATTACCACATCATGGCCGCATTCTACCAGGCGCTTTGCTTTTTGAAGTGCCATGGTGCTCACTTTCACGTGCTTTTCAGCGGGCTCGTCAAATGTAGAAGCTATTACTTCAGCCTTCACGCTTCTTTCCATATCAGTTACCTCTTCCGGCCTTTCATCTACCAGTACAATCATTAAATAACATTCCGGATGATTGGCCGCAATGGCGTTGGCAATTTCTTTCAACAGCATTGTTTTACCTGTCTTTGGCTGCGCAACAATTAAGCCTCTCTGGCCCTTGCCTATTGGTGTAAACAAATCAATAATTCTTGTAGAAAGATTAGTTGGCGTTAAAAAAAGGTTCAACTTTTCAAAGGGAAAAAGAGGCGTCAGGTAATCGAAAGGAACCCTGTCGCGAACTTCATCGGGACCTTTCCCATTTATGGTTTCTACTTTTAATAAAGCAAAATACTTTTCACCTTCTTTTGGAGGCCTCACCGCACCATAAACTGTATCACCTGTTTTTAATCCAAAGAGTTTTATTTGCGAAGGTGAAACATATACATCATCCGGAGAAGAGAGATAATTATAATCACTGCTTCTTAAGAAACCGTAGCCATCAGGCATCATTTCCAAAACGCCTTCGGCAAGAATAATTCCGTCGAACTCGATGTTGAAAGCTGCCTCTTTTTTAATTTGGTTTTTTTGCGGCATTAGGCTGCCGTTAGTTGAGGGCCTTTCTAATGCTGGCTCTTCTTCTTCTTCACCGTTTTCTTCTTCGTTGCCATCATTTAAAAGCTCTACAAGGCCTGGCGCAATAAGCTTTGGATCTTTAAGTTCGATAATATCTTTATAGTTATCTTCTTGTGGCGCCTTTTCGTCTTCTTTAGCTTTTTTAATATGCTTCTTTTTCTCCTCAGTTTTTTTTGCAATTTGGGTTATTACTTCTTCATCTTCCGCTGGTTCATCTTTGGCGGGTTCTGTTGTAACCGCAGGTTTTACTATTCTTTTGCGCCTGGGCTTATCACCAATAGCGGCTTTTTTTTCTGCGTTATCTTCTGTGTTGTTCATCAGGGTTTGTTTATCAAGAATCTGATAGATCAGGTCTTGTTTATCTAAGGTTTTAGCGTTGGATATATTTTTTTGTTCAGCTATATCAAGCAATTCCGGAACGAGCATATCGTTCAGTTGTAAAATGTCGTACATATAAAGACGTGTAGATTAATTGTCAAAACGATCTTGAAAGTGAAAACTAAATTTTGATGATTTATATGGAATGGATTCTATTCGTATCCTAGGACTATATCAAATGTAGTACCAGTCAGCTTTACAATGCAATGATACATAAATTTTAAAGAAAAAAGAAATCTCAACTATTTTTTTACAATCTTTTAGATTAGCGGGTTACGCTTAAGTTAGTAATTAGCCACTTTTTGTTAAGAGCCTTAATTATAGCTCTTCTTATATTTGCGCTTACATACCAGAAAAAATGTATAAAAGAGGGCTTCGTATAAAGGAAATTTTAAACAGCAATATGATTGGTGAAACCGTTAGTGTGATGGGCTGGGTGCGCACTTTCAGAAACAATCAGTTTATTGCTTTAAATGATGGCAGCACCAATAATAATCTGCAGGTAGTTGCGCAACTGGGAAGATTTGAGGATGATATTTTAAAGAAAATAACAACAGGCGCTTCTATAAAAGCTGAAGGCAAAATAACTGAATCTTTAGGCAAAGGGCAAAAATATGAGTTGAGCGCTAAGCGCATCGAAATAATTGGCGAAAGCGATGCTGAGAAATTTCCTTTGCAGCCAAAAAAACATAGCCTCGAATTTTTAAGAGAAATTGCGCATCTGCGCTTTCGCACTAATACATTTGGTTCTATTTTTCGCATAAGGCATTCTTTATCTTTTGCTATTCATAAATTTTTTAATGACAGGGGATTTGTTTATCTCCATACGCCCATCATTACAGCATCAGATGCTGAAGGCGCCGGTGAAACTTTTCATGTTACCAATTTTAATATTGACAACCCTTCCAAAAATGAAGACGGATCTATAAATTATAAAGATGACTTTTTTGGAAGAGCTACCAACCTTACTGTAAGTGGCCAGCTTGAAGCAGAACTTGGCGCGCTGGCATTAGGTGATGTATATACTTTTGGGCCAACTTTTCGTGCAGAAAACTCAAACACAGCGAGGCATCTTGCAGAGTTTTGGATGATAGAGCCTGAAATGGCCTTTAGCGACCTGGAGGATGATATGAACCTGGCGGAAGCATTTATAAAATATGTAATACAATATACGTTAGACAATAATTTTGAGGATCTTGACTTTCTTTCAAAACGCCTGGCAGAAGAAGAAAATACAAAACCTCAACTAGAAAGAAGCGAGATGGGGCTTTTAGATAAGCTGCGGTTTGTAGTGGATAATAAATTTGAAAGAATTACTTATACCGAAGCAATTGAGATATTAAAAACGTCCAATCATAATAAAAAGAAAAAATTTCAGTATTTGGTGGACAAATGGGGCATTGATTTGCAAAGCGAGCATGAGCGGTATCTCGTAGAAAAGCATTTTAAAAAGCCGGTAATTTTAATCAATTACCCCAAAGAAATAAAGGCTTTTTATATGCGGCAAAATGACGATGGAAAAACAGTGGCTGCTATGGACATACTTGCACCCGGAATTGGAGAAATTGTTGGAGGTTCTCAAAGAGAAGAAAGGCTTGATAAACTTGAACAAAGAATGATTGAAATGAACATTCCTGTGAAAGAATTGTCCTGGTATCTCGACACAAGGAAGTTTGGCTCATGCCCTCACGCTGGCTTTGGGCTTGGGTTTGAGCGTCTCATCCAGTTTGTAACCGGTATGACCAATATAAGGGATGTGATACCTTTTCCGAGATTTCCAAAGAATGCAGAATTTTGAGTATAACTAATTTTTTAGTTAATCTTTTTCTTACCAATAAAGGCAAACAATGCGCTGTTTATAAACATTAAGTTTATATATTTTATTTTAATGAAATGGTTCTGCTCAGGCATGTATCTTTTTTAAAGGCTGTTGGTTTTTATACCCTTTCTGCTTTTGGCGGTCCGCAAGGGCATTTGGGTATGATGATGAAAACTTTTGTGGACGAACGAAAAGATATTACTAAAGAAGAGTTGATGGAATATGTTGCTTTTTGCCAGCTTTTGCCTGGCGCAACTTCTACACAAACCATTACCCTTATAGGCTATAAACGAGGCGGGGTGCCTTTAGCAGTCTTAACGCTTATTATCTGGATTTTACCGGCATGTTTATTAATGAGTGTTTTTTCTTTTTTAGTTCATTATATAGATACTTACCATGTAAACGTAAATCTTTTTTCCTATGTACAGCCAATGGCAGTAGCCTTTATAGCTTTCGCTGCTTACAGAATGTATAAAGTTTCCATTAAAAATACTATTACATACTGTATAATGCTGGCAGGTATTTTAACTACTTACTTTCTTTTTAAAACACCCTGGGTTTTTCCCATTTTAATTGTTCTTGGCGGAGTGGTTACTAATTTCAGCAGTAAGCGTATTCCGGAAAAGGAATTTGTAAGGCCAAAGCAAATAAAATGGACAAATATCTGGCTTTTTGTTTTATTGTTTATAATCGTTGGTTTTTTTAGCGAAAGAGCGCGTAAACTTAATTGGGAGAACAGGCGGGCTTATAACTTAACGGAAAACATGTATCGTTTCGGAAGCCTTGTTTTTGGAGGTGGAGATGTTTTAATGCCTATGATGTATGAACAATATGTAGTAAGGCCAAAAACCAAACACATGACCAAAGAAGAATACCTCACCGGCTGGGGATTAGTGAGAGCACTTCCAGGTCCCACTTTTTCGGTAGCTTCTTATACAGGCGGTATGGTTATGAGAAATGAAGGAAAATATATGCAAATATTAGGATGTTGTATTGGCTGTATTGGCATTTTTTTGCCCAGCGCACTTTTAGTTTTATTCTTTTATCCTGTTTGGCACAACCTAAAAAAATATGCTGTGGTTTTTCGTGCTCTTGAAGGTATTAATGCTGTGGTAGTAGGGATTATGTGGGCTGCTTCTCTTTATTTATTAAAAGATATTACCATAACAGAATTTAAAACCGTCAGTTTTATAAATATACTTGTTATGGCAGGAACGTTTTTAATTCTAAATTTCACAAAAATACGCTCTCCTTATATTGTTTTAGGCTGCCTGTTAATTGGTCTTATTTTTTAATTGTGATAATATAAATGCTTATTAATTTCTTCTTTCACAATGTCGGGAACAAGGAATTTTATTGATTTTTTTTGTTTAATTAAATCTCTTATATAAGTGCTGGAAATATCAAGCAGAGGAGCATTTAAAATATTAATTTCAGCAATACTAGTGTCAACATTTTCATACCCAGGCCTCCTGTAAATGAGTATTTCATAGTTTTTTAGTAACACTTCATAGTTTTTCCATCGTTTTATATTGCTGAAACTATCGCTGCCCATAATTATTTTAAACTCGTGCCCGGGATATTTGTCACTCAGATATTCCATAGTATCTATGGTATAATTCGGCTTTGGCAGTGTAAATTCAATATTGGAGGTGCGTAATTTTGTTTCTCC
Source organism: Hanamia sp. (assembly GCA_965276925.1). Classification (GTDB taxonomy): domain Bacteria; phylum Bacteroidota; class Bacteroidia; order Chitinophagales; family Chitinophagaceae; genus Ginsengibacter. The sequence goes on from OZ255711.1 coordinate 771,464, forward strand.
TTCTATAGAAAGGTCAATCAACTGCTTTCGGTGCTCGGCATTTAAGAGCGAACCTTGCTTTTTTAAAGGGTTTTGCGGAGATACCACAAACCAGATTTGGTTTAAATTAGTATTATTAGCAAAAGAGTTTGCAATAATAAGATGTCCGATATGAATGGGATTGAATGAACCAAAATATAATCCAATTTTCAATATATATTTATTTAGAAATTACAGAAGTTCCACATTGATTTTTTCAGCTTCATCAAGCCGCAGGCTTAAAGAATAGCCTGAGACCATTATGTAAATTGGATCTCCAAAAGGCGCTTTTTTCCAGACAACTATTTCTTCATCAGGTAAACACCCCATTTCCATAAGTTTCAAAATTATCTCATCATTATTAAAAGACTTAATTTTTACTTTTGTACCGGCTTTTATTTGAGATAAATTCATTAGGTAAAATTAGTTTATCTAATAATTAATCATACGTTTTATAATATTACTGAGTGAATAAAATCCTAATCAAAAAGGTAAACGTTCATCATCGTTTAAAGCAAATTAAAAAAACAAAAGAAATTATTGCAACTGTGTTTGATACAGAATCAGTTGAATATCAAAATGTTATGTTCATATTTTGTTTTGATTCCTATCTGAAAAGAATTAATAAAAGCTTTTTGAATCATAATTACTTAACTGATGTAATAACTTTCAACTTATCTGATGATAGTAAGATAAATGGAGAGATATATATTAGCGTTGAAAGAATAAAGGAAAACTCAAAAAATTATAAGGTTTCTTACCTGGAGGAAGCAAGACGAGTAATGATTCATGGTGTATTACATTTATGTGGTTACAACGACACTACTAACGCACAAAAAAAAGAAATGACAGAAAAAGAAAATTTTTACCTTTTAAATTTTTAGGTTTCACGTGAAACGTTTCATGTGAAACATATATATGTTCCATAATTATGATATAATTGTTGTCGGCGCCGGTCATGCCGGGTGTGAAGCAGCATCGGCAGCAGCAAAACTTGGAAGTAAGGTTTTATTAGTTACCATGAATTTGCAAACCATAGGCCAAATGAGTTGCAATCCCGCCATGGGAGGCATTGCTAAAGGTCAAATAATAAGAGAAATAGATGCGCTGGGTGGTCTTTCTGGTATTGTGACTGATGAAACGATGATTCAATTCAGAATGCTAAATAAGAGCAAAGGGCCTGCAATGTGGAGCCCGCGGGCTCAGAATGATCGTACACTTTTCTCAATTAAATGGCGGGAATGCCTTGAAGCAATCCCTAATCTTGACTTTTATCAAGATTCGGTTATGGGCCTGCTTAAATCTGGTGATAAAATAACTGGAATTAAAACCGCAAGAGGACATTGTATTAACTCTAGGTCGGTCATCTTAACCAACGGAACCTTCTTAAATGGAATCATTCATATAGGTGAAAAGCAATCCAAGGGCGGACGGCTCTCTGAAAGTTCTTCTTCTGGTATCACTGAACAGCTATTGCAATGGGCATTTGAAAGTAACCGCCTTAAAACTGGAACACCACCCAGAATAGATAGTCGCTCACTGGATTATAGCAAAATGGAAGAACAAAAAGGCGATGATGTTATAACCGGATTTTCGTTTTTAGATACTAAAAAACTAAAACAACAGCTAAGTTGCTGGATTACATACACAAATAGCGAGGTTCATGACATTTTAAAGTCAGGCTTTCACGAAAGCCCAATGTTTCAGGGACGGATAAAAGGAACAGGCCCCCGATACTGTCCAAGTATAGAAGACAAAATAAACAGGTTTTCCGAAAAAGACAGGCATCAATTATTTATAGAGCCGGAGGGTTTACATACAATAGAAACATATATAAACGGTTTTTCCTCTTCGTTATCTGAAGAAACACAATCAAAAGCTCTCAGGAAAATACCCGGGTTCGAAAAGTGTAAAATGTTTCGGCCGGGTTACGCTATAGAATATGATTTTTTTCCTCCTACCCAATTAAATTTAAATTTAGAAACGAAATTAATTAAAGGATTATTTTTTGCCGGGCAGATAAATGGAACAACTGGTTATGAAGAGGCGGCTTGCCAAGGCATAATGGCGGGCATTAATGCTCACCATGCAATAAATAAAAAAGAACCTTTTATTTTAAAAAGGAGCGAAGCCTATATCGGAGTGCTTATAGATGACCTCGTAAATAAAGGAACTGATGAGCCTTACAGAATGTTTACCAGCAGGGCTGAACACCGCTTGTTACTTCGGCAAGACAACGCCGATACCCGGTTAACCTCAAAAAGCTACCAACTTGGGCTTGCATCTGAAGAGAGAATGCAGCGAATGGTTTCAAAGCAAAACGCTGTTAATCAACTACTTAATAAAATTGGTGACCTCAAATTCTTACCAGAAGAAATAAACAGCTTTTTAAGTGTTAAGGAAACTTCGTTACTTACTCAAAAAACCTCGCTTAGTCACTTGCTAAGCCGACCAGAGATTAACTTGGCTGAATTAATTGCCCAAGACATTCAATTAAAGCAATTATTTAGAGATGTACCCGCAGATATCTTAGAACAAGCCGAAATCCAAATAAAATACAAGTCTTACTTTGAAAAAGAACATGCTTTAGTAGATAAAATGCTGATGCTCGAAAATCAACCAATTCCTGACAGCTTTAACTACGATAAGATAGTTTCCTTGTCTAACGAATCACGCCAAAAATTAAGTAAAGTAAGACCAAAAACCTTAGGACAGGCAAGTAGAATAAGTGGTGTAAACCCAACAGATGTACAAATTTTAATGGTTTATATGGGGCGATAAATAATTACCAAAAAAGCCTGTTTCATTAATGTATAAGACGGTTAATTCTAAAAAAGCGTTTATAGTTAACTGTTATGTACTGAAATTACTTATTGTGGATTTTGCTGATATGTTTGAATTGTCTTATGATCATTCTCATACACAAAAAATAAAATAGTTAAATATATTAAAATACATCCGGCTATAATCGCAATAGCTTTTAATGGTTCTTTTTTTATAAATTTCATTACCTTTTTAAAAAAGAATATACCCTTTTTTGGCTTTCTGGATCTTTTCCTATAGGTATTACTAACATTTTCTTTTAAATTTCTACCCGATTCCATTTTTATAACTATTTACTTTTTTAAACCAAATAAATTAAAAAAAATAACCCTGTAGAATACAGGGTTCGGGTGGTGTGGGGCGGGATCGAACCGCCGACACAAGGATTTTCAGTCCTTTGCTCTACCGACTGAGCTACCGCACCAAGGGGGAGCAAAAATATAATTATTCAATTAAACTAAAAATTCCTTTTACAATAATTAGTTTCCATACTCACATAAAAATTTAATTCTCATAATTTTTAACTGCTCCAGGCTGTAATTTCCATCTGCAAGTTCTTCTTTAGCGCTATCGAGACTGGAAGTTTGACACCCTTTAAAATAATCAATAATTTCTTCTTGCTCATCTTCATCTACCAGGTCTTCAATAGCATAATCAAGATTCAGCTTGGTGCCACTGGCAACAATTGTTTCCATTTCTTCCAGCAGCTCTTCTATTTTCAGCGTCTTATTTCTTGCAATTGTTTCCAACGGCATTTTTTTATCAATATTTTGAATAATAAAAACCTTGTTGCTATTTTTATTTACAACACTTTTCATTATAAAATCATCCGGCTTGTCAATGTTGTTTTCTTCAACGTATTTTTCTATCAGCGCTACGAAAGGCTTCCCAAACTTGAGCGCTTTACCCACACTTACTCCCTGGCATTTTTCTAATTCCTTTAAGGTGGTAGGGTATAAAGTTGCCATATCTAGTAAACTGTTTTCAAGAAAAATTACGAATGGCGGCAGCCCTCGCTTGCGGCCTTCATGCTGGCGTAGATCTTTTAAAAGAGCAAACAACTTTTGGTCGGTAGCTACGGCTTCACCAGTTTCTACTGTTTCATCGTCATCGTCTTCGTCTTCGAATACATGATTCATGGTCATTTTAAATGAAAAGGGCTTTTTTATAAATTCTTCGCCCTTTGTTGTCAGCTTCAAAACGCCATAATCTTCAATATCTTTTTTAATATAATTTGCCAATAGCATTTGCCTGATCAGCGAGTTCCAGAAAAGCTCATCTTTTTCTTTTCCTTCGCCGAAAATTTCTAATTCCTCATGACGGTACATTTTTATTTGTGGATTAAGTTTTCCGCAAATAACCGGCAGAATATATGTAATAGGAAAACGCTCTTCCAAAGTTTTTATAGCTTTTAATACAACTATTGCTTCCTGCTTAACCTCATGGTGCTCTTTAGGGTTTTTACAGTTATCGCACAAGTTTCCACAATTATCTGTCTCATATATTTCTCCAAAATAATTAAGAAGTATCTTTCTTCTGCAAACAGCACTTTCGGCATAAGCCACTGTTTCATTTATAAGCTGCGCACCGATTTCACGATCGGTTAAAGATTTATCACGCATTAAATGCTCCAGTTTTGAAACATCTTTGTGAGAATAATACAAGATGCATTTTCCCTCAAGCCCATCGCGGCCTGCGCGGCCGGTTTCCTGGTAATAGTTTTCAATGGATTTTGGAATGTTATAATGAATCACAAACCTTATATCAGGCTTATCTATGCCCATACCAAAAGCTATAGTTGCGATGATTACATTAACATCCTCCTGCAAAAACTGATCTTGCCTGGCTGTTCTTATTTTTGCATCTAACCCGGCATGGTAGGCTACCGCTTTTATTCCGTTCGCAACAAGCATTTCCGCAAGCTCTTCTGTGGTTTTTCTGTTAAGGGTATAAATGATACCGCTTTTGCCACTGTTTTGAGATATAAACTTTACTATGTTTTTAACTGTTTGCTCCTTTTTTAATTTTGGAAGAACTTCATAAAAAAGGTTATATCTATTGAAGGATGAAATAAAAATATTAGGCTCCCTGAGGCCAAGATTTTTTACTATATCACTTTGCACCTTTGGTGTTGCCGTAGCAGTAAGTGCAATAACCGGAATGGCATCATTTATTTGATCCATGACTTCTCTCAACTTCCTGTATTCCGGCCTGAAATCGTGCCCCCATTCGCTTATACAATGAGCTTCATCCACTGCAAAAAATGATATCTCTAATCCTTTAAAAAATTCAACATTTTCCTCTTTTGTAAGTGTTTCAGGGGCTACATACAGCATTTTTGTTTTGCCTGTCGTCAGGTCGTCTTTTACTACTTTTTGCTGGCCTTTATTTAATGTGCTGTTTAAAAAATGCGCAATATTATCTGTACTGCTATAACCTCTTATTAAATCTACCTGGTTTTTCATGAGTGCAATTAATGGAGAAACGATAATTGCGCATCCCTTGCTGATAATGGCAGGTAACTGATAACAAAGGCTTTTGCCGCCGCCGGTAGGCATTATAACAAACGTATCTTTTCCTGATAAAAGGCTGTTTATAATGGCTTCCTGTGGTTCCTTAAATTTATTGAAGCCAAAATTTTGCTGAAGGTGATGTGTAAGATCTTCTCTGCTTTCTGCTTTTTTTTCTTTAACTTTTATATTCTTTTTCAAAGGGCTTTTTTCAGACTTCAATTTGGTGGTAGGCATAACTTTTCTTACACAAAATATTTAAAGGTTAAAAATAACTAAGGCGAATATCAGTAAAGAAATGTTTTAGAAATTATAAACTTTCCTTTTAATAGATGCGAGTTAAGTTACAAAAAAATTAATAAGTCTTTCAATATAAATTTTCATATTCAAACACATTAGCGAAGTTTTACTTTCTTTGCATGTCATAATTTAACTGCACAAAGCACGTCTAAGTTTTTAATTATTGAATGGAAAGTAACATTATTATTACTGCAAAAAAAACCATTGCACTTGAGGCTAAGTCGGTTCAGGAGCTTAGTTCTTTTGTAAATCAAGATTTTGAAAAAGCAATTAACATTATCCATAAATGCAGCGGCAGACTTGTTATAAGTGGTATTGGCAAAAGCGCCATTGTTGCCCAAAAAATTGTTGCCACATTAAACAGCACCGGCTCACCATCAATTTTTCTTCATGCTGCAGATGCCATTCATGGCGATATTGGAATGGTGCAGCCCGACGATATTGTAATGATCATTAGCAAGAGCGGAGATAGCCCGGAAATAAAAGTATTAGTTCCTTTAATAAAAAATTTTAATAACACTGTTATCGGTATGTGCGGCAACATGCAAAGTTATCTTGCTAAAAGCGCAGATATAGTTTTGAACACCACTGTTTCCGAAGAGGCCTGCCCGAACAACCTGGCGCCTACCAACAGCACTACCGTTCAAATGGTTATGGGAGATGCGATAGCCATTTGCCTGATGGAAATAAAAGGTTTTAATGCAAATGATTTTGCCAAATTTCATCCGGGCGGCACGCTCGGTAAAAAACTTTATTTGCATGTGTCAGATCTTATTATTAACAATGAAAAACCGATGGTAAGGCCCGGGGCATTATTAAAAGATGTGATAATAGAAATTACAAATAAACGTTTAGGTGTTACTGTTGTTTCTGATGATGGTGAAAAAATTGCCGGTATTATAACTGATGGAGACCTGAGAAGAATGCTCGAAAAAAATAGTTTACTTGCTGAAATAAAAGCAGAAAATATTATGAGCAAAGATCCTAAAACTATTGATTGCGGGCGGCTTGCAATAGACGCACTTGATATAATGAGGAAAAAAAATATTACGCAACTGATCGTTACAGATAATAACAGGTATAAAGGTATTGTACATTTACACGATCTTATAAGAGAGGGTATTATTTAATCATAAAAGCATGAATGAGAATCATAATGTAGCCATTATGGCCGGCGGTATTGGAAGCAGGTTTTGGCCTATAAGCAGAACAGATTATCCCAAACAATTTCTTGATATTTTAAATAAAGGAAGAACGTTAATACAATCTACTTACGACCGCTTTGCACAGTTTATTCCTAAAAATAATATTTATATTGTAACGTCTGCGCAATACAAAGAAATTGTAGAAGAGCAATTACCTGAGCTTAAAAAAGAGAATATTTTATGCGAGCCTTCCCGCAAAAATACAGCGCCTTGCGTTGCATATATTTCTTATAAGCTTAATGAGCTAAATAAAAACAGCAACTTAATATGCGCTCCCGCTGATCATCTTATAAATGATACCACTTCTTTTATAAAAGTATGCCTGGAAGCGCTGGAGTTTACTGAAAAAAATAATGCCCTGATAACTCTTGGCATTACTCCATCATCGCCAAACACAGGCTACGGCTACATTCAGCATGAATTATACGCTGTAAATGATAACATTTATAAAGTAAAAACATTTACTGAAAAACCAGATATAGAACTGGCAAAACAGTTTTTGCTAAGCGGCGATTTTTTATGGAATGCAGGAATTTTTGCATGGCGCACAGAAAGTATAATCAAATGCTTTGAACAGTATTTGCCTGAAATGCATGAAGTGTTTGATGGCGCAAAAAAGGCACTGGTAACGTCGGAAGAAAAAAATATTATTGATAAAATTTATCCTCTTTGTATAAATATTTCTATTGACTACGGTATTTTAGAAAAAGCAGATAATGTGTATGTGATACCTTCTTCCTTTGGCTGGAGCGACCTGGGCACTTGGGGCAGCGCTTATGAAAATATTGAAAAAGATGGTAACGAAAATGCGGTTGCAAGTGATAACACCATTTTATTCAATTCATCAAAAAATATGATCCATTCATCCGGCGGCAAACTTCTTTTGCTTCAGGGCCTTGATGATTATATAATTGTGAATACAGAGGATGCTTTATTGATTTGCAAAAAAGAAAAAGAACAACAGATCAAAGAATATCTTGCAGAAATTAAAAGAAAAAAAGGGGAAGATTTTTTGTAATCATTTTGAAAATTTTTAATCTTTTACTTTGATTGTTTCATCAATTGTCAGCAAGCTTCCGGATACAGCTCCTACCATTTTTTCCGAAATGAGCTTGCTTGCTGCACAGTATAATGCCATTAATCTTGGCCAGGGATTTCCTGATTTTCCAATGGATCAGCAATTGATTGCGCTGGTAACCAAAGCAATGAAAGATGGGCATAATCAATATGTTCATACTAACGGCCTCATTACTTTAAGAGAAGGTATTGCAGAAAAGATATACTTTTTATACAACCAATTTGTAAGCCCTGAAACCAGCGTCACTATTACCCCGGGCGGCACTTATGCTATTTATACAGCTATCACTTCTATACTTAAGCCAGGGGATGAGGCCATTGTTTTTGAGCCTGCTTATGATAGCTATATACCTAACATAGAAGTGAATGGCGCTAAAGCCGTTTTAATACCGCTTACTTATCCTGATTATAAAATTAATTGGGCATTGGTAAAAGAAAAAATTACTGCTGCTACCAGGTTAATCATCATCAACTCACCACACAACCCAACAGGAACTGTTCTTGATAAAAACGATATAGAAGAATTAAGAAGTGTTGTAAATAATACAAATATTATAGTGGTTAGTGATGAAGTGTATGAGCATATAATTTTTGATGATGTAAAACATGAAAGCATCTTAAAATATCCTGATCTTTTTGAAAGAAGCTTTGTTTGCTTTTCTTTTGGCAAAGTGTACAACTGCACTGGCTGGAAGATTGGCTATTGCGTGGCGCCACCCAGTCTAATGAATGAATTTAGAAAAGTGCACCAGTTTAATTGCTTCTCATGCAATTCTCCGGTGCAGTTTGCCCTTGCAGAATTTTTAAAAGAAAAAGATGTGTATCTGGGGCTCAGTAACTTTTTACAAAATAAAAGAGATTTGTTTCAAACCCTGATGCGGCAAACAAAATTCAAAGCTTTTCCTTCTCACGGAAGTTATTTTCAATTGTATGATTACGCAGCCATGAGCGATGAAAATGAAAAAGATTTTGCTGTGCGGCTTACCAAAGAAGCTGGTGTTGCAACCATTCCGCTTTCTTCTTTTTATAAAAAACAAATAAATAACTCTGTAATCAGATTTTGCTTCACCAAAAAAGAAGCTACTTTAGAAAAAGCTGTTGAAAGATTAATTCATTTTCATTAAACATCTTATAAGCCTTTACTGTGGCTTATTTCAAGCATTCTTTCTATTGGTTTTTTTGAAGCGATCATCAGTTGCTCATTCATAATTATTTCCGGTTCTTCATATTCCATACATAAATATAATTTTTCAAGCGTATTTAATTTCATGTAAGGACAATCGTTACATGCGCACATATTTTCCGGTGGCGCCGGTATAAAAGTTTTGCCGGGCGATTCTTTTTGCATCTGGTGTAAAATACCGGTTTCTGTAACTACAATAAATTCCTGCGCATCATTTTCAATGGTATATTTTAAAAGCCCGGTAGTGCTTCCAATAAAATCTGCGAGGCGCAGCACAGGCTCTTCACACTCAGGATGGGCAATCACTTTTGCGTTAGGATGTCTTACTTTAAGCTTCGTAATTTTTTCAAGGCTGAACAACTCATGCACTATACAGGCGCCATTCCAAAGCACCATATCTCTTCCTGTTTTTTTTATTAAATAATTACCCAGATTTTTATCGGGAGCAAAAATTATTTTCTGATTTTCCGGAACACTTTCAATAATGGCCTGCGCATTGGATGAGGTACAAATTATATCGCTCAGCGCTTTTACACCTGCAGAACAATTGATGTAGGAGATAACAATATGATCCGGATATTTTTCTTTAAATTTTCTAAAAGCTTCTGGTGGCGCCGAATCTGCAAGCGAGCAGCCTGCTTTAAGATCGGGCAGCAAAACCTTTTTGTGCGGGTTTAAAATTTTTGCAGTTTCGGCCATGAAATGCACGCCTGCAAACACTATCATATCTGCATTGGTTGACTGCGCTTTTTGTGCAAGGCCAAGGCTGTCGCCAATAAAATCGGCCACATCTTGTATGTCGGGCTCCTGGTAATAGTGTGCAAGTACAATGGCATTTTTTTCTTTTTTTAATCTTTCAATTTCTTTAAACAAGTTCAAGTTAACATCAATATCAATATCAAGAAAACCTTTTTTTTCTAAATGAAGCCTCGCTTGTTCAATGTTAATATCTGCCATAGTATTTAATATTAATACATTATTTATATAAAAGCTTATTACTATTATGTATGTGAATTTGTGGAAACAAATATTTTTAAAATGATGCAAAATTAAAACTTCTGTTTTATCCACTACTGTTAACAATTGTTCAACATTGGCATACGCAGCATGGCGCAACATACCAGCAGGTTATAAACATGAATAGGATAAATAACCAATAGGAAAAAATGATTGGGTCATTTTATAAAAAAGTTGTTAATAGACGTTGATGAAATTGTTGGCTAAAATATTTAAAACCCATTTACATAAAACCTTGCAATAGTTATTAAATTTTACCAAGATATATTTTATAAAAAAACATATTTATTAACAGAAATAAAATCTTTTAAACATCGTCATGTTGAAAGACGAAAACTATAGAAGTTTACGTTATCGTTTTTATTTTGTGTAAGAAGCGGTTAACCGCAATGTTTGCCAATTGCTGCTATTTTAAATTATATTATTTTTGCCGTCCGTTTTTTTTAAAAAAGAATAAATAAAATATGTCAATAATACAGACGATACGAGAAAGAGGTGCAGTGATTGTGATCGCAATAATAGCCTTAAGCCTTATTGGCTTTATATTGATGGACTCCAGAAGTGGCACTGGCAAGCTGTTTGGAGGCGGTAATACTACAACTATTGGCAGCGTAAACGGAGATAATATAGAGCTGGAAGATTTTAATGCCAAGGTAAAAGATATGCAGCAGCAATATTCTAACGGAGCTGCACAAACAGATCAGATACGTCAATCGGCCTGGGATCAAATGGTGGCAGAAAAAGTAGTGGGTGAACAGTTCAACGATTTGGGCCTAAACTTTACACCAAAAGAAATGAGTTCTGTTATGTTTAGCGATGATGCGCCGCAACAATTAAAACAGGCTTTTACTAATAAAGAAACAGGCCAGTATGATATTGCACAGGCAGAGCAATGGTGGGCGCAAACCAAGAAGGTAAAGAACGAAGATCAAAGAAAAGCCATTAGCTCGCAGATAATAGAGCCGATGACACTAAGCAGCCTATATTCTAAATATACTTCTATGATTGGCGCCAGTGTGTATATACCAAAATGGCTTTCAAAGGCCCAGGAAGAACAAAAAAATAATTTTGCTACTATATCATACGTGGCGGTTCCTTATGCTGTAATAAACGACAACACTATAAAAGTAACCGATGATGATATAAAAAATTACATTGATAAAAATAAAAATAAATACAAGCAGGAAGCGGGACGAATCATTTCGTATGTTTCTTTTAATGCACTTGCAAGCGCAAAGGACAGCGCTGCAATAAAACAATCGCTTGAAGAGCTGAAGCCGAAGATGGCTGCAGATACCAATGCTGCTTCTTTTGTGGCAAGAAATGCATCAGCAATTAATTTTTTAGATGGCTATACACCTAAATCAAAACTGCAAATGCCTTTTAAAGATTCCATTATTGCTTTGGCCGATGGAGCAGTTTTCGGTCCTTATCTCGACGCAAAAGATTTTGTATTGGCTAAGAAAATTTCTTCTAATATTTTGCCCGATAGTTTTAAATGCCGTCATATTTTAATTGGCACCAATGATCCTCAAACAGGCCAGGCAACTATGCCAGACAGCACAGCGCATAAGCTTGCAGACAGCATCGCCACTGCAATAAAGAATGGCGCCAGCTTTGACTCCCTGGAAGCAAAATATTCAACAGATAAAACAGCAGATAAAGATAAAGGTGTTATGAACTTTGATCTCTCCACCATAGAAAGCAACAACTTTTCAAAAGAGTTTGCAGATTTTTTACTGAATGAAAAAGGAGAGACTAAGAAAGTGGTGAAAACACAATTCGGCTGGCATTACATAGAAATTTTAGATAAAAGAAATTTAGAACCAGCGTATAAAATAGCTTATATGGCAAAAGAAATTGTGCCAAGCGATGAAACTATAAACGATGCAAGCTCAGCAGCCACAAAGCTTTCCGGGCAGGCAAGAGATAAGCAAGCCTTTGAGAAGTTTGTGGCGCAAAACGGGCTTAAAGAAATAAAAGTGCCCACTGTTATAAAAGAAAATGATTACCAGCTGGGCAGTTTGCAAGATGCGAGAGATATTGTTAAGTGGGCATATACTGCTAATGTGGGCGATGTATCGGAGCCCTTTTCTTTGAAAGAATCTTTTGTAGTAGCAACGGTAGATAAAAAAATTGCCGAAGGGGTGCCTGATGTACAAACAGCCCGGCCTATGGTAGAGGCAGCAATCATAAATATGAAAAAAGCAGATGAAATAAAAAAGAACTTAAACAATCCCACAACGCTGGATGCTGCCGCAAAGCCTTATAACCAAAGAGTTTTAACTACAGGTGCAGATTCAACACTTACTTTTGATGCGCAACTTATAAATGGTATTGGCAATGAGCCAAAGGTTGCCGGAGCCGCATTTAATAAAGAATATCAATCTAAAGTTTCACAGCCACTTGCTGGCAACACCGGTGTTTTTATTATTAAAGTGAATGGAGTGTTTACCAAAGCAGCACCCACGCCAGATGTGGTTATTCAAAGAAGGGTATCTGAAGAAAACCAGATGGTGCAGGGAGCGTTGGGACAATCGTTTTTATCGCTGAAAAAAATGGCAAAGATCAAAGATAACCGAAGTAAATTTTTCTAATAATTATTAATAGAGGCCATCTTGCAGATGGCTTTTTATTTGCACATCCATTAAAGAAACGTTACACATTTGCAAAAAATTCTTACTGTAATTTTGCTTTTTATATAAAAAGTTTATGGAAGATATTATTATAAACAAAGTTGCGCAAAGTGCTATTGAAACGCTGGATCTGGAAAGGTTTTATCCTGAAGGAGAAACAATAATTTTTGATCTGAAGCAGTATTTGTTTATGGAGCTGATATTGAAAGAAAAAGAATACAGAGAACAATTAAAAAATACAAATTGGGAAACATATAAAGAAAAAATTGTTTGTATTACGTGCAGCGCAGACGCTATTATTCCTTTATGGGCTTACATGCTGGCGGTTACTTACCTGCAGCCGGTTTCTAAAGAAGTGATGGCAGGTACGGAAGAGTTCGTACATGAATATTTGTTTTTAAAAAATATTGCAGCAATAAATATCAATGAATATGCAGGAAAGCGGATAGTTATAAAAGGCTGTGGTGAAAAAAAAATTCCTGCAAGCATATATGCCGAAATAACTAAAAGATTGCGGCCTGTAGCGAAAAGTATTATGTATGGTGAACCTTGCAGCACGGTTCCGGTATATAAGCAAAGATAGCTTTCGTGTGCAGGGTAACTGATAATTTGTATTTACTTTTTATCAGCCTTTTTCATTCTTTCAAGATCAGCTAACGCTTTTTTAGCTCTTCTAAGATCTGCAGGAACATCAATAGATACAGGGCTTTCCGTTGTTATTGCCATCTTTATCTTTATTCCATTTTCAAGGTAGCGAAGCTGCTCTAATTTTTCTGTTACTTCAAGATAGGATGGCTGCCATTGTACAAAATTCATTAAAGCTCTTTTGCGATAGCCATAAATGCCAATGTGTTTGTAATAGGTTACAGCATTGTTTTTTTCTCTTTGAAACGGAATTGCGGTTCTGCTAAAAAGCAGCGCATTCATATTTTTATCTACTACAACTTTTACGCTGTTAGCATCTTCAATAATTTTTTTATCATTCGTTTTATGCATCAACGAGGCAACCTGTACACTTTTTGACAAATCATTGGTAAAAACATTCATAAGCTGTTGTAATGTTTCTTTTTTTACAAAAGGCTCATCTCCCTGAACATTTATTATTATATCAACTTCAATATCTTTTACTGCCTCAGCAATACGGTCGCTTCCGCTTTCATGCTCGCTTTTACTCATCATGGCATAGCCGCCATTTTGGGTTATTTCATTAAAAATAATTTGACTGTCTGTGACTACTATCACTTCATCAAACAAGCGGGTGGAAACTGTATTTTCATACGTATGCCTTATCACTGTTTTCGTCCCCAGCAGTTGCATCAGCTTCGCGGGAAACCTTGTTGCAGCATAGCGTGCAGGAATGAAAGCAATTGATTTCATTATTGAATATGGAATTAGTTAAGATGATTAGTAGTAAGAAAAGTGTTTCCACTATAAGCTTCCGGCAAGGTATCGCTTTCAAAACCGCACTTATCGCACCTGTACACATTTTCGGCAGAAACTGCATAGCTTGAAAAGACCCAGCTTAAAATGGCTGTTATCATGTTGGCAGCATTTCTTTTAGGAACAAGTTCTATGTTGTGCGAGCCACACCTCGGGCATAAAGCGTGATTTTTATACGCTTCATCAAAGTGCTTTAATAAAAATAAAACTTCATCTACATCTTCTTTTCTTACCACCAGCTTGATGCCACCAACGGCGTAAGTAAGCAGCGGATCCATTGTAACTGTTTGCTCATCTTTCAGGTAACATTCTATACCACCATCTCTGAGCTTGGTAAGCAGGATGTTTGCAGAAAAATAATTACTGAAAGTTCTTACGGTTACAAGTTCCATTTAGAGTATATAATAACAGTTATGTTACATACGAAATGCTAAAAGTTAATTATTGAGCATTAAAGGCATTACAAGCATAAGCAGTATTTCGTTCTCACTTTTTTCTGAAGGCTTAATGATGCCGGCTTTCGTGGGAGTGCTTAGCTCAATAACCACTTCATCAGTATCGGCGGCGGTAAGCATTTCAATTAAAAATTTTGCATTAAACGCTATTTGCAGGTCTTCACCATCATACTGGCAGGCCATGCGCTCATTACCTTCGAAGCTAAAATCAACATCCTGCGCAGCAAGCTGTAGCTGGCTGCCGCTGATTGTTAGCGCCACCTGGTTGGTGCTTTTATTACTAAATACGCTTACCCTTCTAAGTGCATTTTGAAAATCAATTTTGCTTACTGTAAGCTTATATGGATTATCAGAAGGAATGACCACTTTGTAATCAGGAAATCTCGCATCAATAAGGCGGCATACCAGTTCTGTTCCCCCATGTTTTACAAATAAATGATTGCTGTTGTAAGAAAGCTGCAGCTCACTATCGTTTGATGGCAGCGCATTCTTTAATAAGCTAAGTGGTTTTTTGGGAACAATAAAAGTGTCTGCTTTCGGGCAGCTTACATCTGCTCTTGTGAAGCGTACAAGGCGGTGCGCATCTGTTGCCACGCAGGTTATTCCTTTTTCAGAAAGCTCGAAAAATACACCCGTCATTGCTGGCCGCAAATCATCATTGCTTACTGCAAAAAGACATTTGTTTATAGCAGTAACCAGGGCAGATGCAGGCATTGTAAAACTATTGGCTGCGTCGGCTGCGGGCTCCTTTGGAAAATTATCAGGGTTCTCGCCCATCACTTTATATTTACCATTGTCACTGGTTATTTCTATATGAAAACTTTTATCAATATTAAATGTAAGCGGCTGCTCAGGTAAGTTCTTAAGGGAATCCAATAAAATTTTTGACGGAATGCAAACCTTGCCACTGTCTTTTGCTTCTATTTCCATATTTATCTTCATCACCGTTTCAAGATCTGTTGCAACAATTGTAAGCCGGTTCTTTTCTATTTCAAATAAGAAATCTTCCAGGATAGGCAATACGGTATTAGCATTAATAACGCCGCTGATTTGCTGAAGATGCTTTAATAACTGTGTGGAAGAAACAATAAACTTCATATAAATTTTTTAATAATGCCAAAGATAAAATATTCACTTAACCATTTAAGAAAAAATACTTATTAAAGCCTTGTATTTAAAAAACAGTATTGAAAAATGTTGTAAACCTTAAATCATAATTTTACAATAATAAATAATTATGGAAATCAAAAATCAGAAAATCGCTTTACTGGTGGATGGCGATAATGCCCAGGCGAAAATTATGGATCTTATTCTTGAAGAAGCCTCTAAATATGGCAAGGTAACTATACGCCGCGTATATGGAGACTGGACGACGCAGCACATGAACCACTGGAAAGGCCTTCTCAATGAAATGGCTTTTAATCCCATTCAAAAATTTTCTTATACGAGCGGAAAAAATTCAACTGACAGCGCGCTTATCATTGATGCAATGGACATTTTGCATGATAATGTGGTAAATGGTTTTTGCATTGTTTCCAGCGACAGCGATTATACAGGCCTTGCTAAAAGGATAAGAGAAGATGGCGTTTTTGTAATGGGAATTGGTGAACAAAAGACACCGAATGCTTTTGTAAAATCGTGCGAAATTTTTACTTATGTAGAAAACCTGGAGCCGAAGGCAGATAATGAAAAGCCTGAGAAAAAAGTGATGGAAAAAAAGCAAAATGAAAAAGCAGCCATTAACATAAAGCTCATCAACAAGGCGTATGATATGAGCATTAATGAAAGTAATGAAGCTTATATTTCCACCCTTGGCATTAACCTGCGCAAGCTCGATCCCAGCTTCGATGTGAGGGCTTATGGCTGCAAAACGCTTACTCAGTTTTTTTCCAAGCTGCGAAACTTTGTTGTGGTAGATAACATTGTAAATGGATTAAATAATCCCCTGGTAAAAAAGAAATAAATTATTTGCCATCTTTCCAGCCCCACAAATATTTTGCTGCATACGTTCGGTAAGGCGACCATTTCAAAGAGATCTTTTCAATTTTTTGTCGCAGCAATCTTTTATCTGTTTCTTTTATTTTATATAGTTTAATGATACTTTGTTTTAACCCAAGATCATCCAGGGCGAATACATCTTCTCTTCCCAGCGTAAACATTAAGATCATTTCAGCCGTCCACCGGCCAATGCCTTTTATTTGCGTAAGCAACGCAATCACTTCATCATTGCTCGTTTTATGCAATGCGGCATCGGTTATTTTATTTTCAATAAAAAAGGTACAAACATTATGCACGTAGGATGCTTTTGCATTTGAAAAACCTATGCTTCTGAAAATGCTTGCAGGCGTTGATAATATTTGTTTGGCCGTCGGCTCTTTTCCTTTGTACAGGTCAAGAAATCTTTTGTATAAAGCGTCAGCAACCTTTGTGCTTAGCTGCTGGCTTAAAATAGAAGCGCATAAACGTAAGTACACTTTATTTCTCAAGAGTAAATTATGTGGTGGCTGCGCATCCACCAGCAGTTTAAGTTTTTTATCTTTTGATAAATGAATTATATGTTCCAAAATAATTTATTATAATAATATAGAGTTTTATTGAAAGCCTGTCTACGCTGTGTTCCAGCTTATGCTTCCATCTTTTTCGTCTTTCATTTCAATGCCAAGCTTCGTAAGTTGTTTTCTTATTTTATCGGATGTTGCATAATCTTTTTTTGTCTTTGCCTCCTTTCTTATATCGGCAAGCAATTGCATTATACCGGTAAATTTTTCATTGTTTTGAGAAACGGATGTAAAGCCTAAAACATCTTCGAGATAAACAGCAAAAGATTCTTTCATACGTTTAAGCGTTGCCGAACTTATTGCTCCCTTTTCAATAATATTATCTTTTAAAGAATTAATTACAGGTACAATCTCAAACATATTTGCCAGCACTTTCGCAGTGTTGAAATCATCATCCATAAACTCATCAAACTCATTGATGAGCCTGTTTATCTTTTCATCAAGTTCTATATCAGCCGCTATTTCGAAGCTTTCTGTATCCATTTTTTTCAAAGTCTCATAAGCTTCCCATAATCTTTTCAAACCTCTTTCGGCGGCCTGCAAAGCTTCATTACTAAAATCCAGCGTGCTGCGGTATTGCGTTTGAAGAATGAAAAACCTTATCGTCATTGGGTTATAAGCCTGCGCCAGCAATGGATGGTTGCCGCTGAACAGTTCCGTAAGCCTGATAACATTATTATAGCTTTTACCCATTTTTTTTCCACCAATAGTTATCATGTTATTATGTATCCAATACTTTGCCGGCTCTATGTGGTTGCAAATGGTGCTTTGCGCAATCTCGCTTTCATGATGTGGAAACAAGAGGTCCATTCCACCACCATGAATATCAAAGCGGGCGCCCAAATATTTGGTTGCCATGGCAGAGCATTCAATATGCCAGCCGGGGAAACCCTCGCCCCACGGGCTTTTCCACCGCATAATATGCTGTGGCGGAGCATTTTTCCACAACGCAAAATCTGCTTTATTCCTTTTCTCATCCTGTCCTTCAAGCGTTCTTGTTGTTTCCAAAAGATCATCAACTACTCTGCCACTGAGCTCACCATATTCATGTTGCGCAGCATATTTTTTTACATCAAAATAAACAGAGCCATTCACCACATAAGCATACCCTGCATCAATAATTTTTTCTATCATGTTTATCTGCTCTACAATATGTCCCGTTGCTGTAGGCTCTATGTTGGGCTCTATGTTATTAAATTGCTTCATTGCCCAATGAAAAAGATTGGTATATTTCTGAACCAGCTCCATAGGCTCTACCTTTTCAAGCAAAGCTTTTTTTGAAATTTTATCCTCCGCTTCCCTGCCTTCTTCTTCAAAGTGCCCGGCATCAGTAATGTTGCGCACGTAACGCACTTTATAACCAAGATGAGTAAGGTATCTGTAAATAATATCAAAAGTTATGTAAGGCCGTGCATGGCCAAGGTGGCTTTCGCCGCTAACAGTGGGGCCGCAAACATACATGCCAACGTAAGGTGGCATAATTGGTTCAAAAATTTGCTTCTGCCTCGTAAGAGAATTATAAACCTTTAGCGGCATAAATATTTGTGATTGAAAGAAATTAAAAAGAAATTATTGCTTAAAAAATTATATGCCCTTTGGGCAAAAGCAAAGTTTATAGAAAGATTGGTTCATCTTTCAAAGATAAAATTATTGTTTGATTTTATTTAGGGTCATGTCGGCAATAATGGGAAAATGATCGCTCAAAAGTTTTTTTATTCTTATGAACTGGCTGATGATAAAATTTTTATCTGCAAAAATATTGTCAATTCTAAGCGTGGGAGAAATGGATGTAAAAGTTCTTGCAATGCCAGAGCCTTTTTCCACAAAAGCATTTTGCAGGCCAGAGCCGATGGTTTCATAAGCATAAGAGTTGGGCACATCATTAAAATCTCCGCAAATAATTACCGGATAAGGGCTGTGGTTAATTTCATCTTTAATGAAATTTGCCTGTATAGATCTTTTTATAAACCCTTTTTTTATTTTTGAAATAATACTTTTTGATTCAGTTATATTACTGTCTGTCTCAGGGCCAGCATCAAGGTAATTAAGATTGGCCTGTGAAAATTTTAGCGACTGCAAATGAATATTAAAAACACGAAGGGTATCATTACCTTTTAATACATCAATGTATTGAAAGGTTGCATTATAATCATTGGGATAATTAACCACAGTTTGTTTATTGATCACAGGAAGCTTTGAAAGTATAACCCTTCCGAAATGATGGTTGGCATCAAAGTCGTCTTTGATACTGTAAGAGTAAAAATAATCGGTGAAATGTAAAGCTTTCAAAATATCAGGAAAATAATTAATGCCTTTTTTCTTATCACCTGCCACTACTTCCTGAAAACAGGCAATGTCAGGATCATAACGGTTTATTAGGTCAAGCATTTCACTCTTTACTTCAGGATGGTCTTTATGGTGCAAAATGTTGAACTGCTCTACATTCCAGCTCATAACTCTTATAGAAGCGGGCTGCTTTTGAATATTAAATTCAGAGGATATTTTAAAAGGAAAAATATTTTTTATAGCATTCCACCCGGCAATAATTGCAACCAGTGAAATGCAAAGCCACAATGATTTTTTAAAAAGCCAGAATACAAAAAAAAATAAAAGAGCCAGTAAAAGGTACACAAGAATAAATGTGAACAAACCAATAAACCACCAGCCCGAAGGGTTGAAATATTTTACATAAGCGCCAAGCAAAAAAGCTACTGCAATGCAAATGTTGACGGTTATAAAAACTCTTTTTGTAAACCTTCTCATTGATGGTTTAAGCAGGGTTAAGAATAATTTTTGGTAAAATTACAGATAGCTTTAAAAATCATTTTCTGCTGCCCGTGTCAGAATATTTTTTTCTTCATCTGTTAACAGGTGATATCCCTTTTGATTTATCTTATCAAGAATTTCATCCACTCTTTGTTGGGTTATAATAGCGTTCTTCTCATAAGGCTTCTGGTTGCCGGCTTTATAAAATAATTTTTCCTTTGTTTTCTGTGGAGTAAGTATTTTTTTATCGGGATTACAAAGGTTCATAAACCAATTGTATAAGCGTATCATCCAGGCACCGCCATCGAAGCCACGGCGCAGGCTTACTATAAATAAAAATCCCGCCAGGCCGCCCGCCAGGTGAGCCAGGTGAAATGCAGGACCGCCTGCCCCAACACCGGCAAAGTCAATAACCACATATATTACCGTTATCACCCACACGGGTATACCGCCGTTAAGCATTCTGAAAACACGGTAGTCAGGTGCAAGAGCAGTGGTAGCTATCGCCACAGCCATAATGCTTGCATTTGCTCCGCTTAGTGCACTTACATTAAGCAGTGGTTTTAACGGTGCAATGGCATAGTTGGCGGCAATAAAAATAGCAGCGCCTGCTATACCGCCATAAAAATAAACAGGAAATAATTTTTTATTACCAGCCATATCCTGAAGTATTGAGCCAAATGCCCACAGCCAAAGCATATTGCTCAGCACTTCAAAAAAACTTAAATGAGTAAACATGTAAGTGAGCAATGTCCACGGTACTTTGGCAAGCAGCGAAAGCTTTGCCGGCATCACGAACCACGGCAATATTTGGGTTGCAAAATCGGTTCCGGCAGAAGTGGTAAAAAGAAAGATCACCTTTATCAAAACAGGAATAACAAAGCCGATTGCATTGATAGAGATAAGCGCTATCAGCACATTGTTATCTTCGCCAAGAGAAATTTTTTTTAAGCGGCGATCAATATATCTTTCAGATTCACCCATGTTTTCATTTTAAAAAGGGTACTCATAAAAATACCAATTTCTCTCCAGTAAAAACGGCTCTTTTTAAAATTTAATAAAAAGTTTTTTTATCAGTTTTATTCCAGATAATTACTAAAATTAAGCCCATAGCCAGGCCGCCAAGATGAGCAAAGTGCGCAATATTATCTCCGCCACCTGCGAAGCCGCCAAACAGATCTATTGCTGCATAAATAGCTGCCATATATTTTGCTTTTATAGGGAAAGGAAGAGGTAAAATAAAAAACTCAGTGTTAGGGAAAGTATAGGCAAATGCGCCAAGCAAGCCCATGATAGCGCCTGAAGCGCCAATAGCAGCGCTGTTACTTACAAAGAACATTTGCGTAACACCGGCGGCAAGGCCGCAAACGATATAAAATATAAAAAATTTTTTAGCGCCCCAAAGCCTTTCAAGTACAGCGCCGAATATCCAGAGCGCATACATATTAAAAAAGATATGTAAAAGATTTCCATGAGCAAACATGTGCGTAACCAATTGATACGGCTTAAAAAGGCCACTGTTATAAGGGTAAAGCGCTAAAATATTGGTAAGATCATAGGTGCTGTCAAATACCTTTTGAGCCAAAAAAACAATGGCATTTATAATGATGAGATTTAAAACAACAGGCGGAATGCTCCGTGAGGGTCTGTAATTATTATAAGCCATTCAAAAATTTATTTGCGGGCAAATTTCGTAAATACTTTGCTGAAATGAACTGTGAAAATTGATTTAACACAATGCTTATGTGCAAAGCAGGTAATCATCACGATAAGAAATTATAATTTTTCGCTATCATTTTCAGATCGTTTAATGAGTCAAAATTTTTTGCATACAGCATATCTATTGTGCGAAGACTATCTGT
The DNA here is from genome assembly GCA_965276925.1 of Hanamia sp. GTDB lineage: Bacteria > Bacteroidota > Bacteroidia > Chitinophagales > Chitinophagaceae > Ginsengibacter. Next base: position 793,314 of record OZ255711.1, read on the forward strand.
GGGTAAAGTATTCATACCAGCCGGTAAGCCAGTGCTGGTAAGGATTCCTGGCTTTAGCGGCGGCAAATCATTTTCGTTTGCAGCATAACCTATAAAAGTTTTCTTAAACAACAAAACATGTAATACGTTTCTAAAAAAAACAAGAGGCCTTTTTTTAATTATAAAATGAAAAGGAAAAGTAAGGATAAAAAAAAGTGCGGTCAAAGTATCTGTAAGCCTTTTGTTTCTCCTGCTTACCGATGTGCCTAAAAGAAAAATATTTCCGTTTGAAATGTAAGAGCCGGTTTCATTTTTATTATCGCTGCCTATTATAGTTGCGAGGCCGCTTCCGTACAATCTTACTTTTATATGCGCTGGTAATTTTGAAACAGTTTCTATTATTTTTTGGAAAGTAAGATGGCCTTCGCAAAAAATAATTTCCTTTACGGTGTACAGTTTTAAAAGGCGGGAGAGCTGGCTAAGGCTACCAATAGTTTCCGGTTCTTTGCGCTCTTCAGTGGTTATTCTTCCTAAAATTTTCTCGTGCCTGCCTGCCTGCTGTAATAGTTTATTTACTTCCTCATATTCTTCTTTGGTGGCGGCAACAATAGTTTGGTTAGTATCATTATTTTCTGTAGGCTCAATTATACTCAATTTCAGCAGCAACCAGCGTATAACAGTCATCAACACAAAAGCAAGCAAAGACCCAAACAATAAAATGCCTCGTGAAAAACGATAACTTTCAGGTAATAATGAATACGCTGAAAGCAGCACCAGCATTGCTGTTACCGTTGATTTGTTTAATCTTGATTGTTTGTATCCATTGTCGTAAAGACCTGCAAAGTAGGAAGCGGCAAGAAACAAAAGTGTAAATGCCGGAAAGGCAATGCTTAACAAATTAGAAGAATAATTTACATCGCTTTTTATGTAATTGCTCCAAAAAAATTTTATTGCTTTAAAGCTCATAAAAATTGCGGCTGCATCAATAACGGGCAGCCCTATCCATTTTAAAAACCGTGCAAGAGCAGAAAGGCCTGCCCTTAAAATAATTGCTGATTGAATAAAAAAGATGAACAGCGCAGCTTTCGAGCCGCCATAATGTTTCTTCACAAAAACATTCATAGCGTTATAAAACATCCTTACATAATTAAGACTGCCTTTTTTTGTACTCTCTCCCTTAAAGTGAATGATGGTGCTTTCTGCAAAATAAAAATTTTTATACCCTGCTTTTTGTATGCGATAGCTAAGGTCAATATCTTCTCCATACATAAAAAAGTTTTCATCAAAGCTGCCAACGGCATTCATAATTTTTTTAGGTATCATCATGAAAGCGCCGGCGAGCACGTCTATCTCCTGAGTAACGTTTTCGCTTAAATAACCAAGATGATATTTAGAAAAGATCCTGGATTTTGGAAAAAGATATGCGAGTCCTGCAAGCTTGTACAGCGAAGTTGCCGGAGAGGGAAAGGCGCGTTTGCTTTCTCTTAAAAACTTGCCCGAACCATCAATCATTTTTACGCCGCAGGCGATATTATTATTTTTTGTTTCAATAAAACTTATACATTTTTCGAGGCAATCTTCAGGGATAATTGTATCAGGATTCAAAAATAAAATGTATTCGCCAGATGCCTTCAAAAGCGCTCTGTTATTGGCTTTGGAAAAGCCTTCATTCTTCTCGTTCCAGATAAAAATTACTCCAGGAAATTTATACAGAAAAAAATCTTTGCTGCCATCCGTGGAGTTATTATCTACCACAAAAATTTCTCCTTCTATATGCTGCATAGCTTTTGTAACAGCATAAAGGCAATATTCAAGAAAGTGTTTTACATTATAATTTACTATGATTACCGAAAGACGCAAGCAGGATTATTTAGTGCATAAATAAATTGGCGCACAAAATAAATAAACAAATAAACAAACATTTATAATCTTTGCGGCATGTATAAACAAACACTTATAAATGCAACAGAAGCCGGAGCTAAGGAAATGATGCGCCTCTTTAATGGCTCTTTTGAAATAAGTAATAAAGAAGGGGTGAACAACCTGGTAACCGAGGCGGATTATGCATCGGATAAAGCGATAAAGGCTATTATAAAAAATGCTTTTCCTGATCATGGAATAGTGAGTGAAGAGACGGCTGATATCGTAACTGAAAGTGAATACAGGTGGATCATTGATCCTATTGATGGCACCGTAAATTTTGCCAACAACATTCCTATTTGCTGTGTAAGTATTGGGCTGGAACATAATGGTAACATGCTTATGGGCGCAGTTTACAACCCCATCATTAAAGAATTTTTCTTTGCAGAAAAAAATATGGGCGCAACTTTAAATGATAAAAAAATTTCTGTAAGCAATAAGGCTGAAGTATTGAAAAGCTGTTTGGTAACGGGCTTTCCCTACACATATCTTGACCAGCCAAACGGGCCTTTACAAGTGTTTGAAAGGCTGATAAGAAAAGGCGTTCCGGTTCGAAGGCTTGGCAGCGCAGCTATAGACTTGTGTTGGGTGGCAGCCGGCAGGTTCGATGGTTTTTACGAGCACCAGTTAAATGCGTGGGACAGCGCTGCAGGCTTTTTAATTGTAGAAGAAGCGGGCGGAAAAGTTACTGATTTGAAAGGCGAAAGTTACTCACCTTTTCAGCCGGGTATTGTAGCAACTAATGGCCATATACATGAAGAATTAATAGAATGGGTAAAAGGAAATGTTAGTTAGAAGATGAGAAGTTTTAAGAATATTAAAAATTATGTATTGAGTGCTGTAAATAGTTGGTAAATGAGATGGGCAACTGAAATATTTTATTTAAAAATTGTACGACAAACATCGTACATCAAACATATACACTATGCCTGAACGCACAGAAATATCAGCCCTTGGTGAGTTTGGCCTTATAGATCATCTCACCAAAAACAATGAAATAAAAAATGCATCAACTATTGTAAGCGTTGGTGATGATGCGGCCGTGCTCGACCATTTCGGTAAGCAAATAGTGGTAACCACCGACATGCTGGTTGAAGGCATCCACTTCGATTTAATGTACACGCCGCTAAAGCATCTTGGCTATAAAAGCGTAATTGTAAACCTTAGTGATGTGTATGCAATGAATGCAACGCCGCAACAAATAACCATGAGCATCGCATTCAGCAATCGTTTTAGCCTTGAGGCTTTGGATGAATTTTATGATGGCGTTTATGCTGCCTGCGACCGCTATAATGTTGATCTTATTGGCGGTGACACCACTTCTTCACAGAAAGGTTTTATCATTTCTGTTACCGCTATTGGTGAGGTTGATCCTGATAAATATGTAAGAAGAAATGGCGCTAAAAAAGGAGATCTTATTTGCGTAAGCGGCGATTTGGGCAGCGCTTTTCTCGGGCTTACTTTATTAGAAAGAGAGAAGAAAGTTTTTCTGGAAACCAAAGGTGTGCAGCCCGATCTTGAAAACCAGGATTATATCGTCGGGCGCTTTTTAAAGCCTGAAGCAAGAAAAGATATTATTGAATTTTTTGCGCAGCAAAAACTATTGCCTACTGCAATGATAGATGTAAGCGATGGCCTGAGCAGCGAGCTGCTGCACATTTGCAGGCAAAGCAAAACCGGCTGTTTATTATATGAAGAAAAAATTCCGGTGAACGAAATGGCAAGGCAATATGCTTACAAGCTCGAGCTGGACCCTACTGCCTGTGCGCTAAGCGGCGGCGAGGATTATGAATTGCTTTTTACGATTGACCAAAAAGATTATGATAAAATAATTTTAAATAGAGATATAAGCATCATCGGCCACATCACTAATGAAGGAGATGGCGCAAACATTATCACCAAAGGTGGTGTACATCACGCACTGGTGGCACAGGGTTGGAACGCATTTAAGTAATAATTTATTTGTAAAATAAATTTTATATCGTTTAATATTCTCTTTTAATATGCAGTTTTGTAAAGCATGAAACTGTATCGCATATTCATTACTGCTTTATTTTTTTGCTCATGTTCTGTTGCGAAAAATTATAACCCGGAGAAAAAATATTCCAGGCAGCAATTGCAGCAGGATTATAATCTGCTTCGCAAAATTTTAGAAAAAAAACATCCGGCGCTTTATTGGTACACGCCGAAAGACAGCATGGATTATTTTTTTGATGAAGGCTATAAAGCAATACAGGACTCGATGACAGAGCTGCAGTTTGGCTGGAAGATTCTTGCGCCGCTTACAGCCACTATACATTGCGGCCACACCAGCTTTATGATGAGCAAAGACTGGAACAGATTTATTAGAAACAAAAATATTCCATCTTTTCCTTTATACGTAAAGGTTTGGAATGATACAATGGTGGTGGTTTCTAACCTTAATAAAAAAGATTCTGTTTTAAAAAGAGGAACGATCATTACCTCCATCAACGGCATACAAACAAAAGAAATTATAGATATTATGCTCGGTTATATGTCAGAAGATGGATACGCAGAAAACGTGAATTATCTGCGGCTCAGCACAAGCTTCCCTTATTTTCATCGCAACATTTTCGGCCTGTATAAGATGTATAAAGTTGGTTACGTTAACAGCAGCGGGGCACACAAAAACATCAGCATTCCTTTTTATGTTAATCCAAAAGACTCTCTTGTTAAACAACGAGTAAACGAAAAAAAGATACGAAGAAGAGAAGCTTATAAAGAAGCGATCCGATCGCTTACAATTGACTCCACAACGGCTTTGATGACGGTAAATAGTTTTTCCAAAGGGCATTTAAAAAATTTTTTCAAAAGAAGTTTCAGAAAAATAAATAAACACAAAACTAAAAATTTAGTTATAGATATAAGAGCTAATGGTGGAGGAGAAATTAATAACTATGTTTTGCTTACAAAATATTTACGTAATACACCTTTCAAAGTGGCTGATACCGCTTACGCAAACGATAAAAATTTCGCTCCTTATTCCCGCTATATTTCATCATCTTTTTTTAATAACATAGGTCTTTTATTTACAACGCATAAAGAAAGCGATGGTAAATATCATTTTCGTTTTTGGGAGCGCCACACCTTCAGACCAAAGAAAAATCATCACTTTAACGGGAAAGTGTTTGTGCTGGTGAACGGGTTAACTTTCTCTGCATCCACGTTATTTTGTAATGCGATAAAGGGCCAGCCAAACATAACACTGGCGGGCGAAGAGACGGGTGGCGGATGGTACGGCAACTCCGGAATTATGATACCGGATATAACTTTGCCTAACACAAAACTTCGTGTGCGGCTGCCTTATTTTAAGATTGTGCAATACCATCATGTTGCTGAAAAAGGCACAGGTGTATTGCCAGATGTTTATTTGCCGCCGGTATATAAAGATGTGGCAAACGGGGTGGATACAAAAATGGAATGGGTAAAAAAAGTGATCAATAAAAAATGAAAGTTGTTATCTCAAATGCAATTAACAACCTCCATTTTTTCATTTATTAAAACAAGATCAGCTTTATAACCTTCTTTAATTTTGCCGGTAACATTATCATTTCCTAAAATTTTTGCGGGATATAAACTTGCCATCCGTAAGGCTTCATCTAAAGGAATATTACAATAATCAACTGCATTTTTTACTGCCTTCATCATAGTTAATGAGGAGCCGCTTAGTATTCCGTTGGATTCATATTTATCTCCTATCCGTTCGTGACGATAAAGTCCTTCACTGGTTTCAGTAACTGCATCTGTGATAAAGAATAATCTTTCTTTCATTAAACTTTTTGCAAGTGAAATCATTGCAAAATCAACGTGGTGGCCATCTGCAACAATGCTTGCCATTACATTTTTATTAAGCATTACAGCCGCAGGCAAGCCAGGCCCGCGATGATGCAAGGGACTCATTGCGTTGAAAAGATGCGTTGCGAAATGGATCTCTTTAAAGAAAGTTTCTGCTTCCTGAAAGGAAGCATTACTATGTCCCGCTGAAATAATAATGCCATAACTTTTTATAAGATTGAGCACGTCTTTAGAACATACCTCAGGCGCCAGTGTGATAATTTTTATGACATCTTTTCCATACTCTAAAAGAGTTTTTACTTCTTCATAAGATGGTGAATGAATAAGGCTTTCGATATGAGCACCTTTCTTTATTTTATTGATCCACGGTCCCTCCACATGCAAACCGTAAACGCCTTTGCCGCCTTGCTTCCAGTACTCTTTTATTGCATCAATACCTTTTAGTAAAGTTTCATTTGTGTTAGTGGCAATGGTGGGTAAAAAGTATTTAGTGCCGCCGCTTTTACAATGTTCATTCATTTTGTAAAGCGTATCTACATCTGGAAAAACAGAAAACAGCCTGCACGATGCGCCATAAATTTGTATGTCAATAAATGCCGGAGCCAATAAATTCGTATGTTGGGTAACGGGTAAGTTGGCAGGAATATCTTTTATTAAACAAATATCTTTTATCAGGCCATTATCCATTATGACAGCGGCATCAGATATAAATCCATCACCGGTAAAAACCGCATCTGCAGAATAAGCTGTGAGCATTACATAATTATATTAAATGAATCAGCGCCATGTAAGAAAGGAAATTTATTTCTTATTTCATCAAGATTTTCTTTGTGAAAAGTATAAGTAAAAATGTCCTCTTCATCTTTTTTACAATATAAAATTTCTCCCAGCGGATCAACGATCATGCTTTCGCCACTGTAGCAAACATCATTGCCATCACTCCCTATACAATTTACGCCAATCACGAAACATTGATTTTCTATTGCCCTTGCGGTAAGTAAAGCTTTCCAGGCTGCAATCCTTTGCTGTGGCCAGTTTGCGACGTATATCAGTATATCATATTCAGATTCTTTTTTGTTCTCATGTAAACAAGTAACAGCTTGCCGTGCCCATACAGGAAACCGTAGATCGTAACAAACCTGCAGGTTTATTTTCCATCCTTTCACTGATGCTATTAATCTTTTTGTACCGGGTGTAAATTTTTCGTGTTCGTTACCATAAGCAAACAAATGACGCTTGTTATAAACTGCGTATTTGCCGTCAGGCTGCATCCAGATAAGCCGGTTGAAGTATCTATTATCTTCCTGTATCATCAGGCTTCCGGTAATAATGATTTTCTTTTCTGCTGCCACTTTTTTCATCCATTGCATGGCATTTCCATCCATATTTTCAGCTAACAATTCCGGCCTCATACTAAAGCCTGTACTAAACATTTCAGGAAGAATAACCACTTCAGTTTTTTCTTGTATACTTTCAATTTTTTTTGAAAACATTATAAGGTTAGCTTCCACATCTTCCCAATGAAGATGAGACTGGATAAGCGTTATAGAGAGGGAAGACATGCTGCAAAGATATTGATTGGATTATTTACAAGCGGTTCATTTCTTCCCAATCTTTACAACTTCTTCATTTACCAAATCACTTTCGTATCCCTTCATTAATAGAAAATCCTGCAGCTTACGTTTCTTTATAAAAATATTTTTTTCACTTTTTAATGTTTTCATTTTTTGCGCTGCAAGTTTTTGAAATGTTTTCAAATAATCTGTATCGTCAATTTTTTTTATGGCGTTCTTTATACAATAATCACTCACCTGTTTTTGTTTTAATGCCTGCTTTATTTTGTTTTTTCCCCATTGTTTAAGCCGGAACCTGCCGCCTGCAAACTGAATGGCAAAGCGCTCTTCGTTAAGATAATTTTCATTAATTAGGCTAACCATTATATCATCAACATCTTTTTTGTATAAGCCAAACGAGTACAGTTTTTCTTTCACTTCTGCGTGGCATCGTTCCTGATAAGCGCAGTAATTTTTAATTTTTGGTAAAGCTTGTTGTGGGGTCAGCTTTTGAATTTCCATTTCAAAAAAAATAGTTTATTTCAAAAAAAAATGCGCTGAAAGTATACAGCGCATTTGGCAAATGTTTTGGAGAAATAATATTAACGCACAAGCTTCAACTCATCTATTATATTTTTTGCACCACCCATTTTATCGATGCACCAAAGCACATAGCGTATGTCTACACAGATCGTTCTGTTGAGATCCTTATCAAATTGTATCTTATGGCTTAGCGCTTCATAGTTGCCATCAAACGCAAGCCCGATAAGGTTTCCGTTGCCATCCATAACAGGCGAGCCGGAGTTGCCACCGGTAATATCGTTGGTGGTTATAAAGTCTGTAACCAGATCATTTCTTGTTTTGTCAATGTACTGGCCAAAGTCTTTCTTTTTCAATAATTCAATTTCCTTCGCAGGCAGGTCGAATTCATAATCGCCAGGAACGTATTTTTCTAAAATGCCTTTTTCTGTTGTTTCATAATCGTAATGAACCGCATCCCTGGGGTTATAGCTTTTTACATTTCCGTAGCTTACTCTCATACTAAAGTTTGCATCGGGATACATTTTCTTTGCGGCTGCAGGATTCATTTCCATAATGCCTTTTAAATAAAGCCTGCCGAGCTCATTATTTTTAGCAACAAAATCGCTGTATTGCTTGCTGTATTTTAATGTATAATTTTTTACAAATACAGATGCATAAGCAAATGCAGGATCGCTTTGCAGCGTGATGGCATCAGGATTTTTTAGAAAAGCATTCCACTTCACTGAATCTAAAATCATGGTTTTACTGAAAACGGAATCCGCCCATTTTTTATAAGTTGTTTCATCATCGAGCGAACCATATTTATCTCTGATACCTTCGTAAAAGCCAATAGGGTGCTGGCTTTTATCAATATCAGTGTAATACATCATAGCTGTGGCAGCCATTATTTTTTTATCGCTTGCAACATCTTCATCTGCAAGAAACATTCGTCGTTGATTGGCTGCATCATCCAATGCTTTTTTTACATCTGCCTGTGTTTTTCCCTGTTCCGTTAAAGCTCTTTCGACCGACATAAGTGAAGATGCGTAACCCGCAAGCGGTGAGCCCAGTATGCCTTCAATAACATAAACACGTTCTTTTGAATAGGGCGTCCATGCTGCATAATTTTTTTCATAATCACTTAAAACGTTTGCATAATCCGGCTTATTTTTTGCCCAGGAAGCAAACTTTGCTTCGGCGCTTTGCTTGTTTTCAAATACATGATATTTTTCCAATTGCTTTGTTTCTCCATCATAGAATTTCCAGTAATTGGCAATGCCAGCATAGCTCTCAGCAAGCTTTAATTTTACCGCAGGGTCTTTTACCATTTGTTCATACATATCCTTTAAGCGTACATCTCTTAAATGAACTAATGATGGATTTTCAATTTCGTTTTTAAGCTTTATGCCGTAAGAAGTTTCATAGCGGTTAGTGCCGCCGGGGTATCCGAAGATCATAGAAAAATCGCCGTCTTTATAGCCTTTCAAAGAAACTGGTAAAAAATATTTCGGCTTCATAGGAACGTTGTCAGCGCTATATTTGGCAGGCTTTCCGTCGGTTGCAGTATATACACGAAAGATGGAATAATCCCCCGTATGCCTTGGCCATTCCCAGTTATCCGTATCGCCGCCAAATTTACCAACGCTTTCCGGCGGGGCGCCCACCAGCCTGATGTCTTTGTAAATTTTATACACATACATAATATACTGGTTGCCTTTAAACATGCTGTATATTCTGGCACTTATGGAGTTTGCAGTATCAGTTATTTTATCCGTAATTGCTTTATATGCATCAGCGGTTTTTTTAGCACGGTCGGCATAGTTTAAACCCTTCAGTGCACTTTCTACCTGTGGCGTTACATCTTCTATTCTTTCTAAAAAAGTTACTGTAAGGTCAGATTTTATTTCCTGGTCTTTGGAGTAAGCGTAAAAGCCATCTTTTAAATAATTATGCTCTACAGTGCTGGAGCCTGCTATAACGCCGTAGCCACAATGGTGGTTAGTAAAAATTAATCCCTGGCTGCTTACAATTTCGCCTGTGCAACCACCACCAAATATTATAATTGCGTCTTTAATGCTGGGGCGGTTAATGTTGTACAGTTGTTCTTTCGTAAGCTTCAGGCCATGTTTTACCATATCATCATACACCTGCTGGCCAAGCAGCATCGGCAGCCACATACCTTCATCTGCGCTTGCTCTTAACAGAGAAAGGCATAAAATAATTGCAATAGAAATTTTTTTCATTATAGTTTAATTTGGATCAATAAATATCTAAATAATTTTTTGAAATTTTAATTTAACAAAGTTATTTGCTCATGTAAGCATTCTGTTATGTTCTCTCCTCCGGAGTAGGGGCTTAATAATTTATAACCTGTTCTTCCATAAGTTCGGGCATTTCCCGAAACTCGTATTGCTGGTTGCGAAGCTGCGGCTCAAAGCCGGCTTCTCTTATAGCTTCCTGAATTCCTTTAGCCGTAAAGCGGTGTGGCGCACCGGCGGCGCTTACCACATTTTCTTCTATCATGATGCTTCCGAAATCGTTTGCGCCTGCATGGAGACAGAGCTGCGCAACCTGCTTGCCCACGGTAAGCCAGCTTGCCTGAATGTTTTTTACATTGGGCAGCATGATCCTGCTCATTGCAATCATGCGTATATATTCTTCAGGCGTGGTTAAATTATGCACACCTCTTATTTTTGCAAGCAATGTGTCCACATCCTGAAACGTCCATGGAATAAAGGCGAGAAACCCTTTAGCGCCTTCAGGCTTTCGGGCCTGCACTTCTCTAAGCTTCACCAAATGCTCAAACCTTTCTTCAATACTTTCCACATGGCCAAACATCATGGTAGCCGAGGTGGTAAGGTGCAGCTTATGCGCTTCTACCATTATATCCAGCCATTCCTGCGTGCCGCACTTTCCTTTGCTTATAAGCCGCCTTACCCTGTCAGTTAATATTTCTGCGCCTGGCCCGGGAAGTGAATCCAGGCCTGCTTCTTTCAATGCTATCAACACTTCGCGATGGGTAGACTTTGACAGCTTTGTTATGTGCGCAATTTCCGGCGGCCCAAGTGCGTGCAGCTTTAGTTTTGGAAATAATTTTTTTAATTGCTTAAAAAGATCAACATAATATTCCAGGCCAAGACCGGGATGGTGGCCGCCCTGTAACAACAACTGTTCTCCGCCATAACGAAACGTTTCGTTTATCTTTTTTTCATAAGTTTCTATGCTGGTTATGTAAGCATCTTTATGGCCGGGTATGCGGTAAAAATTACAGAACTTACAATTTGCAATGCAAACGTTGGTGGTGTTTACGTTCCTGTCAATAATCCAGGTTACTTTGTTATAAGGTACCTGTATTTTGCGCAGCTCATTTGCTACATACATTAATTCTGACAATGCAGCATTGTGAAATAAAAATGTGCCTTCATCAATTGTAAGGCTTTCTAAATTAAGGGCTCTTGTGAGAAGATTTGAAATGGTCATAGCGGTAAAATATACAGGGCTTAATGCCGTTTGTAGAATCTGTTGCAAAAATACAAGCATATAAGTTAATTTGAGGTCGCTATTATGAGACAATTGTTAATCGTTATGTTCACATTGCTCCGCACGGTTTCTTATGCGCAAAAAGAGCTTCATGATAAGCCTGCAGGGTGGCTTACAAAAGTTCCTTTCAAGCAATTGAGCGGCGGCGTTATTCTTTTGCAGGCGAGGTTTGACACTTTAAGCCAGCCGTTGAATTTTATTTTGGATACTGGCAGCGGCGCTATTTCACTCGATTCTACTACTGCTGTTAATTATAACATCCCGCACATTCCCTCCGGCAGAACGGTAAATGGCATCGCAGGCTTGCGGGATGTAGATTATACAAAAAATAAACACCTGTATCTCCCTGGGCTTACTACTGACAGTCTTGATTTTTATATAAATAATTATGATATTCTTACCAGTGTTTATGGAGAAAAAATTGATGGCATTATCGGCTATAGTTTTTTAAGCAGGTATATAATTTCCATAAATTTTGACAGCTCGTACATAGAAATTTATAGCCAGGGAAGCGACGTTTATCCACAGGAAGGTTATCTGCTGCATCCGCTGTTTACCTCATTGCCTATACAATCATTAACAGTAAAAGATGCAAGAAACATTATTGCTAACTTTTATATGGATACCGGCGCCGGGCTTTGTTTGCTGGTAAGTAAACAGTTTAATGAAGACAGCTCACTTTTTATGAAGCGCAGAAAGCCCGTGCCTATTCAGGTTCAGGGCCTTGGAGGCAAAAGGCAAATGATGCTTACGATAGCAAAAGAGGTACAGATCGGTCCCTATAAATTCAGAAGGGTGCCTGCCAATATTCTTAATGATGAATTCAATGCTACCTCTTATCCTTTTCTTGGGGGGCTTGTAGGCGATGACCTTTTACGCAGGTTCAACGTAGTTCTGAATTATGCGAAAAAAGAAATTCACTTATTGCCCAACAGTCATTATAACGATGAGTTTGATTACTCCTATACAGGCATAAATATGTTTTATACTGATGGCAAAATAGTATCTGATGAGGTAATTGAAAAATCGCCTGCATATAAAGCCGGGCTTAGAAAAGGAGACGTGATAATAGCTGTGAATTCCAACTTCAGCGGCGATATTAGTGCGTATAAAAGTCTTATGCAAAACATTGGCCAGCGGGTTACTTTGCTTGTATTGCGGGATGGCGCTCCTTTAATAATTATCTTTCGTGTAGGCCATATCCGTTAACATTTTTTTCTTAATTCTTTTTAGGAAAATGAAAAGCTTTCGCTCAATTTTGCCGCATGATAAATTTTGAAAAATTTACCCTGGATAATGGTTTAAGGGTAATAGTGCACGAGGATAAAAGCACGCCTATGGCTGTTTTGGATGTAATGTACGACGTGGGCGCAAGAGATGAGGATGAGCACCGTACCGGCTTCGCCCATTTATTTGAACACCTGATGTTTGGAGGCAGTATAAATATTCCATCGTACGATGAGCCGCTGCAAATGGCAGGGGGAGACAATAATGCTTATACAACCAACGACCTTACTAATTATTATTTGCAGCTTCCTGCAGAAAATATCGAAACAGCTTTTTGGCTGGAGAGCGATAGAATGCTATCGCTTGCCTTTGACGAAAACTCATTGGATGTACAAAGAAAAGTGGTTATTGAAGAATTTAAAGAGCATTATATTAATAAGCCCTATGGCGATGCCTGGCATAAAATGCGAGAGCTTGCATATAAAGAACATCCTTATAAATGGATGACGATTGGCAAAGAATTGAGCCATGTGGAAAATGCACAATTGCAGGATGTAAAAGATTTTTTTTGTAAACATTATACTCCATCAAATGCGGTACTTACCGTTGCCGGCAATGTAACCATTGCACAGGTAAAAAAACTTGCAGATAAATGGTTTGGAGATATACCTGCCGGAGAAAAATATGTAAGAAATATTCAACAGGAACCTGCGCAACACGCTTCTGCAAGTCTTGAGGTAAAAGCCAACGTTCCATTAGATGCATTGTATAAATGCTGGCATATTTGCGCAAGGCTTGATGCGCGTTATTACGCCACAGATCTCATCACCGAAATACTGGGTGGTGGCTCATCTTCAAGGCTCTATCAAAGCCTTGTAAAAGAGCAGCAATTGTTTAGTAATATTCAATGCTCGCATTTTGGAAGTATTGATGCAGGGCTGCTTTATATAACCGGAAAGCTGGTAAAAGGCATAACTATGGAGCAGGCCGAAAAGGCCATTCAGGCAGAGCTTGATAAAGTGAAAAATGAATTTGTAAGCGAAAATGAGCTGCAAAAAGTGAAAAATAAAAGCGAGAGCCTTATAGCCTTTGAAGATATAACACTGGTAAACCGCGCCAATAGCCTTGCCACCTATGAATTGCTGGGCGATGCAGCCTTAATGAATAAGGAGTTACAACTGTATCATGCAGTAACACAACAACAAATTTTTGATGAATGCAATGCTATTTTCACAGAAGATAATTGCAGCACTCTTTACTATAGAAGTAATAATTGAATAGAAAATTTTATTAAACAATTAATTATTTCTTTTAAAATAATTTTAAATGACCGCAGCCACCAGCACTAAACCTACACTGAACCGGTCGAAAGCTCCGCACATAAAAGATGCAGTAGACTTCGATCTTACACTAAAGCCTTTCACAAAAATTAATCTTGATAATGGAGTTCCTGTTTATTATATCAATGATGGTGCAGAAGAAGTAGCCATGATAGAACTTGTTTTTTATGCAGGTAATTCTTTTGAGCAAAAAAAAGCAGTTGCTGCGGCCACCAATCATTTACTTAAAAATGGTACCGGCTCAAAAAATGCTTTTGAGATAAATGAATACTTTGAATATTATGGCGCTTATTTGAGTGTGAGTGCGCACCACGAAACTGCAAGCATAACGCTGCATTGCCTTTCAAGGCACCTGAATGAATTGCTGCCCGTAATAAATGAGATCATTACCGATTCACTTTTTCCTGAAAACGAGATAGAAATTTTTAAGAAAAATTCTATACAAAAGCTTTCAGTCAATTTATTAAAATGCGATTTTGTAGCAGGCAGGCTTATTGATGAAAGCGTTTATGGCCCTCATCATCCTTATGGAAAAATAATAAACACAGAAGACATTAATCTTTTAACAAGGGATGATCTCATAGCTTTTTATACTGATTTTTATCAAAGGGCTAATTATACAATTTTCGCGGCAGGCAAGCTTCCGGCAAACTTTGAACAATTATTAAATGCTCAATTTGGCAAGCTTCCACTTTTAAAAAAAGCGGATATTCCTTTTTATAAAACAAATCCATCTGCGCAAAAAAAATTAAGAATAGCAAATGATGCCAATGGAGTGCAGGGAGCTATTCGTATTGCGCGTCCTTTTTTTAACAGGCATCACCCTGATTATAAGAAAGCGCTTGTGCTGAACACCTTGCTGGGCGGCTTTTTCGGCTCACGGCTTATGAGCAACATCAGGGAAGATAAAGGATATACTTATGGTATACACAGCTATCTGGAAAGGCACTTTGCAGACAATGCCTGGATGATAAGCACAGAAGCCGGAAAAGATGTTTGCGAGGCTGCCATTGAAGAGGTGTATAAAGAGATGCAGCTGCTTCGCGAAGAACTGGTGGATGAAGAAGAATTGCTGCTGGTAAAAAATTATATGATGGGGCTAAACCTTGGCGACCTTGATGGTCCGTTTCCGCTTATTGCAAAGTGGAAAAATTTAATTTTAAATGGCTTTGATGAAAGCTATTTTTATGATACGATCCATACAATCAAAAATATTACCGCCGAAGAGCTGAGAGAGCTCGCCAATAAATATCTAATACCCGAAGAATTTTTTGAGTTAGTGGTAATTTGATTTAGCTTTCAATAAAAACAAATGCAATTTCTCATTCGCCTGCTTATTACCGCTGTGGTTGCGTATGGCTTATCTATGATATTAAAGCCGCACATTATTATAGAATCTTTCAGCACTGCTTTTATTTTTGCACTGGTGCTTGCTTTTCTTAATGCAATTGTGAAGCCCATACTTATTGTGCTTACGCTGCCCGTTACTATTCTTACGCTGGGCATTTTTCTTATTATTATAAACGTGTTAATGATATTGCTTGCAAGCCGCATGGTTAATGGCATTCACATTGATGGCTTTTTGTGGGCGTTCATTTTTGGCGCATTGCTATCGGTTCTTTCTTCTTTATTATCCAGGCTGGAAAAAAGGCAGCCATAAACATCTTCTATTTTTATTTACAATTGAATAAAGGACATTTGCAACATGCAGTTCCGAAGAAATAACCTTGACGATGATGTGCTGATAGAGTTGTATAAAAAGCTATTGCTGCCAAGAATGATCGAGGAAAAAATGTTGCTTTTATTACGCCAGGGAAAAATATCCAAATGGTTCAGCGGCATCGGGCAGGAGGCAATTTCAGTGGGTGTTACCTGTGCTTTAGAGCCGGATGAGTGGATGATGCCTATGCATAGAAACCTTGGAGTATTTACTGCACGAAATATGCCTTTGCGTAAACTTATACAGCAGTGGCAGGGCGCTGAAGATGGCTACAGCAAAGGGCGGGAGCGTAGTTTTCATTTTGGAAGTAAAGAACATTTTATATGCGGAATGATATCGCACCTTGGGCCGCAGCTTGCTATTGCGGATGGTGTTGCTCTTGCGTATAAATTAAAAGATGAAGAAAAAGTGGCTGTTGCCTTTACCGGCGATGGAGGCACCAGTGAAGGCGATTTTCATGAAGCATTGAATGTGGCTGCTGTTTGGGATCTTCCGGTAATTTTTATTATAGAAAATAATGGCTATGCACTCAGCACGCCCATAAATGAGCAATACCGTTGCGCCAACCTTATTGATAAGGCAAAAGGCTATGGAATAGAAGGCGTGCAAATAGATGGCAATAATATTTTGTCTGTTTATGAAACCATCAAAGGTGTGCGTGAATACTGCATAGAAAAACAGAAACCTTACCTGGTAGAATGTATGACTTTCCGAATGAGAGGGCATGAGGAAGCAAGCGGAGTAAAATATGTGCCTAAAGAAATGTTTGAGCAATGGATAGAGAAAGACCCGATAAAAAACTATGAGCATTTTTTAATAGAAAAAAAAGTTCTTGACAACCTTTCGGCTGCCCACATACGTAGCGAAATGAAAGAGTACATTGAAGAAGAAATTCAAGCCAGCTCTTTATTTGCCAAAGAAAACCATACATTTTTATTTTCTACAGAAAAAGAATTGGAAGATGTGGTTGCAGCTTCCGATATAAAAAATGAGTATGAAGAAAAAGATAACGATGAAGACAGAGAACTGCGTTTTATTGATGCCATAAAAGAAGGCTTGCATCAAAGTATGCATAAACATGATAATCTTATTTTAATGGGGCAGGATATTGCTGAATATGGTGGCGCCTTTAAAATAACCGAAGGATTTGTAAATGATTTTGGAAAAGAAAGAGTGCGGAATACGCCGCTTTGCGAGAGTGCTATCGTGGGTGCTGCGCTGGGCTTGAGCCTTGAAAATTATAAGAGCGTAATGGAAATGCAGTTTGCTGATTTTGTAACGGCGGGCTTTAACCAGATTGTAAATAATCTTGCAAAGATACATTACCGCTGGGGGCAAAATGCTGATGTGGTAATACGAATGCCAACAGGCGCAGGCGTGGGCGCCGGCCCATTTCACAGCCAGAGCAACGAAGCCTGGTTTGTACATACGCCAGGGTTAAAAGTTGTGTATCCTTCTACGCCTTATGACGCAAAAGGTTTGATGAACGCCGCAATTAACGATCCTAACCCGGTAATGTTTTTCGAGCACAAAGCTTTGTACAGAAGCATAAGCGGCCCTGTGCCTGAAGAGTATTATGAAGTGGAAATAGGTAAAGCAAAAAAGGTAAGAACAGGCCACGATTTAAGCATTATAACTTATGGTATGGGCGTAATTTGGGCCACAAAATACGCAGAGGAACACGAGGATATTTCTATAGATATTCTTGACCTGAGAACCTTGCTGCCATTGGATTATGAAGCCATCAGGCAAACAGTGAAGAGCACGGGAAAAGTATTGCTTCTTCATGAAGATACGCTTACCGGTGGCATCGGCGGCGAGCTGGCTGCGTGGATTGCCGAAAACTGCTTCGAAGTTTTAGATGCGCCGGTTATGCGCTGCGCTTCTTTGGATACACCGGTGCCTTTTAACAGCGAACTTGAAGAAAATTTTTTGGCAAAAGCAAGGCTGCACGAAACGATACAAAAATTAGTGAATTATTAATGCCGTCAATATACATTATAGTAGGCCCGAACGGAGCAGGGAAAACAACGGCTGCCTATAGCTTATTGCCAAATGTTTTTAATATTATGGAGTTCGTAAATGCAGATGAAATAGCCAAAGGGTTATCGCCTTTTAATTTTGAAGGAGTAACATTTCAGGCAGGCAAGATAATGATTGAAAGGATAAATTTTTTGATGAAAGAAAATAAAAACTTTGCTTTTGAAACAACCTTATCAGGCAAATCTTATTTTCAGTTTATTAAACTGGCTAAAAGCAAAGGATATAAAATAATACTCTTTTTTATATGGCTTGAAAACATTGCTCTTGCTAAGTGCCGCGTAGCTTTAAGAGTTAAAAACGGAGGCCATAATATTCCCGAACCTGTAATAGAGAAACGTTATATTAAAGGAATAAAAAATTTTTATGCTTATGCTGAACTTGTTAATGACTGGCATATTTATGATAATTCAGGAAAGGATTTTTTATTGATTGCAAGAAGAATTACAGGTGAATTGGAAATATTTAATTTTGATGTGTATCAAAAGTTTGCATAAATGAATGTATATAATAATAAAAAAGAACTGACTGATAAAATAAAAGCGGCGATGGATAAAGCAATTAAAAAAATAATTGAAGAAGAAAAAGCCAGAGGTGGCTATCTTGTTTTTTCCGACAAAAAAGGCGGCGTAATAAAAGTTGCCGCAAAAGATTTGTAAACTTAAAACTTTATATACATTGTAATGAGTAAAAAAATTATCGCTTTCAGCTTCTTCGCACTTTACTATCTTCTTTCCTATTCACAGCAATCAAATTCATCTGCGTCTATTTATAACCCGCAAGAAATTTTTGCTCAAAACTTTTTTACAAAAAATGGAAATGAATTCAGATCAGCGCTTGGCGCACCCGGTGCAAAGTATTGGCAAAACCGCGCTGACTATAATCTTCAGGCAACTATTGATACGGGCAGTAATACATTAAGTTGCGATGAAGTGATTCATTACACTAATAACAGCCCGGACTCCTTGCCATCTTTATGGTTGCAGCTGGAGCAAAACACTTATAAAGCTGATGCCCGCTCCAATTTTTATACAGCGTTCCAACCCAGCCAGCATACAAAAGGTTACCAGTTCGACACCGTTTTTATAGAATACGATGGCTTAATGCTAAAGGCAAATTATATTATCTCCGATACAAGAATGCAGATCCGGTTGCCCCAAAAATTATCAGCTAAAGATGCTATAAATATTCACATAAAGTATAAGTATTCTATACCAGGCAACTTTGGCGGCAGAACTGATTATTTTGAAACAAAAAATGGTAAGATTTATGAAATAGCGCAATGGTACCCGCGCATGTGCGTGTACGATGACCTCGAAGGCTGGAGCACTTTGCCCTTCCTCGGCAGCGGAGAATTTTATTGCGAATATGGCGATTTCGATTACACCGTAACGGTTCCAAATGATATGATAGTTGCCGGCAGCGGCGAGCTGCAAAATGAAAAGGAAGTTCTTTCAGATCAGCAGCAGCAGCGGCTTTCGCAAGCCAGAAACAGTGATGCAACTGTACTCATACGCACACCAAAAGAGGTAGCCCAAAGTGTATCGCAAAGGATTGGATATGGAATAAAAACATGGCATTTTAAAATGTATAATACGCGTGACGTAGCATTTGGCGCATCAAAAGCTTATGTGTGGGATGCAGCAAAAGTAAATTTGCCGCAAGGCAAAACTTCATTGGCCATGTCAGTGTATCCGGTAGAAAGCGCGGGCAATGATGCCTGGGGGCGGGCAACAGAATATTTGAAAAAATCAATAGAATATTTCTCTGAAAAATGGTTTGTATATCCATGGCCGGTAGCTGTAAACGAGGCAGGCATGGCAGGCGGCATGGAATACCCTGGCATCGTGTTCGATGGCATAAACGATAAAGCAGGAGAGCTTTATTGGGTAACCGCTCACGAAATTGGTCATAACTGGTTCCCGATGATTGTTGGCAGCGATGAAAGAAGATATGGATGGATGGATGAAGGCTTTAATACTTTCATTGATGTTTATGCAGATGACGAATTTAATAAAGGCGAGTACGCACCGAAGCGCGATGCAGAATATGCACCGGGCAAAGGAAACCCTGCGGATGAGATCATTCCTTTATTAAAAGATTCACTGGCTCCTTCTATGATGTCGAGGGCAGATGCCATTCCTGAAAAATACAGACACCCGATGGTGTACTTCAAGCCTGCGCTGGGATTGGTTTTGCTGCGCGAGGTTATTTTAGGGCGCGACAGGTTTGACTATGCTTTTAAAAAATATATCGAACAGTGGTCATACAAACATCCATCGCCGGATGATTTTTTCAGAACCATAAATAATGAAGCCGGAGAAGACCTGAATTGGTTTTGGAAGGAATGGTTTTGCAGTAACATGCAGCTTGATTTGGCAGTTCAAAAAGTATCTTACTTAAATAATGATTTTAAAAATGGCGCAGATATAACTCTTTTAAAGCTTCAGCCAATGGCGATGCCATTTATTTTAAAAATAATTTTAAAAGATGGCACATCGCAAGTTATACAAATGCCTGTGGAAACATGGATGCAGAGTGCTTTTCGCACGGTTCATGTGTCCACAACACAGCCATTGCAATCAGTAATTATTGATCCTGATAATATGCTTCCGGATAGTAATAGAAAGAATAATATTTGGAAAAGCGAGTGAGTAGTTTCTATTCTGCTTCGTCATCTTCACTTTCAAAATTTGCAAGTTCACCTTCATCAAGGTCGCCGCCTGCTTCCGGCTCCATAGATAGTTCGGGGTCCAAATCTATATCGTGCTCTGCAGCTTCTTCTGCGGCAGCAATGTTTTCATTTTCTTTATCAAGCAAAGAATTTTTTTTTGAAAGATCTTTATCGTTTTCCATAAAATTTTAGCTAAAATGTATTAAAATGTATGCCACAAGTTTATATTTTTTCTATCCATACAGAAACGCCGCCGGCAGGCGCAAAAAACTCTCCCCAGCCATCAGCATTTATATTTACTTCCGAAGAATTTTTTTCAAGCATATCTATAAAGATCTTTCCTGCATAACGCTTACCTATTTCCATCACCTTGTTTCCATTATCACCGTTAGAAATTACGACAGCGCAACCGCTGTGCTGTTCATCTCCCTCTCTTATCCAGCCAATACAATTAGCGTGATCAAAATAATCTCTTTGCGCACCGTGAGCGTAATCGCATCTTGCCTGCATCAACTCTTCTATGTGCTCCACCTTTGGCATGTAAATATTGTACTCTCCGCCATCGCTGCCGCTATCTTTGTAATTAGCGCCATAAAGATCAGGATAAAACACGCAGGGATAACCTTCATTTCTAAGTAGAATAAGTGCGTATGCAATTGGCTTGAACCACGGTTCAACGGGGGCTTCCAACGCCTGCAGCGGCTGAGTATCATGGTTGGCAACAACAGTTACCGCTTTGTCCGGCATCGCTTTTACAAGTGTGTCATCAAAAATGGCCGCCATGTTGTAATCTTTACCCATTTTAGAAGCCTGATGAAGATTATGATGCAATGAAGAATCGAAAAGGCTCATGCTTCTGCGTGTTGCATCAATATATTTTAGCAAAAGATCAAGTTGCCCGGGTGCCCAGTACTCACCCACAGCAAAAATTTCTTTGCCGGTGTTTTGCCTCAGGCAAGCAAGCCATTCATTATAAAATGATGGCGGAATATGCTTCACAGCATCCAGCCTTACACCATCAAAATTTGCCTGGTCAAAATACCATTTTCCCCACCGGTCAAGCTCTGCGCGTACATAATCGTTGCGGAAATCAATATCATTATACATAAGGTAATCATAATTGCCCTTTTCATTATCAATCATTTCCTGCCATCCGTCTCCATAGCTGTTTATTATTCTAAAAATGCCATCTTCACTAAGGTTGTATGCATAATCAACCCCGGTGAAGCACATAAAATTCCACTCAAAATCAGAATACTTTTTATTTCTTCCGGGAAAATTAAATTTAGTGAAAGCTTCTATATCAAAGGGCTGGGATACAGGTTCATTGCGGTTGTCGGGGTTCACTTTTACCACCTGAATCTTTTCAGTTTCGTCTCCTCCTGCCTTGTGGTTTAAAACAATATCAACTATAATATTCATGCCCGATGCGTGTATCGCTTTTACGGCATCAATATATTCCTGCCTTGTTCCATATTTTGTTCTTACAGATCCTTTCTGGTCAAACTCACCAAGATCATACAAATCATACACATCGTAGCCCGTGCTGTAGCCGCCAGATGAAGCCTTGAAGGCAGGTGGAAGCCACACAGCACTTATTCCTAATCTTTTTAATTTAACAGCATCACTTTTTATTTGTTTCCACAAGCTTCCATCCGCTGGCATATACCAATGGAAGTATTGCATCATCGTTCCCTTAAGCATTTCTAAGTATTAGTTTGGTTTATATAAAATTCTTTACACGAATAGGTATAAAAATAATAAAAGAATGGTGGTTCTCATATAGTTTAAAAATTTTTACTTATAACAGGTTATTGTTATATCATTAGTATAGCCGTTAATGTTATAGGTAAAATATCTTTTAGAATATAGCATTCTATAGAATGTAGATCAGTTTGATAAAACCGCACAAGGATACAGGAGATATAACCGGAAGTGTCGGGTTAAATAAAGTATTTTGGAAGAGTGCTTAAGCTATAATATTATATAACTGAATTTGACACAGGGAGCCTGCATTCTTTATAAACTTCTATATTTTTTTCATTGCACAATTCCAGCTGAGTTACAAGCTCTGCCACTTTGCTTGCTTTAATGATAAACTCAAGAATATATGCATAGCTGCAGTTCTCATAATAACCCTGGTAAATATTTAAGGTGGTTTTTATGGGTAAATTTTTATAAATAGAAAGATCTGCCTGGGGATCGGTAAGGAAAATAAGCACCTTGGCTTCCTTATACTTTTCGGCAGGTTTTTTATCATGTTTTATAAAAGCATAACCACCTAACTGCTTTATTCTTACTTCTGTGATGGCCTGCCGGTTAGTTCTTACCGCTTTAGAAATTACAAATTGAAACTCGTCCGCATCGCAAAGATATTGTGCTATGTATTTATACTTGCCATTACTGCCCGTTTGCTGCAGGATAATATTATTTTGATTACCATTGGAGCTTGTATAATTTTCCCATTGGGAAATAAACTGGTTTGTTTCAAGTGTTGTTTCAAAACTTACGAAGAATACCATTTTGTGCTTAGCCATATTACAAGGTAAGCTTTTAAGAGCAGTTTTATCAATATTTTTATATAGAAAACAAATGTTGGGCAGAAATTAATAGCTAAACAAATGTAAGAATCAATTTTTCACGGCTCTTACACAAATGACTGCCTCATAATCCTGGTCATGGAAGTCAAGCTCCTCACGGGTTAGATCTTCTGCTGCCATTCCATATAAAAAACCTGCACATACCAGCACATTACCATAGGCCTTTACTTCTACATTTTGATTGCCAAACACATCACCAAAAAGCCGGAGCGCTGCTGCACTGGTAAAGCGCCAGTAATCGCCCCAGCGGTCCATGTCATAACGGCTTACCTGGCTTACCGCAGAAAGTGATAAAAGCGCTGATCCGCCGGGCTTCAAGATGCGATGAAGTGTACGAACGGCAGCATGAACATCGTAAATGAACTGGAGGGTTTGAACAACAATACAGCAGTTAAAAGTATCAGATGGAACGTGTGCAGCATTAGTGAGATCTGCCGTAATGGTGGGCGTAGAGCCGGGATGATCCTGATCGAGCACATCTGAAAAAGAAACCTTAGTGCCTCCAAATTGTTTTGTATAACGGTCATCCCCTATCTCAATAACATGTCCTGCAATGTCAGCCTGGTGATCTTCAAGAAAATTTTCAATGTAATAACGGTCTATCGGCTGCCCCCGCTCATAGCCAAATGATCTTGTAAGAGGCTCTAAACGTCGAAGAGTTCCAAAATCAATGGGTGCCTGATTGATATGTGGCTTACTTTTGGTATTGTTTTTTTTATCAGAGATCATGGTTTACTTTAGAGATCATGGTTTACTTTCTTGTAACAATTGACTTTGATTGAACTTCAATTAAAATGCCGGAAGCATAAACTTTTTTTCTAAATTTTGATTTAAATAGCTAAGTATTGGAAAAAGTATATAGTTCTATTACATCTGCTAACCGGCCTGAGAGCCGTGTAAACATTCTCGAGATTATTGGAAATGCAAGTTTTGGGGGAATGGAAAGGTATGTTATTAATTTCCTCACTCATTTGTCTCAGGATGAATTTAATGTTATTTGCATTTGCCCTTACGAAAGCACTTTTACCACTTCGTTGCGCCATCACGGATGTGCTGTGTATATAACGCCTGTATCCGATGATCCGGTTTGGCGCTCTATCCAATTAACAGCAGAGATAGCCCGCATGCACAAAACAGATGTATTTCATGCACACATGCCTAAAGCTCACACTCTCGCAGCTTTAGCCGGAAGCCTGGTACATAAACCGGTGGTATCTTCTATTCATGGAATGCATTTTTCTTCTTATGAATTTGGTGTTACCCGCTTATCAGGGTCGCATTTAATAACTAATTGCCAGGAGGCGTATGGCCAGGCCTTGGGTTTGGGTGTGCCTGCAGACAAGGTTTCGCTAATTCACAATGGTGTTGATGTTCAATTGTTCACACCAGGTATCGGCGGTAATGAAGTTAGGAAAATGATTAATGTATCTGAAGACACACCTGTTGTTGGTTACGCAGGACGGCTTGCCCACGAAAAAGGTCCTGATTTGTTTTTGCGCGTAGCGCAATATGTGCACTATTCCCGGCCCGATGTACACTTTGTAATGGTGGGCGAGGGCGACATGAAGCATGAGCTTAAAAAAATGTGTGCGCTTTTGGGGTTACAGAATCACATACATTTTATAGGCTGGCAAACAAATATGGCAGAGATATACAGGAATTTGGATATGCTTATTTATACTTCCCGCAGCGACGGAACTTCGCTTGTGCTTTTGGAAGCTATGGCTTGCGCATGCCCTGCAGTTGCACTTGATGTAGGCGGTGTACGTGAAATTGTGGAGAATGGCAGTACCGGATTGCTGGCGCCACCCATAGATTGGGAAAATGCAGCAGCAAAAGTTATCGAGCTTCTTGCGCATCCTGGTCAGTTAGAGTTAATGGGTGCTGCTGCACGTTTGTGCGTAGAAAAAAAGTTTGATCTTACAGTAAAAACGCAAAACACTGCTGATGTGCTGCGTCAAACTGCATTTCAAGGCTTTAATGTGCAGAAGACCTTTAACAGCGGTATATTGGCTGCAGGAAACACCAGCAGTATATAAACGATAGAAGTATAGTTTCTGCCAATGAATCTAAGTATTTTTAATGGACAAGGGATCATTTGAAACGATTTCATTTTATATAGTAGCTCATGCTGATGACTGGCAGCTTTTCATGCAGCCCAACGCCTTTAAAGACCTTGTTGCCCCAGGTAATAAAACAATTTTTATAATTACCACTGCCGGCGATGCTGGTAATGAAGAAAAATATTGGAGCGCAAGGGAAGATGGAACAAAAAGCTCCATAAGATTTTGCCTTGCTCCTCTCACCACTTTATCTGAATCCATGGCGGCAAGATCATTTAATTCTCATGCAGTGCATTATTGGTCATGCAACAATGCTACATGTTATTTTTTGCGCTTGCCTGACGGGGGATTAGATGGCACCGGGTTTTCCAGGTACCATCATCAAAGCCTTACGAAATTAAGAGAAGATCAAATTAGTAAAATAATAGCAGTAGACAAATCAACCACTTACAACAGCTACTCAGATTTTGAAACCACACTTGAAGGGATCATTCTTTTTGAAAGCGCTGGTATTTCCACTTCATGGATTAATTACTTAAACCCTTGTACAAATGCAAACCCGCATGACCATGCAGATCATTATGCCACCGGTAAGGCCATCAGTAAAATGAGTATTATTTTAAAAACATCGCAGGCATTATTTACAGGTTATTCTGTGCGGAATAACACCGAAAGATTAAATGAAGAAGATTATTTTTGGAAGGCAGCCATGCTTGCAGCATATGAAAAAGCTGTATTTGATTGCAGCGGCTATAGCACGCTGAAGGAAAGCATTGATACTTACCTCGATTGGTGTTCTAAACCGGCAAGTTTTTTTTGTATTAATGATTAATTTTATTGCATCGCATATACACATGCGTAGATATTGTACATTAACATGTTAATATGCTGAATAAATTACACATATTATTTTGATGGATAACTATTCATGTAGTATAATATTTCAATAAAGAACAATCATACATTCTTTTTTGAAATTTTTTTTTTGATAAATAAATAAAAAATTTTATTGCATTATAGCGTACCGTTAATAATGCTGAGAGATAAAACTTAATAGTTTTTCCAGTTCAATATTAATTCCGGATCAGGACAGTTTGTTAAATACGCTGCCTTTTCACTTACTCTACAAACGCCGGGATAATCGCCAGAATATTCTCCTATATCATCGATGATCTGAAAATGTAAATGCGGTGGCCAGTGGCCATTTTCTTCCGGAACGCCGAAATGAGCAAACGCTTGTCCTGCCTGAATTTTATTTCCCTTTTTCAAACCTTTTACATCTGCAAGGCTTACATGGCCATATAAAGTATAAAAAGTTATTTGCTCAAATTGATGCTGAAGAATTATGGTTGCTCCATAATCTCCAAAATTATCATTGAACGCAAAGCTGTGAACCGAAGCTTCAAGAGGCGCAAACACTTCTGTGCCGGCTTTGCCCCAGATATCAAAACCTATATGTAACCTTCTTGGTTCTTCATTTTTGTTATCATCAAATAAGTCACTTGCCGAATACATACTTCGCAATTCATTGTACCCGCCAACGCCAAACTTTGCATCAGCAGTTTCTAATACATTATTTATGTACTTGCAAAATGTTATGGTATCTTTTATATCAATTTTTTGTAAGGCCTCATTGTTTTTTGTAAAATCAAGCACTGTCATTTTTTCCTTATCCGGGTTAAACTTTACAACCGGATGAAAGCTTATACCGCAATGCTGCAGCCACTCATGTAAATTATTTTTAGCAAAAATCATTGTCTTTCTTTATTTAATAAATTGCAAGATTAATGTTTATTCTTAAACCAAAATACTTCTATGAATAAGGCCGTAATTTTCTTTATTGCTATAGTTTTCTCTTTTCAAATCTTTGCTCAAAAAAATCCCTTATGGCTGCGCTATCCTGCTATTTCTCCAGATGGAAAAAATATAGTGTTTAGTTTTAAAGGCGATCTGTATAAAGTGGCAGCATCAGGCGGAACTGCCTACCCGCTTACCTTGCACGAAGCGCACGATTTTATGCCGGTCTGGAGCCACGATGGAAAGAAGATTGCATTTGCCAGCGACCGCTTTGGAAACTTTGATGTTTTTGTGATAGATGCAGATGGCGGCGAGCCCACAAGACTCACTTATAATTCTTCCATAGATTACCCCTGCGATTTTTCGCCAGATGATAGTAAAGTAATATTTACATCTGGCCGCAATGATCTTGCTTCCTCTGCACGATTTCCTTTGCCAACAGTTTTTAAAAAATTGTTTGAAGTGCCTGTGGCTGGCGGCCGCAGCGTAATGATCAACGATGCAGGAATGGAAAATGCACATTTCAATTCAAAAGGAAATGAAATTATTTTTCAGGATAATAAAGGCTATGAAGATCCCTGGCGCAAGCATCATACCTCATCTATTACAAGAGATATCTGGCTGTATGATTTTAATAATGATTCTTATAAAAAATTAACCAGCTTTAATGGCGAAGACCGTGAGCCTGTGTTTGCTTCGGACAATACAAAATATTTTTATTTAAATGAAAAAAGTGGTTCTTTAAATGTATATGAATCATCCGTAAATGATAACAGCCAAACGCAGCTAACCTCGTTTAAAAATAATCCTGTTCGCTTTTTAAGCAGGGCAAATGATAACACGCTTTGCTTTACTTACGATGGTGAAATTTACACAATGCAACCTGGCGGCACTCCGGCAAAAGTTGCCATAATTATTAACTCTGAAAACAAGAGCAACACGCAAACGGTAATGCCTGTAAGCGGCGGCGCCACTGAGTTTGAGCTATCACCAAATGGTAAGGAAATAGCATTTGTTTTTCGTGGTGAAATATTTGTAACATCGCTGGAAGGCAATACAACAAAGCGAATAACTAACACCCCTTTCCAGGAAAGAAGCGTAACATTTTCGCCCGATGGAAGAAGCCTTTATTATGCAGCAGAACATGAAGGCACAGGCTGGGATATTATGAAAACTTCAATTTCAAGAAAGGAAGAAAAATATTTTTATACATCTACTTTATTAAATACAGAAGTTATAGTTGCAACCGATAAAGATGAGTTTCAGCCAGAGGTTTCGCCAATTGGAAAAGAAGTGGCTTATTTGGAAGAAAGAAATATACTTAAGGTTTATAATCTTGATAATAAAACATCTCGCACTATTATTCCCGAAGGGCAAAACTTTTCTTATGCAGATGGTGACCAATATTATAAATGGAGCCCGGATAGCAAATGGATAGCCGCGCAGGATAGCAAAGGATATTATGGTGCCAATGAGATCATGCTTTTTGACATAAATAAAAATGATAAAGGTACTGATGTAACTGAGTCTGGCTTTGGCAGCGGAGGCATGCAATGGGCATTGAATGGTAAGGCATTGCTTTGGATCACAGATAGAAATGGTAAGCGCCCTCTTGCCATACAAGGTGCGCGTGAATCGGATATTTATGCTATGTTTTTTGATAAAGAAACGTACGACCAGTTTCAACTTAGTAAAGATGAATATGCTTTGATGAATGATAAAGATGATAAGAATGATAAAGAGGATAAGGATAAAAAAGAAAAGCCTGACACCGCATTGGCAAGAAAAATAAAGGAGCCTTTTAAGATGGATTTAAAAGATCTGGATACAAGAAGGATCCGGTTAACGGGCAGCTCAATAAACCTTAGCAGTTTTAAGATTTCTCCAAAAGGAGATAAGTTATACTTTACCGCAAAGTTTGAAAAGGGTTTTGATCTTTGGGAAATAGATACGAGGACTCACGAATTGAAAACGCTTGCAAAACTGGGCGCAGACAACGCTTCACTGGATATGAGCAAAGATGGAAAAACCCTTGTTGTTCTTTCTAACGGCAAACTATCCCAGATAACTACTGCCGATGGAAAAGTAACGCCCGTAACTATTAATAGTGAAATGATTGTAGATGCTGCCGCAGAAAGAGAATATATTTTTAACCATGCCTGGCGGCAGGTAAAGAAAAAATTATTTGACCCAAATATGCATGGAGTGGATTGGGAGATGTATAAAAAAACGTATGCGAAATTCCTGCCCTTCATTGCCGATAATTACGACTTTAAAGAATTGCTCAGTGAAATGCTGGGCGAGCTCAATGTTTCGCATACCGGCGGCCGTTACAGGCCGCACACAGAGAACGCTGATGTTACTGCATCGCTTGGTTTATTATACAATGAAATGAAGGCTGGCAAAGGCTTACAGGTCACGGAGGTAATTGCCGGCGGCCCGCTGGATAAAGCGCAAAGTAAAGTAAGAGCGGGCCAAACGATCATGAAAATTGATGGCAATGAAATAAATGATTCAACAGACTGGGCGATATTTTTAAACAGAAAAGCTGATATGAATGTGTTGCTTACTGTGTACGACCCATCTTCAAAAACCACCTTTGATGAAGTGGTAAAACCGATGAAGCCCGAGCAGGAAAGCGATCTGCTGTATAGAAGATGGACAAATAAAATGCGGGCAATGGTTGATAAACTTAGCGGTGGAAAAGTGGGCTATGTGCATGTGCAATCAATGAACGACCAAAGCTACCGTAGCGTGTACGACCAGGTGTTAGGAAAAAATTTAACCAAACAAGCCTTAATTGTGGATACGAGATATAATGGCGGCGGATGGCTTCATGAAGATTTGTCAACCTTTCTTGCAGGCAAACATTACATTTATTATGAGCCTTATGGCGAAAAGCCTATGGATGGTGGTGAGCCGCAAGGCAAATGGTGGAAGCCAAGCTGTGTGGTAATGAACGAAGCCAACTATAGCGATGCCCACATGTTTCCGTATGCATACAAAACAAAAGGCATTGGCAAGCTAATAGGCATGCCGGTTCCCGGTACGGGAACTGCAGTGTGGTGGGAAACCCAAATTGATCCAACCATGATCTTTGGTGTGCCGATGATTGCAAGTGTTGGCTTAAAAGAAAATAAAATTTTAGAAAATAATGAGCTGGAACCTGATATTTTAGTTCAGGATGACTACAGTAAAATACTAAAAGGCGAAGACCAGCAGATAGAAGCAGCGGTAAAAGAAATGTTGAAAGAAATATCAGCAGATGCTTCGAATGGTGTAAGTAAATAATGTGATAAATTGACCAAAGCCTTTATCCATAAGGCTTTGGTTATATCACTACATTAATCATTTTATTTTTTACAAAAATTATTTTCTTAGGCGTTTTGCCCTCCATCCATTTTTGAACGACTTCGTTTTGCAAAGCTATTTCCTCTACTTCATCCTGTGAAGCAGTTAAAGATATGTTGATGGTAGTGCGCATTTTGCCATTAATTGAAACAGGATATTCTTTTTCTGATTCAATTAAATATTGTATTTCCAGTTTTGGATAAGCAGCATCAAGAATGGTAGAAGTGTTGCCCAGCGCATGATACAGCTCTTCTGCAATGTGCGGCGCATAAGGCGTTAAAAGAACGAGCAAAGGTTCAAGAATTTCTTTTTTATTACATTTTATATCGGTCAGTTCATTTACACAAACCATGAAAGCGCTTACTGCAGTGTTGTAAGAAAATCGCTCAGTATCTTCTTCAATTTTTTTTATGGCTTTGTGTAAAATTTTTAATTCAGCATCGGTGGCCTCACCCCCCGCCCTCTCCAAAGGAGAGGGAGCCGAGGAAGTCCAGACCGCTCCTTTTTGTTCATCATAAAATAAACGCCATAATTTTTTTAAGAAACGATGAACGCCTTCAATGCCTTTGGTATCCCACGGTTTGCTTTGCTCTACAGGTCCCAGAAACATTTCGTACATGCGGAAAGTGTCTGCGCCATATTTGTCTATAAGATCATTTGGGTTAATGGTGTTGTATTTTGATTTAGACATCTTTTCTGTTTCGGAGCCGCAGATGTATTTGGAAGAAACCTCACCTAAATCTTCTCCGGGGGAGAGGACTTTACCATCTTCTAAAATGAGGTATGCATTAGCATATTCGGGCTTTGAGTTTCTAAACTCTTTGACATTTAATTCAACACCATCAACAATATCGACATAAACATGAACTAAAGAAAAAGTTAGAATAGAATCCTTATTAATACTTTGAACATTACAAAAATTAATTAAATAATGATTTATATAAATTAATGCGTTATGAAGCGCCATTCCCTTCAATTCATCAAAATGTATTTTTGAAACAAATATTGAATTTGAAATCGTATAAGATAAATTAAATAATTCCATTCTATAAACAAACCTTGAACTTCCCTGTATCATACCCTGGTTCACCAACTTTTTAAACGGCTCATCAAAGCTGATCAATTCTAAATCATATAAAACTTTAGTCCACATGCGGCTGTATAATAAATGGCCAACAGCATGTTCGGTTCCGCCAACATATACATCTACCTGGTTCCAGTAATCAGTAATTTTTTTATTGGCAAATTCATTATCATTATGTGGATCCATATAACGAAGAAAGTACCACGAAGAACCAGCATAGCCGGGCATTGTATTGGTTTCGCGCTTATCGCCATCATCCAAATTTACCCAATCTTTTATGTTGGCCAATGGCCCTTCACCTTCGGGCCCTGGTTTATAATTTTCTACATAAGGAAGTTTTACAGGCAGCTCTTTTTCATCGAGCGCAAAAGCAATTCCGTTGCGATACACAATGGGGAAAGGCTCGCCCCAATAACGCTGCCGGCTAAAGCCTGCATCACGCATTTTGTAATTTATTTTTCTTTTACCAATACCTTCTTCTTCAATTTTTTCCAACACAATATTTATGGCATCCTTCATTTTTTTACCATCAAGAAATTCTGAATTTATAAGCGTTGCTTCCTTGGTTGCATTGGCTTCTTTACCATTATAATGTTCTCCGATGATATTACTAATAGGAATATTAAAATGTTTCGCAAAATCAAAATCACGCTGGTCGCCGCAAGGCACAGCCATTATAGCTCCGGTGCCATAACCGGCCAGCACATATTCTGCAATCCATACTGGTACTGCTTTTCCATTAAATGGATTGATGGCATAAGCACCAGTAAAGCATCCGGTGATTTGTTTTACTTCTGCCATTCGCTCACGATCGCTTCTGCTTTTTACGTAAGTAAGGTATTCGTCTATAGCTGCTCTTTGAGATTCGGTTGTAATTATGTCCACGAGCTCATGCTCTGGCGCAAGCACCATAAAGTCAACGCCGAAAATGGTATCGGGGCGGGTGGTGTAAACTTTAATTTTAAGAGCCTCACCGGCCTTTATAGAACTTCGGTTCCCCTCTCCTCCAGGAGAGGAATTAGGGGTGAGGCTTCGAATTATAAATTCTATCTCTGCACCTTCACTCTTCCCGATCCAATTGCGCTGCATGTCTTTCATGGCATCACTGAAAGCTACTGTTTCCAGGCCTTGCAGCAATCTTTCTGCATAAGCCGTAATTCGTAAATACCATTGCCGCATTTTCTTTTTTACAACCGGATGGCCACCTCTTTCGCTCACGCCGTTTATTACCTCATCATTTGCTAATACAGTTCCTAATGCTTCGCACCAATTCACTTCGCCGAAACCACTATAAGCAATGCGGTATTCCATCAAAATATCTTTCCTTGTTTTATGATCAAAGGCTTTCCATTGATCAGGAGAAAACTTTCCGTTCAGCATTTCAAACTCGGTATTCCGTGTTTCAAATCTTGCATCCGGTACCGGATGATTTGTATTTCCTTCCTCTTCAAAAATTTTAATGAGTCTATTTATATGTTCGGTTCGATTATTTTTTATGTTGTACCAACTATTGAACAATTGCAGAAAGATCCATTGTGTCCATTTATAATATTTCGGATCGCTGGTTCTTACTTCCCGGCTCCAGTCGAAGCAAAAACCAATGTTATCAAGTTGCTGGCGAAACGTTTCTATATTTTTTTCTGTAGTAACCGCAGGATGCTGGCCTGTTTCCAACGCATATTGCTCCGCCGGTAAACCGAAGCTATCGTAACCCATAGGATGGAGCACATTAAAGCCTTTCAGCCTTTTGTAACGTGCATAAATATCGCTCGCGATGTAACCCAAAGGATGACCCACATGCAAGCCCGCACCACTTGGATAAGGAAACATATCCAGCACATAAAACTTTGGCTTATCCGATACATTACTTACCTTATACACATCATTTTCCTTCCAGTTCTTTTGCCATTTTTTTTCTATATCCCTGAAATTATATTCCATTATTTTTTATAAAAATTAAAACATGTTTTTAGTAATTATTTTTTGCAAAGCCAATGTAAGAGCCGATGAATAAACGTGTGTATCATTTATTTGTGAAAGTATTGTTATTCATGAGCCATAAAGTGCCTTCAATGCCTGCTGTAAATTACATTAGCGATTGAGCAATGTTGCAAAAATAATAAACTGTTTAAAAACAATTAATTTCGCAAACTGCTGTAAGGCATTCTTTATCAAATAAAACCAATCATTATTATGTCCCAAGTTGGTAAAGCATCTGCAAAAAAAGGGAAGCCATCTTATGTGTATGCCATCATTGGTGTATCGCTTGTTTTGTTTCTATTTGGAATTGTAGGCTGGATTTTTTTGAACATAAAAAAAACAGGAGATTATTTTAAAGAAAATATTCAGCTGCATGCTTACATGTACCGCACGGCAAGCCAGCAGCAGGTGGATAGTGTAAAAACTTATATTGACAGCCTGCCTTATGCTGTAAATGTGGAGTACATAACACAAGAAAAAGCGATTGCCAAATACAATAAAGAAAATGATACCACGTGGAAGAAGCTTGCAATAAGCAATCCCCTGCCGGAAAGTATTGATTTTTATGTGAAGGCAAATTATGTAGATAAAGACAGCCTTGCCAAACTTGAAAATTATTTGCTTACTAATTATCCTACCACTGTATCAAAGTTTCAAACGCCAAAAGAAACGGTTGCCAGCGTAAGCCAGTATGTAAAAAATACAACGTATGTATTGCTGGTGGTGGCTATAGTTCTTGCCATATTAGTAATAGTTTCCATTGATAATACTATAAGGCTTGCCATGTACAGCAACAGGTTTTTAATAAAAACTATGCAAATGGTGGGCGCTACCAGAACGTTTATTGCAAAGCCTCTCGATGGCCGGGCGATCATAAACGGGCTCATAGCCTCAGGCATTGCCATAGGGCTGATGATAGGATTTATAGGCCTTTCAGAAAAATTTATTCCTTATTTAAAAGTGTTGCATGATAACAGTAATTTGTTTATCATCTTTGCCGGCATTATTATTCTTGGCATGGTGATCACCTTGTTCAGCACGCATCGCTCCGTTCTAAAATATTTAAAAATGAAGCTTGATGATCTCTATTGATCATTTTTTTTATATAAAATAATTTATAAAAATTTATAAATGAACCCACAGCCAGTAAAAAAAATAACGCCGCAACCAGTAACCACTGTAAAAAAAACAGCACCCGGAAATATTAAAAACGAACCTGTAAAAACCATTCTTTTTACAAGAGAAAATTATAAATGGATGCTTATAGGCCTGGCCATTCTTGCTGTCGGTTTCTTCATGATGGCCGGTGGTAAAAGCAGCAATCCTGATGTGTTTAACGATAAGGATATTTATAGTCCCATGCGTATAACCATTGCTCCCATACTTATTGTAGCAGGGCTTTTGGTAGAAATATATGCCATCATGAAAAAGCCAAAATAAGTTGTCAATAACTTAATAAGGGCGATGGAATAATCATCGCTTTTTTGTTTTATTTGCTTTCATATAAATTAAATAATGACAACTGAACAATCCATCCTGATAGGTATCGTAGAAGGCATTACGGAATTTATTCCTATCTCTTCAACAGGGCACATGATCATTGCTGAAAAATTATTAAAGATCAATGATGATGCATTTAATACAGTGTTCACTGTTGCTATACAGCTCGGCGCTATTTTATCAGTGGTGGTTTTATACTGGAAAAAGTTCTTTGATTTTTCAAGATGGCAGTTTTATGTAAAGCTTATAGTTGCTGTTATCCCTGCGCTGGTATTGGGGTTCCTGTTATCAAATAAAATTGATGAGCTGCTCGAAAGCTCTAAAACAGTTGCCATAAGTATGTTGATTGGTGGCATAGTTTTATTATTTGTAGATGATCTTTTTAAGCATCCTCTTGTGCACAACGAGCGTGAAGTGTCGTATAAAAAAGGGTTTATAATCGGCATCTGGCAATGCATTGCCATGATACCTGGCGTAAGCCGCAGCGCAGCTTCCATTATTGGCGGCATGCAGCAAAGGCTTACCCGAAGCGCAGCGGCTGAATTTTCTTTTTTTCTTGCCGTGCCCACCATGCTCGCTGCCACTGTTTATAAAGTGTATAAATACATAAAAGTGAACGGCTCTTTCACTCACGACCAGATAAAAATTCTTACCATCGGAAATTTAGTAGCGTTTGCTGTGGCGCTTGTTGCTATAAAATTTTTTATTACCATGCTAAAAAAATACGGCTTTAGAATGTGGGGTATTTACCGGGTAATTGTTGGCATTGCCTTACTCATTATGCTTTACACGGGATACCTTAATGCTTAACCGTTACCCTGCACACGACGTACATAACCCGGCATAAAAAATTCTGTCAGCATAAATTTTCCTTACCTTGTTGTTCATTTATTGAAACATGCAAACTGCTTCCAAAAAAGTTGTGAACGGCTGGGCTATGTACGATTGGGCTAACTCCGTGTATAGCTTAGTTATCACCTCGTCTATTTTTCCTGCCTATTATGAAGGAGTTACTTCAGGTAAAACAATTACTTTTTTTGGCCGAAAATTTACTGAGCCTTCTGCCTTGTACGATTATGCGGTGGCATTTTCATTTCTTGCGGTAGCCATAATTTCCCCTGTGCTTTCATCCATCGCTGATGCGTATGGAAACAAAAAAAAATTCATGCAGTTCTTTTGCTACATGGGTTCTTTAAGTTGTTACGCCATGTATTGGTTTAACCCTGATAACCCACAGCTTGGCATTGTACTTTTTATTTTAGCATCCATTGGCTTTGGCGCCAGCATTGTTTTTTACAATGCCTACTTACCGGAAATAGCGGCGGTGAAAGACCAGGACAGGGTGAGCGCCAAAGGCTTTGCGTTAGGGTATGTGGGCAGTGTTATATTGCTTATTTTTTGTTTAATAATAGTTACAAAGCCTGCAATGTTTGGTATTGCTGATGCAACGAAAGCATCGCAAATTTCTTTTTTATTAACAGGGATATGGTGGATGGGCTTTGCCCAAATTACTTTCGCAGTGCTGCCCAAAAGCCTTGCTGCGCCCGTATCTGCAAGCCATAACATATTTACAAAAGGCTATAATGAATTGAGAAAAGTTTGGAATGAAGTAAAACAACAAGCCACTTTGAAGAGGTTTTTGCTTGCCTTTTTTTTCCTGGGTATGGGCGTGGAAACAGTTATGTATTCAGCAGCTTTGTTTGCGAAGCAGGAAATATTTCCTAACACCGGCGACAAGGAAAAGGATGCTGCCAACAGCGGTAAGCTTATCCTCACCATTTTAATAATACAAATTGTTGCCATTGGCGGCTCCTACCTGTTTTCATATTTGTCAAGAAAGTTTGGAAACTTGAAAGTGCTTATCGCCGGCGTGCTCATCTGGGCAGGCATTTGCGCCTGGGCTTATTTTGTTTATACCGAAGTTGCTTTTTATTGCCTTGCAGGCACAGTGGGCCTGGTTATGGGCGGCATTCAGTCTTTATCAAGATCTACCTATTCCAAGCTAATGCCGCCAACAAAAGATACCGCATCTTACTTTAGTTTTTATGATGTGTGTGATAAGGTAAGCACCGTTATTGGTATGACAACTTTCGGCCTGGTAACGGAAGGATTAGGCGGCATGAGAAATGCGGTTTTCTTTTTAATGACATATTTTGTCATTTCATTTTTTGTGTTATTATATACAATTATAAAACAGCCAAAGGCTGAAATTGCTTACTCATAAAATGAAACTATATTCTATAAATGCCGGTTACTTTAAGCTCGATGGCGGCGCTATGTTTGGCGTGGTGCCAAAGAGCATTTGGAGTAAATTAAATAAGCCCGATGAAAATAATTTATGCAACTGGGCGATGCGTTGTTTGCTTATTGAAGATGAGAGCAGGCTTATACTTATTGATAATGGAATGGGTGATAAGCAGGATGAAAGATTCTTTAGCCATTATTATTTAAATGGAGATGATACATTAGATAAATCATTGGCAAAACATGGCTTTACAAAAGATAATATTACTGATGTTTTTTTAACGCATCTGCACTTCGACCATTGCGGCGGAAGCATTGAAAAAGTGAATGATAAATTACTTCCTGCCTTTAAAAATGCAATATACTGGAGCAATGAAAAGCACTGGCAATGGGCAACTCAGCCAAATGACCGGGAGAAGGCTAGTTTTTTAAAAGAAAATATTTTGCCCATAAAAGACAGCGGTCAGTTAAAATTTATTGATATAAAAGAAGGGTTTTCTTTTACAAAAAATATTTCTATTCGCTTTGTAAACGGCCATACAGAAGCAATGATGCTGCCACAGATAAGTTATAAAGATAAGACCATAGTTTACATGGCAGATTTGTTGCCATCTGCTGCACATATTCCTATCGCTTATGTTATGGGGTATGATACACGGCCGCTCGAAACTCTGAAAGAAAAAAAATTATTTCTTACTGAAGCACAACAAGAAAATTATATACTTTTTTTTGAACATGATCCTGCCATTGAATGTTGTAATTTGATACAAACAGAAAAAGGCATTCGTGCTAACAAAACCTTTTCATTGGAAGAAATATAATTACCTAAAACTTATTAGCGACTTAAGCGGATAGCGAAGATTTTTATAACCCATCATATCTATTTTAATAGTGCCGACGGATATCGGGCTTTCGGCTCTTAGTAATAAATGATTGGCATCATCGCTTACCCATACGTTCATTTGCTCACCACCCTGGAAGATGGAACCTTTAATGAGCAAGGGTTTAAACTTAATTGCCCTGAATTTGCCATACTTCGTTTTTATGCTCTCCTTGCCTTCATATCTTAAATATAGATGATACGTTTCATTGTCTAAAAACATATCAAACGGAATTTTATCTCCTGGCTTATACTTATTAAAGTCGATGTTTCGTGCATAGTAGGTAGAACTAATCACATCCTGAATGCAATGCCCTATTTTGAAGACCCCTTTTGTGCTTACGGCTGTTCCGGCGCTATGGTTAAAAGTTACGTTATCATAAAATTTTGTTCCGCCTTCATCTACGTTACGTACAAACTTTACAGGCAGCATAGTTGCGGTATCTATATAAGTTTCATACTTGTCCCGAACTCTGTAAAAATTATCAAAAAATGAATAAGAAGATCCTGTGCCAATGCAATGATATACCGTCTTACCATTGAACCTTTCCAGGCTTGTAGAAAACACTGCTTCGCCTGCGCCGACATACATCCCTAATGTAGTATAGTAAACTTTCATTGTTATTACTTCGCCCGGGTTAAACGCTGTATTTGTAATTCCACAAAACTCATCGCCCGCTTTGGTTGTAAATGCAAAAAGCAGTATCAAAATAGTCGTAAGTGTTTTCAATATGTTATTTGTCTTTAAAAATTTTTATACTTAAAATAAACAGGCTTCCTGCAAGGGCAGGAATAAATAAATTGATGAACCATATACCAAAAGTGGTTCCAATTATTCCAACTGTATTAGTGCTGTAAAGGCTTAAAAGCTCCGTGCTGAACTTACCTC
Source organism: Hanamia sp. (assembly GCA_965276925.1). GTDB lineage: Bacteria > Bacteroidota > Bacteroidia > Chitinophagales > Chitinophagaceae > Ginsengibacter. The sequence goes on from OZ255711.1 coordinate 832,033, forward strand.
TTATGCCAAGATCAGCAATAGCAAAAGAAGGCACAACAGCCAATACAAGAAACAAAACACCTAAGATACGCAAGCCGCTTATCCATTGAATATGCACATCTAAAACCTGGAGCAGTAATATATATTGTATGACGAAAACAATGTAGCGCAGCAATGATAAATATAGTAACCTTAACAATATTTTTGCATTGAAATCGTCCAGCACATTTATATACTGAACATACTTAGCTGCAGCCGGAATTTTTTCTATAAGCTTTATAAGCCATGATAACCTGAAATAAAATAAGATGGTTGATACCGTAAAAAATGAACACAAATACAATAAGGTTTTAAGCCAAAACAAGGAAAGACCTATAAGTTCATGGGGACTATTTTGATTAAAAAAAATTATATAGGCAAGGCTCGCGCATCCTGCCGATAAAGTAATAATAAGCTGGCTTATGCTGCCTGCAATGGATAAGGAAATTGCTTTAATTCTTTTGCCTTCTTCTACATATAAAATTCTTCCTCCATATTCGCCAACCCGGTTTGGAGTATTTAATGAAAGCGTAACGCCGCTTAGCACTGACTTGTAAGCAGTAATATATTTTACCGGCTGAATAGTTTGCAAAAGAACCTGCCACTTTTTTGCCTCGAAGCCCCAGTTAACCAATGCAAGCAATATAACAATCCAGAACTTCCATGCCTGTGCTCCAAATGGAGCTTGCTTAATAAGATCAATTGATTGCTGCAAATGAGGCTGATCTTTTATTTGCTTATATAATGAATAAAAAAGCCATGCGCCCAGCAACGGCGCAATAATGTATTTGAAAATTATTTTAATATTTTTACTAATACGGATCATGTAGCTTTATAGCAGAAAGTTTGATTCTTTTTCGCAGCAAAAGCAGAGGCCAAAAATAACCTTCAATTGTATAAAAATTCAAAAATCATTTTGGGTATTGACCCTGGCACATTGCTTATGGGCTTTGGCGTAATTGAAGTTTCATCAAGAGGGGTAGCCCTGGTTATGATGGATGTTTTAAAACTTTCATCGCATAAAGATGCTTATGAAAGATTGCAAATGATACATGCAAAAGTATATGAACTGGTAAAGCATCATGCGCCCGTTGCGCTTGCCATCGAAGCGCCTTTTTTTGGTAAAAATATTCAAAGCATGTTGAAGCTTGGAAGAGCGCAGGGCGTTGCCATTGCCGCAGCCATGCAGGCAGGCGTTCCCGTTACCGAGTATTCGCCCAGAAAAATCAAACAGTCTATTACAGGCAATGGAAATGCGGATAAACTACAGGTATTAAAAATGCTGCAACGCATTCTTTCATTTGAAGAGCAGCCGAAATATCTTGATGCAACGGATGCATTGGCAGTGGCTGTTTGCCATCACTTTCAGGGAAACTCACTCACTGATACAACTTCAAAAAAAATAAATGGATGGAAAGAATTTTTAATGAAAAATCCTGAAAGGGTTAAATAAATTAAGCCGCATCATTTACAAGCACAGTATTCCTTAGTTCATCTTTCAGAAATCCTTTCAGGCTCAGATCTTCATCTAATAAAGGCCAGTGTATTCCTGTGCCGTTTGCAATTATCTCATAATTAAATAAAGCTTTTTTATCAGCAGCTTGTAAGCGCGGGTATGAAGAGATACGTTGTTGTAAGATGGCTTTGGTATTTAAAATAATCAGCATTACATCAAGTTCATAATGAAAGTCAATAATTATTATTTCCAGGCCTTCATCATGAATTAATTTTTCTATTGCATCAAAGTTATTTTTTGAAGTATTCATACCATTTCATTTTGAATAAATCTAAATGTTTATTTACTATTTTATTTAATTCTCTTGTTTCAGTTTTTGTAAAGCCTATTAAATAAACAATACTTATTACGGGCTCAAGCCAAATTTTTCCATAAGCATTTCCTTTAACAATGTAAATATGCATGGGCTCATTATTTTCATTGCTAAAAAAATAAAACCTGTATCCATTTAACAACAATATTGTAGGCATAATATTTAAAAATCATCACAATAAATGTTTCAAAATCTTTTCCTGCGCCGTTTTTAGCTCCTGCGGTGAAGGGTTCAATTTTTTTCTTGTAAAATTCAGATCATCTGCGCTGTTAATAGGAATAAGATGCATGTGCGCATGTGGTACCTCAAGCCCAATAACGCTTATGCCGCAGCGGTTACATTCAAAAGATTGCTCAATGGCTTTAGCTATTGGTTTTGCAAATAATAAAATTGATTTTAGGAAGTCATCCGGCATATCAAAAAAGTAATCAATTTCCTGCCTGGGCACAACAAGCGTGTGCCCTTCTTTTAAAGGATTTATATCCAAAAAAGCATAAAACTTATCATCTTTTGCAATTTTATAAGAAGGTATTTCGCCTGCTATTATTTTAGAAAAAATAGTCATGTATTATTTTTAGAAAAAATAAGTATGCGTATGTTGTTATAATGTTATGTTTTCCACTTTGAACTTTATAATTCCCGCAGGCACTTTTATCTCTGCAGTCTCGCCAACAGTTTTACCCAGCAATCCTTTTCCTATCGGCGATGTTGCTGAAATTTTTTGCAATTTCAAATCTGCTTCTTTTTCTGAAACTATTTGATAAGTTACCTGTTTTTTAGTGATAAGATTCATAAGCGTAACCTTTGTAAGAATAGAAACCTTGCTGGTATCAATGGCAGTTTCATCTACAATTCGGGCAGTAGCAATTATAGCTTCCAGTTGTTTTATTTTGGCTTCAAGAAGGCCCTGGGCTTCCTTTGCAGCGTCATATTCAGCATTTTCTTTCAGATCGCCCTTTTCACGTGCTTCAGCAATTGCGCTTGAAGCAGCTGGCCTTTCCACACCTTTCATGTGCTGCAATTCAATTTTCATTTGCTCAAATGTGTTCTTTGTTACGTAATTGATCTGGCTCATGTCCTCATTTTTTTATTAACAACATCAGGGTAAAACGAAAAAAAATACAACGCCCTTCTTATGAGGCGTTGTATCTTTTACAAATATAAAATTAAGCAGAAATATTTATTCTATATCCAGTTTTTTTAATAAAACTTTCGCCATTTTATAAAAAGCTTCTACGCTGTAACCTGCAATGTGCGGGGTTATTATCACATTTGGGCTGGCAAGTAAAGCATCCAGGCATTGTGTCTCTTCTTTCGTGTAGGTTTCAAGCTTTTCATTTTCCAGCACATCAAGAGCTGCGCCGGCAATTTTTTTATTTTTCAGGGCTGCTACCAGGGCTTTGGTATCTGTTACTTTTCCCCTGCAGGTAGAAATAAAAAAAGGGTTTTTTTCTAATGAATTAAAAAACTTTTCATTAGCAAGGTATCTTGTATCATCAGTAAGCGGCACATGCAAACTTATTACATCTGCATACCTGCATACCTGCTCAAAGTTGGCCTCTTTGATGTAGCCGGAGCTAAAGCCAAAATTATATTTATCGTAAGCAAGCACGGTAACGCCAAAAGGAGCGAGCAGCTTTGCAAATGCAGAGCCTGTGTTGCCGTAACCAATAATACCAATTGTTTTTTCGCAAAGCTCTACGCCCCTGTTGGCTTCGCGTATCCATTTTTTTTGCTTCACTTCTTCAAAGCTCAGCGAAATTTTGTTGGTAAGGTTCAAAAGCAGGCCCAGCGCATGTTCTGCCACAGCATTCCTGTTTCCTTCCGGGCTGCTTACGCACTTGATTCCCCTTGTTGCCGCGTATTCCAGATCTATCAGTTCCATCCCGCTGCCCAGCCTTCCGATCCAATTTAAATTGGTTGCTTTATCAAGAAGAGGTTTATCAATTTTTAATCTTGTTGTAACGATCAGGCCTTCCGCCTGGCTTATTATAGCGCTCAGCTCTTCATAGCTTATGTTTTCAGAATGTAAAATAGAATAGCCCCTTTGCTGAAGAACATCAATTAAATAATTATGCGCTTTGGCCGTTATGATTACCTGCCTTTTCAAAATGATATTTTTTAAATTTGTTCCACAGCAATCATGCTAATCTCTACATTGGCATCTTTAGGCAAACCTTTTACTGCTACCGTTTCCCGGGCAGGAAATTCTTTTTCAAAATAAGAACTATATATTTCATTTACCTCGGCAAAAAGATTCATTTCTTTTAAAAAAATGGTTGTTTTTATTACATGTTGAAAGCCCAGCCCAGCCTGTGTAAGAATGTTTTTTAAGTTCTCCATTACCTGCGTAACTTCTTTTTTTATATCATCATTTATAAATGCTGAGGTGCCTGGTTGCAGCGCCACCTGACCTGATATAAATAAAAGCCCCGCCGCTTTTACCGCCTGGCTGTAAGGGCCGATTGGATCTGGCGCTTCACGGGAATAAATAATTTGCTTGTTCATTATTATGTTTATGTATTAAGATAAAATTGCAAAACTTTCCTTCAACTAACAAACTTACTTTTGTAGAAATTTAAGTATGAAAGCGGGCGTTGTTGCTAATGAAAAGCAGCAAAAAGAAATAGAATTAAAATCCGTCACATCTAATTCTGAATTGTTTTTTGCAAGAAGCCTGCCGGCATTGGAGCCACTTACCAGTTACGATTGTTTTTTTTATTTACATGAAGATATAGATGATATTGATAAACAAATTTTTAAGGGTAAACCCGTTTTTATAAATGATGTTGTGCACACGCTGAAGCAAAATAATATGCCTGCCAACTTTCATCGTATAAATGGATGGAATGGTTTTTTGCAAAGAGAATTATGGGAAATAGCAAGCAATGATGAAAGGCTTGCCAGCACTGCGTTTGAAGCCCTTGGCTGGAAATGTAGCTTTGTAAAAGATGAGCCTGGGCTGGTAGCTGCAAGAGTGATCAGCATGATAATAAATGAGGCATTTTATGCGCTTGAAGAAAATGTAAGCTCTGAAGAAGAAATTGATATGGCAATGAAGCTGGGAACCAATTATCCTTACGGGCCTTTTGAATGGGCAGAAAAGATTGGGATAAAAAAAATTTATAGTCTTTTATGTGAGTTAATGTTATGCGATAAACGATATACTGTATCGCCTTTATTACAAAAGAGAATTAATGACCTTACTGCGCAATAACTGATGAGTTACATCCTGAACATACACACTGCCACAGAAACTGCAATGGTTTCTCTTGTAAAAAATAATGCAATAGCTGGAACGCTTACCAACACGGGCTCCAGGCTTCATGCGACCTTTCTTCATAATGCTATTAAGAGGCTGATGGAGCAGCAAAATATTTCTATAAAAGATGTAAATGCAATTGGTGTAAGTGTTGGCCCTGGCTCTTACACCGGCATACGCATTGGGCTGGCAGCGGCAAAAGGCTTATGCTATGCTTTACAAGTTCCGCTCATTACTTATAATTCGCTTGAGTTGTTTGCTCTTTCTGCTATACAAGCCAGTAAAAATGCTGCGGCATTATATTGCCCAATGATTGATGCGAGGCGCATGGAAGTATATGCTTCTGTATACAATTGCAACATGAAAGAGGTATTGGCGCCTGCTGCAATAATTTTGGATAAAAATACTTTTGAAAATCTTTTATCTGTAAATAAAGTTTACTTCATAGGCAGCGGCAGTAAAAAATTTGAAATAATGATAAATAATAGTAATGCTGTTTTTTTAACTAATGAAATATCTGAAGAAGCAATAGCAAATATTTCTATACAAAAATTTGAAAATAAGAATTTCGAAACTTTGGCAAATGCAGAGCCATTGTACATTAAAGATTTTTTTTCTGCATAACTTCTTAATTCACCGTGTACTATATTTGTAAGTAATGAGCAATGCAGCACTACGCTGAACTCAGTTTGTATGGTTGCTTCAGAGTCAAATTTATTTATAACTCCACCTCCAGATGAAGAAGCAAATTCTCTTCTTAATTATTACCATGTAAAAACAGCGGCTGCTATTTTAAGAGCTCTTAACAATAAGCTTCGGCAGCAAATTGTAAAAGCCATTGCTGAAAATAAAAAAATTACCGTAACTGAGTTGTACATAAAATTAAGGCTGGAGCAATCTGTGGCTTCACAGCACCTTGCTGTTTTGAGGAAAACCAAAATTGTATTAACAGAGCGTGATGGAAAATTTATTTTTTATACAATAAACTTTGCGCTCATGAATGCAATTAATGAATTCGTGAACGCTTTTTGATACAGCCTCAGCTATCAATTTTCCTTTGTATTTAAATTATCTTTACTTTTTAAAAAGCAGTTTTTATCTAAAAGAATTTATATGATTATAAAACAACTTTATACCAACTGCCTTAGTGAAGCAGCTTATTTTGTAGAAAGCAATGGAGAAGCAGTGGTAATAGATCCTTTGAGAGATACCGAGCAGTACCTGGCGCTGGCAAAGGAGCACAAAGCGACTATTAAATATATTTTTGAAACACACTTTCATGCAGATTTTGTAAGCGGCCACCTTGACCTGGAAAAGAAAACCGGAGCGCCAATTGTATATGGCCCGCGTACAGAAACGAACTTTCCCTTTCACCTGGCAAGTGATGGCGAAATTTTTACGGTGGGCAATATCACTTTGCAGGCAATGCATACTCCCGGCCATACTATTGAATCCACGAGCTATTTATTGAAGGATGAGAGCGGAAAGCCTTATTGCATTTTCACCGGTGATACTTTGTTTGTTGGTGATGTAGGCAGGCCCGACCTTAGCAGTGGTAACATGACAAGAGAGGACCTTGCATCTGTAATGTACGATACCATACAAAATAAAATTCTGCCTTTAAATGATGATGTTATCGTGTATCCGGCACATGGCCCCGGCTCAAGCTGTGGCAAAAATCTTGGGCCTGAAACTGCCACAACAATAGGTGAGCAAAAAAAAAATAACTATGCGCTGAGACAGTCTTCGAGAGAAGAGTTTATAAAAGCAGTTACCGCAGGCCTCGATGCAGCCCCTCCTTATTTTTCTCTGAATGCAAAAATTAATAAGGAAGGATATGGCAGCCTTGATGAGGTGAAGAAGAAAGGGCTTACCAAACTGGATGTAAAAGATTTTAAGCAAAAAATAAAAGATGATTTTTTAGTGCTTGATACAAGGCAATCATCAGAGTTTACAGAAGGATTCGTTCCGGGTTCTTTATTTATCGGCCTGGAAGGCAGGTTTGCAGAGTGGGCAGGAAGTCTGTTACCATTTCATGAAAAAATAATATTAATAACAGCAAAAGACAAGGAAGAAGAAACTATTGTAAGGCTTGCCAGGGTTGGGTTTGATAATGTAGAAGGATATTTAAAAGGCGGCTTTGAAGCGTGGAAACAGGCCGGCGAGCCGGTTGATATAATAATAGAAGTAGAAGCTGACGAGCTGGCAATGGATATTCCTCATGATGAAAATTTACTGGTTATAGATGTGAGAAAAGAAAATGAATTTGCAGAAGGGCATGTAAAAGATGCAAAGAATATTCCTCTTAATGATATGGTTGACGTGGCTCAGATTGCCTCCGTGGAAGAAGGCCAGAATATTTATTTGCACTGCGGAAGTGGCTACAGAAGCACCATTGCAGCTTCGTTACTAAAAAAACATGGTTACCATAATATAAGAAATGTAATTGGAGGCTGGTCAAAAATAAAAGAGCAAAAAAGCATCAAAGTTGAAAAAGAAGCCAGTGTTTTGAATTAGATTTGTTGCCTGATTTGATTGATTTCATATTTTACCGGACATGTAAAAAAATGATTTATCAGCATAGATTATTTTGTGTCATAATAAATTATTCTTTTCATTCTGGTATTTTATTTGAGCTAATAAATTAAGATCACTTTTAAAACTTAAAAAATGAAAATAAAACTACACACATTAACTATTGCGTCATTTACGCTTTTCGCTTCTTTTACTTCAGCAAAATTATTTGCACAGGAACAGGAAAGAAGAATTCCTTTGATCGGCTTTAATCAGGATGTTATAGCAGATTCTATATTAAGCGACACACCCGACACACTTACAACTGCCTCTGTAGACAATCCTGCAGCCTCTGGTAACGTTTTTTATGCACAAGGCTTTGGTGAAGAAGGTACTGCTTTTCCAGTGGGGGGGGGCTTACCCGATAACGGTAGCTTCATAAGCACCGCCGGTCATGGATTTCAGTTGGCACCCTATAATCAAAAGAACGATGTTAGGTTAGAACAGACAGATTCAGTAAGACTTTTTTTTAGCGCTCCTTACCAAACTGTTTATGATTCATTATTTATTTTAGCGACTGGCAATTTAGGATCTCCCAATGTTAATTATACCATTAATTTTGCTGATTCTTCACAATCGCAATATTACTTTAATGCATTGGATTGGTATTGTAATGGCTGTACCACTTATGCAATAAGCGGGCTTAGCAGGATTAATAGAGTTAACGGTTATATTGATATGAGCTATGTTGATAGTTTTGCTATCCGCGAGTATGCAGTACCCCTAACGGCAAGCGATAAATTGAAAATCATAAAAAGCATAGATTTTCAAATGCCTGGCGAAACCTTTGGTGTTGCTAATATTTTCGGAATAACTGGCTATACATCAGCTCCGCTTCCGGTTTCCTTGCAATTTTTTACTGCAAAGGTTGTGAATGGTTCGGCAACTCTCGAATGGAAATCCTCTCAGGAATTTAATAATAAAGAATACATTGTAGAACGTGCATCTGCTATTGCACCTGCTAACTTTGTACAGGTTGGTATTGTAGATGCAACATCATCTTCAACGGGATCTTTATATCATTTCGCCAATAATCCACAAGCCTCCGGCACCTACTTATACAGGTTATCACAAGTTGATATAGATGGTAATATAAAAATATTAGGGGTAAGAAGTATAACTTTTAACTCTCATGCAACCTGGCAGCTTCAGGACCTGGGAGCCCAATGGAAATTGATCAGTAATAACGAATTTATTTATCGCCTTATTGATATAAATGGAAATTTGTTAAAAGAAGATAAAGGTTCAGGCAGCGTAATAATTTCCAAACCATTAGCTCATGGAATTTATATGCTTCAGGTAAGTGTAAATGGTGTTATGTCATCACAAAAAGTAATTCACTAAAATAATACTTTGTAAGTTCTCAAACCGCTTTAAACTTTTTAAAGCGGTTTTTGTGTAAATAAAGCTTTGTATAATTCTTGTATTAATATTTTATTTATAATCAAATATCAAAATTATACAATCCATTTATTAATATTGATAGTTGGCTTTCAACCCGTCGTATAAGCATAAATTCGCTTACAGTTCGCTAATAATTATTGCACTTTTAGGAAGCAGTTATAAAAGCGATAATTGTATCAAGTTTGATTGGTGCAACGATGGTATAGCCATCACTCACAATTTAATTTTAGCCCGATCATATTGCAGCGGCCATTGAATATCATCCTTTAGCTGGTAAGCTGCATGTAATGGGAAGTAAGGGTCACGAAGAAATTCTCTTGCCATCACTACTAGATCGGCTTTTTTATCTTGTAATATTTGTTCGGCTTCATTAGCATTAGTTATCATACCAACGGCACCAGTAAGCATACCGCTTTCTTTTTTTATTTTTTCAGAAAATGGTACCTGGTATAATGGCTTCACCTCTATTTTTTGATCTGGCGAATTACCCCCGGAAGAACAATCAATCAGGTCAACATTATTTGTTTTTAATATACGGGCGAGTTGTATGGAATCATCAATCGTCCAGCCGCCACTTACCCAATCCGATGCGGATATACGAACAAATAAAGGTGCCTCATCACTAATAACTTTTCTTACTGCGTGGACAATTTCAATTAAAATTTTTATGCGGTTTTCAAAAGAACCGCCATAGGCATCTTTACGATGATTGTTTAACGGGGATAAGAACTCATTTATTAAATAACCATGTGCTGCATGAATTTCAAATACCAGGAAATCCGCAGCCACAGCACGTTTGGCAGCATCAGAAAATTGCTGTAGTACTTCTTGTATATCATTCAAATCCATTTCCTTTGGCGCTGGTTCACTTTCTTTAAAGGGTACTGTGCCTGGCGACAACGTTTGCCATGCGCCTTCATTTTCCAGCAAGGCTTTACCACCTTTCCACGGGCTTGCATGGCTGGCCTTGCGCCCTGCATGGGCAAGCTGTATGCCGGGCACAGCATTATTTTTTTTAATAAATGAGGTGATGCGTTGTAAAAAACTTATGTGCTCATCCTTCCATATACCAAGGTCATCGGGAGATATTCTTCCTTCGGGCGATACGGCAGTTGCTTCGCAGATAACAAGCCCGGCACCGCCAACAGCGCGGCTTCCCAGGTGTACCAGGTGCCAGTCATTTGCAAACCCGTCAACACTTGAATACTGACACATGGGCGAAACTGCAATCCTGTTTTTTAATGTTACGCTTCTTATTTGCAGCGGTTCAAAAAGTAATGACATAGTGTATATTTTTACTTAAAAGAAAACATAAAAAAACCGTCTGTAACGTGACGGTTTATGTTTTATAATGAAAGACAAATTATTTTTTATTAAATTTTTCAGCCACCTTTTTCCAGTTTACTACATTCCAAAAAGCTTTTAAATAATCAGGTCTTTTGTTTTGATATTTTAAATAATAAGAATGTTCCCAAACGTCGCAGCCCAGTATCGGCGTGCATTTGCATTCAGCAACATCCATTAGAGGATTATCCTGGTTAGGTGTGGAGCAAATGGCTAACTTATTATTTTGAACACCGAGCCAAACCCAGCCGCTTCCAAAACGTGAGACGCCTGCGGCATTAAATTTTTCTTTAAGCTCATCAAGAGAACCAAAGGAATCTTCAATAGCTTTAGCAAGCTCACCTTCAGGCTTACCTCCATCCGCAGACAATATTTCCCAAAAAAAACTATGGTTCCAATGACCGCCGCCATTGTTACGAACTGCCGGGCTTATAGTGGCTGCATTTTTTACAAGCTCTTCAAGCGATTTATTTTCATGCTCTGTTCCGGCAATAGCTTTGTTAAGATTATCAACATAAGCCTGGTGATGTTTATCATGATGAATCTGCATGGTTTCTTTATCAATGTGTGGCTCAAGTGCATCAAAGCCATAGGGCAGAGCCGGTAGTGTGAATGCCATAATATTTATATTTAAAAAGTGAATAATTTAATAAGCAACAAAATTACTTACTATATGTTGCAAACAGGGTAATGGTGTTAAAGAATTCCATTTGCGGAATAGCATCATCTTTTTTTGCTAAAAAAGTTTTGCATTAAAGCAATGGATTCATCAGCTAAAACATTACCGGTTATAGTTGTTTTAGGGTGTAAAGCTACGCGTGATAATCCGCCGTGCTTTTTATCCGTTGCGCCGTACACAATCTTTCCTATTTTGCTCCAGTATAATGCGCCGCAACACATAGCACAAGGTTCTATGGTAACGTACATGGTGGCTTCGGGTAAATATTTTGCACCCAAAAAATTAAATGCTGATGTTAATGCAATGATCTCTGCATGTGCTGTGGAATCATGTAAAGTTTCTACCTGGTTATAAGCCCTGCCGATTATTTTATTTTGCATTACGATTATTGCGCCTATTGGCACTTCGTCTTTGTCAAACGCCTTGAAAGCCTCTGCCAGTGCCAGCTTCATGAAGTGCTCATCACTCATCATACAAAAAATTTACACAGCACATTTTTCATGATAGTTAATTAATTCTATTGCTGATCTTTCAAATTCAAAGCCAATATATTTTGTTACAATTTCATCGAGCACTTCTACAATTTCATCTATGTTTTTTAAGGTAACCAGCCGTAGGCGATACTCTTTAATATTAGGCAGTCCTTTTAAATAATTTGCATAATGCCTGCGCATTTCATTTATGCCAACCACGTGGCCTTTCCACTCGTATGATTTTATGAGATGTTTTTTACAAACATTTACCCGCTCTTCAATTGTTGGCGGCGGCAGTAATTGTTGTGCTTTTATATAATGATCTATTTCATTAAATATCCACGGATAGCCAATCGCAGCGCGGCCAATCATAATTCCGTCTACACCATAACGGTTTTTATATTCCCATGCTTTTTGTGGCGAATCAATATCACCATTTCCAAAGATGGGTATAGTAATTCTTGGATTATTTTTTACCCTGGCAATGAGCGTCCAGTCTGCTTCTCCCTTATACATTTGCGTTCTCGTGCGCCCATGAATGGCCAGCGCGCTGATGCCAATATCCTGCAAACGCTCAGCGACTTCTTCTATATTTTTTGTATTATCATCCCAGCCTAATCTTGTTTTAACAGTAACGGGTAGCGAGGTGCTTTTTATAACCGAATTGGTAAGGCGTATCATTAAAGGCACATCTTTCAGCACGCCAGCACCTGCGCCCCGACAGGCAACTTTTTTTACCGGGCATCCAAAGTTTATATCCAGAAGATCTGGATTGGTAGCATCTACAATTTTTGCCGCAAGGGAAAGGCTTTCTTCATCGCCACCAAAAATTTGTATGCCAACCGGCTTCTCATAATCGTAGATGTCTAATTTCTTTTTGCTTTTAATAGCATCTCTTATTAACCCTTCGCTGCTTATAAATTCTGTGTACATAAGGTGTGCACCATTGTCTTTACAAACGGCGCGGAAAGGCGGATCGCTCACATCTTCCATTGGCGCAAGCAAAAGAGGAAATTCAGGAAGTTGTATGTTACCTATTGATGGCATTTTTTCGAATAGAGGGTAACGGTTATCGTACAAGTCTTTTATTTGCCCTGATAAGTAATAACCGTTTAATTTTTTTTGGCTGTAAATTTACAACCTTAAAAACAGAGATGATAACAATTGATAGGAATTCAAAAAATGTGAGCCTGCCCGCACAGTTCGGAATATTGTTAGGGTTAGTAGGTGCAGGGCTTATAATTGGCGCATTTGTTTCGGTTGCAATATGGAAAGCCATGACCGGAAGACCCATACTTGCCATGGAAAGTGATATACTAAAGCCGCAATTTTATAATGCCGTGATGACGATACAAGTTGTTTCTACTTTTATCATGTTTGTTCTTCCTACCTATTTTGTTGCGCTCATCAGTTATCGCAGGCCTTTTAAATTTATGGGACTGCAAACGCCTGTAAATTATAAACAGGTTGCAATAGTTGTAGCTATTGTAATTCTTGCTTTTCCTTTATCAGGCGCGCTGGCAGAGCTAAATAAAAACATACCTATTCCAAAAAGCTGGGCTAATTATTTTAATGCAAAAGAAGATGCAAGAACCGCTGAAGAAGCTGCACTTATTAATATCAATTCATTTTCAAAATATATTATTTCATTAATTGCCATTGGTTTACTGCCTGGCCTGTTTGAAGAAATTTGTTTCAGAGCCGGCCTGCAAAATATTTTGATTAGATGGTTCAAAGGCCCGTGGATAGCCATTATTATTACATCAATAATTTTTAGTCTTGTACACGCTTCTTACTACGGCTTCCTTGTAAGGTTTTCGCTGGGCGTAATACTTGGTTTTATATTTTATTACAGTGGCAGCCTGTGGCTATCTGTTCTCTGTCATTTTCTTTTTAATGATGTTCAGGTAACTTTTATGTACATCTATAATTTACATAATGTAAAAGATCAAAAAGATGTTGGAGATAGCGCCCCGCTTTGGATTGGCGCCGTTTGCCTCGCATTCATTATTTACCTTTTCATACAGTTCAAAAAAACATCTTTACTGCAAAAAAGTAAAGTGGTTGAAGATGATCTGCCTGACGATGACTTTCACAACTGGGCTACTGCACAATCATAATTAATTATAATGGCGCTTGACCCGAAAGCCTTCAAAACCCGCACGCTTACAGCTATTGTATTTGTGTTAGTGATGCTCACAGGCTTGTTATGGAACCAGTGGAGCTTTATTATTTTATTTACAATTATACATTTTGGCTGCTGGTACGAATTTGTAAAATTGATAAGAAAAATATATCCATCATCTTATCAAGTCATCGGTTTTTGCGGCCTCATTTATATAACTCTACCTGTTTTATTATTAATAAAAATGAGAGCAGGAAACGATATGTTTTTTAATAATAATTATTTAAAAATAATGCCGTGCGGAATTATTTTTTCTATATGGATAAATGATACCATGGCTTATATTGTAGGCTCCTTCATTGGCAAAACTCCGCTTACAAAAATATCGCCCAAAAAAACGTGGGAAGGCACTATTGGCGGCGCTTTGCTGTGTATAATAACTATCTCATTAATAGGAAAAGCAACGGGTTTTTATACGCCTGAAAATTGGATCGTTATTGCAATTTGCTGCGCAATATTTGGAACTATTGGAGACCTGCTTGAAAGCAAATTAAAAAGAATGGCTAAGGTGAAAGACAGCGGAAACATTATGCCCGGCCACGGCGGCTTTTTAGACAGGTTCGATTCGTTATTAGTGGCCACTCCCTTTGTAGCATTATATTATTTTTTAGTGATGAACCCATAAATAAATCGTACAGCGCGCTATACGTTTTTTATATTTGCAGCCAAACTTGTGAGATGAATATTCATAAAGAAGGCTATAAATCCATTGCATTATGCGCGCTTGTTTTTGGCGTGATTAATATTATCTTCTTTTACTTTTTCAGCGCTTCTTTACCTGTGGTTGCATGGATAGTTTTTGGAGCTACTTCTTTATTATTTCTGTTTGTCATTTCATTTTTTCGCTCTCCTAAAAGAAATTTTACCATAGCACATCACCAGGTTATATGCCCTGCAGATGGCAAGATTGTGGTAATAGAAGAGGTAACAGATAATGAATATTTTCATGATAAGCGCATACAAATTTCCATCTTCATGAGCCCGGCAAATGTGCATATTAACCGTGTGCCTATGTCAGGCGAGGTTACTTACAGCCAATATCATAAAGGCAAATATCTTGTTGCATGGCATCCAAAATCTTCCATGGAAAATGAAAGACATTCTGTGGTTATAAAAAGTGATAAGGCTGTTATTTTAGTAAAACAAATTGCAGGCGCTGTGGCAAAAAGAATTGTAAACTATTGCAAGATCGGGCAGGCGGTAAGGCAGGGCACAGAGATGGGGTTTATAAAATTTGGCAGCCGTGTGGATGTGTTGTTGCCTGTAGGCACACACCTCAATGTACAGCTTGGACAGATGGTGAAAGGCGGTGTAACTGTGCTGGCAACTATTGACACCATTGAAGAATAAAGCTTTTCTATAATTAGCTGGCAAATGTTCCAGCCTTTCCAAAGCTTATAAATTATTTTACAAAATGCTTTCCAGCTCTTTTAAATGATAAATGATATGCGTTGGTTTTGCTGAGCAATTAGCCTTGATGTGGTTTACGAACACAGCATCCATACCAGCGTTTAAAGCGCCCGTTATATCTGCATTTTGGTTATCACCAATCATAATACTTTCATCTTTATTGGTATTTGCTTTTTTTATAGCATACTCAAAGATTTCTTTTTGAGGCTTCATTGAGTTGGATATTTCTGAAGTGATTACATGCGTAAAATATTTTGATAATTGCGAATTATCAAGCTTGCTTCGCTGCGTTTTTTCAAAACCGTTGGTGATAAGATGAAGCACATATTTTTTTTCAACTAAATAATCCAGTATCTCAAAAGTGTATTCAAATACTTTCTTTTTTGTTGGAAGTATTTCTAAAAATTTTCCGCTCATTTCCTTTGCAAGCTTTTCATCTGCAATTTTAAAATCGAGCAGCGAACGCCACATACGTTTCCATTTTAATTCATCACTGGTTATATAACCTTTCTCAAACCGCTCCCATAAAATTGTATTATGTTTTAAATAAGTTGTATAAAAAGCGTCGAACGGTAAAATTAATTTTTCCTGCAAATGAAAGCATACATATAATTCTGCAAGGGATTCTTTTGCATTGGCATCAAAGTCCCACAAGGTATGGTCAAGATCAAAAAAAATATGATGGTATTTGGATGAGTCCGCTTTCACAGAATGTTTAGATTTGTTTATGAATTATTAAATTATTCAACGGTAAAAACTTATGAATATTGTAATAACAGGCGCTGGCAAAGGTATAGGAAAATCAATAGCAGCAAAGTTTGCAGCAGAAGAGAACCGGATATTTATATGTGCCCGTAATGAGAGTGAGCTTGAAAAAACATGCAGTGAATTAAACAAAAAATATAATAAAAACGCTGTAGAATATTTTGCTGCTGATATAAGCAATAAATCCGGCGCTGACAGCTTTTGTAATTGGATAAAAGATAAAAATATTATACCGGATATTGTTGTAAATAATGCAGGCCAGTTTGTGCCAGGCAGCATTTACAATGAAGAAAACGGTACGCTGGAAAAAATGTTATCAGCTAATTTATACAGTGCTTATTATGTTACCAAAGGCTTGCTTCCATCCATGATTGATAAAAGAACTGGCCATATTTTTAATATGTGTTCCATTGCATCTTTAAAGGCTTACAGCAATGGCGGCTCTTACAGCATTAGCAAATATGCGCTGATGGGTTTTAGTAAAAACCTGCGCGAAGAAATGAAGCAATTTGATATAAAAGTAACCACCGTGTATCCTGGCGCTGTTTATACATCATCATGGAGCGCAAGTGGAATAGAGCCCTCAAGAATAATGGAAGAAAATGATATTGCAGAAATGATCTTTGCTGCTTCAAAGCTTTCACCACAAGCCTGTGTAGAAGATATTGTTATAAGGCCACAGCTTGGCGATATTCCATAAATTGATATAAAGATTTTAACACCTGTTCATATTTTTTAACTTCTTTTCATTTTTTTTAAGAAGTAATTTTGATGCTCATCGGATGAGGCAGTGTATGAATACATTTTTACAAAAAAAATTAATTAATTTTTTATTAATAATTATTACAGGGGTGGCTGCAAGTGCCGCCAGTCCTGCATTTGCGCAGGCAAGCTTCAGTGTTGAGTGCCCTCAGAAAACTGTTGGCAAAAATGATTACCTGCAAATAGCATTTAAGTTGTCTAATGCATCCAGCATTGAAAGTATCAATCCCCCATCTTTCAAAAATTTTGTGGTAGTAAGCGGCCCTAACCAGGAAAGCGGTATGACAACCATTAACGGCAAAACTGATCAGTATGTATCAATAGGCTATGTTTTAAAACCTGTAAAAACCGGCAACTTTATTATAGGTGCTGCCACTGCAAAAGCTGATAAAAAAGAGCTCTCAACAAAATCAATATCAGTACGCATTACTAACACTTCCACATCTTCTGCAAATAACGGTAACGCTAATTCATTATCTCCATTTCCTAACTTAAGCTTTGATCTTTCTCCGCAGCCTGCCACGCAAAGATTTGATGATTATATTTTGAAAAAAGGGGAGAATATAAATGATAAGGTAAAAAAGAATTTATTTATAAAGCTTGATGTAAGTAAAACAAACTGCTATGTGGGCGAGCCAATTGTAGCTTCTTATAAATTATATTCAAGATTGCGCTCCGAATCGAGCCTGACGGATGCGCCATCTTTCAATGGGTTTTCTGTAAGTGATATTCCTTTAAATAATACCAATGCCCAGGGCACTGAAAAGTATAACGGGCGGGATTATAATTTTTATGTATTAAGAAAGGTGCAGCTGTATCCTTTACAGGCAGGCGCTTTCACGCTTGATCCTATTGTTGCTGATAATAAAGTAACCTTCCTGAAAGCTGACTATGCAAAATCGCAACAGGGAGATATGGCTTTGGACATGATGCAAAATTTTGCTGATGCCACATCACCGCAGGATGCTACCATACAGCAAAATGTAACCTTGCAAAGCAAGCCTGTTTTAATAACGGTAAAACCTTTGCCCGAAGAAAATAAGCCTTTAGATTTTAAGGGAGCCGTTGGAAATTTTACTATAGAATCTTCTTTGCAAAAGGATAAAATAACAACGGATGATGCAGATAGTTTTAGAATAACATTTACCGGAGCAGGCAACATACAATTGATAAACGCACCAAAGATTAACTGGCCTGAAAATGTTGATGGATACGATGCCAAAGTACAGGATGGGATTGATAAATCGGAGGTGCCAATGAAAGGTTCAAAAGCATTTATATATCCTTTTACCGCATCAGCTAAAGGTGATTATATTATTCCTTCTGTATCTTTTTCTTTCTTTGATCCTGCGGCAAATGCTTATAAAACAATGGTCTCAAAACCTCTGGTGCTGCATGTTTCAAAAGGCAAGGGCTTTTTTAGCAATCCATTTTCAAAGAAACAGATGGCTGAAAATACATCAGCCATCGGCAACATCTTTGAAAATTATTTTATATATTTTGTTACGGGTATTATTCTGTTTGCCGCAGTTCTCTTTTGGTTTTTTAAAAAAAATATGCATTCTATGCCGGAAGTTAAAAAAGAAAAAACAGCAGATATGCCACAGCCTGAATTGAAAAAAATAAATGAAGAATTAATTATTCCGGAAGATGCATTGGAAAAAGCACATGAAAAAATGATACAAGAAAACAGCACAGCATTTTATAGCGTGCTGGATACTTCATTAAAGAGATATTTATCAGTAAAACTAAAAGTGCCTGCAGAAGAGCTTACTAAAAAAAGATTGAATGAAGAACTTGATAAATGCAATGTGAGCCTTGGTACCTCTCTTAAATTGTCCTCCCTGTTAGAAGATATAGACCTTCATGTATACGCACCTTTATCCAATACAAATCATTTAAAAGAAACGTATGAAAAGGCTTCTGAAGTTATATCGCTTTTAGATAAACAGGTTTGCTAATTATCAGTAAACTTATAGCCTATACCTCTTATAGAGTGAAAATATTTAGGGTTGCGGCTATCATCCTCAAAATATTTTCGGAAGCTTAAAATAAAATTATCTACTGTTCTTGTAGTGGGATAAACGTTGTAACCCCATACAGCCTGCAATATTTTTTCACGTGTCACCACTTCATTTTTATTTTCAATAAGAAGCTTTAGAAGCATGGTTTCTTTCTTCGTTAGCGCTACTTTATTACCATGCTTGTTTATGCATTCAAGCGCTTTAAAGTTGATATTGTTTTTACCAAAAGTATACAGCTCTGTTATTGGCTGCTTTGATGATATGAGCTTACTTTTAGTAATAAGCTTTCTTACACGGATCAGCAATTCTGTAAGGTCAAAGGGTTTGGTGAGATAGTCATCGGCGCCCTTTTGCAAGCCTATAACTCTGTCAGAGCTGCTGTTTTTTGCGCTTAAAATAATAATGGGTATTTCTGTGTTAAACAATCTTATGTTTTCGCAAACAGCAATTCCATCAATTTCAGGAAGCATCACATCAAGTATTATAAGATCAAAGTACTCACTGCGCATAGCTTTCAGGGCTTCAGCGCCGTCGTAAGCCGATGAAACATCATATCCTTCTATTTCAAAATTTAGCTTCAAGGTCTCCTGAATGTGCTCTTCATCTTCTACTAATAAAATGGAATATTTATTTCTGAACATAGTTTAAATGATTAAGATTATATAACAGTTTTATTAAATTTTATTTCAAAAATACTACCTCTTTCATTATTGTTAAGCGCTATAATATTTCCTTTATGCGCCTGTACAATTTTTTTAGTAAGATATAAACCAAGCCCTGTGCCTTTTGCCTGCGCCAGGCTTCCTCTGAAATATTTTTGAAATATCTTTTTACTTTCTTTTTCAGATATTCCTTGTCCTTCATCAATTACCTGCAGCAGCACATTATTTTTATCTTCAAAAATTTTAAGCAAAACTATATCCTCTTTACCGGAATACTTAAGTGCATTATCTAAAAGATTGTTAACAGCAAGCTGAAGCGAAAGCAGATCTCCATTTATATATACTTCATCAGGAAGCTGAGTTTCAATCTTTCTGGCAGGAAAACGGGTAATAAAATTTTGCGCGCATTCGTTTACAAGCTTTGAAAAATTGATCCGCTCTTTGGTGATTTTATATTCTCCGGCATCTATCTGGCTGGTAAGAAGCATATTGTTACAAAGGGCGTTCAGCCTGTTGGCTTCCTGAATAGTAACGCTGATAAGCCTTTGCTGCTGATCATTGGTAAGCGCTCTTTTTTGAAGCGTTTCAAGATTAAGCTTTGTAATGGCAATAGGTGTTTTAAGCTCATGTGTTATTGCCATTAATAGGTTGGCCTGCTGCTGCGAGTGCCTGAACTGTATATTTATAGCTCTGAAAACAATGATGGCGCCAGCGCCTATAAAAAGTATGAAAACTATACCTTCTCCAATGTACTGAGCCGTCTTGCGGGCTTGTGCATCTTCAATTTCGTTTTGCTTTTCTTCATGAGACACATCACCCACATCTATCATATCTTTTCTGTAATGGCTTAGCTGCACATTTTGCCTGTACAAGGCTATGAACCAAAAAGTAAGGGCAGCTAAAATATAAGAAAGCAGCAACCAGTATAAAATATAAACCGTTTGATAACGCTTAATTTTAAACCTGCTGTTAAGCGCTTTTTGATACGCCATTTATAAAATTTGTAATCAAAATTATATCAGATGAAAAGTATGAGCAGCCATAATTTTTGTTAATCATTGCTTTGCTCTTTCTACTCTTATACCTATATTTAAAATATGCCTTAATGGATTTTCTCTCATTATTTGCGCTATAGAAAAATTGTAAGTACCGGCTTTTTTTAAAGGTAAAGGGCCACGGGTGATGCTCTTTCTCACTTCAAAGATATCATCAGTGCCTGTTCCTTCCCAGCCTCCGGCATCTGTTGCCAGTTGAAGATTTATATTTTGAAAATGAAATGTATCGTTTGGTGCCTTTGAGCCAAGCTTCAGCCATATATTATTATAGTTATACGCATCTGTATGCCTTACAATAATATATATATTATATAAAGATGATGTATCGCTTACATTAAAAGAGAAAGAAGGAACATTGCTGTAAAACCATTGCTGGGACGGCACTTCAGCCTGCTTTTCGTATAAATCTATGTTACCGCAAGACGAAATAAATACCCATGCTGACAGTATAAATATTAATTTTTTCAAATAATTATTTTGTGTAAAATAAAAACTTTTTATTGCCGCCGTTCGAACGTTTTTAAAGAACATTAAAAATTTGTTCTTTGGCTTTTTCAAGCTCATCTTTCATAAGCACTACACATTTTTGTATGTCAGCATCATAAGCTTTGGAGCCGGTTGTATTTATTTCCCGGCCTATTTCCTGTATTATGAACGAAAGCTTTTTGCCCTTGGCTTCATCATTACCTTTTAATATAGTTATAAAATATTCGCAATGATTTTTCAGGCGTACCTGCTCTTCTCTTATATCAATCTTTTCAATGTAATAAATAAGTTCCTGCTCCATTCGGTTCGCATCATAATTTTCTTTGCCCACATTATCTTCCAATTGCTGAAGCAGATCGGCTTTCATTTTTTGCCTGCGCTTTGGTTCCAGTTTCAATATTTCCTCTTCCTGCTCATTTATATTTTTTATGCGCAGCAGTAATTCTTTTTCAAGCGATGCCCCTTCATCTATGCGATGGTTATTCAATTCTTTCAATGCAGCTTCTATTACTTTTTTAAGCTGCTTCCAGTCATCTTCTTCAAGCACTTCGTTGCTTGGCGTAACCACCTCCGGCAAGCGAAGCAATGCGCTAAGTACAGAGTTGGTATCAATTTTTAAATCCGAGGCCAGCTCATTAAGCTGGTTATAATAAGATTTTATGAGATCGGTATTAATTACAACAGGCTTTGCAGTGCCGTTTTGTTTTATTATTATAAAGCACTCTACAGTGCCGCGCAAAAGATTTTCCTGCAGCAAGCTGCGCACATCGAACTCATAAGGCTTCAGCAATGGCGGCAACTTTAAATTTATTTCAAGTTGTTTTCCATTTAAAGATTTTATCTCAACGAGGTATGTTTTATCCTTCACTGTTTGCTCTGCTCTCCCAAATCCTGTCATTGATTTTAGCATTATGTTTATCTTTTTATTTGAAGCAAGTTATACATTTCTGTTCGAGATAAAGTTTTCATTTCACCAGGCAGCATATTGTTTATAGTTATTTTTTCTATCCTGTATCTTATAAGCCTTAGCGTAGGAAAGCCAATAGCAGCGGTCATTTTACGCACTTGCCTGTTCTTTCCTTCTGTTAAAATTATCTTCAGCCAGCTATCGGGAATATTTTTTCTGAAACGTATAGGCGGGTTTCTTGAGGCCACTTGCGGAGGCTGTAGCATTATTGATGCAGCACATTTTTTTGTGTGATACATTTTTCCATTAATGTTTATGTGCAGGCCTTGTTGCAATACATTTATCACCTGTTCAGTAATCATACCTTCTACCTGCACCCAATATTCTCTTTCGTGAAGAAAGGAAGGATTCAAAAGATGCTTGTTCAGATAAGCATCGGTCAATATCAGCAAGCCTTCGCTATCATAATCGAGCCTGCCAACGGGATATACATTTGTTGAAACAGTATAAAAATCCTTCAGCGTTCTTTTACCATCGTGCGATGTAAACTGTGATAAAACATTAAATGGCTTGTATAAAATAAAGTAACTATTCAATTATTTTTTTATAAAATAAAATATAATCTTATAAAAATAATAAAGCCCGTCTTTATGAGAACGGGCCTTTTTATATAGATGGGTTAGTAAGTACAGGAACAAAAATTTCCTTACACAATATTAAAAATAATTTTTTCTATCATGAAACTTTTTATTGATTTTTTTATCAACATTTAAATACACGTTGTGGAAAAGCATGAGCGGGTTGCATTCATTCAGTTATATTTTTATTGATAATAAATGGCCATCAATTTTTTTAGAACAATAGAATCGATAGTAAACTTTCTTCTAAAATCCTTTATTGGTGCGCATTTCAGCCAAATATATTTTAAGTATCAAATAAAATATTGAAAGAGTTAAGTGGTATCGTTGCTTCGCAACACATGCTTTACATAACATCATTTACCCGGCATTATTTTTTTAAAAGTATTATGTTATTGTCTTTGAATAATCATGTATTATAAAAACTACATCATCCTATCTTTGAATAATAAAAAACATTTATGCAATTTCCTTCACCGGTCTCAGCACAATGGATAGCTGATTTTATTGATGCAGAAATTGCAGGCAATAAAAATTCTTCAGCCACAGGTGTCAATGAAATTCATAAAGTAAAAAATGGTGATATCGTTTTTGTAGATCATCCAAAGTATTATGAAACCTGCATAAATAGTGATGCCACCTTTATTATAATAAATAAAAAAACTGATGCGCCTGAAGGAAAAACATTATTTATAGTTGATGAGCCTTTTGAAGCTTACTCAAAAATTGTGAATCATTTCAGCCCTTTTGATGCATCAAAAAAAATGATAAGTGATACAGCTGTTACCGGCATAGATTCTGTTATCATGCCTAATGTTTTTCTTGGAAATCATGTCACCATTGGTAATAATTGCATCATTCATCCGAACGTAACTATTTATGATAATTGTGTTATTGGCAACAATGTGGAGATACATAGCGGCACTGTAATCGGAAGCGATGCATTTTATTTGAACACAAAAAAGAATCGTGAGGCATGGTATAAAAAGATGCCTTCGTGTGGCAATGTAATCATTGATGATAATGTGGAGATAGGCGCCAATTGCACTATTGACAGGGGTGTTAGCGATTCTACTAAATTAGGCATGGGTACAAAACTGGATAATCTTGTGCACATTGGCCATGAAGTTGTGATTGGTAAAAACTGCATTCTTGCTGCGCAGGTTGGCATTGCAGGTGGCACTACATTAGGCGACGGCGTGATACTTTGGGGACAGGTAGGCGTAAATAAAACAATTACCATTGGCGATAATGCTGTTGTAATGGGGCAAGCCGGAATTACATCAAGCATTGAAGGAAATAAAACTTATTGGGGAACGCCTATTCAGGAATTTTTTAGTAAAAGAAAAGAGCTTGTATTAATTAAAAGGCTTCCTGAAATGTGGGAGAAGATAAAAGCGCTTGGCAAATAACATGTGTAAGGTAACGGTTATACTATAAACGATTTAATCAATAATTTTATTAACATACATATTTATGTAAATCATTCTTCCACGTAATCATACGGCAGCATATCACCTATCTTTTTAAAACCGAGGTATCCATTAGTTATAATATCTGTTTGATCATAATAATAACCGTTTTGCTCAATGGTAATTGGTTCGTCTTTCGCAAATGTCAAAGTTGATAATTGGAAATCTTTTTTTATTGAGGGATCAGTGTTCAGATAACTTTCTTCAGGCTTTCCCTTTTTATAAATAACGGCAACTTCATTTTGATTGGGCATGATATCAACCGTGTTGGTGCTGTCATCTTTATCATAGTTTAGCGCACCATATATATTTCCAAGTTTTATCGGCATTTCCTGATCATTATTTGTAACTACGAATTGTATTTCAAAGCCTTTCTTCTCAAGCGTTTTATTAAACAGGCTTCTCATAAATTGCAATACAGAGCCTTTATAAGCTTCAGACCTGTTCTGCTTCCAAACCTGCTGCTGTTCTGCATTTCCACTCATCTCTTCAAACAATGGATAACCCACGAATAAATTCGTATTTGTGTTATATTCATTCGTAAAAGAATCAATAGCAAATTTTAAATTATAACCCAAAGCCGGATTACTTACCACCAGCGGCTCTGTTGCCAGCACCTTTAGCCTGTTCCTTTTTTTACTAAAATAAAAATGCAGCACTTCAGGATTTTTTATAGAACATTGCTTTGCAAACTTTGACTGGCCTATAAAGTTTTCAGTAAAAAACTGACCATATTTTTGCCATCCATCTTTTACTTCGCTGCTTACCACGATAGATACATCTTCCATTGATTTTATTTTAGGGCTTAGCTCAATCACTATGGAATCGTTTTGCGAAGACGCATAGTTGATACGTTCTGTAGCAGTTTCATAACCCGTATAGGTAACCACAAGCAGATAGCCACCTTCAGGGATTTTTAAGGTAAAATTTCCTTCTGCATTAGTTGCTTCCCCGAAAGTTGTATTCTGCGCAAATACTGATGCACCTTGCAACACAGCCTTTGTAGTTTTATCAATCACCTTTCCTTTTACCACATAATAAGATTGTGAGAAGCATGGCTTGCTTATAAGGAAAAACAAAGTAAATGAAAATGCTAAACAGGCATTCTTTATTATTATCATCAATGAGAGTTTAAAAGGATATATTAATACAGTTGATATTTTTCCTTAAGAGCATCGCATGTATATTTTATAGAATCTGCAATTTTTCTGTATGCAAAGCCTGGAAATTCCTTTACGAATTTACTACCATCATATTGTATCACTGCCTGTGCGGTACGGGCAGTTTCTTTTGTAAGTAATCTTTTTTTATTTGTAAATAATCCTTTCAATGCTTCAGCTCTCCACACAATTTCAGACATAAAGCCGGTTGCTTTTATATGCGGAGGCTTTTTATTGAAGCATAGTGCCATCATAGTAAATAATTGTTTGTAAGATATATTCTCAGCATTTAAAATAAAACGCTCAGCGCATATTTTACTGTTCATTAACATAATCATGGCGCCTGCCACATCTCTTACATCAACAAAGCCGGTGAATCCGTTTGTGTAATATTTAAATTCATCGTAAGCAGATTTAAACAAGGCTGCAGAACCATTATCCCAATTGTTACCACCAATAATTATGGATGGGTTTACGATTACAGCATTCAAACCTTCGCCAATGCCGCGCCATACTTCCAGCTCGCCAAAATATTTTGATCTTCCATAGTCACCTTTATTTGTTTCTTCACCCCATGTCATTTGCTCAGTGATCGGCGCGCCGGAAGCCCGCTCCAACACTGCAACTGAGCTCACATGAACCAGCTTTTGAACATGGGCGGCAAGGCATGCATTTACAACATTCGCTGTGCCTTCCACGTTTATTTTGTATAGTGCTGCCTTGTCCTGGGGGGCGTAAGAAACCAGCGCTGCACAGTGATATACATGAGTTATACCCTGCATAATCTCATTAAGGGAAGTGGTATCTAATATATCACAATGCTGAACAACAAGATGAGGATGAGATACAAGTAAAGGTGATGAATTGTAAGCAGCAACTACATCATAACCGTTATGCAGTAGCTGTTTTATGAGTTCAGTGCCAGCAAGGCCTGCAGCTCCCGTAACTAATATCTTATCTTTTTCAATAAAAGCATCTGAACCCTTTTCATCTTGCATCAATAAAGTTGTATAATATATTTAAGGGTAAAAAATTTATTGGAAAAGCGTATGTTTTTATTTGGAATAATCATAAAATCCTTTGCCTGATTTTTTTCCTAATTCATTTCTTTTAACCTTTTCCTTTTGCAACTGAGCTGGCTTAAAGCGTTCAACATTACCGAAAGCTTCATATATACTTTGAGAAACGGCAAGATTAATATCCATGCCAATGAGGTCCATTAATTTAAAAGGCCCCATCTTAAACCCGGTTGACTCCAGTATCTTATCTACATTTTCATAAGAAGCGATGCCACTTTCAACCAGCTTCAGCGCTTCAAGATAGTAATGCCTTGCAATGCGGTTTACAATGAAACCGGGCGAATCTTTACAATGAACCGGCACCTTATTCATCTTTTTACAAACTGAAAAAATTTCGTCTATAGCATAACTGTTAGTCTGCAAACCTTTTACCACTTCAACTAATTTCATAACATAAGCCGGGTTAAAGAAGTGCATACCTGCAAGGCGTTCAGGGCGATTTATTTTTTTTTGAAGAGAGGAAACAGAAAGCGAAGAAGTGTTGGTGGCAAAAATGGTTGTATCGTCATTAAGCTTTGCCAGTTCATTGAACAGAGAA
The DNA here is from genome assembly GCA_965276925.1 of Hanamia sp. Lineage (GTDB taxonomy): Bacteria > Bacteroidota > Bacteroidia > Chitinophagales > Chitinophagaceae > Ginsengibacter. The sequence continues at coordinate 858,759 of OZ255711.1, forward strand.
ACCTTTGCATCCTCCATCTCAACGATGGCTTCAATTATAAGATCAGCCTTACACTTTTGTATATCATTGGTAAAATGTATGAGATTAAGTATGTCTTTTTTTTCTTCAGCTGATATTTTTTCTTTATCAAATAAATATTGAATATTTTTTTCAATGGATTCTTTCGCTTTAGTTAAAATACTTTCATTGAAGTCATACAAAATCGTCGCAAAACCGCTCTGGGCGCATACCTGAGCTATACCACTACCCATAGTTCCTGCGCCGCAAATACAAATTGTATTGATCATGTTATTTATTATAAAAATCAATTTCCAATTCTGTAATTGCTTTTAAAGCCTTTATCAGAAGTTACTAAAGGAATATCAAGGCTTACAGCAGTTGCAGCAATAATAGAATCTGGAATCTTTAAAAATAATTTTTTCTAAATAAAATAGCCAGTTCTTTAATTGATTGATCAATTGATATTATTCTGAACTCCTGTAAAAAGTCTTTAATTTTTTTATCTTCTTTTGGCGTAAGGGTTTTGAACCAAATAATTCTATTTCACAAATTATTGATGTGTATAACAAATTTTGAGAAAGGTAGTTAGAGATTATTTCATCACCATTAAGTATGTATATAATAATATTAGTATCCAGCAAGAATTTATTCCCATTCATTTCTTAATCTTTTCTGTATAGCCAGTGCATCTTCACCAAACTTTACTGATCCGCAATATTTGGAAGTATCTACCAGATCTTTGATCCTTGCGTTTTTGCTCTTTCTAATTCTTATAATGTTCTTTTTTGTCTTACTGATTTTTGTATCCGCCATATAAAAATATCATTATATTAAAGATAAAAAATATCTCTTACATGCTCTTGTTTGTATTTAAATTTCCAACTTACACCACACCTGAAAATTGTTTCAAAAACCTAATATCATTTTCACTAAAAAGCCGTAAATCTTTTATCTGGTATTTAAGCATCGTTATCCTTTCTATGCCCATACCGAATGCAAAGCCTGAATATATATTGCTGTTTATGTTACAATTTTCCAGCACGTTCGGATGCACCATGCCGCAGCCGAGAATCTCTACCCAGCCTGTATGTTTGCATACATTGCAACCTGCGCCGTTGCAGATAAGGCACGTGATATCCATTTCCGCACTTGGTTCTGTAAAAGGAAAATAAGAAGGCCTGAAGCGTATTTTAATAGTATCGCCAAACATCTCCTGCACAAAAAAATAAAGTGTTTGTTTCAGGTCTGCAAAAGAAACATCATCAGCTATGTACAAGCCTTCTACCTGGTGAAAAAAACAATGCGCTCTTGCGCTGATAGTTTCATTGCGGTACACGCGGCCGGGGCAAATAATTCTTATGGGCAATTTACCCTTTTCCATTTCACGCACCTGCACGCTGCTCGTGTGCGTACGCAGCATCCAATCAGGGTTTTGAGAAATATAGAAAGTATCCTGCATATCTCTTGCAGGATGATTTTCCGGAAGATTTAATGCGGTAAAATTATGCCAGTCATCTTCTATTTCCGGTCCTTCAGCCACAGCAAAACCAATGCGCTGAAAGATGTTTACAATTTTGTTTCTTACAATGCTTATAGGATGCCTGCTGCCAAGTGGTAAAGCTTCGCCTGGTAAGGTAAGGTCTATATCTGTTTCTATTAATTGTTCTGCAGTTACATTAGACTTTTTTAATTCTTCATATTTACTTTCTGCCAGTAGCTTCAGGTCATTAAGCACTTGTCCCATCTCTTTTTTATTCTCTGCAGGCACATTCTTCATTTCTGCCATTAAAGATTTTATTTGCCCTTTACTGCCCAAAAAGCGAATACGAAAAGCTTCTGCAGCATTGATTTCTGTAGTTGTAAATTTTTGTATTTCATCCTTAGAAAGCGCTACCTGTTGCAATAAAGTATTCATACAGGCAAAAATAAGTCAATCGTTTTTTATAAATTTTTGCATCATTTTATATCCATTTATCTTTTAGGTTTGTATCAAATTTTTTTATAATGATTGATGATCTGCACCAGTTTTTATCACCTGTAAATAAATCTTTTCTTAATAATGATACAGCTTACACCGAAAGCCAGTTTGGTTTTTCTATAAAAATATATGAAGATGAAATGCCTGATCTTACAGACGCTGATATAGTAATTGCCGGTGTGAATGAATACCGCGGCGATGGAAAAATTATACATGAAAATGCTGCAGATGCCGTACGCAAACAACTGTATCAATTACACTACTGGCATAAAGACATCAGTATTGCGGATGTAGGAAACATACAGTGTGGCGCTGCGTTAGCTGATACGTATGCTGCCGTAAAAACTGTGTTGCTTGAGCTGATAAAGCTTGGCAAAACTGTTATTCTTATTGGTGGCTCGCATGATAATACACTTGCGCAATATTATGTGTATAAAGAAATGGACACGCTTATAGAAGCCGCCGTTATAGATGCAACAATTGATCTGAAAAATAAATCACTATTAAAAAGTGACAGCTTTCTTATGGAAATGCTTACCAGCGAGCCAAACATGATCCGCCATTATAATCATATAGGCTTTCAGAGTTATTTTGTAAACCCGCAGATGCTTGAAATTATGGACAAGCTGCGCTTCGATTGTTACCGGCTTGGCACTGCAAAAGAAGAGATTGAAGAGATGGAACCCGTTATAAGAAATGCTGCTATGGTAAGCTTTGACATAGCTGCTATAAAACATAGCGACGCGCCGGCCGCGCTTTGCAGCCCTAATGGTTTTACGGGCGAAGAAGCCTGTACGCTTACACGCTTTGCCGGCCTTAGCCCGCACCTCTCTTCATTAGGCATTTATGGTTATAATCCTGATCATGATGTAAATGATATGACGGCTTTGCAGATTGCGCAAATGATATGGTATTTTATTGATGGAAAAAACAAAAGCAGAAGTGAGACCGACTTAAATGAAAGGCATGGTTTTAATGAATACCATACAGCCTTTGCAGAAGTGGATACGACCTTTATACAAAGTAAAAAAACAGGAAGGTGGTGGATGGAGCTGCCAGATAAAAAGCTGATTGCCTGCAGCTATAACGATTATCTTTTTGCCAGCAGAAATGAGATACCCGAAAGATGGCTTCGTGCACAGGAAAGAGAAGCGTGAGCAATTGAGAATTGATAATGAAAAATTGACAATTATTATTTTGATAAGAAGGGATAAACATCTTCATCTTTTTATTTAACAATTTCCCATCACATTCATTAATAATTTAGCTTCGTAATGATCCACTTTCAATATGCTGAATATTTTATTTCGCTTGCAGCTATTCCTGTAATAGTGCTGTTGTATTTTTTACTGATAAAATGGAAAAAAAATGCAGCAAAAAAAATAGGTGATCCATTTCTTGTAAAGCAATTAACTAAAAATTTTTCTTCATCAAAATTCCGGATAAAGTTTATAGCTTTTGTTATTGCTTTCGCCCTATGCGGCGCTGCGCTTGCAGGGCTTGTAAAGCCTGATGGCACACAAAAGATAAGCAGGAAAGGCATTGATATTATGATAGCCCTTGATGTAAGCAAAAGCATGCTGGCGCAGGATATAAAGCCATCAAGGCTGGAGCGGGCAAGGCAGGTTATTTCCAAAATAATTGATAACTCACCAGATGATAAAATAGGCATTGTAATATTTGCTGGTCGTGCTTATTTACAAATGCCTTTAACGGTGGATCACGAAGCTGCGAACATGTACCTGGCCTCCTCATCGCCGGATGATGTGCCTACGCAGGGAACGGTAATAAGCCAGGCTTTAAAAATGTGTTACGCAGCTTTTAACCCCAAAGAAAAAACATATAAATCTATTTTACTTGTAAGCGATGGCGAAGACCATGATGATGATGCTTTGAAGACAGCAAAAGAACTGGGCAAAGATGGTATACTTATAAACACAGTTGGCATCGGATCGGCGCAAGGTGCGCCCATAATGGATCCTGAGACAAATGCATATAAAACAGATGATAAAGGAAACACCGTTATTTCAAAGCTAAATGAAGAGGAGCTAAGCAAAATAGCACAGAACGGGCATGGTTTATACCAGCTGTACACCAATACAAATGAAGTGGCAGCCAACATAAGAAATACACTTTCAGGTATTGCGAAAGAAGCCACCTTAAGCGATACTTCTTATGAATCATTCAGGCAGTATTTTCAATATTTTTTACTGGCAGCTTTATTGTTTTTGCTTATAGAATTTTTTATTTCTGAAAGAAAAAAAGTAAAATACAAAGCAGGCCTGGTAAGTATTGTATACATTTTTTTATGCAATAATTCATTTGCTCAAAATGTAAATGCAGAAATAAGAAAAGGCAATGAGGCTTATAAAAAAAATGATTACGACGGCGCAGAAAATGCATACAACAATGCATTGAAAGCATCGGATAAAAATACAGCTGCAACGTTTAACCTGGGCAATACTTTATACCGCAAAGGCAATACGGACGAGGCTGTGCAGGCTTTTGATAATACTATTGAAAACACTAATGACAATAAGATAAAAGAAAAAGCATTTTATAATAAAGGCGTTACCTATCAAAAAGCCAGGAAGCTTCCTGAATGCATTGCTGCGTATGAAAATGCATTGCTTTTAAACCCTCATGATGAGGATGCAAGGCAAAACCTGGAACGGGCTTTAAAACAACAGCAACAGCAAAATAAAAATAATAAAAAACAGCAACAGCCAAAGCAGGATCAAAAAAAACCAGACCAGCAAAAAAAGCCTGATCAGCAGAAACAAAATGACCAGCAGCCACAACAGCAGCCATCAAAAATGAGTAAGCAGGATGCAGAAGAAAAATTAAAATCTCTATTGGAAAATGAAAAAGAGCTGCAGGATAAATTGCATAAAATAAAAGGCGCTGCATCGCCCGATAAGCCTGAGAAAGACTGGTAAGCCTGCCATAGTTTAATTGTATTTTTGCTTTAATAATCTAAGAATTTCATGGAATTATATGCTGAGTCATTAACAGAGTATAAAAGGCTGGCAACGCTTGAAGTAAAAGTGGGCGACCTGCTGATAGGGAATTACAACCCCATTCGCATACAAACCATGACCACCACCGATACGATGGATACCAAAGCTACGGTGGCACAAAGCATCCGCTGTATACAAGCAGGTGCAGAGCTGGTGCGCATTACAGCGCCATCAAAAAAAGAAGCAGAGAATTTATTTAATATAAAAAATGAATTAAGGCGTTTGGGTTATACAATTCCGTTAGTTGCAGATATTCATTTTACTCCCAATGCAGCAGAGATAGCTGCGCGCATTGTTGAAAAAGTGCGGGTGAACCCGGGCAACTATGTTGACAAGAAAAAATTTGAACTTATAGAATATTCAGACGCGGATTATGAAGAAGAGATAGAGCGCATAAGAAACCGCTTTACACCTTTGGTGAAAATTTGCAAAGAGTATGGGACTGCCATGCGCATCGGCACCAATCATGGTTCTTTGAGTGATAGAATTATGAGCCGCTATGGAGATACGCCAATTGGCATGGTGGAGAGCGCTATGGAATTTTTGCGGATTGCTGAAAGTGAAAATTATTACAATATTATTCTGAGCATGAAGAGCAGCAACCCGCAGGTGATGGTGCAGGCATACCGGCTGCTTATAGAAAATATGTACAATGAATTAAAGCATTGTTACCCTTTGCATCTCGGCGTTACAGAAGCAGGTGATGGGGAAGATGGAAGAATAAAATCTGCAATTGGAATTGGTACTTTATTGGAAGATGGTATTGGCGATACCATTCGTGTTTCACTAACAGAAGATCCGGAATATGAAATACCTGTGTGCAAGGATATAATAAAAAGATATGCTGATGTTAAAAGCGCCTCGCTTCCTCCAATTGAAAACGCTTCATTAACTGTTCTTAAAAACAATATAAAGAGATCAACTTTTGAAATAGAAAATATTGGCGGAGCACACGTGCCTGTTGTAATTGCAGGCTTTAGCAAGAATAAAAATGTGACAGCAAAAGACCTTGAAAGCATCGGGTATAAATATGAGGTGGCTACCGACAAATGGAACATAGGCGATATGGCTGCCGATTATATTTTGTGTGCAGATAACACAATTGATTTTGCATTGCCCGGCACATTGCGCATCATAAATTATTATGATACCTGGAAAGATGCTGTTGATAAAGAAAAAAGTTTCCCCCTGTTTGATAAGCAAAAATATTTAGATGAAACAGCTATAAAATCGCAGCACATCAATTTTGTAATGCTTGATTGCTATTCAGAAAAAAATACTTGCGCAGATAAAAATATATTTTTTAATAAAATAAAGCAGGATAAAACCGTTGTTCTTTGCCTTAGCTCCTCTAATAAAAATGCCATGCAAAGCATCAGGAGAATGTGCCTTGAGCTTGCAGAAAATGATATAAAAAATCCCCTCCTATTTATTTGCAACAATAATGATGATACAATGGGTGAAAGCCTTATTCACTATGCAATTGAGACCGGCGCTTTGTTCCTGGATGGTTTTGGAAATGGCATTTGCTTAGGCTATCATTACTCAGATAAAAACAAAATGCCCGATCAGCAATTAATGAACTCAATTGCATTTGGAATACTGCAAGCCACACGCACACGAATATCGAAAACAGAATACATTAGTTGCCCAAGTTGCGGAAGAACCTTATTTGATCTGCAGGAAACAACGGCTAAAATAAGAGCGGTAACCCATCATCTTAAAGGTGTAAAAATTGCGATAATGGGGTGCATTGTGAACGGGCCAGGCGAAATGGCTGATGCCGACTTTGGCTATGTGGGCAGCGGGCCAGGAAAAATAACTCTATACAAAGGCAAAGAAGTTATTAAGCGTTCGGTGCCGGAAGAGATAGCAGTGGAAGAACTTATTAATTTATTAAAAGAAAGCGAAGCTTGGGTAGAGCCAGCGTTAATGCACATATAAAATAAATAGATGCTCATACAAACTCTTTTTGACGAGTATAGAAAATTAATTTTAGAAACAAAGAATATTTTAGATGTATTCGAAGAGTCAGAAATGCAAAATGAATTTGCAAAATTAGATTATGGATTCTTTCCTTTAGGATCAGGTATATTTTCTGCTAATAGCAAAATTGAAAACGCCAAAATTGATAGATGTGAAATAATGATTTTGGGAAATGACTTTGGCACTGTTGAGTATATTGAAAATTTTTGCCCTCATAATAGAGAGAAAGAAACTAATCCAACTATAAATAATCTTAAGAGTATTGGGTTGGATTTAGAAACAACTTTTTTTACTAATCTATTTTTAGGATTAAGGAAAAATGGTAAAAACACTGACGTAAAAAAAGTAACTGAAGAATACAAGAAATTCTGCTTTCAGTTTTTTGAAATTCAGTTAAAATTGATCAATCCTAAAAAAGTTATTTGTTTAGGATCAACCGTAGGCAAATCACTTGCTACCTATACTTCTGATTTTATTCAATATTCAAAACCTGTATCAAAATTATTTATAAATAATGCGGATGATGATTTTGTAGCTTATTATGGTGGAAGAAAATACATTTTAATACCACATCCCTCTTATGCACATATCAACTGGAAAAAGAATAATATAATACAAAAAATAAAAGAAGCCATTAGAGCCTGACTAAATTAATGTTCCTTTTACACCAATGTTATTTATAAAACTTTTTAAATAAATAGATGAAAACTGATTTTCTCGTTATAGGCAGCGGCATTGCTGGTCTTACCTATGCTCTTAAGGTTGCGCAGGATTGCCCAGAAAAGACCATCACAATACTTACCAAAACTTTTAACGATGAAACTAATACAAAATATGCCCAGGGCGGCGTGGCAGGCGTAACGGATTTTGATAATGATAGTTTTGAAAAACATATTGAAGACACATTGATCGCCGGTGATGGATTATGCAATCCTGAAATTGTAGAAATAGTGGTAAAAGAAGGTGTGGAAAGAATTAAAGAAATTATTAGCTGGGGTGCACAGTTTGATAAAGAAGGCTCCGGAGATTATGCATTGGGCAAAGAAGGCGGCCACAGCGAGTTTCGCATACTGCATCATAAAGATGTAACCGGCAAAGAAATAGAAGATACTTTGCTGAAGGTAATTGCTGAGCGGCCTAATATTACTTTGATCAACCATTGCTTTGTTATTGATATTATTACCCAGCATCATCTTGGTTTTTTGGTTACCAAGTCAACGCCGGATATTGAATGTTTTGGCGTGTATGTGCTCAATATGAGAACCAATCAAATTGAAAAAATTATAGCCAGGATAACCATGCTTGCCTCTGGCGGAAATGGCCAGGTTTACAGAACAACCACTAATCCCTCTATTGCTACTGGTGATGGGGTGGCTATGACTTATCGTGCAAAAGGCCGCATAGAAAACATGGAGTTTATACAGTTTCATCCTACAGCATTATATGAAGCCGGCGTAAGCGGCCAGGCATTTTTGATAACCGAAGCCGTGCGTGGTGATGGGGGCATTTTACGCAATCAAAAAGGTGAGGCTTTTATGGAAAAGTATGATGAAAGAAAAGACCTTGCGCCCCGGGATATTGTGGCAAGAGCCATAGACAGTGAGATGAAGATAAATGGTACGGAACATGTTTTCCTGGACTGTACCGGCATGGATATGGAGAATTTTTTACATCATTTTCCTAACATAACAGAAAAGTGTTTGTCAATAGGTATTGATGTATCCAGGCAATATATTCCCGTAGCACCCGCAGCACATTATAGTTGCGGCGGTGTTAAGTCTGATGAATGGGGAAGGTCTTCAATAAAAAAACTATATGTGTGTGGAGAATGCGCCAGCACAGGGCTTCACGGGGCCAACAGGCTTGCAAGCAATTCGCTTTTAGAAGCGATGGTTTTTGCTCACAGATGTTACAAGGACGCTGTAAAAACAATTAATCAGCTGGAGTTTAATGATGATATCCCTGACTGGAATGCCCAGGGAACCACAGCGCCAAAAGAAATGATTTTGATAACGCAAAGTTTAAAAGAGCTGCAGCTTCTTATGACTGATTATGTAGGTATTGTGCGAACCAATGCAAGGCTTGAAAGAGCCATGAAGCGGCTTGATCTTTTGCACCAGGAAACAGAACAATTATACCAGGCTACTTATGTATCTCCGCAGCTTTGCGAGCTAAGAAACCTTATAACAGTTGGATATTTAATTGTAAAAGGCGCACAGTTAAGGCATGAAAGCCGCGGCCTGCATTACAATACAGATTACCCGTTTAAAAATGAAATAGTACAAAATATAATTTTATAAATTCGTTTATAGCATAACTGTTATGTTGTAGCTGTTTCTTAAATGTATTGAAAGCTTACATGCTAATGTATCCTGAACTTTCGTTACTAAAAAGCCACTCAGGTATAAGTGGCTTTACATAATCTTTATGGGTTTTAGAATTACCTGGTAGTATCTTTTTTATCTTTATTTTTTCCTAAAATATAACCTGCTCCTGCGCCTAATATGCCGCCAATAATTGCGCCCTTTCCTTTTTTATGACTTATAATAGCCCCGCCCACTGCGCCAGATGCGCCGCCAATTATAGCATCTTTTGCACCATTGCTCATGCCTTTCTTTTCAGGAACTGGTGCCGGTGCTGCAGTTACAGGTGCCGGAGCCGCGGCTACTGGTGCAGTAGTAGTGGTGGTGGTTGTTGTTGATCCGCTGCTGGTGGTGGAAGTAGCTTGTTTGGTTGCTGCTGGTTCCTCACTTCTATGCGTTTCCCTGGTGGTGGTTCTTTCTCTATGAACTTCCTCTTTAGCAGCAGGAGCAGCGGTTACAGCACTTTTATTACCGGCAGCGGTATCTGTCGCCACGCTGTTTTGATATTGCGCAGAATCTGATACCACAGCTTTGGTGGTGTCCACATCCGATTTTGAATCGCTATTGCATGCTGCAAAAAAAGAAGCCATTGTAAATAACAAAATAATTTTTTTCATAATGTAAAGTTTTCTGTGAGCACTTAAATAGAATATTATGCCACATTTTTTATGTATTCTACAGCAATAGTAACGGCCTAAAGTAAATAGTATTGTATGCGTTATAATTTAAAGCAGGTAATGTTTCTAAAGGTACGAAGGAGATTGTATTTGCTGCAAAGCCTGTCTTGACATAAACATTACTAATTTTTATTTTTAACATTTAAAACATAAACGTTTTTATAAAATAAATTGAAGGCAACACTTTCAAAACTTTGAAAATGCAGTCAAAATTATATATCACTTCATCCTGAAGCGTATTACTTCTCCGCCTCCGGAAGGAAGGTTAATTACCAGCTTATCTGAAGCAGTAACATCTTTTGATTCTTCAATAAGATCATTAGGATTATCTGCTGCATCAGGCGCTTCTTTATATATGTTTGCAACATAATTGCCTGCTGCCAAAAAGCTTAAAGGAATTACCACCGTTCTTGCAGTGCCATTGGTAATAGTGCCAATATACCAGTCAGTTCCTTTTCTCCTCGCTACAGAAACCCATTGTCCTACTTCCGCGCCGGGCACCACTGTTTCATCCCACACGGTGGGTATTTCTTTTATAAAATCAAACCCCTTCTGGCCTTCATAAGCTTCGGGATAATCGCAAACCATAGATACATGGTTTTCTAAAATAACATACATGGCAAGCATGTGGCAGCGCGTTGCTAATACATGAGGTCTTGTAAAAAGCTGTTTAAACTTTGCCTGCGGCATTGCCCTGAAACCGCCCAGGTGGTAATCGGTAGGCCCGGCCAGCAACCGCGTGAAAGGAATATTTATGTCATCATCCGGAGTAATAAGATTGCCCCATTTATCATTTTCATAGTTCAATGTTCCTTCTCTGGTAGATTCATTCGGGTAAGTTCTGCTGAGCCCGGTTGGCTTATACGCTCCATGAAATTGTATCTCCAAATGATGGGCAGCAGCTTTTTGCAATATCTCCTCCTGTATTTTAACCATCTCCTGGTCATCCCTGTCTAAAAAATCAACCATCATTCCTTTAATTCCCCATTTTTCAAAGAGGGCAAATGCAGTATCTATTTTTGGGTAGAGAGCTTTCCAATGCACCCAGAAGCGGATGCCAACTCCTTTGGTTTTTGCATAATCACATATTTTTTGTATATCTAATCCGGGCCGTGGCTTTGTTACGTCTGCATGAGGGCCGGTATCATATCCTACTCCATCGTTTTGATACCACGCCACATTTCTGTACCCTATTACGGTATGAAATTCTATTCCGTTTCGTGCACAAAAGTCTATATAATATTTATTAAATTCAAAGTTTACACCCGGCTCAAATGTAGTGTCGGGCATAGTATCGCCATTCCACCAGTGGAAGCTTGCCTTACCGGGCTTCAGCCAGGAGAGGTCTTGTATTTTACAAGGCTCCGCCAGGTCGGTGAGAATGTTTGATTCAATAAGCGCCCCTATCCGGTCACTTATCATCAGCACCCTCCATGGGCTATGGTGTGGGAGAATTGCCTTTACCTTTATCACCTGCTGACCTGGCAATGGCGTAAGCTGACTGGTAAGCATTCCCTTATGCTTAATGAGCGACATGCCGGCATAGTCAACAAGATTCGCCTCTGTTATGGCTACGTAAATATTGCCTGTAAACTGAAACAATGAAGGCATATCCATCAGTGTATCATTCTTAATATCCTGCAAAGCCAACACATTATAGCGGTGCTCGTGAGAGCTAAAAAAATCAGGAAGAAAAGGTACGCGTGCTGTGGGATTATTTACAAAGTTAAACTGTGTGTTCTCATCTGTTAATACCAGACTTTGCCAATTTTTTTGTTCAGGAAATTCGTAGCGAAATGCTATGCCATCATTAAACGCCCTTACCTTTAAATATATCAGTCTTTTTTTACCCTTACTTTCCTGCATCGGTATGCTTGCCTCTTTATACGTATCGCGCACCTTACTTGTCTTGCCTTCTGGCAAAGCATAATCATCTGTACCATCAGATATAGTAACCTGTTTTATTTCAATATCGTTACCAAATACGTCGTTATCAATAAAACTTAGCCCGACTCTGCTATGTTCTATAAGGGTTTTATTTTTAAACTTAACAGCATATTCCGGGTGGCCGGCATTGAGGCTGAATGTAAAAAATATTTGCCCGTTGGGCGATGAAAGATTTACCTGATTTTGAGCCTGCAATATGTACACGAAGATTAATAAAAACAGAAGCAGCAGTGTTGTTTTGGAGATCATAATCAGCCATTATTTGAAGCAATTTACCAAAAAAAACGGGCAGTGTTTTTTTTAAATAAATAGGTCTTATCCGGCTATAGGTTTACAGTTTTTAAGGAAAAAACTAAACGCTTACTCCCAGGCCGTGTCTATACTCCCAGCCTGAAGCCAAGCATGACACGGCCGGCGAACCACATAGTTCTGCAAAATACTATATGGAAGGAGAGCAAGGATTATATTTGATAGAGGAAAAGTGAGTATGTACAGCCGTGTCCCGCAAGGCTATCGCCAGAGCGGAGACCTTTAGATTTGCTTTTAAATATTATTATAATATAGTACTACTATTATTACTTTTCTTTTTTGCTACTTTTTTCTTTTGTGAATTCACATTAAAATGTGGATAGTTAACTTTATGAAACAACCTGCCAGCATAAGCGAATTATGGAGAGACAAGGTTTTCAGGCCTATGCCGTGTTCTAATCTTATGCTGGTTTTTTGAACTGAAGAATCAAATAGAAAACAGGGATTGCAGCCCCATTAGTAAGGTCTTGATCCAGGTTCAAATCAGGTTGATCCATTCATTATTAAAGAATTATTGTATGAGCAAGTTAAAAAATTTTATTGGAATCGACATTTCCAAAACATGGTTTGATGCCGCTGTAATTAAAGCAGATCATCCTGTTCAAAGCATGCACAGCCAGTTTGCACAAACACCTGAAGGATTTAAAAAGCTGGTAACCTGGTTACAGCAACACAATGTTGTATTGGATAGTGAAACCTTATTTTGCATGGAGTATACCGGTATATATAATACCGGACTGGTAAACTTTCTGGTAGAACAAAAAGCGCAAACATGGGTAGAAATGCCCTTGCGCATTAAAAGGTCTTCAGGCTTTGAAAGAGGCAGTGATGTAAAACTTCTGCTATAAAAATAGCAGGCTATGCTTTTCGCTACCAGGACAGGATGCAGCTGTGGCGGCCTGTTGACAGCAGCATAGAGAAAATTAAAAATCTGGTAGCACAGCGTGACAGGGTTATTAATGCCATTACACAACTTAGCGTTCCGGTAAAAGAACTGGCAGAATGCGGCTGTATTAAGGATGCTAAAGAGTTAGAAAAACTACAAAGAGCTCCTTTAAAAGCATTGCAAAAAACCAAAGAAGCTATTGAACAACTGATTGTAAAAACTGCACAGCAGGATGTAGAAATTACCAGGAAGATACAGCAGGTGCAATCTATAAAAGGCATTGGCCCGGTAACTGCAGTTGCGCTGCTCGCCTATACAAAAGGATTTACTACTTTCTCTAATGCCAAAGAGTTGGCTTGCTACTCAGGTGTAGTGCCGTTTGCAAAACGATCCGGAACAAGCATAAGGTTCAAGCCAACAGTCAGCCCTCACGCCAATAAAAAACTGAAGAAGCTGCTGCATCTTTGTGCCCTGTCAGCTATTAAAAATGATACAGAAATAAAAGCATATTTTGAAAAAAAGGTAGCAGAAGGTAAGAATAAAATGAGTGTAATTAATGCAGTTAGAAACAAACTGGTTCACCGGGTTTTTGCAGTAATAAGAGATAACCGTTTCTTTGAGGAAAACTACACCAGCAAATGTGCATAATCTTATAAAAAGAGAATAATAAAACACTTTTTTATATCATAGAAAACACGGCAGGGGAATAAATTTTACGTTACTTGCAATTGTGTTTAAGTAATCTTGATGGGGTAACTGCACAGGTGTTGCTATAAATAAATAAATTAATAGAAGCGCCAAAGACAGTCTCAGTTTATGCTTAACGGTTAATTGCACACTCTGTTATTGAAGCAAAAGTTATCATTTAATTACATTTATTGCATATACCTGTTATAAATAATTTTTTTTCTTTGGCTATATATCCCTTTGGCAAAGATTTATAATTAAAGGTCTGGTTAGGAAACGAATACAGCTTGCCGCAATGAATACATTTAAAATGTATGTGATCTTTTTTATCAACGTAGTTTAAAAAATATCTATCAGCGCCATTGTCATCCTGTATGCGCACTATCACGTTTTTATTTACAAACTCCCGCAAAGTGCGGTAAAGGGTAATGCGGTTAAGCTTGAAGCTGGCTGTCTTTATAATTTCCTGTCTCGTTAAGGGTTCTCTATTATAAAGAGCTTGCAAAAGTTGTTCTCTTGCCGAAGTGTGATTTATGTGATGCGATTTCAAAATATCAATTAGGTCCAACTGTTATTTTGTGTTTGAGGTTTGATGAATTTAATTGCTGTTTGTATTAATATCTGCTCCGTAAGCCTTCTTCTTAAAGGCAAAAGGAATTTTAATTCTCAGAATAAAGTTTCTGCCAAGCGCATCTACGTAATAGCGAAACTCATCCAGGTAATCTCTGTAAACGGTATTGGTGAGATTGGTTACCGAAAAGCTGACCTCTATGTATTGATGACCAAGCGGCATCGAACAACCAGCATCGGCGCCCCACAGCATGTAGCCGGCCGGCGGATTAATCAATTTATTATACACCTGTTCAGGTTTGGTTAACACTTCGCCCGAAGGAACCGTTAATAATGGAGATACTCTTACCTGCCTGCTTACAACAAGATTACTAACGTTTAAATAAAAGCCTTTTATTTTACCTAAAAAGGGTATAGTATATTTTATACTGTTATCAAACCTGTCGGCGGGCACATTAATCAGCCATTGCTTCAGATCGAGATTGCGTGCTCTTATTATAGTCGTTTTAGACGTAAGCGAAAAGCGCTTTAAAAAAGTGTAGGTAAAACTAAGATCAAGCCCTTTAAACAATGCATTTTTTACCCCTGTATAATCAAAAGCAGGGTACTGTCCGGTTATGGTATATGCGGGCAGGCTATCCGGCTTTGCATAAATATAATTTTTAAAATAATTTACATAGGTACCTATTTCAGCATTGAAGTTAGTACTGGTATATCTAAAAGCTATGCTGGTATTATAGGCTCTTTCGAGGCTAAGCATAGAATCACCTCTCTCCCAGGCAGCTGCACTTTGATGGACACCATCAGCATATAATTCCAGAACAGTAGGTGGTCGCCAGGCGCTGCCGAAATTAAGCGTTCCTGAAAACTGATTGCTAAACCGGTAGGTGGCTCCAAGATTTACAGTTGCATTTTGCCATTTATGTATTGGCTCTTCTTCAACCAGGTTTGCAGGGTTATCCATATATGCCTGCAGCCAACGGTAATCATATCTTAATCCTCCTTCAACTATTAACTTCTTTATTTCCCATTTCTCAATAGCAAAAATGCCACCTCCATAATCTACAAAATTTGGAATTAGTTGTAAATAGCTTGTGCCCTGCTCAAGGTTTCCATGTCTTATAAAATTGAATCCTATGCTTCCCTTAATTTTATTTTTTATTGGCGGATATTCCCATATTAAATCTAACGTTGAAGTATTCAATCTTAAATTAAGATCAGGGATTTTATCAGTATTAGATGTATTGCTATTGGTTGATGGGCTTGCATCATACTCTTTTCTTATATCGTTCTGAAAGGCATACACCGCTTCAATTTTACCCATATTAGGTGATAGATTTATAAAGCCGTTTGCTTTGACGAGTTGATGATTTACTGACTGATAAGGTCTTTTTACATTATAAGTAAAACCTGCTTTTACAGAAGGTTCGGCAGGAATGCTTAAAAAATCCTGTCCCGAGCCGATTACCGATGCGTCGGCAATACCAATTTTTGTATCGAACCGGCTGTAGTACAGCTGGCCTCCAAAGTGCGGCTTTTCATAATTTACAGTAGCCGAATAATCATCTTCTTTAAACGCCGTGTTTCCTATATCGTAATGGGGAGCCATAGCATTACCTGCCTGCTTAACGGTACCCTGCAACCGCCAGCTCAATCCTTTTAATTTATTAGTAGCAAGTGCATCTTCTATCATGCCCGATGCTACGCCAACCTGCCCGTTCGCTAGGCCAACTATGTTAATATCACCATCCGCACCAAGCTCTTTAGGCATATCCTTCGGCTCTACAGATACAACGCCGCCTATAGCGTCTGAGCCGTAGCGAATACTGGCCGCACCCTTTATAACAGTAACTTTGGTGGCAATGAAAGGATCTATTTCGGGAGCATGATCGTTACCCCACTGTTGCCCTTCCTGCCTTACTCCATTATTCATAATTAATATCCGGTTGCTATACAGGCCATGGATAACCGGCTTTGAGATAGAAGGCCCGTTTTGAATAGTGTTAACTCCTGTAATACCTTTTAGCGATTCGCCCAGTGATAATCCCCTTGTCTGATCCAGTGCCTGACCTGAGAGCGTTGTTTTCACTGCTGTTGTTATCTGATCTTTGCGGATCACTTCACCCACAATATTTACAGCTTTCAATTCTTTAGCAGCATTGCTAAGTGAGAAGCTGAGAACCATATTATGGTTTTCAATTTGAATTATAGTATCTATAGTTTTATATCCCTCGTAGGTTATTTTTAATTGTAGGCCACCATGGCAAATATTTTCAATATAAAATTTACCTGCACTGTCAGCCAGTGTTTTCTTTTGCAGCCTGGGAATATAAATTGTTGCTGAACTGGCGGGTAACCCACTTGCAGACAGCGTAACATTCCCGTGCACGTTTAAGGCGCAACTGGTTTGCTGAGCCATGGCGATCTTGCAGATTACCATAAAGCCTATTATTAAAATACTTTTACTCATAAGGGCCTTTAAATAAAACCAGCCGGTAATTACCGGCCGGTAAAAAGTAATATCATTTTTTGCCTAAAAGAAAAGCTATTCCAAGAGAAAAATTTACCCCCGCAAGAGGCTCATTGTATTCGGTTATCTGCCTGCCTGCGGAGTTTTCTCTCTGCGTATTCTTTATACTGAAATCCGGTTTGGAATAAAAATAGTCAGCATTAAAATGTATAGCTAGGCATTTAACTATACTATACGAAAGGCCTACACCTGCAGTAAAGCCAAATGCAGATTTCGTAGATTCTTTTTGCTCAAACGTTCCATCGTCAACGCCTCCATCTTCTACATCCACTGTAATTAAAGGAGTGGTACCATTAGTAACGCCTGCAAGTACCTTTGCTGTGAAAGCCAGCTTTTTTTGTAATGAAAAATTAAAATAAGGGCCGGCCATAAAATTCCATAGTTTATAACTTCCGGCTGTAGTGGTAACCTGATCCACATCAAACGATTCCCGGTAGCCAGCTGATAATTTATCAATATCCTTTGTTTTGTAATTAGCATAACTAACCATTGCGCCAAGGCCTATATGTTTTGAAAAGAAGTAGGCCCCATTAACTTCAACGATTGGCCCAATGCCTGCAAAGCCCGATGGATCGCTGATAAAACCAGTGGTACTTGATATTTCTGCTGATTTACCCCATTTACCTGTTGGCAAAGAAACCCCACCGCTTACACCGATAAAGCTGGGACCCTTTTGCGCAAAAGAATTAAACGAAAGAGTTAAAGCCGCTATGGCAAAATATATTTTTACTTGTCTCATTATAGTAGTTTATTGAGTTAATTTATATTTATTGAATATGTACCTGATAATCTGCGTCAACATCTGTTGAACCCGGGCCATAAGTGCCGTTTTTTGCATTTGGCTGGTGGCGCAGCACTACCCTTAAAGAGCCTGTGCTGGCTGCTCCTGTAACAAAATTATCTATAAGCCCCACCTGCATTTGCGGGCTGTTATTATCGAGATCTGTCCTGCTGACTGTTAAGTTTAAATAAGGGCCTGAAGCGCTGGTAACCGTGCCATCGGCAACCGGTATGTCTGTTGAAGTATTGCTGATAATTAAGTTTGCAGGAGAAATAGGTGTAGGCTGAAAAAAGAACAGATGATAGTTTTCCCTGTCATGTATTTCTGTACTAACAGTATCCACTTTTGGTGCATCAGAAACCTCATCTAAAATGAGCACTTGTGCGTTATAGGTGCTGTTAGGTTTTAAATTAAGAATAGCAAGGGTTGTGTCAGGAGGCTTTACGCCGGTAAGGTCTAACTGCCTCCATATAGCGCGGCCAGTATCTGCAGGGTTAGCAGTATTTTGAAATACTAATTCAACAGTTGATAATGTTTCATTGCCGGGAGGAGCAGGAGTTACAACAGATTCTTTACTGCAACCTGTAATGCCGAGAGTGGCTATTATAATAACACAATAGAGCAGCCTGTAGCCGCGAAAAATAATAGTTTGCATTGCCTGGAATTTTTATTTATGAGTTGAGGTACGTAATTGACCTTTTAAAAAATAAGATCACTATGCATCATTGCATGCTTCTGATCATACGGTTATGTAACAGATTTGCCCTTGTAAAATTTAATGAGGGCACTTAGAGTGTGATGATCAACAGGCAGGAGGGCCGCGTAACTGAATTGTGTAGTTATTATGAGAAGCTAAGCTGCTTCTATAAAAGCTATAATAAACTTCAAAATAATCTTGTGCGGGTGAGGCAATAATTATTGTATCTGTAAATGAAAGAGGAATAAAAAAATCATCCATGCAATCGCAGCCAACTTCAGATACCCATTTGTGTATAGTAGTATCTTCATTCGATTTTGCAAAAGAACTGGCAGCTGGCGATAGGTGATAGTGCGTATGTATCCATAAACGCAAGCCTGCTTTTTCTAAAAACAGGAAGAGCAGAAGAAACGCCAGGACCTTTTTACTATGCTTAAAAATTTGCATCTATGTTGCAAATATAATATTTGCAACATAGATGCAAAAATTATTTTAGATAATTTTATTTTTATTATAATATATAATGTGATGATGCCAAAAAAGCCCCCTGCTGTCCTGAGTTTGCAACTATTACTGTCCGGTAAAAATATTTAGTTTATAAAAAAGGAGGTCGTTAGACCTCCATAAATTGGTAGTTTTGAGTTACCACACTTAAAACCTTCCAATATGAACAAAAGTACTTTTTTTAGCGGACAGCCTATCTTTACACAACTGCTCAAGTTTGTTTCCAAAGA
Source organism: Hanamia sp. (assembly GCA_965276925.1). Taxonomy (GTDB): domain Bacteria; phylum Bacteroidota; class Bacteroidia; order Chitinophagales; family Chitinophagaceae; genus Ginsengibacter. Next base: position 877,924 of record OZ255711.1, read on the forward strand.
AGCTGTTTTACAAATAGCACAACAGCATAAGGCCGATAGATATTCAAAGCGATTCAGCACCTATGAACATTTAGTTACCCTCCTTTATTCCATTTTTAATAATTGTAATTCGCTCAGAGAAGTAGCTACTGGTATGCTTGCATCAGAACGGCGGCTACAACATATGGGTATGAGGTTTCATCCCAGGAGAAGTACCATATCAGATGCTAACAACCGCAGACAGGCTACTGTATTTGGTGAAATTTATTTTGCTCTTTATAACAAGTATGCTTCTTTTTTATCGGACAGCCGAAAGAATTGCGGAGCTTCAAAGCTGTACATCTTTGATGCAACAACTGTTTCTTTATTCCAGGAAATGTTGCGTACTTCCGGCAAAAATCCATCAGGTAAAAGAAAGGGCGGTATTAAAGTTCATACACTTATCAGAAGCGATCAGGATGTTCCCTGCATGATACGCTATAGTGCAGCGGCAGCCAATGATTCACAGTATCTCAAAGAAGTGCATCTGCCTAAAGGCTCTGTTATTGTTTTTGACAGAGGTTATTATGATTTTACAACGTATAACCGTTTTACTGATGATGGAATTACATGGGTAACCCGCAGGCGTAAATTATTTTCTCATAAAGTGTTGAAGCAATATAAGATTACAGCTACAGATGGCTCTGTTGTAAGTGATGAGCAGGTTCAGCTTGGCTGGCGTTCAGGTATTAAAGTAATAGCACGGCTGGTGATTTATAAAGATCTTGCCAGTGGTGAGCAGTATGAATTTATCAGTGATAATTTTAAAATGAAGGCAGCAACTATTGCAAAGCTTTACCAAAAGCGCTGGCAAATAGAATTGCTGTTCAAAAGAATGAAGCAAAACTATCTGCTTAAATACTTTTTGGGAGATTCTGAAAATGCCATTCAAATACAAATATGGTGTTCATTAATAGCAGACCTGGTTTGAAAATTGTAAAGAAAGGAGCAGCAGCAAAATGGTCTTTCTCAAATCTTGCAGCAATGGTCAGGCTTCATTTGATGACTTACATTGACTTGGGAAGTTTTTTAAGATCACCTGAAAAAGCATTAATGAAAATGTTCGTCAAATCAAAACAAGACAACCACCATCAGCTACTATTAATTACACAAAGGGGCCTGCTGATGAGAAATTATACCTTACATACTTCAAATACAGCATTGGCCATAAATTTACCTGTCAGTTTGTTTTTTACCGGACAATAATAGTTGCAAACTCAGGACAGCACAACTTTCGGTTGGAGATAAACTAAGGATAGCGGTGGAGAAAGGATACAGGCAATGAAAGACTTTTACAAAGGGTCTGGTGCAAAATATACTAAAGCTGCTGAATATTTTTAAACAACACCCGTAATTTTATTAATAATTATGATACTATGTTACGATTTTTATTGTTATGATAATAAAAAAGAATGTTTGAAAATATAAAATTGAATAAATGTGCTGTTTATAGCGATATGTCTTGTCCTAAAATAGGAGTTGAAAATATGAAATTTCATATTTCATTCAATTATTATTTTTTTTAAAAGTTAATTCGTCATTTCCTCTTCTACCCGCGTTTGCAATTAGGACTAATCTACATTTTTTGTATTTTGCAAATATAAGTGTAGACAAATATATCATCAGTGAAAGAATGGTTTGTGGGTATTGAATTTGGTTTTAATGAGGAAGAGGGGTCGGGATTGTAAAGGGGAGTAATTGGGGATAAAACTGGGATATTGTATAATTAAAAAAAATTTACCTTTTATAATAAATGCTATATGAAAAAGATTATAAAAAATATATTAAAATCGGCAGGCTTTGAAATTAATAAGGTTTATACCGATAGGATAGGATCTGATAAAAGACCTGTTGGTAGAATAGATACGTTTTTACAAGATATAAAAAAGCGCGGGCTGGAATGTCGCACAATTTTGGATGTAGGCGCTAATAATACCATTTGGAGCAGAATGGCTAAAAGTATATATCCGGATACAGTGTTTTACCTTATTGAGCCTCAACATGAGATGAAAGAAAAGTTAGAAAAATTTTGTAACGAATTTAATGATTCAAAATACGTTTTAGCGGGTGCTGGTGCAAAAAATGATGTTATGGTGCTAACTATGTGGGATGATCTCGCAGGGTCTTCTTTTGTTCCTAAAGCAGATGCAGAGCTTATCAAAAGCAAAAAGCAAAGAGAGGTACAAGTAATAACAATTGACGCTTTAATAGAATCTTCAACCATACAAATACCTGAATTAATCAAGCTCGATATCCAGGGTTTTGAACTAGAAGCTTTGAAAGGAGCATCAAAAACTTTCGGAAATACCGAGGTATATATATTAGAGGTTTCCTTGTTTTCATTTTCAGATGAACAGGGTGCTCCCATTTTTTCTGATATTGTAAATTTCATGTTAGAAAAAGATTATGTAGTGTATGATTTTCCGGGTTTTCTTAGGCGGCCAATAGATGGAGCGTTAGGGCAATGTGATATTTGTTTTGTAAAAAGAAATGGTTTTTTAAGAAAATTAAATGTTTGGGAATAAATATATATACTGGCGCATGCCTTGGGTACCCTTAAGAACTTACTATGGAATTATTCAACAAAATGATCAAGATACTGGTGAAAGTTATTACGAAGGTACTAATCAATTAGTAAATGGAACGAAAAGTACTCTTTATAAGAATTATGATTATTCAAAGGAAAATCCTCAGGAAGGACAAACAAATTAATCTTTTCATTTTGTATAGCAATTCAATTTTTATCTTGTGATTCATTTTCTCAGTGTAAAACAAACTTGCTAAGTAAAATTTTAGAAAATTAAAGGGCTTATTATCATAAAATTCCTACTCAAAATCAAAAATTTTATATAAGCTTAATAAATTTGGCTATCTGGATAAGGCCAAAAGTAATCACTAAGATAGATAGCTTAGATAATGATTTTAAGTTAACTGCCAATCACAATTTTAATATTGTTGAGGGTTATGATCTTGCTCATGGCAATATATATGGATTGATATGGACAGCTAATAAATATTATGAGTATATAAATAATCCCGCTAAAATTGCTGGAAGTGATTTATTTGTAAAGAAAGTAGATTTTTCACAACTTACAGGTGAAGAAAAAAATATCATTTCAAATTTTCATAATTGGAATAATTAAATTTTTCAGAGTATAAGTAAGTCACCTGGATTTGTAAATCCGCCATTATATTATCTTGCAAGTAAGATCTACAAAGGCTGTAAAATACAAACAATTGCCTTTTGCTATTAGACAATCCTTCCCTGCTGCCCCCTGCTGTCCTGAGTTTGCAACTATTACTGTCCGGTAAAAAACAAACTAACAGGTAAATGTATGGCCAATGCTGTATTTGAAATATATAAAGTATAATTTCTTATCAGCAGGCCCCTTTATGTAATTAATAATAGCTGATGGTGGTTGTCTTGTTTTGATTTGACGAACATTTTCATTAATGCTTTTTCAGGTGATCTTAAAAAACTTCCCAAATCAATGTAAGTCATCAAATGAAGTCTGACCATTGCTGCAAGATTTGAGAAAGACCATTTTGCTGCTGCTCCTTTCTTTACAATTTTCAAACCAGGTCTGCTATTAATGAACCCCCCTGCTGCCCTTAGAATATTTAAATAAAAAAGTACTGCTGTCCTGAGTTGCAAGTCAGGACTTTACATTTAATATTTATTGAAAAAAGGCATGAGTAAAGGGGGATATACAATAACAGACCAGGGTGGAGCTTATTATTAATCATAAACTGTATCTCTTCTCCTGGCCTTTGAAGCCAGCAGTACACGACCGGCCAACCTAAAAGATTCTGATACAAATCAATTGCATGATTAACAAGTTTGCGGATTGCTTATCGGAAGACTAAAGTAGAACGAAGAACCTTGCCCGCTATGGCTTTCTGCCCATATTTTACCTTGCTGCGCCTCTACAAATTCTTTAGAAATTGCCAGCCCTAATCCTGTACCTTTTTCTTTTGAGCGTGGCACCTGAAAGTATCTTTCAAACAGCCTGGGAAGAAATTCCTTATCTATGCCAGGGCCATAATCTTTCACCAAAAAAACAACAGAACTGTTTTGTTTAAATAAAAATATTTCTACTTTATTATTTTCATAAGAAAACTTTATAGCGTTTGTAAGAAAATTAATGATCACCCACGAAATTTTTTCTACATCAGCATTTATTTCGGGTAAATTGGGTTCCAGCTTTTTTACGATCTGTAATTTTTTTTCTTGCACCTGCAGCTGCAGAGATTGTAAGGCATGTTCTATCACATTGTTCAGGTTAGTTGGCTGAAAAGTAAGTTTTATATTACCTGTTTCCACCTGTGACATATTTAATATTTCACCTGTTATTTTCAGCAGCCGGTTTGCATCATCAGTAATGCTTTTTAATAATTCCTTCTGGTCGGCGCTTAAGGCGCTAACCCGGCTATCGGTAAGTAATTTTGCGCTTAGCTTAATGGATGAAATAGGTGTTTTGAGCTCATGGGAAATGGTGGCAATGAAGTTAGTTTTTGCTTCGCTTAACTCATGAAAAGGAGTAATGTTTCTCAACACAATTACCTGCCCTATCAGCTGTTCATTATTTTTTACATGTATGATATCTTTGTTAAAATAACTTTCTTTATTATCAGCATAAATCTTCAAATCTTTCTTAGTATCACTTTGCAAAATGGTTCTCATAAGATCATTCTTCAAAGCAACGTCAGGCGCATATTTGCCCAAAATATTACTTTCTTTCAGCCCGAATATTTTTTCAGAAACTTCGTTAAAAAATAAAATATTTTTGTTTTCATCAAACCCAATTATCCCATCTTTCATTTGGTTAATAATGGCTTCTATTCTTTTTTTCTCAAAGGTTATTTTTGCAACAGAGCTGCTTTCATACTCCTGCAGCTTTTCTGCCATTTGGTTAAATGAATTGGCAAGATCACCGAACTCATCTTCTGTTTTAAGAAATATGCGTTTTTTATAATTTCTGTTGGCAATTTCCTTTATGCCTTCGGATAAAGACTGCACCGGATTTGATATAACTGCCGGCAGGTTTACTACAAGCGTTAAAGCAATTAAAGTAAGAATAGTAAAGATAATGCTCAGCCAGATGGTGGCATCTGCGGCGGTTCTTTTTGCCACAGCATCTTTACGAAGTATTGCCTGCTGGTTGAGATCGGTTATAAGGTGGATGGATTGCCGGATCTGCGGATAATTAGAGGAATCTGCAGGGTTTGCAATTAGCTCGGTAAAGTTCTTGGCAAGTTCATTAGTTGCATCGCTTTCACCAGATTCTGTTATATTTTTTTCCTGTGCTTTCAAGTTTTGGAGAAACAAATCGTAGGCGCTTCGCTTGGCAGGAATGTCTTCCAAAGCCTTCAGCATGTTATTACAATACAGCAGCGATTCCTGGTTATTTCTTAAAATTACATCAGCATCTTTACCAAGCCGGTTTACATAAAAAATACCTAGTATACCAAATACAAGTATAACGGCAAACAGAAAGAAAAGGCTGATGTTCAACTTGGTCTTTAATCGCATAAAATGTCTATGAAAGTATTACAATATCTATTTCGGATGCTGATAATGTAGTAAGTAATTGATTAAACGAGGCTGTTCTTAATATTATTTTAAATAAAGAAAGGTGAGGCTTGCCAATGCATATTGTAGTTATATTTTTTTGCCCGGCGGTTTCTATGATGGCCTTTGCAATGTTGTCGCTTTGCACTTGTATAATTTCAGCATCTAATTGTGTTGCCAGCTTAAAGTTATTTATAAGATGGCGCTGCTTGTCTAAGGCAATGCGGTCGGGCCTTTCGGATGGCACCTGCACATACAGCAAAACCCATTTACTGTGGTAGTAATTGGCGAGGCGTGCGGTTTTTCTTATAACATTTCTTGCAATGGAATCGTTACTGCTAATGCAGCCCATAAATCTTTCATGGCGTAAAGCTATATTTTTAGGAATTTCCGTTTCAACCTTTCTCTCCACCTGGCTGGCCACTTCTTTTAAAGCCAGCTCTCTGAGTTGTAAAATGTGCTCTGCTTTAAAGAAGTTGTTTAATGCTTTTTCAATTTTATCGGGGTTGTAAATTTTACCTTCCTTCAGGCGGGTAATTAGCTCATCTGCAGTAAGGTCAATGTTCACCACTTCATCAGCCATTGCCAACACATTGTCGGGTATGCGTTCTGCCACATCTATGCCTGTTATGTCTTTTATATCACTTTGCAAACTTTCGATGTGCTGAATGTTTACCGCGCTGATCACGTTGATGCCGGCATCAAGAATGTCTGCCACATCCTGCCATCGCTTTTCATTTTTGCTGCCTTCAATATTGGTATGTGCCAGTTCATCTATAATTACAATTTCCGGGTGCAGGTTTATTACCGCCTGCACATCCAGCTCTTCTAATTCCTTGCCTTTATAAAATAATTTTCGCCGGGGTATTTCGGGCAGTCCTTCCACCAGGCCCTGTGTTTCCTTGCGCCCGTGCGTTTCTATATAGCCAATTTTTACGTCAATGCCATTGCGCAGCAGTATTTGCGCTTCCTGCAGCATGCGGTAGGTTTTGCCTACGCCCGCACTCATCCCTATATAAATTTTGAATTTGCCTTTTCTTGCTTTTCGTATAAGCTCAAGAAACTGTTCGGCATTTTCGTTTTCCTTTTCTTCAGGCATTCATAGTATGTTTTATGTGCTAAGGCTCCGGTTTATAAGTACCTGTCCAAACCTTCAGTTGTTCATTTTGCCGTTCAGCTAAGCATATTTAGTTATGTAGGAGAAATAGTTTTTTTTAAAAATGATAAGTGGCTGCAAGCAGGCCTGAAAAGGTTGATTTTGTATTACCCCCATTATTCGTTTTGAATATGGCATCTTTACCGTTATCCAGCCTTAGCTCAGGTATGATAGTAAGATTTCCTACCCTGAAGTTAGGGGAAAGTGTGAAATCCAATATGCTTGTGCCGGCTATGGGCGTGCCTGCGCCTACTACGCCTTTATCATTGTCGAAATATTCTGCGCGAAGCGTAATACCAAATGCAGTGATAGGGTCAACATTTACATATATGGCAGACCCAAACCAGCTGCCGCTTTGCGCGCCCGCCGGTTTTACGGTTTGCACCGTGCCGTTATAGCCTAAGCTGAATTTACTGGTAACAGTCGCGGTAGCAACGAGGTCGAGCTGCGTTAAGCTAAGTGCGCCGCCGTAAGTGCCCTGGTAATTAAGATATACTTTTATTTTATCGTTCAATGTAGCGGTGCTAAACTGTGCTATAGCATATTTTCTGGAAGTTGTATCGCTTACATGGTCGGTGGTATTGGCAACCCCCACCATAAAGGCACTTTTCTTTCCCAGCCCAATATCTGCCCTTACACCTGTGTGGGAAAAAGGCCCGTAAGAGAACATATAATCCATACTGTAATTACGGTTCAGGTAGGCATCCGGCACTTCATATCCAATATGGGTAGCCCATTTACCCATGGTAAATTTTACTTTGTTGCTGACAGCATAAGTTATAAAAGCCTGTTTTACTGCAAATAAAGTTGGGTGATCTGTATTGGCATAAGAAAACTCTTCCGCCCTGCGACCAAATCCTAAATCGGTGGTGGCGCTTACCTTGCCGAAGGTGTGGTCGGCCCTGATGCTTGCCATGCCTAGCTCGAATGAATTTTGAGAGTTGGTAAAGCTTGTGTAATTGTTAGTGGCGCCGTTTTTAGGGTTGGCAAAGTTAAACCTGTAATACGCATCCACAGAACCGGTAATCACAGGCGCTGGCGATACTGTTTTTGCTGAATCAGTCTGGCCGGTTGTCAATTGATAAAGGGTAATTAAAGCTATAGAAAATATGAGTTGTTTCATTTTAGTTTTTATTATTATTTAAGATCGTCCAACGCTATGTTGAGGTTTAATACATTTATTTTGGAAGGGCCAAGCATCCCGGCCAGCGGGCCTTCAGTATGTTGGGTAATAAGGTTATCAATAGTGGTCTCATCAAGGTGCCTTACCGCAGCAATTCTTTTTACCTGCACCAGCGCAGCTTCGGGAGATATATCAGGATCGAGGCCGCTGGCAGAAGCGGTAACCAGTTCCGCAGGTATATCTTCTTTTTTTATGCCGGGGTTATGCACAAGAAAAGTATCAATTCTATCATGCACTTGTTTTAATAGATCAGGGTTAGAAGGGCCTTTATTTGAACCCGAAGAGGCCATGGCATTGTAGCCTGCAGCGGATGGGCGATCGTTAAAATACTTATCGGCCGTGAAGCTTTGGCCCTCAAGTTTGTAGCCAACCACTTTGTTGTTAACGGATACTGTTTCGCCGTCGCCCTTGTTGGGAGCGGCCTGGGCTATGCCCCAGATAAGCAAAGTATAGGCACCTGCAAAAATTAGTATGCATATAATGGTAAGCCGTACAGCGGGAAGAATATGTTGTTTCATAATGAGAAAGTTTAATTTAATGTGTAACTGATATATTTAAAACCAGATGCTTACCAGCAGATCCAGCAGCTTTATACCTATGAAAGGCGCGACTATTCCGCCAAAGCCATAAATAAAAAGATTGCGCCTCAGCAAAGCACTTGCTCCTATTGGTTTGTAAGCTACTCCACGTAAAGCGAGCGGTATCAGCAGTGGTATTATGATAGCATTAAAAATTACTGCAGAAAGTATAGCGCTTTCCGGGCTGTGCAGCTTCATAATATTTAAGCTTTGCAATGCCGGAATAGAAACTATAAACAGCGCCGGCACAATGGCAAAGTATTTTGCCACATCATTGGCAATAGAAAAAGTGGTAAGCGTTCCTCTTGTCATTAATAATTGCTTGCCTATTTCCACTATTTCTATCAGCTTGGTTGGGTCATTATCCAGGTCTACCATGTTGCCTGCTTCTTTAGCAGCTGAAGTGCCGCTGTTCATAGCAACGCCCACATCGGCCTGTGCCAGCGCCGGTGCATCGTTGGTGCCGTCACCCATCATGGCTACTAACTTTCCCTGCTGCTGTTCTTTTTTTATGTAAGTCATCTTGTCCTCCGGCTTCGCTTCCGCTATAAAGTCGTCCACACCGGCTTTTTCTGCTATAAACTTTGCCGTTAACGGGTTATCGCCCGTTACCATCACCGTTTTAATACCCATCTTGCGCAGGCGTTCAAACCTGTCTTTAATGCCGGGCTTTATAATATCCTGCAGCTCTATTACCCCCAGCACCTTTCCATTATCGCTTACCACCAGTGGTGTTCCACCGTTAGACGATATATCCTTTACTTTCATTTCTGTTTCAGCGGGAAAAGAAAATCCATGGCTGAGCGCTAATTTTTTTATAGAATCGGATGCACCTTTCCTTATACTTCTGCCACCAGACATTTCTACGCCGCTGCTTCTGGTTTCGGCAGTAAACTTTATCATTTTTGCACCTTGTATTGATAAGCCTTTTATAATATCATTACCGGCCAACTCAACAATAGATTTCCCTTCAGGCGTTTCATCAGCAAGTGAACTTAATGCGGCTGCTTTTATAAATTCAGCCTTATCAATTCCATTGGCTGCGTAAAAGTTTGTTGCCTTGCGGTTACCAATTGTTATGGTTCCGGTTTTATCTAATAATAACGTATCAAGATCACCTGCTGTCTCTACAGCTTTACCGCTTTTGGTTATCACGTTGGCCCTTAATGCCCTGTCCATTCCTGCAATGCCAATGGCGCTTAATAGCCCACCGATGGTAGTGGGGATAAGGCATACAAATAAGGAAATGAAAGCCGCTATGGTTATGGGCGTGTTAGCATATTCACCAAATGGCTTAAGCGTTACGCAAACGATTATAAAGATGAGCGTAAAGCCTGCAAGCAAAATGGTCAGTGCAATTTCATTAGGTGTTTTTTGTCTTGAAGCGCCTTCTACTAATGCAATCATTTTATCTAAGAAGCTTTCTCCCGGATCGGTCGTTACACGAACTTTTATTTCATCGCTTAAAACTTTTGTGCCGCCGGTTACGGATGATTTATCGCCACCGCTTTCTCTTATTACCGGGGCACTTTCACCGGTTATAGCGCTTTCATCTATAGTGGCAATACCTTCTATAATTTCTCCATCCATCGGTATTATGTCGCCTGCTTCGCAAAGAAATAAATCTCCTTTTCTTAGTTGCGAGGAAGGAACCACTTTTACTTCATTCATTTGAATTTCACCTACCAGAAATATCTTTTTAGCCGGTGTTTCCTCTCTTGTTTTTCTTAAGCTGTCTGCCTGAGCTTTACCTCTTGCTTCGGCAATGGCTTCGGCAAAATTGGCAAATAATAAAGTTAGCAGCAGCACAATAAACACTATAAGATTATAGGCCAGGCTGCCCTGCGACTTTTGGCCTGCCACCACCCAAATGCAAACCATCAGCATTACAGCGGTGCAAATTTCTACCGTAAACATTACGGGGTTTTTAAACATTACGCGGGGCGACAGCTTTACAAATGATTGTTTCAGCGCCGTGTTCACCAGAGAAGCTTCGAACAATTTTGATTTATTTTTTGCCATTATTTTATTTTTTTGCTAAGAAATAAAAGAGTAAAATTTTAATACCGTACTCTTAGTTGTATTTCTTTATATTATAATCTTGTTTTATAAAAATTAAATAAGAAAAATCTTTATCTTTTCTTCTTACCCACTTAGGGTTTACCTCATTCCAAAATATTCTGAAAGTGGACCGAGAGCTAAAGCCGGGAAAAAATTCAGCGCAGCTATAATAACTATCACAGCGAAAACCATTATGCCAAACGTTGAGGTATCTGTCTTAAGCGTGCCTGCACTTTCTGGTATATATTTCTTTTTTGCAAGAATACCTGCAATAGCAACAGGCCCGATGATGGGTAAAAATCTTGAAAGCAGCATCACAATACCATCTGCAATATTCCAGAATTGTGTATTGCCGCCAAGGCCGGCAAATTCAGAGCCGTTATTAGCAGATGCAGATGAAAACTCGTACAGCATTTCACTAAAGCCATGACTGCCCGGGTTGTTAAGCCATCCTGCATAAGTGGTTGGATCATGTGCATAAATATGAGAGGAAATAGCGGTGCCTGCGAGGATCAATAAGGGATGCAAGAGTGCGATAATTACTGCTATCTTCATTTCTTTAGCTTCTATTTTTTTACCGAACAGTTCAGGTGTTCTTCCCACCATTAAGCCTGAAATGAACACTGCTATAATTATAAATATGAAGAAGTTTAAGAAGCCAACGCCCACGCCACCAAAGAAGGAATTTATTTGCATGCCAAGCATTTGAAACATACCAGATAGCGGCATAAAGCTATCGTGCATTGCGTTTACAGATCCATTGGATGTAACCGTTGTTGCTATGCTCCAATATGCTGAGGCGGCCGATCCATATCGAATCTCCTTACCTTCCATATTACCCAGGTGCTGCGCAATACCCATGTGCGATATTGCAGAATTGCCTTTCATTTCATAATAAACAGTAGGGATAACCATAAGTAAAAAACCAAGGGTCATCACAGCAAAAACCATCCATGCAAAACGCTTTCTTCTTATCATATAGCCTAATGCAAAAATTAAGGCCATTGGAATTAATATGATACTGATAGTTTCTATCATATTGGTGAAGTAATTCGGGTTTTCAAAAGGATGTGCGGAGTTGACGCCAAAAAATCCACCACCGTTGGTACCTAATTGTTTTATTGAAATCATTGCTGCGGCAGGTCCGCGGCTTACGTTTACGGTATCTCCCTGCAAAGAGATAAATTGATCTTTGCCTTTAAATGTCATGGGCATTCCGTTAAACGCTAAGGCTATCGCCACCACAATAGATAAAGGCAATAAAATTCTGGTGCATGATTTAATAAAATAATTATAAAAGTTACCCAGCTTCTCAGCATTCTTTTCTTTAAGCGCTTTAAATACTATAGCACAGGCAGCCATGCCTGTACCTGCACTTATAAATTGAAACAACATTAATACTAATTGCCCCAAATAAGATACTGCGGTTTCTCCTGAATAATGTTGAATATTAGTGTTGGATATAAAACTGATAGAGGTATTAAATGCAAGGTCAGGAGTCATAGATGGATTGCCATCCGGGTTAAGTGGAAGCCTGCCCATGTTCATTAATACCAGCATCGAAAACAGGAACCACACAAGATTTATTGCCAGCATAGCCAACATACTTTGCTTCCAGGTCATTTCATTTTCAGGTTGGATGCCTCCGGCTTTAAAGAACAATTTATCCAAAGGATTAAAAAGGAAATCAAGCCAGGTTTTATCTCCATTATAAACCTTACCAATGTAGCGGCCCAGCGGAATCGCCAACAACACCATAATAACGTACATGGCAATAACGCCTAAGATTTCTGTGTTCATAATTAAAATTTTTCAGGTTTAATGAGTACATAAGAGATATAACAAAAAACCAGTATAGATAAAATAAATAAAGCTGTCATTTGGGTTTTAATTTTTTGTTTAAAAATTAAGTTCATTTATTGCATAAAAATTATTCACTTGGAGCGGGTTAAATTTTTTCACAGAAATCTATTGATTTAAAAAAAAGCCAGAAGCCCACGAGGCCGGCGAGTACAAGAATTAATGTGATCATAATGAAAAATTTTATTGCGTTTGCTTATTGCCAACGAAATGCCATTATACTTTCAAAATGAATAAAGCGCCGGAAATGCTTGCGGGTATTGGCTTTCGTAAGCCCCGAACAGAAAAAGATGAGAATTTGAAAAATAAAAACTATATCAAACTGAAAAGGTTGGTTGTCAAAACGGTAAGCTTTAGCAATAAAGTTTTTGCCGGTTATTGTTGTAAATGGTACTCTTCAATCTTTCTATACAAAGTGGTGAGGCCAATATTTAGGAGCCTGGCCGTTTCAGTTTTATTTCCTTTTGTATGAATGAGTACTCTTTGAATGTGTAATTTTTCTACGCTGGCAAGGTCGAAAGCAGATAAAGTTTTATGAGGGTTAAAATGGGATGCCTGCATTTCTAAAGGCAGATCTTCAAGAGTTAGCTCAGCGCTGCTCGCCAGTATAACAGCGCGTTCCATTATATTTTTTAATTCACGAATATTGCCTTTCCAGTCATGCTGCTGCAGGTGTTCTAAAAAATCCTGGCTCATGCCGGTTACTATATTATTTGTTTTGGCAGCAAATATTTGTAAAAAAGATTGCGCTAATAAAGGGATGTCTTTTTTTCTTTCCCGAAGCGGAGGAAGTTGAATAGTAAAAACATTAAGGCGGTAGAAAAGATCTTCTCTGAACTTAGATTCTTTTATATCCTGTTGCAGGTCGCGGTTAGTTGCCGCAATAAACCTTACATCAACTTTAGTAGTGTTAGTATCACCTATTTTTATGAACTCGCTTGTTTCTAAAACCCTTAATAATTTCGATTGCAATTCAAAGGGCATTTCACCAATTTCATCTAAAAATAAAGTGCCGGTATGCGCCTCTTCTATCAGCCCTTTTTTATCTTTTGCAGCGCCTGTAAACGCTCCGGCTTTATGACCAAAAATTTCACTTTCTAAAAGCTCTTTGGTAAATGAGCTGCAGTTTAATGCCATGAAAGGCTTGCCACGCCTGGTGCTTGCATTGTGAATTGCTTGTGCAAACACTTCCTTTCCTGTGCCTGTTTCGCCTAAAAGTAAAACGGTAGCTTCTGTGGGCGCAACTTTTTTTGCTAAGTTGATGGCATCAGTAATTAAAGAAGAAGACCCGATTATGCTTTCGAAGTTATATTTTTTACCCACTCTTTTTTCCAGCGCTATAATTTTCTTTTTCAGGTCAACTTTTTCCAAAGCTTTACTTAATAAAGGAATTACTTTATCATTATCATCACCCTTGGTTATGTAGTCGAATGCGCCATTCTTCATTGCTTGTATACCATCCGGGATATTGCCATAAGCTGTAAGTAAAATAATTTCTGTAAGGTGATATTTTGCTTTAACTTCTTTAATAAAATCAATGCCATTGCCGTCAGGCAATTTTACATCACAAAGAATAATATCAGGTTCTTCTTTTTCAATAGCTCTATGAGCGGCTTTTAAATTGCTTACTTCTGTAACTGCATAGCCTTCCAGCTTAATGAGCCTTCCGAGCAAGCTTCTTAATTTTTCTTCGTCGTCTACAATCAGGGCTTTATACATATCTCAGTAAAAATGAGGTTTTAGTGGCGCAGCCTGAAAAAGTATATGATAGCTGCTGTAGCGATGAACAGGATTGCATATAAAATTATGTAAATAATAAAACTTAGCAGTGTGTACCAGAAAGTAGCTGCTTTCTTTTGTTTATTAAAAAATTGCATCAATACCCAAATAACCAGCAGGATGCTGATGATATTTTCTATACCTGAAAAAATATTTAAGGCCGGGGTTTTATTAAATATATATGTGAACGGAAAAAGCACAATGTGCACCAGAAGACTTTGTGCAGTTAAAAAAGCATTTAAAATAAAATGCTCTATATAATTATAACCTTGCTTAAAAAAAGCAAGATACGTTCCCAGCGCTGCTATGGGCAATTGTATGAGCGCCACCACTGCATAATGCTCACCCATCCATTCGTTGAGGCTTTGCAAAATGTTTTTTATATCAATATATTGCTGGCCAGAGCCGGAAACCACTACCATATCCAGCATGTTTATATGAAAATAATGATACAGCAATCCGTATATTCCTGCAAGGACAATTACCAGCGAAACAGGCCTGAAATGCTTTACCCGCTTGCCTTCTATATATTCTCTGATAGAATGGCCGGGCCTTGTAAATAATTCTTTGGCTGTATAAAACATCCCTTTATCCAGGTGAAAAAGCCCGTGCTGTATATCGTGCCACAGGAAATGAAAATTCATTATATGTGTCTCTGCTGACTGACCGCAATTATTACATAAATTTCCGGTATATTTTTGATAACAGTTTTTACAGGTGATCATTTTGTTTGTTCCGGTAGAATGTTTTGTGCTGCTTCAAAGATATGGATTACGAATAAGCCGGTGTTATTAAAAGTTGATTTTTTTACCTTCCTAATGTTTACCAAACAATTGCATTTGATTTATGTTGGTATAGAATTTAAACCAATAGATTTACATTTTAATATAAAACAATGAGCAACACACAAAGAATAATTATTGCAGGAAAAAGCAAGCATCCATTAACGGTTAACCGGCTGGGTTATGGAACGATGCGGCTTACAGGGCAAGATATTTATGGAGAACCGCCCAGGAGAGATGAGGCACTGGAAATTTTAAGGCAAACAAAAGAGAATGGTATTAATTTTTTAGACACCGCTGATTATTATGGAGAAGATGTGACCAATCGCTTAATTGCGGAAGCTTTGTATCCTTACAACGATGATCTGGTAATTTGTACAAAAGTAGGTGGTGCCCGCAAGCCCGATAAAAGCTGGATACCTTTTAATAAGCCAGAAAACCTAAGGACTAGTATAGAAAATAATTTACGCACCTTAAAATTGGAAAGAATAGCACTGGTTCATTTCAGGGTTATGCACGCTGATAAAGGCTTTGAAGCATCAATGGACGCTATGTTTAAAATGCAGCAGGAAGGAAAAATATTGCATGTGGGAGTGAGCAATGTAAATGCTGATGAATTAAAAATGGCAATGAGCATGGGTGCTATTGCATCGGTAGAAAATATGTATGGCCATGCGCAACGCGGTACATTGACCGCTCCTTATGGAGAAACCCGCGGTGCTGAGGATCTTCTGCATATATGCGAAGAAAATGAAATGCCCCTGGTTCCTTTCTTTTCATTGCAAACAGCTAATTCAAAAAAAGATAGCAGAATAGCAGAGATAGCAAAGAAATACAGCGCCACAGAATCACAAATAAACATTGCATGGCTGCTGCATCGTTCGCCATGGATTTTGCCCATACCGGGAACATCATCTTTATTACATTTTAAAGAAAATATAAAGGCTGTAAATATTGATCTTACAGAAGATGAAATGGCTTATTTAGAATAGTAAAATGAAATGCAATGTTGCAATAGTAACCTTTTTACAATGCCATGTAGTAAGAGTTGAGTAATGAAAATAATACACTTTATTAAAGAGTTATTGGTTTCTTACCACTTTATTAAAATCATTGGAAATTGTTGCTGCCACAATGCCCGTGGTATCTTTGCCTTGTAAATTCATGGTAACATTAAACTGGCATATATACTCTTTCTTTTTTACATCAGTAAAATACACCACATCTTTTACTACAAAAGTAGTAGCCGGATTAAGGGTTTTGTGGAGATGATCGCTCATAGTTTGTATAAGCTTATTTTGAAGTGCTGCTCCCGAAAGTTCTCTTGGCTTGCAGCCTGCTACTAAGGCAAGAGAAAGCATAGAAATTATAATGATTTTCATTTTATATAAATTAAAAGCTGGTATGATTTTTCTAATAACATATTTAGTTTAACTAAATTACTTTTTTCTTCTCAACAAAACTCAGGAAGCTGTGTTACATATCTCCTATAAACTTACTTATCTCAATAATAATTTATGAAAAAAATATCTATACCAGCATCAGCGTTGGGTATTCTTATATTTATTGCTTCCGCATCATTTGCAAAAACCAGCTATGACAGTACCTATAAAAAAACAAAGCCTGGCGTAACCAGCGCAGGCTTGTTATTGCCTGCCGGCTTTAAAGCTGTAAAATTTGCAGAAGGCCTCGGAGAGGCAAGGCATCTTGCTGTGACGCCTGAAGGAGATGTGTATGTAAAGCTTTCTGACCTTAAAAATGGTAAAGGCATTTTTTATTTACATGATGCAAACGGCGATGGTAAAGCTGATGTGCAAAAAGGATTTGGCGATTTTACCGGCACTGGTATGGGAATAAAGAATGGCTACTTGTATGCTTCCTCCGATACAAAAGTTTACCGTTATAAACTGGATGAAAAAGGCAGGATAGCAGATCCTGATAAGCCTGAACTGATTGTAAGCGGACTGCTCGACAGGCACGAGCATGAAGCGAAGCCTTTTACTTTTGATAATAAAGGAAATATTTATGTAACAATTGGCGCTTATTCCAACTCCTGCCAGGTGCGGGACAGAGCCAAGGGCTCACCAGGCATAAAGCCCTGTCCTATTCTGGATTCTGCAGGTGGCATCTGGAAATTTAGCGCTGATAAAGCTGATCAAACTTATGGAAACGGAGAGCGCTATGCAACAGGCTTGCGCAATGAAATGGGCATTGCCTGGAACAGCGATGTAAATGAATTATATGTAATGCAGCATGGCAGAGATCAGCTTGCTGATCTGTATCCAGATTTGTACACTACTAAACAAAGCGCTGAGCTGCCGGCAGAATGTATGTATCTTTTAAAAGAAGGTGCTAACGCAGGTTGGCCTTATATATATTATGATGAGCTACAGCATAAAAAAATACTTGCACCGGAGTATGGCGGTGATGGCAAGAAAGAAGCCGGTGAAGATGCTATAAATCCTCTTATGGCTTTTCCCGGGCACATGGCGCCCGATGGCTTGTTGTTTTATGAAGGCAATATGTTTCCTGAAAAATACAGGCATGGCGCTTTCATAGCTTTTCATGGTTCGTGGAATCGTGCGCCGGAGCCTCAAAAAGGTTTTTTTGTTGCCTTTGTACCTTTTAAAGATGGTAAGCCTTCAGGCGATTGGGAAGTGTTTGCTGATGATTTTGCAGGCGGCGCTCAGTACATGTCGCCCGATGCAGCAAAGCACCGTCCGTGCGGTCTAGCGCAAGGGCCAGACGGAGCATTATACGTTTCTGATGATAAAGGTGGCACCATTTATAAAATTACATATACAGGAAAATAAATGGGGAAGATTGTTATAAATGTTTCATTACTGTTATTAAGCGGGTTGTTGGCAAATGCCCAGAGTTCTATGAAGGCATCTGTAAATAATGGAAAAATAGTTTATCAAAAAAATTGCCTTACCTGTCACCAGGTATCGGGTGGTGGCGTTCCTAAAATGAATCCGCCACTTATACATGCTTCATTTGTAACAGGAGATAAAAAGAAACTTATTCAATGGGTATTATTGGGTTCTACGGAAAAGGTTCCCATTGATGGTAAATATTATTCCAACAATATGCCTGCGCAGGCCAATTTGAAAGATCAGGATGTGGCAGATGTGCTCACATATATTCGTAATAATTTTATGAACCATGCTGCCGCTGTAACCGCTGCGGAAGTAAAGGCAGTAAGAAGCTTAATAAAATAAACATCATAGTTTAGCTCAGCAAAGCCGCGTTCATTTGCTCTTTGAACTTTTGTTTTCATTGCATCAGTTTAATAATGGATCAACAATGTTTTCAGAATTACGTTCTGTTTCTACCTGCTCATGATTAAATTCTATTATAAAATTGTTCATGCCCCCGCCCAATAGAATTGTAAAATATTTTTGCTGAATAAGCTCAAGCATATTTAAAAAAAGGAATATTGCATGAATGCGGTTTTCAGCCACATCAAATATTTTTTCAAAAGGGACAGAGCGCTCTTTTTTTACAAAATCATACATATATTTTCGGGTGCCTTCCATTGTATAATTATATTGTACAACGGTATGAACCGGCTGGTGCCTTTTGTCATGAAGCTTTTTAGCCACTCTTTCAAAAGCTTTCATGAGCTTAAAAAGTGATACTGCCTGTATCTCCGTTCCTTCGCCAGATGCCTCACCGATTGTTGAAAGCTCTTGCTGAATGTTTCCCCTCTTTGCCAGCAGCATTCGAAGCGCTTCCAGCTCGCTCATCTTACCGGCAGCTTCTTTAAATCTTTTATATTCAAGAATTTTATTAACCAGTTCTTGTCTTGGGTCTATTTCTTTTCCTTCAGGGTCAAGTTCTTTTCGCGGCAAAAGCATCTTTGCTTTTATTCGCATTAGTGTGCTGATGAATAGAATAAATTCGCTGCTTAGTTCTATATTAAGCGCTTGCTGGTGGTGTATGTAATCAAGAAACTCTCTGGCTATTTTCGTAATTGGAATGTTATAAATATCCAGCTCATCTCTTTCTATAAAAAAGAGCAGCAGGTCAAACGGGCCTTCAAACTGTGCAAGCTTTATCTGGTAAGTTTCAGTATTCATTTTTATAAAAAAAATTCCCAATGCTTATACATCGGGAACGAAATTAATTTAAAATTTTAGATGAAGCTTTTATGTCTTATTCATTTTATTTTTAATTCATCTCTTATTTCCATCAGTAATTTATCGGTAGATGATGGAGCTGCAGGAGCCGTTATTTGTTTCTTCTTTGTTGAATTTATTCCTTTAATAATTAAGAAAAGCACCAGTGCAACCACTATAAATTTAATAACCGCCGCCAGGAAATTACCATACTTTACTGCGCCCCACTTAAGCTCTCCAATGTTGGATGCACCTACAGCTTTTAATGCAGGAGTTAAAATTAATGGGGTTACCACATCGTCAACAAGTGATGTGACGATGGCGCCAAATGCAGCACCTATAACCACTGCTACTGCAAGGTCAACTACATTTCCTTTAACAGCAAAATCTTTAAATTCTTTGAAAAATCCCATAATGTTAAGTTTTTAATGATAAAATAAAAATAAGCTATTTCTTAATTTCGGGATATTGCATTTTTAAATTAGCCAATGTATCTTTTAATGCCGAGGCTATAATAAATTCTTTATACCAGTTTTGATCGCTTGGCACAATGGTCCATGGTATTACGTTGCAATTTTCAAAACAATCTTCATACATCTTCATGTAAACATTCCAAAGCCTGGCTTCTGCTTCGTCATTTGGATTAGATTTCCACATCTTTTTTGGATTGGTCAATCTTTCTGAAAGCCGCTGCTGCTGCTCTTCCTGAGATATGTGCAGGTAAAACTTAAGTATGCAGGTGTTATTATTTTCTGCTAACAAATTTTCCCAGTTGTTAATAGCTTTCATTCTTTTTTTTGCAGTGGCATCATCGCACCAGCCATGTACGCGTGTTATTAAAATATCTTCATAATGGCTGCGGTTAAATACCTGTATCATTCCTTTTGCCGGTGCGTGTTGATGTATGCGCCATAAAAAATCGTGGCTAAGCTCCTCGGCAGTTGGAGCTTTAAAACCTTTAACCATTACTCCCTCCGGGTTCATAGATGTGAAAACATTTTTTATAGCACCATCTTTTCCGCTGGCGTCCATGCCTTGGATAACAACTAATATGGCATGTTTATTTTCTGCATATAAAAGAGTTTGCAACTCATCCAGCTCCTCAAGTATGGCAACAGTTTTCTCTTTGGTTTCTTTTTTATCAAAGCTATCACCTGCCTTTGTATTTATATCATTAAGATGCATTGGTGTAATACTGTTTTATAAAAAATGATAAGGCATATTTATATTAAGAATAAATAGCTATTCAAATATAAATAATTATGATTGCTCCGATTGGAGTAGCTCCCTTCTTAATTCTTTGGCAGTTTTGGTAGTGCCATCGTGGCTCCAGCCCGGCGGCATTATGAGATATTTTATTTTTATATAAAAAGGTATTTTTCTTTTAAGGTCTTTGCCAATATTTTGCCATTCATGAAAAATTATTTTAGTAAGGTGATGAGGATTTTCCATGGGTGAGGTAAGTCCATATTTTACCGGATCTTTTTCTTCTTCTGGCTGAAAAGTGCCGAACACTTTATCCCAGATGATTAATACCATTCCCATATTCTTATCCAGGTAGCGTATGTTGCTTGCATGATGCACCCGGTGATGGGAAGGGCTTACAAAAAAAGCTTCGAACCAGCCGGGCATTTTATTAATATATTTTGTATGAACAAGAATACCATATATCTGGGTAAGTGAATACATAAATACAATATCAAGTGGCTTAAAGCCTAACAAAACAAGTGGTAAAAAATACACAAATCTGTATAACGGCTGCAATACTGACGAGCGAAACCCGGTAGTTAAATTAAATTCTTCTGATGAATGGTGGGTTACATGAACAGCCCAAAAAATGCGGCAAAAATGATCAACTCTGTGCTCAACATAAAAAGCAAGGTCTTCCAGCAAAAATAATAAAGGCCAATACAGGTAAGGGTTTGATGAAAGATCAATAAAGTGGAACTTATAGATCGAGAGAAGGATAAATATATAAATGGCCCTGAATAAAAGATCTATGCCACCATTCAACAGGCACAGATATACATTCATCATAGTATCTTTTAAGGTGTAATATTTTTTTAGATGAAGGTGGCTTAAAAGCATTTCGACACCAATTACAATAATATATAACGGAGTAGTTATTAATATCAGTAATTGTTCTTTTAGCATAGCTATTATGTTTATACAGACATAATTTCTTTTTCTTTTGCTTCCAGATGTTTATCAACCATTGTAATAAAACTATTAGTTATATTCTGCATATCTGTTTCGCCATCTTTAGCAGCGTCTTCACTTAAGCCTTCTTTCTGAAGCTTTTTTATGTGCTCAATAGAATCGCGGCGAATGTTGCGAACAGCAATCTTTGCCTGCTCTCCTTCTGCGTTGCTTCTCTTCACAAGTTCTTTCCTTCTTTCTTCAGTAAGAGGCGGCAAAAATAACCGTATGATATTACCATCATTCTGTGGATTGATGCCAATGTTGGCAGCAATAATAGAGCGTTCAATAGGCTGAAGCATATTCTTTTCCCACGGCTGTATGGTAAGTGTTCTTGCATCCATCGCGCTTATATTGCCCACCTGGCCAATAGGTGTGGGGTTGCCATAATAATCAACCACAATACCATCAAGCATAGAAGGCGTTGCCTTGCCTGCGCGTATCTTTACAAGTTCTGTTTCAAAATGATCAATTGCTTTTTTCATCGCTTTTGAAGTATCGCTTACTACTTCTGCTAAATCATCTGCCATAATATTTATTTAAATAAAAAACTTCATCAAAAAAAGATGAAATAAGGAGTGGCAAATTTAATACATCAGCGTTAATTCTGCTCAATGGGATCGCCTGTAAGCGTAAATATTTTGCGGGGTGCAGCAATAGTGCCTTTACGGTTACGATTTGTAAATGATACAGATTTTTCTTTCGGGCGCCTGTAATAAATAATACTTACCACTACCAATGAAACGGCAGAAAGAGCAAGTATAACCATGGTAGTGCCTGCAAACCGTAAATAATAGGCGAGCGCTATAAAGATAACATTGCCTGCAACGCAGGTACAAACAATCATTTTATGGCTAAGCCCGAGGTCAAGCAGAAAATGATGTATGTGATTTCTATCAGGACTAAAAGGTGAGCGGCGGCTTAAAATACGAATAGCTACCACACGCAAAGTGTCAAACAGAGGAACAATTAATATCGCAAAGCCCAAAGCTGGTGCGGATTGCAAAGGAAAGCCTGTAGCAGGGTCAGCAGCAACAGATATAAATTTTATAACAAATACAGAATTTAAAATGCCAATAAGCAATGATCCTGTGTCGCCCATAAAAATTTTTGCCGGAGAAAAATTATATATTAAAAAAGCTATGAGGCTGCCGGCAAGAGAAAAAGCCATAACAGCATACAACAACTGTGAGGTAGCGAGAAAATATAAGCCAAAGATGCAGGAAGTTAAGAGCCCTAAAGAACCGGCAAGCCCGTCTACACCATCAATAAGATTAAATGAATTGGTAATAACAACGATGGTAAACATGGTAAGCAAAATGCTGGCCGTATGCGGTATAGCATACATGCCAAGAAAGCCATGCATATTATTAATATGAATGCCGCCGAACTTAATAATGATGCCTGCTGCCACCAGCTGACCTATAAATTTTTTGGAAGCAGAAAGAATTAAAATATCATCTTTTATACCCATGAAAAATATAACCATTATAGCTGCCATGAAGTATTGCAGTATATACGCTACGCTGGGTGGAGAAGCTAAAAGCGTGGCAACAATAAAGCCTGCAAAAATACCCAGGCCACCTAATGTAGGTATTACGGCATGATGCACCTTTCTTTCATCGGGTTCATCAAAAAGATTTTTATCTTTTGCCACTTCAATTATAACAGGAATTGAAAAAAAGGTAATAAGAAAAGCAAGACCGCTGCTAAGTAAGATGTTATCCATTCCCCGATTTTATAAGTGCAATATTAGTTTCACAAAAGTAAACGAAGTTTGAAGTAAAGCAATGTTTTTCAAAAGTCCCGTACTTAATTTGCTGTATCAGATTTATAAAAGATTGCAAAGTTTAAACCTAATAATAATCCTATACATATTTAAAACGCTTAATTAAATAAACTTATTATTATTTCTATAATAAAAAGCTATTCTGTTATTTTTTCATCTATCGCATTTGCCACTACAGCAGCACCCATTTTTCTCACCGGATTTTTTCTGTTATCATCAAATCTTTGTTGATTGGCAAGGATCTCGATGGCACTAAATATAGCAGCCTTAAACGATGAAGCATCTGCTTTATCCTTTCCTGCAATATCAAAAGCTGTTCCATGATCAGGACTGGTACGTACTGCAGGTAATCCGGCAGTAAAATTTATTCCTTCTCCAAAAGCAAGACTTTTAAATGGAATCAACCCCTGATCATGATACATAGCCAGCACTGCATCAAATTTATAATGCTGGCCTCTTGCAAAAAAAGCATCTGCACTGAAAGGACCTGTAACCAGCATGTTTCGCTGCCTAGCTTCTTTTATGGCCGGTTTAATTATTTCTTCTTCTTCGCTGCCAAGCAATCCTTCATCACCTGCATGTGGGTTAAGAGCCAACACGGCTATTTTTGGCCTGTCAATATTATAATCCCTATGCAGCGAAGCATGTAATATTTGTATTTTGCTGAGAACGTTTTCTTTGGTAATATTTGAAGCTACATCTTTAAGCGGTACATGCTCTGTAACAAGGCCAACCTTAAGCGTCTCTGAGCTCATAAGCATCAGCACATCTTTTACAACAAAAAAATCTTTTAAAAAAGGTGTGTGGCCAGTGTAGGAAAATGCAGGAGAATATACATTTTTCTTATGCAAAGGGGCGGTAACTATTGCCTGAACTTCACCATCTTTAAGCGCCTGAGATGCTGAGCGAAGGCTTTTTACAGCATATTCTCCGCCAGTATCATTCAGTGTTCCGGGGTTTATAGCCACTTCTTCTTCCCAGCAGTTGTATACATTTATTTGCCTGGGGTTAATTTTTTGAAATTCTTTTACACTATTAACTACAAAATTTACATCAGCAATTGTTTTCTTATAAAAATTAATAGCTTTAATACTGGCAAAAATTACAGGCGTGCAAAAATCAAGCACCCGCGTATCCGATAAAGATTTTAATAATAATTCAATGCCAATGCCGTTCAGATCGCCGCAGGTAAACCCTATTACTGGCTTGTTTTCGGATAGATTACTCAAGTGTTTTTAGATTGTTTCACAAGGTATTAATAAAATTTTGCTCTGCATAACTTATATAAGCTATGGTAAAAAAAGCACTGTCAAAATTTATTATTTACATAATTTTCAACAGGCATTCTGTTGGTAATGCTGCGGGCGAGTGTTATTTCATCAGCGTATTCGAGTTCGCCGCCGAAAGCAATACCACGTGCTATGGTCGTAATTTTTACTGAGCCTTGCTGCAGCTTTTTATTAATATAAAAAATGGTGGTGTCGCCCTGTATGTTTGGGCTTAACGCAAAAATCAACTCTTCTGTTTTTTCATCATTCACGCGCTGCACTAAGGAATCTATTTGCAATTGATCAGGCCCAATTCCATCTAACGGAGAAATAATGCCGCCGAGCACATGATACAACCCGTTATATTGTTGTGTGCTTTCTATAGCTATAACATCTCGTATGTTTTCAACCGCGCAAATCATATACTGCTTGCGGGAGCGGTCAGAACAAATATTGCAAAGTTGTTTATCTGCAATGTTGTGGCATCGTGAGCAGAAATTAATCTCCTGTCTCATTTTAAGAATGGCTTCAGTAAAGGCAGCTACATCGCTTACCTCTTTTTTAAGTAAATGCAGAACAAGCCTCAAAGCAGTTTTTTTACCAATGCCAGGCAGTTTTGCAAATTCGTTCACCGCATTTTCCAAAAGAGAAGAAGAAAAAACCATGCAATAAAATTAAGAATTATGCTTCTGAACAAGATGATAAAAGATAAGCATTTATCTAAATCTTCTTAACTGAATGTTTATTATTTATTACAATATAAGATCCTTATCATTTTCCCAGTCTGCGCGTATGTTTATTTTTTGCGGAAAGGCAAACACCTTTTCGGGCTGAAGTTTTAAATCGTAGCTTCCGGCATCCCACTTACCATTTTTATTAGTATCTTCTAATATTCTTATTTCATAGTCGCCGGGGGCAAAGAGTTTTATATTCCATTCCGGAGAGGTGAGCGCATAAGAATTTACTACTTCGTTGTTTACTACAAATTCCAATACAGGATTTTTAAACTTATTAAGATTTTTAAAGGAAAAATGTATGCTTCCATAATCCCCTTCTTTTTTAGTTTTAAATTTTATAGTATCAGATTTTGCCAAGGCATTACCTGAGGAATCTGTTGCGGCATCTTTGGGAATAATGAGACGGTAGTCACTATTTTCAAGCCATTTGGGTTGGATAATAATTTTTTTACCTGTTGTATCCGTATGTATTATTACCGATCTGTCAATGTTTAATAATGTGTCTGTAAGCTCAATTTTTGTACTGTCAAAGTTTTTAAGCTTGTGGTTAAATTCTATGGTTAACGGCGTAAGTATATCTTGCCTTCCTGCAGAAACAGAAGTGGTGTATTTTAATTTTTTCTCCGGAGCAGCAGGCGGCGACGGCGTAGTCTTTGGCTTAGGTTTTTCTTCAGCATACGCATATAATTTTATAGGTTTCGATGAATCAGCCGTTACAGAAATAACGCTGTCTGAAAAGGCAAACAATTCATCTTTACCATTGTACATTTTTTGGCCGCTTGCATCCTGCAGCGCAAAAACATTATAGTTACCCTTCGGTAAATTATGAAACCTAAAACTTCCGGAACTGTCTAATTTAGCTATGTATCTGGGCTTGTGTTTATACACTGCAGAATCGTCCAGGTCTTTATAAAGAAATACCAGCAATGTGGTATCTACTTTGCCTGTTTGTGCAAGCTGCACCTTGCCGCCAAATTCAAGAGAATCAATATAAGGCCCGGTAGAAAAAACATAAGCATAATGCTTTACAGCATTGTTTTCATTTATATCGGCAATAGCATTTCCAAAGTCAATGCGGTAGGTAGTATTGGGTTCAAGCGTGTCACGTATTTTAACCGTAATGGTTTTAAATTTAAAATCAACATTAGGAATGATCTTCGGCGTGGGAGACACCAATAAATTATCCTGCAGATTTAATAGTTGCACGTACTCATCATAATCAAATGTGATGCGGTTTCCTTTAAAATTTACTGTTCGGTTTGCGGGTGTTGCTTCCTGCAGCACAGGCGGCAGCGTATCTCTGGGGCCGCCGGTAGGCATAGCTATTTGCGCACAGCCGCTTCCGGTAATGGAAGCGATGTACATAATACAGCCTAAGGCAAGAAAGGAAAAAAAAGCTCTAAACTTCATTTAGAAAAAAAGCAAACATAATTGCTTTACACAGATAAAGCTTTGTCAGCATCCTAAAATAAATCTAAATCTCTGCATCTTCGTTTTCTGAAATTTCATGCAAGGCCACTTCAAGCTTATTATCTTTTACAAAATTGCACCAGTGGCAATCTTGTTTTCCGCAGCCTGTATAAAAATCATGTGCCTGAATTTTTTGCCAAACCATGGTGAGCTGTTGTGTTACGGTTTCAATGTCGGCAGGGTTTATAAAAATTTTTCTTTTTTGATACCCTTTCTTTTTATCAGGCTCTATAAAATCAAACTCGGAACTTACCACTTTCCATCCTTTGCCATCCAGGTTATCAACGAGCATTTTATAAAATACAGCCTGGCGCCAGTAATCGCCACCGTCAGGCAATTCTTTACAGGGCGGCTTAAGTTTATCTATAGTAAACCTGCTGTTCACATCGCCGGTTTTATAATCCACCACATTTACTTCTTTGCCATTAAATTCCAGCTTATCTATTTTACCTTTCAGCGGTATGCCGTTTACAACTATGTTTCTGATGTTTCTTTCCACTGCAACAATCTTGTTCCATGAATAAACATAATTATCATAATAATCAGAAAGTATTTTTTCACCATATTCCATTCTTCTTGCAAAAGATTCTTTAGTGAAATTTTCCCGGTGCCTGCTGAGATACCACTTAAAATATCCTGTCATTATTTCTTTAGCCGGAAATTGCTGCAATTCATTTTTTTGCATGTCTTCAAAAAGCTTTTGTACGGCAAAATGTATAGCGCTTCCAAATTCCGTGCTCTCCGATTTGCCTGAAGGAATTTTCAATAAATTTTTAAAATAAAACTCTAACGGGCAATTCAAATAATTATTCAGCGAGGTAACATTCATCACATATTTATCTAACAACGCTTTTATAAAATCAGTTTCCGGTTTTTCTATTTCCGGGGCGAGGGCGGTGTAATTCAAAGCCTCAAAGTCCATCAGTTCTTCCACGGGCAAAGCTATCCGCTCCACAGGCAAATTTCTTGACTGCACTATTTCTGCAATGAACATGGAATGCTCCGCTTCTTTGCCGTCTGGCCTGAATTTTATGTAAGATACCTGCAACGTTTTTTGAGCCCTTGTGAGCGCTACATAAAATAACCGGCGCAGTTCTTCATCATCATTGCCGGCCGGCAGAGAAGAAAATAAGGTATCTGGTAATTTATAGCCGCCGCCAAACTTTCTTTTCTTTTCCCATAAGTATGCATTTACGCCGGTAATAAAAACGTATTCAAACTCCAGGCCTTTGGAACCATGCGCTGTAAGCAGGTTTACGCCCTTATCGCTTCCTGAAACCTGCACAAGCTGCAAAGGAATTTTTTCATTTTCCATCAGGTCACTTATGTCCATTAGTTGCTGCAAACTTAAATATGGATTGCGTGCAGTTTCTTCTTTTATAAAATCAAACAAAGCAGTAAGTACCTGCAGCAGGCTGATCTTCGCTTCGCTTCGCATCACATAGTTCAGCACTCCCGCATTAATAATTACATTCTCAAAAAGCTGCTGCAGCGTGCAGTTGGAAACATCTGCAATTAATTTTTCTATTCTCTTGCTGAAGCCTTTCATTGCGGGATTAATACCTGTATCAAACAAATCTTTTGAAACTGCATTAGCTTTTTCATACAATAATTGTCTTATGGAAATTGATTGACTGTTATATTTTTTTTCGTTTGTTTCTACTGTTAGTTTTGCAATTTCTATCGGGGCAATGGAATAAAGATCGAAGTGCAATATTTCAAAAAGCAATGCATCGCCACCATAAGGTATGTCGTGCTCTGCAGCCAGATAACGCAGTATTTGTATAACTTTTTTTGCAAAAGCATCCTGCAAAATGTTTACATTTCTTTTTGAAAAAACAGGTATGTTTTTTAACCGGAAGTATTTTATAAGCTGCTCGCCGTAAACATTTTCTTTATAAATAACACCGATGCTGCCAGGCTCAACACCGCTCTCCACCAGCTTTTCAACCTTATTGGTTATGTCGGCCATTTCATCTTTTATGGTATTGTATTCCACAATTACCGGCTCGTGCTTTAAATGTTTTATGCGTTCGTGCGCAGCAATTAAATTTTTTGTAAGGCCTTCAAACTTATGGATAAGCCGGTCCATATTTTTATCAATCAGCGATTTTGAAATGTCCAGTATCGGTTGCGTAGAACGGTAATTATCGGTTAGCACAATTTTTAAAAGATCTTCATAGCTGGCTGCAAAGGTTTCCATATTTTCTATGTTTGCCCCCTGGAAACGAAAGATGCTTTGATCATCATCGCCCACCACAAATACATTGGGCGATTCCCAAAAATTGATAAGTAAAGAAACGATCTGGTTCTGCGTTCCGCTTGTATCCTGGTATTCATCTACCAATATGTATTGAAATTTTTCCTGGTAATTAGCCAGTACATTTTTATTTTCTTTAAATACATTTATAACCCAGTTGATCATATCATCAAAGTCGTACAGGTTGCGCTGCTTCATGAGTGCCTGAAAGTTATCATACTCATTTACTGCTGCACAAAGCTTTTCCATTCTTTCTATTTCTTCGTGATAAGAAGGTTTATAATCTCCTTTGGTATAAACTCCTTTCTTTGAATTTTTATATTTATAATTCTCTTCATCTTTAATTCTCTTAATATATACATCTATACGCTGCGTGATATAATCCGGAGACCAGCCCTCACGCTTCATTGCAGAGAATAAGTGCTGCAGGTTATTGATCTCATAATACACATCGCCGCGGTATCTTTTCAGCAGGTTATTTTTAGATAAATTATCTATAAGTGTTTTATACAGCTGTATTTTTTCCAGGTCGGAAATAGGGTTAAGGGACGACTTTTCAAACAACGATAAATTTTCCTGTATCACATCATTACAAAAAGCATGAAACGTATATATATTTATTTTATACGCATCAGGACCTATGAACTGCAGCAATCTTCTGCGCATGGCAAGCGAGCCCGCATCAGTGTAGGTAAGGCATAAAATATTTTGGGGCAAAGCATCTGTCTCCAATAAAATTTTGCCGATGCGCGCTGCAAGAATTTGTGTTTTGCCTGTGCCCGGCCCGGCAATTACCATCACTGGCCCTTCTATAGTATCAACGGCTTTTCTTTGTTCTGCATTGAGTTTTTTATATTCTTCGTTGAACTTATTTTTTAATATTTCGCGGTAAGCTTGCATGTAATAAAATTAAGAAGTGCTTATGTAAACAATAGATTTCATCAAACATTACTCCACATAACAAGTTGAGTAATTATGGCATAGAAAATTTCTCATAGATCAAAGTTCAAATAATTAGTATTTATTTACTAATAAATTTAGTTAATTTTTATGTGTTTTTCATTGCTTGTAGACATTAAAACAATTACCAGGATTGGATTTATCTTAAAACATAGCAATAAGAAACATTTTAAGTAAAACTTTAAATGTTGGATTATGTTATACTTAAAGTATGAGCAAAGTTTATCAATTACAAAAAGTCCAGTTCATTCCCGCGCCAATTGATAAAGTTTGGCAATTTTTTTCTTCTCCTGGAAACTTAAAAAATATAACGCCGGTTAATCTTGGCTTCCATATTTTATCTGAAAGCCAGGGTAATGAAATGTATGCAGGCCAGTTAATTGAATATACCGTAAAACCATTGCTGGGCGTGCCTTTATACTGGATGACAGAAATTACTCATGTACAGCCAATGAAATATTTTATTGATGAGCAGCGCTTCGGACCTTATTCATTTTGGCAGCACCAGCATCATTTTAAAGAGATAAATAACGGCGTAGAAATGACAGACATTGTTCATTATAAAATTCCTTTTTGGTTTATTGGCGATATAGCCAATTCATTAATTGTAAAAAAGGAACTACAAAAAATATTTGATTACAGAAAAGAAGCGGCTGATAAAATATTTCTAAAATAACAGTTATAAGTTAGTTCCTTCTCCATTGGAGAAGGGTTGGGATGAGGCCTTAGTTCCTTCTCCATCAGATCGGGTTGGGATGAGGCCTTTATCTTCCAAAGATCCTTTCCAGTTCATCTTTCTTAAACTCTAAAAATACCGGCTTGCCATTAGGGGTGGTATTGCAGATTTCGCAGGTAAAAATTTCTTCCACCAAAGATTTAATTTCTTTTTGAGCCAGCGCTGTTCCTGCTTTTACTGCTTGCTGCCATGCCATAGATCGTAATAGTTTTTCTCTTTTGCTAAAAGTGACATCCATGCTGAAATGCTTGTATTGTTCCAGCATTTTTTCTAATGATGCTTTTTCATTTCCTTCACTTACATCGGCCGGCGAGCCTTGTATCACAAAAGTATTTTTGCCAAAAGGCTCCACCTGGTAGCCTAATAAATTAAGATCATTTAAAAGATCATTCATTAACACAGCATCTGTAGGCGTAAGCTCAAAAGATACAGGGAACAGGCTTCGCTGAATGGCTATGGGCTTGCCTTTCATGGCATTTACAAAACGATCATATAAAATTCTTTCGTGCGCATTTTGCTGGTGAATAACAATAAATCCATTTTCATTTTCAGCAATGATAAATGTTTTATGCACTTGTATAAATTCTTCTGACGATGGCCTTTTGTTGGGCTTTGCCTGCTGAATTGCCTTTGCAAAAGATGCTAAATTATTTTCCTGCTTTTCAATTTTATCTGGCAGGGGCTCAGCTTCCCTCTTTTCCTCAATTACTTTTTTTACTTCAGGAGAACCGGCATTCCAATATTCCAGGTCGCTTTTATTATTTATAAAATGCGCCTGGTCTTTTTGTGTAAAAGTTTTATATAAAGAAGTTCCGGCAGCGGCATCTTGTTTTTCCTGCGTGAAGGGCTTGCTTACAGCATCGCTCTGCTGAATAGAAACATCCAGTTCAAAATCAAGGGCCGGTGTTACAGAATACTGTGCCAGCGCATGTTTCACTGCAGACTGCACAAAAGCATATACTATTTTTTCATCTTCAAATTTTATCTCCTGCTTGGTGGGGTGCACATTTATATCGAGCTTCGATGGATCAATATTGATAAACAAAGTGTACATCGGAAAGCTATCTCTTGCAATCATATCATTGAAAGCATTCATTACTGCATGATTGAGGTAAGCGCTTTTTATAAAACGGTTGTTCACAAAAAAGTACTGATCGCCTCTTGTTTTCTTTGCCGTTTCGGGCTTGCCCACAAATCCATAAATATTTAAGTAATCCGTTTCTTCTCTCACGCTTACCAGCTTTGCGTTGTAGCTGTTGCCAAGTATTTGTATAATTCTTTGTTTTAATGATCCTCTTTCCAAATGAAACACTTCCTGCCCGTTCGATGTAAGCGAAAAAAATATATCAGAAAAAGCCATAGCCACCCGAATAAACTCATCTACAATATGCCTTAACTCAGAAGCATTGCTCTTTAAAAAATTTCTTCTTGCAGGCACATTGAAGAATAAATTTTTCATGGAAATATTTGTGCCTTCATTTGTTGCAACAGGCTCCTGAGAAAGCACCACACTATTTTCAATTTCAATACATGTTCCCACAGGCTCTCCGCTTTTTTTTGTCTTAAGCTCCACCTGAGAAACGCCGGCAATGCTTGCCAAGGCTTCCCCGCGAAAGCCCATTGTTTTTATATGAAACAAGTCATCAATATTTTTTATCTTGGAAGTGGCATGGCGCTCAAAGCTCATCCTGGCATCGGTTTCGCTCATTCCCTTTCCATTATCAATCACTTGTATTAAAGCTTTGCCGGCATCATTTATAAAAAGTTTTATTTCAGTAGAACCTGCATCCACTGAGTTTTCCAGCAGTTCTTTTACAGCGCTTGCCGGCCGCTGAATTACCTCACCGGCTGCAATTTGGTTAGCAATATTTTCGGGCAATAAATTTATAATATCAGCCAATGGTCGCAGTAGATTTAATTGATAAAATTAATAATTATCGGTGTGAGGTTTTTATAAATATCCGGGGAATTATTAATCAGACCGAATACTTATAAATTTTCTTTTTTGCTACATCATACCTTGCAATATTCTTTAACTTGTGTATTAAAAAATATATTGATCCTGATGAATAAATTCTTTTTCTTCATTTTATTTTTTCTTACAATTTCTTCTCACATTTTTTCCCAATTTAATAAAAATGAAAGCGCCCAACGCTGGGCAGACAGTGTATTCAACTCTTTAGCAGATGACCAAAGAATAGCGCAGCTTATGGTCTTGCGGGAAAGCAGCTTCAATAAAAACGGTACTGTTTATTACGATTCTGCTATTACCCAGGCAATAAAAAAATACAACATCGGTGGTATTGTTTTGTTTCAGGGCGGTCCGGTAGAGCAGGCAAACTTTATAAATTATTTTCAAAGCATTGCCAAAACTCCTTTAATGGTTTGCATAGATGCAGAATGGGGACTTGGCATGAGGCAGGATAGCGTGATACCTCTCAATCATCAGATGATGCTCGGCGCCGTGCAGGATACTTCTGTTATAGCCGCTTATGGAAGGCTCGTTGCCCTGCAATGCAGGCGGGAGGGCATCCATGTAAATTTTGCGCCCGTTGTTGATATAAATAATAATCCTGATAATCCTGTAATAAACGACAGATCTTTTGGCGAGGATAAAAATAAAGTAGCGAGTTATGGCACCGTTTACATGGAAGCGTTGCAAAGCAATGGCGTGCTTGCCTGTGCCAAACATTTCCCGGGGCATGGAGATGTATCGGTTGATTCTCATTTGGATTTGCCCGTTATAAAAAAAAGCATGGCGCAGCTTGATTCGCTGGAGCTATATCCTTTTCAGCAAATGTTCAACGCAGGCGTGGGCAGCGTAATGATTGCGCATTTATATATTCCTTCCATTGATTCTGCTGCCAACACTGCAACCTCTTTATCAAAAAATAATGTGACTGGTTTACTGCGCAACCGGCTTCATTATGATGGCTTAACTTTTACTGATGCGCTCGACATGAAAGGTGTTGCCAAATATTTTCCCGGTGGCCAAATCGCCGCCCAGTCTGTGATTGCGGGCAACGACATGCTTTGTCTTCCATCTGATATTCCGGATTGCATAGCAAAGATCAGGTCTGCAATAGACAGCAATAAATTATCATGGAATGATATTTATACTAAATGCAAAAAGGTATTAATATATAAATATATATATGGCTGCGCTTATCAAAAGCCCATCAGCACCAATAACCTGGTTCAAGATTTAAATGCTGGCGCAAATGATATGCGAAAGCTGGTGGCTGAAAATGCTATCACGGTTTTGAACAATAAGGATGCACAATTTTTCCCTTTGCAAATCTATAATCATGATGCGATAGTTTATGTAGGCATAGGCATAGACAGCGCTAACACATTTGCCAAAAGAATGCAAAACGATTATAAAGCAAAGGCATTTTATTTTAATTATAAAATGGATTCTTTACAAATTATAACCATAATAGACTCGTTGAAAATGCGCTATAGATCAGTGGTGATAGGCATTCACAACTATGCCAGGTATCCGGCAAATAATTTCGGAATAAGCAATAATGCTGTAAGCTTAGTCGCACAAATACAGCAAGCTGTTCCTTCCATCATCTTTAATTTTGGAAATGCTTATGCGGTTAAGAATTTTTGCGGAGCAAAAAATTTGATTACCTGCTACGAAGATGATTCCATAACACAGCACGCTGCGGCAGATTTGCTGGAAGGAAAAACAAATGCAAAAGGTGTATTGCCTGTAACGGTTTGCGGCAGTTACAAATATGGCGCTGGCATCATAACCGATAATGCTTTACTGCCCGTGGTTTCGCCGGAAGATGCAGGCCTGAATACGGCAAAGCTCTCAGCAATTGACAGCATTGCCAATGCGGGCATCGCCGCAAAGGCTTACCCGGGCTGCGTTGTATTGGTTGCTAAAGATGGAAAGATTGCTTTTGAAAAAGCTTATGGCAAGTACAATTATGACACACCGGAACCTGTTACCCTGCAAACGATTTACGATATGGCGTCGGTTACAAAAATTTGTGCAACCACGCTGGCGGTTATGAAAATGTATGATGAAGGAAAAATTTCTTTGGATAAAACTTTGGGGGATTACCTGCCCTGGGTAAAAGGCAGCAACAAAGAACACCTTTTAATAAAAAATATCTTATTGCATCAGGCGGGGCTCATTGCTTATATCCCCTTCTTTTATGATGTGATTGATAAGAAAACCAAACAGCCATTACCGTCTGTTTTCTTTCATTATAAAACGGATACATTTAATGTAAGAGTTGCAGAAAATTTATACATGAGAAAAGATTATATAGATACTATGTATAAAAAAATATTAGACAGCAAGCTTGGGCCCGAGGGCAAATATGTGTATAGCGATAACGATTTTATTTTTTTGGGTAAAATGGTAGAAGCCTTGTCAGGATTGACTTTGGATAACTATGTGGCCAAATATTTTTATAACCTGATGGGCCTCACTTCCACAGGATTTAAGCCGCTTGAAAAATTTAATCTTAACAGAATTGCGCCCACCGAAAACGAAAAGTACTTCCGTATGCAGCATTTGCATGGCGATGTGCATGACCCTGGAGCAGCTATGTTTGGCGAGGTGGCCGGCCATGCCGGTCTTTTTAGCGATGTGGGCGATCTTGCAGCCATTATGCAAATGCTGTTGAACGGCGGAACTTTTAATGGCCGCCGCTATATAAATGAAGAGACCATAAAATTATTTACCGCCTACAATAGCTCTGCAAGCAGACGGGGGTTTGGCTATGATAAGCCCGAAAAAGATAATGCAACAAGCACTGAGCCATATCCTTGCAAATACGCATCACCACTCACTTTTGGCCATACAGGCTACACCGGTACCTGCGTGTGGGCCGATCCGAAATATAATGTTGTATATATATTTTTAAGTAACCGTGTAAACCCTGATGGCGGCGATAATTCAAAACTTAGCAAGATGAGGATAAGAGCCAACATTCAGGATGCAATTTATAAGGCGATGGGGGAGTGAAATTTTAGGGCCGCATCCTTGCGACGCAAATCATTTCATCGACACCTGTTGGCAACTTCAATTAAATGCGTAGATAGAGGATAGATAACGTTCTGACATGGAATATGATGAATAAAAACTAATAGAAATTTTAAACTTAAATAACGCTTTAACTTTAGACATGCCTACAAATAAAGCAAATAGTGTAGAAAAATCTTATGATTTTTTTATTGAAAAAGAAAGAAACAATGAATCATTCAATGTTGAAGAACTCATTAATGCTACTGGCTGGTCTAAAGTTACAGTTAAGACATATTTACCTAAAAAATGGGATTCTATTTTAAAAAAGATTGGGGACAACAGTTTTAGTGTTACAGAAGTATCAAAGTTTGATAAAGCTGCCTATGTAAAAATGATGTCTCAAAATAATCGAAACAGTCAAGATCCAAACAAGCCAGATTTAAACGAAGATGTTGAAAGGTTAGTTATAAAAGCTCATGATAGTGCATTATTATCTTTAGATATTTACAATAGACCAGCCACAATATTTAAGTCAGAAGGTTTTATAGTAATGATGATAATTGCGTGGACTGCATTACTACATGCAATATTCCAAAAATCTGGAATAAAGTATAATTATATAGATGAAGAAGGGAAAGACATTTTTCGTGATGGTGATTTGAAGGCATGGGAACTCACTAGATGTATTAAAGAATTTTATAAAGAGGAGAACAATCCAATTAAAAAAAATCTTGAATTTATGATTGGATTAAGGCATAAGATTGAACACAGATTCGCACCAAAAATTGATAATCATGTTGGTGGCGAATGCCAATCATTACTTCTAAATTTTGATGAACTTTTAATCAATCAATTTGGCAATTACTATTCATTAAGAGACTTGTTAGTATTTCCTTTGCAGACTACTAATTTTAAAAACGAAGGCAGAATGGATGTAATAAAAAAATTTC
Organism: Hanamia sp.; assembly: GCA_965276925.1. Lineage (GTDB taxonomy): Bacteria > Bacteroidota > Bacteroidia > Chitinophagales > Chitinophagaceae > Ginsengibacter. The sequence goes on from OZ255711.1 coordinate 914,396, forward strand.
AGGGGAAGCATTATGATGAAATAAAAGAATACATTGATACTTATAGAGAAAGTATAACTGATGATATTTACAAGGATCCAAAATTTAGTTTTAGAGTTTACTTAGTGCCAAAACTTGGGAATCATAAAAACTCTTCAGACATGTCAATGGAATTCGTGAAATACGACCCAAATAATCCCGAAGAAATGAGCTCACAAAAGCAACTTGTTGCAATGATTAAAGAAAAAATTGTAAAAACTGGTAATCCTGAATTTCCTCCATCTTTTCTTGCACAAAATTTATACTCTGAATATTATTTTCAAAGAGCTTCTTGTTAATACACAAATTCAAAGGTCGCATTCTTGGGCATTCGGTTCTTGGGGCGGCTTTTTTGAAGCAAAAGCTTATAGCACGATTTGTAAAACATTCAAAAAATAAATTAATTTTAGTTATGATACTTAAAGGAAATTCGGCTAAGATTATTTTAGAATTTTTATTGAAAAACTTCGAAGGCGAAGGCAAAAATTGGAATTTTCAATATGCAGGATATTATAAGGATAAAGAATATTATATGTGCTTTGACAACACCCACGGAAGTTGTTATGTTGAACAAACAAAAAGTAAAAAAAAGCAAAGCAGTGGTGCAAGGGTGAAATAGAAGTGGATTAACTCTAATCTATCTAAATACTTTATTTAAATTATGATACTCAAAGGTCTTTGTATGCAGGGATGATAAGTAATCATAATCCATAAACTTAATTCTTTCTTTCATATCCTGAAAAGCACTAAACGTTATTTTGTGATTAAATTCTTTTTTTCTTTTGTTTGAACTAACGATAAAGAATTCAGAATAAAAATCCTGTAAGTCAACAAATTTTGAAAAGGAATTTTGAAAATCTGTATTATGTTCAATCTCAAAAAAAGCAGAAGGGAAATTCCTATTATTAAACCAAATTACATCAATTGTCTTAGCTCTACGCAATACTTCAGGGTACGTAAATTCAAAAATATCTGCTACGGTTGTTATTTCTTTTAATGGCTTATCAAGAAAGATTTTATTTTTATCTTGATTAGGAACGAATGTAGATAAGCCTTTTAAGTTTCCAATTTCTGAAATCAATCCTTGATAATATGAATGATTAAACTCTTCCTGAATTTGAGAATTTTTTTGGTCACCAATGTTAAACTTCAATAATACTTCATCTTTAAAACTTTTTAAAGCCCATAAACCTGGCTTAATCTTAAAAAAGAATCTTTCATCCTGAACAATTCTTCTTATAGTTGCAAAAGGTGTTCTTGTTTTCCATTTTGATACATCAGCAGCATTATTTAAATATCCCAAGGTAGCGAAACCGCCGTTTTGTTTCATTATCTCTATTACTTGTTCATGTTGAGTCATTGTAAAAATTATTTATGATAATTCTAAAAATATAATAAATCTTTACGCAACTTAATGCCCATTATTCCAAATGCTTTCCGCATATTCTGGTAAGAAATCAAAAATTAACAACAAGAGGAAGATCTTTTTTGGCACTTCTACCTTGAAATTAAGCGACTTAATAAATGTTGATGTAAAAGGGAGTTTAAGTTAAAGTAGGTGCAGGCTATGAAGGTTTAAAACAATTTTCAATAATAGAAGCAAAAAATAGCACCTGCCTTACCTTCAACATTCGGCAACTTTATTATCCTTACCGTCATTTTGAAAATAAAACAGCTAAATAAATCAGGCCTCTATTACTTTCATTTAGCAATGGGATATATAAATTTTTTCCCTTCCATGTCCCCTGATAGCGTTGTGATGGCGGTACACGTGTCTCTATGTATGCGCAAACGTTTGCTGAACATAAAGAAGATTATTCAAAATGCTTCCTAATCCTTCCCCTATCCTCATTCTCCTTATCATTCTTATGATACAGTTCAACAAACACAATTCTTTCTTCCGTTTCAAAGTATGCGTATATCAATCGCAGTCCGGAGTTCACACCCCTTCCTTTTAATGCACGGCAGGCAATCTTCTTTACTTTAATAACACAAGTCGTAATGCCCAAATCACTAATTCTAAAACTAAATGGTGGTCTTTCATTCGGCTCTGCTTCTAAAACTTTTTTTACTGTGTTAAGATCACCATCCAATGTTTTGTATTTTTTCAGCAGGTGCTTTAAGTCTTTTTTAAACTCTTCCAATTCTTCAAAAGTCATGGCTCTTCAATTTCGTTACCATAATTTCTTACAGAGAATGGCGGTGTCCTGTAAAATGCCAGCTCATACTCAATTATCTCTCCTTCTTTAGATGCTTTCCACGGCATATCATTGTGAGAGTAATCACTAATACTCGAAGCAGACCAGTCACTCATTTGCTCAATCACTTTATCTATCACTTCCTTTTCACTTGCCATTAATTTAGTGAGGTCTGCTTTTTCTAATGGCAAATATCTTGTTTGCAACTTCTTAAAATATTCAGTTTTTATTTTTTTTATTTCTCCTTTTTCAATCATGCTGCTTACGATTTTTTCAAAGCTCAAAGGCACAGGACCATAAGGCAGCTTGCGATAACGGGCGCCGGATAAATGCTCTTCATATAATTCATAATAATTAAAATCGGAGAAGTAAAGCAGTTTGTATAAAACAGTTTCGCCAACGTTAGGCTTGCCGGCACAGCGTTCCAGTATGTACAATAAAATATTTTTAAACTTTGAAATACTTAATGGAGGCACTGAAATTCTTTCCTGTTGTTTTTGTTTCGTTACTTTTTCTTCTTTAATCCTGAGCTTGTCGAAGGATCCCTCTTTTGAAGTTGTAAAATCTTTTCCTAAAAATTCATCCATAGAAAATTCCAGCAAGCGGGATAATCTTAAAAGCTCTCTTACATCAACCGAACGGTTACCCAATTCTATTTGTGCAAGAGATGAACGAGGGATTATAAGTTCTTTCGCCAGCTCATCCTGTGATAATCCTTTTGCTTTTCTTAACTCCATAATTCTTTTTCCTATTTCTTTTTGAGAAAGGGTATTTATCATGATGAAACTTTGGTTTAATACAAAAATATATAATGTTTGATAATCAAACAAAATAATGTTTGGATTTCCAACAATTTAGTAAATTGATTGATGTAACCCTTCTGTTTTTATGTCTGTTAGGTAAAGGAATTAATTTCAATCGCTTGTAACATTATCTTTATTTTTATTGAAAGAAATAAATACGATGGCTATGGCTTATCCTTATCAAATAACCTCTGCAGAAGATTATAAAAAGCAGCACGAAGAAAGTATAAAAGACCCCGAAGCTTTTTGGGGAGGCATTGCAGATAATTTTTTTTGGAGAAAAGAGTGCGATAAAGTTTTAGAATGGAATTTTAAAGAACCAAAAATTGAATGGTTTAAAGGTGGTAAACTTAATATTACGGAAAATTGTATTGACCGCCATCTTGAAAAGCTTGGTGATACCCCTGCAATTATTTGGGAACCTAACAACCCGGAGGAAAGAACACGGGTGGTTACTTATTCACGATTACATAAAAGAGTTTGCCAGTTCGCACAAGTGCTTTTAAATAATGGAGTAAAAAAAGGTGATCGTGTTTGCATTTACATGGGCATGGTTCCGGAGCTGGCGTATGCTGTGCTTGGCTGTGCAAGAATCGGCGCTATACACAGTGTTATCTTCGGTGGCTTTTCTGCGCAAAGCATTGCTGACAGGCTGCTTGATGCACAGGCCGAGTTTATAGTTACCTGCGACGGCGCTTATCGTGGTGGTAAAGACATACCGCTGAAAAGTATTATTGACGATGCTTTGATAGGAAATAAAACTGTAAAAAAAGTTATCGTTTATACAAGGACAAGGGTGCCTGTTTCAATGATCAAAGGGCGTGATGTGTGGTGGGAAGATGAAATGGAATTTGCCGAAACACAGGTGGAGAAAGATAATATAGTAAATATGCCTGCGGCAGAAATGGATGCAGAAGACCCATTGTTTATTTTATATACATCAGGCTCTACAGGCAAGCCTAAAGGAGTAGTACACACCATTGGCGGCTACATGGTATGGACTACGTACACTTTCGTAAATGTGTTTCAATACCAGCCCGGCGATATACATTTTTGCACCGCAGATATTGGCTGGATAACCGGTCATAGCTATATTTTATATGGTCCTTTATGCGCAGGAGCCACCAGCATTATGTTTGAAGGCATACCCACCTGGCCTGATGCCGGAAGGTTCTGGGATATAATAGATAAACACAAAGTAAATATTTTATACACTGCGCCCACTGCTATACGCAGCCTGATGAGCTATGGTAAAGACCCGCTACAAGGCAAAAACTTATCATCGCTTAAAACCCTCGGCACGGTTGGCGAACCCATCAATGAAGAAGCCTGGCATTGGTACGATGATAACATTGGTAAAAATAAATGCCCGATAGTAGATACCTGGTGGCAAACAGAAACTGCAGGTATCTTAATATCGAACTTAGCAGGGATAACTCCCGCAAAGCCAGGCTGGGCAACGCTTCCACTACCGGGGATACAGCCGGTATTGGTTGATGAAAGAGGAAAAGAAATAACTCAGGCAGATGAAAATGGCTTATTAAAAGGAAACCTTTGTATTAAAGCGCCGTGGCCCGGAATCTTAAGAACAACCTATGGCGACCATGAGCGCTGCCGCACTAACTATTTTGCCACTTACGAAAATTTATACTTCACTGGTGACGGCGCTTTGAAAGATGCTGAAGGCAACTACAGGATAACGGGAAGAGTGGATGATGTATTAAATGTAAGCGGCCATCGTATCGGCACTGCCGAAGTGGAGAATGCTATCAACATGCACACTAATGTGGTGGAAAGCGCTGTAGTAGGCTATCCGCACCACATTAAAGGGCAGGGCATTTATGCTTTTGTGATCACAGAAAAAAAAGTGACTGATGAAGAAAGAAGCAAAAAAGATATTTTAGAAACCGTTACACGCATCATTGGCGCCATTGCAAAGCCAGATAAAATTCAGTTTGTGAATGGCTTGCCTAAAACCAGAAGCGGAAAAATTATGAGAAGAATTCTTAGGAAAATTGCCGAAGGTGAAACAGAAAACCTGGGTGATACCAGCACGCTGCTCGACCCCTCGATAGTGAATGAGATAAAAGATAACAAGGAATAGAAACTCCTGATTAGAGCGATTGATAGCCTCATGATTAAACGAATAATAGCATATATTTTTTTTGGTTGTGGTTTAATCACGACAATATATTTTGGGTATTACACAGGTACAACTATTAAAGACAAAGTTATTTTCTATTTTATAGGCTTGATATGTTTTTTGATTGGTTGGATTTCTCTTCGCTCTAATGCAAGAACGAGGGATAAAGGTGGTAAGCAAATTATGAAAATGATTAATCAATTAAAAGAAAGTGGGGAAAAGATAAGGGTTGAATTGGCTAAATGCGAAATAAAATCGAATGATTATTCGGAAGAAAAAGACCGGTACCCAAGCGGAATTTTGGCAACAAGTTATGAAAGGGATGTTCAGGTCTGGAATTACATATTAGGGGACGAAATAAAAAATACAGAGATGGTAGATATTTATCAAAGTGTGTTAATTTATCAAAGTACTTACATGAATAAGGATAAAACTTTTATTAGTGGAATTATCCCAATAGAGCATACTACCTTATTATTTAAATTGGATAACCAAAAAGACACATTTATTTATATTGACAAACAAGACCCTTCAAAATATTATTTTGACCTTGATTTTTTGCTGACCTGATTCAAAAATGAATTTGCTGCAATGCACCCAAAACATCTGTCCATAAACGATTTTGATTATACACTGCCCGATGAGAAGATTGCTTCATTTCCATTAGAAGAAAGAGATCAATCAAAATTATTGATCTATAAAAATGGGATAATTACAGAAGATAATTACAAAAATATTGCTGCAGATATTCCTGAAAAAAGCTTTCTAATTTTTAATAATTCTAAAGTTATAAAGGCAAGAATTTTATTTAAAAAAAATACAGGCGGCATCATAGAAGTTTTTTGCCTGGAGCCTTACGAATCTGTAAATGATTATGCTGTTGTTTTTAATAAAAAGAATAGCGTGCAATGGAAATGTATGATAGGCGGCGCCGGAAAATGGAAAGAAAAATTTCTTGAAAAAGAAATAAATATAAATAATGTTGAAGTAGTAATTAAAGCCGAGCTGAAAGAAAAATTAACCGATGCTTATGTAATAGAATTAAGCTGGAAGCCCCGTGAATACTCGTTTGCAGAGATCATTGACCATGTCGGAGAAACGCCTTTACCGCCATACATAAAAAGAGGTGCAACAGAAAATGATGCTGAAAAATATCAGACTATTTATTCAGCGCATCAGGGCTCTGTTGCGGCGCCCACAGCAGGGTTACATTTTACAGAAAGAATTTTTTCATCATTAAAAGAAAAAAATATTGATACAGGATTTGTAACGCTGCATGTGGGCGCCGGCACTTTTAAGCCCGTAAAAAGTGAAATAATGCAAGGCCATGAAATACATGCTGAATGGATAGATGTGTCTGTAAATTTTATTGAAACACTTATAAAACATCTTTCTAATAAAATATTTTGTGTAGGAACCACATCTGTAAGAACTGTTGAAAGCCTTTACTGGATGGGCGTGAAAACAGTTCAGCAAAAAGATATTTCAATAGAAGAACTTGCAATAAAACAATGGGAAGTTTATGAAGATGAAATGATGAACGCTTCTTTAAGTGTAAAAAAAGCACTACAATCGTTATTACTTTTTCTTCAGCAAAACAACACACAAAGGCTTTTTACGAGAACCCAAATAATTATTGCACCGGGCTATCGCTTTAAAATCACTGACGGGCTTATCACCAATTTTCATCAGCCAAAATCAACATTGCTGTTATTAATAGCTGCACTGGTTGGTAAAAAATGGAGAACTATTTATGAGTATGCGCTTGATAATAATTTCCGGTTTTTAAGTTACGGCGATGGATGTTTGATCTATAAAAGTAATTAACATATCCGTTATGCTACAAACGAAAATCTATGGCTGTATGGTAACCGGCGTACCCACAGGTATGTAACTGTATAAATCTTTTGCTTCGGTATACTTTAATGAAATGCAGCCGTCGGTCCAGTTTTGGAAGTAATCAACCGTCCACTCTTCCTGCGGCCGCGTGGCATGTATGGCAATACCACCGCCCATCTTAGCATTCTTTGGTATAAGGCCTTCGGCAATTCTTTGTTTAAACTTTTGTATGCTTTCTTCGTTAGGATAATCTAACAGTAATTCAAAGCTCCATTTAGAGTTACTTTTTTTAAGCAACACTTTAAACTTTCCTTCAGGTGTTCTTTTATCGCCCTCCACATATTTATCACGAAGATCGCTGCTGCCGAAAACACAGGGATAAGTGGCGTACCAACCCTGATCGTCGTACACTTTAAGCTCATAATCTTTCTTTGAAATAATTATGTAGTAAGGATTTTCAATATAATTTTTTCTTACAGCTTTTTTTATAGTGCTTAAAGCAACAGCTGTTGCATGTATTTTTTTAAATGGAGTAAAAGAAAAAAATAATAATGAAAGAGCCAGGCATGATGTTATAAACGATGTACGTGTTTTCATTTTTACGGAAGCTTATTGCAATATATTTTAAACGCTGAGCGTTACAAAATTATTTCAGGCTACCGCTAATGATTTAACTATTTTTTTCAACAGATAATATACGATCGCGTATTAATCCCATTGCGCTTCTGATTTTACCTTTTACTTAGGTACTTTATTACTAATGAAAATGGTTAGCCAAATACAATAGTATAGTATCATCAAAATACGTAACAGATGAGAGGCTTATTAATGCACAGCTTCGGAGAGATCTACTTTTTTCTTTTTGTTTCCTTTCACCATTAATACAAATGGCACGCAGATCAAAAACGTTAAACCGATGTAAAAAAACACATCCATGTAGGATAAAACTGAAGCCTGTTTCATTACTCCATAATCCAAAATTTGGTAAGTTTTCTGCAAAGCAATATTAGGAGAATTACCCTGGGCAATCATTGCGTGCTGCATACCTGCCACTGTAGATTGCACGGTATAGTTTGTTGGATCTAAGTTAGATACCAGGTTTGCACGATGCACCATCGTTTGCTGCGCCATAAATGTAGTAATAAGTGCAATTCCAAAAGAACCCCCCAGTTGGCGCATCATTCCGGTAAAAGCGGCTCCTTCACCAATTTCTCTTCCTTTTAATGTGCTTAATGAAAGCGTGGTTACCGGTATGAACAACAGGGCCATTGCAATTCCCCGCATAATAAGCATCCAGAAAAATGCGTCCTTGCCGGTATCAGGTGTAAGAATTTTATAACCCCACATACAAAAGATGAAAAAGATAAACATGCCGATCGCTGCCATTATTTGTTGCTTAACACCGGCTTGCAATAACCTGCCAATAAAAGGCATTAAAACAGCGGTGGTAAGTGTAGCAGGTATTAATAGTAAACCTGCTTGTGTAGCCGTCCAGCCCAAAGTTGCCTGCGTATATAAAGGAATGATAAAAGTGGATCCATACAAACCAAAACCCATTATAAAAGATAGAACAGTACCTACCCGCAAATTTCCATTTTTTAATACTCGAAGATTCACCACAGGATTGTGATAAGTAACCTCACGCCATATAAAAAAGAATGCTCCCAATACAGCGGTTACTGTAAAAAATATGATAAGTGAACTCGAAAACCAATCTTCGTCATGGCCTTTTTCCAAAACAAATTGCAGGGAGCCAACAAACATTGCAAGAAAACCAATACCTGCCCAGTCAACTTCGCTTACAGGAGTTTTTGCACCATAGCGGGGGCTCCTTACAAATTGTAATGAAAGCAGTGTTGCAATACAACCCAAAGGAATGTTGATGTAAAAAATATAAGGCCATGAAAAATGATCAATAATATAACCACCGAGAGGTGGGCCAAGTGTAGGACCTACAATGACGCCCATACCATACAATGCCTGAGCCATCCCTCTTTTTTCAGCTGGATAACTTTCAGTAATAATGGTTTGCGATGTAACCAGTAAGGCACCCCCACCCACGCCTTGTAAAAAACGAAATAAGATAAGTTCATTAATGCCATTGGCATTACCGCACAAAAAAGAGCAAATGGTAAACAAGACGATAGAGGCAGCAAAATAATTCCTTCTGCCAAACTGCTGTGCCAGCCAACTGGTCATGGGTATGATAATCACATTGCCGATTGCGTACGAAGTAATCACCCAACCAATCTCTGTGGTAGTAGCGCCGAGGTTGCCCTGCATATCTTTAATGGCAACATTCACAATAGTAGTATCTACTATTTCAAGTAAGGCGCAAACGATGGCCGTAATAGTAATTATCACACGCCTTGCGCCATACTCTACCAGGGAGTTATCCTGTAATTTCATCATCACTATGCTTATTTATTTTTTTAATTAAGATGCACATCTACATCTACATTCATACCCGGCCTTAGCCTGTTCAGCAAAGAATCGCCATTGTTTGCAAACACAATTTTCACTGGAAGCCTTTGCACCACTTTTACAAAATTTCCGCTCGCATTATCCGGAGGCAACAGTGCAAATTGCGCACCTGTGGCGGGTGAAAAAGAAGAGAGTGTTGCTTCAAAATCATGTTTTGGAAAAGCATCTGCATGTATAATTACTCTTTGCCCTACCTGCATTTTTTTATACTGTGTTTCTTTAAAATTAGCGACTACCCATAAGTTAGTGTTATGCACTATGCGGAAAGTAGATTGGCCTGCCTGCAGAAATTGCCCAACCTGTAAGTTCACGGTGGAAACCATTCCATCTTCAGGGGCTGTTATAACTGCATAAGATAAATTAAGCAGCGCATCCTGTATATCCACTTCGCGTTGTTTTACCAAAGATCCTGCAGCGGCTATTTGCTGGGCTGTGGCATTACTTTGAGACGATACCACACCTGTTTGTGTAGAGGCCTGTTTTTTTTGCTGCTGTAAAATTTGCAATTGTCTTTCTGCAAGGTCTTTGGCTGCCTGCGCTTCCTCAAATTGTTGCTGGGTTATAGAATGATCCTGGATAAGATTTGCATAGCGGTTATAATCCTGCGTAGTTCTGGTTACATTTATTTGGGCTGCTGCTATCTGGGCATCTATGGTAAGTACGCCTTGCTGCGAGGTGGCAATACCCGACCGGGCGGCGCTGGTATTAGCGCGTGCTACATCCACATTGGTTTTGGCAGTAGCAAGCGCTGCTTCTGCCTGATCCACTTTTAGCTTCAGGTCACGGTCATCCAGCGTAAGTAACGTATCACCTTTATGCACAAACTGGTTATCTTTTACCCTTATTTCTTTTATATAGCCTGAAACCCTTGGTATCACAGGGCTTATGTCAGCCTGCACCTGTGCATCATCTGTTTCTTCATGGTGCAATGCATAGGTGTATTTGGTTATGCCAAACCAGCCGCCAAGCAATATCATTACAATAAGAATGATAAGAAAAACCTTGCTTCTTTTCTTTGGTTGTTCTGCTGTTACATTTACATTTTGTGCCGGTGCAGCAGGTGTTGTTGTTTCGTTAGATTCCATAACTTGTTTTTTTATGCTCTTTAATTTTTTATTGGGTTGATAAAACTCCTGCTGTTTCAAGAAGCTTATTATAGGCAAGCAGCACATCTGCTTTTGCCACTGCAAGATTTATTTTAGATTGCAGCAGCGAAACATTTGCATCCAGCAAGTCTGTTGTGTTTACAAGATTGTTATCGTATTTATTTTTTGTGATCCTGTAGTTTTCTGTAGCCTGCTCCACCGCCTGCTGATATACAGCTATTTTTTTATTGCTTAATAAATAGGTTTCATAAGCCTCATTAATATTAAGCCTTATCGCATCATCAAGCTGTGCCTGGCTTGCGATGATCTCTCTTTCCCTGGCCTGTGCTTCGGTTACTTTTGCTTTTGTTTTCCATAGCGATCCGATATCATATTTCAACCCAACACCAATGTTTACAGCGTTGGTAATAGTTATAAGGTGCGGAATGTCGGCTGCAACGTAGCCTCCGGATAGTGCAATGGAAGGATACATGTCGGCTTTTGCCAGTGCAATGCCTGTTGTTGCTGCTTTTTTGCGAAAAGATAGCGCCATAACATCTTTCCTGTTTTGCAGAGCAAGTTGCTCATACTCATCCAGGTTTTTTAAATTTATATTTCTTTCAAAGCTGGCAGAATCGGTAATTAGTATAGTATGTTCGGGCAAGCCCAGCATCAGGTTCATGTTTACATTCGCTATCCGCTGGTTGTCTTCTGCATCCAAAACTGATAGCTCAATGTTGGAAGATTGCAACTGCGCTTTCAGCAGATCATTTCTAGCAAGCAGGCCATTTTGCTCCAGCCTTGATAACACTGAATCGCGATACAACGACTGTTGTAAATTTTCTTGTACAACATTTACTGTTACAGTTGCTTTATATAAATTGGTATAAGCATTTATTGTATTTAAAATAACGCCTTCTTTATCATTGGCTGCATCCAGCACCACAGCCTGTTGTAAATAGTTTGCAGATTCAATGCCGTAGCGGATCTTACCACCTGTGTATATAGGGTAAGATACATTGGCAATTCCATAAAAAGCCTGGTTTACTTTTACGGCATTTTTGCTGCTGCCACCTGCACCGCCCGTAGTATCTGCATGTGAAAACGCGTTAGTTTTCAGATTTATAGTTGGGTTCGTAAGCCTTAAATAAGAGCCGCTAACACTGGCATTTGGCAGCCTGTTATTTTTTGCCTGAAGATATTGCGCATCTGCTTCTTCAATGCGTGCCTGAGACACCTTTAGCTGCTTACTGTTCTTAATGCTAAGGTTAATGGCATCCTGTAAAGTGAGGCGCATGGTGCTATCCTGACCCTGAGATAAAGAACAGTGGAATATTGATATAAAAAAAAGCGATGCAGCTAAAGAAAATGTTTTTGATTTCACGAAGTATAATTTATATGCTTTAATTTAATGGTTGACTTTTAATAAATGAGAACGCATCAATTGTTTCAGATGAGCGCTTATCCGTTCTTTTAATTTTTTACTGTGAAAAGGATTAAATTCTTTTCCCTTCTGCAATATCTTCCGGCACATGGTTTCCGAGGAGAGCAGGTTGTTAATAGTTCCAAGGATCGTTGCTATAGTTAGCTCGGTATCCACTTCTCTAAACTCTCCGGACTCAATGCCTTTTTGAATGATCAATTTTATAGAAACAAAATTTCTAAGCAAAATGTCGCTGATTGCATTTTTTAAATCATGACGTCTGTCCAATGATAATTCTCTTTGCAGCAAATGATGAAACTGCGGGCTGCTGAACATTCTTTCGATGTAGCTGTCAATAACTACATATATTTTTTCTATCTGTGAAATAGAAGTGCTGCTCAGTTCTTCAAACACGCTTTTTAAATAGGCAGCTTTATGCTCAACGAGATTTTGAAATAATTTTTCTTTTGAGCCAAAGTAATAACTTATCATGGCAGGATTCACAACAGCGCCAGCTGCTATTTCTCTTACCGATGTGCCCTCAAAGCCCTTTTGTCCAAAGAGTTTCATAGCGGTTGATAATATTACTTCTCTCTTATCCATTTTTCTTTTGAGAGCGCAAAGTTAAACACTTGTTTGAAATTAAACAAACGTTTAATTAATTTTTTAAAAAAAAATATTTTTTATTGGTAAAATAAAAAATGGTATTGCTCATTTATACAGCAATACCATTCCAAAAAATTATAACCTCAAGCCTATGCCAGCGTGGCTTCTGTAGAAATATCAGTGTTCAGTAATTTAGATATCGGACAGTTTTCTTTTGCATCCTTTACGCTTGCATCAAATTTCTCTTTATCTATGCCAGGTATTTTTGCTTTAACGGTGAGATGCGATTTGGTGATGGCGCCGCTATCTAAAGTAATATCGCATTTGGTTTCTATTTCATCAGCAGTAAAGCCTGCCTCCTGCAATACAAAGCTCAGCTTCATAGTGAAGCAGCCTGCATGTGCCGCGGCTATCAGCTCTTCCGGGTTAGTGCCGGTCCCTTCTTCAAATCTTGACTTATAAGAATATTGGGTTTTATTAAGCACATTGCTTTGTGTGCTCAAGGTTCCTTTTCCTTCTTTGCCTGTTCCCTGCCATACGGCTGTTGCATTTCTTGTCATGTGTCGCTATTTTATTGTTAAGTATTTTTTACAAAAGTAAATTTAGAAAACAACATCACTGAGGAAATTCTGATGAAGGTACCCGAACAAAGCCGCGCCCATTTATAATATGCCAGCTTTTAAAATCCTGCGGTGCATCCAGCCCGTCTCCATCTATTATTTGCGTGGGTGTTCTTATTCTTACAGGTTTATTAGTATAAAATTCCTGGCCGGTTTTTGCTCTGTCCCAGTAAAGCTCGTTACAATAAAGTGTATCACCTTTTATATTAAAAACCACTACACTGTCTCTTAAAAAAACTTTGCTCTCTGCCTCCATGTACCTGCCATAATGTGCGTCCATCCTGCTTTCTATGCGAAGGCTATCGTCATAAAAATCTGTATGCAAAGTTTTGGTAAATTCAATAAAAGGTATCGTATCCTGGTGTCTTAGCATGTAAGGCGCTGTAAGTTTGGCTTTCGTTTTATCGCCAAGGCTATAAATAATAGTTACTTGTTTTGCTTCCTCTACGCCAATTTTTTTTTCAGTAAACTGGTTAATCTCTTTCAAAGAATTTTCGCAGGAGCTTATAAAAAATAATAATGCAAAGAGAAAAGTATAAGAAAAAGTATAAGGAAATTTATTGATCATTATTTTTCTATAGTGTTACTGGTTAGCTTCGCTTATGGCATACAAGCCTTTAAAAATAAAATCAAAATCGAAAGTAATTGTACTTTTTATGTGGGGCAAAAAATAAGAAGCGTTGCCACCTGTCAGTATCACCTGTAAGTTATCAAACTTTTCATGATAGGCTTTTATTATACCATCTATTTCTGCAGCCATGCCCATTATAACGCCGCTGATCATATTGGTTTTTGTATCGTAGCCAATTAATGGATAATTAAACGCAGCCATTTTTGTATCAACTTTTATAAGCGGAAGCTTTGCCGTATAAGCATTCATAGAAGTAAAGCGCATACCCATTCCTGGCGAAATGCTGCCACCAAGAAAACTGTTATATTGATTGATAAAATTGTATGTTATGCAGGAGCCGGATGCAATAACCAGGTTATTTTTTTCTTTATAAAAATGAACTGCAGCCGCTGCAAGCGCAAGCCTGTCTGCACCCACAGTCTCAGGCTTATCCACCGAAATGGTAAAGGGCAGTTTTGTTTGTGCGTTTAACCTATGAAACAAAGTGTTTTCAGATAAAATTTTTTCAACATTATTATTATGCTCTATAACGGAAGAAAGTATGGTTTTACCAGGATTATATTTGTGCAGCAGCGTTTCAATTGTGGCGTCATTACTATCTTTCATCACAATTAATTCCATTAGAGAATCATTGCTAAATACTCCGCATTTCAGGCGTGTGTTACCAAAATCAAAACATAAGGTTGTATTCAAAATATATATGTTAATACACAAATAAACTATTAGGAGATATTAAAGCCGCTTATGTTTTTAAAGTGCCCATTGAGCTTTATTTTTTCTTTCAGCAATTCCATCTCTGCCACTACAGGCAACACCTTCGCAAGGTGGCGCTTTAAATATTCCTGCCTTTGCAGCTCGCTGGTAAGCGCTAAAAACTCGAACTCTTCCTGCAGCGTAAGGCCTGCATGATGAGCCACATCGTAGCTTGAAAGTTCATCTTCATTTTTATGAAAAGGCTTATTTACTTTAAGCAGCTTATGCAATTCTTTTATGGCTGCAATTACCTTGGTCATTAACAATTTCCTGCCCTGAAAATTATTTACCGGATAGCTTACGATGGCGCCGCTGTATAATTTATCGGGCACGTCATGTATTATTTCAAGAATACGAAACACTTGCTGGCCGCGGGTTTTAATATCCATCTCGCCGTTATCATACATTTTTGAAACTTCTATTATCTCCACTGATGTGCCCAGCTCAGTCATTTTATTATTTATTACCACAGGAATTCCAAAAGCTTTTTTTTGAGCAACACACTCTGTAATGAGTTGTTTATATTTTGGCTCAAATATGTGCAGGTTAAGGTCTTCACCGGGGTACACAACAACTGATAAAGGAAATATGGAAACGAAATTAGTCATGAATCTTTTTTGGAAAACAAATTTACGAACGCGCAAATAAAATTGAAAGTTAAAGACCGATGGCGAAAATATTCATACAAGTTTTTAATCTTTAATTTTGGCTAAAAAAATATATTAAATGCTGATTAGCGGTTTTAGCATGGTGCGCAATGCAACTAAATTATACTATCCGGTTAAGGCCTCTATAGAATCTATTTTACCCATCGTAGACGAATTTGTAATTGCATTAGGCAATTGCGATGACGATGATCATACGCTTGAAGAAATACAAAAGATACAATCAGACAAAATAAAAATCATTCATACAAAGTGGGATATAAAAAAATATCCCGGTCATAGCGAATATGCGCACCAAACCGATATTGCCAAAGAACATTGCAAAGGTGACTGGCTTTTTTATTTGCAAAGTGATGAAGTAATACATGAAAAGTATTTGCCGACAATAAAAAACAAGTGCAACGAATTTTTAACCAATACAGAAGTTGAGGGCTTATTGTTTGATTACAAGCATTTTTGGGGCGATTACCAGCATTATATAATTTCGCACGCCTGGTATAACAAGGAAATAAGAATAATAAGAAACACCCCGGAAATACACGCCTGGGGCGGCGCTCAATCTTTCAGGCGCATTCCTGATTTTGATGGAAAAGATTATTTTCAAAAGAAAAATACTTTTAAATTAAAAGTTGCAAAGGCAAATGCAGAAGTATATCATTATGGATGGGTAAGGCCACCGGAGCTTATGCAGAAAAAGACAATAACTTTTACAACACATTTTAAAGGGGATAGGGCATTGGCCATGTTTAAAGATGAGCCGGAAACATTTAATTATGGCGACCTTAGCAAGTTAAAGATGTTTAAAGGAACGCATCCTGAAGTAATGAAAGATTTTATAGAAAAATTTAACTGGCAACATCAGTTGTATCCGCAAAACATGCAAGTGAAAAAACACAAGCATGACAGGTTAAAATATCGCTTGTTAACTTACATCGAAGAAAACATTTTTGGAGGGGAACAAATAGCCGCATTTAAGAATTATAAATTAATACACCCTTAGCCATTTAACCAATAACATCTTTATACAACTTTTCCACTTTATCGCCCCATTTTTCTTTTAAAGAAATAATATTTGCCTGGTCTGCAAAGGGGCTCAGTTTTTTTGAGCGAAGTGTTAACCGCTGAAAGTGATGTATATATATTCCCAAGGCTATCTGCAAAGGTTTCATATCACCATATTTAATTGATCTTTCCTTTGTGCGAAAAAAAAGATCAAAATCGGCAGCTTGCAGCCGTTCGTCCCATATACCAATCTTTTCAAAAGCTGATCTTTTAATAACTATACAGGAGCCGCTAAAACCTTCAATCAATTTCTTTTGAAATGTATGATACCTGGCAGAACAAAACTTATCAAAATTGCCATAGAAAAGCTTTACCATTAGCTTTAGCGCCTTCATATTAGTTCCTAAAAATGCCCGAACTGTATATTTTATTCTCTTCCATTTTTTATGTAGCTTTCTTTGCACCTCTTTATTTTCAAGGTGATCGTTTGTAGCAAAGGAAATTACTTCTATTGATTGATCATTCATTATTTGCAGAATCTTTTTATCCCATTCTTTTGATACAAGAATGTCGTTGTTGAAGAATGCGAGGTACTCATAATTTGCAACTGTTATTCCCTGATTTTGACAATATGGATAAGAAAAATTTTCCTTGTTCTCAATAAGTATATCTGCCTTTTCTTTAAAAAATTCTTTACTGCCATCAGTAGAATTGTTATCTATCACAATAAGCTCGAAAGGCAATACTGTATTGCTTTTTATTGATTCATAAAATAATTTATTCATGTCGAGCTGGTTATGAACAGAGGTGATTATGCTTATCATTGCTAAATAAATTAGAGTAAAACTAAATTAAGAATACTCATAATAAATCTTATAATAACTTACTTTGTATAAAACGCTATAAAATTTCTTTTTATATAAATGATGCTTTTTAACGATGAACAACTGGCAATGCTTTACCAAGGCGATTTTCGCTCGCTTGCGAGAACCATTTCTTTAATTGAAAATGAAGCCGAAGGATATGAATTATTTTTAAAAAAAATATCATCATCTGCTGCAAAAATTATAGGTGTTACCGGCGCTCCGGGTGCAGGAAAAAGCTCGTTAGTTGATGCTTTGATCGCAGAAATAATTAATGATAAAAAGAAAGTGGGCATATTGTGTATTGATCCATCTTCACCATTTAACAAAGGCGCTTTGCTGGGCGACAGGATAAGAATGAGCGAGTGGTATAATAATCCTCAAGTATTCATCAGATCCTTATCCAGCAAGGGTTCGCTGGGTGGCCTTCATCCGAAGATCATTGAGATAACAGATGTTATGAAGGCTGCCGGCTTCGATTATATCATTATTGAAACGGTAGGTGTGGGGCAAAGCGAAGTGGATATTGCTGGGCTTGCCGATGTTACCCTTGTAGTGCTTGTGCCCGAAGGCGGCGATGTAATACAAACCATGAAAGCTGGCCTTATGGAAGTGGCTGATATTTTTATTATAAATAAATATGACAGGCCCGGCGCTGAAAACTTTTTCAATAACCTGCAGCAAATGCTGGCGCCGGTGTACCGTAACACGGAAAAAAATATTCCTATATTAAAAACTATTGCTTCGCAAAAAGAAGGTGTTCATAAATTATATACCATTCTTTCTGCCTGGAATTTTAAAAAACAAAATAGGCAAAGAACAGATATGATTGCTGAAAAAATATGGATGATCATTGCGCAGCAAAAAATGAAAAAGATAAATAGAGAAAGATTTATGAGAGATGTGCACGAAGCGATATCTCAGCCTGACTTTAATCTGTATCGCTTTGCAGAAAAATATTATTGATACTTAAGCATCCTGTCGATTGTTCTTCCACCATTTATAGCCTATTACACCTATTGCTGCATAAGGCACCAGCATAAGATAAATAATACCGGAGTTGAAGCCCTGTGCGGGTTTGCTGCCCATTTGCTGTACGGTTTTGGCGCATATTGAGCATTGAGCAAAGCATGAATTAGTATATAAAAATGAAATACAAAGTATACAAATAAATAGCACAAAAACTTTTTTCATAATTACCCAAATTTACTATGAAAAACTGATTAGTTTATGTAATGCAGCAATCGGCTACCCTACTTCTTCTACCTGCTGCTTTTGCGTTTTCTTCCTTTCGTCTTCATTTAAAATCACCTTGCGCATACGGATCACTTTTGGCGTTACCTCAATACATTCATCCTGCTGAATATACTCCATACATTCTTCCAGCGACATTAAGGTTTTGGGCGCTATGCGCGAAGCATCATCACTACCACTTGCCCGGTGGTTGGTAAGTTTTTTTGGCTCTGTTGCGTTTACCACCAGGTCTCCTGGTTTTATATGTTCAGCAATTATCTGCCCTGTGTAGACTTCCTCTCCCGGATCAACAAAAAACCTTCCGCGATCCTGCAATTTATCAATGGAATACCCTGTAGTTTTTTCCTGGTTTTTAGAAATCAACACACCATTGCTTCTTCCGGGAATAAAACCTTTCCATGGCTTATATTCGAGAAAGCGATGAGCCATTACAGCTTCTCCCGCAGTATTGGTAAGCATGTTAGAACGCAGTCCTATCAAGCCTCTCGAAGGAATTTCAAATTCGAGGTGCTGCATCTCGCCCTTGCTTTCCATTATAAGCATTTCGCCTTTGCGCTGCGTTACCAGGTCTATAACACGGCCACTATACTCAGCCGGAACATCTACTACAAGATTTTCATAAGGCTCATTTTTTTTACCATCAATTATTTTTGTAATTACCTGTGGCTGGCCTATCGTTATCTCGTATCCTTCACGGCGCATGGTTTCCACCAGTATGCTTAAATGCAAAATGCCCCTGCCATACACCATAAAGCTTTCGGCACTATTAGTAGGCGAAACACGAAGTGCCAGATTTTTTTCCAGCTCTTTTTCCAGTCTGTCTTTTAAATGACGTGAGGTTACAAACTTTCCATCTTTGCCATAAAAAGGAGAGTTATTTATGCTGAACTGCATATTCATGGTAGGCTCGTCTACACTTATAACAGGCAACGCTTCAGGGTTTTCAAAATCTGCTAAAGTTTCGCCGATGTTAAAACCATCAATGCCAACTACGGCGCATATATCGCCAGCGGAAACTTCACTCACTTTCTTTTTACCTAATCCCTCAAAAATATATAATTCTTTTACCCTGCTTCTTTGAACAGAGCCATCTAATTTCATTAATGAAAGCGGCTGAGATTCCTTTATAACGCCTCTTGCTACTTTACCCACCGCAATTCTTCCCAAAAAAGAAGAATAATCCAGCGAGGTGATCTGCATTTGCAAATTTCCTTCCGGTGTGGATGGTGGAGGAACTTTTTCAAGAATGATATCCAACAAGGGAAAAATGTTATCAGTAGCTTCTAATGTTGTGTTCATCCAGCCCTGCTTGCTGGATCCGTAAATTGTTGGAAAATCAAGCTGCTCTTCAGTTGCATCAAGATTAAAAAATAATTCAAACACTGCATCATGCACTTCATCCGGGCGGCAGTTAGGCTTATCTACTTTATTAATAACAACAATTGGATGCAGCCCGAGCTGTAAAGCTTTTTGTAAAACAAAACGTGTTTGCGGCATAGGGCCTTCAAAAGCATCTACTAATAAAAGTACGCCATCAGCCATTTTTAAAACTCTCTCCACTTCACCTCCAAAATCACTGTGGCCTGGTGTATCAATCACATTAATTTTTACACCTTTATAAGTTACTGAAACATTTTTGCTAAAAATAGTAATGCCACGTTCTCTTTCAAGATCGTTGCTATCCATTATCAGTTCGCCGGTTTCCTGGTTATCTCTGAAAATGTTGGTGCTGTGCAAAATTTTATCAACAAGTGTAGTTTTGCCATGATCAACGTGTGCAATAATTGCGATGTTCCTTATTTCCATACGGGTGTTATTAAAATGATGTGCCCAATTTTTTGAGCGCGCAAAGGTACTACAAATAAGCATGTGAGGCAAGAGCAAACAAAGGTTAATATAAAATTAATGATAAGGTTATTCTGAAATTGAAGTAAAATTGATATGAGCTTATTCTAAAATAGTTTGTACTACACAATGCTATTCTAAATCGCATAGATGCTAACCGTTACCTTGTACACTAATTAATTTTTTAAAGTGAGGCTGTAAATATTTTTCTATTTCTTTAAATGAAATAAAAAGCTCAATTTCTCCCATTGCATAAGGTCCTATTTCATAAGGATTATAAATAAATGCTATTCCTTTTTCGGTTATATAAAAATTATTATTAGGCGTTAGCTTATTTTCAAACAGGCCGCCTTTAGTAAGCGAATCATCCGGCTTTAATTGAAACTGTTTCCTGAAAGCCTTTTCCAGCAAGGGCTGCAGCTTGCTTATGCCTGCAGTGTTCATTATATCTTTTAAATGTATTATTTTATTTGTATTTATATCTACTGACAAATAAGAGGTGCTGTAATTGCCATGTGCGCCGCCGGTATAAGAGTAAGCTGCAAATGCGAAAGAGATTATTTTTTCTGTTTCAAAGTTTATTAGCAGATCGTACGACGCATCATAACTGTACAGAGATGGCGTTTCTTTTATGTCAGCGGCCTTTGCGTCCTTACTGCCTTTTATATAATCATCGAAGAAGGATCTTTTTTTATTTTCCAGTAAGGAATAAAGGTTGGTGGCAGGCTGCTTTATGTCAAAGAATTTTTTTATTTGTGCTTTGATAAAATTAGCCGGAAGATCAGTACCGACAGGCCACACAGATGATGCTTCGAAAATTGCCATAGGCGAATTTCTCATGCCTTTGCGCAGCAATACAGAATCTTTAATAGATCTATAATTAAACAATAAAGATGAAGATGAATCTTCTGCCAGCGCCACTTTCAGAATGTTACCCTTCTGTCCTCGCTTCCAGGTTCCATTGGCTGCGCTGTCTTTCGACAGCTTAAAATATTCTTCTTTATCTGCCCCGGAAGTTATCAGGCTAATGCTGTCTTTCGCTTCAGCATCACTTCCTGAAAAGTATATTGGCTTCTGCATGGAAGCATAATAATAATATCCTTTATAGTTATGCCCTTGCTGATATAAAAGCATTTTTACAGCATAAGCATCAATGGTGCCGGTAAGTATTTTGAAAGTTCCGTTTTGTGTTTGCGCAACACCGCAAAACATGCAGCTAATTAAAAATGCGGTAAAAATCTTTTTCATATCAGATGTTTCCCATTATAAAAAAGTATACACCACCGATGGCCACTGCCATGCCTGCATACCACATAAATCTGCGGCGTGTAATAATGGATATGGCTGAAATAGCAATGGCTACCTGCAATAGTGTAACGCACCTTGAGAGGATCAAATGCCTTTGCAAATGTGCTTCTGATGATTGCTCATCCTCTTCGGCAGATTTTTTTATAGCTTCCTCTTCTTTGTTTAATTGATCCTGCGATTTCACCACTGCATTCTGGGGCGCTAACTGCCTTATTTCGGCTTTAATGCTTTTAGACTGGTAAAAAGCCCATTGGTCTGAAGCCTTTATCTGATCTATCAATGCTTCGTTGGAATGATGGCCGGCAAACAAGCTTCCAAGGGCTGCCAACACTGCCATCAGCGCAGTAGATATGGCAACAAACAATGTCCACTTACTTTCTTTTTCTTTAAAAAGCTCTTCCGCTTTTTCATTTATTTCTTCATGCAAATGTTCTGTAGGTACTTCGGCTTCTTCCATTGTTTTTTATAAAA
Source organism: Hanamia sp. (assembly GCA_965276925.1). Taxonomy (GTDB): domain Bacteria; phylum Bacteroidota; class Bacteroidia; order Chitinophagales; family Chitinophagaceae; genus Ginsengibacter. The sequence continues at coordinate 936,407 of OZ255711.1, forward strand.
ATGATAATGTAATGTTATGAAGTTATTGAGATAATTATCATACAGTTTTGCATAAAAACTTTTTAGTAAAAAATATAAAGGCTTTTTAGTAAGATCAGTTAGCAAAATAAGCCACTGCTATTTGCTTTGCGTAGCGGCAACATAATTTTTAAAAAAAACTTTTTGATCCTGTAATTTATTTGAGAGATTTTTTAAAGCATACTCAAGGTCGCCGGTATCAAGTGTGAGCACAGATTTAGACCTTTTTAATGCATCAATATTTATGTGAGCGGCAGAAAGATTTTTATCAACTTCTGCAAACAGGTAGTCAACTTCGCTTGCAGATTTTACCGGCTTAAACTGGCTGTTGCGGTATGCAATTAAGTCATTAAGAATATTAATTGCTTTGTTGTAACCCGCCACAGCATTGCTGTACAGCGCGGAATCTTTATCCTGGTTTATTATCTCAACCTCCATTTTCAGCTCTGCTATTTTTAGGCTGGCCATTCTGTTTGGATCACCGTTACCCTGTATGCGGTTTACTGATGCTGTGTATTCATCCAAAGGATTTTGCTTTTCGTAAGCAGCAATAGAATCATTATAATTAAAATAAGAATTGTTGCTATTACTCCAAATATTTCCTCTGTAAAAATCTTTATAGCTCACCGGGTGTTCCAGCAGCTGAAACATCGGATCAAAAGGCATGTGAGAAACAATAAATACACCTGGCGGCACATCAAAATATACTGTATTAACAGGCACAGCGTAACTTTTTGCCACACCTTCATCCCATGTCGGATCGTAGAGGTGCCACGCATTATTTACATACACAATACACCACGCATGAGCGGTATTATCCATTGCATTATTTTGTTTTGTGTACCCTTCTACCACAAAAGAATGAAGGCCGCACTTTTTGCATATATCATTTAGTATAGCCGCGAAATTTTCACAAACTCCCTTTTTTCTTCTCAAAGAATTTATGATAAGCTGGTCATGGTCTTCTATCAAAATTACATAGTGAAGGCTGTCTGTGCTGTATCTTATGTTGGCTGCAACCCACACATACGCAGCGCGAACTTTTTCAGCATCTGTAGTTACATGGCTGCAAATGTAAGCGGCAATGGCAGCAGTGGTAAGTGTTTCAGAAGATGGTATGCTTAATGCGATCCTGTCGGCATTACTGTATTCATCATTATTTTGCGCATGAATAATGCAGGCATAAAATAACAATAAAAAAGTAATCGCATATTTCATCTCTTAAAGTTAAAATATGATTTGATAAAAATTTGTAAAATGAGTGGTATGATTATAAATAAAAAAGGTGATAGCCCAAAGACTATCACCTGTAATCATCATAGCAAAACCTTAGCTCACTTTTATTTCCTGCCGGGTTGATTCTTTACCCGGTATAACTGGCAGTGATACACGAAGAACACCATCTTCATATTTAGCAGAAATACCTGCAGTATCAATGGTTTCATCCAGCGTAAATGTTCTCTCAAAGCCGCCGCGGCTGTATTCGCGCCTTACCCATTCCTGCTTTGGAAAATTTTCGGGCGGTGTGTAAGAAATGATAAGATCGCTGCCCTGCACATCCAGCTTAAAGTGTTCACGGATGCGGCCCGGTGCAAATACCAGCATTTCGAAGCTGTTATCCGTTTTGTAAATGTTTACCGCAGCTCTTTGCATTGATCGCGCATGCAGGTGCGGTTGCCTGCCGGCGTAGTTGCCTTTTGCGGCGCATGACTGATTGTAGTACATGTTTTAAATTTTTAAATGAAAAATGTTGTTATATATACAGGGACGATTTAAGAGAAAGAATATTTTAAAATCTTAAATGATTTTATTTCTTACCGTGTGTAAATATGGGCGTGAAAAATATTTTTATTTTAAAATATATCTCTGCCTCAGCCGTCTTACATTACAAATGAGCACGGCGCTAAACATACAAAACCAAATGGCCGCAGACCGCAGCAATACGATAACAGAGGCAATTAAAGAATATAGCAAAAAACTTTTTGGCTTTATAAGGCAAAGGGTAAATGGCAATGAAGATGCTGAAGACATTCTGCAGGATGTTTTTTATCAGTTAGCGGGAAACACTGAGCCAATAGAACAGGTAGGCAGCTGGCTCTTTACTGTAGCGCGCAATAAAATAACCGATAAATATCGTAAGCAAAAGCTGCCTCTTGCCGATGATGTGTTCGGCTCTCCGGATAATGATGATGAAAGCTTCAACTGGAAGGAAATGCTTATTGGCGACGATACGGGGCCTGAAACTGCTTATATAAAAAACTTATTTTGGGAAGAGCTGCAGGCTGCACTGGATGAGTTGCCAGATGAACAAAAAAATGTATTTATAAAAAATGAAATAGAAGATGTTTCTTTTAAAGATATAGCAGCAGAAACCGGAATTGGCATTGCAACACTCATAAGCCGCAAACGCTATGCAGTGTTGCATTTGAGGCAGCGCCTCCAGGTTTTGAAAGATGAATTATTAAACTATTAAAAAAATATTATTAAACTATTAAAAAAGATAAAATGAAAAAGTTTTGGGGTAAAAAGGTATTCATGTTCGCAATCATTTTTGTTGCAGCGGTGGCTGTATTCAGCGGCATTGTTATGGCTTTATGGAATGCCATTTTGCCGGCAGTTATTGGCGTAAAGGCAATAACATTTTTTCAGGCATTGGGCATATTATTATTAAGTAAAATTTTGTTTGGCGGTTTTGGCCGCAGGGGCGGCTGGCAAGGCAGAAGAGATCATGTTTGGAAAAATAAAATGCAGGAAAAATTAGCCAGCATGACTCCTGAAGAAAAAGAAAAATTTAAAGCAGAATGGCGAAACCGCTGTGGTGGCCGCAGGTGGGGCATGAGCGAAGAAAAAACATCTGTGCCAAAGACAGACTAAGTTTGAGAATTTACAAATAATATGTATAGATCTCTATGCATATTATTTGCCTTTTAAGCGATACTTTTTGTTTACCTTAGGACTATTAAAATATTCATCAAGGTCTTTACTATTAACGCTGTCTTCTACCACGGGCACATCAATTAATTGCAACTGTACTTGCAAAAGTTCATCTCTTAATTTCTGCGTTTTCTTTACAATATCCGGGTCTTTTTCGCCTGTAAGCAAATTATCTGTAAGCAGGTATTGCAATCTTTTTATATCACTTCTTACCAATGAGGCAGAATTTTGTTCAGCCGTTTTTGATGGCGCTACCGCTTCCTTTACAGGCACCAAAGCCACGCCCACACTGGGTAATATCTTTCCGGTGGTTTGTTCGCTTTGAGTGGGCAAAGATGAAAAAACAGTGCCGCCTAATGCTGTGGATGCAGAGGTAAGGTCGAAAGAGGTTCGTGTATTTTGTGTGTGCTTTACTTTTTGATCCAGTATTCTAAAGGTGCTTTTAAGCTGAACAATATATTTTTCAATGTCGGTGCTTATTTTATTATATTGAACAAGCTGGAAAGGATAGTTTATAGTTTGCTTTACCGTAATGTTCACTTTCGCCGTATCATGATTAAAAAATTTATCTGTTCCAATAAAATTTATGGTAAGCACTTTATGATCTGCCTTATCATTATCCTTTATAAAATCGTAAGGCGCTTCCCAGGTAAAATCATCGCCGCAATGCGCAATGGGCGTTATAGAATGAATAGGAAAGTTACTATTATAGGCAATAGATTCTATAGGAAAGCTGCCATCATCACACTGCAATTTAAAGTTAAGCGTGTCGCCTTCTTCTATGGTAATATCGCCGCTTACAGTGGGCTTTATTCTTGAAGGAATAATTTCTGTGTTATAAAAAACAAGTGTAAAAAACGTATCAATTCTTTCCTGGGGATAGTTGAGATTCTGGATACCTATTCTTACTTTATATTCATTATCGTATTTTAATTTTCCAGAAAGAAAATAGGATCGGTCGGCCCTGAAATGCAGAACACCATTGTCTTTATTGATCTTTAAGCCAACTGGAGAATTTTTTAAATACCAATAATATTGAGATGGATTTTTATTTATTTCAAAATGATAATCAAGCGTAGAATCTACATGCAAAGTAAAGTAAGGGCTGAAATTTTTTATGCGAAGCATAGAATCCTCACGCAGGTACATGCTATCATTTTTCACTTTTATAAATGAAGAATCTTTTCCCTGGCCGGCTGCCGGCATACAATAAATAAAAAAAATAAAAGGAAATAACAGAACACGTTTTTGAAGCAAGAATGTAAACATGCACGCAAAAATATAAAAACTAACAGGTAATCTTTTGTAAAAGGCTACTGCTTTTTGCCTTCATAAAAATTGCATTGCTCCAGCGAACCAAGCCTGAAACGCAAAGGAATTTTAGTTGCTTTTTCTATTCTTAATTCTTCTTTGCAAAAAAAACTGTAATTACTTGTAATGAAGTTCGCAGAAACCGGGGCGTTTATGCGTTTTACAATTGAAGGATAAGCGGGTAAATAAAAATGCGCAGATGGCGCTGCGGCGGCTTTACTTATAAAAGAGTTTGTATTTGAATTTATAAAATGAACAGATGTTTGCGCATAGGATGCATTACAAAAAAATAAAAAAATTATTACCTGGCCACAAATCTTATTCCAAAAAAACATATCCTTATTTTTGCTGCACAAATTTACGATCTTAAAAGAATATACGGATGTCTCTGAGCCAGCGTTTGCAGCAAAAGCTGTTACAAAAATTATCGCCACAACAAATACAACTGATGAAGCTGCTGCAGGTTCCTACTGCGCACCTGGAGGAGCGGATAAAGGAAGAGCTGGAAGAAAACCCTGCGCTGGAAAACACTGATGAAGGCCATGAAGATAATTTTGATGCACCAAAAGATGAATTTGAAGGAGAAGAGGATTTTGAAACAGAAGGAAGCGAAGATGAATATGGTAATATTGATATAAGTGAGTATGTTTCTGAAAGTGATGATGAGCCGGGAGATTATAAGCTTCGCGATGATAACTATGGCGATCCTGACGAAACAAAAACAGTTCCTCATAAAGTGGAAACATCGTTTTATGATACGATGAAAAATCAATTGCTTATGCTGAACCTTGATGAGCATCAGCAAAAAATAGCTGAGCAAATAATAGGAAGTATTGATGATGATGGCTATTTGCGACGTGAGATTTCTTCTATAGTTGATGACCTCGCCTTCAGGCAAAATATAATAAGCGATGAAAAGGAAGTGGAAAACATCATCAGGCTTATTCAGCAGTTCGACCCGCCGGGCGTAGCTGCGAGAGATTTGAAAGAATGCCTTTTATTACAATTAAAAAGAAAGGGAAACAATACCAGGTCTGTAACAACGGCTATAAATGTTTTAGAAAATTATTTTGAAGAATTTACTAAAAAACATTACGAAAAAATACAACGTGGCCTTAGCCTGGATGATGACGGAATTAAAGATGTAATTAACCAGATCATAAAGCTGAACCCCAAGCCTGGCGGGCAGGTGGGAGAAACCAATAAGTTGCAAAGTTATGTTATACCCGATTTTTTTGTATTGAATAATGCTGGCAAACTGGAGGTAACGCTTAACTCAAAAAACGCACCCGACCTGCGCATAAGCGAAGGATACAGAGACATGCTGCGTGACTACGATAAAGGCACAAAAAAAGACAAGCGGCAAAAAGAAGCAGTCATTTTTATTAAGCAAAAAATTGATTCGGCCAAGTGGTTTATAGATGCCATAAAACAACGGCAGCATACTTTACTGAGCACCATGGAAACGATCATGGAATACCAGCATGATTTTTTTCTTTCCGGCGATGATACCGATCTGAGGCCGATGATACTAAAAGATATTGCAGAGCGAACATCGCTGGATATAAGTACCGTGAGCCGTGTGGCTAACAGTAAATTTGTGCAAACAGAATTTGGAACTTACCGGCTTAAATTCTTTTTCAGCGAAAGTCTTGTTACAGACAGTGGCGAAGAAGTAAGCACACGTGAAGTGAAAAAGATACTCAGCAACCTTATAGGAGAAGAAAGCAAGCAGCATCCGCTGAGCGATGAAAAGCTTACAGAGCTGCTGCAGGAAAAAGGCTATAACATTGCACGCAGAACGGTAGCCAAATACCGTGAGCAACTCAACATACCTGTGGCAAGATTAAGAAAAGAATTATAAGTGGATAACAATTTTACAGCAGAAGATAAATTGCTAGAACAAGCTGCCAGCAAGCCTTCGCAGGCCTTAACGCTGCCAGCGCAATTTTTTTCCTACCTCTTTCACCCGCTTTTTATACCAGCCATAGCTGCATGGTATCTGGCCTTTATACATCAGTATTATTTTACAGGCATATCACCCCACGAAAAACTAATGATCTTTCTGCCTGTGGTGTACAACACTATTTTTTTTCCTGCCTTTATGGTTTTGTTATTAAAGCCTTTAGGATTTATAAAAAACATTTTTTTAAAAACCCAAAAGGAGAGAATCATACCTTATATAATTGCGAACTTTTTTTACTTCTGGATGTACCTGGTTTTTCGCAGCCAGCCTGGCGTACCAGCTATTCTTACCGGTTTTATCTTCGGAGTTTTTCTTTCTTCCTCTGCAGCACTTTTAGCTAATAGTTATTTTAAAATAAGCATGCACGCCCTGGGCATAGGAGCCTTGCTGGGGTTAATTATGATAATAATCTTTGCAGGATTTTCTTATTCAATTTTTTTAGCTGCAATGGTTATTTTTTTAATAGCCGGCATTGTATGCACATCCCGAATGATCGTAAGCGATCATACACCGTTTGATATTTATGCGGGATTATTTATCAGTATTCTTGGTCAAGTTATAAGCGCAGCATTTGTTGGCTCCATGTAAAGTTTCTTAATTACCAAAAGGGTCAAACTCAAATAAATTGCCCGGGCTGCCTTTCTTACCTTCGGAACTCAGGTATAGCTTGCCTTCAGGAGAAAAGCAAATGCCTTCCGGCTGCGGCATAAGCTCCGGATCTATAAGCTGAAAAGATTTTAATGCGCCGCTGTGAGTGAATACAGCCATACATTTGGTATCTCTTGTAGACAACATATAAATATCGTGTGTTACAGGATGTATGGCAATTGCGGAGGGATTGAAATGGATTTTTTGCCCCGCAACACTTTCAAAATCTTCTTTCTTTATTACTAAAAAAGGTGTGTTCTTTACCTCCTCTTTTTGTATATCGAAAACGTATACAGCCTTGGTAGATTTTTTTTCATCAGGCAGCCCCGAGGCGTCTTTACAAGCTATCAGCAATTCATTTATAACAGGGTCGTAGCACAATCCTTCTGTGTTATTTTCTTTTTTTAAAAAAGTTTTTATCTCATTTATTTGTGGCTTGCCCTGCCAGTCGTTTATTTTAAAAAGAGTGCCATGGCTCCATAAAGCATACACCGTATTTTTTACCATCGCCACATCTTCTATATCAAATTTATCTTTGTCTTCCGTGGCAAAAGGAATGAGCTTTTCGAGCGTTGCAGCTTTATCATCAATTTTTATAAAATATAAATTTGGGTGAATATCTTCTATCAAAATCAAATGATCATTATCCACCCAGGTATTGCCGGAAACTTCTACCAGCTGGTCAGGAAGCCGCCAGCTATGTGTTGGGTTTTTTAAATTATAACTAAAAGAAGACAGGGAAGTTTTATTGCCAGATGTATCAGTTGCTATAGGTTTTTTCTGTGGCAGGTCAACAATCACGGGCTTTTTATCAGCATTGGAATTGTTTGAATGGCAGGCAATAGATAGTATTGCTATGCTAAAAATTATATATTTAAAAGCGTTCATAATTTTTTTTAGAAAGTAATAATTCGTTTTATAAATATTAAAGTAAGCGTTTACTTTTATATTTAAACATTAATATTTTTTTATGTGATAGAGCTTGCAAGGCTTCTTAATAAATTTTAAGCTAAAATAAATTAATCATAATTAAATGAAAATGAAACACGAATCAACAATTTTGGGAGAAATAGGCGCCGCAATAGGCAAAGGCCTTATTGCCGGCCTTGCCGGAACCCTTGCTATGACTGTATCTCAGCTGATAGAAATGAGAATTACTAAAAGAAGGCCGAGCTCTGCGCCTGCCGATGCAGTAAAGAAAACATTGCATATTGAGGCCACGCCGGGAAATAAAACTGAGTTTTCCAATGAAGTGCATTGGGTGTATGGAACCACATGGGGAGTGCTGCGCGGCTTGCTTTCTCTTGCCGGGCTTACAGGTTTTAGCGCCACGTCTGCACACATGGTTGCCGTTTGGGGCACGGCCATAACTATCGAGCCTAAGCTTGGCATTGCGCCGCCAATAAATGAGTGGGAGCCAAAAGATATAGCCGTTGATATTTTGCATCATGCCGTATATGCAATTGTTGCAGGCCTTGTGTACGATGCAATTGATTAATTTTTTACCTATAAATAATTTTCACAAAAACGATCCGGCCACCACCGGATTTTTTTTATTTAATTTTATAGTAATAAAAATCTCTGTTATGTCATGCACATTTAATTTAGCATTGCCCGTTGCCATTGGCTGCGACCATGCAGGGTTTGAATATAAAGAAGCTATCATTTCTTTTCTTGATGGCAAAGATGTTTCATGGAAAGATTTTGGTACGTACTCTACTGCTTCAGTTGATTACCCGGACTTTGCGCATCCTGTTGCCAATGCTGTTGAGAAGGGCGAAGCATCGTTTGGAATACTCATTTGCGGCAGCGGTAATGGCGTGGCGATAAGCGCTAATAAACATCAGGGTATTCGTGCGGCTCTTTGCTGGGAAGAGCAACTGGCAGAGCTTGCAAGAAAACACAATAATGCCAACGTTATTTGCATTCCGGCCCGGTTTGTAAGAGAAGAATCAGTGGAAAAGATGATAGAGATTTTTATGCATACCGACTTTGAAGGTGGCAGGCATAAAGCCCGTGTTGATAAAATTTCCATGGAAGAGGACCATCCTGCATAAAACTTAAGAGATTCTGTAAACTTTGTTTTTAAGCATTCGCAAAAAATCCTCATGAAAAACTACTGCTGCACTTTTCTTTTTCTTTTTTTTATAAATGCAAAATTGTTTTGCCAGGCACCGGATATACCATATAAATATGCCGAAACCATTACGCAGGATGGATTAAAAAAGCAGCTCACTATTATTGCTTCTGCAGGTATGGAAGGCCGGGAAACCGGCACTGAAGGCCAGCGCAAAGCTGCGGCTTATATTGAAAGCCAGTTTAAAGAGATCGGGTTGACATCACCACCATCATTAGATAATTACCAGCAAAACTATCCAATATACAAAGACACTTTGCTGCCCAAAACATTGAAGATTGGAAAAAGAAAATACAAGTTTGGCAAAGATTATATTATTAGCCCGGGCAGTGGAAGTAATGATATTGATACAAAAAATATAGTGTTTGCCGGTTATGGCATAAGCGATAAAAATTATGATGATTATGCAGGCAAAGATGTAAAAGGTAAGCTGGTGTTGGTTTGTATGGGTGAGCCCATGCTAAACGGCGCATATGTTGTGAGCGGAAGTGACAAGCCATCATCGTGGAGCCGTAGCATAACCAGGCGGGCTGCTATTGCTTATAGAAAAGGGGCTGCAGGGCTATTGCTGTTATACCCAAACATGGATACCATTTCTTCCTCTCTTGCTGAAAGTTCAAAAAAAAGCAATCTTTATTTCATTCATGAGAAAAATTCAGACAATGAAAACGTTTGCGTACTAACCGTTACCGCACAAGTGATTTCTGATATTTTAGGAAAGCAGGAAGCTGCAGCATTATTAAAGAACTCAAAAGAAATGGCTCCTTTAAAAGATATTTCTATCAGCAAAGATGTAAGAACAAAGCTATCGTTCAAAAAAATAAAAATCCAATCATCTGCCTGCAATGTAATCGGCTATGTGGAAGGAAGCGATAAGAAAGATGAGTATGTTTTTCTTACAGGTCATTATGATCATTTAGGTAAAAAGGATAGCCTTATTTATTATGGTGCTGACGACGACGGCAGCGGAACAGTATCCGTAATAGAGATGGCGGCAGCATTTGCAAAAGCAAAAGCTGATGGCTACGGGCCAAGGCGAACAATAGTGTTTATGACGGTAAGCGGCGAGGAGAAAGGGCTCTGGGGCTCTGAATACTATTCAGATCATCCTTTGTTTCCGCTGGATAGCACTGCAGTAGATCTTAATACTGACATGATAGGACGCCGGGACCCGGGAAGAAAATATGGCGACAGCACGAATTATATTTATGTAATTGGAGATGATAAATTAAGCAGCGACCTGAAGCCCATCAGCACCACGGTAAATAATGCTTATACAAAGCTGGAACTGGATTATAAGTTTAATGATCCGAAGGATCCGGAAAGAATTTATTACCGCAGCGACCATTACAACTTTGCGAGAAAAGGTGTGCCCATCATTTTCTTTTTTGACGGTATTCATAAAGATTACCACAAGCCAACCGACACTGTGGATAAAATAAACTTTGATGAGATGGAAAAAAGAGCGCGCTTAATTTTTTTAACCGCATGGAATATTGCCAACAGAAGTGACATGCTGAAAAGAGATATTCCTTTACCGACTGAATAACATGTAGAGGATAACAGTTACTATACAGACGAATTATCACTATTTATCAATAAAATTAATGCTGATGCCTGCATAATAGTTTATGCCCGGTGCCAGATTGTAATAGCGTCCACCAGCAGCATTTATATCATTCCCAAGGCTGTATTTTTCATTGAAAATATTATCTGCGCCTGCGAAAATTTCGCACTGAATTTTCTTTGCTGCAAAGCTTTTGAAGCCAAGTCTCACACCCAATAAGTTATAATCAGCAGCATATTGCGAATTAGCATCGTTCATGGCAATGCGTGCGCTATAAAAGAAATTAGTGTTCAAATAAATGCCGGCTTTTGTAGTAATATCAAGGCTTGCAGCAACAGTTTGAGGAGCTACACCGGGTAATTTATTTCCGGAATAATCAGTAGTCAGTTGCTTAAAATTGCCATAATGAAAATTGTTCCAGGTATCACTTACATGAACAGTTGCATAATTAAAAAATCTTTGCTGGTTATTAATAAGCTCATAACTGATAAACGTTTCCAAACCATTTTCTTTTGCAGAGCCGGCATTATCAAAATAGTCAGCGCCACTCGAATCTCTGCGCTGAACAATTGCATTTTGCAGCTTATAAAAAAAAGCATTTATATCAAAGTAAAGTTTATTGTTAAACAAGGTTCCTCTTGTGCCAAGCTCATAATCAAAGCCACTTTCAGCCTGCAGTTGCGAATTAAAAACATTAGTAGACGGGAGTACCTCTGCAGTAGTTGGTGGCGAAAAGCCCCTGGCAACGCTTCCATACAATGAGATAGTTTTTGTGAGCTCTTTAAGCAAAGCAAAACGGGGTGTCAATTGATTATTAAAATTCCGGTTATCAGTAAACGGCGGTACGTTGGATAGCCGTTGAAAGTTAAGCCCATATTTATTAATACTTGCGCCAGCCGTTATTACCCAGCCATGCGTAAGCTGTGCATTTCCCTCAATAAAAATAAAGCCCTGGTTATTAAAAATCTCATCATCTGTTTGCAGAGAATCTGTTTGCCCTTTTTTATTGTTATAAATTCTTTGTGTATTAAAGCTTTGCTGAAATTCTGCGCCGCCATGGAAAGTTAGCAGTGCATTGTTTATTTTTTTATTCCATTCAAAAACTGTTCTGCCACCAAAGTGCGGCTCTGTGGTTCTTCCATAATTTCTGAAAGATGGATTTCTTGTTTGCGAATAGGCACCATATACTGCTGTCGTATTTTTCCAGTCAGCATTCATTTTTTGTTCCAACGTAATGCCAGCTAAAAAAGTTTTTTGATAAAAAGCTGCCTGCGATTGGGCGGCGCTTGGGAGGCCACCTGCAGCAGGCCTTGCAGATTTTGGGATAGAATCATATTCTTTTAAAGTAAGTGCGCCAGGCGTTTGATAATATAGATCACCATATAAAAAATGCCCTTCCACAATTGATTTTTCTCCTTCCTTTTTTACTGCATCCCAGGTAATTACATCGCGTCGCAAAGCAGTACGATCCCGGTATCCATCGCAAGTTTGATGTTGATAATTGATTGTATTATTAGATTCATTATTTCCAAATCGAACGTTAGCATTTACGTTGTTAAGGTTATAGCTTCCGCCATCATAGGTAACCGAGGCGCCAGAATGAAACTGCCCAACATCATTTCTTAAAAGCAATACGCCGCCGGTGCCTGCGCCATACAAGCTGCCCGCCGGTCCTTTAATAATTTCTATTGATTGTATATTATAAAACCCCAGCTGGTTAAGATAGGTGTTACCACCAGGATCGGTATAAGGTATTCCGTCGTAATATACCTTCACATTTCTTACGCCAAAAGGCGAGCGCAAAGAACTGCCCCGAATGCTTAGCCGGTAGCTGCCAGGCGACCGCTCTTCCATTCGCACACCAGGATTGTTGTTCATGGCAGGTAAAATATTTGTGTTATTAAACCTGTTGAGATCTGTTTTGGTAACAAGACTTATGGCCGCAGGCACATCAATAAGGCGGCTGTTATTTTCATAAGCTTTTACGACAATGTTTTCAAGTACTTGTACAGAATCCGGCTGTGTGGTGGTTTGCGCTGATGCGCATGAGTACACGGGCAACAGCATCAGCAAAAGTTTTTTTAATTGCATAAGTTTTATTAAACGTGAAGGTAACCACAAAATATTTTTATCTTCCGAAAATGAAACCTTTAAAACAGCTTACTCTTTTTGATTTTACAATCATTATGGTAAGCCTGGTGATAGGCATGGGTATTTTCAGAACTCCGTTGAATGTTGCAAAAGCTGTTGATTCTCCATTTATTTTTTATAGCGTATGGATCGCCGGAGGCATCATTGCTTTTTGCGGAGCGCTTACTTATGCTGAAATAGGCAGCAGGATGCCGGTAACCGGGGGCTATTATAAAGTGATCGCTTATGCGTATCACCCTTCAATTGCTTTTGCCATTAACTGTATTATTCTTGTTTCTAATGCCGCATCGCTTGCTGCTGTGGCGCTGGTGGGCAGCGAATATATAACAGGCATTTTAATACCTCAATCGCAGAACGCAGGCTGGCTAAGCGTTTCAGCTAACGCAGGTTATTTGCAAAATACGCAGGTGGCCATTTCAATTATTGCTATAATAATTTTTTATGGAGTGAATTTGCTTGGCTTAAAAATGAGCGCACGGGCGCAAAATGTTTTAACCATTATTAAAATAACTATGGTGATCATGCTTATAAGTCCGTTGTTTTTTGCAAGTCATCCGCCTGGTTCTATCATGGCTTCTGCATCTCAGCATAGCACCACGGTAAAAGAATATTTAAAAGCTTTTGGGGTAGGCCTGGTGGCTGTAAGCTTTACCTATGGCGGTTATCAGCAAACCATAAACTTTGGCGAAGAAGTGGTTAATTCTAAAAAAAACATACCGCGAGGTATTTTTCTGGGCATAGCCATTATCATCATTTTATATTTATCTATTAACTATGCTTATGTAAAAGTGATAGGTTTTGATCAGCTAAAAAGCAGTAAGAATATTGCAGCTATAATGGCCTCAAAGGTGTTTGGGGTGAATGCCGAGCGCATATTATCCATACTGCTTTTTTTAAGTGTGTTAGGTTATGTAAATGTTCTGCTTATGAGTAACCCAAGGGTAATGGCAGCCATGAGCGATGATGGTATTTTGCCACCCGCCTTTAATAAAAGGCATACAAAAACGCAGGTGCTTATTACATCGCTGAGCGTATTTTCAGCCTTATGTGTTTTAATAGTTTTTTGGGCAAAAGAATTTGATACCATTTTAAGCTTTACCATTTTTCTTGATTGCTTTGGAATGATCTTTTCCGCAGGAAGCATTTTTGTTATTCGCCGCCGAACTGCCCACCTGAACAACAGCGGTATTTTTATGATGAAGCTGTATCCCTTGCTGCCATTGATCTTTATAGCTGCTTATATTTTTATAGGCATAAGTATAGCGGCAGATTATAAAAGCAATAATTATGCAGCGCTCATAGGTTCGTTGGTTTTGCTACTGTTTATTTTCATTTATTACCTGGCTAAAATGTTTAGAAAAAAGGTTGTTAACAGCAATGTACATCCCGACGCAAATGATAAAAATATATAGCAAATACTGGTTAATGGTGAGTAGGAGATTGAAGAATATATTTTTTTTCAAAAAAAGAAAATTTAGTATCTTAAATAAAAAGCTTACCGTTTATCCAACTGCATAGCAAGTGTTATTACAAACTATTTATTTTTGTTGTATGCGTAAAATTCAACTGCTCATTATATTTTTTTTAATTGCCTTTACCAGCCATGCACAGGAAGTATGGACGCTACAAAAATGTGTGCAGTATGCATTGGATAATAACCTTACCATAAAGCAAAGCCAGGTGCAGGAAGATGTTGCTGGCATTACTTACAAGCAAAGCAGGCTTTCCCAAATACCTACCGCAAGCTTCAGCAACAGCGATGGGTATAGGTTTGGCAAGTCTCAAAATCCTTCAACCGGTATTTTAGAAAACCAGAATTTTTTCCAGGTGGGTTTAGATTTTCAAACTAATGTGCAAATATTTAACTGGTATTCTAAAAAAAATACAGTGCTGGCCAACCAATGGTCTCAGCTTGCTGCGCAGGCTTCTACTGCCAAATTAAAAAATGATATGGCTTTAACGGTAGCCAATTCTTACCTGCAAGTGCTGCTTGCAAAAGAGCAGGAAGAGATCGCAGAAGTTCAGGTGAAGCAATCTATATCTCAATTGGATATTGTAAGCAAACAAGTAAAAGCCGGGGCGCTGCCAGAATTAAATGCAGTGGAAATTGAATCGCAGCTTGCTACTGACAGTGCTAACCTGATCACGGCTAAAGGAAATGTTACGCAGGCAAAATATGTTTTGAAGTCTTACATGAATCTTGATGTGGCTGCGCCATTTGAAATAGAAGAGCCTGCAGCAGAAAAAATTCCTATAGACCCTATTGCAGATCTGCAGCCTGAAAGCGTTTATGCGCTTGCATTAGCTAACCAGCCTTTGCAAAAAGTAAATGATTATAATTTAAAAGCTGCGCAAAAAAATTCAC
This sequence comes from Hanamia sp., assembly GCA_965276925.1. Taxonomy (GTDB): domain Bacteria; phylum Bacteroidota; class Bacteroidia; order Chitinophagales; family Chitinophagaceae; genus Ginsengibacter. The sequence continues at coordinate 951,504 of OZ255711.1, forward strand.
TGGCAATAAAAGGATTGCTATACCCCAGTATTTCTGCATACGGAACCCTGAGTACTAACTACGGATATTTTCGTACGCCTACCTACACGCAAATTGCAAATGGATATGCCCCCAGCGGCCTCGTTATAAGCGATAATAATGGCGGCTATGTAGATGTGGAAAGGCCTGTTTTCCTTAACGGAAGCAAAAATGGTTACGTTACATCAGATCCTTTGAACTCGCAGTTCAGCAACAACTTTGGGCAGTCAATAGGCATCAGCCTGGGAGTGCCTATCTTTAATGGCTGGCAGGCAAAAGGCAATTATTTAAAATCGAAACTTACTATAAAAACATTAGAATACCAGGTGCAGCTGGATAACCAGACATTGAAACAAAACATTTACCAGGCTTATAATTCTGCTACAGTGGCTTTGGAAAAATTTAATTCTTCAGTTAAGTCAGTAAATGCTGCACAAACCAGCTACGATTTTGCATTGAAGAGATACAACATTGGTATACTTTCAACATTAGAACTGGTAACAGATCAAAACAACTTGTTTAGCGCAAAGCTTCAGTACGTGGCCAACCAATTCGATTATATTTTTAAAATGAAAGTGCTTGAGTTTTATAAAGGTCAGGGCATAAAGCTGTAGAGTATTTTTTAAAAGAACATCAAATAATTTTTAGTATGAGCAAAAGTTTGAAATGGATCATTTTTTCTTTAATAGCCTTGATACTTCTTTTGGTTATCTTAAAAAAAGCAGGTGTTATAGGTAAAGATGATGGCATAAAAGTAACTGCAGAAAATGCAACAAAGCGCACTATCGTAGAAACGGTGAATGCAAGTGGCAAAGTATATCCTGTTGTAGAAGTGAAGATAAGCCCTGATATTTCCGGACAAATAGTAGCGCTTAATGTAGCAGAGGGCGACAGCGTAAAAAAAGGCCAAGTACTTGCGCAAATTTATGGAGATATTTATGCCACACAAAGAGACCAGGCAGCCGCCAATGTAGTGCAGCAGCAGGCGCAGGTGGCCAACTCTTCAGCGTCTATCGGGGCCTTGCAGGCGCAGCTGGACCAGGCAAAGAAAACCTATACCATGCAAAAAGAATTGTATGATGAAAAAGTGATTTCTGCCAATGAATTTAATACAGCCGATGCGGCTTTTAAAACAGCGGTTGCTAACCTTACGGCAGCGAGGCAAGGCGTAAATGCAGGACAGGCGGGTGTTCAAAGCGCAAGAGCAGCCCTGGCAAAAGCTAATAAAGATATAAGCCTTGCTACACTGGTATCGCCTATGGATGGTGTAGTTTCTTTGTTAAGTGTGAAAAAGGGCGAGAGAGTGGTGGGAAGCTCCATGATGGCGGGCACAGAAATGATGCGCATCGCAGATCTTGGCCAGATAGAAGTAAGAGTGGACGTGGGCGAAAATGATATACCAAAAGTACACCTTGGCGATAGCGCCACTATAAATATAGATGCGTATAATGATAAAAAATTTGCCGGCGTGGTAACCCAAATTGCAAGCAGTAATAACGGTGCCGCCACGCAAACAGAAACATCTTCCGCTACCAGCACCGACGTAACAAATTATAAGGTGTATATAAGATTATCCCCATCTTCTTATAAAGATCTGATAAATCCTTCAAAGTCAAAAAATTTCCCTTTTCGCCCCGGAATGAGCGCCAATGCTGATATCCAAACGAACACGCATTCCAGCGTTCTCTCCATACCTATCAACGCAGTTACTACCCGGGAAAAAAATGATTCCACAGGAAATGGTAAAACGCACAGCGATAAAAAAAATGCTAACAACAATGATGATGTAACGGATATAACAGGTAACAGCGGCAATGGCAACGATCTTGATGAAATAGTTTTTAAAATTCAGGCAGATGGAACAGTAGTAAAGCAAATAGTAAAAACAGGTATACAAGACATAAATTATATAGAAATAACTGCCGGCTTAAAAGAAGGTGAACAAGTGGTTACAGGCCCCTACGACGTTGTATCAAAAACTTTGAAGCCAAAAGATAAAGTGAAAGTGGTTTCTAAAAATGAATTGTTTAATGAGAAGAAGTAAGGTGATAATAAAATATCAGCTAAAGTTTACTTTATCATAATCTGAAAAATACGTAATGAATTCATTGTCTTTTATAACTGTAAATCCTGAAATTCAATTTGGGAAACCTGTATTTAAAGGCACACGTGTTCCGGTGGAAAGCTTATTCTGGCACTTGGAAAAAGGTATAACCATTGATGAATTTATTGAGGATTTTCCAACTGTTTCTAAAGCGCAGGCCACTGCTGTTATTGACTGGAGTGCAAAAAAATTTGCTTTATCTGCAATTATCAACGATGAAACTTTTATTGGATGAGAATTTACCTGTAAAGTTGAAACATAGATTTTCTTGAAGTAGAAGTAGAAGCCTATACAACGAAGGATATGACTTACGAAACACTTATGGAATTTTTTACCTTGATTATTAGTAATCTTAAAGAAGAATTCACAGGTTCAAAGGTTGTTGTTCATCCATCGTTTAATAAATAGGTATCTTATTCTCACCTGAACATCTCCTCTGCTTTTGCAATACTTTCCGGTTTACCTACGTCTATAAATTTACTATTGCTATGATCAAAGCATTTGATGGCGTGGGTTACAGCTATATCAAGATATGCATCTACCATAGAAAATTTACCACGGTATTTTATTAATGAAAATATTGCTGGTGAAATAACATGAATACCACTGAAAGCTTTTGGAAACAAGTAAGCGGCTTCTTTGCTCATTTTTTGTTCTCCGGTTTTTTCATTTTTCCACCCGCACAAATTCTGCGCTTCATCAAATAAAAAATACCTTGTGCTTTGTCTCGCTGTTACTGCAAGCGTTGCCACAGAACCAGGTTTTTTATGTTGATTGATCATGGCATCCAAATCCATATCCGTTAAAATATCTGCATTCATTAACACAAATGGCTCATCAGTATCTTCAAAAAACCAACGCGCTTTCAGCAATCCGCCGCCTGTTTCCAGCACTTCATCGCTTTCATCGGAAATGGTAACATTACTGCCAAAGCCATTATTTTTTTTTATAAAATTTATAACCTGCTCCGCAAAATGATGGACGTTAATGATCACATCTTTAATACCAAAGGAAGCCAGGTATTCAATATTTCTTTGCAATAAAGTTTTATTATTAATTGCAACAAGAGCCTTGGGATGCTTATCGGTAAAGGGTTTCAGCCGTGTGCCCAACCCGGCTGCCAATATCATAGCTTTCATCATAACTTTTTTAAAACCCTTTTTGCTCGTGAATATGCTGTTCAATATGCTGCAGATCTATTTTAACCTGAAACTTATTTCTCAGGTGCCTGGCAAGCGCATCGGCTGCGTACACACTGCGATGCTGGCCACCTGTGCATCCAAAGCTCACAGATAAAGATGCAAAATTTCTTTGCAGGTAATCCTCCACAGAAATGTCCACAGTATTGTATATATTATTTAAAAACTCAGGCATTTTTGTTTGCTGTTCCAGAAAATCAATCGTTGGTTTATCTCTTCCGGTTAACTGCTTATATTCTTCAAACCTGCCGGGGTTAAGTATTCCGCGGCAATCGAAAACAAAACCGCCGCCATTTTCGGTTTCATCTTTTGGATAACCACTTTTTAAATAAGAAAAGCTATAGATTTTTACGACAAGCTTCGTACTTGCATCTGCCTGCAAAGGATGAAACCTGTTTATGATGTCATCTTTCACAATCAGATCTAAGATTCTTTCAAACTCGGGCAAGGCAATTCCAGTTTCTTTATTTTGCAAAAACCATTTAAGATTTGTAAGCGCCAAAGGGATGCTGATTAAAAAATGTGACTTTCTTTCGAACAGACCACGAAAGCCATAAGCGCCTAAAACCTGCAGCAGCCTTATAAGCACATAACCGTTATACTGGCTTTCAAAACGCTTTCTGTTAGCCGGTTTCGGAAGAATTTCGTTTATGCAATCAATATAGTATTGCAGTAAAGAATTTTTCCATTCATCAGATAAGTTGGCCTTGGCCTGCCATAGCAAAGATGCAACATCATATTGCAAGGCGCCCTTCATGCCGCCCTGGTAATCTATAAAATTTACTTGCCCATTTTGTATAAAAATGTTTCTGCTTTGAAAGTCGCGAAACATAAAATACTTATGCTTTGCATGATCAAGATAAGTGCTCAGAGCTTCAAAATTATCAATAAGCTTTTCTTTATCGTAAGCAATTTTAAGCGTGTCTAAAAAATAATATTTAAAATACAAAAGATCGCTCATGATGGCCTGCCTGCCAAACTCCTGTGAGGTGATACACCAGCCATAATCAAATTTTTTATCTCCCTCAATCTGGAGCCTGGCAAGCTTCTCCAGGCTTTGCTGGTAAAGTTTATATACATAATCATTATGCCCATATTTTTCCAGCTCATGCAGCAGGGAAGTATCACCAAAGTCTTGTTGTATATAAATAGTTTTATTACTGTTAGCTATAAAAATTTTCGGAACAGGATTTTTTGTCTTTAAGAAATGCTTGCTGAATTTTATAAAGGTTTTATTTTCATTTACATTTTCATTGCAGGTGGCAATATAAGATCCATCATCGGTTACTATTCTGAAATATACCCTGTCGCTACCGCTTTGAGGCAGTTTTTCAATACTAGTTATTGTGTTGTTTTTATATTGCTTAAACAGATTTTTTATCTCTACTGCGAATGATGGCATGTACACTTTTTTGGGAGCGTAAAATTAAATGTTTTTGATTCACATGAATGCAGGCTTGCATCGTGCAAGCGAATCAGATCAATGATATATTATGTTTGGACATCATATAATATCAAATTTTATTTCTTGGTATCTCTGCATTGATAATTATATTCGTTTTAAACTACTTTTATAATTATGACCAAAATATTAAAGCTGTCCCTGATACTGCTTTTAAGCCAGTCATCAATCTTTGCACAATCTTTTGTTGTAAAAGGAAAAGTTACCGATGCTAAAACGGGCGCACCCATAGATGGTGTTACTGTTAAGCTCCGGTCTTCACGCGCAGGAACTGTAACAGATAGCAATGGATTATTTCATATAAATGCAAGCGCTAATAACGAACTGCAGGTGAGCGCAATTGGCTACCAGCCAGCATTTGCAAAAATAAATGGCAGGCCCGAAATTAATATTGCTCTCAACAGCTCAATAACAGATCTCTCAGAGATTGTACTGGTTGGCTCAAGAAGCGGTGGCAGGGTAAGAACGGAAACGCCTGTACCTATTGATGTAATAAACATTAACCAGGCCGGCACAACTACTGCAAGAGCTGATCTTGTTTCACAATTAAATTATGCGGCCCCATCTTTTAATTATAATAAACAAAGCGGTGCCGATGGTGCAGATCATGTGGACCTTGGTACGCTACGCGGCTTAGGGCCAGACCAGACATTGGTTTTAATAAATGGTAAAAGGCGCCACCAGACAGCATTTGTAACCTTATTTGGCACAAGAGGCAGAGGAAATTCCGGGGCAGACTTAAATGCTTTTCCTGAAGCAGCAGTGGACAGGATAGAGATCTTACGCGATGGTGCATCTGCCCAATACGGCTCAGATGCAATGGCCGGAGTAATAAATATTGTTTTAAAAAAAGATATTAATCACTGGACGATTAACACCGGCGTTGCAGGCTATTACGATCATAAATATAATTCTTTAAACAGCGTTGACCCAAGCCAGTATTACACCGGCCACCGCGTTGATGGAGGCACTTATACTTTTTCTGCCAACAATGGTTTTGCTATTGGAAAGAATGGCGGTTTTATAAATCTTTCTTTAGATTTTTTACAACAGCAAAAAACATTCAGGCAGGTGCCTGATACCAATGTTTCTACCAACTCCAAAGCGCTGCCCACCAACACCGGCAGGCGTGCATTTGGAGATGGCTCTGTAACTACCGGCGGCGCAATGTATAATATGGAAATACCAACAAGCGCAAATAACAAAGTAACTTTTTATTCCTTTGGCGGCTATAATTATAAAGCCTCTGATGCGTATGCATACACGAGAAACTATAGTGCCAAGCCGGAACGTTTCCCTGTGGATAACAATGGCAATCTGTTATACGTTCCTTCCATCATGCATAAATCCCGCGATGGCGAAACCTTTTATAACCCGCATATTCAAACACATATTATAGATATGTCTATGGCGGCAGGCATACGAGGAACCACTTCTAACGACTGGAGCTGGGATGTAAGCAATACTTTGGGAAGAAATGATTTTCATTATTATGGAGATAAAACTTTTAATGCTTCTGATGTAGGAAAAACGTCGCCTACCCATTTTGATGATGGCGGTTTTAATTTTTTACAAAATACAGTGAACCTTGATCTGAACAAACCATTTAAATCAGTAGCACAAGGTTTTAACCTTGGTGTTGGTGCGGAGTTTAGGTATGAAAGATATTCTATTTATAAAGGTGAGTTCGGCTCTTATGGCAGCTACGACACGGCAGGAATTGTTTATCAAAATCTGGTAGGAGATGGTTACGACGATTCCTTAAGAGTTCCTGCAGCAGGCGCACAAGGGTTTCCAGGTTTTAGCCCGTCAGATGAAGTGAAAGCGCATCGTACAAATGTGGGCGCTTATGTGGATGCAGAGTTAAATGTTACTAAACAATTTTTAGTAGATGGCGCCGTTCGTGTGGAAAATTATTCTGATTTCGGATTTGTAAGCACCTACAAATTAGCCTCACGTTACAAAGTTGCTAATAATTTTAACCTTAGAGGATCAATAAGTACAGGCTACCGCGCCCCTTCTTTGCAGCAAATAAATTTCGGCAACACACTTACTTCTTTTAGCGGCGGGCAATTGGTTCAATCTCGTATAGCGCGTAACGACGATCCTATAACCAAGGCCGCAGGCATACCCAAATTAAAACAGGAAACTTCAGTAAATGGCAGCCTCGGTTTTTCATGGAAACCATTTACAGGCCTCACTTTCACACTTGATGGCTATTGGGTAAAAGTAAAGAACCGGATCGTATTATCAGGCTTATTTAGTGCCTACGACACCACGCTTCCTGCATCTTTTACATCGCAACTAAACAGCATTGGCGTATCTACAGCGCAGTTTTTTGATAATGCAGTAAGCACTACCAACATAGGCCTTGATGTAGTAATTGATTATAATAAAACATGGGGTAATAAAAGAATTAAACTTTTGCTGGCAGGCAATATACAACACATGACGGTTGATAAAGTAAATGTGCCGCCATTACTCAATGATAGTTACTTGCATCGCAAAACATTTTTTAGTGACAGGGAAGAGGCATTTTTATTAGCATCGGCCCCAAAGTCAAAAGCTTCATTGAATCTTGAATATGGCATTAGCAAATTCAGCATCGGCACGCATCTTACTTATTTTGGTAAGATAAGACTTTTGGGCTTTGGATATACAGGTCCTGGTGTAGCAGGCTCCGGTGAGCCAGGAGATCCAAATATATCTGGAAGCTTTACCGGTATTGATCCCTATGTAAGTACGGAAGATGGTAAAAGTGTAGTGCCCGAAGTTTTTAATTTTAATGGAAAAGTAACCACAGATCTATATGCATCTTTTAAATTTACAAGAAGCGTTAGCTTATTTGTTGGTGCCGACAACGTTTTCAATGTTCACCCCGATCTGGGAATTGTTCCCGGCGCAAGATACAGTCCTGATCCTAATGTTGGCAGCCAGGTATATGATAACGAATCCGGCGGTCCCTGGGATTCTGTGCAGATGGGCTTTAACGGAATACGCTTCTTTAGCAAACTGTCTTTTAATTTTTAGTTTATTATTTAACAAGCAAGTTGTATGAATTTAAATAAATATATATCATTCTTTGCGTGTATGCTTTTCTGTTATGTTTATGCAAATGCACAAAATAAAATTTTAGTTTTTCAGTCAGATTTTGGCTTAAAAGATGGTGCCGTTTCTGCGATGAAAGGCGTGGCTTCAGGCGTTTCGCCAGAGTTGAAAATGTACGATGTTACACACGAAATTCCTGCTTATAACATTTGGGAAGCAGCTTATAGGCTGCAGCAAACAGTGCCTTACTGGCCTGTGGGTACGGTTTTCGTTTCTGTGGTTGATCCCGGCGTAGGCACCAGCAGGAAGTCGGTTGTACTAAAAACAAAGTCGGGCCAATTTATTGTAACGCCGGATAATGGCACACTCACTCTCATTGCGCAATCGTTAGGCATTGATTCATTAAGGGAAATTGATGAAACTGTCAACCGCAGAAAAGGCTCGGAAGCGTCTTACACATTTCATGGTCGCGACGTATATGCTTACACAGGCGCCAGGCTGGCCGCAGGCGTTATAAGTTTTGCGCAGGTAGGAAAATTGCTACCGGATACTGTAGTGAGCATTCCTTACCAGAAGGCAATAATGGAAGAGAAGAAAATAAAAGGAAATATTTCTATTCTTGATGTTCAGTATGGTAATCTCTGGACGAATATTAGCAGCGACTTGTTTAAACAGCTCAATGCTCATTATGGCGATATACTTCACCTTATTATTTATGATAAAAATAAAAAAGTATATGAAGGCAATGCTCCATACAGCGCCACTTTTGGTGCTGTGGCCAAAGGCAAGCCACTCGTATATTTGAACAGCCTTTTACAAATGGCTGTTGCATTAAACCAGGGCAGTTTTGCCGGTACATATCATATTGCAAGCGGCAGCGACTGGAGTATAGAAGTGTCAAAAACAAAGTAAAATTTGCCTTTGTGGATTGAAAATTGACCAACCAATTTCATGAAGCTGACAGCACAACATATCAGGCGGCTGCACACCGGCAACTTTATAAAAGTTTCTTCCGAAGCCATTACCGATATTGATTATGACCCATCAAAAAAGATCATAGAGATAGCGTACAGCGGTGAGAAAATTTATCATTACACAAAAATGAATAGAAAAATGTGGGATAAATTTTTAACGATTATTAAGAAAAAAGAAAGTATAGGAACCTACATTAACCAGCAGTTTAAGAAGATGATAGATGAAAAAAATATTGAGTATTATGAAGTGATTTTGTAAAGCTATTATATGAGTATTGCATTAAACGAGTGCTCGTAATCATTGCTTACCTGGCCACTTTTCTTTTTATTATAAGCCTTACCGCGGCCATTATTTTTTGGATATGAAGCCACATAAAAGATAGTGCTTTTATGTGATTGCACTGGCAGTAATTGCTGGCAATATTATAATTAATTAATATTTTAAATACTGATCTTTGATTTTTAGTGTGCTTACATTACAACAAAAAATTGTCTGGACAATTGGACATTCAACAAGAACATTAGAACAATTTGTTTCAATGCTTCATTCATTTGACATAAAGATTCTTGCAGATATAAGAAGTTACCCCGGCTCACGGCATTATCCGCATTTTAATAAAGAAAATCTTGAAGCTTATTTGCCTGGAAATAATATTGAATATATTCATTTAAAGTCATTAGGAGGAAGGAGGCAAGCAAAGCATGATTCGAAAAATACTGCCTGGAAGAATGCAAGCTTTAGAGGTTATGCCGACTATATGGAAACAAATGAATTCATAAAAGGAATACAGCAATTGGAAGATATAGCTATGAAACAAAGAACTGCTTACATGTGCTCCGAAGCTGTGTGGTGGCGGTGTCACCGTTCATTGGTTTCTGATGATTTAAAAATAAAAGGATGGAAAGTATATCACATTATGGATATTGAAAAGTCAACAGAGCATACTTATACATCGCCTGCAAAAATTGTTGATGGAAAGTTGAGTTATGGAGAGAATACGTTGTTGTAATGTAAATGCAAATAATATTTAAATTACTTTCATAAAATCATATTTTTTCATAAGAATTTAATCAATATTCTTTCACTTCTTCTCTACCAAATACTTCCAATATCTTTTAGGCATGTGTTGTATGTGCAGCTTCATATTCTTTCTTGCTTTTATATTAACGCATTTAAAGTATTGCTGCCACAGTGTTTGATATAGTTCTTCTTTTTCATCAAAGATTTCTTTTAAGGACGCCGCATTATTTAAATCCGTTTCAAAGTTTATAGCAACTTCTTCCACTTTTTCTAAATTGTAATACAAGCCATACTTTCGTTGGCTATCATAAATCAACCAACGCTGATCTGCATAACGTTTTTGAAAATGGATTTTAATTAAAGGCAACACATTATAATCGGGCTGAATGATGGCGTAATATAACTGGTCTTTGGTGCATTGAAAACGAACGAATGCTTCCATGCGATGTTTTTCACGATGCACTTTTCTATCGGTCTGCTGTATCATTAATACATCTGGATGGCTGTAATCATTTTCAACATTCTTTTTATTCGCCAAAACATATTGAACATATCTGAGCAATACATTTTCTATATCTTTTATTTCAGAAAGATAAACCGTGTATAATTTTGAAAAAGATTTTGCAAGCAATCTTTCTTTTAATTTTTCATACACACGCCTGCTCTTGTCTTCATTAAAAACTGAATGATGAACTTGTCCAAACAATGCTGATGAGGTATTGCCTTCTTTGCAAATAAAAGGCTGTGCCATTTTATATTCATATACTTCAAAAAACGCAGTAAGCAATCCTTCAAAGCTGCCATCGTAAATAACACAATTCATTTAAAATAAGCTTGCCTGTGGTGAAAAATTTTTTTTGTATTTACTGTTGCCGTCAGATAAAATAAATTGTTTGATCTGCCAGGGCTGCCAGTCTTTCTTTTCAAACAAGTTATCAGTATGAATAAAATATTTAGTGCGGTTCATGGCAATGCCGATTTTTTTTAAATGCTCCCAGGTAATGCGACTAAATTTTCTTGCAGCACAAATTTTGTTCGCTGATTGAATGCCTATACCCGGCACACGCATGAGTAATAATTTATCTGCATCATTTACGTCCAGAGGAAACAGGTGAAGGTTACGCAATGCCCATCCCAGCTTTGGATCTATGTCCATATCCAGCAATGGATTCTCAAGGTTAACAATTTCGTTTACTTTAAAACCATAGTTGCGCATAAGCCAATCAGCCTGGTATAAGCGATTTTCTCTTATCATGGGAACCGGTGTGCCAATGGCGGGCAAGCGGTTATCATTACTTACAGGCACATAACCGGAATAATAGACCCTCCGCATATTATATTTTTTATAAAATCCATTTGCCAGGTAAAGTATCTCCAAATCCGTCTCAGGAGTAGCGCCTATTACCATCTGTGTGCTTTGACCTGCAGGAGCAAACATTGGCGCTCTTTTAAATAATTTCTTTTCCTCGCGGTTAGCCACAATCGCAGTTTTTAAATGTTGCATGGATTGCAACATTGTTGATTGCTTTTTATCCGGCGCCAGTAATGCCAGGCTTTTTTCTGTTGGCATTTCAACATTAATGCTAAGCCTGTCTGCCCACAAGCCTGCTTCTTTTATCAACTCTTTATTTGCGCCAGGTATCGTTTTTAAATGTATGTAGCCATGAAAATTTTCTTCTGTCCGCAATTTTTTTGCAACTTTTATCAATCGTTCCATCGTATAATCAACGTTGGTGAAAATGCCGGAGCTTAAGAATAATCCTTCAATATAATTTCTTCTATAGAAATTTATCGTAAGATCAACCACTTCCTGAACAGAGAAAGCAGCCCTTTTTATGTCATTGCTTTTGCGGCTTACGCAATAAGCGCAATCGTATATGCAAACATTCGTGAGTAATATTTTTAATAAAGAAACGCAACGCCCATCTTCAGTGTAAGCATGGCAAATACCATTACTGGCATTGCCCAATCCTTTATTTTTATTGGTCCGCTTGCTTCCACTGCTGGCGCAGCTTACATCATATTTTGCAGCATCTGCAAGTATGCAGAGCTTTTCGGTGACTCTGTCAGCGTTCATAGGTAGTAAAATATTTAGTATAAAAATACTAATAAATTTAGTTATAGGTATCTTATTTTTATTAGAAAAAGCAACAGAACATGCTTTTACAAAACCTGTGAAGATTGTAGATGGGAAGTTGAGTTATGAAGAAAGCAGCTTGTTGTAAGTTGTATTATTAAAAGGCATTTCATTATAAGTCATCCCTGCAAGTTCTCTTCCTGCCTTCTTTTTATTTATTCCTCCCCATTGTTTAAAGAAGAATGCGACTTCCTGTTCCTGGCATTGAAATTTAATATCCCATACCCACTCATGCTTAATTGGCCTTGCTTTTCTTCCACTTTCTCCACCAACAATTACCCAGTCAATATTTGTCAGATTTATATTTTGCAATGGACCGATCAAAGGTTCACACGAAAGAAATTTTGTCATTGCATTGGTTTCTCGTAAAAAGTCTATCCTATCAACTACTCTTTCATCTTCCACAGAAACACCCATCCAAATATTTTTTGTCCAGCCTAATCGATGATGCAGATCATATAATCTTTCTGCTCTTTTAGTAAGAACCTGGTAGGTATGCTGCGGGGTATTATTCATCACTGCAAAAACTTTTTCAATAAATTCAATAGGAACATCAAGATGAAATAAATCACTCATGGAATTTACAAAAACAACCTTAGGTTTTATCCATGTATAGGGTATACCTAAAGCATTTTCGTGTATTCTTATTTTAAATCCATCTTTATATTTATCAATCCCCATCGCTTGCAAACGTCTTGTCATAACTTCAGCATAACAGAATTTACAACCTGCTGAAATCTTATTACAGCCTGTCGTTGGATTCCAAGTCATTTCTGTCCATTCAATTGATGATTGTGCCATTATTAAGTTAATTTAATGTTTAAAGTCGGTTCTTTATGTAATCTTGAGTTTATAAATTTAAAATCAAAATTTATTTTATTTTTTCCTTTAAGCTCTCTTAAAATAATATTTGCATCTTTTAAAAGAAATCCTTCATTCAATGAAAATAAATAAACGTCAATATTACTTTTTAAATCGCCGGATAAAATTTGTTTAGAAAGTTGTTCTTCAAACATTTGTCGTTTATTTGGAACATTTAATTCAGCAAACAAAGAGGGGCGTTTTAAATCTATTTTTTCATTATCAATGTCAAAATTTGCTTCTCCAGTTAATTTATCATGCTTCCAACAGACAGTTAAAAACTTCTCCATTCCGTAAGTGTGATTTGAACCAAAGATTAGCCCATAAACCCCACTTGGTCTTTTTATTGAGAAGGGCGCAAGAAAATATCCTTTCTCGCTTTTTATCAAACTTCTATAATAATTCAACACCATTCTATGAATATGATAGTAACTTTTTCCTAATAAATCCTGACGAGTTATTTTAAAATATTTATTAAACTCTTCTAAATCTGCAAACCTATTTATATAAGAAGATGAAATAAAAAATATAAAATCTGTTTGTTTGAGTTCAATCAATTTTGAAAAAGTAATCTCTGTTATTTGTTTAATTCCATTCTGATCAAGAAATAAAAAATTTACTGATTGCTTCATTGAATCATAATTATCAGAAAAAATTTTAGAAAAATCATCATTATAATATTCTACTTCATAGATTGAAGTATCTACTATTGATTCTAGATTTGGAACTAATAATTCATACTTGGTTTTATCAATTTCATTTATTACAAGTTTTATTTTTACTTTACTCTGCTTAATTAAGGTTTTATTATAATTTAAAACTGATACAATTCTCATTGGGCTTCCAAATATTCCATTGACATCTTTGCCTTCCCCACCAAACAAATCAAAAATTTGTATTGTCTTCCAAATAGGCTTTGGGTTTGATATGAATACTGGCAGCCATTCTTTAAAATAATCTACAAATATTTCAAGTTTTGCAAGAGTTCCTTCATCAAATGGTTTTCTGAATAAGTTTTTACCAGCCATAGTTATTTTATTAAAAACTTAAAATACATAGAATCTTCTCAAAACAACCTCCCTTGCTCACCCGGCCTCTTAAACTGCGAACGATCCAAACTCCATTCTTCGGCATTCATCCCGTAAAGCTTTCCATACTTGCGGTATTGCTCGGCAACTAATTTTGCAATCGGCCCTTCGCCACGCATGCGAACACCAAAGCGGGTATCATTCACCTGGCCATCATGACTGCTTTCAATTAAGTGCCACACTTTATCTGCATGATCAGGGAAATTTTTATACAGCCAGTCATGAAATAAAAATTTTATAGCGCCATTCAATCTTATAAAAGTATAAGCAGTAAAGGTTGCGCCGTTATCTCTTGCGGCTTTCATAATACGCTGCATCTCGTGTTCGTTTAACCCCGGTATCATCGGCCCCATCATAATACCCATTCGCACACCGGCGGAGCTCAATTCATTGATTACTTTCAGTTTTTGTTTTGCAGTGGTGGTTCGTGGCTCCATCACTCTTCTTAAGTCTTCATTAAAAGAAGTAATAGAAACCATTGCGGAAACAATATTTTTCTTTCCCATTTCCTGCAGCACATCTTTATCTTTTAATATCCATGAGTTTTTGGTGAGGATGCCAACCGGCTGATTAAATTCATTGCACACTTCCAGCATGCCTCTTGTAAGGCGATACTTTTGTTCGGCCGGCTGGTAGCAATCTGTGTTGCCGCTAAGCATTAAAGGTGTTGCATCCCACTTTGGGTGCATTAAAAATTTGCGCAGCAGCTGAGGTGCATTTTTCTTTACAATAATTTTTTGTTCAAAATCCATCCCTGCGCTGTAACCCCAGTATTCATGCACGTTTCGGGCATAGCAATAAATGCAGCCATGCTCGCAACCGGCATACGGATTCATGCTATAGCTCATGCCCACATCCGGACTGTCCACTTTATTTACAATCGTTTTTACTTCCTGCTCTAAGTAAATGGTTGGCAATAATTTTTCTTCCCAGTCATCAATGGCTTCTACATGTTCTTTGGAAACCTCATTTACAAGAAATTTGTTTTTTGTATTGATTTGTGCACCACGTCCGTAATGATATAAGCCTTCTCCATCTCCTCCAAAGGAGGCGGGCTTAGGTTTTGCATTCGGATTATGTGAAATATCTTTCATAGTAAATATTTTTGATTGTGAGATTTTGAAACTGCTTTTAACTTATTTATGTAAATCAATTAATCATGGTTCAGACAATTAATAAAATCTCTGCTCTTTGCCATACTTATCTTTTTTATTAAAATCACTTACTTTTTTTGTAACAAATAAATTTTTTTCCAGCACATGAATAACACAGGTTACTACGCCCCATACGTTCACACGATCATTAAAAGAAGTGAGCTGGATGTTGCCTAATTTTTTATTAGCAGAAGCAAGTACAATACTGTTGTTACTTTTTTGTAAGCGCCTAACTAATAATTCACCATCAAGTATGGCCACAATTATTTTATTATTATCTGCTTTTATGCTGCGATCAACGATGAGCACATCGCCGCTGAATATGCCATCTTCAATCATCGCTTCGCTGTTCATCTTTAAAAAAAATGTTGCAGGTTTATTTAAAATTAGTTGTTCATTCAGGTCAATCCCACGCTCCATGTAATCATCTGCGGCTGCGCCAAAGCCGTTTGCATTAGCGGTTTTTACCTGTTGCTGCGTGTAATTTTTGCTGCCGCTGTAATCTGTGTCATATCTTATTTCTTCTTCCATTTTGATTAATTTTATTTACTAAAATATTTAGTAAAAATATACTAAATTATTTATCTTAGCATTTTAATTGGTAATAAATTTTTCAACATTTAAAAATAATTATACTTGTTTTTTATATACTTTTTATGAACCAGGAAATAATAAAACAATTAGCAAGCGAAGCAGCAACAGGCAGTAATCAATTGCCTGCAGAATACTTATTGGTGCTGCAACCGCACGAGGCTTTGTGGAATGAAATAAAATCAATCAAAGAAAAATTTGCCACTGATTTTGATTGTGCAACAGCACGAATGGGATTGCCACATATTACTTTGGTAAGATTTAAGCAATATCAAATAACTGAAAGCCGCATCAGGCAGGCATTAAGAAACAGTATAAAAACATTGCAGCCATTTAAAATCGAGATGAAAGATTTTGGCAGCTTTCCCTCTCATACTATTTATATAAACATTGTAAGCAAAGTGCAAATTATGAATGCAGTAAAAATGGCAAGACAAGGCCAAAAATTTATGAAGATGGATAAGGATAATAAACCGCATTTTATTACAGAGCCACATCTTACTATTGCCAGAAAATTATTGCCATGGCAGTATGAAAAGGGCTGGCTTGAATACAGCCATACAAATTTTCATGGAAGGTTTATTGCAGACCATGCCTTGTTACTAAAAAGAAAACAAGGTGAAAAATATAAACCGGTAGAAAAGTTTTTATTTCAAAATGAAAAAGAAGAAATAACGCAAGGGGATCTTTTCAACTGATAACTTATCATTTAAAACTTATCACTTTTATGTATGCCGTAGTTGATTGCAATAGTTTTTATTGTTCGTGCGAAAGAGTGTTTCGCCCGGAGCTAAATAATAAGCCCGTAGTGGTTTTGAGCAATAATGATGGCTGTATTATTTCACGAAGTGATGAGGCAAAAGCTTATGGCCTTGAAATGACGGGCCCTTACTTTAAGGCAAAAGAAGCTATAGAAAAATATGACGTAGCCACTTTTTCTTCCAACTATAATTTATATGGTGATCTAAGCTGGCGTGTAATGGAAACATTGCGCATGATCATGGGTGATGAAAAACTTGTTGAAGTATACTCCGTTGATGAAGCATTTCTTAACATGAGCGAAGTGCCACCGGATAAGCTGTATGAAACCTCTTTAATGATTCGTGAAACTGTAGAGCAGTGGACGGGCGTTGCGGTATCTATAGGAGTGGCGCCGACAAAGGTTTTGAGCAAAGCTGCCAATCATCTTGCTAAAAATGATAAGCAAAAAACAAAGTGTGTAATAGTGCTGGATACACGGGAAAAAATAAACAGCGCCTTGAGGCAAACCAAGGTAAAAGAAATTTGGGGAGTGGGCAGCCAGTTCGCAAAAAAATTAAACTCGTTTGCAATTTATGATGCGTATCAATTTAGCAGGATGCCGGAAGAATGGGCGAGAAAAAATTTTGGTGGCGTAGTTGGCTTACGCTTGGTTAAAGAACTAAAGGGTGAGCATGCTATCGTAATGGATGAACAACTAACTGTTAAAAAAATGATTGCTTCAACACGCATGTTCGGCTCGCCGGTAACTGCATTAGATGATATTACAGAAGCGGTTGCAACCTATACATCCAGGGCGGCAGAAAAACTGCGAAGGCAACATGGTGCAGCATCTGTAATAAATGTTTTTGTAGTTCCGAAAGGAGAGCGCAAAGAAGGTGAGCATTTTAAACATGGTTCCATGGTGAGTGATTACATAATATTACCGGCTGCCACATCAGTAACAAGTGAATTAATAAAGCCTGCTGTTTATCTTGCAGAAAGAGTGTACCGGATGGCCAATAAGGATAATAAAAAAAGTCTTTTTAAAAAAGCAGGCGTGATGCTGAGCGGCATTGTAAAAGATGAAAAAATCCAGGGAAATATATTTCAGCCTGCCTCAACAAATAACGGTCGCATGCTGATGAGTATGATGGATAACATCAACTTTAGTATGCGGGATGATATTTTAAAATTTGCAGCAAGCGGCACGCGGCGCAATTGGAAAATGCGGCAGGAGTTTAGATCGCCAAGATATACTTCAAGATGGGATGAGTTGAAAGAGGTTGGATGAAAAACTCACTAGTGAATTGTGAATGGTCAGTAAAGCAAAATATAACCAGGTTTTATTTGCTATCTTTTAGTGTTATCACAATCTCCGCAGCTTTCACAATATCAGGCGTATCTAACCCATATTTTTTTAAGAGGTCTTCCGGCTTTCCACTTTCTCCAAAAGTATCTTTTGTGCCAACGTATTGAATAGGTATTGGGAAATGCGCCGCAGCAATGTGCGCAATGCTATCGCCTAATCCGCCAATAATATTATGCTCCTCGGCGGTTACCGCACATCTTGTTTTTTGAATAGATGCAATGACGGCTTCTTCATCAATAGGCTTAATCGTATGTATGTTTATAAGCTCCACGCTTATGCCTTTATCTTCTAAAATTTTCGCAGCCTCAACAGCTTTCCATACAAGATGGCCACATGCAAAAATTGTTATATCATTTCCTTCGGCCAGAACCTGGGCTTTTCCAATTTGAAAATGCTGATCTTCTTCAGTAAAGTTGGGCCACTTTGGCCTTCCAAATCTTAAATATACAGGGCCTTCATAATCAGCAATGGCAAGGGTTGCAGCTTTAGTCTGGTTAAAATCGCAGGGCACAACAACGGTCATGCCCGGAAGCATTTTCATTAAGCCAATGTCTTCAAGTATTTGATGCGTTGCGCCATCTTCACCTAAAGTAAGCCCGGCGTGAGAGGCACATATCTTTACATTTTTTTTTGAGTAAGCAATAGATTGCCGTATCTGATCGTAAACCCTTCCGGTAGAAAAATTTGCAAAAGTAGTTGTGTAAGGAATTTTACCACCAATGGTTAAGCCTGCTGCAATGCCCATCATATTTGCTTCTGCAATACCGCATTGAAAATATCTTTCAGGAAAATCTTTTATAAAAGGGTGAAGCTTTAAAGAGCCCGCAAGATCTGCCGTAAGCACCACTACATTTTCATTATTTTTACCTAATTCATAAATGCCTTCACCAAAACCACCGCGTGTTTCTTTTTCATTTTTAGCAACTATATCTTTTATCATTGTTTCTTTTTTATTGAGGAAAATCAGTGGTGCAAATTAGCAATAACGTCTTAGGATAAAAATTATAAATAAATGCACATATAATTTGAAGGAAATAGCAAACAAATTAATTCATTTGAAAGTTTGGATTGTTATGAAGCGATTCATCATCTTTAAGTTTCAACTCCCACTTCCAGGCAGAATCCATCATTTCATCCAATGAATATTTAAGATCCCATTTAAGTATTTCTTTTGCCAAAGAATTATTAGCATATACTGCCACCACATCACCTGCTCTTCTTGGCCCTATTTCATAATTTAATTTTACCCCACTTACTTTTTCAAAAGATTGTATGGCTTCAAGAACAGTAACACCATTGCCTGTTCCAAGGTTAAATACTTCACATGAAAAAGCATTTGTTTTATTCATTAAATATTGAAGCGCCAGCGTATGAGCATGGGCTATATCGCAAACGTGAATATAATCTCTTACACAAGAGCCATCTCTTGTTGCATAGTCATCGCCATATACCATCATTTTTGGTAGTTTGCCAATGGCAGTTTGTGTTATAGCAGGCACCAAATTTTGCGGCTTGCCAAGCGGCAACTCGCCAATGAGTGCAGATGGATGCGCACCCACCGGATTGAAATATCTGAGCAAAATGCTTTGTGTTCCTCCATTTTTTGTAAAATCTTTTACGATCACTTCGCCCATTTGCTTGGTAGCGCCATAAGGCGATTCTGCTGGCTTTTGGGGAGTTTTCTCCGTTACAGGAATTTCATCGGGGCTGCCATATACTGTGCAGGAAGAAGAGAAAATAAAATTGGGAATTGAAAACTCTTTTACACATTTTAAAATGTTTATAAGCGAGCTCAGGTTATTTTCAAAATACATCAGCGGTTTTTGAACCGATTCGCCGACCGCTTTGAAAGCTGCAAAATGTATAATGCCTGCTATGTCATCATTCTCATTAAATATGGCGCACAAGTCATCAAAATTGCACAAATCAACTTTATAATTTTTTACCACAACACCTGTTATTTCTTTTATTCCTTTCAGCAAAGCCTGCGTTGATCTTGAATTATCATCAACGCACACAGCTTCAAAACCGTTCTCAATAAGATCAACAATAGTATGTGCGCCAATATAGCCACAGCCGCCGGTTACTAATATTTTTTTCATTTTACAAAGAAAAAGAAATTAATTAATAGAAATAGTCCAATGTAAATATTACCAATATTAAAAAAAATGGATAAGATAGTATATGGCTGCAGCTACCAAAGCGCTTACGGGTATGGTAAGTATCCACGCCCAAAGAAGATTGAGCGTAACACCCCATCTTACTGCGGATAAACGTTTGGTGGCGCCTACGCCTACGATTGCGCCTGTAAGTGTATGGGTGGTGCTTACCGGAATGCCAAATGCAATGGTAAGAAAAATGGTTACTGCGCCTGCAGACTCTGCACATACGCCTTCCAGTGGCGTCACTTTTGTAATGCGGGTGCCCATAGTTTTTACAATTCGCCATCCGCCGCTCATAGTGCCCAATGCAATGGCAGAATAACAGGCCAGTGGCAACCATTCGGGCATACTCATATCATGCACAGAAACATTTACGTGATGGACTGTCTTACGATAAAACCAAATAGCTGTAAGAATAAGACCCATAGTTTTTTGCGAATCGCCGCCGCCATGGGCAAGGCTTAGCGCTCCGGAAGAAACAAGCTGCAACCTTTTAAACCATTTTTCAGCTTTGGCCGGCCGGGATCTTTTAGCAAGATTTACCGTTATTAATGTTATTAAAAAACCAAACACCAAACCTATTACAGGAGATATCACCATAAAAATTCCGGCAATATATACAGGGTGCGTGTTAACTCCGGAGAGGCCACCGGCTGCAATGGCGGCGCCCGTGAGGCCGCCGATCAATGTATGCGATGAACTGGAAGGAATACCATAATACCAGGTAAGCAGGTTCCAGCTAATAGCCGCAATAGTTGCAGAAACCAGCACTTTAAAATTGATTATGTTTTCTGAAACAATGTTGGCTATGGTGCCCGCCACTTTATGTTCTTTAAAAATAAAGAAGGCGATAAAGTTAAATGCTGCTGCCCAAAGCACCGCCTGAAATGGCGTTAATACTTTTGTGGAAACTATGGTGGCTATTGAGTTGGCTGCATCGTGAAAGCCATTGATGTAATCGAAAATAAGCGCCAAAATAATAATGATAACAAGAAAAGTGAGCATAAGCTTTTAATAAGGATACTTTAGTTGTTTTTCTTATCAGGCGTATTTTATAATTATAGATTCTATCACATTGGCCGCATCTTCACACTTATCGGTTACGATTTCCATAACCTGGTATATTTCCCGTTTCTTAATAACTTCTTTGGCATCAGGCTCGTTTTCAAAAAGCTTTTCAATGCTCATGTCAAAAGTATCGTCGGCCTGATTTTCTATGCTGTTTATAATAACCATTGCATCAGTTATTTTTCTTAAATTTTTCATATCCCGCAGCTCGTACACTGCCTTCTGCACTTCATTGCAGCTGCTCAAAATAAGTTCGGCCATCTTAATAAAGCCAGCGTCATCCGGGTTTACTTTATAAAAATTTATTTTTTTTGCGGAAGCATAAATGTAATCGCAAATATCATCCAGGGCAGAGGCAAGGTAATGTATGTCTTCCCTGTCGAAAGGAGTTATAAAATTTCTGCCCAGCTCTGTGAAGATGCGATGGGTATAGTTATCATTCACATGCTCCAGGTCTTCTACTTCTTTTATAAGCTTGCTTCGCTTTTCAAAATCTTTTTCGTTAATAACTTCTTTTAACTTCTCAGCCATCTTAGTTACGGTAAGGGCAACACTTTCGAAGAGCTGAAAAAAAACTTTATCTTTTGGTAAAAAAAATTTTAGAATAGAATTCAAAGCCATTGCAAAAAAGTTTGTGCAAATGTAATGTTATAAAGCTTTCGTTGCAGCGCAGGGTTATTGCCGAAAAAATCGTTTGAAAATTCTTTACTAGTAAAGTAAGGTTATCACAAAAGTTTGATACCGTTTTAAGTTTAGGTAGATGAAGAAAAGAGTATAGATTTATGAGAGAGGTGGAGTTATTTCTTAATAGGCGTTGTACTCTTCTTCGCTGTGCTTTAAAACCTTCGCTTCTATGTAAAAAATAATTTCTTCTGCAATATTTTTAGATTGATCTCCGACGCGCTCTAACTTTCTTACAATAGATAAAACGTATAACGCCTGATCCAGATCATCAGAAGAAGTTTTTAAGTATTCGCAAAGCCGCTCATTTATTTTTATATTAATGTTATCTAAATACTCATCTTTTTTAAATACGCTGCGCGCCAGTGCTGTATCCTCATTGGTAAATGCCTCAAGAGTTTCTTCCAGCATAATGATAGATTCTCGGTACATTTCTATCAATTCTGTAGCATCAAGTAAGCTTTGCGTAAATTCTTTTTCTGCGCTCAGCATGTATTTGGCAATGCCTTCGGCTATGTCACCAATGCGCTCCAGGTTTGAGTTTATTTTTAAAACTGCCAACAGAAAGCGAAGATCAATGGCAACAGGCGTATAAAGTGCAAGAATATTTTCACAATCACGGTCTATTTTTAGTTCAGTTGCGTTTACCCTTTTTTCCATTAACACTACTTCTCTTGCAAGATCTTTATCAAAATTTATGAGCGAAGACAAGGCTTTCAAGAGCTGCGAACGCACAAGTCCCCACATATTTTTTACTTCTTCTTTAAGTTGTCCGAGTTCGGTTTCTAACTGTGTCATTTCAATAAATTAATTGGGTGCTTAACTAAATCTTCCGGTAATATAATTTTGTGTGCGTGTATCTTTGGGGTTGGTGAACATTTGCCTGGTTTCATCATACTCCACCAGTTCCCCCAAATAAAAGAAAGCAGTTTTATCGCTGACGCGGGCTGCTTGTTGCATATTGTGCGTAACAATCACAATGGTGAATTCTTTTTTCAGTTCATGTAATAATACTTCAATGCTTGATGTAGAAATAGGATCTAATGCCGATGTAGGCTCATCTAACAATAAAACTTCAGGTTCCACCGCAATGGCACGCGCAATGCATAAGCGCTGCTGCTGGCCGCCGGAAAGAAAGGTTCCTTTTTTATGCAGTGAATCTTTTACCTCGTTCCATAATGCCGCCTGCGTAAGGCTTTTTTCTATGATCTCTTCTTTCTTTTCTTTTGAAAATTTTATTCCGTTAAGCTTGTAGCCTGCAAAAACATTATCTGCAATGCTAAGGTTGGGAAAAGGGTTAGGCCGCTGAAATACCATACCAATTTTCAGGCGAACAAAAATCGGATGCATTCCATAAACATCTTCGTTATTTAATTCTATCTTTCCATCGGATGTGGCATCAGGAGTTAATTCATGCATACGGTTTATACAGCGCAGGAAAGTTGTTTTACCACATCCGGATGGCCCCATTACAGCAATGATGTTGTTTTTTGGAATTTCCATGTTTACATTTTTCACCACATGGTTTTTTCCGAAATATGCATTAAAATCTTTGCTCTTTATAATTGTACGTTCCATTTTCTCGTTGAAAGCTTTGTAATAATGTTTAATAATAAAACCCAGATAAGTAAAATGAGCGATGCGCCCCAGGCAAGGTCGTGCCAGTCATCGTAAGGGCTGGTTGCATAATTAAAAATGAGCAATGGCAAGCTTTGCATAGGCTTAAAAATATTGGTGCTGAGATATGGGTTGCCAAATGCAGTAAAGAGTAAAGGCGCCGTTTCGCCGGCAATTCTCGCAACTGATAGCATAACACCGGAGAGAATGCCGCTGATGCCACAGGGAACAATTACTTTTAATATTACTTTGTGATAAGGCAGTCCCAATGCCAGCCCTGCTTCCTGTAAAGAAAACGGTATTAATTTTAAAGTTTCTTCTGTTGATCGTATTACGATTGGCAGCATCATAATGCTCAAAGCGACGCTTCCAGAAAAGGCTGAAAAGGTTCCTATAGGCTTTACAATCCAGAAATAAACCACAATGCCAATTACAATGGAAGGCACGCCCTGCAACACATCCACACACAAACGGCTGTAGTATGAAAGCCTGCCTGTTTTATTTTGACTTAAATAAATACCGCACATTATACCAATGGGTATGGCTATAACCGCAGCAACCAAAACAATAAGTAAACTGCCCACAAGTGCGTTAGCAATACCACCGCCAATTTCGCCAACCGGCTTTGGAACATTAGTAAGAAAATGCCAGTTAACTTTGGTAATGCCTTCTTTAAAGATGTAAAAAATAATAGCTATCAAAGGCAGGGCAATGGAAAAAGCAAGCGCATAAATAATAAATTGAAATGCCAGGTTTTTCCCCCGTCTGTAATTTATTTTTTCACTTATATTATTCATTTGTATAGCGTTTAATAATTCTTTTACCTATTACATTTATTACCACCGTTACCAGAAATAACATAAGACCTAATTCAATAAGCGCAGAAAGATAAACGGTATGGTCAGCCTCTGTAAACTCGTTAGCAATAACACTCGCCATAGTATTGCCCGGTGCAAAAATGCTTTTGGGCAATAGGCTGGTATTACCAATTACCATAGTTACCGCCATCGTTTCGCCCAGGGCTCTGCCAAGCGATAATAATACTCCGGCAAATAACCCTGATTTTGTGTAAGGCAACACCACATTTTTTATTACCTCCCATCGGGTGGCGCCTAATGAATAGGCACCTTCTTTTAACGACGAAGGAACCATGCGTATCATTTCTCTGCCCAAAGAAGCGGCATAAGGAATGATCATTACAGCCAGAATAAGCGAAGCGGTAAATATGCCAATGCCATAAGGCAGCACTCCTATCTTTGTTTCGAAGCTTCTTACCAACGGCACTAAAATAATAAGCCCCCAAAAACCATAGATTACGGATGGAACAGCGGCTATTAATTCAACAATGTTTTTTAAAAAATTAGAGAGCCATCCTTTGGTATTATAATCGCCCAGA
This sequence comes from Hanamia sp., assembly GCA_965276925.1. Taxonomy (GTDB): domain Bacteria; phylum Bacteroidota; class Bacteroidia; order Chitinophagales; family Chitinophagaceae; genus Ginsengibacter. Next base: position 976,195 of record OZ255711.1, read on the forward strand.
TAAATTGCTACCGCAAAAGAAAACGGTATAGAAATAATTAAGGCAAGAAAAGATGTTAATAAGGTACCAATTAAAAAAGGCAGTGCTCCGTAAACGTTGCTTACCGGGTTCCAAATTCTGCCCCATAAATAGCTAAAGCCTAATGATTTTATTGATGGTATTGATTCAATTATTAAGGTAAGTAAAATGCCCACTACCAGCATTACCATAATGATAGCTACTGATTTCAACGAACGTTTGAAGATCACTTCCATTCGTATCTGCTTAAACGAATGCCTTAGTTTTTTGCCCTGTATACCAGCAATTATCTTTTTATAAGAAGGCACCCGCAAAGAAATTTTATTGCGGATGCCGGTGTTATTGGTAGCTAACATTTTTTTATTTTAAGGAAGAATAGGCTTGCCATCGTAAGTTGCTGATTTCAATATATTTTCTGCTACTGTAACCGCAGAAGGCGCTAAGCTGGCATAATTTAAACCCTCGCAATACTGCTGCCCGCTGTGCGTAACCCACCATAAAAGTTTTAAAAGCTTCGTTGCTCTGTCCTGGGAACGGCCGTTATATTTTTGATCTTTATAAATTAAAGCCCAGGTAAAGCTGCTAATTGGGTAACCGTCGGGCGCTTCTGTGTTAGTAAGTGATACTTTAGCATCAGCTGGCAACTGAACATTGCCAGCAGCCGTGATGCTTTTTAAGTTAGGTGTTATAAAGTTGCCGGATTTATTTTGCACGTTAGCAAAAGGCATTTTATTTTGAATAGCATAAGCTAATTCAATATACCCTATTGAGCCAGGTGTTTGCTTTACAAGTCCTGCCACGCCTTCATTTCCTTTGCCACCGAGGCCAACAGGCCAGTTTACTGAACTTGCTTTGCCTACTTTTGTTTTCCATTCATCGCTTATTTTAGATAAATAATCAGTCCAGATAAAAGTAGTGCCGCTGCCATCAGAACGGTGTGCTACTATAATAGCAACGTCGGGTAACTTAGCAGCTTTATTTATTGCAGCTATTTTAGCATCGTTCCATTTTGTTATTTTGCCAAGATAAATATCCGCAATTACATCCGGAGTAAGCTTTAAGGTATCTTTCAGGTCTGGCAAGTTATAACTTATTACGGCTGCGCCGGATGCTATGGGAATGTGTAAAGCAGGCACGCCTATCTTTTGAGTTTGCTCATCATTCAAAGGCGCATCAGAACCGCCAAAATCTACAGTTTTACTTGTTAATTGCTGTATACCGCCGCCCGAACCTATGGATTGATAATTTACCTTAACACCTGTGTTTTTATTATATTCAGAAAATTGTTTTGAAAATAAGGGATAAACAAAGGTGCTGCCTGCGCCAAGCAAGGCATCATCATCAGATGAATTTTTAGCAGTGCTATCGCTGTTTGTGATAGCGTTATTACCTGAGCCGCTATTGCATCCGCTGATGCAAAGTGCCGTAAAGAGTGATCCGGCAACAAATAGATTTCTGAATTTGAAAATTTTATATTTCATAAATTATATTCCTTTTTATTTTAATTGATTTTTATTTTCCAAAAACAAAATAGAAGGTAAGCCTGAGTACCAAATCATAATCTTTGGCTGTTATGCCTGACAACTGCGTTTTGTAATGATTATACCAGATGTTGGGCATGAAGTGAACGTTTTTGGCTGGCATAAAATCTAATCCAGCAGTGATGAATTCCTGCTTATAGGTTTGATCTCCCGTGGCGGTATTCGACGTGCCCCCCGTAAAGGAGTTATCATTGTAATTACCGGTATTGCCGGCATACTTGCTGTATGTGGAATTATCAACTTTATTGTTGGGGCTGTAAGCATCGAAGCGGGCAAAAAATCTAAGTTTGGTTTTTATTATATCACCATGTATATATACTGAAACGCCCATAGGTGCGGTGCTTAGTGTATCTACTCCGCCTGCAATCTTTGTGGCAAAGTTGTCATTCTTAAGGTTGTTTACAAACGCTTCCACACCGATGGTAAATCCTGTTCCGGGATCCATGCCTTTTGCAGATGCAGCGCTGTTATAAGCAATAAAACCTTTCAGCATTTGGCGGGAATGGTGCCACGATGAAGTCCATGCTAATCTTTCATAATCGGCATAAGCATCAATTACTATTTTTTTATTAAAGAGATAAGCATATACATCTCCATAAAACCATTTATAATTATCAGCTTCTGGTTTGGCGCTGCTACCGTTGCCAACCATCACATTATACCCTATATTTTTTGTAGCTGGGTCAAAAGTTCCTTGTAAGGCGGCGCCTAAATCGTAAGATGGCGTGCGGCGAATATCTGCAATGGTTCTTTCGATAGATCTGTAATTCCAAACCCTTTCACTTAACAGTGGGAAAGCCGGCGTTGCTATTTGCCCAACGACCAGATCAGTTCCTTTCCAGATATTCTTCCACCTTATATTCATTAATTTAATGTAAAAGCTTAGCTTATTATTCAGCAGTTCATCGCCACTGGCCGAAGCAGATGAGGGCGGATTACCCGCAGGAAAATTATCTTCAGCAGCCAGTAGTAATTCAGCTGAGAACTTTTTAGTTATATTATAATCGTAGCCTAAATAAATACGACGAAACTGAAAGGAGTTTCTTCTTACCGGTATGCCCGTGTATTGATTACTTCCGCCTCGTTTAGAAGAATCGCTGTGCGCTTTATATGCAAAATCCCCAAAGGCATAACCCCAAAGCCTTCCGGAGTTAGGCGTGTTCGACTTAAATGCAGAATCGGAGTTCCAGGTATACTGTGCTTGCAAAGAGCTATTAGCTATAAATACCAACATAAACATTGAGAATAAAACCTTTGACATTGTTATTTTTCGTTTTGGTAAAACCATAATTAATTTTTTTGCAAAAGAAAACAATGCGTATTGTCTTAATGTTACGGCAATGTTACCTTAAGGTTAAGAGTTATCCTCTAAATGGTGGGGACACATAAATTAAAATGGAATTAAGTATAAAAAAAACTGCCGCAATGGGTAGTTGCGGCAGTCTCTTTTTAAAAATCGGCATCTTTTAATAATGCTCATAATAATGATGGTAGTGATGATGATAAGGATGCTCATAACCTCTTTCTACATAACATCCGCTTGCGGCAGCGCCCAGCATTACTACCAGAGCTACAAAAAACAGGTATTTCTTTTTCATATAAAATGTTTTAAAATTAAAAATGATTTGATGCTAAGATGGTGGATATGCCGGATAGGTTTACAGTAAAAGATTTGATCTTTTGTAATTCCCTGTTAATATACAGCGGTATATGCAGGTACACAAACTGAACCTTGCGTATAAATACTATCTTCCCCGTATTTCCTGAACTTGTAAAATTGAGTAATGCCGCTCTTGTAAAAGGCTTGCAGCACTATATCTTTGTATTCAGAAGTTGATTGATGTTCAACAGACATTAATCAAAAATATCCAAATCCAACGAAAAGAGCCTTAATCCAAATATCCAATAGAAAAGTCATTAAAAGTCCGGTATCAGTCAACTTCTGTTTTTTTATCCAATACCTGAGAATAACTGATCAATCCAAAAGAAGAAACTAAACCATCCAATTATCCTGGTGTAAATACCATACCTCCTGAATAAAAAATTTAAAGCCCCGCATTGCGGGGCTTTGTTTATTGAGCGGGTAAGGTTCATTATCTATAAAATCATTACTTAAAAGTGATTGCTTTTTTGTATTGCTTTTGCTGCACCTAAATGCTTGTATAAGGTAGGCAGCGTTTTAACTGCAAAGTTTTTAAATGAGGAATCTTTTGAATTTTTTGCTTCACTTTCAAAATCATTTATATCATCTTTATGATCGCTTACCATCATGTTAATATAGTCCTTATCAAAATCTTTCGGATTCGTTTTATTAAGGTCATCCATGTGTTTTTGCATATCGTCGCTAACTGCTGCAGGTAAGGTTATATTTTTATTTGCTGCAAGAGCTTTAAGCTCGTCATTAGCTTTTGTATGGTCTCTTACCATCATAGCTCCAAAGTCTTTTACCTCTTTACTGGTTCCTCTTTCTTGTGCTATTTTTCCCATTTGCACTTCTGACATACCGCCATTGGCTGCCTTTACTGCAAACTTTGCCACATCATCATTTACAGGCGCTTGCATCGTATCTATTTTTGCCTGGCTTGTCATGCTGCTGGTATCTTTTTTAGCATTGGCATCGTTTGCTTTATCCACGCTGTCTTTGTTGTCATTATTATTACATGCTGATGCCATGCATATAATACCGGCGAATAGAAGGTTACTAATCTTTTTCATTTTAAAATGTTTAGGTTTAAGAATGTTCACATAAAAACAAATAACAAGCCACAAACATGAATTTGTAATACACTTAGTGCATCTTGTAACGAGCTAATAGGTTTTATTTAAAAATTAATTAAAAATTTATAGGTAATAATACGATTGCTACGGTATTTCCTGAACCTGTAAAATTGAGTAATGCTGCTCTTGTAAAAGGCTTGCCTGGCTTATCTCTTTGTATTCAGAAGTTGATTGATGTTCAACAGACATTAATCAAAAAATATCCAAATCCAACGAAAAGAGCCTTAATCCAAATATCCAATAGAAAAGTCATTAAAAGTCCGGTATCAGTCAACTTCTGTTTTTCTTTATCCAATACCTGTAAAGAACATAAACCTAAAAAAGACCATTTCGCTTTTATCCAATATTAATTAAAAAACAAACCTCGAAGCTTAAATTACTTGCTTAACAAGCCCGCAGTTGCGGGCTTTTTTTTTAAATTACCCCTTATAAAAAAGCTTCACCAGTTAGCTTTTCGCTTATATCCCAAAGCTCTTTTTCATTTTTTTCGTTTACAGGTTTACTGTTAGTTCTTACCTGTTTTTTATTCTTAAAATATTCACCGCTTATCTGCGCTCCGTCGTGCGAAGTAGCAAGATAAATAGTAGTTTCGGCGCCCTTTTGCGGAGTTGTAAATAAAAAAGCCAGCTTCTTAAATATGAAGCCGGCAAATCCATCGGAGCGTTTGCCAAAGCCGGTATTCACAACGCCCGGGTGCACGGCATTCACTTTAATATTGAGGCCTTTTTCCTTAATTCTTTTATCTAATTCTTTAGTAAAAAGCAGGTTGTATAACTTGGAATTGCAATAGGCTTTCATTGCTGAATAGTTGTGCAGCAATTGAATATTATTAAAATCGGCGCTGCCAAGTTTATGAGCTTCCGATGAAAGATTTATGATGCGCCCTTCTGCACTTTTTTTTATTAAAGGAAAAAGCAAAGCCGTTAATAAAAACGGGCCGAGATGATTAGTGGCCAGTGTAAGTTCGTTGCCATCGGCAGATTCTTTTCTTTGGCTTGTGGCAATAAAACCAGCATTGTTTATTGAAATATCTATACGGCTGTAAGAGCCATTTATTTCGCCCGCTACCTTTCTTACCTGTTGTAAAGAAGACAGGTCTGCAATAAAAATATCAATATTATTATTCCCCGTTTCTTTTGCTATTTCCTGCTGTGTGCTTATGGCTTTTTCTTTATTGCGCGCTATTATAATTATATGTGCGCCTGCCTTGGCGAGTTCGGTTGAGGTCACTTTGCCAATACCGGAAGTAGCGCCGGTAATAAGAATAATTTTGTTTTTCATTTATAATAATGTTTATGGTTTCTTAAATAAAAAAACCTGCACCGTTAATAATGCAGGTTCAAAATTATTTATAATAAATACACTAAAACCAACTGCCTGTCCATCGTTCATCATATTTATTTGCCATAGCTCTTCGTCTTCTGGCGGCTTGCGCACGATGTATCAGCATCGTAACAAACATAAATGGTATAAATAATATAGTGAGTGGTGGTATGCCCATTATAGAAATCCATTGGCCGCCGTATTGCCTGCGCATTGGCCTTCTCAGCCTTTCTGCTATAAGGTACATGCTCGGTACAATAATAAGCGTCATAAAGAATGCGAAAGCAAGTCCAAAAATTATCGTCCATGCCAATGGCTTCCAAAACTGGTTGCTGGGCCCGCCAAAAAATATGTGCGGGTTTAGCTCTGCAAACATGGTTACAAAATTTATATTAAAGCCCACAGCCAGAGGAATTAAAGCAAGTATAGCCGCCAAAGCTGTAAGCATTACGGGTATAATTCTCGTTTTGCCTGCCTGTATTACGGCTTCTCTTGTCTTCATGCCACGGCCGCGCAACTCATCAGCAAATTCTATCACTAAAATACCATTTTTAACCACAATACCGGCAAGGCCTACAATGCCAATACCCGTCATGACTACCGATACTTGCATACCGGTGATGCCAAAGCCAAGCAGCACACCAATAACGCTGAATAATATTTCTGTAAGAATAATAACCGGCTTGCTTACGGAATTGAACTGAAGCACAAGAATAAAAAGAATAAGCATTAAGGCTATTAAAAGAGCTTTGCCTAAAAATGCGCCGGTCTCTGCCTGCTGCGCACCTTCACCAGTTTGAGTAATAGTAACGCCTGTGGGCACGAGTGTAAAATTATCAATAGCTGCTTTAATTTGAGCATTAACAGCAGTAGGCGTGTAGCCTGAAAGTACGTTGGAAAAAAGCGTTATTACCCTTTTTACATTTTTTCTTTTAATGCTGCCATAGGTGCTGGTATAATCAACATTCACCAGAGAACTGATGGGTATTTGCTTTACTACGCCGCCCGCTGCCTGGTCTCTGAATACAATATTCATATTCAATAATTCAGAAAGACTTTTACGCTGCAGTTCATCATTGCGGAGCTGAATCTTATATTCATCTTCGCCATCTTTTATTTTGGATACTTCTCTGCCAAATAAAGCTGTGCGTATTTGCTGGCCGATTTGCGCAGTGGATACTCCTGCAATCTGCGCCCGCTGCCGGTCTATGTTTAAAGTAATCTCAGGATTGGTAAGGTCTACATCCAGCTTCAGCTCTTCCACTCCTGGTATTTGAAGGCTATCGAGATATCGTTTTAATCTTTTTGCCGTACCGGTAAGGTTGTCAAAATCTTCGCTGGCTACTTCAATATTTATTGGCGGATCGGTAGGCGGCCCGCTTGATTCCTGGGCTACAGAAATTTCAGCGCCGGGAATTCCTTTTATGGCATTTCTTACAGAATCCAGGTAAGGCGCGGTTTTTATACCATTACGCTTTTCATATTCCACAAAAGAAACCTGAACACGCCCGAGATTGGAGCGTGTGCTTCTGTCGCCGCTGTTCGGATCAGAAGCGCCAACTGCCACGTTGGAAATAATACTTTCCACCGCAGGGTTGGGCTTGCCGTTTGGCTCTAATACTTTAGTAACCCGCTGCTCCAGTTCATTCGTTATAGAATCAGTATAATCAACGCTGGTACCCACCGGCATTTTTAAGTACACATAAATAAAGTTAGGATCACCATTCGGAAAAAAGACAACAGGAACATTTCTTAGTTTAAAAACAATTAATGAAAGTATGAGCAAGCCGAATGTTCCTACCAGCATCCATACGGGCCTCCAGCCGGCAAGCGCCCATTTTAGTAAAGTTTCATAACGGCGCATGATAGCGGGCAATACTTTATTTTGAAACTTATGTATAAGATTGTCGAATACATAGGTGTTTAATAAAATTAATAAAGAAAAAAAGATAAGCAGGTTGCCCAAAAAAGTTACATGCAAAAGATCGAATGCTATACCCAGGCCAAGACATATTAAAAAAGCAGGGCTTTTAAAAACTTTCGACTTTCTTTTTTCATGAACATTTTCCGGATGGTTCATAAAGTCTACAGCAAAAACCGGGTTCATTATAAAAGCAACAATGAGAGATGCAGTTAGCGTAAAGATGAGCATGGTAGGCAGATAGATCATGAACTTACCAATAATGCCTGGCCAAAAAAGCAGCGGGAAGAAGGGTGCAAGCGTGGTCAATGTGCCGGCAAGCACCGGAATAAAAACCTCTCCTGCAGCCATCTTTGCTGAATCAACTGCAGAAATTTTTCCTTTATTTTCTACAAAGATCCTATGGGTATTTTCAATAACCACAATTGCATCATCTACAATGATACCCAAACCAAACAGCAAAGCAAACAAAACAATAAAGTTCAGCGTAACATCGGTGCCTGTTATAATATTTGCCGCAGGCAAAAACAAAAAAGCCACAAACATAGAAAGCGGTACAGACAGCGCCACAAAAAAAGCGTTGGTAACGCCCATGAAGAACATCAATATCAGCAGCACAAGCACAAAGCCAATAACGATCGAGTTTACAAGATCGTTGAAAGAAGTGCGGGTAGCTTTACTTTGATCGCCGGTAATCACTACATTTAAATTAGCAGGCAAAATATTTCCCTTCATGCCGTCAACGGAGTTCTTTACATCATCAGAGGTTTGAATAAGATTTTCACCGGAACGCTTGATAATATTGAGCGTTACCACATTTTTTCCATTCAGCCGTGCGTAGCTTTCGCTGTTTTTTACTGTATCTTTTATTGTTGCAATATCTTTCAGGTAAATGGGTGCGCCGCCGGTGTTTCGTATAATAATTTGCTCAATATCAAAAGCTGTTTTAAACTGCCCTTTTATTTGTAAGGTACGCTTCATGTTACCTACATCTAATAAGCCACCGGATATGTCAACGTTCTCTGCCTGCACTGCATTGGCTACATCATTAAAAGTGATGTTGGCGCTTTGCATTTTATAATTATCCATGTTTATTTGGAACTCTCTTTCAGGAGCGCCAACAATATCAACCCTTGTAAGCTCAGGAAGCTCTTCCAGCTTGTCTTTGGCATCATCAGCAAATTTTTTCAGACTTATCATATTGTAATCGCCACTAAGGTTTACAAACATGATCGGCTGCTCGCTAAAGCTTACTTCCTGCACATCCGGCTCGGCAGTAAGATCAGTAGGTAAATCAATTTTTGCTTTATCTACTGCATCTTTTGTTTTTTGCAGCGCCACTTCAGTTTTTACATCTGTACTATACTCCACTATAATGGCCGAATAATCCTGCAATGAGGTGCTGGTTATTTTATTGATCTTGGCGCCGGTAATCCCTTTTAATTGTTTTTCAATTGGCTTGGTTACCAGGTTTTCAATATCTTTTGGAGAGTTGCCCACGTAAGTAGTAGATACATAAATAGTAGGTATTACTATATCAGGAAATTGCTCTTTAGGCAGCGTTAAAAATTCATATACGCCAATAGCAGACACAAAGATTATGAGCAGGTAAATAGAGGTCTTATTTTTAATAGACCAGCTTGTGGGTTTAAACTGCTTCAATGTTTCCCTCATATTTTCCTTTAAGCTCATAGTTTTAGTTTATCAGTTATCAAAAGCAGCGCGATACTATGCTGCTGCATTGGTTGTTATTGATTGGCCATCAAAGAGAGATTGATAGCCATCTGTAATCAGTTGGTCGCCTGGCTTTAGCCCATCTTTTATTTCAATTGTATCGCCAGAAAGCTCTCCTGTAGTTACTTTGCGCTTGCGCGCTACCAGCTTATTGCCTTCCTTCGCAGCCACCAGCACAAATTTTCCCTGCTCATCGGTTTGCAAAGTATTTACATTAATGGCTATTGAAGACGGAACTGAGTAATCAAGAATTTTTACAATGGCAACCTGGTTAGGCCGCGCAGGTATGCCGGATGGAATTTGTATTTCTGCGGTGTAGCCGCGGGTGTTTACGTCTATTGTCTGGCTTAAAAAAGAGATTGTACCGCTAAAGGATTTATTTATATCTGCAATTTCCACATTGACAGAGCTGCCTTTGCTTACCTTTTGGGCATAATTCTCAGGAATATTCACGGTTACTTTTAAATTGGCATCGTTAACAATTTTTATATAACCGCTCGAAGCCGGGTTACCATTAAAAGTTTCACCAACATGAGTGGTAATATTATCAACCACCCCATTTATATTGCTATATACGTTGCCCTGGTTAGCGGTAGCCTGGGCTGCATTTACGTTTGCCTGTATAGTACTTAACTGGTTTTGCAGATTTTCCACATTAGTTTTATCCTGCAGCAACTGCACCTCTGTGCCTATGTGTTGATCCCAAAGATTTTTTTGCCTTTGGTATAGCGATTTTGCCAGATCAAGCTGCGCCTGCACGCCGCCTACCTGCTGCTTTATAGCGATCACGTTCTGTATTGCCACATCATTATTAAGCCTTAAGATAAGCTGGCCCTGCTTTACATGATCTCCTTGCTTTACAAATATTGCTTTTACCTGCCCGCCCTGGCCCAAAGGCGTTATATAAGAAACATTTTTATTATCAACCGTTCCCTGCAGTTGCAGGTAGTGTTGAAAAGGCTGCGCGGCCAGCGTAGTAAGAGCAACCAGCTTTGGTTTCTGCTCTATGACAGCGCTGGTATCGGTCTTGGCGATATCTGCCTGTAAATCGGTAATCTTTTTATCAAGATCATCTTTTTGTGTCTTTAATTTTTCCAGCTCAGTTTTCTTTTTGGTTATATCGTTGCTGGTATTATTGCATGATACCGCCAATGTAAGAAGCATGATCAATAAGCCGTGTTTGGTTAATTTTTGCATGGTATTTTAATTAATGAGATAGTTATTTCTTTTAAAGTTTACCAGCAGCCTGCAGGTAATTAATCTTTGCAATAATTGCATCATATAAAGAGTTATAATAAGTGTTTTGTGCTGTTACAAGATCAGCCTCTGCCTGGTTTATTTCCTGGTTGCTGCCCAGCCCCTGATCGTATTTAAGTTTAGTTGAATTATAAACACTTTGTGCCAGGTTAATATTTTTTTTCTGGCTATCCATCGTTATTATAGCCGATTTCATGGTGATCCTGGATTGAGCAACATCATTGTCAATAGATGATTGCAGTTGCTCAATATTATTCTGAGTTTTGTGTAAGTTGATTCTTGCTTCAGCAATCTTAGCATTGGTGGCCCCTCCAAGAAATATTGGAATGTTTAATCTTAAAGCAAGGAACGAAGAAGCGAAATAAGGACCATTAAAAATATCGAACTTCTGCCTGTTTGTAATTTCACTGTAATTGGCTTCAAAACTTAATGTAGGTATTTTACTTAGCTGATATCTTTTGATATTATATTGCTGAAGTGTACTTTGCAAACTGAGTAACTGAAAATCCTTTCTGTCACCGTAACTATAATTTTCATCTAAAGTATTTTCTTTTACTTCTTCATCTGATAAAGTGTCTGTAAGTATCAAACTGTCTTTCTGTGGTAGATTTATTAAAAACTTCAGCCCTTCTAAACCTGCACCAATTTGATTTTGCGAACTTAGCTGCTGCGTGTATAAATTATTTAATTGCACCTGCACTTTATCTACATCTAATTGTTCTGCAAAACCATTTTTATAGATTTCCTTCGTATCATGTAATAACTTTTCATAATTATCAATATTGGCAGATATAGTTGCCATTTGCCTTTTACCAACAACCAATTGATAATACACTTTAAGAACATTGGCTTTAATTTGTTTTTCAGTGACCTCAACAGTTTTTGCTGAATAATTAATTGATGTTTTCCTTGCCTGCAATCCAACAAATACTTGCCCATCAAACAAAATTTGTTTTAAATCAACTCCCCCAACAACACCGTACTTTGTTCCAAAAGCAGCATTAATAACACCAAAATCAGAAGGTGCAACAATACTATTACCGCTTCCGTTTTTAACCCCCTCGGCAGTTAAAACTCCATACGTTCCTTGTGCAATAAAATTCGGGAACGTTTGAACTGTAACATTAGGATTATAAGTAAATCCACCACTACCGATTATTTGCGGCAATGCTGCTGCAGTTACTTCTTTATTCGTTTGCTTTTGCAATTCTATATCTAATAATGCATTCTTTACTGCCGTTGCATTTTGCAAAGCGTAATCCACTGCCTGCTTTGCAGTAAAGGCATATACTTTTTTATTATCAGTTTGCTGCGCAAAAGATTGCAAGGCAAAAGCTGATGATAAAAAAATTAAAAATAAGCTGCTGTATTTTTTGGTTCTCATTGTTTGCAGTTTAGTTCATCCGGTAACTTTCGGATCTTTCTTTTTGATATTTTAAAATAAGTTTATAACCCTTCATGCTGGCAATGCCAAATAAAAAATGCTCAATCAATTGCTGCTGAAGCGCAGTTAACGAAAATTTATTTTTAGGAAATAGTTGTTCATTAAAAGGCAGCATCATGGTTTCCAGTCTTATCCTTGCTATAAAATCAATGTCAAGTTCCGCCCTGTACAACTCTTCCTTTATACCTCTGCTCAGGTTTTCCTTTACCAGTTCAAACAGAAATTTATATTTATATTCTTTAAATTTTTTATAAGTGGCAGGGTAGTTTCTTTCAATGTCAAATAAAATGGTTGGGTTCATATTGTCAAACATAATCTGCAGCATTTCCATAGCTTTAAAAACTTCCTGGATAGCATTGCTTGATGAAGCTTTGTAGCTTTTACAACAATCTTTATTGTGTTTTAAAATGTCTGCTATTACTGCATCTACTAATTCATCTTTATCAGAAAAAGACTGATAAATTGTTTTTTTTGAAACACCAAGGTTATAGGCAATGTCATCCATGGTTACGGATTTTATACCGTATCTGCGATATAGCTCATCTGCCTTCAGTTTTATTCTTTCCTTTACTTCCTTACTTTCCATCGGGGCGCAAAACTATGGAAACTATTGGTGTTGCCAAAGTTTCCTGTATTATTTTTTTATTAATACCCATATTTTCATGATGAGCGGCACATGCCCTACCTTTATTTTTTAATTTATCTCCTATGCCAAATTCAGTACGTTACCAGAAAGTGATCCAGTATTTTTTACAAGGCCTTCTCATTCTTGGGCCGGTTTCAATTACCCTGTATTTCATTTATGAAGTGTTTGATAAAATTGATAACATATTAAGGCCAGCTATCAATATACCGGGCATAGGCTTTATTATTATCATCTGTTTTATTGTGCTTACCGGCTACCTGAGTTCTTTTTTTGTTTTAAGCAGGCTGTTATCCATTATGGATAAATTTTTAGAAAAAACACCGGGCGTAAAGCTTTTCTATTCCTTTCTCCGGGATTTCTTTGAGGCTTTTGCAGGTAATAAAAAAAAGTTTACCAACAGCGTACTTGCCAATGTAGACGATACAGATATCTGGCGTGTGGGCTTCATTACACAAAATGATATGAGCGGCTTTGGCATGGAAAATTATGTTGCCGTTTATCTGCCTATGGCTTATTCGGTCGCCGGAAATGTTTATATTGTTCCTAAGGAAAAAATAAAGCCTATTCCGGGAATCAGTGCATCGCAATCTATGAAATTTGCTGTAAGCGGGGGCGTTACTGATATTGTAGCCGATGCAACATAAATTTTTATAATAACTAATTAGTTTTTTTTGAAAAAAATTATTCTTATTGCCTGCCTGGCCGCTATAGCCGGCAAGAGTTATTGCTGGGGCTTTTTTGGTCATAAAAAAATAAATAATTATGCAGTTTTTTTATTGCCTCCGCAAATGCTGGTATTGTATAAGCCAAACATTGAATTTGTAACAGAGCACGCTGTTGACCCTGATAAAAGAAGGTATGCTGCGGCTGCAGAAGGGCCGCGGCATTTTATTGATATTGATCATTATGGTAAATATCCATATCAGGAATTGCCTCATAATTATAAAGAAGCAGTAGAAAAATTTGGTAAGGACACCATTGAAAGATATGGCATTGTGCCCTGGCATGTGCAGGTAATGCTGGCACGGCTTACTAACGCTTTTAAAGAAAAAAACTTTTCTGCTATAATGAAAAACAGCGCAGAAATTGGCCACTACATTGCAGATGCGCATGTGCCCTTACATGCAAGCAGCAACCACGATGGGCAGCTTAGTAATCAGAAAGGCATACATGCTTTTTGGGAAAGCCGTGTGCCCGAACTGCTTGCAGATAATACTTTTGATTTTTTTATTGGCAAAGCGGAGTATATAAAAGATCCGGGAAATTATATATGGAACCGTGTGCTGGAAAGCGGCGCTGAAGCGGATTCCGTATTAGCAATAGAAAAACAATTATCACTTCAGTATCCTGCAGATAAAAAATTTTCTTTTGAAAAAAGAAATAACATTCTTATCAGGCAGTATTCATCAGCCTATACCATCGCTTTTAATAAAAAACTAAATAACATGGTGGAAAGAAGAATGCGGCAGGCAATATTTGCAGTGGCATCTTTCTGGTACACGGCGTGGGTAAATGCAGGCCAGCCCGACCTTTCAAAACTTACCAATAAAAATTTTTCTGAAAGTGATATGAAAGATTTTGCAGACCTGAATGATAAGTGGCAAAACGAAAAGATCAAAGGAAGAGAAGAATGAATGTACCTTAAGCAATAGGCAATAATCAATAGAAGCTAATATTTCCGATTAACTAATAACTCATAAATTTGCACCCTTAATTTTTTTAAATGGAAGAAGTTGCAGACAAGGTTTTAAGTAAAAATAAAGTGATGCATAATTTTAATGCAGGCCCTTCTGTGCTGCCGAAAGTTGTATTTGAAGAAGCATCAAAAGCAGTGCTGAACTATAACAATACCGGCTTATCTATTCTTGAAATGGGCCACCGCACTAACGATTTTGAAGCCATCATGAGCGAAGCAAGAGCGTTGGTAAAAGAGCTTATGCAACTGGATAAAGATCATGAAATTTTGTTTTTACATGGCGGCGCATCCACACAGTTTATGCAGGTACCCATGAATCTTTTAAATGAAAAAGAAACAGCAGCGTATGCTGATACGGGCGTGTGGAGCAGCAAGGCAATAAAAGAGGCTAAGCTGTTCGGAAACGTAGATGTAGTATGCACTTCAAAAGAAGCCAATTATAATTTTATACCAAAAGATTTTGCGGTTCCTAACGATGCAAAATATTTTCACATCACTACCAACAATACTATTTATGGCACACAATGGCACAGCATTCCCGATGTAAGCATGCCTTTGGTGGCAGATATGTGCAGCGATATTTTTAGCACGCAAAGAGATTTTAATTCATTCGGATTAATATATGCCGGCGCACAAAAGAACATGGGGCCGGCGGGAGTAAATCTTGTAGTAATTAATAAAAATATTTTGGGAAAAGTAAAGCGTGCATTGCCCACCATCTTGGATTACCGCAACCATATAAAAGAAGGAAGCATGTTAAATACGCCACCTGTTTTTGCTGTGTATGTTTCGCTGCTCACGCTTCGCTGGCTAAAGAATAATGGCGGCATAAACCAAATGGAGAAGCTGAATAATAAAAAAGCTGAAGTGATGTACAATGCCATTGACCACAGCGAAATTTTTGAGGCAACTGCCTTAAAAGAAGACCGCAGTAAAATGAATGCCTGCTTCGTTATGAAAGATGCTTCACTTGAAAAAAAGTTTCTTGATTTTGCGCAGCAAAATAATATTTATGGAATAAAAGGACATAGGTCTGTCGGCGGTTTTAGGGCATCTATGTACAACGCTTTGCCATTAAGCAGCGTGGAGTACCTGGTGAAACTGATGAAAGAATTTGAGAACGAACTATAAGAGATTTTCATAAGTGCTGAACTCTATATAATCTTAAATGCTTACAATATATTTGCAGGCCTTCTATTAATTAAGATATATTCAATTATATAAATGATCTCTATTTTTCCGTTCAGGGCATTGAGGCCTCAGGCGCAATTTGCTAAACAAGTGGCTTCAAAGCCCTACGATGTACTCAGCAGCAAAGAAGCCAAAACAGAAGCCGAGGGCAACCCGTTTTCCTTTCTTCATATTACTAAAAGCGAGATAGACCTTCCGGCAACTGTGGACGTGCACAGCCAGGAAGTGTATATAAAAGCCAAACAAAATCTTGATGCTTTTATAAGCAGGCCGGTTCTTTTTAATGAAAGCAAGCCTTGTTATTACATTTATCAATTAACGATGAATAATAAAAGCCAGACAGGCCTTGTGTGCTGCAGCTCCATAAAAGATTATGAATCTGGGCTTATTAAAAAACATGAATTTACAAGGCCGGAAAAGGAACAGGACCGCATCAATCATATTAAAGCAACCCACGCACAAACAGGCAATGTATTTCTTGCTTTTCAGGATGTTGATGAATTAAATGAGGTGATGGAGAAATGGAAAACCGAAAAAAATCCTGTATATAATTTCACGGCAGATGATGCGGTGCAACATACTGTTTGGGTAATAAGTGATGAGAAAATAATAGCAGCTATTACTGATATTTTTAAAACAAAGGTGGACTGCACTTACATTGCGGACGGCCACCACAGAGCGGCTTCTGCGGAAAAAGTGAAACAGCAAATGCCTCTTAGCGAAGAAGCCGGATATTTTCTTACCACATTATTTCCTGCTTCGCAATTGCATATTATGGATTACAACCGCGTGGTAAAAGACCTTAACGGATTATCATCGCATGAATTTTTTGACCGCATCAATAAAAGCTTTTCGGTAGAAATAGAAAATGAAGCTTACGCGCCAAAGGGTCCTCATAATTTTGGCATGTACCTCGAAGGTAACTGGTATAAACTTACTGCGCTGGAAGGCACGTATGCAACCGATCCTGTAAGCATTCTTGATGTTTCCATTTTACAAAATAACCTGCTGGAGCCTGTTCTTGGCATTAAGGATCAGCGCACCGATACAAGGATAGATTTTGTTGGCGGCATCCGTGGCCTGCAAGAACTTGAAAAAAGAGTGAGCAGTAAAGAAATGGCTGTCGCGTTTAGCCTTTATCCTGTAAGCATTCAGCAATTATTTAACATTGCAGACAGCGGCAATATAATGCCGCCAAAAAGCACCTGGTTCGAGCCCAAGCTCAGAGATGGCTTGTTTACGCATTTAATTTGATTGATAAATTATCATATTTTATTGCAGTTTCTTCATTCGTGAAACAATTTTTTATCTTTATAAAATGAAAAGAATTGTATGGGCATTCATCTTTTGCTTTGCAACTATAATTACTATTGCTCAGTCAGAAGATGTAGATAAGCTGCACGAAAATGCCAAAGTATTCATGCGCCAGGGAGATTATGCGAACGCTTCTCTCATCTTAACAAGAGCCTTGGCACAAACGCCAAACAATATTGAAATTGCCAAAGACCTTGCTTACGATTATTACCTGCAAAAAGAAAATGCAAAAGCACTTGATGTAATAAAACCGGTGCTGGAAAATGATAACGCCGACGACCAGGCCTACCAGATAGGAGCCACTGTTTACAGGGCTCTGGGGCAAGATAAGGACGCAGAAAAAGTTTATAAAAAAGCCATTAAAGCCTTTCCGCAAAGCGGCGCTTTATATAATGATTATGGAGAAATGCTTTGGAGCGCCCAGGATTATACCGCCATAAAACAATGGGAAAAAGGCATACAGGTAGACCCGTCTTTTGGAACCAATTATTATAATGCCTGTAAATATTATTTTCTTACTACAGATAAAATATGGAGCATTATTTATGGAGAAGTATTTATTAATATCGAATCGTTTACCTCGCGCACGGTTGAAATAAAAAGTGTGTTGCTCGATAGCTATAAAAAGCTTTTTGCTGATGCGAATTTGCTTTCGGATGTAAAAAATAAAAATGGATTTGAGATAGCATTTCTTACAGCAATGAATAAGCAGAACAGCGTTGTGGTAAATGGCTTAAATGCGGAGACATTAACTATGCTGCGCACTCGTTTTATACTTGACTGGTATAATACTTATGCAAAAAAATATCCGTTCAGGCTTTTTGAGCTGCAGCAGCAATACCTTGAAGAAGGCCTGTTTCCTGCATATAACCAATGGATATTTCAGGCAACCCAAAATCTCGCGGCTTACCAAAACTGGATTGGCACCCACTCAGATGAATACGATGCATTTAACAGGTTTCAGCAGGGGCGGGTTTTTAAAATGGCGCCTGGTCAATATTATCATTAGGTTTTAGTAGATATATTTTTTTCATTTGTAAAATATTTTTTATAAATAAAAGTATTGTGAGTAATGACAGAACCATCACGATTGTTTGACTGCATTGAAATGCACCTGCAAAGTAAGGCCACACATACTTTGCTGGCTGCAAAGGAAAACGGAAAATGGAGCGAATATAGCATAACAGTTATCTCGCAAACGATAAATAAATTGAGCGCTGGCTTATTGAAGTTAGGCATCAGCTGCAGCGATGGCACCGCAGAAGGCAGAGATAAAATTGCGGTGATCGCAAAGAACCGTCCGGAGTGGGTAATGCTCGACATTGCCGTGCAGCAGATAGGCGCAGTGCTTACGCCGGTTTACCCAACAATAAGCGACAGCGAACTTGAGTTTATTTTTCAGGACGCACAGGTAAAAATTGCTTTTGTAAATGATGCAGTTCTTTTTGAAAAAGTAAATAAAATAAAAGATAAAGTTCCATCCTTGCAGGCAATCTATTCTTTTGATGAAACATCTGGAGTGAAGCATTGGAAAGAAATATTTTGCAATGTTGAAAATTTCTTGCAACAGGTAAAAACAATTTCATCTGCAATAAAACAGGAAGACCTCGCTACTATAATTTATACCTCCGGAACAACGGGAAAGCCAAAAGGAGTAATGCTTTCGCATAAAAATATAATGAGCAATGTTATGGATAGCATGCCTTACTTTCCACCGGGCGATCATTTAAAGGCATTAAGCTTTTTACCACTCAATCATATTTTTGAGCGCATGATCAGCTACCTGTATTTATATAAAGGCACAGGTATTTATTTTGCTGAAAGCATAGACACTATTGGTGATAACTTAAAAGAAGTGAAGCCACATCTTTTTACCACCGTGCCCCGCCTGCTGGAAAAAGTGTACGAAAGAATAATGCAAAAAGGCGAAGAGCTTACCGGCATAAAAAGAAGATTATTTTTTTGGTCACATAATCTTGCATTAAAATTTGATGTAAATAAAAAATCTGGCTGGTTATATAATATGAAGCTTACTGTTGCCAATAAACTTGTTTTCAGCAAATGGAGAGAAGCCCTTGGTAACAACATTATCTGCATTGTGAGTGGCGGCGCAGCCTGCCAGGTAAGGCTGATACGAATTTTTACCGCTGCTAAAATACCAATTATGGAAGGTTATGGCCTCACCGAAACATCACCGGTTATCAGCGTGAACAGATACCAGGAAGAAGGTCGGATGTTTGGTACTGTAGGCCCTTTGATACGAAATGTAGAAGTGAAACTTGCGGATGATGGCGAGATACTTTGCAAAGGCCCAAACGTGATGATTGGTTATTACAAGCGACCTGATCTTACTGCTGATTCAATTGAAAATGGCTGGTTTAAAACCGGTGATATAGGTACAATGATTGACAATGAATTTTTAAAAATAACAGATAGAAAAAAGGAAATATTTAAAACAAGCGGTGGTAAATATGTGGCGCCCCTTGCCATAGAAATGAAGCTGAAAGAATCGCCTTACATAGAAAATATAATGATTACCGGTGCGGGAGAAAAATTTGTAGGCGCCTTAATAATTCCGGCCTTTTTAAGTATTAAAGAATGGTGCAAACAGCAAAACATTGATTATTTAAGCAATGAAGATGCAGTGCAAAATGAAAAAATACTTGATCTCTATAAAAATGAAATTGAAAAGTATAACTCCGCCTTCAGCCACGTGGAGCAGATAAAAAAGTTCCGGTTATTATCGCATGAATGGAGTGTGGATGGCGGCGAGCTTACGCCCAAGCTAAGCCTGAAAAGAAAAATTATTATGGAGAAAAATAGTTTGGATATTAAAAAAATATATTCTTAGAGAAATGAAGGGGCTGCGGCTTGCAATTTCATTTATTATCTTATCTTTTATTTAAAAAAAATTATACTGTTTATCTTAAAAAAAATGCAATGACAACAAGCGAAGTAGCCCTAAAGCTGGTGGCCATGTGCAGGGAAGGTAAAGTGGAAGAAGCCAAGCAGGAACTATTTCATAAAAATATTACCAGCACAGAACCTGCCGAAGGCATATTGCCTAAGGAAACCAAAGGAATGGAAGCTATAAAAAGGAAAGCCGAACTCTTTATATCTATGGTAGAGGAATTTTGTGGAAACACTATTTCCGAGCCGGTAGTTGCAGGCAATTATTTTTCTGTTTCGTGGCATACGGATATAAAATTGAAAGGCGCTGAGCGTGCTACTAACAGCGAAATTTGTTTATATAAAGTACAAGATGGAAAAATAATTTCAGAGCAGTTTTTTTATTAATGGTTTCCTTTATTTTAAGCAGTTAATTCTTTCCCTATTTCCCAATGTAACCCGAAAGGATCTGAAAGCCTCCCCATACGCCATCCATTTTGTTCAGCAACAGGATAAACCTCTGTGGCACCCGCTTGTAATGCCCTGGCAAAAAATTCGTCAGGCCCGGGCACTGTAAGTATCATTCTTATAGTTCCGCCGCCAACCAATTCTTTATCTTTTTCATCAGAAGGGCTATCGCTCAGCCAAAATTCGCATCCATTCACAGAAAGCTTTATTACTGCATTGCCATCCGGATCTTCAATGTGATATATCTCTATTGCTCCAAACGCTTTTGAGTAAAATTCTACTGCCTTTTTACTGTTCCGCACCGATAGCCACGGAGCAACAGATGAAACGATATTATTGTTAGCCATACAGAAAGATAACGATTCTGCACGAGTTGTATATATTTCAAATAACTTTTTAAGCTAACAGTTAAGCGTTTAATTATAGAAACTTGCCGCCCACATCATCAAATCGTTCTTTCATATAATCTATACAAAAAGAAAAACATTGTAAAATAGTTTTACCATAAATCTTAACCCTTACGCCAAAACAAAAATTTATGAAAACTTTTTTTTGTACCTTTTTTACCTGCTTCTCGTTGTGTTTTTCTTATGCGCAAACACCTGCAAAAATCAGCGGGAAAGTTGTTGCAGAAAATAATAAGCCATTAGCATCAGCAACGGTAAGCCTTTTGAGCAGTAAAGATTCATCCCTTGCAAAAACTGCTGTAAGCAACAGCCTTGGCATATACACAATGGGCGGCATAAAGCCCGGCGCTTATTTCCTTTCTGCAACGTCGGTAGAACATACGAAAACTGCCTCAGCTTCTTTTACAATTACCGATGGCCAGGAGTATGCCGCACCGCCGCTATTATTACTACAAAACTCCACCGCTCTAACAGGTGTAACCGTTGTAGCTAAAAAACCAATGATAGAAGTAAAGGCAGATAAAACAGTTTTTAATGTGGAGAGCAGCGTGAATGCCACTGGCAGCAATGCTTTTGAACTGCTTGAAAAATCGCCCGGCGTTTCTGTAGATAAAGATGATAATATTTCTATGCAGGGAAAAAATGGAGTGAAAATTTATATTGATGGTAAGCCAACACAAATGGGCAGCTCCGACCTGGCCGCTTATTTAAAATCTATTAACTCTGCTGATATTGAATCAATAGAAATGATCACAAACCCATCAGCAAAGTATGATGCGGCGGGCAATGCCGGCATCATTAATATAAAGCTGAAAAAAAATAAAAATTATGGTGCCAATGGTAATATTGCCAGCGGTGTAAATTTTGGGCATACGCCCAAATATAATAATTCTCTCAGCCTGAATTACCGCAACAAGAAGATCAATCTTTTTAGTAATTACAGCAATAACTTTGGTAAGTATACCAATACTTTTAATCTTTATCGTGTACAGAATGATACCACTTATAAACAGCAAAGTATTAATATTAATAACAATAATTCCAACAACTTTAAAGCAGGCATTGATTACACAATTAATAAAAAAAGTATACTTGGTGCTTTGGTTACTGCCGATTTTAACTACGGAAGCGGCAGCAGCAACAGCAGCACTATTATAAGCCCAAATAATACGGGTATACCTAACAGGATTTTATATGCCTCCAACACATTGCCAGCTACAAGAAATAATATAGATTATAATATTAATTATCACTATGCTGACACAAGCGGCAGAACCCTGGATGCTGATGCAGATATTATAACTTTTAAAAGCCGCGGAACCAGCTACCAGCCTAATTATTACAGAACTCCTGAAACGGATATATTACTGGAACAGGAAATTTACAGGGACAACACACCCACTGACATAAATATTTACACGGCTAAAATAGATTATGAACAAAACTTTTATAAAGGAAAGCTTGGCTACGGGGGAAAGATAACAGATGTGCAGACAAAAAATACCTTTGACTTTTATGATGTATATGGTAACACAAATGTGAAAGACCTGAACCTAAGCAATAAGTTCAATTATGATGAAGATGTAAAAGCGCTGTATGTAAATTATAACAGGCCCCTCAGTAAAAAAACAACTTTGCAGGCAGGCGTGCGCATGGAAAACACACAAAGCAAAGGTGATCTGGTAAGCGAAACCTCGCAGCCGGATGATATTGTAAAGAGAAGCTACACTGACTTATTTCCCAGCGGGGCGCTTACTTACAGCATGAATCAAAAAAACACTTTTAACCTAAGCTACAGCAGGCGTATAGACAGGCCCAGCTACCAGGATCTGAACCCTTTCGAGCAAAAGCTGGATGAGCTGACTTATAGAAAAGGCAATGCTTTTTTAAATCCTCAATATACTAACAGCTTCACTTTATCCCATACTTTTTTATACAGATATGTAACTTCCGTTAGCTACAGCCATATTAAAGATTACTTTGCCCAGATAATAGATACAATGGGTAATAAAAGTTTTATAACACAGAAAAACCTGGCTCAGCAAAATATATTTAGCATTAATATAAGTGCGCCAGTAACCATTACAAAATGGTGGAGCGCCTTTGCAACTTTTAACGGATACCATTCTCAATATCTTGCCAACTTTGGAGCAGGTAAAATGGTTAATTTAAAAGTAGATGCTTTCTCCATATATGCGCAGCAAACCTTTACAGTAAAGAAGGGACCGTCATTTGAGCTATCCTCTTTTTTTAATTCGCCCACAGTATGGGGCGGCACTTTTAAAACTAATTCCTTAGGCTTTATAGATGCCGGTGTGCAGCAAAAAGTATTGAAAGGTGCGGGCACTGTAAAATTGAGCTTTACAGATGTGTTTAACAGCCTGCACTTTAAAGCCACGAGCAACTATGGTGGCGCCTTGCTTATTGCGAGCGGTCACCCCGAAAGTCAGCAGCTTAAAATTAATTTCTCCTACCGCTTTGGCAACAGCAAGGTAAAGGAAGCCCGCCAACGAAAGAATGAATCGGATGAAGAAAACAAAAGACTAAGCGGCTCAGGTGGCATTGGCGGATAGGTGTTTGCAGGTTATGGTTTTTCATCGTTTCCCCAGCGCTTGTTTATATATCTTCTGCAGGGCTTTTCTATAAAATAATAAGTTATAGAAGAAATGCCAACTAAGAGCAGCAGATAAATGATACAGTAACCTAACCCGCTTACAAAAGCTATGTTTTGCCTGCCCCTGCCGGAGCCGGTAACCCCTGGCAAACGAAGCCCTCTTGAAAAAGGTTCCTGTAAAAATATCTGCATCAGGTAAATGGAATAAGATATTAAACCAAAATATTGTAAAATAAAATGATTACATATTTTATGAAGCATATTGCAATTACAAGCGAAGGCAAGTATAAGTAAACAAAAAGAAAGTATAGTAATAATATCCGGCAAGCCAAAATGAAGACATGCTGCAACACTTATAATACATAAAAAAGCTAAGATATCTTTTGAAAAGAAAACCCTGAAAGTATTCAACTCATACAGCAGGTATAATAACATGCCCGCAGCAAAGCCTGCAAGCCCTCTCAGGAAGCCGTAATCGTAAGTGGTGTTCAAATTGTGAGGAACAGGCAGGGATGGATATAACGGATTTCTCCTCGGCAGCAGGTACATAATTGAAAAGTAAGCTGCTACTATAAAAATGAGTATTATTATAATTGCCAGCATCTTTTTGCGATGTAAAAAAATAGCTGCAAATGGAAACACCAGGTAAGCCCACCACTCAGCACTGATGCTCCAGGAAGGAATGTTCCATGTATAAACAGGATGAATATAAAAGGAGTGTAATAATAAAACGCTGGTAAGTATAGCGTTTTTATTTTCTATGCCAGCGTTGGGCAAATGGCCATCTGTAAGCAGCAAGACCATTGCTACCAGCAATAAAAGCGAAAAAAAGTGTAACGGATATATTCTTGCAAACCTTGCTATAATAAATCTTTTGAAATTTACTTTATTGATACTTTCTTTAAAACCTTGCCCATATACATGCAGCATAATAAAGCCACTCATTATAAAAAAGAGGTCTACCATAAGGTAACATTTTTCCAGGAACAAGGTATGCTGAGGCTGAACGAAGCGGGCTATAGTCATTTCAAAATGAAAGACAGCTACCAGTATTGCAGCTATGCCACGTAAAGGAGTAAGATTAGAAATGTAACGAACATTATACTGCATGGCAATCGCTTAGGTAACCTTAAGAAGTTGCCAGGGTAAAATACACTTTTTCATTTAAAAATATATTTTTACCTAAGTCATTATTCATCTCACTCCTTTACATATTGCTTTAAAAAAGCTTCTATCTTATCAAAAGAATCGCTTAAGGTGCTGCCAAACCAGCCATGACCTGCATTGGGATACACCACCAATTCATTGGCCACACCGGCTTGCTGCAATTTTTTTTGCAATGCCTGTGATTGTGTAATGTTTACTAAGTGATCCTGTCTTCCATGAAGCATTAAAGTGGGCGGTGTTGCTGCGTTTATAAAGTTTACAGGACTTAAGTTTTTATATGCGGGGTTGTTTGCCGGCGTTCCGCCAATAAAAGATTCCATCACATGCGGTATCATGGCGTTCCAAGGATTATTATACATAGCTGTAAGATCAGCAGGACCAAAGAAATCAATAACCGCTGCTATTTTGGGCATTGTATTTTTATAAGCCTGCAACAAGGCGAGGTGTGCACCAGCCGACACGCCTACCATTATATATTTACCTGCGTTAACCTGATACGCCTCTGCATGGCCGGCAATAAAATCAACAGCCTGTTTTATACCGTCTTCCTGCACGGTGAAGCTTATGCCGGGCGCCAGCAACCTGTAATCAACATTAAATATGGCGTAGCCCGGCAGGCGTGTGGTAAAGCTGTCAATGTAAGCTGCAAGATTATGACGGCTTCCACTGTTCCACCCGCCGCCATGCAACAGGATCAGCGATCTTGTTTGTAAGGCAGAACGGTTGGCAGGCAGGTAAACATCCATGCGCTGCGCTGCATTATTACCATAAGCTACATTTAAGAAAGTGGCAGCCGTATTGCCGGTTACAGGCGTAGCTGTAGCGCTTGTGTTGATTGAATAAACTGACATAAATAAAAAGGAAAAGAAAAGTGTTTTCATTTAGATGCTGTGTGTCGTCAATTACTGTGCCTGCTGCGTATAAAGCTTAGTTAATATAGCAGTTTGCAATCAATCACATAGGTTTCATATTCATCTGTGGCACATACCCGGCTCTGAAAGCGTTAACCACTGAAGCCGGGGTAAGAACAGTTATCTTTTCTGCTGGCGCAGAAATGCCGCCCTCATAACCGAAAGGCGTCCATAAAAAAAATTTACCAGCGTTTAAAAGATATGGCTTCTTCTTTATGGCCACAAAACATCCATCCGGAAGGGTAGCTGCCTCAGCCAGGTAACTTACTTTTGTGTTGGTATCACTTATCCTTTCATGGTGAAGTATGGCATCTATCTTTTGTATGGAAACCTTATCATCAAAATGATGCGAAGGATTGCCTTGCAGCCACAGCTTTTTGAACCTGTCATAATCGCCTCTGCGGCATTCAAAGCAGGGACGGTGGCCTGCGGCAAAAGCAGTAGCCTCATCCAGAAAAAATAATTCTGTATAAAGATTAGGCGACATTACTTTTCTTTTTCTTCCCCTGAACTCAAGCCTGCAGCACAACCATACCTTTAGCCTGTACGGCCGTATAATTTGTTGATGAGAATTATGTATAAGACCCCGGTTACCCATTCATGCGCCGCGGGCGGCCGTTTGTATAAGATTGCCATAAGGATCTACGCGGTTCTGAAGCATTGGTTAAGATAAGTATTAAAAATAATTATTCACAAGATTAGGTAGAAGAAGCGCAAAACTCGCCGTTTTGGTTGCTGCCAACACTTAGTTTGAATTAATATTCAATACAATTGAGAAGGATGATCACAGGGGATCATTCATTAAAATAATGTTTCCGTTTTATAATCCATTAGTTGGCACTTCATAAGGTGGATAATTGTTAGTGAGCGACGAACATGGGCGGAGTAGATAAACAGCGTTATTCATTTCTCTTCAACTTTGCCTTAATGTATTTGCCTTTAGGATCGCGCTTATGATGATATAAAGAAATAATTGTGATAAGTTGCCTTTTTTCATCAATAAAATAAATCAAATTATATGGATATTTTTTTATAGTACGTTCCCGTAATTTTCTATACGTATTACGATACCTATGAGGATTTGTGCAGACTGCTGCCATAGCCTCCTGAACTGCAATGATAAAATTGTCTGCAACAATCAAACTTTTTTGTTCGTACCAGTTAAACGCACCTTCATATTCATCCGCAGCAATAGGATCAAATACGTATTTATAAACATTAGGATTGTCTTTTTTCCCGTATAGCATGAAGTCTTTTATTCATTTGTGCAGGCGAAACCATTTTACCGCCCTTTAAATAGTAACTAACCCTGCTATTCAATTCTTCTTTAAACTCTGGCGTATATTCAATAACAGTTTCTTTTATTTCATCTTCTACCATCGTATATATAGCGTTTATCTTTTTATCATCAGCTACTTCAAGATAGCTATGTAATTGTTTACGTATTTCCGCTATTTTCATAATTCGTCAGATTTATTGTATTACTATTAAAAAACGCCTTAAAATAACCAGAGTAATAAAGATAATTATTTATCTGTTTAATTCTATCCTGTGGCAGTTACTTATATACAAGTATTCACACTTCTACAAAAACATAATAAAGTAATAAATATACTTTTTGCGCTATTCACTCAATGTAAGAAAGATTTATGTAATACGAATCTGCGTAATTATATGCCCTCCATAATAGGGCTGCGATAGTTGGAATGATACTAACTAATCAATACAAAAAGAGGCGGCCTTTATCAGCCGCCTCTTTAAGATGCTTATTGTGAAAACTTAATTATCTTCTGTCGTGACCATCCCTGTCGAAAGAGTTATTCTGATGATCGTCTCTTCCCCGGCCCTGATCATCCCTTCCCCGTGATCCCCGGTCATCTCTGCCCCATGATCCGCGATCCTCATCATGGTTTCTATAGCCACGGTCCCTGTTGAAAAAAACATTCAGCGCACGGTGATTATCAAACCTGTTTGCAGTATACCCGTTATTGTATGCCGACCGGCGGTCATTGCGCATATCCCTGTTCATTGGTTGATACTGGCCACGGTATTGTGCATAATGATCACGATAATAATCGTTGCGCAACCATGGATTACTGTCGTTGATTACTACTTTATACGTATTGTACAGATCCACGTTTCCATATTGTTCTGGCAGAGCCGCTGCACAATTCCACCTTCCATCATCAAAGTACACAAACTGCTGGTTGGGCACATCATAATACGCATCGCAGTCGGGCAGGTAATAATATTGTGCATTATCATAACCTGAAGGGCCCCAGTCAGGCTGGCGGCTGGCAATGTTTATGCTAACGCTAAACTGTGCATTGGCTTTATAAACAGCTGCTCCTGTAAAAAGCAATGTGATAAGTATAAATTTTTTCATTGTTATGTTTTTTATTGTTTAAAATAGTTTAAGGCTTTATTGTTGTTTCATTGCCTTGTACCTATATCAGATAGATTTATTGCCTCAATGTTTGCTCAGCCAGCAGGGTATAACGATACCTTAACAAAGCAATGGTAGCTGCAGAATTATCTTGAAAATTTATTGAGCGTTCTAACCACTGTTGGCCCTCGCCATTGTTAGTCGCTGACTCGCCATTGTTTGGTCGCTGACTCGCCATTGTTGGTCGCTGACTCGCCATTGTTTGGTCGCTGACTCGCCATTGTTGGTCGCTGACCAACAATGATATTCCTGCATGAATTACGAACTGTTCTTGTAAAGAGAATTCCTATATGCCGTATGCTATTTAGTATGTTTAACCAATAGATAGCTTCATCATCTTACACCACATACCACCTGCTGTTAGTGTCAGTTGCATAGCCCAGGCCGTTGCTCATTATATGAACGGTTTTTCCTGTTTTAAAATCTATGTAGTTTTTTTGCTCATATACCCTTATGCTATTATTTTCCCTGGTAAGATATACCGTGAGTGCAGCTAACGTGGGGGGAACATCGTGCAGCCACTGCTCCTCACTTTCCTTTACAAATGCCTGGCTCATACAATTTATTTTATGGGTGAAAAGGAAAAACTGTGCCTGTTTTATTGCGAACGTAACTTTGCTTTATACAGAGATGCACAGTTAAGAATACGCAGCAAAATAACTTATTTGCTAATGGCGCATGGCTGCTTAAAGGCCGTACACGAAGCTCTCATGTATTATGAGCCGATTATTTTGCAATGGGCTATGGTAAGTTTTTTCTTATAAGCTTTTAATATTTCTTTCCTGTTCTTATCAGTTATTTTCAAAGCACCCGTGCATCCTTTTGCATCGGTGTGGTGCTTTTCGGCCCATTGCCTCAGTTCAATAATAACGGGTAACAGGTCAATACCTTTTTCAGTAAGAAAATATAAGCTGCGCCTTCCGTTATGCGGGTCGGGGGCTTTGCGTATGAGGCCAGATGCTTCAAGCGAGAGTAATCTTGAAGCCAGTATGTTGGTGGCTATGCTTTCATCAGATGATTGTAATTCGCCATAGCTCCGCTTATCTGTAAACATAAGGTCGCGTAATATCAGCAGTGACCATTTATCACCAATACTCTCCAGCGCCATGCTAATGGCACAGGCTGAACGGCGGCATATTTCCTCGTTGTTATGGTTCATAAAAAAATACTTGCATTTTACAAGTAATGTTGTAGGTTTGCACTTGCAATTTGCAAGTAAAGATACATGCTTTCTTTTAATTTACCTAAGAAAGTGCCGCTAAGCAATAGCAACATAAACGCATAAATTAATTAAACTACAAAACAAAAATCAATATGAATCAATCGTACCCGTTGCTGTTTAGCACTTATAAGCTTGGCAGCAACCAGCTCAGGAACAGGATCGTTATGTCGCCTATGACCCGCAGCCGTGCCATCAATAATATACCTAACGAATTAATGGTAAAATATTATAGTGACCGTGCTGAGGCAGGCCTGATTATTACAGAAGGCACTGCGCCCTCACCGGATGCCTTGGGCTATGCCCGCATCCCCGGTTTGTTTAATCAGGTGCAGGTGCAGGCATGGAAAAAAGTAACCGATGCCGTACATGATAAAGGTGGAAAGATATTTGTTCAGCTGATGCACACCGGCAGAATTGGTCACCCTTACAACCTGCCCGATGAAGGAACCGTAAAAGGAGCGTCAGCAATAGCTGCCCTAACCACGCAGATGTACACAGACAAGGAAGGCATGCAGCCGTTGCCTGTGCCCAAAGAAATAAGCACAGCAGAAATAGCCGGTGTAATTGCCGAATTTGTGCAGAGTGCAGAAAACGCTATGGAAGCCGGCTTTGATGGCGTGGAATTGCATGGCGCCAATGGGTATTTGCTGGACCAGTTTTTAAATCCGTCATCCAATCACCGTACGGATATATATGGTGGTACTCCCGAAAACCGCAACCGTTTTGTACTGGAAGTAACAACAGCCATTGCAACTGCTATCGGCAAGGGTAGAACAGGCATCCGCTTATCACCCTTCGGTGTGTTTAACGATATGCGTGCTGATGAAAGCACGGAACAACAATACACACACCTTGCTGCAGGACTTAAGGAAACCGGCATTGCCTACATTCACCTTGTTGATCATTCATCAATGGGCGCACCTGCCGTGCCGCAAAGCGTGAAGGATGGGGTGCGGGAAGCATTTGGCGGCACCATCATTCTTTCGGGAGGTTATGACGCCGACCGTGCAGAAGCTGACCTTGAAGCAGGTAAGTGTGAGCTGGTAGCTTTTGGCCGGCCATTGCTGGCGAATCCTGATTTTGTAAAGCGTATCGAGCTGAGCGCTGAGCTCAACCAGCCCGATTTCAATACTTTTTATACACCCGGCGAAAAAGGGTATAACGATTACCCTGCATTAACAGAAGTATTACAGGAGAGTTAAAGAGAGATGGATAGTTAAGTACCGCAAATTGCCCTGTGAAAACAGCGGTACATCCGAAAGGCCTTTAGAAATAAAGGTCTTTATTTTTATTAGGGTTCCAATATAAGGTTCACTTTTCTTATATTTTTAAAAATATCTATCCTCCATAGTGGCATACAACCCGAAAGAAGCTGCACATTGTTGGCAAATTTTTAAACTATTATATACTAACGATTCATAATTTTGATAACAATATATAATCTACGTTATGCCTTATATACCCTTAAACGAAAACTTACCCGGCATTACCGGCCTGCTCGACTTCAGGAAAGATACTGCCCTGCCCATAAGAGAGCTTACAGAAATATTGCTGAGAGGAGCATCTACCCTTACAGAAGGAGAGCGGGAACTTATAGCCGCCGTGGTATCTCATGGCAATGAATGCGCCTTTGCACCGCTGCTCATACAGCCGCCGCAGACCTTTTACTCGATGATGCCTCTGTGGCAGAAAAAGTAAAACACGATCTTATACACGCACCGGTGAGTGATAAGATGAAGGCCCTGCTTACCATTGCCAAAGCGGTTCAGCAAAACGGAAGGCTGGTTACCCCGGCTATGACAGAGGAAGCAAAGTTACACGGGGCTACCGATATGGAACTGCACGATACTGTATTGATTGCGACGCTTTTTAGTTTGTACAACCGTTATGTAGACGGGCTGGCAAGTGTTACCCCTTCTGAGCCTGCCTTCTACAACAGGCTTGCCCATATTTTTAAAGAAAAAGGCTATATGCCTTCTGAAAACAGGTATGCGGGTTTATAATTATTTTTTCCGGCTTACTCATAATCCCACGCATGATCTTTTTTATCGCTGGCGGCTTTTGCCGATGTAGGTGATAATAAATTCGCAGATTGCGCTATTGCAGCAAATGCAGACTACCTCATTACACACGCTTCGTAAGGTAAGCAGGCCTGGCGTTATTAAATGTATTATTGCATTAAACTGTTATCTTTATGAAAAACTCTATGGCAGCAAAATTTAAAAGCGGCGACCTTGTAATACTAAAGTCCGGGAGTCCGGTAATGACTGTAAATAAATATAATGATAGCAGCAGTATAGAATGTATGTATTTTAATACCACGGAGAATAAATTTCTTTTGATTGACATACAGGAAAATGCCCTGGAATTAAAGTCTGACACGGATAAAACAGCAGCTCAGTAGTATTTACCTACACCACAAACCCATTGGCTATTTTTATCAGCTTAGCGAATTGCTCATAGCATGAACCGTCTTGCCCGTTTTAGCATCACTGTGCATACCAAAGAAATACTCAGCAAGAACATGACAGCTATTAAAGGTAAGAATACAAAGCCGGCGATACTGGTGCGAAGGTTTTTACATGCCAATGGTTATCGGTATAAGCTACATAATAAACACACTGCCTGGCAACTTCTGGTGTTGTACTGCCTCGCACAATCTCAACACCATAATCTTTCTACCGTAGCAGCATTACCGTACCCTTTAATTGCTGCGGTTTATTATTAATATCAATATAATTTATTACCCATATATAGGCATTCTGAATTGCCGGCTGCCCCTTATAGTTTCCATCCCAACCTTTATTGATGTCATTCGTTTCAAAAACCTTTTCTCCCCACCTGTCATACATCACAAAATGAAAATCCTTTTCCGGAAAGGGATATTTTACTTTAAATACATCATTAATACCATCACCATTTGGAGTAAAGCCTGAAGGCATTAACAGGTTACAAATGCCGGTGGTTATATTTAAAGAATCTGTATAGCTGCCACATTCATTAGTAGCGGTAAGAAAATAAATTCCTTCTTTTTGAATGGTATAAGATGCTGCTGTACTTCCATCCTGCCATAGCAGACTTGCATTTGTATTAATAAAAGGCGTTAATACATAAGGTGCTCCCGCGCATACAAACGTATCCTTACCAAGTGTAAAGTATGGCAGCTTTTTGTATAAGACTGATATGGTATCTGAAGCCGTACAATTATTTATACCTGCTGTTACAAAAAAGGTTCCTTCATTTTTTACAAGATAGGTTGGCGCTGTGCTTCCATCCTGCCATTGATAGGTGGCATTATTGTTAAATGCCTGCAACAACAGTGTTTGGTTTTCGCACAGGGTAGTATCATTTCCTAAGTTTACAATGGGCGAAGGATTATAAATTACGTTTATGGTATCACTGCCCGAACAGCCTGCCTGCGTTACCTGTAAGCTGTAAGTTCCTGCCTTGCTGATGTTTTCGTAGCTCAGTGTACTGCCCGTACTCCATTCATAAATTGCCTGCGGCAGGCTAAAGCTGTAATGAAGCAATTGCCCCTGGCATAATGCCGTATCATTTCCCAAAGAAAAAGAAGGTAAAGGATTTACCTGCAATATTTGCAACGTGTCATAAGCACTACACCCGCTCACTGAAGCCTGAACTGAATAAACACCTTTCATTGATACAGTTATTTGCGGAGAAGCTGACCCGGTATTCCATTGATAAGTATCAAAACCATTTCCTGCATTGAGAACAAGAGATTGATTGCTGCACAGGCTTGTATCATTACCCAAGTGTATACCAGGTACATTTTTTACGGTTATATTAATAGAATCACTTGCAAAACAACCCATGCTTTCCTCAACAGTTACTTTGTATAAAGTATTTATAAGCGGCGAAACATTTACAGTTGGTAAACTATCGAAAAGTATCTTATTTGCAGCCCACTGGTAATGCATAAAACCTGCCGGTGCGGCAAGCGTAATAGAATCATTTTTACAAATGGATGTATCATTCCCGACACTGAAAGGAGTGGAAGTGTGCGCCGAAACTGCAACCGTATCACTGAAGCTGCCGCCGCATGCATCTCTTGTGTTTACATAATATGTTCCCGGCCCGGTTACTGTAAATACTGAATCCGCAGAACCATCCTGCCACTTGTAAGACAAGTAACCGCTTTTGGCATTAAGCAAAATGGTGTTGCCCGGGCATATGGACGTATCCGGGCCTAAATCCAGACCGGACGGAGCCTGCAATACAGTAAATTTTACTGAATCCTGCAACACTCTGCATCCCTGTATAGATGCAGCAATATATCCTTGGTATGGTTTGTCGAAGGTAACCTGAACTGTACTGTCATTTAGCCTGCTAAAAGAGTTAATAACAGTGGTATCATAGCTCCAGAGAGGTGTAGCACCGCACTCCTTGTTTTTACGTACTAATATTTCTACAGGTACGTTTTCACAAATAGTGTCAGGGGACGCAATAAGCTTTAAAGAATCACAAAAACTCACCTGTTTGCAATTGCTGCCTATAATAAAATTATCATTGTATATGCCATCAAATGGCCTTTGATTTTCTGTAAGTACGTTATTTTCCACGCTGTCCATATAAATATTAGTATTATAGTAGTATTGTTTTTCAGCAATAGTACCGGATGTATCATGTCCAAGGCACGAACCTGATGTATCGCTGTTATGGAGTTTCATAAATTCTATATAGGTTACATTGGCGAGGGAATCTCCTATTTCATTGGTAACGATCTGGCCACCATCACTCATTTCCAGAAAGTTTGAGATCCATGCTGACGAAAAGCCCCTGTAAGTAATAACTCTTTCTTTAAGCACTTGGTTATTACTTATACTTCCATATATTACATCTGTATTATATCCCGAAAAATAGTTAAGCCAGGAATATGCAGCACTTCCATCTTCAAAGACAGTGAGTACCGTATTATAAACATTGCTTATAACTGCAGACTTTAAAATATATGACTGTACAACTTGTAAGTCAGGCGTAAACTCTATCATGCCTCCATGGGTTGGCAACTCTGTTGAATCAAAAGTAGCGCCGTCTGAAGCTCCTCTTCCATATAATGCAAGGTTTCGATTTTTAAGTTTTACCATATTATCCCCGTAGAAGGTATGCCAGAAATCATTGGTGGAAGATTGAAAACCGGTGGTTAGCAATGTATCTCCCGTGGACGGGTTTACTACTATTCCCATATTTATAACAGCGTTATAATAACCGTTAACTGCACTTCCCGCAAAAGTTATTTTATTAGCAGAAACATCTATTCCCGTTAGCTTGGGAAAATCCCCAATAGCATATCCCTTGTTCCAGATAATATTCCCTGTAAGGTCCATCTTAAGTGCCATGGCAGCACGGGAAAGTCCGCCCAATCTTATGTCTCCGCATATATACATATTGCCGGCAACATCCTGCTTGCAATCAATAACATCTACCTCTCCATCTGTGGTATCTATATCCCATAGCCTCGATTTGAATGTCTTCTCCCAAATAAGCTCGCCCGCTGATGTTACTCTTATAAGTATCGGATCATATCTTCCGTTATGAGGCATCGGTACAAACAAGTCTCCTGCTAGTAAGATACTATTATCATTTAACTCAAATGCTTTATAAACACTTATGAACTCATTTGTATATCCGCCCTTTATTTGCCGGCTCCATATAGTATCACCCTGCTGATCGCATTTAATAAGGTGCGCAGCTGTTTCATTAGTTGCATCGTTTATTTCATACCCCGGTATTAATATGTTTCCGTCCCTGGTTTTTGTGATCCAGTCGTTTGCAAAAGTCAAAGGATCTTTACGGTAGGTAAGTCTTAAGCTCGTATCTGCGCAACTGTTACTTAATGTTCTTTGCAAATTACCTGTTGCCTGCCCGGACGGGCTTTTGGGCCGCAGTTGTTGTTGCGGAAAGTTAACCGGGTGTATATTATCACCTGCTCTTGTACCACTGCTTCTTTCCCACCCGTGCGGGATGTGTCGAATATTCATCAAAGAATCAATATGCCTGTATATTTGTTTACTGTTGGGCAAAGATTGCCCGCTTGATGCAGAGGAGCAAAGCAGAATACATGCAATAAAATATAAGGATATGCAACGCATACTTAAGCAGTTAGAATTTATTGAAAATACTGATTATTGCTAAAACTATAACAAAAACGAATTATTTCTCAAAAGACGTATGGGCTTATCATTTATTGCTTAGGGCAGTATTATCTTATAAAACGTAAGGGGTTTCCGCACCTCTCCAGGGTCTGTAAACTTAAATAATTACTTTATTGCTTCTGCAAGATTGAAGTATCATGCCATAAGATAAAATATTTACCTGCCTGACTTTACCCCAGCCGAATTGCATACCAAACAAATACGCATCAAAAACATGGCTTCTATCAAAATTAAGAAGGCAAACCTGAATGCTCGTGCGGAGATTCTTTATGCCAAGACAGTATTTACTTTACGGTAAAGACAATGAACATTTTAAAATGATAAACATCTGGCAGAGAAGGTGCCATCTTACTTTATATCATATTCCCGTTTCAAAAAAGCAATCAGGCGTGTGGCATTATCCAGGCCAGGCACCAGGTACATTTCTGAGTAAGAATAGGTAATAATTCTAAAGTCAAACACCTTATTAAAGAGCACCCGCAATTTTGCGCTGTCGCCCACGGGCGGCAATGACTTATTCGTCAACTTTCCGTGCTGTATATACGCAGTATCGTTGAAAACGGTCATATCTGCCAGCTCGTCCAGCCTGCTGATTATTTCTTTGAAATACGCCTCATAAAACCTTCCTTCCGTATAAATGTCATTCATCTCAGAATCATAATTGGCAAGGCTGTCGGCAGCGTGGTCTTTCACTATCAGCCGGTAATCCCCGGTGTTCTTTAACTGCTGCAGCGTAGCATCACTGCTTTTGAACGTTGCTGAACTATAAAGGTGATTGATAAAGAGATGGTAAAAGGCCCTGCGGTTACTGTCAACAGCCATAGGTGCGTGTGCCAGCGTTAAAAAGCTGTCAATGCCTTTCAATTGGCCGTGGTCAAAGTTTAGCACACCGGCCAGCCTCGCTGTATCGGTTTCCAGGTTGGCGATAAACCCGTGAATATATTCCCTTTCCTTGGAGCGATCCGTAAAATGCTCCCTGATGTTTTCAGCAATAAACCCCATGGTAACCGCCAGGAATATCATCAGGAACTCCAGGAAATACTCTTTAAAATGTTTTGGCTTATGCTCCATGTCGGGGTGGTGATGTACTTCCATAAATGGCTACTTTACCGGCAATTTAGTTTTTATTCAATATAGCGGTACAAAATTTTTAAGACTCTTTACATTACCCGCCTGTTAAAAAACACTTTTAGTAATTGAGTATCTTTTTTAATTTTAAATTTATGGCCCCATGTGCACACCAAAGAAATACACAGCAAGAACATGGCTGCCATTAAGAAAACAACACAAAACCGGAATGTCTTAATCTGAATGAAAACTTACCGGTTGTATCCTGTATGCTTTTACTATCCTCCCGTTCTGCCGGGCCGGCATCCACTTAGGCCCTTTTTTACAGCATCTATCGCTATTCTGGCCAGTTTCGTACCCGATAAAGTCAGTGCCTGCACTTCAGATATATTGCCTTCCTTATCAACTATAAACCTCACCATGCAGGTGCCATTATCATTTGCTGATAACTGATCCAGGTTATTCCCGATTTGTTGGGTGATGTACCTTGTCCATGCACCATTACCACCGGGAAACTGCGCATCTATTTCTGTTTTAGTAAAAACCTTGTCTTCATCATCATCCGGCACAGTGATAGTTTTATCTTCTGTTACGCTGTCGCCATCATAAAAAATATTCCGCCTGGTTTTCTTTACAAGATCTCTTATTCCCATTTCCATCAGCTTTCCGTTAGGCTAGTAATAAAGCAAGGTCTGCGTTACTATTCTGC
This sequence comes from Hanamia sp., assembly GCA_965276925.1. Lineage (GTDB taxonomy): Bacteria > Bacteroidota > Bacteroidia > Chitinophagales > Chitinophagaceae > Ginsengibacter. The sequence continues at coordinate 1,013,132 of OZ255711.1, forward strand.
CTGTATCGTAAGTGGTAGAGTCAGTAACTTTGCCAGATGTATTCCATCGCAGCCAAAGCCCATCCGGCCTGCCCTTATCGTAATTCCTTCCGACTCTTTAACCTGATTGAAATAAAAGGATGCAGATAGCCCGTTGCTTACCAGCAGAGATGAATCAGTAAAACGTTCTATAAGTATCAGGTGTTTATCCCTGCTGTTATATAGCATCAGCTTTACCAGTGTATCTTCCCGCTCACCGGTTCCATAGAAAACAGCTTTTGACTTGTCAACAGTATTAAGGTCTTTATCAAAATAATACATGTATTGGCTATTCTGGCTATAGCAGGGTATTGCAGAAAGCAGCAGGAGCAGGCTACACAACAGGTTTTGGCATCTCATAACGGTAATGGCAATAAAATATAAATGTATTTCTAAAAATGCTTTTTTACAACTTTTACCTTTGTATTATGGCCGACGTGCATACCAAATAAATATGCAGTAAGAATATGGCAGCTGTTAAAGGCAAGAATACGATTTATTTAAAAATATTATTATATAGTTTGAAATCTGCTAAGTAATTTCCTTTATTTTTTTTACATTGGTAGCATGAAATGCAATCAGATCTTTTATAAATACCCCGTATGGCTGCTTTTGTTTTTGATATTTTTGCTGTTATCCTGTTCAAAAAATCCCAAACCTGAAATCATAGCGGATAAATCAATTGTATCTTTTGTAATTATAAAGGCTAACGGTGTTCTGCTGGATACTGCAACTACATCTGTATTAATAAGTGGAGATTCAATCAATATACTGGTACCTCCCGGCACTGACCTTACAAATCTTACTCCTGTAATAGTTATAAAAGGTGTATCTGTATCACCAGCCAGTGGCATATCCCAAAATTTTACACAGCCTGTTGTATATACCGTAACAGGTAGCGATGGTACCACGCATATCTACGTGGTAAGCGTACAATGGAGCCAGCTGCATAACGTGGTATATTTCGGAACAAGCGGCAACTTCTTTTATGCCCTGGATGCAGAAACCGGCGCCGTCGTATGGGTTGAACATGGCAACGGCGGCTTTTCGTACTCAAGCCCCACAATCCGGAATAACACTGTTTACGCAGGAAATACTGATGGCAATTTGTATGCTTTTGATGCCACCACAGGCCTATTGCTCTGGACATTTGCAGCCGCAGCACCCATAGAATCAAGCCCTGCAGTAGCTGATAACATTGTTTATTTTGGAAGTGATGATGATTATTTTTATGCAGTAAATGCTACCAATGGCCAGCTTGTATGGAAATACAAAACAGGCTATAATGTTAGCTCAAGCCCTTCGGTTGTAAACGGAGTGGTGTACGTGGGGAGCGATGATGATAATTTATACGCTTTTAATGCAGCAAATGGCGAAGTAAAATGGAAATTTACTGCAGGGGCTTTATTTAATAGCTCCAGTCCGCTGGTTGATAAAGGCGCTGTGTTTATTGGCAACAGGGATGGATATTTATATGCAATTGATTCGGCCACTGGTTCCCTGAAATGGAAATATTATTCAGGGGGAGTATCACTGGAAATGTCCAGCCCTGCAGTGTCTGGCGGAATTGTATACATTGGCGGGTGGTACGTAATTGGAAATTCATCCCAGGCAGGAAGCCTTTATGCGGTGGACGAAGAAACCGGGGGTAATGTATGGACATCCCTTAATAACCTGGGAATCGGTTCAAACCCTGCTATTGATTCCGGAAGTTTGTATATTACCGCCGATGATCTTAATTTATATTCAATAAGTGCAGCTACCGGCTCAGTAAACTGGAAGGCACAAATTATACCTAATGGCGCCAGCCCTGCAGTAGCAGATAAAACAGTTTATGTAGGTGGTGGTGGCAACGGTTATTTTTATGCACTTGATGCAGCAACCGGTAGTATTAAATGGAAATTCATTATCGGGCAAAATGCTCTTATGGTTTCCAGTCCATGCATTATAGGGTCAGATGGAAAAATTTATCATTCCCGTGCATCGGGTGAAGCACATTAATAAAAAGACTTTTACTATTTGCTGCAAGTTACATTTACTCCGACGTACATACCAAAGAGATACGCAGTAAGAATATGGCAGCCATTAAGGGCTGGAATATGAAACCGAAATAGATTAATCTGAATGAAAGGTTACCGGCCTGGCATAAAGTGGTTTCCCTGGAAGTAAGTAACCTGGTTAGCATGTGCTTTTCCTATGAGCCGGAAACTATATTTATATAAATTGCGGAGCTGTTGTAAGCGCTGCTACTACATTTTTATCTACCTGGTATTTCAGGTTGTCATGGGTATTGCCACTTACCATTGCTTTTATAATTTGTACTTTGAGCGAGTCAATCAGTTTTCTTTCTGTTTCATCCTGGTCTGCGCGGGCAAGGTCTTTGCTCACAAATGTTTTATTTACTACCCATAGCGGGTCTTCCCGAAGCTCGCAGCAGTATCCCTTCCGGCGATATGCCAATTGTATTTTTTGCATCCCCCTTATTTACTATGGAGTACACCACGTTGCAGCCATTTATGAAATAGTGCTGCAGCACATCCAGCGGTCTGCTTAACCCCAGATTCATGCGCTCATTATAGCGTTTAAAAAAGTGGGCATAATACATATCAAGGAAGCCTGTGGGAGAAACATTTATTACAGATAATCCCCGGCTGGTATAAAAATACACTACATAGCTTACTGATACTGTATCCCCGTCGTTGTACTTTTCCGCCGCAGGCTTTTTGCTTATAAATATGAGCCAGGTATTCTTGGAACCCGTTTTTATGGGATACATTTTGCTATAAGTTCTCTGCCTGTCTATTTTAAATTTCCTGCGCTCTTTATCGTATTGCTCAACGAGGCGCAGCTCTGTAGTATCACGCAGCTTTTCAAAGTCTTTCATTACTTCCCTCGTTAGTTCAGCGCGTGTCATGGCTTCTACTATCATGGTATCAATGTTTTTTACACACCGTTTAAAATAGTAAAACGACAGGAGCCGTTATTTATTTTGCTACTGCGAACGGGGTTATATACATAATTTTATATTATGGCCGACGTGCATAGTAAAGAGATACGCAGCAGGAACATGGCTGCTATTAAAGGCAAGAATACAAAGCCTGAAATGCTGGTGCGGAGATTTTTACATGCTAATGGTTACCGGTATAAGTTGCACGATAAAAACCTGCCCGGCAAGCCTGATATTGTATTGCCCAAATACAAAACAGTAATCTTTGTGCATGGGTGTTTCTGGCATGGGCATAAAGGCTGTAAATACTACGTTGTACCCAAAACAAGAACTGAGTGGTGGCTGAATAAAATAAACGCCAACATTGCCAATGATGTAAAAGCTTCCAAAGCTTTAAAGAAAGAAGGATGGAAAATCATTAATTTATGGGAATGTGTCTTAAAAACTAAAAACAACACAACAACACTTAATACTCTATTGAAGAAACTGCAATAAAGAAATAACTTATCCACTAATCACAAAGGTGACTTATAGGCAAATGTACTATGAGTCACCTTTTTAATTTTTACACAATGGACTTAAAAACAAAGATCGGCCTGCGCATTAAAGAATTACGAATAAAAAAAGAACTGACACAGGAAGCCGTTGCCTGGAATGCTGAGGTTGACAGAACGTTTATGAATCATGTTGAAAATGGTAAAAGAAACGTATCAGTAGAAACACTTGAAAAGATTATATGCAATGGATTAGAAATATCAATTAAGGATTTTTTTAGCACGGATGTATTTAATGGAAAAAGGAGGAGCAGGAAATGATTGCTGAAAAGAATTCTGTTCTGTTAAGTTCAAAAATTCATAACATCTATGATAAGCTTTGGAAGATAGCTGTATTTGGCCCCGACAATTATAAGGCTGCACTTATAAGCCATTATTTAAGAACTAAAAAGAGAAAACTTAAAAAGATAGCCATTGAATATGCGTCTGATTTATTAAAAGGTTATCTGAATGGTGAATTGAATAATCAGGTTGCAGAAGAAGCTTTACAGTATCTTATCAAGTTTGATGAAGATGTTCTTTTTCCCAAACCAGCTTTTCCAAAATTTACATTTATTGACCTCTTTGCAGGTATTGGCGGATTTAGGATAGCAATGCAAAGATTACAGGGTGAATGCGTATTTTCTTCTGAATGGGATAGTATGGCTCAAAGAACTTATTATGCAAACTTTGGTGAAATACCATTTGGAGATATAACCAAAGAAGAAACTAAAAAGTGGATACCTGATAAGTTTGATGTTCTATGTGCAGGTTTTCCATGTCAACCTTTCTCTATAGCTGGAGTGTCAAAAAAATTAAGCCTAGGTAGACAACATGGCTTTGCTGACGAAAAGCAGGGCAATCTTTTTTTCCATATAGCTGATATTATACAAAATCATAGACCAAAGGCCTTCTTTTTGGAAAATGTGAAAAACCTTGTCTCTCATGACAAAGGAAACACTTTCAAAACAATAAAAGACACTTTAGAAGGGCTACAATATTCATTTCATTTCAAAGTCTTAAATGGAAAGCATTTTGTTCCCCAAAACCGGGAAAGAACCTTTATGGTAGGCTTTGATTCAAAGGTCTATCAGAATAAAGAAAGTTTTGACTTTCCTGATTTAATAAATACTAATAAAAAAGTTAAGGATATACTTGAAAGTAAGGTTGACAATAAGTACACATTATCCAGTCACTTATGGAAATATTTACAGGATTACGCAGTAAAACATAAAGAAAAAGGAAATGGTTTCGGGTTTGGACTTGTAGATTTAAATGGCATTTCAAGAACAATGAGTGCCAGATATTATAAGGATGGCTCTGAAATTTTAATACCTCAGCAAAATGCCAACCCACGCAGATTGACAGAAAGAGAGGCTGCAAGATTACAAGGGTATCCTGATCATTATATAGTAAACGCCGTTTCGATGAATCAATCCTATAAGCAATTTGGAAATTCCGTAGTAGTACCACTTGTAGAAGCAATAGGTGAAAAACTTATTGAGACATTACAAACTAAAATAAAAAATGAATTTAAAACAGCTTCTTGAAGTGTTTGCAGATAATAGTTGCCGTAAAGTTTATGCCAAGCGACTATCACCTAATGACAACTCCAAAAACCAGATTTATTTTGGAGGCAGCTTTGATGTTTTAAATATTTTTCCAATTAAAGAGATTGTAACTGATAACGAGGGAAATGGTCAAAGAGAAAGATTTAAAACCAAACTTGATTTTTATTGGATCCATGAAGAAGGCTTTTTAATCAATGCACCGGAAGCACAATTAATACTTTATCCCAAATATCCTGAGGTTCGTTTTTCAGGCTTTTTGAAACGGGCTAAAGGTGCTCCTTCAGAGTTAATGGCAAACCGTATAAACCACAGACTAATGCTTTTAGGAGTTGCAGATAATGGGGCAACACTTGGATATGTTGTTTTGCCGGATTCAGAACTTTCGAATGAATTTAATACGCTTAAGAATTTGTCAGAGATAGGGGTATTTAAAGAGATTACATTGGAAGGCCAAACAATACAACTGGATTCAAGGAAGCAATTACTTATGGAATTAAAAAGAATTCATTTATTAAAATGGATTGATTCGAAGAGATTAGATGCTCATAAAAATATTTTACCATGTGTTTCAACCAACTGCGGCGGTTACACACTTGAGGCTGAATTAGGTATTACACCCAATGGATATTCTGAACCGGATTATCTGGGCTGGGAAGTAAAGCAGTTTGCTGTCAAAGATTTTTCAAAATATAATTCTTCCGTGATAACGTTAATGACTCCTGAGCCAACACATGGTTATTACGTTGATAAAGGAGTTGAATATTTTATTAGAAAATATGGCTATAAAGATAAACTGGGCAGAGAGGCAAGAATAAATTTTGGCGGTATTCACAAGTATGGAAACATGCATGAGACCACAAAACTAAAGTTAACCTTGGTAGGGTTTGATGAAACATCTAAGAAGATAACAGATGTCTCGTCCTGAAATAGGTTGACTAAAAAACAACCAATTTTATGGACTTAAAAGAACAAATTATCCGGGAGTATTTAAACCAGGGCGGGGGGTTCAGGCAGCTTGCCTTAAAGTATGGCATCAGCCGTACCACTATTTGCAAGTGGGTTATGATTCACCAGGGAATACATAACTTGCCACCCACAGAAAAGCAACAGAAGCATTCTGTGTACAGCATGAGCAATAAGCACAGCAAATTAAATACAGAAGAGCAGCAATCAGCCGAAGCTTTGCAACAAAAGATTGCATCTTTGGAGAAGCAGCTTGAATGGGAAAAGCTACGGGTAGAAGCCTTGGATACGATGATCAGTATAGCAGAGAAAGATCTCCATATACAGATCAGAAAAAAGCCTGGTGCCCAACAGTAAAGCAGCTTAAAGGAGCACATGGCTCCATAAGCATACAACAGCTATGCATACTGTTGGGCTACACGCCGCAGGCTTATCACAAACACAACAAAAAAACTTTTCATCAGTACCACACAGAAGGCCTGGTGTTGCAGCAAATAGATATCATCCGCAAACAACAACCCAGGTGCGGCGGAAGAAAATTATTCATCATGCTTCGACCATTTTTAAAGCAACATAATATCTTTTTGGGAAGAGATAAGTTCTTTGATTTACTGAAAAGAAATAAGCTGCTGATAAGAAAAACAAAACGTAATGTTTATACCACCATGAGCAGGCATCACCTCAGGCGGTATGCCAACCTGGTAAAGGAATTTACACCACTGAAGGCGCATGAGCTTTGGGTGAGTGATATTACTTACATACCACTGAAAGAACGGTTTGCCTACCTGTTTTTAATAACCGATGCCTACTCAAGAAAGATAGTAGGCTACCATGTAAGTGATGATATGAAAGTAAGCTCGGCAGTAGTTGCCTTAAAGCAGGCGCTGGCACAAAAGCCGGCGCAAACAATAGTGATCCATCACTCAGACAGGGGCATACAATATTGCAGCGCTGAGTATGTAAGTTTACTCAATCAATCCAATGCCATGATCAGTATGACACAAAGCGGCGATCCGTTAGAAAATGCCATAGCAGAAAGGGTGAATGGTATTTTGAAGACAGAACTCCTCAGCAGTTGTTACAGTGATATACTTGCAGCCTCCATACACATATCCAGGTGCATTACCATTTATAATTACAGAAGAAGGCACAGCAGCCTCAACTGGCAGATACCAAATGATGTGCATGACCAAAAAGGCCCGCAGGTAAGAAGATGGAAAAATTATTATTACACACAAAAACTAAAGGAGGTAACTATGCAGGTAACTTAAGGGGCCAGGCACAAAAAATATTTTGCTATAGCTTTGGGAGCAACCGCAAATATTTTTTGCCAGGGCACGGGCAACAACTCAATTAATCAACCGTATTCAGGATGTATTATCTTCATCAACCAATAACAGGATTATTAACCAAATCAGTCAACTTTTTTCAGGACGAGTCAAGATACTAACGGCTTTCTGGCCTTGATTGACGTTGATGAAAATATTGCCGCCTCATGGTCATTTGTATCTCTTTTGAAGCACTGGAATACCAAGCATTCAAATGCCTGCTATGTACCATCTCTAAATAGGAAAGATGAAGAGCTATATTCTTTTAGTAAACAACAATACTACTTCGGGAATTATATAATGCTTGGCACTGTAACTGACTTTACTTTGTTCTTATTGCAAGTTGAAAAAGGAACCATTTATTATGATCCTGGTATTAAACTAGAGTTAGCAATCCAAGGAAAAAGAAAACAAAATATAAAAAGAAGGAGTCAATTTAGAATTAAATCAGGCAATCTGACAACGTTGTATAAAGAAAATGAGGTGATTGAATTAAATGAATTTTTTTAAATAACTATTGAAATATTTATCTATAGTTAGAATTTTAAAGTAGTATCCTTTATTGAATGAAGATTCATATTAAATATAAATATTAAGATTTGCAAGACGGTAAGACATGGCAATTACACTAACATCAAATACATTTGCTAGTTCTTCAATTAACTCTGATTCAGTATAATCCATATAATCTTTTTTAGAGAGTTCAGCTTCAATAAAGCTTTTAGGCATTAATAATTCAGCTGCAAATGCATTTGCTTCTTTCTCATTTAAGATTTCGGCATGACTGTATTTCTGTGAACCTCTATATCTGACAAGAAATTTCTTATCAACAAAAATCTGCTCTTTTTTGTTAATGTTTTTGCGATCTGAATGCAAAACGTAATGCCCCAATTCATGAGCTATAGTAAATCTTTGCCTTTTTTTTGAATCACTATTGCTATAACCTATGGTTGATATATTGTCTTCTATTATTAAAATACCCGATACACCGTCACCAAAACCATATGGTATAACGTTTATTCCTAAAGCTTTAGCAATTTCTGTAACAGCAATAGGGGGTTTTGTAATATTATTTTGTTTTATTAATTTATGAGCTTCTTTTGCTTCGAGTTGGAGAGCTGCCATATTTGATCGTTTTTTACGTAGACTTAATAACATTATTCTATCCCCTATTATTGCTAGACTTGGAGAAAAGAATGAAATTCTTAATTTTCTCAGTAGTTTCAGAGTCTTTACTTGGGATTTCTTTGTTAATCTTAATCCTAAATTTCGGATTGATGGCTTTTTGTATGTCTTCAATATGAGGAACTAATTCACTTAAAGAGACATTTAGAATATTGGAAATTTCTAATAGGGTATGCAACTGCACTTTCTGCTTTCCGCTTTCAATATTAACTATTGATATTCTACTAACAAAACCAAGGTCTTTTGAAAGCGTTTCCTGCTTAATTTTTTTTCTACTGCGTGCTTCTTTAATTGATTTACCAAGCGTTTTATAAAAAATGTTTTGTTCTTCTCTTGATAGCACAAATTTTATTTTCAATTACAAATATAAATATAAAAAGTAAATAACAATTACTTTTTATTCAAAGTATATCAGAATATATTATTTGGCAATTGTAATTATGAATTACTATTTATTTTTAATTATGTAGCTAATAATTTTTTGGTAATATTTATAATGACTATGTTTGCATTATGAAAAATTATTTAAAATAAAAACCAGACAGGAAGCCTATCTGGTCTTGTAGTCCAATAGAGAAAGACATCTCAGCAAGTTGTCTCCCTTCTACGAATTCGATACTCAAAAGTAAGGGACTCTCATCAAACTACAACACCTAGCTGAAAACTCTTTCAGATTAAGCTTTCTTACTGGCTCTATTAACATTAAACTTTGTAAGGCTAATACAAATACATAAAAGGAAAGTGTATCAGCAGGCTGATAGCACTAGATTTTTTCGTGTTTTTCACGAATGGAGCGTCTTATTTTCAAAATTTAAAACAAATACAATGTTAGTAGAAAATTCATACAAGTTAGTTATTGATGGAAGGACCATCGAATGGAGTAAGTTTATAACAGGAGCTGAACTTAGAAAAGCTGCTTCTATCAGTGAAGATTTTTTAATTTTTTTAAAAGTGGAAGGACTAGACGAAGAGATTAAAAACGATGATAAAATAGACCTGGCAAGATTTGGTATTGAACACTTTTATTCTGTAAATCGTCATCCAATTTTTAAATTAACTATTGATGGCAAATATCACAAGTGGACAAAGTTTATTACTGGTATAGAGTTGCGAAAGCTTGGAGATATTCCTCCTGATTTTTCAGTCTTTTTAAAAGTACAAGGTAAAGATGAGGAGATAGAAAATGATGAAAAAGTTGATTTGGCAAGGCTAGGTATTGAACACTTCTATTCTAAGAGTAAGCAGCTAAAATTAGTTGAAATAAAAATCAATAATAAAGGTTACGAAGTTAAGCCTGGAGTATATACCGTTGCCGAATTGAAGAAAAAAGCAGGTATTCCCGCCACTCACGAACTTGAGCAATTAATCGATGGTAAATTAGTGCCTTTGGGAGATAATGCAATAGTTGATATTAAAGGATGCGAACAATTTTTTAGCCATGTAAGAGATGGGGCTTCATCCTAAATTTATAACTATGCAATTTCCTCAAGATCAAATTGATGAATTAAAGCAGATTGCCCCTGTCCTCAGTTTTATTGAGGATGGGGGTCATTCTTACTTTTTAATTAAGCAGCATCCTTTACCTGAAGGTTGTAATCCTTCAGAAATGGATTTACTTCTTTGTCCATCTCCTCATTCAGGTTACAATTCAAGATTATTCTTTGCACAGACGGTTACTGGATGCCCACTATGCAATTGGAATGGTAGCTTACGGGTGCTGGAAAAAAACTGGTTTGCAATTTCGTGGGCTGTTCCTGCGGGTTTAAGATTGGCTGAAACACTTCTTGTTCATTTAAAAGCAATTAGAAAATGAAAACACCAAAAATAAAAATTAGAATGCCTAAAGCTATTTATGAGCAAGCATTTGAGGATCTTTTGAGACCTCATGAATTTGCATTTGAGCGGGTTGGTTTTTTTTGTTCAAAAAGTAAATGGATAAATAACAACATGGTTTTGATAACTATTACAAAATATCTAACCATAGATGATAAGAATTATATTAAAGATGACAGCGTCGGCGCCAGGATAAACTCTGCTGCAATAAGATCGGCAATGCAAAGCGCATTGGACTTTAAATGCGGGATATTTCATGTCCATATGCATGATCAAACTGGTTTACCAGGTTTAAGTCACACTGATAAGAAAGAAATACCTGAAGTAATAGATAGTTTTTACAATGTTAATCCTCATCAAGCTCACGGATTAATAATTCTAAGTAAAAATTCAGCCATGGCAGAAATAAAACTTGATGGAAATAAACAAAGAATAACTCCTGAATCAATAAGTATTGTAGGTTATCCAATGCAAAGATTTTTATTTACTTCTAAGGAATATCTGAAAAGCAATGTGTACAATCGGCAATCTTTTTTAGGCACGGATTCTCAACTGCGTTTTGAAAACATACGAGTAGGCATCATTGGATTTGGCGGCGGCGGTTCTCATGTTGGGCAGCAACTTGCTCATATTGGAATTAAAAACGTTACAATTTTTGATGATGATAAAGCAGAAGATACAAATATGAATCGCCTAATAGGTGGCTGCTTCAACGATATTAGAAACAAAACTCCTAAAACATCCATAGCAAAAAGGCTTTTTGAGAAAATATATCCCTCTGCTAATATTAAATGTATAAATGATAAATGGCAAAATAAACCAGAAGATTTACAAGAGTGTGATATTATAGTAGGTGGTATTGATACCTTCATTGGACGCGAACAGATAGAAGCGGAATGCCGGAGATATTTGATTCCATTTTTAGATATTGGCATGGATGTTTATCAATTGCCAGGAGAGGTACCTTCAATGTTTGGGCAAGTAATTCTATCAATGCCAGGAATGCCATGCATGAAATGTTTTGGATTTTTAACAGGCTCCAAATTAACTATGGAAGCAGCCAAATATGGAGATGTTGGTGGTCAGCCTCAAGTTGTTTGGTCAAATGGCGTTTTAGCTTCAACTGCCGTAGGTATTTTAATTGATCTAATTACTGGGTGGACAAAGCAAAAAGATCGGCTCATCTATTTATCTTATGATGGAAATCTTGGAAATGTCCAAGACCATATAAGATTAGCTTTTACTGAAAAACTATGTCAACATTACAAATTGGAAAATACTGGTAAACCACAATTTACTCTGCTATAAAACTTTTGACAAATTCACACAAGTAGTATAATTGACAATGCAGCCTAGTAGGTACTGACAAATAGATAATTGAGCTAACTACTTTTCTTTTTCAGCCTAAATTATTCCTCATCTTTATTATCTACCTTATTTTTAATTATGATACGTTGACAATATCTGGCTGGATTATAAAGAAACGCAGGAATTAAAAAAGAAACAGTAAATAAAAATGATTCACGTTTATCCACGTAACCTCAGGGGGATTATTGCAGTAGCCTTGTTTCTCGCAGCCTGGTTTGTATGGCTGATGTGGGTGGATAGCAAACCAAAGAAAGATTATACTGCTGTAACGGGCAGCATTACTTTTTTCAGCAAACAATATAAAAATTTCCCCATCAGGGATTATGGAAAATACCGGTACCTGAAACTGGATGATTATGCCTATCCGTTTGAGATGTATTTTGATTATGATACTGCAGATCACAGGTTTGATAAAGTAGAAAGCCTGAAACCCGGAGATATTATAACTATTTATTATTATGAAACGGATGATACCAGGGAAGCAGGAATAAACCGGCATCTACAATATATTGATAAGGACAATGTGCAGATTTATAAAAGAGGAAATGTTTCGCAAATGTTAGGAACAATTATGCTGGGGTGTTGCGCAGGGCTTATCATTCTTGGAATAGAACTGTATAAACGAAAAAGAATTCCTTATTAAGGGGGTGTAAAATAAACTGTGTCAGTTAATAAAAATTATAGAACAGAGCCAGCAGCTAAATTCTTTCAAAAAATAGTCGGCCTCGATGCCCGGCCATTTTTTCTTAGGAGTAATGTTGATGTTACATCGCCATTGCTTCGTTCCTGCTATAATAATGTGCCTGATATCACCACGGTAATTTCCACATTTTCTTGCTGGTTTCTTGCTACCCGCTTGCTCCTTCCTTACTCCCACTTTGCTGTGCGCAGCAACATGGCAGCAACAAATCAGCAATAAAGCAGCAGGAAGGTGGCCACCAGAGAGCCACCAGACAACTAAGAAAACGGAGGTTACAGTAATGGATAATTACTTATCAAGCGGCTTTCTCCTGTGTACAAGCCCTGCACTCAGCATTTCTGCAATTTCGCTCCTGAGCAGGTATACTTTACCAAACAATTTTGTAAACGATAAATTACCCTTACTGCGGTGATGCTGCAGGGCGCGGGGCGTAATGTAAAGTTCTTCAGTTATCATTTTTGTATCCATCAGTATATCACTGAACTTCTGGCCGGGTTTCAACTTTAAAATTTCTGTAGCGGGCGCTGCATTTTGGCCCTTGGTTTTCCTGATCTTTTTTGCAGACATGCAGAATCGTTTTGATTAATATGGGTTAAAAATTATAAGCAGATGCTTATCTTAATATCAAGGTATTATACCACTAAATCTTTTCGTCACACGAAGGTAACCAATTATTAATTTAAATAAACATGAATTTGTCCACATAAACAATTTTTAAAATTATTCGATTTCCTAATGTCATAAACTGGTTTTAGAGTATGTGTGGTTCAAATGGCTGCAAACGTATGCAAAATCACACATAATCACGCATTTGTATACAAATACATGAAAGATTCACATTCGTTTAAAACTGAATACTATGGTCATACTATATCCAGTTTATATTAGTGCAAACCAAATGATTGCAGCTTTGCAAACAGGTGGTGAGGCATTAATAATTTTTTTAAACATTTAAATTTTAATTTTTATGGGTACTTTTAACAAAGGTATTCTCGGAGGCTTCTCTGGCAAAGTAGGCACCGTGGTAGGCGGTAGCTGGAAGGGTATTGAATACATGCGCAGTAAATCGAACAAGCGCGTTTTTCAGCCTTCTCAAAAGCAGATAGAGCAGCAGCTCCGCTTTGCACTTACCATGTATTTTTTGCAACCTATGTCAGCCTTGCTGGAGATCACTTTTGCATCTTTTGCTGTGAAGATGACAGGTATGAACAGCGCATTTTCTTACTTTATCAATAATGCAATATCAGGCACATACCCTGACTTTGTTATTGATTACAGCCTGGCGCTGGTAAGCCGCGGGGATTTGCCCAACGCCTTATCGCCAACAGTTACGCTTAAAAAAGGTGGCATGCTCACCTTTAACTGGACGGATAATTCCGGTAGCGGCAGTGCCAGCGCCACGGACCAGGCAGTGCTGGTTGTTTACTGCCCGGCTGTAAGGCAGGCTGTCTACACCACAAAGGGAGGCGATCGCAGCAGCGAAACCGGCGACCTGCTTGTGAGCCAGTTTATGGGCCAGCAGGTGGAAACTTACCTTGCTTTTATTTCCGCCAGCGGCAAAACTGCTACCAGCATTTTTACTGGTGAGGTAACGGTAAACTAAGATGTATTGATAATAAGCCGCCGGCGGGCGGCTTTATTTCTTATGCTTTCGTTGAATGAAGGAGAGGCTTTATGCCAACCCTTCTCCGATGGAAAGAGCCTCATCCCAACCCTTCTCCGATGGAGAAGGAACTAACTTATAAACAAGTATCTTATTAAGCAATACAATCTATTTATGTGATTTGTTCTTTTACATTAATAGTAATAATACTATATCGGCAGTATGTTCAGAATACGCAAAATTGAGTAATGCCGCTCTTGTAAAAGGCTTACAGCACTATATCTTTGTATTCAGAAGTTGATTGATGTTCAACAGACATTAATCAAAAAATATCCAAATCCTTAGAAAAGAGCCTTAATCCAACTATCCAATAGAAAAGTCATTAAAAGTCCGGTATCAGTCAACTTCTGTTTTCTTTATCCAATACCTGAGAATAACTAAGATATCCGAAACTAACCGCTAAAGCAATTCAACGATCCTGGTGTAAATGCCAACCTCATAGAATTAAAATTATTAAACCCTGCAAATGCGGGGTTTTTTTATTAAAGCTACGACCGATAATCCTATGCTTATTGGTAACTGACCAACAAAGGCAAGAGCCTTATACCAACCCTTCTCCTGTTGCTAAAGCCTCATCCCAACCCTTCTCCGATGGAGAAGGAACTAACTTATTAAGCTATGCAGCCTATTAATGTGATTACTTCTTTTTTAGATAATAGTAATACTACTACTTCGGCAGTATATTCAGAATACAAATAATTGAGTAATGCCGCTCTTGTAAAAGGCTTATCGGGCTTATATCTTTGTATTCAGAAGTTGATTGATGTTCAACAGACATTAATCAAAAAATATCCAAATCCTTAGAAAAGAGCCTTAATCCAACAATCCTGTAGAAGATCATTAATCTGATATCAGTCAACTTCTTTTTTTCTTTATCCAATACCTGTAGAATTACTGAGATATCCGAAACTAACCGCTAATAAATCCAAAGATCCTGGTGTAAATGCCAACCTCATGGAATTTAAAATTATTAAGCCCCGCACATGCGGGGTTTTTTGTGGTTTGTGGTTTTAGAAACTTTGTGGTTTAAGGTTAAAAACCTTCGTTGTTTTGGCCTGGCTATTTAAATTATCTCGTAGAATTTGTATAATTTTTCTATATTTATTCAATGCCGGATTATCACATACCGCTTGTTCCGGAGTCTATGTATCATATATTCAGCAGGGGCAATCGGTAGTGAAAAATTATTTCTGGCAGATGAGAATTATCGTTTTTTTCTTGAAAGATATAAGCTGCATATTTTGCTGTTGCAGATACCTTTGCCTATTCGCTGTTACCCAATCACTTTCATTTTCTTATAAGAATAAAGCCCGGCGCCGATATTGAGGAATATTATAATAAAGTTAAGTCTCCAAGAAAATGTAAGCAGGAAGATATTCCTGAGTTTCTTATGGAGCGCTTTGGGAACCTGCTGAACAGCTACACTAAAGCATTTAATAAACAAAACACCAGGAAGGGGGGGCTTTTTATAGATACCATGCGGAGAGTAGAAATAAAAGACGATGCGCAGTTATCAGCCATTATTTTTTACATACATAAAAATGCTGTACATCATGGCTATGCTGGGGCGATCAATCAATGGCCCTGGTCTTCGTACCATTCTTTTTTAAATAAATCTAGTACTTCGCTGGTGCGGGATGAAGTACTGGACTGGTTCGGTGGTAAAGAGAATTTTATACAATTTCATCAACAGCCGGTACGCTTGAAAAATATTTTGTTGGAAATGGAATAAAGCTAACAGTGAAGTTAAACCAAGAAGGTTTTTTAAACCTTCTTGGTTTGTAGTTTCCGAACTTTCATGGATTGAGTTGATGGCCCAGATACATTTACTTACTCCTTCTTCGTATTTCTACCACCTATTTGAGTAAATGCAGAACGCTGAAAATTGAGTAATGCCGCTCTTGTAAAAGGCTTATCGGGCTTATATCTTTGTGTTCAGAAGTTGATTGATGTTCAACAAACATTAATCAAAAATATCCAAATCCTTTAGAAAAAATCCCAATCCAACAATCCTGTAAAAAGTCATTAATCTGATATCAGTCAACTTCTTTTTTTCTTTATCCAATACCTGTAGAAGTACTAAGATATCCGAAACTAACCGCTAACAAATCCAACGATCCTGGTGTAAACACCAACCTCATGGAATTTAAAATTATTAAGCCCCGCACATGCGGGGTTTGCTATTTTAGTATCCTTTCAGCTATTTGTGATTGTAGTATATTTTGATTAAGCGGGGCACTTTTGATTATATTAGTTAGCCGCTGGTGCCATGCTACATCTCTCCACATTCCCGAAAATTGCGGGCCGCAGAAGTTGCTGGTAGCTATACCAATCCACTGGCCAGTGGCTGCTGCGGTAGTAACACCCAGTTCGCAAAGCTCCTTTATGATATCCCACTTCAGTAAGGGCCAGTCTTTAAAATCTACTAATCCCCAGCATTCAGTTGTAATCAAAGGCTGGTTGGCTGCCCTGGCTGACTCTGCAACTAACTTTATTCCTTCAACTAACATGGTGCGCCAGTGTTCAGGGCGTTGTTTATATACGTTTTCATAATTAGCCGCAAGATTGGTATAACCTTCCGGTGAAAAACGCTCGTACTTATAGCCAACCTGTTTATAATATTCTTCCTCATTTAACTGCGCCATCCAGATATGGTGCTCAATAAGATTAAAAAAAGATAAATCGTATTTGGGATACAATGCAGGGTTGCCACCGGTAAAAGAATAGCAGTAAGGCAGTTGCGGGTAAGCCTTGCGAACTATCTCAATTGACTCCTTCATAAACTGCATAGATTTGGCCGTGTACCAGTAGCCCCAGGTTTCATAAGGAGGATCATTTTTAAAAAAAGGGCACCAGGCATCGCCCGGCCACTCATTGCACAGGTCTACATATAAAATAGTATCCAGCAAGTTATCCCTTTCTATCGTTTGTAACGTTTTTATCCAGTTTTCCCCCATCTTTTGAGGGCTATCTGTTTTCATAAGTATTTTATCAGTATCCTGCCGGTACCAGCAGGATAAGCCTACCATGATACCGCGCTTTTTACATTTGTAAATGAAATCGTTTAATGCGGGTTGCACCACTACTTTATTTATGTCAGGACTGCCCCAATCCTGTGTATTCCATACAGGAAGCAAGGTGTATTCTTTTGTGGCATCGTTCGCTACCAGGTGCGGATAAGCATCTATACGAATGGCATTGTAACCTCTCAGTACTAATTCATCCAGTATCTTATCCCAGTTTTCATATCCGGCACCGGTCCATCGTCTCTCCAGCCAGCTAAAATCCCACATAGTAATTGCTACTGGCTTCACTTTTTTTTCTATTGAAGAAGGGAATAATCCATCAAACCTTTTGTGCAATGCTACTGATGCAGAAGCGAGTAGGCCACTATTGATAAATTGTTTTCTTTGCATAAAACAGTTTCACTATCTGTAAAAATGAAAAAACAAAGTAACGGAGTATTTAATGAATAGTTATATACATATATTATATTCTTCGTGCATTAAAATAAATGTATCTGTTTTGTACCAGCGCAAGAGCCTCATCCTAACCCTTCTCCGGTGGAGAGGAACTATCTTGTTAAGGAACTAATTTATTAAGCAATGCAGGCTATTAATGTGATTACTTCTTTTAGATAATAGTAATAATACTATATCAGCAGTATATTCAGAATACACAAAGTTGAGTAATGCCGCTCTTGTAAAAGGCTTGGCTGGCTATATCTTTGTATTCAGAAGTTGATTGATGTTCAACAGACATTAATCAAATAATCCAAATCCACCGAAAGAGCCTTAATCCAAATATCCAATAGAAAATCTTAAAGTCCGGTATCAGTCAACTTCTGTTTTTTTTATCCAATAGCTGTAGAATAACTAAGATATCCGAAACTAACCGCTAAAGCAATTCAACAATCCTGGTGTAAATACCAAACCTCCTGATTAAAAAATTTAAAGCCTCGTTATGCGGGGCTTTTTTTGTTTCATTTGCAAAAGGAATTATGTGAAATAAAAGAATAGTAACAGTAAACTTCTTATTGTTAATTTCGTTATCATCTACCCGAACCCATTTTATGAGAACGCTTAAAAATATAGTGTTTATTTGTCTTCCGCTTGGATTATTACTTTTAATTCAAGGCTGTAACGGCCAAACCATATCCGCTAATTCTGATAGTGTTTACACTTATTTGCCCGGTAGTATTGACGGAATAGCGAAGCAATATTATGGAAGACAAATAGCCCGGGTTATGGGTGCTTCCGGCTCCGAGTGGTTAGAACGCCGCACCAGGCAACAAGAGGAAAATCCCCGGCAGGCGATCGATAGTATGCCCCTGCTGGCAAATAGCGTTGTAGCAGATATTGGTGCCGGCACCGGATATTATACATTTAGAATAGCGCAAAAAATTCCACTTGGGAAAGTATACGCTGTGGAAGTGCAGGATGCAATGATTACGCAGCTCGAAAGTAAAAAGCAGGTGGCCAAACAGGATAACGTAATTATTGTGAAGGGAGATAATTTTTCATCCAATCTTCCTGCAAATTCAATTGACCTGGCAATAATGGTTGATGTTTATCATGAACTTGAATACCCACACGAAATGCTGATGGCGATACGAAAAGCTTTAAAACCTTCAGGCAAACTATTGCTGCTGGAATATCGTGCAGAGGATAATTCAATACCAATAAAGCCGCTACATAAAATGAGCGTGGCTCAGGCTAATAAAGAATTGAGAGCAAATGGATTTCAGCTGTACCAGCGAAAGGAATTTCTTCCGATTCAACATTATCTTCTATATAAGAAAACATAGAAATATAGAATTAAGCAGAATGGGGGCAAACAATACATAGGGTAGATGTTCGTCTTTACGAGAAGTTTTCGGGGATTTTTGCCGAAGCTTGGAAGCAATCTCGTTAATATTATAAAGATTTGCTTCGTCGCCGAAAGATTTATTATGGAGGAAAAACTTATCAACTTCTCCCAAAGCCGATCTTTGTTTATTAAATAGATTGCGCTCTTCCTACTTAATCCTATACTTAACTTAATCCATAGAATTATAAATTAGTTTAACCCGAGCAGACCTAAAAATGGAATATAAAGAACGTAAACCCAATGATTTGTTAGAGAACTACATTGATGCATATTGGTCGCTTTCAACAATAAACAAAACCAATCCTGTACACAATAGTATTTTACCTGATGGATGCACTGATATTATTTTTAATATCGGGGATACTTTTATAGCTGATGATACAACTAACATTTTAAAGCCTGGAGGGATCTATATTATTGGAACGATGACCATAAATAGAGTATCCGTTTTAAAAAAAAATACGCTATTGAATGGAATCCGGTTTAAACCGGGTGCATACAACGCTTTTTTCGAAAATGAGATGGGTCAGTTTACAGATGGGGTAATTGATTTAAATACAACAGATTTAAGAGAAATAATATATAAATATGGCATAATGTCTCAACAGGTGGAAAGTTTTTTTCTAAAACGGCTCCCTGCAATGCAAACATTAGCAATGAGTATTTCCCACGCAATCCTAAAGCACAAAGGGCAAGTAAAAATTAACCAGTTACTTGATACATTCGCTATGAGTGAGCGAAAGCTTGAAAGGTTATTTTTAGAACATGTTGGGGTAAGCCCCCAGCAGCTTTCCAAGATATATCAGTTTACAAGTGCCTTGTCTTCTATAAAAAACAATCACAAAGGAGATACACTTTTGAAAATCGCTTTGGAAAATGGTTATTACGACCATTCTCACCTAAGTAAATCTATTAAAAAATTCACTGGTCGTTCGCCAAAGGAATGGTATAAATGATAATATAAAACACTGGTATGTATAGCTTCCGGAGTTAATAGAAACTGGACGCAATAATATTCATCATATTCTAAATAATGATTGCATTACTTATTGGAAAAGTTCTATTGGATTAAGAATTTAAGCTAAATGAGCAAGTTGGCGGATTTTTACAAACGCCGCGGTTCTTTTAAAGATACCTTTGAAAAAAAACAATGGAAACATTATCACCAAACATTTTTGTGAAAGATATTAATAAAACGATTGCGTTTTATGAAACGCTGGGTTTTAAAATCATTGCTTCAAAACCAGAGGGGGAATCCAATATAGATTGGGTTATGATGGGTTACGAAAGCGTTACGTTTATGTTTCAAACATACGAAAGCCTTGGAAATCTTTTGCCACAAATAAAACGTGAAAACGGAAGCTCATTATTGTTTTTTATTAAGTTGAAAGATATCAGGGGGTTTTTTGACAGGATCAAAAATAAAGTGAAGGTGATACAGGAATTGAACAAAACCTTTTATGGAGCAACAGAATTTTCCATTGTGGATAATAATGAGTACGTCCTTACTTTCGCAGAATGGGTACAGTAACTATTACAACGTACTGGAAAACGGTATAGTTACAACTATCGCCAACGGAAATATATGAACCAGCCTCCAAAATACACAAAGTTCGATTATTCCATGTTTGTCCTAAGACTTGCAGGTATGTTGCTTCTTTTAACTTTTGGAATACAAAAGATAAGCGATTCTATACTTTTTATAAAATCCGGACAACCATGGAGTGTAATGCCCTTAGTATTACTTGTTAAAACAGTTGGATTTCCCTTTTCGCAGGTATTAACCGTTTTTGCCATATTAAGTGAATCTATCTTTCCATTTATGGTCGCTATAGGTTTATGGACAAGGTCGTTCTCAATCTTAATAGTTTTAAGTATGACAGGGGCGCTTTACACAAGTCTGATTATTCATGATCCTGTGATTAGTTGGGGAAGTGCAATTCAGTATATACTGATTTTTACCAGCATTACAATCGCAGGTCCCGGCAAACTGTCTCTTGACCGTCTTATTCAAATGAAAAGATTAAGATTAAAGTTCTTTTAGATAATAGTAATAATACTATATCAGCAGTATATTCAGAATACACAAAGTTGAGTAATGCCGCTCTTGTAAAAGGCTTGGCTGGCTATATCTTTGTATTCAGAAGTTGATTGATGTTCAACAGACATTAATCAAATAATCCAAATCCGCCGAAAGAGCCTTAATCCAAATATCCAATAGAAAATCTTAAAGTCCGGTATCAGTCAACTTCTGTTTTTTATTATCCAATACCTCAGAATAACTGAAGATATCCGAAACTAACCGCTAAAGCAATTCAACAATCCTGGTGTAAAATACCAAACCTCCTGATTAAAAAATTTAAAGCCTCGTTATGCGGGGCTTTGTTTATTAAAGCTATGAGCGATAATCTATGAGTTTATTGGTAGCTGAACAAGAAAGGCAGGAAGCCTCATCCCAACCCTTCTCCGGTGGAGAAGGAACTAACTTAGGCCTCATCCCAACCCTTCTCCGATGGAGAAGGAACTAAATTAAGCCTCATCCCAACCCTTTTTTGATGGAGAAGGAACCTCGCCATTGTTGGTCGCTGACCAACAATACTTTCATCCTTTATAATGTTCCAAAAAATCAAATTCATCTTTATTGAAATAATAAAATAAAGCGCTGCTATGTTTATATGCTTCAGGCACATGGAGCAAGTTCCATTTTTGCTGAAAAAAAAATATAATAGTTCACTAACTTTGCGCCCATTCAAATTACAAGATGAGTTTCTTTGTACACCCCACCGCTGTTGTTGATGAAGGATCGCAGATAGGCAATGGCGTTACAATCTGGCATTTTTCTCACATTATGCCCGGCTGCATCATCGGAGATAATTGCAACATCGGGCAAAACGTAGTGGTTTCGCCAAAAGTTGTTTTGGGTAAAAACGTACGTGTACAAAATAATGTATCTGTTTATGAGGGCGTTATTTGCGAAGATGATGTTTTTCTCGGCCCGTCAATGGTTTTTACTAATGTAATAAACCCGAGAAGTGCTGTAAGCCGGAAGAATGAGTATAAAAAAACGGTGGTAAAAAAGGGTGCGTCTATAGGCGCCAATGCCACCATTGTTTGTGGAAATAATATTGGTGAATATGCGTTTATAGGTGCGGGCGCAGTGGTTACAAAAGAAGTGCTTGCTTATTCCCTGGTCGTTGGCAACCCTGCCAAACACAAAGGGTGGGTAAGTGAGCATGGCTTAAAATTAATTTTTAATGAAAATAATATAGCTGTGTGCCCGGAGAGTAAACAGGAATATATATTAGAAAACAACCAGGTAAAAAGAATAAAATAGTTAATGAAAAATTTTGCGTTAATAGGCGCAGGCGGTTACATCGCTCCGCGGCACATGAAGGCCATAAAAGATACCGGCAATAATTTAATTGCGGCAATGGATAAAAATGATTCTGTCGGCATACTCGACAGCTACTTTCCCGATGCAGATTTTTTTACCGAGTTTGAAAGGTTCGACAGGCACCTGGAAAAAATAAAAAGGCAGGGAACGAAGATTGATTTTGTAACGGTTTGCAGCCCTAATTACCTGCACGATGCGCATATTCGTTTTGGTTTGCGTATTGGCGCCGATGTAATTTGTGAGAAGCCAGTGGTGCTCAACCCGTGGAATATAGAGGCTTTGCAGGAAATAGAAAAAGAAACCGGCCATAATGTGTACACCATTTTGCAGTTAAGATTGCACCCTGCAATAATATCTTTAAAAGAAAAAATAGATGCGGCGCCTGCCGACAAAAAGCATGTGGTGGATCTGCAATACATCACCTCCCGTGGCCATTGGTATTACACGAGCTGGAAAGGCGATATTTCCAAAAGCGGCGGTATTGCCACTAACATTGGCGTTCATTTTTTTGATATGCTCATGTGGATATTTGGCCCGGTAAAAGAAAACGTGGTAAAGCAGCATACGAAAAACACAGCCTCAGGCTACCTGGAGCTGGAAAAAGCTACTATAAAATGGATGCTGAGCATTGATGCCAATACACTTCCCGATGCTGTAAAAGCAGCAGGCAAGCGTACTTTCAGAACTTTGACGATAGATGGCGAAGCCTTTGAATTTAGTGATGGCTTTACTGAGCTGCATACACAATCTTATGCAAATATTATCGCCGGTAAAGGTTTTCCGCTTTCGGAAAATTGCAAATCCATAGAGCTGGTGCACGAGATAAGAGGTTTTAATCAAAATAAATAAAATATAGCGGAAAGTATGGGCAAAAATGTATTAATTACCGGAGGCGCAGGCTTTATCGGCTCACATCTTACAAGGCTTTTTGTAAATAAATATCCTGATTATAAAATATATAATCTTGATAAACTGACCTATGCCGGCAACCTTGAAAACCTTAGAGACATTGAAGATAAACCTAATTATACTTTTATAAAAGGTGACATTGAAGATGGTGAATTATTAAAAAGAATTTTTACAGAAAATAACATAACCAGCGTTTTACATTGTGCAGCAGAAAGCCATGTAGATCGCTCCATTACTGATCCGCTTGCTTTTGTAAAAACAAATGTGCTTGGCACAGTTACTTTATTGCAAACTGCTAAAGATGCGTGGAAAGATAATTACGAAGAAAAATTATTTTATCACATTTCAACAGATGAAGTGTATGGAAGCCTTGGCGAGGAAGGATTTTTTACTGAAGAAACGCCTTATGATCCCCGCAGCCCGTACTCTGCGTCAAAGGCCTCCTCCGATCATTTTGTAAAAGCATTTTATCATACTTATCATTTACCGGTTATTATATCTAACTGCTCTAATAACTATGGTCCGTTTCACTTCCCTGAAAAGCTAATACCGCTTTGCATTTATAATATTATTAATAAAAAACCTCTGCCGGTGTATGGCAAAGGTTTAAATGTGCGCGACTGGCTGTTTGTAGAAGATCATGTGCGCGCTATTGATGTTATTTTTCACAAAGGGAAAATTGGTGAAACTTATAACATTGGCGGCCATAATGAATGGAAGAACATTGATATAATCATTGAGCTTTGCAGGCAAATGGATAGTAAGCTTAACCGTGAAAAGGGCGCTTCAGAAAAGCTTATAACTTACGTGAAAGACAGGCAGGGACATGATTTGCGCTATGCCATAGATGCTACCAAATTAAAAACTGAACTAGGCTGGCAGCCTTCGTTACAGTTTGAAGAAGGCCTCGAAAAAACTATTGACTGGTATTTAAATAATACAGAATGGCTAAATGATGTAACCAGCGGCGCTTACAGAAGTTATTATGAAAAGCAGTATGGAGCAGATTAGGCAGGGTTTAGAAGGTTAAGTTGTTTAGAGGGGTTTAGACAGTTTAGATGGTTTAGAAGTGTTTAGTATAATTATTTTTAATTTTTGAAAAGGGTAATGAAAGTATATTCATTTGAAAAATTAGAAGCCTGGCAACAGGCAAGAAAATTAGCTGTCTGGATATATTCAATTACAAAGAAATATCCTGCTGAAGAAAAATTTGGTTTAACCACGCAAATGCGAAGAGCAGTTATCTCAATTGCTTCAAATCTTGCAGAGGGAACTTCCAGGAAAACATCAAAAGATCAATCACATTTTAGTACAATAGCTTATAGCAGCACAATAGAATTATTAAATGATCTGATTATTTCAAACGATCTTTTATTTTTATCAGATATGATTTATGATGAAGGAAGAAAATTAATAGAACGCCAGACTTTCTTAATTGCAAAGCTGCGCAATTCTCAACTGAAAACTCTCTAAACATTTAAACTTTCTAAAGATCTAAACCCCTAAACTCCTAAACCCTCAACCCTCAACCACTCAACCCCCTCAACTTATCCCCAATTTATGAAAGGAATTATTCTGGCTGGCGGAAGCGGCTCAAGGCTATACCCAATAACGATGGGCATTAGCAAGCAACTGATGCCAATTTATGATAAGCCAATGATTTATTATCCGCTTTCAACGCTGATGCTTGCTGGCATAAAAGATATTCTCATTATAACCACACCTGAAGATCAGCAACAGTTTAAGAAACTGTTAGGCGACGGAAGCCAGTGGGGCTGCACACTTCGGTATGAAGTTCAGGAAAAGCCCAATGGCCTTGCGCAGGCATTTGTGATTGGAGAAAATTTTATTGGTAAGGATGCTGTAGCATTAGTCTTAGGCGATAATATTTTTCACGGGAGTGGCTTTTCGCAACTATTGCAAAGGTCTGCAAACCCTGAAGGTGCTATAATTTTTGCCTATCCGGTTAGCGACCCTGAACGATATGGTGTAGTTGAATTTGACAAAAATTTTGCTGCAGTAAGTATTGAAGAAAAGCCTGTAAATCCAAAATCACATTATGCAGTTCCTGGTCTGTATTTTTACGATAATAACGTGGTAAGCATTGCAAAAAATATTGCACCGTCACCCAGGGGCGAGTATGAGATAACAGATGTAAACAGGCAATATTTAACCAATAAAAAATTAAAGGTGGCTGTATTGGATCGCGGCTTTGCATGGCTCGATACAGGCACTTTTGAATCATTGCACGATGCTTCGGAATTTGTAAGAGTAATAGAGAAAAGGCAAAGCTTTAAAATCGGCTGCCCGGAAGAAATCGCATACAGAATGGGTTTCATTGATAAACAACAATTATACTCACTTGCAAAGAAATTAGAGAAGAGCGGCTATGGCACTTATTTGCAATCAATAGGAAAGTGATTTTTATAAGCCATCTTTGAATATATAATTTTTAGAAAAATAAAGATTGAAGCACTTACAAACAACAACATGAAAGTGGTAATATTTGCCGGAGGGTTGGGCACCAGGTTAATGGAAGAAACCGAAGCAAGGCCAAAGCCAATGGTGGAGATTGGCGGAAAGCCAATATTGTGGCACATCATGAAGATGTATCAAAAATATAATTACAACGAGTTTGTACTTTGCCTTGGTTATAAAGCTCATTTTATAAAGCAATATTTCTTTAATTATTTTTTATATAATTCTGATGTAACCATTGAACTGGAGAAGAATAATATTGACGTTCATTTCTCAAATACAGAATCATTTAAAGTAACCCTTGTGGATACTGGCTTGTACACCAATACGGCAGGTCGCCTGAAGCGCATACAAAAATATATAAACGGCGAGCGGTTTATGCTTACCTACGGAGATGGCGTGAGTGATGTAAATATCAATGAGCTAATTAAGTTTCATGAAAAAAACGGCAAGCTGGTTACACTTACTTCAGTGAAAAATCCCGGTAGATTTGGCAACCTCGATACAGATGAAAGCGGCACAGTTATTCACTTTGAAGAAAAGCCTGATGATGATACCATGTGGATCAACGGAGGTTTTTTTGTAATGGAGCCAGGCATTTATAAATATCTTGATGGAGATATGGATACGGTGCAATGGGAAAAAGAACCCTTAACTAAGATTGCACGCGAAGGCCAATTAAGTGCTTACCGGCATTATGGTTTTTGGAAGTGCATGGATGCATTACGCGACAGGATAGAACTGGAAGATATGTGGAACAGTGGCAATGCAAAATGGAAAACATGGGAGTAGCAAATGCATGAAGTTTATCACAATAAAAAAGTTTTTATTACAGGCAACACTGGCTTTAAAGGCTCGTGGCTGGCGGCATTTCTTACAAAGCTTACTGCTAACATAGAAGGCTATTCATTACCGCCCGAAACAAGTCCAAATCATTTTACCTTATTGAATATTCCATATAAAACTACTTTTGGAAATATATTAGATAAAAAAAAACTGGATGATACCATCTTTAAAGCACAGCCTGAAATTATATTTCATCTTGCCGCACAGGCCCTCGTAAGGCAATCGTATATTGACCCTGCAAACACTTATGAAACAAATGTTGTTGGTACTTTAAATGTATTGGAAGCTGCAAGAAAATGTAACAGCGTAAAAGCCGTAGTGCTTATTACAACTGATAAAGTATATGAAAATAAAGAATGGGAAAAGCCTTACAAAGAAACTGATGAATTGGGAGGCTATGATATGTACAGTTCATCAAAAGCATGCTGCGAAATATTAATAAAATCTTACCGCAACTCTTTTCTGAACTTGAAGGATTATAACGTAAAGCACAATGTACTGCTGGCTTCGGTAAGAGCCGGCAATGTAATTGGTGGTGGCGATTGGAGCAAAGACAGGTTGTTGCCCGATATTTCCATTGCTGCATCAGAAAGCAAAAAAGTAATAATTAGAAATCCGAAATCTGTAAGGCCCTGGCAGCATGTGTTGGATTGCATAAATGGGTACCTGATGCTTGGTGCAAAATTATTACAGGGTAAAAGAGAGTTTGCTGAAGCATGGAATTTTTCCCCATACAGTGCCGATGTAAAAAGCGTGTACGACATAACAGTTACTGCTAAACGAAACTGGAATAAGATTGATGTTGAGTTCGGAACTGTTTCAGAAGATTATCATGAAGCCGGATTGCTGATGCTGGATAATACTAAAGCCGTCGCAAAGCTTGGCTGGAAGCCGGTTTGGGATACTGAGGAGGCTGTGAGCAAAACAATTGCATGGTACAAATTGTATTATGAACAATGTACAGCTTCTTCCATGAACGACATCAACGATTTTTTGCAATCATCAAATTATTCTGATGCAATTTGAACAGACAAATATTGACGGATTGTATATTGTTTATGTAAAGAAACAGGAAGATGAGAGAGGTTTGTTTGCAAGAACATTTTGTAAAGAGGAATTTAAACAAATAGATTTTGATGATGAATTTGTACAATTCAATCATTCATTTAATAAGCAAAAAGGAACGGTGAGAGGAATGCACTTTCAAATGGCGCCATGTAAAGAAACTAAATTGATCCGTTGTGTGCGGGGAAGTGTGTATGACGTAGCAGTTGATATAAGAAAAAATTCTCCTACTTTTTTACAGCACTTTGCAATAAACCTTAGTGAAAAAAATATGATAAGTATTTTAATACCTGAAGGCTTTGCGCACGGCTTTCAAACTATGGAAGATAACAGCTCTTTAATTTATCATCATACCAGCTACTATAAGCCAGAAGCTGAAGCAGGCTTGCGTTTCAGCGATCCTTCGCTTAACATAACATGGCAGCTACCGGTGGCGGTTATAAGCGATAAAGACAGATCGTATCCACTTATAGATAAAAATTTTAAAGGAATATAAAATGAATTGCAGGTTTTGTAATCATCTTCTTACTCATCAGTTTGTTGACCTGGGCTTTAGCCCGCCATCTAATTCTTACTTAAAAGATACGGATCTTAACCAGCCTGAAACTTATTTTCCTTTGCGTATTATGGTTTGTGAAAAATGCTTCCTGGTACAGATAGATGAGTTTGCAAAACATAATGATATATTTAATGCTGACTATGCTTATTTTTCTTCTTATTCAACAAGCTGGCTTGCTCACGCAGAGGCGTACACAAAAATGATGATAGAAAGATTTGGCTTTCATTCTCAATCGCAAGTAATAGAAATTGCCAGCAATGACGGGTATTTGCTTCAATATTTTAAACAACAAAATATTCCTGTGCTTGGCATTGAGCCAACCGCAAACACTGCTGCTGCCGCAAAAGAAAAAGGCATTGACTCGGTAATAGATTTTTTTGGGATAAGGCTGGCAAAATCTTTAGCTGAAAAAAATATAATGGCAGACCTGCTGCTTGGAAACAATGTGCTGGCACACGTTCCGGATATAAATGACTTTGTAGGCGGCCTGAAAATTTTATTGAAAAGTAACGGTGTTATCACTTTTGAGTTTCCTCATTTGTTGCAATTGATAGATAAGAACCAGTTCGATACTATTTATCATGAGCACTTTTCTTATTTATCATTAATAATTGTAAAACAAATTTTTGAAAAACATCGGCTTCAGATTTTTGATGTGGAACAATTAACTACGCATGGAGGTTCTTTAAGAATTTTTGCAAAACATGTATTGGATAACAGTAAGCCTGTATCCGTAAATGTGGATACAGTACT
Source organism: Hanamia sp. (assembly GCA_965276925.1). GTDB lineage: Bacteria > Bacteroidota > Bacteroidia > Chitinophagales > Chitinophagaceae > Ginsengibacter. Next base: position 1,042,114 of record OZ255711.1, read on the forward strand.
TGATAAGGAAATAAGCTTTGGTTTAAAAGATTTAGTTGTTTATACAACCTTTCAGCGAAAAGCTGAGAAGGTGAAGAACGACTTTACAGCGTTTTTGCTAAAGGTAAAAAAAGAAGGAAAGGCAGTGGCAGCCTATGGCGCAGCGGCTAAAGGTAACACGCTGCTGAACTTTGCAGGCATTAAAAAAGATTTACTACATTTTGTGTCTGACGCATCGCCGCATAAACAAAATAAGTATCTGCCGGGCGTACATATTCCTATATTTAACGAAGAAAAAATAAAAGCTGTTAAGCCAGATTATATTATCATTTTGCCCTGGAATTTAAAAGATGAAATTTCCAACCAACTATCTTATATAAAAAGCTGGAGTGCGCAATTTGTTGTTGCCGTGCCTGAATTGAAAATTTTTTAAAATGAAAGTAGCTGTTACCGGAGGTACTGGTTTTATTGGTAATTATGTGGTACAGGCACTTTTAAAAAAAAATGCAGAAGTAATTGTTACTGGTACAAGCGTAAAGAAAGCTGCAACATTTAGCTGGTTTAAAGATGTTACTTTTTTTGAGGCAGATATTGAAAAAGAATGCGATGAAAATATAATGAAGCACCTTGCCAGTTGCGATAAACTTATTCATCTTGCCTGGAAGGGACTGCCTAATTATACATCACTTTTCCATTACGAAGAAAATGTATTACCTCAATATATTTTTTTAAAAAAATTAATACAGCTTGGGCTGAAAGACATAACAGTAACGGGCACTTGCCTGGAATATGGAATGAGAGAAGGATGCCTGGATACCACAATGAAAAGTGATCCGCAAAATGCCTATGCGCTTGCAAAAGATACATTGAGAAAATTTTTGCAAGAGCTGCAGAAGAAACAAAATTTCAATTTAAAATGGCTGCGCTTATTTTATTTATATGGCAAAGGGCAGGCAGGCACTTCTATCTTGTCGCAACTGGAAAGTGCAATAAAAAATAATAACAAAGTATTTAATATGAGTGGCGGAGAACAGCTACGGGACTATCTTTCAGCGGATACTGCTGCAGAAATGATCGTAGATTTTTCTTTAGATGAACAAAAAAATGGTATTTATAATGTATGCAGCGGCAACCCTATTAGCATAAAAAAATTAGTAGAAAATTATTTGAAAGAAAACAATGCAACCATACAGTTGAACCTTGGTTTTTACCCATATCCTGATTATGAGCCAATGGCTTTCTGGGGAGCAAACATTGATGATGGAAAATAATTTGCATAAAGGCATACAGTAAAACTATAATTTTGCCAGCTTAATAATTCTTTCAATTTTATATAATTAATTGAAGAATTTGAAACTCTATGAATTTACATGTGACCAGTGACAAGTATGGATTATTTCCAAAGCAGATTGCCATGCGAATTAAAAGAGATGGCGTCGCAGGTAAAAACCGAATGGTTAATTTATGTGCGAGTGCTGTTATACATGACGAGATAATAACTTACATTTCCAATACCGGCCAGGCAATAAATAATTTCATTGCAGGCATTAATAATCTGGATAAAATAATCTTTCATCCATATAACTCATCATGTTATAATTTCTTGCAAAAAATTTTAAAGAAGTTTCCTGAAGTGCAGGTATACTGGGCGTTCTGGAGCTCTGAGCTTTATACTTTGCCGCATTTGCCAATAGAGCATTATAAGCCTTTTTCAAAAAATTATGTAAAAAATAATAAACGTATTTTAGATAAACTTAAAGACAATAAAGTGTTCGGGAACCTATTAATTAATCTCTCGCACGCTTCAGGAATAAGGAAAAATTACACCAAATTATTAATTGATTCTTATAAACACATAAACTTTTTCTGTTCATTTCTGCCCTCCGATTATGCCTTTTTCGAAAAGGTATCGTTAAGCAGAAACACAAAATATTTGCCTTTCGCTTATTTATCCATAGATGATACTATTCCAAACCCTGATGAGTTCAAATCTGCACCAGGCAACAAGATTATGATAGGGCATTCTTCTACACCTTATGGAAACCATTATGAAATAATTCAGCAGCTAAGTAACATAGATGCGACTTATTCAATTTTTTTACCATTGGCCTACGGTGATAAATATTATGGAGACTTAATTGAAAATATCGCCCGAAAAAGATTTTCCGTTATAGAGGTGCAAAGACAAAAACTCGACAGCGTAGCTTACTCGAAAAAGCTTGCAGAAGTAGGCTGGGCTGTATTTAATACAAAAGAGCAACAAGGCCTGGGGAATATTTTAGCATTAGTATTTATGGGTGCGAAAGTTTTTTTAGATAAAGATTCCAGCACTTACAAAGATTTTACAGCCTGGGGCATATCAGTATTTACTGTGCAAAATGATCTTGACTTATACGAACTATCAAACAGGTTAAGCGAAGAACAAATGCATAACAACAGAAAGATAGTTTCTGCCAAGTGTGATCCGGAATTGGTTAAGCGCCAGTGGAACGCCATCCTCGATTAACGATAACAATTACTAACACGTTTCCCTGCCAGCGAAAAACAACAAAATTGTCTATTAAAAAAAATATTTCTTTTGTATTCACTGCGCAGATAATCAATACAGCTATTGGTTTTATTACTTCTATTATAATGACCCGTATTCTGGGTACTGAAGGCCGCGGAGAAAATACTATTTTCTTAAATTCTGTTGGCTTCTCAGTTTTATTTTTCGGCTTTAGTATTAATTCAACCATTTCTTATTTTATAAACTCAGGCAAAGCCAAGGCCGGCGAGCTTTTGAGTACCATAATTATATTAGTGGTAAGCAGCACAATGTTAGTGTATGGCTCATTATTTTTTTTGGACCTTGCTGGCGAACTTCATGTAGCATTGCCGGCAGGCAGCCAGGCGGAAAAATACAAGTTGATTTTTACCGGTGTTTATTTTTCTACTTTATTAAACGGCATTGCAAATGCGTATTTAATTACTTTTAAAAAGTTTACAGCAGTAAGTTTTTTTGGAGTAGGTGTTCAGCTTTTAACTTTGGTTATATATGTGTTGGTATACTTAAAAGTTATTTCTTACGATCATCTGCATCCTTTTAAAACTGTTGTAACTATTACAGCTGTGGTAGCTTTAATAACATTTATCGCAGTAGTGATTTTGTTTGTATACGTGTTGCGGATAAGGCCCTCACGAAAATTTATACCCCTGGTTATGGTTAAACAATTTGTCTTTTTTTCTTCGATGGCATATATAGGAAACATTGCTTCTTTTTTAAATTACAAATTAGATTTTTGGATAGTTAATGAATATTGTGGCACCTCAAAGCTTGGAGTTTATTCACTTGCTGCGCAATTATCACAGCTCTTATGGATCTTGCCGCAGGCAGTGTCTTCCGTATTATATTCTTATGCAAGTAGCAGTAATCAAACAGATGCTGTGCATTATACCATCCAGTTAAAAAGATTATCGTTTTATGGCACGCTGCTATTAGGAATAACAGGGCTGATATTGGCCTATTTTTTCATTCCTGTCCTATATGGAAAAGAATTTTCGTACGCATATAATTTATTTGTTATTTTTTTAATAGGCGTGGTTCCTTACAGCGTTCCTACTGTGTTGGCCAGCCTTTTTGCATCAAGAGGAAATTTTAAAACAAGCTTTGTAATTTCTATGATTACGTTTGCAATTTCGTGTGTTTTATATTTCACACTTATTCCTCATTACGGCCTTATGGGCGGCGCCGTATCATCAGCTATTGCGTATTTATTAGCCGCGCTAATAACAGAGCTTTGGTTTTGCAAAATGTATCATATATCAATATTTAATTTGTTTAAAATAAAGAATGAAATTTTTTCATTAAGTGCTATTTTAAAAAACAAATAACAGCAGAAAAGATATATTATTACTGTTTGCCTTAGCAGGATGAACGAAGTTTTAATTAAGAACATTAAACACAACAGAAATGTGCGGCATCGCAGGAATTATAAGTAAAGACCCAAATGCGGTAACGATAGAACGGCTGAAAAAAATGACTGACATCATCCAATATCGCGGGCCGGATGGTGACGGGCATTGGATAAATTCCGGAAACAATGTGGGCTTAGGCCACCGCCGGTTATCTATTATTGACTTGAGCCATGAGGCAGATCAGCCCATGCATTATATGGGTAAATACTCAATAGTTTTTAACGGTGAAATTTATAATTATATTGAGCTAAAGGAAATGTTGGTAAAACAAGGCTACAAGTTTACCACTTCATCTGATACGGAAGTTTTAATGGCGATTTATGATAGAGAAAAAGAAAATTGTTTGCAGTTTTTAGATGGCATGTTTTCATTTGTTATTTATGATAATGAAAAAAAAGAAATTTTTGCTGCAAGAGACCGGTTTGGTGAAAAGCCTTTTTATTATAATTATAAGCCCGGCGAATATTTTTTGTTTGGCAGCGAAATGAAATGTCTTTGGTCTGCAGGTGTGCCAAAGGAAGTAAATAATGAAATGCTCTACGCCTACCTTTCGTATGGCAATCTTCAAAATCATAAAAATAAAAGCGAAACATTTTATATTAATTGCTTTTCGCTGCCGCATAGTCATTATTTAAAATTATCAGTTGCAAATATTTCTTTATCCGTAACAAAATATTATAGCATTAATTATAAAAATATAAATCATTCAATAACCGAGGCGCAGGCAGAGGAAAAATTCAGAGAGCTTTTTTGTACATCTGTAAGCAGGCGGCTGCGCAGCGATGTAAGTGTAGGCAGCAGCTTAAGCGGAGGCTTGGATAGCAGTCTGGTAGTCCGCGTTATTGACAAACTGAAAAATGGAACTGCCCAAAAACAAAATACATTTTCTGCAGTTTTCCCCGGTTTCGAAAGAGATGAAAGAAAATATATAGATCATGTAACAGCCGGTTTAAACGTTTCCCCGCATTTCACTACACCGGACCAGGATGCATTAATTAATGAATTTGAAAATTTATTCTGGCACCAGGAGGAACCTTTTGGTAGCATAAGCATTTATGTTCAGTATTGTGTGATGAAGCTTGCCAAAGAAAATAAGGTAACTGTACTGTTAGATGGGCAAGGCGCTGATGAATATCTGGCCGGCTATCACCCCTACTTTACGCAATTCTTCTACGATCTAAAGGCAAATTATCCGGAAATATATAAAGGGCAATACAATCAATATATTGAGCTGCATAAAGACAATAACATTAATCCTCTGGTAAAAAAAGATTTAAAATATTATATACGGCAGAATGTGCCAGCTGCTATTAAGCCTTTAAAAAAAATAATAAAATATTATAATCAAACAAGGTCGCCTTTGTTTTCCAATGAGTTTTATGCAGCTTACGATAAAAATGCGGTAGCCCCGGAAAATAATTTTAGAAATTTAAATGGCATTTTGCACGAAAGTATTTTACAGGGTGGTTTTCAAACGTTGCTTAGATATGCTGACCGCAATAGCATGGCGCACAGCCGTGAGGTTCGCCTGCCCTTTTTGTTTCATGAATTAGTGGAATTTACATTTTCATTGCCCCCATATTTTAAAATAAATAACGGATGGACGAAATGGATTATGAGAGCTGCTTTTAAAGATGTATTACCAAAACAAATTATGTTACGAAAAGATAAAATAGGATATGAGCCTCCTCAAAAAAACTGGCTGCAAAGCGAGACTATAAAGGAAAAGATTCACGAAAGCAAAAAAAAATTATATGCGCATAACATAATCAGCAAAAGAGAATATGATAACAATGTCGTTTCGGATAATTATCCCACTGGCAGCACTAAAACGTGGAGTCTTTGGATGGCAGGAAAACTATTTTAACCTTCTGAAAAAAAATTTTTCTTTAATAACAGCATATAAAACCGGATGAAAATTTTATTGATAACCGGGCATTTTCCGCCGGAGAAAAGCGGAGGGGTAGGCCGCCCATATTCCTTATACAAATATCTTCCTGAAAATGGGGTGGATGTATGCGTGATAACCAAAAATATATATAGTACACTGCCAGGTGAAAAAGAAGTTCTGAGATACGGTACTTTTTGGACATGGAGAAAATCGCCACTGTTTTCCAGGAAACTATTTTTAAAAGCTCTCTCTTTAATAACAACTAAAATATACGCCGTTAATTATGATAGCTGGTGGGTAACGCAGGTGAAAAAAGATGTGGCCACCATCAAAGCAAAAAACGCTGATCTGATTTATGCCACCTTCCCGGGGCCTGAAGTATTAGAAGCTGCACTGATATTAAAAAATGAATTAAATCTTCCGCTGATTGTGGAGTTTCGGGATGGCCTCGCATTTGAATCGCTGTTGGGTAACACCAATTTTTTAAAGAAAAAGACAATTATTAAGCTGGAAAAACTATCAGTAAAAAACAGCGAAGTAATAATAACCATCGGGCAAACATTATCCCATTATTACAGAGAACGATATCATAAAAAAGTATACACTGTTTTTAATGGATTTGATGAAAGCGATTTCGAGGCATCAGATACCAACGTCGAATTTAAAAATAAAACTAAAAAGCATCTCATTCATTTCGGAGCGTTAAATAACTCTAAAAAATCGAAACGGGCAGGATTGTTTAAAGCACTTCATTTATTAAAAGATAAAAAGATAATTGATGAAAATAATTTTTGCCTATTATTTATAGGAAATATAAGTAACCAGGAAAAAAAAGAGATCGCCGCATATAGATTATCAGATATAATAAATTTTTGCCCTTACATGGAAAAGAAGAAAGGGTTTGCATTTATAAAAGATCACGCGTCTGCCTTATTATTTTATGGTGTTTCTAATGAAACATCCGTTATATCCAGCAAATTACCTGAATATATAAATCTTCATAAACCCATTATTGGTATATGTAAAGGCAATGAGGCAGAGCTTATCATAAAGAAAACAGGAACAGGAGAAGTATGTGATTTTGATGAAAGATCCATAGAAATACTACTGCGGAAAATGATGAATGATGAAATGTTTTATCAACCGGATCATGCTGCGATTGAAAAGTTTAACAGGAAACTGCAAACAAAAGAAATTGCAGAAATTATAAAGAGTAGCATCGTCAAAAAGCCTGCTACTCAGTAAAACCTATTTCTGCCAGGTATATTTATCGTTGTCTTTTTTTAAAGACAGCTCATTATAAATATTTATTAACAGAAAAAAATAAAAAGGCAATAAAATAATTCTATATCTTATCATAGCACCAAAATTAAAAGTAGTATAGCCCACTACCAATGCAAATAACATTGAAAATATAAAGCAAAATAACCTATACGGATTATCAAATACATAATAAAAAAAATATATAAATTTTGTCTTGAAAAAAATGATTAAAGTTGTAAAGAAAATTATTAATCCCTCGAGTGCGGCAAATAAAATGAAGATCTTTTTTGACTCCCAGATAAAGGGCCTGAACAGGCACGAAGCAATTACCTGCGGACTTTGTAGTACAAGGCTGCTAAACGTAGGGTTAATATCTCCTATAGAAAAACCACCTTTACTATTTTCATCAGTTCCCTGCATTACATCATAGTTATCTTTAAAATTTTCTATTTGAGAATAGGAAGAAGAAACCATATCATCTATATAAGACTGAGTTTTTTGATTAGTAAAAAAAATAAAAGCTATAAAAACAAACATTGTTATAGTGCCCGCTCTTAATACAAAATTCTTTATTAGTGCAAATATCCTTATAAAAAATACCATTGCAACAGATGCAATAAAAATCGCTATTATATAATTTTTAACAAGCATAATAATATAAAGCAGCAATAGCAATAGAATTAAATTTTTTAAAGAAAAGTGTTTTTTAATAAACATTTTATTAAAAATAAAAATTGCTAACCCTAAGGTTCCAATACAAATAGGTTCTTTTTGCAAGCCGCTTCCATACAACCAAAGGCTGGGAGTGCAAATAGTAGAATAGCCTAATAATTGAATATATCTTCCCTTATTTAACTCTTGAAATACATAAAACAATTTCCATGTACCAATAAATGAAAAGAAGCCGAAAAAAAGAGAGATAACCAGGAAGCTATTGAAAGAAAAATAAGACAGTATTGCAGATATTTTCATAATAACTGCATTAGGATTACCGGACATTTGCATAGGTATTCTATCGCCATATCCTAAAGCCTCGGCTGCCGATGCTACAGCTTTACCAGAATAAAAGAGATATTTTAAATTAAAAATATTCTTATTTATTATATCTCTTATTACTTCACCGCCATCATAATATGAGAATGAATCGCCAGAGCCATAATAATATTGAATTAGTAACGAAATGAATAAAGCACCGATCATATGTAACCAAAATGCGAGATAAAAAAATTTTTTCAGTGGGGTGCCATTATATTTTTTTGCTTTTTTTCTTACTATTAAATAAAATAATAAAAGATACACAGGAACTAAAAGAAAATCGCACAGAAAAATTAATTTTTCCATAGTTAATTCAGCTAATGATTTAGTTGTGTTCAGACGCTATTTGTATCAAAGACTAAACAATTTTGCTTACAAGATAATAAAGTCCATATCAGAAATTAAAACTGAATGCATGTATGAATAAAACCAAATATGCAATTAAGCCAAAAACATTTTGTAATTGCTTACATAAGCATTGCTATTCTGCAAATTATGCCACAAAGCCAAAATTTTTGATGACATTTGATGCTAACCTTATTCACTTTATTTGAAATGATAGATATTGTCGTAGTAAACTGGAATAGTGGTGATTATTTAAAGAAATGTATCAATTCAATTTTTATAAATAATAATGAGAATGTTATCGGAACTGTTTTTATAATAGATAATAATTCTTCAGATTCTTCTATCGAAAGAATTCATATTTATGATAAAATAGTGCTTATAAGCAATGATGAAAATAAAGGATTTTCAAAAGCTTGTAATCAAGGTTTTAAGTTATGCAGATCCTCTTATGTTTTATTGCTCAATCCGGATGCCCAACTTTTGGAAAACACTTTGCAGGAGTGCATTAATTTGATGCGAAAAAGAAATGATATAGATATTTTAGGGTGCCAGTTGATTAATGATGAGGATAAAGTAACTATAAGTTGTTGCAGGTTTCCTACTCTAAAAGGATTTTTTTTTGATTCTATAGGATTATCAAAAATCGCTCCTTCCATTTTTAAACCCGCAATATTAATGACTGACTTTAATCATAAAGAAAATAAATTTGTAGACCAGGTAATGGGAGCTTTCATGTTTATGCGCAGATCAATTTTTGAAAGATCTGGTTACTTTGATGAGCAATTTTTTGTTTACTTTGAAGAACTTGATTTTTCAAAACGTGTTTCGGAAACTGGAGGTAAATCTTATTATGATTCGAATATTAAAGCTATACATAGTGGAGGGGGAACTACTAATTCTGTAAAAGCCTTTAGGCTGTATTTAAATTTACGCAGCAGGCTGCAATATGTAAGAAAACATTTCAATGCTTCAGGATATTATTTTGTATGGTTTTGTACCTTCTTTATAGAACCTGTAACAAGAACTATTTTTTTATTATTAAAAGGTGAGACTAAAGAAATTAAAGAAATCTATAAAAGCTATAGATTATTACTGATGCATTCCAAAGAAAATAAAAAAAAAATAAATTGCTGAAATAATGCTGATTTAAAAAAGATTATATGAAATGGCTATGTTGTAAAACTAAACAAATTTAAAAACGAACCTGCAGTAGCTTGCACAGAATAATTTTCTTTAATAAAACTTTGCGCAGCAATACCCAGCTTCACTCTTAGGCCTCTGTGTATAATTACTTGCTCCAGTTTATTATACCAATCTTCATGTGAACTTGCCCAAAACCCGTTATTGCCATCTTTCACCACGTCGCAATTTGCGCCTACAGGGCTTACCACAGCGGGTATACCCAGGCTCATGTATTGGATAGCCTTAAACCCACACTTTCCCAGCTCAACTTCTGTATTACGAAGCGGCATTATGCCAATGTTCATACAAAGTAAATCTTCAATTTCTGTGGTAAAATTCCACCGTTTATATACATAGTCTACGCCTGTCAACTGCGGGTTTTTATCAGAAATTATAAGATATTCGAAATCGTACTTTTTTTTAAGCGTGCTTACAATATTGCTTAAGCTTTCCAGGTTATAAAAGTTGGTGAAAGTTCCTGTCCATCCCACCGTTAAAGGTTTATCATCCTGATTTTTTAATTTGTTGTGCACTCTTTCAGTATCTACCACTGTTGGTATAACTCTTACATCTTTGGTATATTTTATAGCATACGCTGCTAAAAAACTATTGCCTGCAGAAACAGTGCTGCTGTATTTACAAATGTGTTTTACTTTCCAGGTGCATTTTACGGCCGCTGACCATGGGTTAGCGCTCGATGACATGCGCACCCAAATAGCATCATCAAAGTCATAAATAATTTTCTTTTTACATATTTTGGCAATAATCCATTCAAACACAGGAGGGCCTATAGGCGCGGCCTCGCGGTAAATAAAAACATACTCATATTTGTAAAGAGTAAAAAGTATAAAAAATCTTTTTACAAAGCCTAGAGCTAAACCAAGCGTTTTGGAAAGAAGATGGCCTTGGTTAAAAAGGATGTTCCATGTACGTAAGGCCCAAAAAGATTGTAGCGTGTAAGTGATCTCATCTTTTTTTAACAGAGGCAAATAGTGCTCAAAACGAAATCTTTGTCCGGGAGAAATATTTAAAGGTGCAGGAACAAGAAATAAAACCTTCATAAAAATTTTTTATCAATAGAATGGCACATTGCGCAACAATTTACAACCAGTGTAAACTTTTTTATAAGCATTATAAATAAATTGTGTGCAAAAGTAAAGAGAAATACAAAGGAGTTTTTTTAATTAAGAAATTGAACTGACCATCATTTCAATAACATATTTCAGCAGTTACATTTGTTATAAATATTACGTTATTCCGGTAAGCCAGATATTACTGCAATCTCAGACGGAAAAATACGTTTAGTATAAACATTGAAACATGAAGACCAAACCTTATCATCTCAACATATCTTTTAAAACAAAGTGTTTTAATTTTTTTAGAAAGCTTTTTATTATCTCCGGCTTTGACAAAATACTTGCGCGATATACCCGGCATAAAAGCATGAATTCCTTTGCGGCTAAACTTATCCCGCCTAACTATCTGTACGCTGCCGGCACCATACGCAAATGTGAAGTTGATGGAATAGTTTTTCAATTAGATATCAGCGATACTGTCGGGCATTCTAATTATTTTAATGTAGATGAGCCTGCGCAGCAACTGTTATATGATTTTGTACAAAAAGGAATGGTTGTTATAGATATAGGCGCTAACATAGGAGCAACCACACTAAATTTTGCAAAGAAAGTTTCTGCCGCCGGTAAGGTGTTTTCGTTTGAGCCAAGCCCTTATAATTATAATAAAGCCAAGCAAAATATATCCCTTAATAATTTTTCAAATATTAAGCTCATTAATCAGGGATTGGGCAATGAAAAAGCTACTGCTTTTCTTTATAATGTAAATGCCAATAACCGTGGTATGCAGCGTCTGTTGAATGTGAAAGGTAACAACAGCACATACGAAAAAACAGCAGTGGAAATAGATACGCTCGACAATTGCGTAAAGAAGTTTTCCATTCCCGAACCATCATTAATAAAAATAGATGTGGAAGGATATGAATATAAAGTTATAGAAGGAGGTGAAGAAATGATAAGCAAATATAAACCTGTATTATTTATTGAGCTTGATGATGATAATTTACGTGAGCAGGGAGCTACTTCACTTCAGCTAATTCAACTGTTACAACAGCTCCGGTACAAAATCAAAAATGCTGCCACCGGAAAATCTGTAGATGAAAATACAGACTTTACTAATTGTCATTTTGATATTTTATGTACAACCATGTAACAGCCATTTCATTTATTTAGAAAACCAGGTAATGGGTTCCATCCAATACATAAAAAAACAGTATGCTAACACCGCGGTAAAAACGATGGGCATTTATACTGTTACAAATTTTTTTGGAAAAGGCCTTTCCTTTCTTTTACTTCCCTTATTTACCAATCCAAAATATTTAACGCCGGCAGATAATGGTTTGCTTAGCCTTTTTAGCCAGGCCATTTTGTTTCTCGTTCCGTTTGTAAGCCTGGGTATATTACAAAGCGCAGCAGTGGATTACTTTAAAATGGACAAAAAAACCTTTAAAGATTTCTGTACAACCGGCTTTACTATGTCGGTGGCAATGGTAGCAGTTTCACTTATAGTTTTTTTTATTTTCCGTTCTTTTCTTTTCCGGCAATTTTCTTTTCCGCCGGTATTTATTTGGGCTATTCCTGTGGCGGCATTCACGTCGTTTTGTTATGAGCTTCTTGTGCTGCTTATCAGGAACCAGCATGATGCTACAAAATATATAAAAGTGAATGTTACAAAAATTACTGTTGAGCTTGGCCTTGCACTATTTCTGATAGTGGCGCTGGCATGGGGCTGGCGGGGCAGAGTGGCCAGCGTTCTTATTGCTTCTTCAGGCATAGCAGCATACGCTATATATTTTCTCATTAAAAACAATTATCTCTTTGGCACCATTAAAAAAGAAATTATATACACAGAATTAAAATACAGCGTTCCCATAATTACCATGCAGATAAGCATGTTTTGTCTTTTTTCCTCGGATAGTTTTTTACTTGCAGGCATTTCAAAAAATAATACAGAAGTAGGCATTTATGGAATGGCTTGCGTATTTGGCTCTATTATACTTACCCTTTGCGGAGCCATTGTTCAATACATGGTTCCTAAAATAAACAAAGCCTTATCTGCCCCGCAGATTGATTACGCTGATATAAGAAAACAGTTTATTATTTATGTAAGCGTTATGGCAAGTGCCTTTGTACTGCTCGCCGCATTTGTGCCTGTTGCATACCATCTTTTCATTAACAAAACTTACTGGCCTGGCATCAGCTATTATTATTTTTTATCTGCAGGGTACTTCTTTTGGGCAATTACCTTTTTTCTGTACACCTTTTTATTTTATTATAAACAAAAGAAAAAATTATTTACACTGGCCATTATCTCAATAGCAATTAGCGTTGGCAGCAATTATTTTTTTATAAAAAATATGGGCACGCGCGGCGCTGCCATATCAGTTTGCTGCAGTTATTTTCTGGTGTTATTATTAGCAATCTTTTTTACCAGGCCGTTTTGGGAAAAAATATTTTTACGCTACGGCAAATGAAGAAAACGATTTTATATATTATTGATTCGCTTGACGCTATAGGTGGAGCTGAGGTAATGCTTGTTTCGCCTCTTCCCGACGTACATTGTTTTTATAATATAATAGTTGTAACGCTTCGGCCAGGAAATGTTTTTGAAAACAGAGGGTTTGTTTGCGATAAATATATTTGTTTAAACATGGCTAAAATAAAAAATATTTTTTTTGCCGTAAAAAAATTAAAACAAATTATAAAAGAAAATAATATTGATTTAATACATTCCTTTTTATACTGGAGCGTAGTGGTAGCAAGGCTTGCCAGCGGTAAGGTGCCGCATATATTCAGCCTTGCCACCATGATGAATGAACATATTTATACTCATAAATGGTACAGCGGTTATACAAGAATAATAGATAAAATAACTTATAAAAAAAGCCAGGTAGTTATAGCTCCTACCAATGAGGTTTTAGCAGATTTCAATAAAGCTATCGGGATAAAAGGAAGAGCAGAAGTGCTTTCTAATTTTGTGTCAGATGAATTTTTTTTTAATCAAATAAATTATAGACGCACATCAGAAACATTAAAGCTGGTTGCTGTTGGTAACCTTAAAGCTGTTAAAAATTATCAATTACTAATAGATGCTTTTAAACAATTAAAAGCTTATCCTGTAACACTTGATATTTATGGGGATGGCAGTTTGAAAGAGCACCTTCAAAAACAAATTAAAGAAAGTAATCTTCCTATAACTTTGAAAGGAAGCAATAATAAAGTTTATGAAGTGCTTCCAAAATATGATGTTTTTGTAATGAGTTCTTTTCATGAAGGCTTTGGTATTTCAGTCGCAGAAGCAATGGCAACAGGTCTTCCACTGTTACTTTCCAACATTAAAGTTCTAAGAGAAGTATCACAGAATAATGCACTCTTTTTTAATCCCACAGATCCGCAAAGTTTCGTGAATGTTGTAAAAAGTATATTAGATAATGAAGAGGACCTAGTTCAGCTTTCTGAAAAAGGCAGAAAGATTGCAAAAGAAAATTATACAAAAATAAAATATGTAACAGCCTTGCTGAAATTGTACAAAGAAGTTTCAGGTTGAACTATTATTAAAATGAAGAACCATAAATTATGTGTGGCATCGCCGGATATATTTCTTTAAACAATTCTATAAATCGTCATGAGCTGGAAAGCGCCACCAGCCTTATGGAACGCAGAGGCCCGGATGCTGAAGGCTTTTACTTTTCTGAAAATGAAAAGGTGGGCTTAGGCCACAGGCGTTTGTCTATCCTTGATCTTTCCGCTTCTGCTAACCAGCCTATGTTTAGCAGAGATAAAAGATTTGTAATTGTTTTTAATGGCGAAGTATATAATTATAAAGAGCTGCGGACAGAGCTAACCGATAAAGGCAAAGCGATTGCCACCACATCAGACACAGAAGTAATTCTACAGTTGTTCGCTGAGCAGGGAGTAAACAGTTTTAGAAAATTAAATGGCATGTTTTCTTTGGCTATTTATGATATAAAAGAAAAACGGTTAACGCTTTGCCGGGATCATGCAGGCATAAAGCCTTTGTTTGTGTATGCTGACGAAAACAATTTCATATTTGCTTCAGAACTGAAAGCCATTCAAGCTATAAAAAAAGATTGTCTAAAGATAGATAAGAAGGCAATCCCTTATTTTTTACACCTTGGCTACATTCCGCATCCTTTAACAATTTTTGAGGAAGTTGAAAAATTTCCTTCTGCTCATTTTTTACAAATAAACATTGATAAATATAACTATCAGGCGATAAACGGTGCTACCATACCTTTTTGGAATGTTGAGTCGGCGATTAAAAAAGATTCAATAAAAAATGAAAATGTTGCTAAAGAAAAATTGACTGCATTATTATTTGATTCAGTTGAAAAGCAGTTGATAAGCGATGTACCAATCGGCACTTTTTTAAGCGGAGGTATTGACAGCAGCCTTGTAACGGCGATAGCTTGTAAAGTAAGCGATACCAAAATCAATTCCTTCAGCATAGCAATAGATAATGGCAGGTACAATGAATCTAAATACGCTGCGCAGGTAGCACAGCACTTACAAACTTACCATCACGAATTTCAGGTGAAAGAAAAAGAAGTTGTTGAACTAATTGATAGTTTTTTGCCTTTGTATGATGAACCGTTTGCTGATTCATCTGCGCTGCCAACAATGATGGTAAGCAGGCTTGCAAAAAAACACGTGACCGTTGCACTAAGTGGCGATGGGGGCGATGAATTATTTATGGGATATGGCATGTACGCCTGGGCAAAAAGATTATCTAAAGAGTATCCTTCTTTATTAAGAAAATCAATAGTTGCCGCATCCCGGTTAATGAGTGACAAGTATCGCCGTGCTGGTAATTTATTTAGTTATGATAAAAAGGAAAATATTAAGAGCCACATCTTTTCGCAGGAGCAATATTTTTTTAGTGAGAGGGAATTAGATGAGATCATTCTTCCTGAAATGCCTGATTTTACTGGTTTAAATGCAAATGTTGTGTCTCAAAGGAAATTAAAAAAAGAAGAGCAGCAGTCTGTTTGGGATTTTAATTATTATTTGCCAGATGACTTGTTAGTAAAGGTAGACAGGGCTTCTATGAATTATTCTTTAGAAACAAGAGTTCCGTTGTTGGATCATCGGATTGTTGAGTTGGCCTTCAACATTGACAGTGATCTTAAATTAAAAAACAAAACATCAAAATATATTTTAAAAGAAATATTATATGATTATGTGCCAAAAGAAATTTTCAACAGGCCAAAACAAGGCTTCAGTATACCACTGCATAAATGGCTTAAAACTGATCTTAATTATCTGCTTGTAAAATATACCTCACGCCAGCTTATAGAAAAATATTCTTTGCTGAATTATGAAATAGTTGAAAAACTAAGAACCCGGTATATGAAGGGGTATGATCATTTATTCAATAGGCTTTGGGCAGTTATAATATTACACTGGTGGCTCGAGGAATTTAATAATAAAGCATGATCGCAAAAAAAAAGATACTCTTTATATCGTATGATGGCATGACAGATCCGTTAGGGCAAAGTCAGGTAATTCCTTATTTGGCCGGCTTAACCAAATACGGTTATGAGTTCATTATTTTAAGCTGCGATAAGCCTGATAATTATACCAAACATAAAGATTATGTTCTGGGCCTGCTTGCGCCTTACGCCATAGAATGGGTTTCCATTCCTTATCATAAAAACCCCCGCGTTCTTTCTACTTATTATGATGTGGTAATGCTGAAAAGAAATGCTGCACAGCTTTATAAAACAAAAAAAATTGACATGGTGCACACCAGGCCTGGCATTCCTGCATTAGTTGGCCTTTGGTTAAAAAAGAAATATTCAATAAAATTTTTTAATGATATACGCGGCTTTTGGGCCGATGAGCGCGTTGATGGCGGCATGTTCAACATGCGTAGCATTTTATTCAGAAAAATTTATGCCTGGTTTAAGAAAAAAGAATATGAATGCCTGGAGATCGCGGATTATAACACTTGCATAACTCATAAGGCAAAGGAAGAAATGCTTACATGGAACCATATAAAAAATAAACATTTACAAATAGATGTAATACCATGCAGTGTTGATCTTGATCTTTTTGATCCTGATAAAATTGATCCGGTTTTAAAAGGCCAGCTAAAAAAGGAGCTTGGTATAAGTGATCATGATTTTATTATAAGTTACCTGGGCTCCGTTGGTGGCTGGTATCTTACGGATAGCATGATGCAGTTTTGCAAACAAACATCTCTAAAAATACCTAATGCTAAATTTTTATTTATTTCACCACTCGAGCATTCAGTGATTATTGACGCTGCAAATAAGCATGATCTAAACCCTGAAAAAATAATAATAAGATATGGCAAAAGGCATGAAGTGCCGGCGCTGTTATCTTTCAGCCGTTATTCTGTTTTTTTTATAAAAAAATGTTATTCAAAAATTTCATCATCGCCCACCAAGCATGGAGAAATAATGGCAATGGGCATACCGCTAATTACTAATGCCGGCGTAGGAGATGTAAAAGAAATTGTTGAAAAATACAATTCAGGATTTGTTTTAAATGAATTGAACTTAAGCGAATATAATTGCTGTGCAGCTAAATTATCAACTAGTCACTTTGATGCACAAAACATAAGAAAAGGTGCCATTGAATTTTATTCTTTGGAAAAGGCAATTCAAAGTTATCGCCGCGCATATAATTATGTATTTGATAGTGTGTAAGCCTTTCTGCCCACAGCATGATAGTAGGGAATGCCAGGGCTTATTATAATATCTGTAAGCCCGCAGCGGCTCATCATTTGGGTTACTTCTTCTTTTGAAAACCTTTGTTCAAGTCTTGTTCCAAACCGGTCAAGTGCATCGTTTCTTATTATAAAAAAAGACTTGTTTTTGTAAGCGCTTAAAGGCATTGAGTTGGCAAGCCTTGTTAAACCCACTGCCGCAAAAAATCTTACACAAAAAATTAAAGGCATATAAATAAATATTGCCAGAAAGTCGCATACAAATTTTTTAATTCTTCCGGGAAGCCTGCTCACAAAGGATCGTACCACATCAGTAAGCCTGAACAGCACATTAAAAAAAAGACCTCTTTTATCTAAATTATAATATAGATACACATAAAAGTAGCCGCCTTTTTTTACCTTTTTTACGCAATCAATCATTGCCTGTTGGGTGTCTGGTATATGATGCAGCACGCCCACACTCATGGCAAAATCAAATGTCTCATCAGGAAAAGGCAATGTATCTACGGAAGCCTTCGTAAGTCTTACGTTGGTAATATCATCTAACAATTTATCTGCAGCAAATATTGCATTGCTCGGGTCTACAGCTTCTATAAAGCCAGCTCTTGATGAAAAATATTTTGTCCACCGTCCCGTGCCACAGCCTACATCAAGCATATAGGTTTTTTCATTTACCACATCCTGAGTAATTATATCAAAGTATTCCTGCGCTGCTTCATTAATACTTCCAATAGTAAAATCATTAAACTTTAGCCATTCTTCTCCAAATTCATTCACCACTTTTATATCAATGTTTTTACCATTGATATTAAATAAAGATATTTCCCTGTTAGCGGATTGAATAACCTGATCTGGCAGCTTTGTATAACTACACTTCATGTCCATCACAACAAATATTTTTGCGCGCAAAAATAAGTGGAATAATGTGCCTGAAAATGGTTTAATTTCCGTGATTTTAAAAACAAGGAAGTATATGAAGGGAAGATTTCTTATTGTGGGCGCAGGCTTTTCCGGCGCTGTACTGGCGCACAGGCTTACAGAGCTTTTACCTGATTGCCTGATTGATATATATGAAGAAAAGCCGCACCTGGCGGGCAATTGCTTTACCCAGCGAGACAGCAAAACGGGAATTATGGTGCATGAATATGGCCCTCATATCTTTAACACAGATAAAAAGGAAACATGGGATTTTGTAAATCAATTTATAGAATTGAAAACTTACCCGCATAAAGTAAGAGCTATTGCTAATGGCAGCGTCTATACTTTACCGGTAACGCTACATACTATAAACCAGTTTTATGGTAAAACACTTTCGCCTAATGAAGCAAAAAAATTTATTGATTCGGTTGCTGATAAAAATATTACAGAGCCAAAAAATTTTGAAGAACAGGCTTTGCGCTTCATTGGCAAAGATTTATATAAAGCCTTTTTTTATGGATACACGAAAAAGCAATGGGGCTGCGAGCCGAGCGAGCTTCCTGCGTCCATTTTAAAAAGACTGCCAGTAAGGTTTAGCTACGATGATAACTATTATAACAATCCCCTGGTGGGTATGCCTTTGAATGGCTATACACCTTTTGTTGAAAAGCTTTTAAATAAAAAAAATATACAGGTAGCGCTTAATAAAAAATTTAATCCATCAGAAGAGCATTTATCGTATGATCATATTTTTTTTACAGGCGCGCTGGATGCCTTTTTTAATTATAAGTTTGGCAGGCTTGGTTATCGCACGATTACTTTTGAAAAATTTTATGCAAAAGGCGATTACCAGGGCACATCAGTTATTAACTATTGCGACATAACAGTTAGCCATACACGAATTACAGAGCATAAGCATTTTGCCCCGTGGGAAAAACATGAGGACACTATTTGCTTTAAAGAATTCAGTAAAGAAACTACTGAAGACGATATACCTTTTTACCCTAAGCGCCTTGCTGCTGATAAGGCATTACTTATGAAATACAGGCTGGAAGCGGAACTACAGAAACATACTTCTTTTTTAGGAAGGTTGGCCACCTACCGCTATATGGATATGCATCATGTAATTGACGAATCACTTCAGTTTGCCGATAGCTTTGTGAATGCATATATAAATAATACATTGCTTCCGGTTTTTCCAAATATAGAAGCTGCATAAAGCTTCATTATATACTTCTTCGCGGTTGTTAAAATAATGTAAGAAAACAATAACAGGTTTTTCTTTTACGTTATAGTTGAGTACGCCTTGTCTCAATAAAAAAATCCGCGCCTATGAACAAAATCATAGCGATAGTTGTAACCTACAACCGTCAACACCTGCTGTCTCAATGTATTGCAGCGCTGCAAGCGCAGACAAAAAAAATTGATAAAATATTAGTCATAAACAACGGAAGCACAGATAATACAGAAGGCTGGCTGCGCACAAAAAGTGGTATTGATTTTATAACACAGGAAAATGTGGGTGGCGCAGGGGGTTTTTGTAAAGGCCTGAAAGCCGGATATGAGCAGGGCTTCAGCTGGATGTGGCTTATGGATGATGATGGATTTCCTAAAAAAGATGCTTTGGAAAAATTACTTGAGGGAAGCGATGAAGAATTATGCTTAAGAAATTGTGCCGTGCTAAATAAAGACGACAAGGAAAGTTTCGTTTGGAAAACAAAAAATTATAGTTCCATCAGCGAGGTGAAGGACGTTATTATAAAAAATGTTGCACACCCTTTTAACGGTACGTTACTTCACCGCAAAGTTGTTGACTGCGTGGGCTTTCCCAATGCCAGCCTATTTTTATGGGGTGATGAAACAGAATATTATTACAGAATAATAAGAAAATATAAGATACCGTTTTATACAAAAGCAGATAGCATTCATTACCATCCCGCATCGGCATACTCTTATAAAAATGACTGGGACTTTTGCAGCAATTGGAAGATGTATTATTATGTACGCAACAGGTATTTTATTTTAAAATCTAAATTTAGTAAGAGCATTCTTATTGCTTTTGCAATGTATATATGCTTTGCTATAGCGTTTGCGGGCACTATAATTATTTTTCAAAAAACAAATAAAATAAGAAAGCTGCGCTTTATTTTGTGGCCAATGGCAGATGCCTTTACCAACAATTATAAAGCCACGCCAGCATTAATAGTTAAAAGAATTTCTGCACCACCTTTATACACTTCTTATCATTATTTACTGCACCAGGTAAGGGTTTTAGCAGGTATTGATTCGCAGGTAAGCAAACTAAAGAAGGCATAATAATTATATAAATGAGATACAAATAAGAATGCAATGGGCTACGGCGACCTCATATTATTTCCTGTATTTCTTATATTTCTCAGCATTTTTTTTAAAGCTATCAGAAACACTTATGATGACCCGCTTTTAAGAAAATATCACCGCCAGGGGTTTTGGGTAAAAGTAATTGGTTGCATTTTATTTTTCATTTACAGCGTTTATCTTTCTCCGGGCGATTCTACCGGGCTCTATCAAAAAGAAGGCAACAACATCTATCACCTGATTCTGCAAGATCCCAACCACCTGCAATGGCTGTTTCAAAAGGCAAAATATTTTGATGAGTTTTATTTGAAAGATCCATATAATACGGGCTATTTAAAAGCCGAACCTAACTTTATGGTTATACGGTTTGTTGCACTGCTTTCATTTGTTACGGCAGGCCGCTATGCCGCCATCAGCCTCATTTTTGCGTGTATTGCCTTCTCCGGAGTTTGGAAATTATTTTTATTTTTTTATGAGCAATATCCGCACATGCATAAAAAATTTGCCTTATCTATTTTATTCTTTCCCACTTTCGTTTTTTGGAGCAGCGGTATTTTAAAAGACACTTTATGCATTGCATCTCTTGGCTGGATAACCTATTCCACTTATGAAATCTTATACAGAAAAAAGAATATCATTAAAAATTGTATCATACTTTTTTTGTTCGGTTATTTAATGGCAACATTAAAAATTTATATTCTCCTTTGTTATTTACCATTTTTTATTTTATTTATTATATTAAAAAATATACAGGGAATAAAAAGCACACTGCTTAAGTACCTGATGGCGCCGGCATTAATATTTATATGCATGTTTGGCTTCACACAATTATTAAATTCTTTTAATAAAGAATTAGGCAGCTATGCTATAAGTGGCCTTACATCGAGCATCAAGCATCTCAACGGCTCTTTCATATCAATGAACGGAAATGAAACTGCAGAATCAAATTTTGCCTTGGGTGTGGAGTTTGACGGCACTTTCAAAGGATTATTAAAATTGGCTCCTGCTGCGGTTTTCGCTACATTCTTCCGGCCATTAATTTGGGAGTCGCATAAAATATCACAAATCTTTGCATCGCTCGAAAGTATTATACTTTTATGCTTTACAATATTTGTAATTTTTAAGAGTGGCCTCAAAACTTTTATAAAACTCATCCTGACCGATCCGTTAATAATGTATTGCTTTTTATTTTCATTTGTGTTTGCAATGTTTGTAGGCGCAAGCACATTGAACTTTGGCACTTTGGTTCGATATAAAATTCCATGCCTTCCTTTTTATACCCTTTCCCTTTTTCTTATTTATGAAAAAATGAAAGAAAGATCTTTAAAAAGATCTTTTCGTTTACCTGCTCAATTAACCCAAGCTGATATTGGTTTATATAAAGTTGCTACCTGACTGTTATATTTATAGAAATGCTTTGTATTTCATTTAAGAATATTGAGGTTATTTTGCAACGCAAAAACAAAGAAACATGTGCGGCATTGCGGGAACTATTAACTACCAGTTTTCCTATGATGATGTAATTAAAACTATGGGGCACCGCGGCCCCGATGAACGCAATGGGTACCAAAATAAAAATGTAAATTTCTTTCATCTCCGTCTTTCTATACTCGACATTGGAGGCGGCACACAGCCTATGCATTTGGGGGAAAAATTCACTATCATTTTTAATGGGCAGATATATAACCATGTTGAACTGAGGAAGAAATTTAACCTTACTGGCCACACATCATCCGATACAGAAACACTATTACTTTTATACGAAAAAACTGGCACTGATTTTCTTGAGCATGTTGATGGAATGTTTGCATTGGTTATACACGATAAAATAAAAAATGAATTATTTATAGCGCGTGACCGTGCCGGCAAAAAACCTTTTTATTATTATGCAGATGATAAAAAGTTTTGCTTCGCAAGTGAATTGAATTGCCTCAAAAGCATTGCCCCTCTTACAATTGAATATAAAAATTTTTATAGTTATCTGAGGCTTGGATCTTTTTACAGGCAATTTACTCCTTATAAAAACGTAACGGAATTAACAGCAGGAACCTACATTATTGTTAATTGTAATTCTCTTGAAATACAGCAAACAAGATGGTGGAATATTCATGATTATTACGTAAAAAATAATAATGACTCTTTTGAAAGCTCCCTGCAAAAAACAGATGATTATTTACATACAGCAGTAAAAAGAAGAATGGAATCCAGCGACCTGGAAGTTGGATGTTTTTTAAGCGGCGGCATAGATAGTGGGCTGGTAACTTCCATTGCCAGTGAATACAAAAAAAATCTAAAAACATTTACAGTTTCCTTTGCCGGAGAGTATGATGAGGCGCCACTGGCAAGGCTTGTAGCCGATAAATATCATACACAGCATACTGAAATAAAAATATCTTTTGATCATTTGAAAGATGATCTTGAAAAAATTTTAGCTAATTATGGCGAGCCATTTTTTGACAGCTCTGCTATACCAAGCTATTATGTAAGCCGCGCTGCCAAAGAGTTTGTAACAGTGATACTTAATGGCGATGGCGCTGATGAATTGTTTGGCGGCTACAGGCGCTATGTGCCCTTTGCCCAATATGATTTTTTTAAGAAAAATATTTTTATAAACGCTACAGCGTCGCTAATAAAAAATATATTGCCAACGCCGCATAACAAGCTATCAACATATAATTATTTATACAGGCTTGCTGCGCTTGCATCTAAGTCCGGGCTCGGAATTTATCTTTCTTCAGGTGTAGACATTTTCGAAGATTATGAGCATAATTTTATTGAACCTGGGTACGATTATTTACAGCCTATAAAGAAAGATTTTGATGCAATAGCCGGTAGCAATTTATCAGGACTAAGAAAGATTATGAACCTGGATTTCGATACAAATTTATTTGGAGACCTGCTTGTAAAAATGGATATAGCTACCATGGCAAACTCGCTTGAAGGAAGAAGCCCTTTCCTGTCAAAAGAATTATTAGAATACATACCGTCAATAAATGATTCTTATAAAATAAAGGGAAAAACAACCAAGTATCTGCTTCGCAGCCTCGCAGCCAAATACCTTCCTGCAGCGCTGATACGCCAGCCTAAAAGAGGGTTTGAGATACCTTTGAAAAAATGGATAGATAATGAACTCAAAGAAATAGTTTTAGATTATCTTACTTCATCAGAATGCTTTTACAAAAATTTTATAAAGAAAAATTTTGTACAAGACTTGCTTGATAAAAAAATTAATGTTGCTTCGGAAAAGAGAGCAAAGATGCTGTGGACTTTACTATCAATGGAAATATGGTATAAACGGAATTACAGATGACTGGTGTTTTACAACAAAAGAAAATTGCGGTAATTGAAAATGGGCTTATTTCAACCTACACCATGCGTGAAGGCCTCATGTTGTATCTCCTTCAGCAAGGCTGCGATATATATATCCTCACTCATACAAATAACTTTATTTCGCAGGTAGAAAAAACAGGATTAAAAGTTATAAACGTTGGCTCCGGAAACATGAACCCGGTAAAAGTTTTGCGCTACATTTTTAACCTTAGAAAAGCGCTGAAAAAAATACAACCCGATGTTTGCCTCACCTTTAGTATACGGCCGGCAATATGGGGTAATCTTATTACAAGAAGACTTCACATACCAACCATCACTAACATAACCGGTACAGGGCCATTGTTTGTAAGTAAGAATGCCGCTTACCGCGTTGCCCGTGCTTTGTATAAAAATGCATTAAGGAAAACAAAAAAGGTTTTTTTTCAGAACTATGATGATATGAATTTGTTTATTGAAAATGATTTTGTACAAAAGTCAATCAGTGAAAGAATTCCGGGTTCCGGCATTGATTATAAAAAATTTAGCCCCATGGATGTAAGGAAAGAGGCTGGTGCATTTATTTTTTTATTCATTGGAAGGCTTATAAAGGATAAAGGAATATTTGAATATGTAAATGCAGCAAAGATTGTAAAAAAGCAATACCCCAATGCGGTGTTCAACATAATTGGGCCTTTTTGGACACAAAATCTAAAGGAGAATACGCTAACGCAATCACAATTGCAAAGCTGGATAGAAGAAGATATAATAGATTATTTGGGTGAAAAAAAAGATGTGCGAAAATTTATTGCAGAGGCGGATTGCATAGTTCTTCCTTCGTACAGGGAAGGAACATCTAACACGCTGCTGGAAGCTGCCAGCATGGAGAAACCGGCAATAGCAAGCAATGTAACAGGTTGCAAAGAAATAATAGCAGATGGGATTACAGGGCTTTTAAGCAGAGTGAAAGATGCGGATGACCTTGCTCTAAAAATGAAAAAAATGTTTGCGTTTACAGCAAATGAAAGATGTGAGATGGGTAAAAAAGCAAGGCAAAAAGTTATACAGGAATATGATAAGCAAATAGTAATTGACGCTTATGTGAAGGCAATTAAAGAGGCAATACTTTGAGTACAGCAAACATTATAATTTTTTAATTATTAAACTATGCTCTTTACAATTAAAGATATAGAGAACCTTTCGGGCATTAAGGCCCATACAATACGCATTTGGGAGCAGCGCTATTCTTTCTTAAAGCCAGGCCGCTCTCACACCAACATCAGGTCTTACACAATAGATGAGTTAAGAACTATATTAAATGTTTCGCTGCTTTGTAAATACGGCTTCAGGGTTTCCGAGATAAATAATATGGGCAATAAAGCGCTTGAAAACGAAGTGCTTTCCATAACCAATATAAATGCACAGCAAGATGTAATACTGAACAAGCTGCTGGAAAGCATGATTACACTTGATGTAAAACGCTTTGAAAATATATTAAATAATTACGTTGCTGATAAAGGTCTTGAAAAAGCTGTGCTGCAACTGATCTTTCCTTTTTTAGATAAGGTAGGCATGTTATGGCTGGCAAATAATGTAAGCCACATCCAGGAAAGACTTGTAAGTAATATTATAAGAGAAAAAATAATTGCAGCTATTGATAAATTGCCTTTTGTAAAAAAGAAAGATATACAAGTTTGCCTTTTTTTGCCGGCAGGCGAATACAATGAATTATTGCTTTTATTTATTTATTTTCTGTTGAAGAAAGCCGGCATCAGTACAATATATGTTGGTCAAAATATTTCCATAGAAGAATTAAAAGAAGTGGTGGTTATGAAAAAGCCTGCCTTTCTATATACGCACATATCTACTGGTGGCCAGGGGTTCAGCTTTGATGTTTTTATTGATATAATGAAGAAGCAATTTCGCAATATTCCACTCATCATTTCCGGGTCTTACGCCAGATGTTATGAGAAAAAAATTCCACTGAAAATACATCTTAAAAAATCACTCTCAGAAGTAAGAGAGTTTGTAAATGATCTAAAAAACAAATAGACTTTTGGCACCGGCTTTGTTCAAGTTTTACAAAGTATGTTTAAACAAAAAAGAAGATGTATTTATTTTTTGTTTAACTTTATTATAATAAAGCTTAAACAAAATTATGTCAACACTTGAATTTAACCAGTTACTTTTAGGCAATTCTGATTTTTTAAAACCCTTTGCTGTAACGCTTACCAAAGACCAGGAAACTGCTAAAGATCTTGTGCAGGAAACTATGTATAAAGCTATTGCTAATCACGATAAATATATTACAGGCACAAATATTAAAGCGTGGCTTTTTACTATCATGCGTAATATTTTTATTAATAATTATCGTAAAAAAGCCAAACAAAAAGTTGTCTTCGATTCTACTCCTAATGATTTTTTGTTAAATTCCGGACAGGCAACTATTTACAATTTAGCCGAAGGAAGGGTTATACTAAAAGAAATTAAAGCCGCTATATATTCTTTGCCTTCTATATTTAGAGATCCTTTTTTGCTCTATTTCGATGGCTATAAATATCATGAGATATCTGGCATTTTGCGTGAGCCACTTGGTACCATCAAAAGCCGGATACATTTTGCAAGAAAGCTTTTAAAGAAAAAAATAAACAGGTTTTAGTTTTAATATACATAGTACATGATAATGAATGAGTATCTTTTGTGTTGAATGTATTATGTTGAAAAAAGCAATAATAATCGGGAGTGGATTTTCAGGATTATCAGCAGCAACTTTTCTTGCAAACGCAGGCTGGAGCGTTGTTTTAGTGGAAAAGAAAAATATGCCTGGTGGCCGTGCGAGGCAATTAAAGCAGGAAGGATTTACGTTTGACATGGGACCAAGCTGGTATTGGATGCCGGATGTTTTTGAAAGATATTTTGAATCCTTTGGAAAAAAAGTATCCGACTATTTTTCTTTAAAACGCCTCGATCCATCTTATAAAATTTACTGGCAAAACGAGGAAACTGATGTGCCAGCTGACTATGAAAAACTAAAAGAGCTTTTTGAAAAACATGAAAAAGGCAGCAGCAATAAATTAAATGCATATCTTAAGCAAGCAGCTTATAAATATAATATCGGTATAAAGAAGCTTGTGCAAAAGCCAGGACAATCACTAATTGAATTTTTAGACAAGGATGTTATAAAGGGAATTTTCAGGCTGGATGTTTTTTCATCTATGAGAAAACATATTTATAAATATTTTAAAAGTGAAAAGCTGAGGCAAATGCTTGAATTTCCTGTTTTGTTTTTAGGAGCTGTGGCAAAGGATATTCCTGCTTTATACAGCCTCATGAATTATGCTGATATAAAAGGCGGAACGTGGTATCCGGAAAAAGGAATATACAGCATTGCAGACGCAATGTACAAATTGGCAAAAGAGAAAGGCGTGCAATTTCAGTTTAATGAAAATGTTGTTGCGATAAACATTGATAGAAATATTGCAAACGGAATAAAAACAATGATGAATAATGGTGGAGAAAATATTGAGAAAAACTATACGGCAGATGTTGTAGTTGCCAGCGCTGATTATCATTTTGTTGAGAATAATTTAATACCGAAAAAATTGCAGAGCTACAATGAAAAGTATTGGAATAGCCGTGTAATGGCGCCTTCGTGCCTTTTATATTTTGTAGGTATAAACAAAAAACTTAAAAACATAATGCATCATTCCTTGTTTTTTGATGTAGATTTTGAAACACATGCAAGTGAAATTTATGATACCAAGCAATGGCCGCAAAACCCATTGTTTTATGTAAGCGCTACGTCAGTGACGGACGAGCATGCCGCACCCGCAGGATGTGAAAATTTATTTTTTTTGATACCTGTTGCCTCTGGCCTTACAGATGATACAGAAGAGCTAAGAGAAAAATATTTTAATATAATAATTGAGCGGTTTGAAAACAGAACAGGCCAGTTAATAAAAGATGATATTGTTTTTAAAAAAACGTATGGTCCTTCTGATTTTATAAATGATTATAATGCTTTTAAAGGGAATGCGTATGGCCTTGCAAATACCTTGTTGCAAACTGCTTTGCTCAAGCCATCTTGCAAGAGCAGGAAAATAAAAAACCTTTATTATGCAGGCCAGTTAACGGTTCCAGGGCCTGGCGTTCCGCCTGCACTCATAAGCGGCGAAGTGGTGGCAAGAGAAATCATGACAAATTTTTAATTCAATAAACGTACATTTATAACAATCAAAAAAAGGGAGCCACCACTAAGTATGCATTTACATTCTGATGTAAGTTTTCAATGCAGCAAGTTCACTACACATACCTACAGCACTTCGTTTGCAAGCGCTATAAAATTATTGCATAAAGACCTGCAGCAACCGGTTTATAATATTTATGGTTTTGTTCGCTTTGCTGATGAAATAGTAGATACATTTCATGAATATAAAAAGCAAGAATTACTGGCAGAATTTAAAACAGAAACTTATAAATCCATTGAAAGAAAAATAAGCCTAAACCCTATTCTTCACAGCTTCCAGTCAACAGTAAATACATATAAAATTGATTCAGACCTAATAGATTCATTTTTCAAAAGCATGGAATATGATCTCAATAAGAAAACGTATGATGCAATTTTTTATCATGATTACATTTATGGAAGCGCAGAAGTGGTAGGGCTTATGTGCCTTAAGATCTTTTGTGAAGATGATAATAAGAAGTATGAATGCCTTAAGCCTTATGCACAATCGCTTGGGGCTGCATTTCAAAAAGTAAATTTTTTAAGAGATGTAAAATCAGATTATCAATTACTGGAACGTACCTACTTTCCGGATGTTGATTTCAAAAATTTTACTTCAGTTACTAAAAAGAATATTGAGGCAGAAATAAAAGCTGATTTTGCAAAAGCCTTTGAAGGCATCAGGCAGCTACCCTTAAAAGCCAGGTTTGGTGTGTACGTTGCTTACAAATATTATCTTTCTCTTTTTAAAAAAATAAAACGCTCCCAGCCTGAAGAAATTCTTGAAAGGCGTATAAGAATACCCAATATTTTAAAGGCATTGATCATTGTAAAAGCCGGGCTAAAAAACAGGCTCAATCTTATTTCATAATTAAAGAAATTCATTTGACGGAACTGATATTAGTAGATGAATATGACCTGCAAACCGGCGTAATGGAAAAGATGGAAGCACACCGGAGAGGCTTGCTGCATAGGGCTTTCAGCGTTTTTATATTTAATAGCAAAGGGGAGCTTTTGCTACAGCAGAGGGCAGCAGGCAAATATCATAGCGGAGGCTTGTGGACGAATGCTTGCTGCAGTCATCCTTTGCCAGGCGAGCCTGTGGAAATGGCTGCCTGCAGGAGACTTTTTGAAGAAATGGGATTTTATACAACTATAACTTTTGCCTTCACTTTTATTTATAAAACTTCTTTTGCAAATGGCCTGAATGAGCATGAATTTGATCATGTGTTCACCGGCCTATACGACGGTGATGTGCATTGTAATAAAGATGAAGTAAGTGATTATTGCTATAAAAGTATAGAAGAAATAGATGCCTCTTTTGAAACGAATCCGCAGAAATATACCGAATGGTTTAAGATCGCATTGCCAAAAGTGAAGGAACTAATGGGCGCGATGAAACTAACATCGTGAAAAAATAACCATCATACTAAATTGTACCTTTGCGCTTAACATGCAAGTTTTATATTTTATATTAATTATGCTGGTTACTTTTCTTTTAATGGAAGGTGTGACATGGCTTACTCATAAATATATTATGCACGGGTTTTTATGGTATTTACATGAAGATCATCATAAAAAAGGACCTGGTTTTTTTGAAAAAAATGATGCGTTTTTCCTGATATTTTCTATACCGAGCATTCTTTGCCTTTTATTTGGAACATTTAATAATAGGTACTGGCTGGCAGCCATTGGTGCAGGCATTACCATGTATGGCTTATCTTATTTTATAGTTCATGATGTGATTATTCACCAGCGTATAAAGTTGTTTACACGCAGCAATAATTTGTACGTGAGAAGCATAAGATGGGCGCATAAAATGCATCATAAACATTTAGAAAAGCAAGATGGAGAAAGCTTCGGGATGCTTATGGTTGCAAAAAAATATTGGAATAAAATTCGTGCTGATAAAAAAAGGCTTAGTCACGATGGCGCAGCTGCGAGCCCTGCAAAGAATTAAACATCCTTATTACAACATCCGTTTTCAAACTATTTTAAACACAGTTTATTTACTCAAGTGCATGCTTCTCTCCTTGTACAATTGCCTGAAGTATGGGTCACGCAAATCTTTTATAAACCGAATGGCTTCGCCGGTGCTTTTCATTTCCGGGCCTAATTCTTTATTCACATTAGGGAACTTGTTGAAAGAAAATACAGGCTCTTTAATAGCAAAGCCAGTAAGCTTTTTTTCAAATGTAAAATCTAAAAGCTTAGCTGCTCCCAGCATAATTTTAGTAGCAATATTTAAATAAGGAATCTGGTAAGCTTTAGCAATGAAAGGAGTTGTACGTGACGCACGCGGGTTAGCTTCTATCACAAACACGTCGCCATTTTTTATAGCAAATTGGATGTTGATAAGTCCTTTTATATGCAACGCCCTGGCAATTTTTTCAGCATACTCCTCCATTGTATGAACTATTAAAGGAGATAAATTAAATTCAGGCAGCACGGCGTTGCTGTCGCCGCTATGGATGCCGGCCGGCTCTATATGTTCCATTACGCCCATCACATGAAAGTCGTCACCATCAAAGATGGCATCTATTTCCGCTTCCTGGCAACGGTCTAAAAAATGATCAATTAAAATTTTATTATTCGGTAAATGTTTTAATAAACTTAATACTCCTTTTTCAAGCTCTTCATCATTTAAAACAATGCGCATGCGCTGCCCGCCAAGCACATAGCTCGGGCGCACCAACACAGGATAACCCACTTGTTTGGCAACTTCTATTGCATCATCTGTATTGAAAGCGGTGCCGTAGTTTGGATATGGAATTCCAAGTGCTTTAAGCATATCGCTAAAGCGGCCGCGGTCTTCAGCTATATCCATATTATCGAAAGAAGTTCCGATAATTTTTATACCTTTTTCATCAAGTCTTTTAGCCAGCTTTAATGCTGTTTGGCCGCCGAGCTGCACAATCACTCCTTCAGGTTTTTCAAGCTCAATTATTTCCCAAATGTGCTCCCAAAAAACCGGTTCAAAATATAATTTATCAGCAATATCAAAATCGGTAGAAACAGTTTCAGGATTGCAATTTATCATGATGGCTTCGTAACCGCATTCTTTAATTGCCAGCAAGCCATGCACGCAGCAGTAATCAAACTCAATGCCCTGGCCTATCCTGTTGGGGCCACTTCCGAGAACAATTATTTTTTTCTTTAAAGATGGGATGGATTCGTTGTGGATGATGTTAGCGTTCATTGGCGTTGTGTAAAACTAATTGTAAAAGTGAAGGACTAATTCTAAAATTTAGTTGTTGCTGCAACTGATTGATTAAAGGTTTAATTTCGCTGACTAATTTTTTTTCTTTGGCCAAAAGCAAAATTCCCAAAGTACCTTTTATCGGTAATTGATACAGCAAGGCTATTTCTCTTCCAGTTGCTTCATCAATAATCAAAAAATCTGGTTTTTCCTCAATAGATAGTACAATAGCTTCAGCTTCACCCGGATCAAGTTGCTGCAATAATTGGATAACTATATTAGTTTCTTTGGGATTTTTAATTTTTATAAAAGGGTTATCAATTAAAAACTTTATATCGGTTATTTTGAAAGTTTCTAATTCTTTAAAAACGGAAGGCGGAATAAGTACCTCTTGGAATAATACTTTTAATAAATATAATTTATTGAGGTGTAAAAGGCAAACAAGTGGAGAAGTATCGCTTACAACGATCATTTATTTTTATAATATTAATCTGCCTGTATTATCTACGTATGTTTTCTCAGAAATCAGGTCAATGCTTCTTTTCGACAATTCTTCCCAAAATTTTAAAAAATTAACTCCCGCAAGGCTTGCGGCTTTTCGAGAGCTTACCTTCCCTTTTTGAAATAAAAGTATTCCCAGCTCTAGTTTAATTTCTGTGTTTGATAGTTCAAATGCTTTTACAAAATCATCTTCTAAAACTAACATAGAATAAAATTTACTCAAAAGTACTATAAAAATAGGGTGTTTTAGCCTCAAACTCTGCGCTGCAGGTATCTACCATTTTATATACTCTTGTAATGCCAAGCTCTTTTCTTTTTTCATAAATATCTTCATCAGTGCTGCCATCTTTCATGATGCGGGCAATCTGTTCATCTCCAAAACCAAGGCGTTTGGCTTTGGTTAAAAGCTCCGCCGATAATGTTTTGAACGTTGTTTTTAAAAGTTCTTTTTCGCAATCACAAATTTTTTGTATCTGGTAAATAAACCATCGGTCAATGCCGGTTGACTCGCAGATGCGGCGCACGCTTACACCCATCATTAATGCATCTTTTATTCTGAACACCCGATCCCATTTTGGTGTTTTCAAATACTCTGTAATTTCTTCGGCATACATCAGGCTTTTGCCATAATATCCTAAACCTACTGCCTCATTTTCCAGGCTTTGACAAGCCTTTTGAATGGCTTCTGCAAAGCTTCTTCCTATTGCCATCACCTCGCCCACAGATTTCATTTGAAAGCCTAACGTATCATCAGCGCCTTTAAATTTATCAAAATTCCATCTCGGTATTTTTACGATTACATAATCCAGCGCAGGTTCAAAATAGGCTGATGTTGTTTGTGTGATCTGGTTTTTTAATTCATCTAATGTATAACCAACTGCAAGCTTTGCGGCAATCTTCGCAATTGGATAACCGGTGGCCTTGCTTGCCAATGCAGAGGAGCGGCTTACCCGTGGGTTTATTTCAATAGCAATGATGTCTTCTGTTTGCGGGTTCAATGCAAACTGAACATTACAGCCTCCGGCAAAATTGCCCAGGTTACGCATCATTGCAATAGCCGTATTGCGCATTTTTTGAAAAGCCGTATCGCTCAAAGTCATTGCCGGCGCCACTGTTATAGAATCGCCGGTGTGCACGCCCATGGGGTCAAAGTTTTCAACTGTGCAAATAATCACCACGTTATTGTTATCATCACGAAGTAATTCCAGCTCAAATTCTTTCCATCCCATCATTGCCTGTTCCACTAAAACTTCATGTATTGGCGATGCGGTAAGCCCGCGGTTAAGCGCTTCATCAAGCAATTCTTTTTTAAAGACAATGCTGCCGCCGCTGCCACCCAGCGTAAACGACGGGCGAATAACCAAAGGAAATCCAATTTCCTGCGCAAACTCTTTTCCTTCCAAAAATGAATTGGCCGTTTTTGCAGGCGCCACAGGAATGTTCATTTCAATCATCCATTGCCTGAACTTTTCACGATCTTCTGCTTTATCTATCGCTTTTATGTCAACCCCAATTAACCGTATATTATTTTTTTGCCAAATGCCCAGTTCATCTGCTTCTTTGCAAAGGTTCAATGCAGTTTGCCCTCCCATTGTGGGCAATACAGCGCTAATTTTATTTTCTTCTATTATTTGCTCAATGCTTTCTATAGTAAGCGGCAGCAGGTAAACTTTATCAGCCATCATCGGGTCAGTCATGATGGTGGCAGGATTACTGTTGATAAGAATTACTTTGATGCCTTCTTCGCTGAGGCTGCGTGCAGCCTGGGTTCCGGAGTAATCAAATTCGCAGGCCTGCCCAATAACGATGGGGCCGGATCCTATAATTAAAACTGATGTAATTGATCTGTCGAAGGGCATGAGCCTGTAAATGTGTGGCGCGCAAAATTAAAATTAAAAGAATGAAAAAGATATTTTATTATAATAAAAAAAGCAGGGATAGCCTGCTTTTACTTTATATGCTGCATGTGTAAGTGAAATTATAAAAGGTAATGTTTTTCAGAACCGTAAAATTCTTTAAACATATTTTTTAAAACAAAAAGCTTATCAACAATCTGCCCCTGATCTTTTGCTTTAATTTGATCCATATAATGTTCCACTCTTTCAACTGTTCCTTCGGCATTATCGAGCAAGTGATTTGTCTTATCTTTTATGTAAGATAAAAATTCATTGCGATCTTCTTTACTCATGTTAAAAAATTTTAAGAGCGCAACACCTGCCGCAGCTCCAAGTATTACAGCAGCAATTGTATCTGATTTATTCATAATAAATAATTTTAATTTTTTTCAGTATTAGATTTGCAATTGTATGAAAAGATTTTTTTTCAAGAGTGATGTATTACATAAATCATTCCTTTTTTTTTACTTCAATTTTTTATTTTTTTTTGTAAATGCTCAATTGTTTCGGGTAAAAAATTATCCTAAAGGTTATTTCATTTATCCCATAGAAGCTAAAATTGCTTTGGCCGCCAACTTTGGAGAACTGAGGCCTAATCATTACCACATGGGGCTTGATTGCAGAACAGACCAGGTGCAGAATAAGCACGTGAAAGCTGCGGCTGACGGCTATATTGCGCATGTACGCATAGAGCCTGCAGGCTTCGGAAGGGCTATTTATATTAATCATCCAAATGGGCTTACCACTGTGTATGGCCACCTGAACGATTTTTATCCGGCACTTGAAAAGTATGTAAAGGAGCAGCAATATAAATTGGAATCGTGGCAGGTTTTTTTAAATATACCACCCGGAATGTTTCCTGTAAAGCAGGGCCAGTTTATTGCCTACAGCGGTAATACCGGCGGCTCGCAAGGCCCGCATTGCCACTTTGAAATAAGAGATACTAAAACTGATAAGGTTCTAAATCCATTGTTGTTTGGGTTGCCTATACCTGATAACGTGCCGCCAACAATTCTTCGTTTAGCTATGTACGACAGACAAGTAAGCACATACAGCCAGGCGCCAAAAATGTTTGCCCTTAAAAAAATAAATAATATTTATACAACCATTCAGCCGGTAATAATAACAAATACTGATAAGGTGAGCTTTGGCATTTCTGCAAATGATAAAGTAAGTGGCTCATCCAATCCAAATGGAATTTATGAAGCAGTTATTTATGAAGATGAAAAGCCACTTGCCGGTTTTGAAATAGATAGCATTACTTATGATGAAACCAGATATGTAAATGCGCATATTGATTATAAAACAAGAGCGGCCGGCGGCCCGTTTATTGAGCATCTTTCGAGGCTGCCAGGTTATCCGCAAGGCATTTACAAAGATTTTAAAAGTGATGGCGTTATAGAACTACAAGACACTTTACTGCATGCAATAAAAATAATAGTGAAAGACGCAAATGCAAATATTTCTATGCTTCAGGTTAAATTGAAGAGAGGTTTTATAAAAAATTTTGCAGCGCAAAAAAATATTTTTATTAAGGCTGATCAAAAAGAATTTATTCCTGGTTTAGTAAATATTTATGATAATGATGATGTGCAAATGGTGTTGCAGCCTGAAGCAATCTATGATTCATTTGCATTTATTTATTCAAAAAAAAATATGAACACTGCATCTTCTTATTCGCCGTTGCATTCAATGGAATCCGGGCTGGTGCCGGTTCATAATAATTTTATTATAAGATTAAAAGCCGATAAGCCTGTGCCTGCAGTTTTGCAAAGTAAGATGATAATTAAAAGAAGCTGGGGAAATAAAACAGAGGTGGTAAAAGCAACCGGAAATGGTGAATGGTACACTGCGCAATTCAGGAGTTTTGGAAATTTTCAGTTGCTAAGTGATAATGTACCGCCGGTAATTATTACGAGCTTTCATGAAAACGCTAATCTTTCCAGAGCAGCTGAAATAATTATTACGCCAAAAGATAATAATGAAAGTATCAAAAACTTTCGGGCTGAGCTTGATGGAAAGTGGTTAAGATTTACCAATGATAAAGGGCATTCTTGCATTTATAAGTTTGATGAAATGTGCGGGCGCGGCAGGCATGAGTTAAAAATTTCTGTTGAGGACGAAGCAGGAAATGCAATAGTAAAAACTTATCATTTTTTAAGATAAAATAAACATGACACATTTAGCAGAAGGCGCTAAGGCACCGGATTTTAAGGCAAAAGATCAAAATGGAAAAATTGTTTCCCTGGATGATTTCAAAGGGAAAAAAGTTGTCCTTTATTTTTATCCTGAAGATGATACGCCGACCTGCACTGTAGAAGCCTGCAACCTGCGCGACAATTTTTCGTTACTCCAAAAGAAAGATATAGTGGTATTGGGCGTAAGCCCTGACGATGAAAAAAAGCATAAAAAGTTTGAACAAAAATATCAATTGCCTTTTACGCTATTAGCCGACCCTGATCATACAATTATTAATAAATACGGCGTATGGGGCGAAAAAAATTTATATGGAAGAAAATATATGGGGCTTCATAGAACCACATTTTTAATAGATGAAAAGGGCACTATTATAAAGATATTTAGAAAACCAAGATCGAAAATGCACAGCGAAGAAATATTGAAAATAATTGGATGATCTTAATCCACATATCAAAGAAAATTCATGGGTGGCAAAGCTTGCAGCAAAGAAGCTGAAAGCTTCAGCTGCGGCTATTGTTATTGGCAAAACGGTGCACATTTATAACGTATCTAAAGAAGAATTTTTGCAAAATAAAAAATGGGTAAAACATGAAGCATGCCATCTCAGGCAGTTCAGGCAATATGGCTATCTTTTATTTATAATAAAATATTTATGGGGGAGCGTGCGGCATGGTTATTACAACAATAAATATGAAGCTGAGGCACGTAAGGCAGAAGAAGCTTAGTAATCCAATTGCAAGCCCAGCCTGTCTTTCAGTTGTTTTACCAGGGGATATTCTTCAATGATTTTTAAATATTGCTCCTTGGTAGTAAGCGCTCTTTCGTGCATCGCATTATCGGTTTCATTTTTTTCAATCACTACTTTATAAGATAAAAAACGATTATTAAAATAGGTTTGTAAATGATTAATTAATGAGGCTCTTTCTGTTTCAATAAATTTTTGCTGAATATTATTTTCTGTTATTATTTCTATACAATTGTTATTAATAATATGCAAGGTGGCCGACTTAAAATTCGATACACCAGAATGATTATTATTTTTTCGAAGCTCATCTATATACAATCCCCAGGCAACATATAATTCTTCCTCGTTAAGTTCTTTTAAAACCTCTTCGTTGCTCTTATTTTCAAGAGCCACCTGCTGCCTTATTTTTTCAAGCGATGAAACTCTTGTAAGCTTTGGGTATGCATTACCATTACTTACATAGGTGTGATCTGCGGCAGCTTTATTTGCAACAGCAGGCTGCTGAATAACAAGCCTGGCTTTACTTTCATTGGCATCACTTATATTTTTTTGTAGTACAGTTTCAGCAGATTGCTTACTATCTTTCTCTTTTACTGCAACAGGAGCCAGCTTTTTAAAAGCTACCGGCTTCATAGATTCAAGATGATTTTTTTTACCAATAGTTTTATCATCACTTACCAGTTCTATAGCCTGTTGCAGGTAGCAAAGCTTTATAAAAGTAAGCTCAACGTGCAATCTTTTATTTCTTGCCTGGCGATAATTTATTTCTGCTTCATTTAAAATATTTAATGCACTTATCAACAAAGCAGCATTAGTTTGCAGAGCCACTTCAAGATAGCGCTGCTTAAAGCCTTCAGATACCTCGAGCAGCGTGGCAACCCTTGCATCTTTACTCACTAACAGATTTCTTATAAACTCTGCAAAACCGTTTAAAACCAAATCGCCTTCAAAGCCTTTGCGGTTTATTTCATCATATAGTAATAAAGCATTGGTAACGCTTTCGTTTTGCACGGCCTCCATAAACCTGAAGTAATAATCTTCATCCAGAATATTAAGATGCTCCAGCGTGTTAGCATAAGTAAGCTCGCCGTTTGTAAAGCTTACAATTTTATCCAGTATACTTAGTGCATCGCGTAAGCAGCCTTCGCTTTTTTGGGCTATTATGTGCAGCGCAGCTTTATCAGCAGTTATATTTTCTTTATCACATATTTCCTGTAAATGATCGGTTGTATTTTGGTTAGTAATTCTCTTAAAATCAAATATCTGGCAGCGAGATAATATTGTTGGAAGTATCTTATGCTTTTCTGTGGTCGCCAAAATGAAAATGGCAAAAGGCGGCGGCTCTTCAAGCGTTTTTAAAAAGGCATTAAACGCTGCAGTGCTCAGCATGTGCACCTCATCTACAATGTACACTTTGTATTTACCCGCCTGTGGCGCAAAGCGTACCTGCTCTGCAAGTGAGCGTATATCATCCACAGAATTATTGCTGGCGGCATCCAGCTCATGTATATTAAGCGATGTGCCGTTATCAAATGAAACGCAAGACTGGCAAGCATTACAAGCCTCACCATCTGGTGTCCTGTTTTCACAATTTATTGTTTTTGCAAGTATGCGTGCACAGGTTGTTTTGCCTACGCCACGCGGCCCGCAAAACAGAAAGGCATGAGCGAGCTGGTTGTTCTTAATTGCATTTTTTAATGTGGTGGTTATGTGCTGCTGCCCTACAACTGTACTAAAATTCTGTGGGCGGTATTTTCTTGCTGAAACAATAAATTTATCCATAATGAAGAAAACAAATTTACAAATTTGGCAGGTATTTATTAATAGAGTAAGAACAAATGTTCTTTTAAAAATGCCGCGTATAAATTACTTTTCGCATAAATATTATTTTTCTTCGTTTACCACTTGTACGGTTGTTTACAGGTTTTAAAATAATAGCTTGGGACTAAAATCGTTTTCAATTGTTATTTCAAATTATTTCCTACAACTTTGCAGGCATTAGTAATTTTTTCAATATCTGTTAAAACATGGGTCTCTTTAATTTTTTTACGCAGGAAATAGCCATTGACCTTGGTACCGCAAATACGCTGATTATACATAATGATGTGGTAGTTGTAAATGAACCGTCTATTGTAGCTCTCGATCGTAACAATCCTAAAAATATATTAGCTGTGGGTAAAAAGGCATTGATGATGCACGAAAAAACCCACGAAAGCATACGCACTGTGCGCCCTTTAAAAGATGGGGTAATTGCTGATTTTAATGCAGCAGAACTTATGATAAGGGAAATGATAAAAAAGATCTATCCTAAAAAGCCTTTATTTCCGCCAAGCTGGCGCATGATGATATGTATACCCAGCAGCATTACAGAAGTAGAAAAACGTGCGGTAAGAGATAGCGCAGAACAGGCTGGTGCAAAAGAAGTGTACCTGCTGCACGAGCCGATGGCAGCGGCATTGGGTATTGGCATTGATGTGGAAGAGCCTGTCGGCAATATGATTATTGATATTGGCGGCGGAACAACCGGTATTACTGTTATTGCTTTGGCAGGCATCGTTTGCGATCAATCCATTCGCATAGCAGGAGATGAATTTACGGCAGACATAATGGAAGCGCTGCGCCGCTATCACAGCCTTTTAATTGGCGAGCGCACTGCCGAGCAAATTAAAATACAAATTGGCGCTGCCATGAAAGACATTGATAACCCGCCTGAAGATATGCCTGTAAATGGAAGAGACCTGGTAACCGGCATTCCCAAACAAATAATGGTAAGCTACCAGGAAATAGCGGAAGCTTTGGATAAATCTATTTTTAAAATAGAAGAAGGTATTTTAAAAGCATTGGAAACCACACCACCGGAACTTGCATCGGATATTTATCGCCGCGGCCTGTATCTTACTGGTGGCGGGGCTTTGCTTAGAGGGCTTGATAAAAGGCTGGCCGCAAAAATTAAGCTTCCGGTTCATATAGCCGATGATCCGCTTAAGAGCGTGGTAAGAGGAACCGGGCTTGCGCTTAAGCATTATGACCGCTATCCTTTTGTAATGCGATAATATTTTCTCAATTAAGTTGATGAGTATTTCAAAGAATCTTTATAAACGCGCTGCTTTTAGCTGAAACGAAAGTACACTATGCGCAACATTCTTGTTTTCATTCGTATTTACTTTAATCTTCTTTTTTTTCTTTTGTTGATGGGCATTTCTTTATACATGCTTTTCAGTTATAACAGTTATCATCATACCGTTTATTCATCTGTTGCCACAGAAGTTACCGGCAAGATCAATAATCAGTATAGTAATGTGGAATATTATTTTAGGTTAAAAAAAACAAATGATTCTTTAATAAAAGCTAATGCACTTTTATATAATAAGCTTAAGCAGGATTATGAGATACCTGATACGGCTTCAAGACTTTCGATTGATACAATAAAAATTGATACAGTATTTCAGCAGAGAAAATTTATGTATTTGCCAGCAAAAGTGGTTGGTAATTCAGTAAACCAAATAAATAATTATGTGCAGGTGCACAGGGGATCGCAACAGGGTATAACTATTGATCTTGGCGTTACAGATATTAATAATGCAGTGGTGGGTACAGTAATAGATGTAAGCAAAAATTACTCTGTGGTAATGAGCCTGCTGCACCGGCAAAGCAACATCAGTGCAAAGCTGAAAAAGACCGGCGAGACAGGAAGTGTAGTGTGGGATGGGCTTGAGGCCAATGTGGTGGTGCTAAAGGAAATTTCAAAAGATGTAAAAGTGAATAAAGGCGATACAGTAATAACAAGTGGTTTTTCTGACAAATTTCCTTATGGGTTAATGATCGGAACAGTGCTTGGCGTTTATAATGATAAGACTACCACCACTCATATTATAAAAGTAAAAACTGCTGCAAACTTTTATAACCTTGAGTATGTAAACATCATTAACAACCTGCAAAAAGATGAGCCGGCACAGTTATTAAAAGGCGTAAAAAAAATAAATGAGTAATCTTTTAAGAAACATAATACGCTTTACGCTTTTTATTTTTGCACAGTTTTTTGTATTGAACCAGGTGCCTCCCCTGCATCATTTTATTGTTCCATATTTATACTATTTATTTATTCTGTGGCTGCCTTTTAAAATGGGCCGCCGGTCTGTAATGATATTAGCTTTTATGCTCGGCTTTACGCTTGATTGTTTTATGAAAACGTATGGGTTGCATACGGCGCCGTGCGTGCTCATAGCCTATCTGCGGCCTTTTTTAATAAATATTTTAATATCCCAGGAAGGCGCTGAAAGTAATTATAATGAACCTTCTATTAAAAGCATGGGCTTTGCTCCTTACTTTACTTATGTAAGTATTTTAACACTTATCCACAACGGATTACTTTTCTTTTTAGAAGCATTACAAACCGGTGGATATTTATATTTTATTATAAAAACATTAATGTCTTCTGTAGTAAGCCTTGTGCTTATCTTATTAACAGAATTATTATTTACTCGCAGACAGGTATTTAGAACAAATACAGTGTAGACATATTAATTTTGTTGAAACCCCCGTTATAATACTTCGACTTTCTAAATTTTTTCCAGCCAGTGTCCGAACTTAATTATTCGCGTAAAAATATTATTATAGCCATGTTTATACTTATGGGGCTTATAATAATTACCCGGCTCTTGGACCTGCAGGTGCTTAATGTAAAATATTCTGTGATGGCAGATGAGCAGGGCAAATTCCGCAAAGTTGTTTATCCTGACAGAGGGATTTTATATGATAGGAAAAGCCGCGCCATACTTCGCAACACAATCATCTACGACCTGATGGTTACCCCAGGAAAAATAAAGGGAATGGGCCTTGATACAAATTCGCTGTGCCGCATTTTAAATATTGATACTGGAGAATTTAAAAAGAGAATTATTAATTCTATTTTAAAGAACAGGAGCTACAGAGCTTCTGTGTTTGAGCCACTGCTGCCACCGGAAAAAATTGCGAAGCTGAATGAAAGCATGTACAAATTTGTACCTGCTTTTTATTTGCAGGAGCGGCCT
The DNA here is from genome assembly GCA_965276925.1 of Hanamia sp. Taxonomy (GTDB): domain Bacteria; phylum Bacteroidota; class Bacteroidia; order Chitinophagales; family Chitinophagaceae; genus Ginsengibacter. Next base: position 1,083,912 of record OZ255711.1, read on the forward strand.
GTGAGAGATTATCCTTTTGATGCCGGCGGAAATATTCTCGGCTATCTTTCAGAAGTTGATTCATCATTTATAAAAAACCACGAAGGCCAGGGATATCAAATGGGCGATTATGCAGGGCGTACCGGTCTTGAAAGAAGTTATGAAAGGGTTTTAATGGGGCAAAGAGGCATTGAATTTTGGAAAAGAGATAATAAAAACCGGCTTACTGACAGGCTGGAGCATGGAAGATATGATACAGCGGCCATCCCCGGCAGTAACATGCACCTGTCGCTGGATGTAGACCTCCAAATGATGGGCGAACATCTTATGCAAAACAAGATCGGCGCAATAGTGGCTATTGATCCTAAAACAGGCGGCGTGCTTGCTATGATAAGCAGCCCCACCTACAACCCGGGTTTATTAACCGGCGCAGACAGAAGAAAAAATTTTGCTGATCTTCTTTTAGATCCGCGCTTGCCCATGATCAACCGGACAGTGAATGCATATTATTCCCCAGGCTCTACTTTTAAAACGTTGCAGGCATTAATTGGCCTTCAGGAAGGTGTTATTACTTCTCAAACTCGATTCTTATGCACCGGCGCCTATTACGGTTGCGGCAAGCCCATGGGTTGCCTTGATCCCGGCAACTTCAATTTGAAAGGAGCCATCACTCATTCATGCAATACTTATTTTGCCAATGTAATGCAAAGAACAATTAATAATCCTGTGTATGGCTCGCTCGACAGTAGTTTGAAAGCCTGGGATAATTACATGTATTCATTTGGCCTTGGCCATAAATTGGGCATTGATATACCTACAGAAAAGGGCGGCCTTATACCAACTCCCAGAACTTATAATAAGATTTATGGCGAAAATCATTGGAACTTTTGCACTTTCCGTTCAGTAAGCATCGGGCAGGGCGAAGTAAATGTAACGCCCTTGCAGGTTGCAAATGAAATGGCCTATCTCGCCAATAAAGGCTGGTATATAACGCCACATCTTGTAGATTCTATCGAAGGTGGTGATGTATATGGCATGTTGGATTCTTTTACAACAAAGCATTATCCTCTTTCAATACCTGATACTCTTTTTGAAGCAGTACACGATGGTATGCAGGGAGTAATGGAAACCGGAACCGGCTCTGCGGCCAAGGTTCCGGGCATTGTAGTATGTGGCAAAACAGGCACTGTCGAAAATTATTACCAGGGTGTTAAGCAAATATCCCATGCATTTTTTGCTGCATTTGCACCAAGAGAAAATCCTAAGATTGCAATTGCTGTAATCTGCGAAAATGCAGGCATGGGCGCTAACTCTTCTGCCCCCATCGCCAGCCTGATGATTGAGCAATATCTTAAAGATTCTATTTCAGAGCCGGACCGAAAAACTAAGGTGGAAGAGCTTGCTAATCTTAACTTAATGCCTGCCCGCATTTATGCGGCCATACGCGCTCGTGATTCATTAAGCCGCAAAAAAGACTCTGCCTATATTTTTGATAAAAAATTAATTAATAACGCTAAAGATACTATGGATATTGAGGATGAAGATGACAGTGATGTTTTATCAAAATTAAAAAATACAAAGCAGGGCGTTAAAACATTAGGAGATACATTACCCTTAAAAAAGCCTTATGAAGATATCAGGCAAAAGCTGGAAGCTACCTTGCCTGATGAAAAACATAGGGAAGCTGATAAAAAAACATCAGTAAAATAATTAATTACCTATGAGCAACGGCGCTGGTATATCAAAAGGATTTGACTGGGTTACTATCTGGCTATACATACTTTTTGTTTGCATTGGCGTTTTATGTATTTTTTCTGTTGAGTATCATACAAATGACAATGTCTTTCAGAATATTATAGGATTAAAAAAAAATTATTCAAGGCAAATATTATTTCTGGGAATATCGGCTATAGTAGCCATTTTTATTGTATTAACTGATAGTAAATTTTTTACAGCAACGGCTAATCTTACTTATGTTTTTGGTTTAATACTTATGGCCGCAACTTTTGTGGTGGGCAAAGATATTAATGGCTCTAAATCGTGGATACCGCTGGGTTTCTTTAATCTTCAGCCTGTGGAAACCTGTAAAATTTTCGCAGCGCTTGCCTTATCTAAATATCTTTCGAGAACCGAAACTAATTTTACCAAAACACAATCGCAGCTTATTGCGGCTGCTATTGTATTAACGCCCGCAGCATTTTCTATTTTACAAAATGAAACCGGGCTTGCCCTGGTGTATTTTTCTTTTCTCATTCCTATGTACCGGGAGGGCCTGCCGCCGGTTTATCTCATCATTGGTTTTTCATTTGCCATACTTGTAGTGGCTACTATTTTGGTTGAAAAAAATACACTTGCGATTACGCTTACAATTATTGCATTGTTATGTGTATTTTTTTTAAGAAGAAATATAAAAAGAGATAAAGGTATTTTGCTGATTATCGTAGGCCTTTGGGTGTTGTGCGTAGGCATACAAAGGTTTGCAGTGCCCTATATTTTTAAGCATGTATTGCACGATTACCAGGTAGAGAGGATCATGAATACTTTTGGTGCAGATTATGTGCCCGACGCTGATGTATCTGCAAAAAAGAACGTGGAGGAAAAAAATTTAGAGGATAATGCAAAGAAATTAAAAAAGGCAAAAGAAAATTATAATGTAAAGCAATCAAAGATTGCGATTGGCTCTGGTGGCGTGTTTGGCAAAGGTTTCTTAAAAGGCACACAAACGCAGGGAGAGTTTGTGCCGGAGCAGCATACAGATTTTATATTTACGAGCGTTGGAGAAAACTTTGGCTTTGCCGGAAGCAGTTTTATTATCGCCTTATATGTTTTATTTATGCTGCGCATAGTTTTTCTTGCGGAGCGACAGCGAAGCACATTTACCCGTGTGTATGCTTACAGCGTTGCAGCTATTTTATTTTTTCATGTATCTATAAATATTTGCATGACGGTGGGGCTGGCGCCGGTTATTGGTATTACGCTTCCCTTAATGAGCTACGGAGGCTCATCGCTGCTCACTTTTACCATATTAATATTTATATTAGTAAGGCTTGATGCTGACAGAAATATTATTTTAAGGTAAAGAGCTTTATAAAAAAATTACTACATGCAGATCATTCCTTTGAGCGAAGGCGCTTTTACCGTAGATCAAACAAAAAATTTTGTTCCATTTATTATTGATAAAGATGATCTGCAACAGCGAACAAAAGGAAGCATTCTTGTAGAGATACAGCCATTTGTTATAATCACTTCCAAAGATGTTTTATTGCTTGATACAGGGCTGGGATTCAGTGATGACAAAGGTTTGCTGCAGATACACAAGAATCTTTTATCCCACGGCATTCAGCCTGCAGACGTTACCAAAGTTTTATTATCTCACTTGCATAAAGATCATTCCGGAGGCATGTGTTACCAAAATAAAAATAAGGTAAGCTTTGCAAATGCAAATTATTATATAAATAAAAATGAATGGGAGTACGCTTTTCAAAAACAATCATCCTCATACATAACCGGCGATTATGAATGCCTCGTTAATAATAAACAGCTGCAATTTATACAAGGCAGCGGCACGATAAGCGGTTACATACATTATGAGGAAACCGGCGCCCATTGCCCGTTTCACCAGGTTTTCTTAATTGAAGAAAATAATGAAAAGATATTTTTTGGCGGTGATGTAGCGCCGCAGTTGCAGCAAATGAAAAACAGGTTTAAAGCGAAATATGATTATGACCCGGCCAAAGCTATGGACTTAAGAATAAAATGGTGGCAGCAGGGCAAAGAAGAAAAATGGACATTTCTTTTTTATCACGATATAAAATATCCCTCGTACAGGTTTTGATTTTCATAAAAAAGGCCCGCTCTGAAAAGAGCCGGCCGTTGCTAACCTATGAAAAACACCTATTCACAAAAATAGGAGAATTTTTAAATTCTCCAATTATCATTTCTGTTACTAAAGTGTTTCTTTGTAAATTTCTATCTGCGGATCGTGTTTAATCGTTGCTGGTTGCGGTTTTGCAGGCGTCTTATCAGTATGCTTCGGAAGTCGCGCTCCGCATTAAATAATTTATTAACCCTGTCAGGTCCAATTACTTTTTGAAATGAGGGCAAATATTTTTTCCTGATATTTAATAATTTTTCTTCTCTGTCGATTACATTAGGGTCTTTAGTTTCCTGCAAATTTTTTATCTCGTTCTCATACTGATTATATACCGGCCAGAATTTCTGTGCTTCATCTGGTGATAACTGCAGTTTTTGTGTAATGAACGCAGTCTTTAAAGCTTCCACTTTTTCTGATTTCGGATCAGCATCGCCATCCTGCGCTTTAATACCGGAAAAGCTTCCAAGTATCATAAACAGTATCACTATATATTTTTTCATCATTAAGGTTTTGTGTTGTTATTAGCTGCTGCATCTATTTTATCAAGGTATTCATTTAATGTGTTTTCATCATTCAAATAATCAGTCTGGCTGGGCATTTCACTTACGTCAGAATTGTTTATGAGCAATTCATTATCTAAAGCATTACCATTTTTTTCAAGATATTTAGCTATATCATTATCGCTTAGTTTAGCTATGCCGGCATTCAAATCATTCTCTGTTTTATACTGAAAAGATTGCTGTATATATTCAGGCAATGAAGACGAATGTGTGCTGAGATTATTAAATATTTGTAAAGAAGTTATCGCTATAAAACCTGTAACCACGGCGGCTGCAGCATATCTTACCCAAGACCGGGATTTATTTATGGAAATAATTTTTACAGGCGCTTTTACTTTGCTGGCGATACTGCCTGCTAACGTTTCAAAATAATTTTGAGGAACAGTGAAAACATTTTTATCTCTCAAAGAAAGCAACAACGGCGATAGCATCTCTGATTCATTATCATGTATTTTCTCAATGATTGAACTGCTTAAGGTTTCAAAATAATTTTTAGGAACAGTAAAAACATTTTTATCTTTTAATGAAAGCAGCAACGGCGATACGATCTCTGATTCATCTCCATTTATTTTATTAAAAATTGAGTTGCTTAACGTTTCAAAATAGTTCTGCGGAACAGTAAATACATTTTTATCTTTCAAAGAAAGAAGCTCAGGCGAGAGGCTTGCTTCTTTCTCGGCATCAATATAAGTTGCTTTTATTTTGGCAAGAATTGAATCGCTCAGCGCATCAAAATAACCTTCAGGCACTTGTTGTGTTTGCTTCTTTTCTATATCTAAAGCTGGTGTATCATTCAGCAAAGCATAAGTGCTGATGCGCTCATGCAGCTCATCAAAATACCCGTCAGGCGCATGAAAAACAGTTAACTTTTCCATACCTGCAAGTAAGGGGCTTATCTGTTTTAACTCATTTAATATCTCAGGGGAAATTTTCATTATGCTATTCCGACTATTTTAATTGCTTTTGGTTTAATTATTCAATATAAATTCTTCTATTTTTTTGGCAGCGTGGTGGTAGCTGGCCTTCAGCGCACCTTCACTGGTTTCAAGCACTCTGCTCATTTCCTCATAAGGCATTTCATCATAATATCTCAGGTTAAAAACAAGCCTTTGCTTTTCCGGGAGGCTTTGAATGCCCAGTTGCAGCTTCCATTCCAGTTTATTTGCATCAAAATTCGAATCGCTTTTCAGTTTATTGCTCAGCCCATTTTCCACATCACTCAGCGATACAGAATTTCTCTTCTTTTGCTGGCTAAGAAATGTTAAAGATTCGTTGGTTGCTATGCGGTATAGCCATGTGTAAAGCTGGCTGTCTTCTCTAAAATTTTCTAGCCCTTTCCATACCTTGATGAACATATTTTGCAAAACATCATTGGTGTCATCGTGATCCAAAATCATTCTTCTGATATGCCAATACAGTCTTTCCTGGTATTTTTTTATAATAGCTGTAAATGCCCTTTCTTTTGTAGAAGGGTCTCTGAAACTTTGTAAAAGTTCCTGGTCATCCTGGTTCGAGATCATAATTGAGTTGTCTGTAACAAAAATAGAAAAAACCTGAGATAGGACAGCTATTTCAAAATAAGGTTTAATAAAATCGCAGAGTGCTTATAGGTAGCGGCTGAAGATCATTTTCATAAATTCTTTAAAGCCAGCCTTTATGAAGATCCTTTTTGGAAGCGTATTCAACAATTTTATTTCTTCTGAAAAATTTGTCTCATTATCTAAAAATTTAAAGATAATACTCGCTTTATTTCTCTTAAAAAGTATGGTAAATATTTTCTTGCCATCCAGCAATCTTTTAGAAAGTATGTGCAGCAATGTGCTGTCGTAAAATAAAAATCTTCTCTTTGTTTTTTGTATTTGCAAAAGAGAAGTTTTGCTGATAAGCGCCTCTACAATGCTTTCAGCCTGCTTTTGTATAAAAGAAAAAGTGTAACCTGTGGATGCTTTCGTTTGGCCGCCTGCAGTGCCAATATAGTACATGCCATTTTTATAAAAAGAAAATTTATGATTGGTCATGGGTATTACTCCAAACTCCTCTTCACAAATTGTATAATCTTTTATTAATAAAAATTGTTCAATATAATTTTTTAAATGAATATTATATTCATCTTTATCAAGCACTTTTTCACTGAACAAAGTGTATTCAATTAAGGCACTGCGGGCTGATAGTGGTAACACATAAACGAAGGTGGTTTCATTGTTTTGCTTAACTCTGAAATCCATAAGGGTGGCCTGCTCTGCATCGAAACATATATCTTTTGTTTCAATTATAAATCCTTTGAAATGTTGTAAAAGATGAAATGTTTTTATATTGTTTTCTTCGGGCTTATAAATGGAATTGAAGATGATCGCATTTTTTTTGTATTCAAGCAATTCTTCATTTAATTGAATAACAGGTTTATCTGTATCTTTTTCAAAAGAGATGTCTCCGTAAACAACTTCAATATTTTTTTGCTGGTCAATTAATGAAAAACATTTTTTATAAAAATCAATTCCTCTTATCATTTTATATTGATAGCTGTCAATATCAAGAGCAATTTTTTTATCATCAGCATAAAATAAAAGCCTGCTCCATTTACGATAAACAATGTCTTCAAAAAAACCTGTATTATTTTCCCAAAAGCACCAGGTACGATCGTTTGTGTTTTTATTTTTTTTATCAATTAATAATATTTTTTTATCTGCAAATTTATTGCTATCAATCATGCGCATAACTATACTTAGCGAAGCAGCGCCCGCACCGAGAAATATATAATCGTATTGTGTTGCCTGCATTGGTAGCCGGTGCCACTTTAGTTTACAAAGAAGTAATTTTTACCAGTTACTCAATCTTATGCCTACAGTGTAAGGCATAAAATTTAACCCGTTTTCAAAGATTGATTTCGGGGTATAAGAGCCATATAAATGTGCCGGCCCAAGGCCAAGCTCTGCCACATAAGAAAACTTCCATCTTTCCAAATCATAATCACCACTGTTTTTATGTTTACCCAGCTCAGCACTTACTTCCTTATTGCGGCTGCCATATAAATAACCAACACTCGCACCTGCGCTTATACTAATGCCTTTATCAGAATAGTTCGGGTTTGTTCTGAAGTTGAGCATTAGCGGGATAGTTACATAATCTGCTGCAAGTTTATCTTTCTTAAAGCTTATAGAATCTCTGTAAACAAATGGATGAGTGATATCCTGCGAGGCGTTGTACGGACTAAAGCCACCTTCTTTAAAAGTTATATTTGATTTAAAACGGTAATTGTTCAACTCCAGGCCCAGCCCATATTTGAGGTTCACATAATGCTTTATAAGATTAAGCCTTTGCATAAAAAACCAGATGTTTACATTCACTGATTTTATAGTTCTCAGTTTAAAATCACTTTCGGCAAGAGCAGGAGAGCCAGGGCGGTTTACCAGATAATTATTTGTTGTTGCGTTCGCATAATTTGTTTTATCAACCCAATTAGCAAAGCCCAGATCCACTATAAAAGATGCGGTGCTTATGTTAGAATTTTTTTCATACTGTTTATTGCCAACCGTTACGGTCACATGCTTTTTATCATTTGGATCGCCTTTTTTTAAAATGATCATTCCGCCAATTCTGATGGTATCATTTTTTCTTTGAACCTCAACAGAATCGGTGGTTTGGGCCATTACAGATATAACCATTAAAATACCTGCAAAGCTTGTAATCGTCTTTTTCATTTCTTTTAATATTAATTTAAAATTGATTTTTTAATTAGAAGCAACCTGGCGCTCCTCTCCGGAAAGCAGCCGCCCGATTGGATTAGTCCTTACAATAACACGCTTCATTTTTTTTAAAAAACCGCCAACTTTTGTTTTTTTAAATTTGTTGGCAGTCACATCATAAAAAACGTAGTTATCATTTTTAGCATGTACATCTTCATTGTACGAAGAAGTTCGTTTATAAGTTTCGGGCGTTAGTTCGTCAATGCTTTTTATTACTTCAGCAGGCACTGCCAGGTTTGCCAGGCTCATCTTTTGCATACCAGTTATTTCTTTTTTTGAAATGCTTTTAATCTCTGTGGCTGAAGCTACATTTTCATCATTTGCTTTTTCGGGCGACCGGCTATTTTTATTCTTTACAACAGGTATTTCTTTTTTTATGGTTGCCTTTACAAGAGCATCATTATTATTTTTTTGGGATGGATATTTTCTAAAAGCCGTTTTATCATTGGTCTTTTTGTAAGATGAATTTTTATCAGGGGTAGGAGCAAATTCTTCGTTAACACTTTTTTGCAGTGTAATGGTATTCTTATTTCCAGGCATTTTTTCTACCGGAATACTATGCGCAACCGGCTTCCTAAGCGATGATGGCTTTTGAATATATATATCAATTCCCCAAAGCATACAACCTATAAAAGCCGCAGCAGCCAACATTCTCCAGAAAATTATTGGAGCTACCTTTTCTGTTTTTTCTTTTTTATATAAAACATTTTTATTGGCAAAAATAATATTAGCTGCAGGAGCAAGTCTGGTAATACCAATCAGATCAAACTCATTTTTTAATTCTTTATGAAGCGATAAAAATTCTTCGGTTTGTTTCTTTTGTTTTTCGTTCAGTTCATTATCATGATACAAAACAAAAGCTTCTTCATAATTTTTTTCATTTATAAATGATGCAATATTTTTTAATAAAAAAGATTTGTTATCAAGCTTTACATTCACATCGGGTTTTAATATAGTGTGGTGTATCATCCTGAACTCTTCTTCAAGATCTTTATTATTTTTTACAAACATCAATACGTTCGCTTTCTCTGAATCTGTAAGTTCGTCGTCAGCGTACAGCAAAAAATATTCTTCATAATTATCTCTGTTGATATTCATCTTTTAAATTACATTTTCAGGTGTTATCAAATAATTTTTTAATTGAATTCTGGCACGGTGCAAATACACCTTTACCTGGTTTTCACTCAGCGAGGTGATCGTGGCTATTTCAGCATAAGAATATCCTTCATAATCTTTTAATAATACAAGGCTGCGCTGGGTTTCACTAAGCCTTTGCAAAGCTTCATTCAATATTTTATTTATGTTATGATGTGGTTGCTGAGTCGTTTTTACATCAACAGAAAACTGATCTTTTAATTGTATCCTTTTATTTTTTCTGATGTGGTCAATCATCTGGTGATAGGCAATTGTAAACAGGTATGATTTGCTTCTTTCATTGTCAACTGTATCACGATTAATCCAAAGCTTTTCAAAAGCGCACTGCACCACATCTTTTGCATTTTCCTCATGCTTCATATTTTTTAAAATAAATCTGTACACGCTATCAGCATACAAGTTCACACATTCATTATACTCTTTCTCAGTCATACATCTTAATTGGTAATTCTTTGTTGCTTGTTTGAACGTTATACGATGGCAACAACAAAAAGTTACAATTTAATTTATGCTTTTATGCTTAAATAAAATTATGTTTTCATGTAGGTTTGCGTAATAAAGAAATCTATGAATGAAAATTTTGTAAACAGAATAGCCACAGAAGTGAATGCTATTAAGGAGGCCGGCCTTTATAAAACCGAGCGCATTATTGAAAGTGAGCAGGGTGCCGAAATAAAAGTGAATGAAAAAAATGTATTGAATTTTTGTGCCAATAATTACCTGGGCTTATCATCTCATCCGAAAGTAATTAAAGCGGCAAAAAAATATATTGATTACAGAGGATATGGATTAAGCAGTGTACGCTTCATTTGCGGCACGCAGGATATACATAAAGAGCTGGAAAAAAAGATCGCTGATTTTTTAGGAACAGAAGATACCATTTTATATGCTGCTTGTTTCGATGCGAACGGCGGCATTTTCGAGCCTTTGTTTATTGAAGAAGACGCCATTATTTCAGATGCATTAAATCATGCAAGTATTATAGATGGAGTGCGGCTTTGCAAGGCGCAGCGCTATCGCTATGAGCATAATAACATGGATGATTTAGAAATTAAGTTAAAAGAAACTCAGCACTTGCGAAGCCGCGTTATTGTTACCGATGGCTGCTTCAGCATGGATGGAACTATTGCACAGCTCGACCAAATTTGTGATCTCGCAGATGAATATAATGCAATCGTAATGATTGATGAATGTCATTCCACCGGCTTTATCGGTAAGACAGGAAGAGGCACTCCCGAATATCGTAACGTAACAGGCAGGGTGGATATAATTACCGGAACGTTGGGCAAGGCTTTAGGTGGCGCAAGCGGCGGCTTTACCACAGGCAAGAGGGAAATTATTGAAATGCTTCGCCAGCGCAGCCGCCCATATTTGTTCAGTAATACATTGGCGCCAAGCATTACAGGCGCTTCCATTGCTGTGTTTGATATGCTTAATGAAACAACAAAGCTTCGCGATAAACTGGAAGCTAATACGAAATATTTCAGAAGTAAAATGACTAAAACAGGGTTTGATATAAAACATGGCGATCATCCTATTGTTCCCATTATGCTTTACGATGCAGTGCTGGCGCAGAGTTTCGCAGCTAAGCTTTTAGAAGAAGGTATTTATGTTATAGGATTTTTCTTTCCTGTAGTTGCTAAAGGGCAGGCAAGAATACGTGTTCAGCTAAGTGCCGCACATAAGAAAAAACATTTGGATAAAGCAATAGATGCATTCATAAAAGTGGGTAAGGAGCTGGGTGTATTAAAATAAAAATAAGTAAAATAAAATTTTATGAGTGAATCTGCTATAGCATTCAAGATAAAAAGCAATACGAAAAGTGCTGATCTTGAACATAGAAAAAAAATAAATTTTAATATCTCAAAATACAATGCTGCTGTGCCACAAGGCAAGCAGCAATTTCTGAATACTGACCTGGTAAGGGAGCGCGCCAAAAATATAAAGTGGCGTGCACTGGAAACTCTTGATCAGCAGTTAGAAGAGTTTGAAATGAATTTTACAAAGCGTGGTGGTAAAGTTATCTGGGCACAAAACTCACAGGAAGCTTTGGATGAAATTTTAAAGATTTGCAAAGAAAAAAACTGCACCACTATTGTTAAGAGTAAAAGCATGGTGACAGAAGAAATTCATTTGAATAAATTTCTTAAAGAGAATAATATTGAAAGCATAGAAACTGATTTGGGAGAATACATTCAGCAGCTGGATGGTGAGCCGCCTTACCACATTGTAACACCTGCTATGCATAAAAGCAAAGAAGATGTGGCGAAGCTTTTTGCAGAGAAGTTAGGAACACCTGCGAATCTCTCACCATCAGACGTGACGCTGGTTGCCAGAGAAAAATTAAGAGAAAAATATGCAAGCGCCGAAATAGGAATTACAGGCGCCAACTTTATTATTAGCGATATTGGTGCAGTATCCATTACAGAAAATGAAGGCAATGCAAGACTTAGCATGGCATGGCCAAAAACCCATATAGCTATTGTTGGTATTGAAAAAGTTATTTCATCGTTAACTGATCTTGCGCTGATGTGGCCTTTGCTTGCCACTTATGGAACAGGGCAAAAGGTAACGGTGTACAGCAATATCATCAGCGGGCCACGAAAGCCTGGCGAAACAGACGGACCGGAAGAAATGTATGTGGTTTTATTAGACAATAACAGGTCAAATATTTTAGCAGATCCAAAGCAACGCGAAAGCCTTTATTGCATAAGATGCGGCGCCTGTTTAAATGCATGCCCTGTTTATAAAAACATTGGCGGCCATAGTTATGGCGCTACTTACAGCGGCCCCATTGGAAGCGTTATCACTCCGCATTTGCAAGGCCTGGAAGAATATAAACACTTAAGTTTTGCTTCTTCGCTATGCGGTAATTGCACAGAAATATGTGCAGTAAAAATTAATCTGCATGAATTGCTTCTCCTCAACAGGTATGAAAGTGTAGAAGAAGGTTATACAACTTTCTCAGAAAAAATGGCGTGGAAGATTTGGAAAATAGCTTCGCTGAAAAGAAGCATTATGAATATAAGTAATGGAAATATAAAATCAAAGCTGGTAAACTCGTTATTTAAAGATTGGACTAAACACAGGACAGGGCTTCATTTCAGCAAAAAAAGCTTCAACGAAATGTGGAAGGAACGGCATAAACATATTTAATGCTAATGCTTAAAATGCCTTAATCCTGTTATCACCATCACCAAATTATTTTGCCTGCAGTAATCAATAGAATCTTTATCTCTTATAGAACCACCGGGCTGAATGAAAGCTGTAACCCCGGCTTCATGCGCAATTTTTACACAGTCATCAAAAGGGAAAAAAGCATCGCTGGCAATAACTGAATCTTTAAGATCAAAATTAAACTGTGCTGCTTTTGCAAGAGCTTGTCTTAAAGCATCTATTCTCGATGTTTGGCCACAGCCCTTGCCAATCAGTTGTTTATTTTTTATAATAGAAATGGCATTACTTTTTAAATGCTTGCAAACTATATTGGCAAATATCAAATCTTCCTTTTCATTATCATTAGAGCTTCTTCCGCCTTCCTCTTTCCATTCAGTAAAATTTCCTTCATCAGTATCCTGGTATAAAATTCCATTCAATATTGTTTTTGATAATTGCTTTTGCTCCGGATAGTTTTTTAGTTGCAATAATATCCTGTTCTTTTTTGATTGAAGAATTTGCAGAGCATCTGATGTAAACGCAGGCGCAATAAGCACTTCAAAGAACAAGGTATTTAAGGTATCAGCGGTGGTAACATCAACAGTTCCATTCGTGATCAACACGCCGCCGAAAGCGCTTTCAGGGTCTCCTGATAAAGCTGCATTAAAAGCATCGCCCAGTTTTTCTCTTTGTGCAATGCCACAAACATTGGAATGTTTTATAATTGCAAAAGTGATTGTATTATTTTTTTTATCAATAAAATCATGCATTAAATGTATTGCTGCATCCACATCAACAAGGTTATTATAAGAAAGCTCTTTGCCATGCAGCTGATTAAAAACATCAGGAAGATTTCCTGCGAAAGATGCCTGCTGATGCGGGTTTTCGCCGTAGCGCAATGTCTTTTTATTTACCGCAAATGAATTTGCAAAAGACGTTTTATTAAAATAATTTGATATGGCAATATCATAGCCTGAGCAAACATCGAAAGCCTTTGCTGCAAACTGTCTTCTTTCTTCAAAAGAGGTTACTGCATCCTGCTCTGACAAAATTTTTTCAAGGTTTTTATAATCTTTTTTATCAGCTATAACTAAAACATTAATAAAATTTTTTGCTGCTGCACGAATCATAGAGGGACCTCCCACGTCTATTTTTTCTATGATCAATTTTTCTTCCGTAGTTGATTTTACCGTTTCTTCAAAAGGGTACAGATCAACAATAACCAGATCAATTGCAGGTATGTGATACTGCTTCATTTCCTGCACATCGGTTTCGTTATCCCGCCTGCCAAGAATGCCTCCAAACACTGATGGATGCAGGGTTTTAACTCTGCCGCCCAGTATGGATGGATAGCCGGTTAACGATTCAACTGCAATACAAGCAACGCCTGCATCTTCAATAAATTTTTGCGTGCCCCCGGTGGTGTAAATTGTAATATTTTGCTGCTTTAATAACTGTATAATTTTTTCCAGCCCATCTTTATAAAAAACAGAAATGAGCGCGGATTGTATTTTTTTTTGCATAAAAAAAACTGGAGGGAATGTCTTTATAAATCTGTTACAAATGCACCCTGTTCAGGAACAGAGTAAAAACGCAAATGTAAATCTTCGCAATCTTTTTTCCATTTTTCTATTTTCCAAAGAGGATTGGAAGCATCAAAAATATAGAGGTCACAATTGAAAACCGCCGCCAGCTTTGGTATGTACAGCTTAGGACTTTTTGATATGATAATGTAATCAACATGTATCTTATTATTTAGAGGCGCATAATTCTTTACTGTATCTATTACAACAATTTTTTTATTGTAAAACTCTAAAAAATTATCTTTTTGAAAGAGATGAAAATCTTTAGCTTCCTCATCATTCAGCCTGTAAAAAATTCTTGATGGCTTTACATTAAAAGTCTTCAACAAACCATCTGCAATTAATGCGCTGTCACCAACAAAATGATACTTGTTTCCATCAATAAAATCAATGGCTTTATGCGATGGAATGGTATAAACTATTATTTTTCTTTGATGAGAAAAATTCCATTTGTCAAAAGCTATCATCAGCGCCAGCGCAAGTCCGCAGGCGATTGCAAGCTTAAAAGCAAGCATATTTTTTTTCAGGATCCAATATAAAAACGAAATAAAAATAATGTAGAGCACAAAGGTTTGCGTAATAGAAAGTGAGAAACCTCTCCATACTGAAAAAGGAATATTGTTTATAAAAAGAATGGAATGATTTAGCAGCCATATTGAAGCCGTAAGCGCTTTACCAATGTATAATGCAATACTGCTTATAAAGGAAACACATATTAATAATACAGAACCATACAAAGAAAATATGGCAAGCGGAATGGCTATAATATTTGAAAAGATAAACAGCAATGGCATTTGATGAAAATAATAAAGAAGGGCAGGTAAGGTAAGTACCTGCGCAGCAAGAGAAACAGCAACTATTTCCCATATCTTTTTTGCAAGCCATGTTTTTATATACAGCCATCTGTAGATGTGCCGGTAACAAATTGCAATGCTGGTAACAGCAAGATACGATAGCTGAAAGCCTGCGTCCCACAAGGCATACGGGTCTATGCAAAGCAGAAGGAAAGCAGAGGCAGCAAGGGAATTATAGACCGACCCCTTTTTATTTATTGTATTTCCTACTGCAATAAAAGTGAACATAACTGCTGCACGCATAACCGGTGGTGCAGCTCCTGTAAGCAATGCAAAAAACCAAATACCGGTTAATATGATTGCAAACCTTACAGCATTTGAATTTTTTATAAACGAAATTTTTCCTGTTAACCAAAATAATAATGCATAGATCAAACCAAGGTGTAAGCCTGCAATAACAATGATATGTATAACACCCGCATTGCTGTAAGCCTGCACAAGATCTTTATCAAGATCAGCTTTATAGCCAATGAGTAAAGCCTTGGCAACAGCTGCTTCGTCGCTTCCTTTAATGTAAGTGTCAATTACTTTTATGATGTAAGCACGTGTAGTAAAAATGATCTTATCATAAATATTATTTTCTTTTTTATTTAATAAAAGCCAGTCGCTTTTCAAGAGGTAACATTGATAAAATATTTGCTGCCTGGAGCAATAACTTTTATAATCAAACACTGCAGGATTGCCTGAGTTTTTTATTGACTGTAAATCTTTTTTAATAATGATCTTATCGCCATAAGTGATCACTGACGAGAACGAATCTTTTGAAAAATATAATAATATTTTTCCCCTGGTATTGTAAACAGAATCGTTAGTAACCACAGCGTTTACTGCTGCAAGAGCTTTATACGATTTATCTTTTTCTACAATCGGTTCCTTGATAGTTGCAATAAAGTACGAGCTGCTATCAGCGCGGTGCGCATACCAGTTGGAATGATTACGCACATCTTTATTCCATAGTAAAAGGCCACCAAGTGTAAGCATGAGAAGAGTGAGAATAACGCCTCCAACCAACATGTATTTAAACCGGTAAGAAAGAGGCAGCAAGCTAAATGCAACGAAAGCAAAGGCTAATACAGACAGTACAGGAACAATGAAGGTTACCGGAAGTTTTAAATAATATTCTAATATAATGCCCAATGCAACGGGCACTAACACACGAATTGCCGGAGCTTTTTTCCAGATGAATATTTTATAGGATTTTGCCATTCAGCTTTGGTAAAATGATATCTGGCAATTTATATAAATATATTTTTCCTAAAACATAAAGCAAGGAATAATGAAGAAAATAAAGTACGAATTTTAACGTATAAAAATACTTAATCAACCACTTCGTAAAGCATTACCGGCTTCAGTTTGTTTTTCATTTTCACTTCTTCCACCAGCCTGCAGTTGAATGATTCTTTTACTTTATCATAAGCTTCCTGCGCAATTAATATCTGTCCGGCTTTTGCTTTATCCTGCAGTCTTTGTGCGGTGTTCACCACATCACCAATAACAGTATAGTCAAGTCTGCGAAGCTTTGCTGAGCCTATGTTTCCGCAGATCATTTCGCCGCTTCCAATGCCTATTGACACTTTGGTTGCGCACGCAGAATTGCCCATATTCCCAAGCTCTTCGATATGTTTTTTTACAGCCAGGCTTGCATCTATGGCTCTGTCAAGATGGTACTCTCCTTTAAAAACGGCAAGTATCGCATCACCAATAAACTTATCTACATATCCATCCTGTGCAATTATTTCTTTTACCATTATATCAAAATACTCGTTCAATAGTTTCACAACCGTATCTGCCTGCTCGCTTTCAGAAATGGCCGTAAAGCCGCATACATCAATAAAAGCAACGGTTGCTACCACCGTTTCGTTTGCCATTAATTGGGTTTCAAACTCGCGGCCATTCATAAAATTTAGTACCGTTTTATCAACATACATTTTAAGAATATTATTTTCTTTAATAGCATCAAGGCTTTTATGCAATTGCTTCACATAATCCAATGTTTTTTCGATAGTGATACCGAGGTCGTGAAAATTAACCGGCTTGCATACAAAGTCAAACGCACCGCGGTTCATAGCGGTTCTTATGTTATCCATATCGCCATAAGCCGAAACAATAACTGCCTTGGTAAGTAAATTGGATTCATTGATTTTTGTCAGCAGGGTAAGGCCATCCATTTCAGGCATATTTATATCGCTCAGCAACACATCAATGCCCGGATCTTTTTTTAGTTTTTCGAGCGCTTCGTTGCCATTGGCGGCAAAAATGAATTCATATTTATTTTCACGTATCTCTTTCCTGAACTTTTGTTTTATCAGCACTTCAAGATCAGCTTCATCGTCAGCAACTAAAATTTTTGCCATTATTATTTATTTAAATGGAGTTTTTCTTTCAACAGGTTAAAATCAAGTGGCTTGGTTAAAAAATCATCTGCGCCCAGCTTTATAGCTTGTTCATAATTTTCTGTATCGCCGTAAGCCGTGATCATCATTACAACAGGTGGTGGCGGAACAAACTTGTGCTTGATCTCATCAAGCAGTTGAAGTCCGCTCATGCCTGGCATATTTATATCGGAAAGAATCAGCACCGTTTCATGCATTTTGTTATGAAGATATTCAAGCGCTTTTTCGCCCGATGTTGCAAATGCAAATTCCACTTCATTGTTTTTTATTTCTCTTCTGAAACGCTGTAAGAACAAGGTTTCCATATCTTTTTCATCATCAACCACTAAAATTTTCATTGTATCCGCTTAATGTGTTTCTTGTAAAAAAAATGGCTAAAAAGGTAAATGAATAATAAACTCTGCAAATTTACCTTCTTCAGTTATAATTTGAATTTCGCCACCATGCCCCTTTGTTATTATATCATAGCTTAACGATAACCCGAGGCCGGTGCCTGCTCCGGGAGGTTTGGTTGTAAAAAATGGCTGAAAAATTTTATCAACAACTTTTTGCGGAACGCCCATTCCATTGTCTTTCACTCTTATTTCTACAACATCTTTTAATTTTTTTGTGCTTACGCAAATTTTTGGTTCATATCCTTCTAATTGCAATTTTTGCTTTTGAGAAACAGAATAAAAAGAATTGGTAAACAGGTTCAGTATTACGCGGCCAATATCCTGCGCCACCATGTTTATTTTACCTATTGTTTGGTCAAAATTTGTTTCCAGTGAAGCATTAAAAGATTTTTCTTTCGCACGCAGGCCGTGATAGGCAAGCCGCAAATATTCATCGGCTAAGGCATTTATATCGGCCGGTTCTTTTTCTCCGCTGGTGTTTCGGGAATGCTGAAGCATCCCTTTCACAATAGCATCGGCGCGCTTTCCATGAAAATTTATTTTCTTTTCATTTTCTTTTATATCATTTGCAATAGCTTTTATTTCTTCTGTATTTCCTTTGTCTATTTCGCTGTACATTTCTTCAATAAGCTCGGTGTTCACTTCAGAAAAATTATTTACAAAGTTCAAAGGGTTTTGTATCTCATGGGCAATGCCGGCGGTAAGCTCGCCCAGCGAAGCCATCTTTTCAGATTGTATTAATTGGGTTTGTGTGGTTTTTAATTCGGCAAGTGCCTGTTCTATCTGTTCTTTTTGGTGACGCAGCTCGGAGGTTCTTTCTGCAACAATTTTTTCCAGTTCTTCTTTCCTTATCGCCATTAATTTTTTCTGTTCTTCCTGCTCTTTGGTTTTTAAGTGTTCCTTTTGCAATGCTTTTTGTTGCCTGCGCGAGGTATAAATCATTGCAACAAGCCATATAATGGCACCGAGAAGGGCAGCCTGTGCATATTCTTCATAAGAATTGTAAGCCGCCTTGTTTATAACCTTCCATACATCAGCCACAAGAGAGATAACTGCATAAGGCAATACTGCAAAAGCCACTTTTTTAAAAATGGCAAGCTCTTTATTAACAAAAGGAATTGCAATAAAGGCAAACATTAATGCATGCCATATCCATTGAAAAACATTTTCTTTTTGAGATACTTGCTCTGCTACAAAAAGAATAACAATACCAGTAAGGGATGCAATTATTTTTGTCTTCCAATAATCGCCGGGATACAAAATCTTTAAGTCTTTGCCCGCCTGCCGTAAAAGAAAGAAAAGTATAAATGGTTCAGCCATTTTTTATTTTTTATAAAATGCGATTACTGTTATAAAAAACAGGTATGTGATATTTCGTTTGCATGGTAACAGTTATTTTATAATCGCATTTTTTTAGTAAAGTATGTTTTAAAGATATGAAGTTTCAAAAGCATTTTTGTTTCTTTTGTATGAACTTATATAATGTGGTTTAACATTTCGTTGTTATACTTCCCGTATAAAAATCTATCTGTATTTACAGAACTAATTTTTAAACAATTAAAATTATAATTATGAAAAAGATCATTACATTTTTATTTTCTTTGGGAATAGTGGCTGTATCATTTGCACAATATGATGGCGGCGTTGACCGAAATAATAATTATGCATACGTTCATGATGGCCAGTTTCACCACGATGGCATTTACCAGGCAAGAGATTACGACTTTCAGATGCAAAAAATTAATAACGACTTTCAAAACCGCATTAACTCTATTATGAACGATCCTTACATGAGGGGTTATGAAAAAAGAGAAGCAGTAAGAGAGGCAAGGTTTGAAAAAGACCGTCAGATCCAGTTTCTAAACGATAAGTTTCGTAGTTACCGGCATGATGGTGAATGGCGGCATTACGATCGGGATAACAGATCAGGTAACTGGTAAAGGTCTTGTACTTCCACACTTCAATTTGCCCCGCATTTTTTTGCGGGGCTTTTTTGCAACATATAAGGTGTGCGCTTTATAAGGCTCTATTTTTTTACATAAATAAATATTTTTTTTGCTTCTTTACAGCATCTTTGCTTATAAAGCCAGTAATCACAGTTTGGTGTTAATTTTGAATGGTAACAAAGCAATTATGTATTTTAAAAGAACAAGGGAGAATTTGATCTCAAAGAAAACAGATACTTTTTTTATTGAGCTTACCAAAGCGGTGCAATTTATACTGCGATTTTTTAAAGAATTAGTAAAGCCGCCTTATGAATTCAAAGAGATTGTGAGGCAATGCTACCAGGTAGGTTACCAATCTTTGTTTTTAATTACCCTTACAGGCTTCATTACAGGGCTTGTATTTACAAAGCAATCCAGGCCTTCGTTAGCGGAGGTAGGCGCCGCCTCGTGGATTCCATCGCTTGTAGCTATTGCCATCATTCGTGCGCTTGCTCCTTTGGTTACTGCATTAATTACAGCCGGAAAGGTGGGCTCCAATATTGGTGCGGAATTGGGCTCTATGAAAGTAACTGAGCAGATAGACGCTATGGAAGTATCTGCGGTAAACCCATTTAAATTTTTAGTAGTAAGCCGCGTAGTGGCCACCACGCTTATGGTGCCGATGCTTATGTGCTACACTGGCTGTGTGGCCATGCTGGGCGCCTATTTAAATGTGCATCAAAACGAAATGACCAGCTTCACTTCTTTTTTCCAGGCAGCGTTTGATAAAATTTCTTTTCTTGACATCTTTGCTTCTTTAATAAAAAGCGTGGTATATGGTTTTACTATCGGTATGGTAGGCTGCTATAAAGGCTTTAATGCAAGCAATGGAACCGAAGGGGTAGGTAAAGCTGCTAATGCATCGGTTGTGCTTTCCATGTTCCTGATTTTTATTGAAGAGATTCTTATTGTTCAAATAACTAACAATATCAGGTAAATGAATACGAATGATACCAATATTGGTAGTAATAAAATGGTGATTTCTATAAAAGACCTGTATAAATCTTTTGGGGATAATCATGTGCTAAGAGGCATCAATCTTGATGTGGCTCAAAAAGAAAATGTAGTGGTTCTTGGCAGGTCAGGCACTGGTAAATCTGTTTTAATAAAAATTATTTGCGGCCTTCTTAAGCCAGATAGCGGAGGAGTAAATGTTTTGGGAAAAGAGGTGGAAGCTTTAAAGAACAAAGAGCTTCAGGATCTGCGGCTCAAGGTAGGCTTCTCCTTTCAAAACAGCGCTTTGTACGATAGCATGAGCGTACGCGAAAATCTTTCTTTTCCTTTAGTAAGAAATGCCAGGCAGTTATCCAGGCAAGAGGTTAAAAATGAAATTGAATCTGTATTGCACGATGTGGGGTTATCACAAACCATTGATCAAATGCCTTCCGAATTATCGGGCGGCCAAAGGAAGAGGATCGGTATTGCCCGCACATTGATTTTGCACCCGCAGATAATGTTGTACGATGAGCCAACATCAGGTCTGGACCCGATTACAAGCATTGAAATTAATAATCTTATAAACCTGGTAAGGCAAAAGTTTAATACAACATCTATCATCATCACCCACGACCTTACTTGTGCAAAAACAACAGGCGACAGGGTGGCTATGTTATTTGATGGGAACTTTATAAAAACAGGAACTTTTGATGAAGTGTTTGCCTCGGACGATGAAAGAATTCAAAACTTTTATAATTATAATTTTATAGAACAAAAAGCAAGGCGCTGAATTATAAAATATAGAATGATTTAAAAAAATTTAAAATATAGTAATGAAATCTACAGGAAATACAAGAGCTGTTATAGTTGGCATATTTATTTTGCTGGGGCTGGCCATTTTTATACTAACCATACTTACGCTTGGCTCGCAGAAAAAAACGTTTGAAAAATCAATAACTATAAAATCTTTTTTTGATAACGTAAATGGATTGCAAAAAGGCGGCAACGTATGGTTTTCAGGTGTAAAAGTGGGCATAATAAGAAATGTCGCTCTTCAAAATGGCGGTAAGGTAGAAGTAGATATAAGCGTTGAAAACCAGTCAGTGCAATATATACCAAAAGATGTAAGAGCAAAGCTGAGCACCGATGGATTGATCGGTAATAAAATAATTGAATTGTATGGAGGAACATCCGGCGGGGCAAGGGTTGCAGCGGGCGACGTTGTTAATAATGATCAGTTGCTTAATACCGACCAGTTGATGAAAACATTGTCTAAAAATAACGATAACTTATATGCAATAACCAGCGATTTTAAAACCATAACCGGGCGCATGGTAGATGGAAAAGGCTTTGTGGGCAAGCTATTAAATGATGAAATTATAATTGATGAGCTTAATACAACAATGAGTGTGCTGAGAAGATCATCTGAAAACCTTCAAAAGCTTTCCGGCAATGCTGCAGCTTATACAGCAAAGCTTAGCGAAAAGGGTACATTGGCAAACGATCTTGTATCAGATACAGTTGTTTTCAGCAGTCTCAGGTCCACACTTTCGAGGCTGCAAAGCATCGCTGATTCATCTCAGCAAATTATTGCCAATTTAAAAAATACCGGCAACATTATCAATACCGGCTTAACTAATAAAAACAGCCCTGCCGGTATGCTGCTTGGTGATGAGCAATCGGCAAAATCTATAAAAGTTACTTTGCAAAATCTTCAATCGTCAACTAAGAAGCTGGATGAAGACCTGGAAGCTGTGCAGCATAACTTTTTACTTAAACATTTTTTTAAAAAGAAAGCAAAGGAAGAAAAACAAGGGAAAGTTGTTTTAGATACGGTGGTTGTCAGGTGATAATTTTCTTAGGCGGCAGGTCAAAAGCTACAGCGTCATGTTCAAAATGCCCTTTATGAGAGCCATCGCAAAAAGGCTTGTTCTGCGAAAGGCCACACCTGCAGATGGAAATGATCTCCCGCCCCTGTAGCCCATACACAGCGCCGCTTTTATCCACTATTTCAAAATCACCTTCTATTTTAAGAGAGCCATTATTGTTAACTGTAATTTTTGTAGTAGCCATTATTATTTTTTAGCTGGCAAAATTAATAAAATAAAAAGCTATAATTTTTTGCAGCTGATAATTAACTTGTAATAAAAATGTAACTTATAATTTTCTATCAATTATACATATAAAATTTTGTTGTTGAACCGCTTTATCAAATACACGCTTAAGATATTTGCTCTTATTATTGGCATTCTTATTATTGTTTATGTTATTGCATTTATCTATGTTTCTTCCCATAAAAAAGCAATTATAAAAGATGTAACAGAATCCATTGGAAAAAAAATAAACGGCAATGTTTCTATTGGCAATGTAGAGCTGAGTTTTTTTAAAACATTTCCAAAGATTTCGGTGCTGCTTCACAATGTAATGATAACCGATACAATGTATGCAATGCACCACCATCCTATATTTAAGGCAGATGATGTGTTTGCGCAGCTAAGCGTTATGGAGCTCATCGAAAAAAAGTTTCCGGTGAACGGATTAAAGATAGAAAATGCATCTGTTTATTTGTTTACAGATGCCAATGGGTACACTAATCAGTATTTATTAAAGCCCAAAAAAAGTGATACCGCCTCTTCAAAAATAAAAGATAATAGCAGCGCAAAAAACAATTTGGAAAATCTGGAGCTCAAAAATTTTCTTGTAATAATTGACGACAGAAAAAGAGAAAAGCTGCTTGATATTTTTGTTGATAATTTAAAAGTGAAACTGGATGATGAAGATGAAGCAACTATTTTTTCTGCTAAAGCAAACATGCTTATAAAAAATCTTGCCTTTTATATACCCAACGGCAGCTTTGCAAAAGGAAAGATTTTTGAAGGAGATTTTAATTTCAAATTCAATAAGAAGCATGAGCAGCTTCAGTTTGACAGTATCAATATAAAATTATCAGGACAGCCGTTCAACGTTACGGCTAAGTTTGACCTGGTAAAGCCAGATCCTCAATTTATGCTGCGCATACATGCACGACAGCTTTCGTACAGCTCGGGTAAAAGCTTATTGACTTTGAAAATAGATTCATCATTATCTATTGTTGACCTTGATAAAAAGTTCGATGCAGATGCCTACCTGGAGGGGCCTATGAATGGAGGTGACCCTTACATATTTGTAAACTGGAGCATAAAGGACGTACATCTTGTAACACCTTTTCTTGATTTCGATAATGCTTCCTTTACGGGCTTTTATACGGATGAAGTAGCGAAAGGCTTGCCCAGGCGGGATCCTAATTCAGCAATTATTATAAAAAATTTTACGGGCAAATGGAATGCAATGCCTTTTAGCTCTGCGCATATTGATATAATTAATTTAGCAAAGCCTTTGCTAAACTGCGATCTTGTTTCTGATTTTCCGCTTACCAAATTAAATGAAACCCTTGGCAGCAACTCATTTCAATTTCAATCTGGCAATGGCGCCATCAACCTTACTTATAATGGCCCTATAGAAAAGAACAACAATTCAAATTCATTTATCAATGGCAATATTTCTTTTAAGAATGGTAATATTTTATATGTGCCAAGAAATGTGGAATTAAAAAATTTAAGCGGCGAGATGGAAATTAAAAATTCTGATGTGCTTATAGAAAATATACAGTGCAATGTGCTGAACAATTTTATAACAATGAACGGACGGGCTAATAATTTGATAAGCCTGATAAATACCCAGCCCAATAATGCAGACATTGACTGGAATATCTATTCACCCTCATTGAACTTAACCGGGTTTACTTATTTATTAAAATCAAGAGCGAAAACTGTACACAAAGCTTCCGGTGCAGGGCTCGGCAAAGTGTCCGATGGCATTGACAATGTGCTTAACCAGGGCCGTGTGCACGTGAACCTGAAAACACCGCATTTAATTTATAAAAAGTTTGAAGCAACTGATGCATCTATAACAGCTACGCTGTACAGCGATAGGTACGAAATAAATAATGTAAGCATGAGCCACGGCGGTGGCCGCTTAGGCCTTACAGGCTCTCTCACTACCACACAAGATAATTATCACCAGGCAAAAGCCAATGTTACATTGACCGATATTGATATAAATAAATTGTTTACCGCCTTTAACAACTTTGGACAAACGGGCATTGAAGCTAAAAACCTGGAAGGCAAGCTTACAGCCACTGCTAATGCCACATTAATTTTGGATGATAATGGAAAAGCCCTTCCTAACAGCATTCAAAGCAGCGTAGATTTTTCTTTAAAAGATGGCGCCTTGAACAACTACGAACCTATAAAAAAGATACAATCATTTGCATTCAAAAACCGCAACTTTGATAACATTCGCTTTGCAGAGCTAAAAGATCATCTTGACATTGCAAACAATGAAATTAAAATAAACAGAATGGAAATTCAATCAACAGTATTAGTAATGTTTGTAGAAGGCGTATATAGTATGAAAGGCAATACAGACCTGAGTATTCAAATACCTTTTAGTAATCTAAAAAAGAGGGATTCGGCTTACGTACCTGTAAATGAAGGTGTGGATAAAAAGGCAGGCGCCAGCTTATTCATAAAAGCTAAGACCGGTTCTGACGGCAATGTACAGTTCAGGCCGGAAATTTTTCATTTATTTAAAAGATCAAGAAAATAACTTTCATGTTTATGAAAAAACTTGTTTATATAATCGCATGTATTATTTTTCTTACCGCCTGCTACCATCATTCTTTTGCGCAAGCTGCTGATAACTGGAGCAGCCATGAGCTTACGCAGCCTTCAGCGCTTGCGGCGGCTTTAAAAAGTAATAAAAATATTCCGCTGATATTTTGCGTAGGGCCAGGGGCTGTTATTCAAAAGTCAATAAATATCGGAATGGTAAAAAATGAAGACAATCTTTCTAAGCTTAAAGATTCCTTAAGCAGGCTGCCAAGAGATGCGGATATCCTCATTTATTGTGGATGCTGCCCTTTTGAGCATTGCCCAAATGTAAGGCCTGCTATTGCTTTATTAAAAAGCATGAAGTTCACCAATTACCATTTGCTCAATTTGCCGCACAATATAAAAACAGATTGGATTGATAAAGGCTATCCTGTTGCGGAATAATATTTCCATTTTTTATTTTATTTAAATATATACTAAAATGAAATTTTTTTTATCATGCCTTTGTTGTTTCATCCTTATGTACGGTGCGGCGCAAAATGCTGACGACTTTCAGGATACAAGAAAAAAAACTGAATCATTTGCAAAGCTTCCTAAAGACAACATCAGGGCTGACCTTGCCACATTCACGCTCTCTGGAATTGATGAAGCAGCAGGTAAAGAAGCTTTACATAAAATACCTCTTACTTCGTCAGGTCTTGATTTTGTTACGTTTGAAGGCGATAACATTAAGGCTGCTGTTAACCTTGCCTCTTTTGTTCCCTTAAAACATAAGCTGGATTATGATGAAAAATATTTAATAAAAATTGACCGCAAAACTTATTATGGCGATTATGGAAATATACCTAAAACCTATATCAGCAAGGTTACTTTAGTAATTGGTGGTGATACTGTTGCAATTCCACCGGCAGCTTATGCCGACATATACAATATGAATTTTATTTATACTGATAACGGTGTGCAAAGATCGAGGGACGCCATCTACACTTCTAAAGACGGGCATCGTTTATATCTGTATTTGTTTTGCAAAAATAACACAGGCAGTTATGAAGTTACATGGATAATTCAAGATAAAGCATACATCAGGCGTGTGCTGGATTATGGCTTTATGTAGTTTTATTAATGTAAAAAAATTAAAAATGCAGAAGCCTCTTACATGATAATTTTCCTATAACTTTATTTTTTAAAATTTTAAATAATCATAAAACCTTTTTCATGAACAACTTTGTACGTGCTTTAATAGCGGGCTGGGGCGCCAAAAAAATTGGCGGTGGATGTGTAAGTACCATTGTAGTATTTTTTGTTATTTATTATGCACTTGGCACCTGCAACCAGCATCCTGTGCAGACTACGGCTCCGCAGCATTCTCAAACTCAATTGCACGCTCCCGCAAAAACTGCAGTAAACATTGATAAAAGAACAGTATCTTTTTATATATGATTAAAAATGGCTTACTGTATTCTATAAAAAAACCCTTAATCAAAGACTTTCATGATGAATAAATACTTTATCTCAACATTCATTTTTATCTTGGGAATAGCGTCTTGTAACCAACAAAATAGTACTGCAAATAATAATACAACCGTGTCCGATTCTTCACCTTCGCAACAAACTGCTACAGCTGCAATAAAGGAGCAGCCCGTAACCTATTCGGTAAACGGAAAAAATTATAACAGTTACGTTTATTTTGATGCCAGCCAGAATGGGAAACGACCTGCAGTGCTTGTGGTGCCTGAATGGTGGGGCCTTAATGATTACCCAAGAATGCGTGCCAAAGAGCTTGCCGGGCTTGGCTATATCGCTATGGCTGTAGACATGTATGGCGATGGTAAAGTGGCCAGCGATCCTGCAAGCGCTAAAGATATGGCAACGCCTTATTATAAAGATCCTTCATTATGCAAAACAGTTTTGGATGCGGCAATAAATAAATTAAAAACCTATCCGGAAGCAGATACACTAAAAATGGCTGCAATCGGTTACTGCTACGGCGGTTATGTGGTGTTGAATGCTGCCAAGCTGGGTGCAAACCTCCAAGGCGTTGTAAGCTTTCATGGTAACTTATCTGGAGTAGCGCCCAACAAAGATGTAATAAAAGCTAAGATATTAGTTTGCCACGGCGATTCGGACGTATTTGTAAACAATGAAGTGCCAGCTTTTAAAAAGTCAATGGATTCTGCAGGTGTGAGCTATACTTTTAAAACGTATGCAAACGCAACTCACGCGTTTACAAATCCTAATGCAACTGCCAACGGAATAAAATTTAATATGCCCATAAAATACAACGCTGCTGCAGATACTGCCTCCTGGAACGATATGAAAGAATTTTTTAAAAAGATATTTTAGCCAAAGTAATTGGAACTGTAAAGCTTTTTCTTTTCCTTAAATTTATAATTGTAAGCCAAAAACTTGGATGTCTTAAACCTAATTAGTAACTTTATGTCTTAATACAACATTTCCCCCAATCCTTCCCTTTGAAATACCAATGATCGGTTCACGATAAATATTTTTATCTTAAACCCGATTGAAACAAACCTCCATTATCCTAACAAATCTTCTTGAAGCTTTATTCTCGTAAGTGTTTCTGAATACCAAAGTAACCATCTCCTCTGATAAACTGTAAAAACTGGCATTAAATTTATTATTACAATTAAACATCAGGTCTTTTAAATTACCCTTTTAAAAACACAGTTTATGGAAAATTTTTATACTGCTTACACTAAAGTTGTTCAAAACACAACTTTTTACTTTGTAAAAAAGTTTACCATTTTTCCTGAATTTAAAGATATGCCTCCGGTTTTAGAAAGCCTTGGTATGCACACTAATTTCAACCGTGCATGTGAAATTGCGTCAGTAAAAGATGAAACAGCAAGAAAAAATTTATTTGAAGAAGTTCAAAATCAGGATATAAGTGCCAAGATCATTCACATGAATATTTCTACAGACATCAGTGTTGCTCAATAGTGGGGAATTTGATCCTCTACATAAATATTTTTTAATTTAAATTGCCATTAATTATTTAATGGCAATTTTTTTTTGTGAGATGCTATAACAAATTTATTAAACCGTTATAATATATTATAGTCTCATTATTCCTTATTTGCCTTTAAGTATAAATTCAAAAGTTTCTTATTAATGTCAATATCTGTTAATCAATTAAAGAATCAACATCTTCTTTGGCGTGCAGCATTTGGCCTTATGGCTGAAAATGTAAATGAGCTACAGGAAGTTTCGCCGAAAGATTTGCATAAGCTTCTTGTTAAGACTTCTTCAAAAAAACCTGACTCGTTTAATGTAGCTACCAATCTTTTTGATGGTATGGTTAAAGGCATGCAGGATGTTAGCATGTTACAAAAGCTTAACCCTGATCAGAGAAAAATGCTTCGCAAACAATCGGTGGACGATCTTAAAAATTTAAATCTCACCTGGCTTAATGAGATGATTAACAGCGAAGCGCAGTTGAGAGAAAAGATGAGCCTTTTCTGGCATGGCCATTTTGCATGCAGGGTAGTTAATATTTACTTTCAGCAACAATTACTAAATACCATAAGAGAAAATGCCTTGGGTAATTTCGGAGATCTTCTGCGTGAAGTAAGCAAAAGCCCGGCGATGCTGCAGTTTCTAAATAACCAGCAAAATAAAAAGCAACATCCTAATGAAAACTTTGCAAGAGAAGTGATGGAGCTTTTTACAATAGGCCGTGGAAATTACACCGAGCAAGATGTGAAAGAAGGCGCACGAGCTTTTACAGGATGGGGTTTCAACTTACAAGGCGAATTTGTTGACAGGCCTTTTCTTCATGATAATGATAAGAAAACATTTCTTGGCAAAACAGGAAATTTTAATGGAGACGACATTATAGATATGTTGCTGGAGCAAAAGCAAACAGCCAAATTTATTACACAAAAAGTTTATAGATATTTTGTAAACGATACAGCGGATATAGAAAAGATTAATTGGCTTGCCGCCAGGTTCTATCATAATAATTATAATATCAGCAATTTATTGTCGGATATATTCAATAGTGACTGGTTTTACAGTGATAAAAATATAGGGACGAGAATTAAATCGCCTGTTGAATTATTGGTGGGCATTAGAAGACTTATACCCATGCAGCTTGATAAGCCCGAAGTGCAGTTGCTGTTTGAAAGGGCGCTTGGCCAAATTTTATTTTATCCGCCAAATGTAGCAGGCTGGCCGGGTGGCAAAAACTGGATTGACAGCAGCGCTTTAATGCTGCGTATGCGAATTCCACAGATATTAACCAATGCAGATGACTTTGCTGTAAAGCCTAAAGATGACGATGATACCATGATGGGAATGGAAGGAGTGGATACCAAGCCAAAAGTAAAACAAGTGACCTCAACAGTCAACTGGCCTGCAGTAACTAAAGTGTTCGATAATGTAAGTAAAGAACAATTAATGCAGCAAATAAGTGATGTTGTTTTACAAACTAAAAGCAAAATAAACCCTGAGGTTTTAAATAATTATATTGAAAAAGATTCCAGGGAAAATTATATAAAAACAACCATTGTGGAACTTATGAGTACCCCGGAATACCAGCTCTGCTAATAACAATTTTGTAATTCATTAATCTTTTATATGATATTAAAAAGGAAAGAATTTTTACAGATAAGCTCCCTGGCAACGGCATCGCTGATGATGCCAAAGTTTTTAAAAGCTTTTGATGGTAAAAGATTGGTTCCACCAGGAAACAAAGTATTGGTTGTATTGCAATTTAGTGGTGGCAACGACGGGCTTAACACAGTTATACCTATACGAAACGATATATATTATAAGTCAAGACCAAAACTTGGCATTGAAAAAGATAAGGCATTATTACTAACCGATGAGGCAGGCATTAACCCTGCACTTGTTGCGTTTAAAGATTTGTATGATGATGGAAGTCTTGGCATAATGAATAGTGTTGGCTATCCTAACCCCGACCGCTCTCACTTTCGCAGCATGGACATTTGGCAAAGTGGCAGCGACAGCGATAAATATATTTACACAGGCTGGCTTGGCCGTTACCTGGATGCACAATGTAATGGCTGCGCGAAGCCAACACAGGCGCTTGAAGTAGATGATGTGTTAAGCCTTGCTTTGAAAGGCGAAAATAATAAAGGCCTTGCGGTGAAAGATCCAAAGAGATTATATAACACAAGCCATGAAAAATATTTTAAAGATATAGATACCGCTCATAAACATGAAGAGGAAACAGTTGATTATCTCTACAAAACGTTGAGTGAAACTTTAAGCAGTGCAGATTACATTTTTAAACAAAGTAAATTGCATCCTTCGTCTCAGATATATCCTTCAACAGAAACAGGCAAAAATTTAAAAACGATTGCCTCGCTTATAATGAGCGATATAAATACTAAGGTTTATTACCTGAGCCTTGGCAGCTTCGATACTCATGTAAACCAGGAAGCGCAGCAAAAAAGATTATTCACCGAGCTGAATGATGCAATGGCATCGTTTGTAAAAGATATGAAAAATAATAATCGCTTTCAGGATGTGATGGTGATGACTTTTAGCGAGTTTGGAAGAAGGGTAGCGCAGAACGCAAGCGGAGGCACAGATCATGGAACTGCAAATAATATGTTTTTTATTAGCGGAGCTTTGAAACAAAAAGGATTGATAAACGCCATGCCCGATCTTAATGACCTTAATGAGGGTGATTTAAAGCATACAGTTGATTTTAAAAATGTATATGCTACCGTGTTGAATAAATGGCTGGGTGCTGATGATGCCTCTATTCTTGGAAAGAAATACGATCTTATGAATTTTGTTTAAGAATTTTTAAAAATTGAGTTGGTGTGTGAACTGGTAAGTTTGTCTTTTTAAAATTAAAATGCTTTATGTTTCTCGTAATATAATAGTCAATCGAAGTATTTTGTAAAGCAGTAAAATATTGAATGGCATCTTCAACGTCTGAGTAGTGAGAATTAAAACAATCAACTAATATTTTTTTTGATGACACCATAATTTCAACAAATTTCAGAATTTCAATAACTCCTTTCAATGCAGTTACTTTATTATGTTGTCTCTGAGCAATGTAATTTGTATTAATTATTATAGATGGAGAAGTGTATAACTCGACTTCCTTATTTCTTCTTAATAAAAAAATTTGTACGCTGTCATTAAAGTGAGGCTGTCTCATTAAAAGAATATCCAAAAGAACGTCACTATCCACAAAAAGTTTATAGGTCATACTTTTTCTTTAGATATTCCCACCTGATTTTATCTGCATCAAAATTTTTCGGGTCTTTACCAAAAGCACCGGCTATTTTATTTATGTCAAGATTTTCTTTTCTTTCTTCATTATCAACTTTATCAATATAATCTTCAATCAGCTTAGATACGCTTCTGCCTCTTTTTTTTGAAATGCGTTTTATCTTTTTTACTTTTTCTTCATCAATGCTTAAAGTAAGTTTTGTAGTCATAAAAACGTTTTCTTAAAGATACGTATAAAATAGAATTTATACGTATAATTATTCATCCATTTGAGCCGCCTCCACTACAACACTATTAAGCTTTTTGGTTAATGGTAAAAGCAAGATGCCTGCAATAATAGCTGCAACCACGCTTATACCAAAGAACACAGCTTTGTTATCGAACTTATCCCAGAAGCCAGCCAGGATACCGGATATTTTACCACCCAATGATGTTGTAATAAACCAACCGCCCATCATCAACGCAGTTAATCTTCGCGGAGCAACCTTTGAGGTAAGTGATAAACCTACAGGGCTTACAAATAATTCGCTTATAGTAAACACACCATAGCTCGAAAATATCCACCAGCTTGAAACCTTATTTTCATAAATATTTGTAGAAAGACATGCAAATACCATTATCAAAGATGATAAGCCTGCAATAATAGTTCCCCAGGCAAACTTACTTGGCGTTGATAACTCTTTACCTTTTGATTTTAAAAAACCAAAAAAGCCTACAATCAATGGCGTTAGCACAATGATCCAAAATGGATTTATAGATTGATATATTTCTGTTGATATTAGTTTCAGGTCTTTGCCTGGCGGCGGGTATTGATCTTTAGGTAGATTTTGAAAATACAGATCGGTGCCTTGCTTGGTAGGCACTTTGCCATTTGCATCCGCCACAGCCCGAAACTGGTTATCTACCACAGGCACTTCAGTCGGGTTGGTATTTACCGTCTCCAAAAATTTAAATGGTTTCAATACTGGCTGAACAGCTTTAGGTGCTTCACGATTGGTATAAGTTTCCGCCCATATAGTTAATGCCGTTGAATTTTGATTATATATATTCCAGAAAATAATGGAAACACCAAACAGTATCAATAAAGTGCTGATCCTTTTTTTATCAAAGCCTGTGGCACGATACCATAAACTGAGATAAAAAATTATTATAGGTATACATGCAAATACAAATGCATCATTAGAATCTGAACCTAAAAGGTTTCCAGGTATGAACCAGCCAATTGCACCGGCAATTAAGGCCGGTAAAAAAACGTACAGCCCTATTTTAGAAATAGGCATATCTTCTTTTTGAACGGGCTTGATAACATCAGCATATTTTACATGTTTTAACCCGAAGGCAAGCCAGATAAGGCCCAGCACCATTCCAAAACCTGCTGCGGAAAAAGCCCATCCCCAGGAATAATTATTGCGTAAAAAAGCTGCAACGAAATTGCAAACGAATGCACCTATGTTTATGCCCATGTAAAAAATATTATAGGCTACATCTTTCTTAGGCTTTAAATCGGACCTGTTATAAATATTTCCTAACAGCGTACTGATGTTTGGCTTAAAAAATCCATTACCAATTATAGCTGAAAATAAACCCAGGTACATAATGGTATCACTTCCATTAAGGGCTATTAAAAAATAGCCAAGCGCTAATAAACTGCCTCCAAGAAAAATAGATTTTGTATAACCTAAATATCTGTCTGCAATTAAGCCGCCTATGAATGGCGTTAAATATATTAATGCCACATAAGTGCCCACAATGCCCACCGCTGCTGCATTGTCCAGCCCTCTTCCACCATGGCTAACCGTATCTGTTAAATACAAAAGGAAAATCCCTACCATTAAATAATATCCAAACCTTTCCCACATTTCAGTAAAAAATAGCACGTATAAACCTCTGGGATGTTTGCCTGTTTGCATATCAGTTATTGCCGGTGCAGCCTGGTTTTGCATAATTTAATTTTTTAAAATGATCGAGCAATCTTAAGTATCGTAAAGTACAGATAAATTTTAAATACCGGAATTGATTTTTATTTACAAATAATATACAGTTTATATTATAAATGGTTATGTGCTGAGATGGTTATTGTATAACTTTACCTTCTCTTTATCTTTTAAAATTAAAATTTAATTTCCTTGAATATACTTGTAATTGGCTCTGGTGGCCGTGCCCATGCTTTCTGCTGGAAAATAAAACAAAGCGAATTATGCACTAATTTATACATAGCTCCAGGTAATGCAGGCACTGCAGTGTACGGAGAAAATTTAGATATTACCGACACAGATTTTGCAGGCCTCAAGAAAGCATGCATTGCTCATAAAATTGATATTATTTTAGTAGGCTCTGAAATACCTTTGGTAAAAGGGATATGCAATTTTTTTAAAGATGATAAACAGCTTGCGCACATTATCTGTTGTGGCCCATCTGCAGAGGCTGCCATGCTTGAAGGAAGTAAGGCTTTTGCAAAAGCTTTCATGATAAAGCATAATATACCTACAGCGGCTTATAAAGAGTTTGATGTAGACTCTTACCAGGAAGGGCTTGACTATATAAAAAACCATGAGCTTCCTATGGTTTTAAAAGCCGACGGACTTGCAGCAGGCAAAGGTGTTATTATTTGTAATAACACAGTAGAGGCTTTAAGTGAGTATGAGCTTATGGTTCAAAAAGCAAAGTTTGGAGATGCGGGGAAAAAAGTGGTGGTAGAGCAATTTCTTGATGGCATAGAACTAAGTGTTTTTATTTTAACCGATGGAAATGATTATGTGTTACTTCCCGAAGCTAAAGATTATAAAAAGATTTTTGAAGGCGATAAAGGGCCCAACACCGGCGGCATGGGCGCTATCAGCCCCGTTCCTTTTGCAAGTGCGCATTTTATGGATAAGGTTGTAAAAAAGATCATTGAGCCAACCATTAAAGGATTAAAAGAAGATAATATAAACTATAAAGGATTTATTTTTTTTGGCCTAATAAAAGTGGATGATGAACCGGTGGTGATTGAATACAACTGCCGCATGGGCGACCCGGAAACAGAAGTAGTATTGCTTCGCCTTAAGAATGATTTGATGAAATTGCTTATAGCCGCAGAAAATCATGAGCTGCATTTACAAAAAATTGAAATAGATGAAAGATCAGCTGCAGCAATAGTTGCAGTAAGCGGTGGCTACCCGGTCGAATACAGGAAAGGATTGCCAATAGATTTTGGATATCTTGAAAACCCACAGGCAATAAAACACATTGGCATTGAAGGAGGCGTAATGGTTTTTCATGCAGGCACCATCAAAAAGAATAATGAGGTACTAACTAACGGGGGCCGTGTACTCGTGGTTTCTTCGCTTTCAGATACGCTGGCTGAGGCTGTTGAGCTTTCAAAAAATATTCTTGAGCAAATACATTTTGATGGAATGCATTACAGGAGAGATATTGGCTATGAATTTATAAAATGATCATTTCTTTCTACAATGATCAATTTAATATCGGGTGTCTTTTTACCTCTTTACTCCGATCAAAAAGATAACGATAGGTAGCAAGCACGCGGCTTTTTTTAGCTCCGAGATTTTTTGATATATTTAGGATACGTGGGTTAAAATCGCCCTGCCACTGCATTTCCACTTCTTTATAGTTTTTTTTCTGAATCTCTTTTGCTGCTTCTGTTATCATAAAATAATCAATTCCTTTTCCCTGGAACTCGGGTATTACGCCAAAAACAATTCCGGTAAACTTATCACACACACCTTTTTTTCTCAGCCATAAATATTTAAGCTTTGCAAAAAAATTAAACTTACCATTAAGGTATTTAAATATCTGGTTAAGCTCAGGAAGGTTTACCCAAAAGGCAATAGGAATATTATTATGATATACAAACCAAATCAAATCCTCATCCATTACGGGCTTCATAGCAGTAAACATCTTATATGCCACATCCTTGCTTAATTGTTTATTGCCTTCATGCTTTGCCCAGGCATCATTGTACACAATACAAAATTCATCAGAATATTTTTTAAGATTTTTTTTGTCAATATGAATAATACTGTATTCAGGCAATGCGTTGTATTTATCACTTTGTTTGTGAAATTTTTCATCAAGCCTTGTATTCACAGGCATGTGCCAGCATATTTGGTTGTAAAAAACTTTAAAGCCATAATTCTCAAACAGCGAAACATAATAAGGCGGATTGTAGTTCATTAAATAAATCGGAGGCTTATAACCTTCTCTTACCAAACCCCACCAGCGGTCCCGCTCACCAAAATTTATAGGGCCATCCATTGCCTGCATACCATGCTGCATGAGCCAGCTTTTGGCCACATCAAACAACATATCTGCGGCTTCCTGGCTGTTGATACATTCAAAAAAACCAATACCTCCCGTCGGTTGCTCATCACCCTTGTTTTTATATTTTTTATTTATAAATGCTGCAATACGGCCAATAAGAATATTTGATTCATCTTTTAAAACCCATCGTACACATTCACCAAACCGAAACGCTTTATTTTTTTCAGCATCAAAAACGTCATTCACATCTTTATCAAGCGGGCGTATAAAGTTGTGGTCATTTTTATATATTAATAATGGAACATGAAGAAATTCTCTCGCAGTGTTTTTTTCTGTAACCTCAGTAAGTTGCATTTTCATTTATTAAAAGTAAAATACAATCAACAAAAATTGTTATCAATACTACAAACAATTATTTTTTTCTTTTGTAATAGCAAAGAGTATAAAGCATATTTATTAGCATTAACATTTTAGAAAAAAAATTTATGGCAAAAAAAACAAAAGCTCCTAAAAAAGACCCATGCTGGCAAGGCTATGAACAAGCCGGAATGAAGGAAAAAGATGGTAAGAAAGTTCCAAATTGCATTCCTGAAAAGAAGAAAAAATAAGTTATAAACTTAAGAAAAGAAGATATCGTTTGCTGATTGTTCAGCATTTTTATTGATGTGATTATTGATATTTAAGCATTAGATTGTATAAAATCTTTTTATCTCCACTGCCCAAAAATACGCTGCTATCCTGCATTTCGAAATGTCGCTTAAAGGCAACTATTGCAGCATTGCTGTCTTTTATTGGGTAGCCTATTATTCTTAAAGCCTGAACACCATTAAAGTTTTCCGGCACAGAAACATTAGTTGTATCATCGTACCACAATCCATAACCATTTTGAGAAAGCAACTGCCAGGGAAACTTTACATTGGGGTCATTCTTTCTTGTAGGCGCTATATCCGCATGGCCAATAAAATTGGCTGCCGGAATATTGTATAAATATTTTAATGTATGTAAAACAGTTAGCAAGCTATTTATCTGCGCAGCAGGAAAAGAATCAAAGCCATTATTATCAAGTTCGATACCTATAGAGCATGAATTAATATCTTTATTATTTCCCCACGAGCTGATGCCTGCCTGCCATGCGCGCAGGTAGTCATTCAGCAGATGATGGATAGTTCCATCTTTACAAATTACATAGTGTGCGCTTACCTGGGTGCGTGGCAGTGTAAACGTCCGAAACGTTTGCTCACAGCTATTTTGAGCTGTATGATGAATGATAACAAATTCGGGTTTTCTTAATCCAAAATTAGTAGTGCCTATCCAGGCTGAATTATTATAAAAGCTGTCGGTTAATGGTTGTTGCCTTATAATTTTTGCAAATGCCTTTACCTGTTTTTTATAAATTTTATTAGTAGCAGCATATTTGTTCGATGAGCATGAAATAAAAAATATTAATAAAAAGAATGCAATTTTCTTAATCATTGTCTATTGTTTGAATAGATCGCTATCAGGGTTTTGCCATTTCGGCTTTTGAATGTTGAGCTTACATTTTTTATTAAGCTGATCAATAATATACACAGCAATTTCAGGCGATTTTGCTTCATCGTGCATGTGAATAAAAAAATACAATTCTTCCAGGCCCTTATCCAGCCAGTGTTTTATACGATCAGCCCAATCATCAAGCCGGGTATAATCTGTCGGGTGAAGGCTATTGCCAACAAAGCGTACAAAAACTTTTGGAATGGTAAGGTGCATGTGTGCCATATCTCTTCTACCCGCTGTGTCGGTTATAATTAAACCCGTATTCTCCAATGACAATTCTTTTAAAAGCTCATTCAAATTCTTTTCATCGTTATACCAATCCTGATTTCTCAATTCTATAAATAGTTGATTTTGTTTAGGAAAATCATGCAAAAAATTAAACAACGTTTTTGCTTTCGACGGCGCATAATTTTCCATAAGCAATAAAAAAAAAGGGCCCAGGTGTTTTCCAAAGCCCTTTGCAGAATTTAAAAAGTCCTGTATGTTTTGCTTAATCGTTACGCTGTTATCATTGGGTATAATAAATCTTACCAGTTTTGGGCAAAAAAGAAAATCTTTATTTTTTGCCTTATCTGTCCATGTTTTTGCCTGCTCTAAAGTAGGCGTTTTATAACCGGTTGCATTCAGCTCAATAGAGTTAAAATTTTCTACATATAATTTTAAAAAGTCTTTTTCCGGCGTGCCTTTCGGATAAATTTTATTCACCCATTCTTTTCTTCCCCATTTGGCGCAGCCAATATAAATTTTGGGGGTTGCGGATTTTTTTCCTGGTAAAATATTTTTATTATAAGCCGGTTCTTTTGGCAAACTGAAATCAATAAGATCTAATTCTTTAGGGGTTACTCTTCCAAATTCCATTAAACAACTTTTTATTTTATTTACATATTTCTCCGGTATTGTCCGCCCACTTCGTACAGTGCATGTGTTATTTGCCCAAGTGAGCAATGCTTCACTGTCTCCATTAACTCTTCAAAAATATTTTCGTTATTGATAGCTACTTCCTGAAGCCGCTTCAGCATTGCATTGCATTGGTTTTTATGTCTTTCATGAAATGCATGTAAATTATTTATCTGAAGATTCTTTTCTTCATCAGTGCTCCTGATGACTTCTAATGGTAATGTAACAGAAGACCCGGATTTATTTAAAAAAGTATTTACGCCAACGATAGGCAGCTCACCATTGTGTTTCATTGTTTCATAGTAAAGACTTTCTTCTTGTATCTTATTTCGTTGATACATTCTTTCCATAGCGCCAAGAACGCCGCCCCTTTCCGATAGCCTGTTGAACTCAGCTATCACGGCTTCTTCCACAAGGTCAGTAAGCTCTTCTATTAAAAAGCTTCCCTGGTTTGGGTTTTCATTTTTTGCTGTGCCCAGCTCCCTGTTTATAATAAGTTGTATGGCCATTGCCCTTCTTACACTTTCTTCTGTAGGCGTTGTTATTGCTTCGTCATACGCATTGGTATGAAGGCTGTTGCAGTTATCATAAATGCCATACAAAGCCTGCAATGTTGTGCGTATATCATTAAAGTCTATCTCTTGCGCATGAAGGCTGCGGCCACTTGTTTGAATGTGATATTTTAATTTTTGAGAACGCTCATTTGCATCATATTTATATTTCATAGCCTTGGCCCAAATGCGCCTCGCCACACGGCCGATCACACTATATTCTGCATCCATGCCATTACTAAAAAAGAAAGAAAGGTTGGGGGCAAAATCATTAATGTTCATGCCGCGGCCTAAATAATATTCTACATAAGTAAATCCATTGGCAAGGGTAAAGGCAAGCTGTGTTATAGGATTAGCGCCAGCCTCAGCTATGTGATAGCCGCTGATAGAAACGGAATAAAAATTCTGGATTTTGTTTTTTATAAAATATTCCTGCACATCTCCCATAAGCTTTAAGGCAAACTCTGTAGAAAAAATACATGTGTTTTGTGCCTGGTCTTCCTTTAAAATATCGGCCTGTACGGTGCCTCGTACCGTTGACAAAGCCTTTGTTTTTATATCATCATAAATATTTTTATCTAATACATTATCTCCCGATAACCCTAACAGGCGCAGCCCCAGGCCATCATTGCCTTCGGGCAAAAGGCCATCTATTTTTCCTTTATTAAAGTAAACAGGTTCATTATTTATCCCTACATATCTTGGTACATGTATGTTATTGAATTTTTCAGTGAAAATTTCGTCTACAGATAACTGTGATGCTGTATTCGAAAGGTATTTTTCACATTGCTGGTCAATAGCAGCATTTAAAAAAAAGGCAAGAATAATTGGCGCAGGCCCATTGATCGTCATGCTTACAGATGTTTTGGCATTGCAAAGATCAAAGCCGCTGTATAATTTTTTTGCATCATCTACAGTCGCTATGCTTACACCGCTATTACCCACTTTGCCAAAAATATCCAGGCGTTTATCAGGATTTTCTCCATATAAGGTAACGCTGTCAAATGCAGTGCTGAGGCGCTTTGCAGGCTGGCCCACACTTACATAATGAAAGCGCCTGTTAGTTCTTTCGGGGCTGCCTTCGCCTGCAAACATTCGTGTAGGGTCTTCCTCGCTTCTCTTAAGTGGAAAAACACCTGCTGTGTACGGAAATAAGCCAGGAAAATTTTCCTGCATTTGCCAATGCAAAATATCTCCCCAATCTTTAAACCGGGGCACTGCTATTCTTGGAACTTTTGAATGCGAAAGCGTTTCAAAATATAAGGGCTGCTTAATAATTTTTCCTCTTACATCATATTCAAAAAAGTCTTTTTTGTAAGACGCAATCAACGGCTCCCACTCATCAATCATTTTTTTTGAAAGCGGCAGTAACTTTTCATTAATATTTGCTGCTTTTGCTTCAATTGCTTTAATTGCATTATTATCACCATCTTCAATACTTTGTTTATTAATAATTTTTGCTGCGCCAATTAATTGATACAATTGGGAAGCAAGTTCCGATTGCTGCTCAACGCTTTTGTTATAGTTAATAATTGCATCAGCAATCTCTGCAAGATACCTGCTGCGCCTGGCTGGTATTACCGGGTTGCCTAAGCCCGCAGAGATCTCCGGAGCAATAAATTCCCCAAGTTTATAGCCTGTTTTTTTATGAAGAACATGTATTATTTTAATGAACAATTCATTACAGCCTGGATCGTTAAAAATGGAAGCAACAGTGCCAATAACTGGTAACTCATCGTTTGTAGCGTTCCATAAATTATGATTACGTTTATATTGTTTTTTTACATCGTGTAAGGCATCAAGTGCGCCGGCTTTATCCGATTTATTTATGCAAATAATATCTGCGTAGTCCAGCATATTTATCTTCTCTAACTGAGACGCCGCGCCATATTCAGGCGTCATTACATACATGCTTACATTGCAATAATCAAGAATAGACGCATCGCTTTGGCCTACACCGGCGCTTTCTAAAATAATAAAATCATACCCTGCTGTTTTGCAAACATCAATAGCTTCCTGCACATGATTGCTTAAAGCTTTATCGTTTTCACGCGTGGCCAGCGATCGCATATATGCACGCGGATGATGAATGGAATTCATGCGAATTCTATCGCCCAGCAAAGCTCCGCCTGTTTTTTTTCTTGATGGATCAACTGATATAACTGCGATAGTTTTATCATTATAAGTTCTTAAAAAGCGGCGAACAATTTCATCAGTAACTGAAGACTTGCCAGCACCGCCTGTGCCTGTGATACCGAGTACCGGTGCCTGCTGTGGGCTTTCATTAACAGGCCCTGTTGCAAAGCCATTTTCTGCATCGGTTATTTCTTTGGCAACTTTTATAATGTCCCTCCATTCGTTTAAAGCAAACTTATTTTTTGCATGCCCATTACCATTTACTATGTTTTTTTCTGCATCTTTATTAACCGGCGCACACTTCTTTATTACATCTTCAATCATCCCTTCGAGGCCC
The DNA here is from genome assembly GCA_965276925.1 of Hanamia sp. GTDB lineage: Bacteria > Bacteroidota > Bacteroidia > Chitinophagales > Chitinophagaceae > Ginsengibacter. The sequence goes on from OZ255711.1 coordinate 1,125,128, forward strand.
ATGCTTCTTCCATCATCAGGCGAGTAAATTTTTGTAATTCCGTAGGAATGCAACTCGTCAATTTCAGAAGGAAGTATAGTGCCACCGCCACCGCCAAAAATTTTTATATGTGCGCTGTCATTGGTATCCAGCAGGTCTTTCATGTATTTAAAAAACTCAATGTGGCCACCCTGGTAACTCGTTACTGCAATGCCCTGGGCATCTTCTTCTATAGCGCACTCCACAATTTCATGCACGCTTCTGTTATGCCCAAGGTGAATGATCTCTGCACCTTTGCTCTGCATAATCCTGCGCATAATATTTATTGCTGCATCATGGCCGTCGAATAACGAAGCTGCTGTTACAATTCTTACTGAACCTTTCATTGAAGCGTGATTGGTGAGGCTGATGAATTTCTCTTATTAAAATTACAACTAAACAAAATGAAAAACTAAAGACCGTTAGTTTTTGAAAGAGGATACAGGCCTTTTCTTTTTATTAAGATCGGCAACGATACCAAAGGCCAGGTTGGCGCTTTTAGATTCTATAAAGCGATGATTAAGCAATACCGTTAAAGCCCCTTGCAGCCTAAGTTTTAAAGGAATTTTTTTTAAAGAAAAAGTATAAGTAAGAGCAGGTTCCCAAAAGAATACCGGAGCTACGCTTACACTATCCAATATATAATTATTCTGTTCTTCTTTGGTATAATTTGTTCTAATATGGGTAAACAAAAGCGCAGTAAAACGGGAACTTAGTGCGGCAGAAACATACTTTGCCGGATAATAAATAATTGATGGTTGAATAAAAAATTTAGTGACCCTGCTGTCAAAATATTTATTTATAAAAACTGCGTTTGATGTGTAAGCATCTTTGATCTGCAAAGTACCCAAAGCTGCGCCTGCAAAGGTTTGAAACCTCATTTTAGCATTTTCTGGCAGAGATGAAAAGTAACCTATGGCAGCTTCCGCCATATCTATTTTATAAGAGAGAAGAGATGTATCGCCATAAAAATAAGTATCATTTGCATCATTTTTTTCTCTGCGCAAAGTGCCATTTATCATTATCGAAAAATGTTTACTAAAAGCCCATGCACTATGAAAGTCAAAGCCATAATTTTTATCTCCTTTTTTATTAAGAAGATTAAATGAACCTGAATAAAATGCTGATAGCTCAGCATCATTTTTTTTATTTAATAAAGGAACGTTTTGCGCCGGAGGATTATAAATATATCTTGGCGAGTAACACGAATAAAAGCAAACAGAAATGATAAAGACATGCGAAACATTTTGCAGATAATTTTTCATTAGCTCATTTTAAAGGTAAGCGCTGCAAACTCTTCAACAGAAAGGGTTTCAGCCCTGCGGTTGAAGAGCTCATCTTCAAGTATTTCTTTTGAAAATAAGCTTTTCACCGCATTTCTCATAGTCTTGCGCCGCTGGTTGAAAGCAGTTTTAACCAGTACCCAAAAGGCTCTTTCATTTTTTACAGAAAAAAAAGATTTTTTAATCTCTAAGCGTATCACCCCGCTCTCCACTTTTGGCGGCGGAACAAACGAACTATTACTTACAGAAAACAAATATTCCACATCATAATAATATTGAACGAGCACACTAAGCACACCATAAATTTTACTGCCTTCTTTGGCTGCAGCCCTTTGGGCAACTTCTTTTTGAAACATGCCAATAACAACAGTTACCTGATCTTTCCACTCAATAATTTTAAAAAGTATTTGTGTAGAAATGTTATACGGAAAGTTGCCAATTATGGTGAAAGCTTCATCGAATGGCCTTTCCATATCTAAAAAACTTTTATGAAAAAGATTCTGATGCAGCGCAGGAAATTGTTTTATCAAATAATTGACCTTTTCTTCATCCAGTTCTACAGCTTTGAAATTTACGCCGGGCAGCCTTATCAAATGTTTGGTAAGTGCGCCGCCGCCAGGCCCAACTTCCAGCAAGTTTTGAAAATCATGTTGCTTTAAAGAATCAATAATTTTCCAGACTATTTTTTCATCTTTTAGAAAATGCTGACCGAGAGACTTTTTAAATGTGTGCATTGCTGCGTGAAGTTACTTATAAGTTTAACTAACATAAAGCGCATAACTGATGGTAAGTTTAATTTTGAAGTAACTCTTGTACTTTTAATAAACAATGATTCACTCTACAAAAGGCATGGTTTTGCGCACGGTTAAATACGGCGAAACATCACTGATAGCAGGCATTTTCACAGAATTATTTGGCATCCGGTCTTATATTATTAATGGTGTGCGCACGCAAAAGAAAACTTCCAAAGCGCATTTTTTTCAGCCTGCATCATTGCTGGAAATGGAAGTATATCATAACGATTTAAAAAACCTGCAACGCATCAAAGATTTAAAGTGGAGCTATTTATATAAAAATATTTTTAGCGATGTTACTAAAAATGCTGTTGCGCTTTACATGGTGGAGCTTTTGCAAAAATGCCTTAAACAGCCGGAAGCCAATGCAGATCTTTTTCTTTTTTGTGAAGACGCTTTTATTCACCTGGACGTGGCAACTCCTGAAGTAACCGGGAATTTTCCTATATTCTTTGCTATGCAGCTTTCACAGTTTTTTGGATTGGCTTTGCATGATAATTATTCCGAAGACAGAAAATATTTCAGCATAAGCGAAGGAAATTTTATAAATACTTCTTCACAAAATGGATATATGTTAGAAGAAATTGCAAGCTATTATATTTCACAATTACTAAAAGCAAGGCATCCCGATGAGCTAAAAGAAATAAAACTTAATAAAAATATTCGGACAACAATCTTAGCTGCGCTTGAAAAATATTATATGTTTCATATTGCAGAGTTTGGCGCCATGAAAACCTTACCCATATTGCATGAGCTGCTTAGGCAATAACCTATAAAATTCTTTTTGCAAATGAATCTTTCGTAAATTTTTTAGCAATCACATTTTCAATTAATACAATTCCGGGTTTTTTACCTTTATCGAAACTGCCCAAATTATTTTCTATTTGTAAAGCTTTTGCACCGTTAATGGTAGCCCATTGCAGCAGCATTTCAACAGGAATGTGATCAAATTTTTTTGAGATAGTTTTTAATTCTTCTAATATGTTTAATTGATGGTTGGAAGCGAGGCTATCGGTGCCTATGATAATGTTACAATTATTTTGCATAAGCAGATCTACCGGTGGTAATACATCTTCAATATACAGGTTAGCATTTGGACATAAACAAAATGAGATTAATTGCTCCGATGATTTATTCTCATTTATAAAATCAACATCCTGTTCCTGCATAAAAGTGTTATGAACCAAAATAACTGACGATGCCAGTGCAAGCTTTTTAAAATAGGTTTGAACGCTTCTTACATTTCTTTTTTCATAAAATGAATTGTCAATGTTCATCCTTTTAAACATTTCGGTGAGGCTGCCAGATCCGTTTAAAAAGAACTCATCTTCGTCAGCGGTTTCCTGGTTGTGAATTGAGATTACTTTCTGGGGAAACGAAGTGGCGATATTTCCCCAAAGTTTTTCAGAAACAGAATAGGGTGCATGAGGAACAAGAGAAGCGGGTAAATCTTTTTTCAAAAATTCTTTTAAAATGTTTTCACATCTTACAAATCTTGCATCTGCCACGGAAGGGTGCCAGCCTGTAACTTCAATAAAATTGTAATAAGCTATATTTTTCTGTTCCTTTTGCGCAAGCGAAATATCATTGTTACAAATGTCCCCGGCCGCTACGATGCCGCAGTTAAGCATTTGCTGTTCAGCCGTTTTAATTGCATCCAAAATTTCATCTTCCTGAAAATCCCTTTTTGTTATCACGTTAAAAACAAAGTCAGCTAACCCGGTTTTTTCCGGAATAACTCCTTTGAGATGAGACAGTTCAAGATGGCAATGTGCATTAATAAATCCGGGAGATATAATTCCTTTGAAAGCCTGAATACCTTCACCAGCTTCCCTTTCAGCAATTATATCTTTAATATTCCCTGCATCATCTGTAATTAAAACCTGCTCGGAATTTAAAAGTTTTTCGCCTGTAAAGAGATGATCAGCTTTGAATTTTTGGTAGTTCATGTAAATGCTATAGATTAATTTTGCAAGCTAAAAATCAAAGATAAACTGCGTTGTAATACAAGCTTAAAAAGGGGAAGATTGATTTTTGATAAAAAAATGAAAAATGTTAGATAAACTTGATGCTATAAAAGCGAGGTTTGAAGAATTAAGCGTTGCACTTTCCAACCCTGAGATTGTTAAAGATAATACTAAATACAAGCAATTAAGTAAGGAATACCGCAATCTTGAAAAGATAGTAACTGTAAGAAACGAATACGCCAAAGTGCTTGAAGACATTGAGTTTAACAAAGAAATGATGAATAGTGATGATGAAGAAATGCGCGGATTTGCTAAGGAAGAAATTGCAGGCCTGCACGGGAAAAAAGATGAGTATGAAAAGCAAATACGAACTATGTTGATACCAAAAGACCCGCAGGATGAAAAAAATGCCATACTCGAAATAAGAGCGGGAACCGGTGGTGATGAAGCTTCTTTATTTGCAGGAAACTTAATGAGGATGTATCTGAAATACTGCGAAGGCAGAGGCTGGAAAACCGCACTGCTGAGCGAAAGTGAAGGCACAGTTGGCGGCTACAAAGAAGTGCAGATAGAAGTGACAGGTGATGATGTATATGGCACTTTAAAATTTGAGAGTGGTGTGCATCGTGTGCAACGCGTGCCCGATACAGAGGCAAGCGGCAGGGTGCATACAAGCGCTGCAACCGTTGCCGTAATGCCAGAAGCAGAAGAAGTAGATTTTGAATTAAATGAAAGTGATGTAAAAATGGAAACATCAAGGAGCGGCGGAGCTGGCGGACAAAATGTAAATAAAGTTGAAACAAAAGTAATGCTCACGCACCTTCCGACAGGAATAGTGATTGTTTGTCAGACGGAAAGAAGCCAGCTTGGCAACAGGGAAAAAGCTATGCAAATGCTGCGCACAAAGCTATATGAAGAGGAGGTAAGAAAGCAAGAGGAAGAAATATCAAGGCACCGCAAAAGCCTTGTGAGCACTGGCGATCGCTCAGCAAAAATAAGAACATACAATTATCCGCAGGGGAGGGTTACTGATCATCGGATTGGCGTGACAGTTTATAACCTTAATAATGTATTAAATGGGGAATTACAGGAATTTATTGACGCACTTCAGTTTGCTGAAAACTCTGAGAAACTTACTTATCAATAAATTGAAAGATGAATTTTACTGTTAATTTTTAAATGTGTAATAACATATTCTTATCAATCATATTGTTTGTCTTATAATATTCTTAACAACATTCTTTTTACTTTTGGCATGTGATTTGAAAATAATATTTCATACAAGTTTTAAAAGTCAATTTTCTCATAAGCAGTTAGTTTTGGTAAACGGCCCCTGTTTCTACAGGGGCCTTTCTTTTTAAATAAATGTTAAGCAATCTTATGCTTTTTACATAACCACAATTCATTGATCTAACATTTATCTTTGCTTCACTTTTATATTTATATATCAGACACTAATGGCCATACCAGGAAAGCTTAAGCTTAACAACGATACTCAGCAAATATTTCAAACCAGCAAGCCAACCAGATGGAAAAGCGTGAAATGGACCACACGGGTTTTAGCCATCGTTGCTATATTTTTTTTCGTGGTGCTGGGTATTGCTTTATACAGCGGCTCATTGCCAAGCCTGCCTAATATGCAGGCCAAAGCAAAACAATACGAAACAAGGCTTGATCCCTCTAACCCGCTTACCTTAAAGAATGCACAGAATGAAAAATATAAAGGGTTTAAAGCTTTTTTAATTAAAAAATTAAGAACTGATTCTATTAATAAGCTGAGAAGCAATACGGCTTCCAAAGCAAATTCGCTTTCAGTTATCAGGGCAGCTTTTTATACTCCCTGGACCGGCACTACATCTTTGCCAGACTTAAAAATAAATGCGGATAAACTTAATACGATTTTTCCTGAATGGTTTTTTATTGATACTATAACTTATAAACTTAACACAAGAATTGACAGCGCAGGCCTCGCCTTAATGAAGCAAAAACAATTGCACATTATTCCAATCTTTTCCAATTTCAGCACAAAGGCAAAAGGATTTGATGGTAAGCTTTTACATAAAATATTAAGTGATTCTTTTTTACAAAAAAATATTATTCAGCAGGTTGCTGATACGCTTTCTTATTACCAGTTAAACGGTATTAATATAGACTTTGAAGAACTCATAGAGCCAACAAATGCATTGCTCACAGAATTTCAAAGGAAGATATATGAAAAGCTTCATGAAAAGAATATGCTCGTAACTATGGATGTGGAGCCGAAGAATAATGATTATGATTATAAAAAGTTATCAGATTATAATGATTATATTATTTTAATGGCTTATGATGAGTACAATAACTCAACCGGGCCCGGGCCAATAAGCGCACAAAAATGGATAGAAGATGCTGTATCGTGGACTGCACAAAGAATAGAACATTCAAAAATAATTTTGGGCCTTGGTGGCTTTGGGTACGACTGGATAAATGGGAAATTCAATAGCAGCCTTACTTACAACGATGTTATAAATAAAGCCAAGGCATTAAACGAAAAAATTATTTACGATAATGACTCATATAATTTGCATTATAATTATGCGTCAGAAGAAGAAGGCGATAGCGGCGAAATAAATAAAACGGAGCACGAAGTATGGTTTACCGACGCTGCTACCACCTTTAATATCTTAAGATTTGCTGATGAATTTCCTGTTGCAGGCACAGCGCTGTGGCGGCTTGGCAGCGAAGACCAGCGAATATGGAAATACTACAATAGAAACCTTAGCAATGCATCTCTTGAAAAAAATCCTTTTGATTTTGATTCATTAAAAACAGTACCTGTTCTTTATAATAACGTTGGGTTTGAAGGCGAGGGCGAAGTGCTGAATATTGTTTCGGCTCCGCAGCAGGGCAAAATAAATCTTGAAATAGATAGCAGCGAACAGTTAATTGCGGAACAGAATTATGAGCAGTTGCCTTCAGGATATATTATACAAAAATTTGCTGAAGATACCGTTGTCGGAAAAGGGCATAAATTGATACTAACCTTTGATGACGGGCCAAGCGCTGAATGGACACCACAAATATTAAATATACTTGAGCGTGAAAAAGTTCCTGCAACTTTTTTTGTTGTGGGTATAAATGCTGAGCAAAATATTCCGCTGCTGCAAAGAGAATACAGGGATGGCTTTGAAATAGGTAATCATACATTTACCCATCACAACATTGCAGACATGAGCCTGCAAAGGGCCGCTATTGAGATGAAGCTTACCCGTCTTTTAATTGAAAGTATTACAGGCCATTCTACCATATTATTCAGAGCGCCATACAATGCTGACTCCGAGCCGCAAACGTATGAAGAGCTTGCGCCAATAGAACGAAGCCGCAGCGAAAATTACTTAACCGTAAATGAAAGTATTGATCCTAATGACTGGGCTCCGCATGTAACTGCTGATAGCATAGTAGCAAGAGTAATAAAGCAGGAGCAGGATGGTAATGCAAGTATTATTTTATTGCACGATGCCGGTGGAGACACACGAGAGGCCACTGTGGAAGCGCTTCCCAGGATAATTGATTATTTTAAAAGTAAAGGGTATGTATTTACAACCGTTGCAAACCTTATGGGTAAAACCAAAGAAGAAGTAATGCCAAGAGTAGCTTCGGAAAGAGACAGGTGGACAAGAAAGTTTAATTTCTTTCTTGCCGAAGCCGGATACTGGAGCGGGCAAATTTTGTTTTCACTTTTTTTAATTGGTATTATTTTATCCGTAGGCCGCATTGTTCTTATGGCTGTGCTGGCAAGCATTCAAAGAAACAGGGAAAAAAGATCAGTGGGCGCCTTACCCGCCTTTACCCGGCTTGATAAAAGTCAATGGCCTTTGGTGAGCATTATCGTTCCTGCTTACAATGAAGAACTGAATGCAATAAGAACGGTGAAAAGCTTGCTGGCGCAAGACTATCCTCAGCTTGAAATTATTTTTGTGGACGATGGAAGCAAGGATGATACTTTTTCAAAAGTAAAAAAATACTTTTTAAATAATGCTAAAGTGCAGGTGTATACAAAGTCCAATGGTGGCAAGGCTTCTGCATTAAATTATGGCATTCAAAAATCCAGCGCCGAGTTTGTTGTATGTATAGATGCAGATACGCAATTAAAAACAAATGCAGTTACGGAGTTAATGAAAAAGTTTGATACCGATAATGTGGCGGCTGTTGCAGGCAATGTAAAAGTCGGCAACCAGGTAAACATGATCACGAACTGGCAAAACATTGAATATATTACTTCGCAAAACTTTGACAGGCGTGCCTTCGATCTCCTGAATTGCATAATAGTGGTGCCTGGTGCTATTGGCGCATTTCGAAAAGATGCGGTACTTATAGCCGGTGGTTTTACTACGGATACTCTTGCCGAAGATTGCGACCTCACGATGCGGCTTCTTATAAATGGATACTCAATCAGAAATTGTACATCTGCTGTATCTTATACTGAAGCACCGGAAACTTTCAGGCAGTTTTTAAAACAAAGATTCCGGTGGAGTTTCGGGGTTATGCAGTGCTTTTGGAAACACCGCGGCACTGTCTTTAATCCTAAATATAAAAACTTTGGAATGATTGCGATGCCTAACATTTTGATATATCAAATGATCTTGCCTGTGCTGGCTCCGCTGGCAGATATAATTTTAGTGCTCAGCATTATCGCTGCCTCCTTTGGCGTTATTGTGGCAAGCGTACCGCATATAATTTTATATTATATCATTTTTACTTTTATTGATGTAGCAGGCGCTGCGCTGGCTTTTGCTTTTGAAAAAGAAAATCATTTTAAATTAATATGGATGCTGCCGCAAAGATTAATTTACCGCCAGCTTATGTATTATATTCTTATAAAATCTTTTAATAAAGCCATCAAGGGCGAGTTGCAAGGCTGGGGCGCCTTAAAGCGAACAGGCAGTGTAAAAGAAGTTTCAGTTGTTAAATGATCTCTATGAAAGGATAAGCATTTCTAATAAAAATTATATGCATTTATATTTATGATTTTTAAAAATAAAACTGTTTTTATCACAGGCGGCTCCCGCGGCATTGGAAAAGCAATAGCGCTAAGGCTTGCAAAGGAAGGCGCTAACATTGTAATTGCTGCCAAATCTGTTGAAGAAAATCCTAAGCTTGGCGGCACCATTTACACTGCAGCCAAAGAAATAGAAGATGCTGGTGCAAAAGCGCTTCCCATACAATGCGATATAAGATTTGAAGAACAAATTAATCTTGCAGTTTCCAAAGCTGTTGAAGTGTTTGGAGGCATTGATATTTTAATAAACAATGCATCAGCAATTAATTTATCAAAGGCAGAGCAAACAGAGCCAAAAGCTTTTTCATTGATGCACGATATAAATGTAAAGGGTACTTTTTTTGTTAGCAAGGCATGTATTCCATATTTAAGAAAAGGAAATAATCCTCACATTTTAAATCTTTCTCCGCCACTGAATTTAGATAGTAAATGGCTTGCCAATCATCTTGCCTATACTATGAGCAAATACAACATGACGATGATTGCAATTGGGTTGGCTGGTGAATTAAAAAAGTATAAAATAGCTGCTAATACATTGTGGCCCGAAACAACTATTGCAACTGCTGCCGTAATGAATCTTCTCGGCGGCGAAGCGCTTATAAAAATGAGCCGGCGCTCTGAAATAGTGGCTGACGCTGCATTTTATATACTTGGTAAAAATTCAGAAACCTGTACCGGCAATTGTTTTATTGATAAAGAGGTCTTAAAAAATGAAGGCATTACTGATCTTGAAAAATATGCCATTACTCCTGGCGGAAAGTTATATCCTGACCTTTTTTTATGATTTACTCTGTAATAATTTTTTGCAAACGCATTAAGGCTATGTTTGTTTTTTCAAAAATTATTTTATAATCAGGCATCGTTTTATTTGTATAAATAAAAAACAAAACAATAGACTTTTGATGTGCTGACAACTCTGTTTGCAAAGCATTTTTTTGTAGCCTGTATGCTTCCCTCATCAGCCTTTTAATCCGATTTCTTTCAACTGCTTTTTTAAAGTTTTTGCTGCTTACTGAAAACGCGGCTTGCAAAATATTTGCGCTCATTTCGGGGTGGATATATAAAACTCTTAAAGGAAAAACAGAAAAAGATTTCCCTTCGGTAAAAAGCTGCTGAATAAGTTTCCGGCTTTTTAGCTTTTCATTCTTCTTAAATGAAAATTTTTCTTGAATAATTATGTATTTGAGTTTAAAAGAAAAAGCCTCACAAGGGAGGCTAAGTTATTTCGTAAAAATATTTAAAATATATTTATTTTTTACTTCCATGCTCATCAGAAACAGTGAGCTTGTAGCGCCCTTTTTTTCTGCGGCTTGCCAACACTTTGCGGCCATTGGCGGTTGACATGCGCTCTCTGAAACCATGAACACTTTTACGACGGCGCTTATGCGGCTGATAGGTTCGTTTTTTTCCTGGCATATAAATTAATTTTCCTGTAAAGAATTATTTCAGTTTAACAGCCGCACCATCAGCTGATTTGTGAAAGGGGTGCAAAAGTAAGAAAGTATTTTTATTTGTGAGCACAAATATGAAAGGAATATCCACAAAAGATTTCATAAATCTATATGCTTTGAAAATACACTTTTACCAAAAAAGATAGCCGAGTGCTTATCAAAGTCTTTTGCTGAATCAGTGGTAAAAAAATGAATGCTTTTATTTTTACTGCATTGCACTTCAATTTCAGTATGCCGTTGCAGGTACTTCTCAAGGCTGTCAGCAACTATTTCGCCCTGCGAAATAAGCTGCACATCTTCGCTTATATATTTTTTTATTTTATCTGCAAGCAATGGATAATGCGTGCAGCCAAGCAAAATGGTATCAATCTTTTTTGAAGACTTTAGCAACGCATTTACATCTTTTTTTATAAAAAAATCGGCACCTCCACTGGCGTACTCATTATTTTCTACCAGTGGAACCCAAAGCGGGCAGGCGTGTTGATGCACTTTTATGGCCGGATAAAATTTTTCAATTTCAATAACATAAGAAAGAGATTCTACGGTACCATTGGTAGCAAGAATACCTACTTCATTTGTCTTTGTATAGTTGCCCACCACTTCAGCGCTGGGCCTTATAACGCCAAGCACACGTTTATCCGGATAATTTTTTACCAAATCATTTTGCTGTATAGTTCTTAAAGCCTTTGCTGACGCGGTATTGCAGGCAAGAATGATCATAGGGCAATTTTGACTGAACAGCCATTGTACACATTGCCATGTATATTCATACACTGTTTCAAAAGATCTTGTGCCATAAGGTGCACGTGCATTATCACCAAGATATATGTAATCGTAGTCCGGTAATTTTTTTACTATTTCTTTTAAAACGGTAAGGCCTCCATACCCTGAATCAAAAACGCCGATGGGTGCTGCTTTGCTCATTTTTATCAAATAAAAAAGCTATCCTTTTTATGGATAGCTCTAAAAAATGTTTTACTAATTACTTTCTGGGTGCTACGGTGGCTCCGGCTGCTGCTTCTTTTAAGCCCAGTTTTTTTCTTACCAATGGCCCTATATCTCCTGCTGGCGGCATATATATTAATGCTTCTCTTGGTAACACATAAGTATAACCATTTTCTTTTGCAACATCTTCAATGGCTGCCTGCAGCTTCTTTTGTACGGGCAAAGAAAGCTCCTGCCTTTTTTGCTCAAACTGGTTTTGGATTTTTTGATCCATACCGCTTAAATCCTGAACTTGCTTTTGAAGATCACTTCTTTTTACTTCTTTTAAACTTGCACTCATAGTAGCCGAATCTTTATAAAATTTTTGAACGGCATCGTTTAAAGCTGTTTGCTGCTCCTGCGCATTTTGATATAAAGATTTCTGGTATTCGTCCAGCTTGGATTGTATTGTCGCAGCTTCAGGCATAGCCTGTATTATTTCATCAGCGCTTATATATCCAATTTTTTGTGCATTTACTTTATTATAAAAACCAAAGGTACCTGCTGAAATTAATACTAATAATGTAATGAGCTTTTTCATTTTTTGTTTTGAGGTTTGTTTTATTAAAGTGTTTAAAATTATGTATAGCTGCATGAGCTATTTGTTTTTTATATTATTTAACTCCCATTTCTTTAAGCACATCATCGCTCCTGTCAAGTTTTGGGTCGGCAAAGATAACAGTAATTCCTTCACTTTTATCTAAAATGAAATCATATAATTTTGATACCGCCAGCTTTTGTATGGCATTGTAAACCCTGTCTTGTATTGGCTTTATCAATTCTTCTCTTTTTTTAAAAAGATCTCCTTCGTAGCCAAATCTTTTTCTTTGCAGGTCTTTTAAAGCCTTATCGGCATTGAACAATTCATCTTCTCTTTTCTTTTTCAGATCATCGCTAAGCATTACCTGCTCGGCATCATAATCTTTATGCATCTTATCGAGCTGTGCAGACTTCATATCAATTTCCTGCTGCCATTGTTTACTAAAGTCATCAAGTTTTTGTTGTGCAGATTTATATTCCGGCAATTTGCCCAAAATATATTTTGAATCAATTACTGCATAACGCTGTGCATACAAATATCCGTTAAGCAAAAAAACGGATGTTATTATAAAAACTATTTTTTTCATAAAAAATATATTGCTTGCTATTCAGGCTCCTGCCCAAGCATAAAGGTGAATTTACCGGCGCCTTTTAAGCCGCCACCCGGAGTGATCCTGTCGAGCCCCACACCATAATCGAACCCTAACAAGCCAAACATTGGCAAGAAGAAACGCATACCTGCGCCCACTGATCTGCGCAATTGAAACGGATTATAGGTTTGTATGTTGTACCACCCGTTTGCTGCTTCAAAAAAAGTAAGGCCATAAATAGTACTGCTTGCGCTGGTGCTGAAAGGATACCTTACCTCAAAAGTGTATTTATTAAAAATAGTAAAAAAGTTGCTTGCAGTGGTTAGGTCAGGGTTTATTTTAGGGTTAGAATTATCGTACACAGGGTAACCGCGCTGCGCAATAATATCGTAACCAAGCAAGCCATAATTATTGCTGAGGCCTGCATCGCCCAGCTGAAATCTTTCAAACGGAGAAGTAATGGTTTTATTGGTATACCGCCCAAGAAACCCATATTTAGCTGCCAGATGAAGAATGAATTGTTTGTTTTTTTCTTCCCCTCGTCCCTTGCCAAGAGGTACAAACCATTCTGCGGTAAAGCGCTCTTTGTGAAACTCAACAAATTTATATTGATCAGCGGCTTGCTGATTTTTATAAAAATCAGCATTTCTGAAAAGCGAATAAGGAGGCGTTAACTGGGCACTTAAAATAATATTAGAGCCTCCTGTGGGGAAGATGGGATTTCCTAAAGTAGATGCACGGGCGAGCGTAATCTTTAAGCTTATATTATTTGAAATACCATTATTTAACTGAGGAAATATGTTATAGTTTTTGAGCTTGTAGCGCTGGTAGCTAAGCTGGTATACCAAAGAGAAAAAATCATCCGGCCATTTTAATTGCTTGCCAAGCGCCAGGCTAAAGCCAGTTGTTTTTATATAAGATGAATCGGCAAAGCTTCTTTGATACACACCAGAGCGGTTATAGGAATTGGAATACTTAGTGTCGTAATAACTTAAAGTCAATGAATTTCTTTTCTTGCCGCCAAACCACGGTTCTGTAAATGAAAAGTTATACGACCTGTATTGCTTGCCATTGCTTTGGCCCCTGAGGCTTAGCTTTTGCCCATCGCCGGTGGGCAACGGATCCCATGCTTTTTTATTAAAAATATTAAATATGGAAAAGTTATTGAACGTAACCCCAAGTGTACCTGTTAAGCCAATGCCTCCGCCAAAGCCTGCGGAAAGCTCTAACTGGTCGGATGATTTTTCTTCAAGCCCCCAGGTTATATCCACCGTTCCATCTTCCGTGTTAGGCACAATGCCAGGGTTAATTTTTTCCGGGTTAAAATAACCAAGTTGCGAAAGCTCTCTTTGTGTTCTTATAATATCCTGCCTGCTGAATTTTTCGCCAGGTATAGTGCGCAGCTCACGGCGTATCACATAATCTTTTGTTTTATCATTCCCTGTTATTTCCACTTTGCCAATTGTAGCCTGCGGCCCTTCTACAATGCGTATTTCATGATCTATGGTATCGTTGTAAACGGCAGTTTCCACAGGGTCTATTCTAAAAAATAAATATCCATCATCCTGGTAAAGGCTGCTGATATCTCCGCCCTCTGCAGATGGTGTTTTACCCAATCTTTTATTAAGCGTTTCAGCATTATAAATATCTCCTTTTTTTATACCTAATAAAAGGCTTAGTAATGAATCGGAATATTTTGTATTTCCCTTCCAGTTAATATTTCCAAAATAATAGCGGTGCCCTTCACTTACTTTTATACCAACATCCAGGTTGGTTTTATCCGCATAAGTAGTATCATTAAGTATAGCTGCATCCCGAAAGCCAAGAGAGTTATAATAATCTAAAATGTTCTGTTTATCCTCAACATATTTTTTATCGCTGAATTTTGCAGAGCTAAGTTTAAAGCGGAAATAAGGGTCGAGCAATTCCTTTGTTTTAGAAGGAATTAAATAGCCATTAGTATGCAGGTATTCATTAAACGTAATGCGATTGCTTTTACCAGAATCAAACACATTGCCTGCCGCATAAGGAAACAAGGTAAACCTGCTTTTTTCCTTAGTGCCTTTCATCTGTTTTTTAAGCTTTGCATCACTTACAGATTCATTGCCGGCAAAATAAATTTCATTGATGCGCACCTTCGCATTTTTATTTACAACAAAAACTATATTCACAGCATTGGCGGCGCTTGCATCTTTGGTTTGTATTACAGAAACATCTACGTTTCTAAATCCTTTATCAATAAAAAACTTTTTAATAGTTTGTATGGAAGACCTTTTCAGATTCTCTGTAACCCGCGTCACCTTTCCTTTTGCGAGCCCAAGCTTGGTTGTAAGGTCATCAGCTTCGCCTTTGCTAATGCCCTTAAATTTAAACGCTGTTAACCCCGGTCTGTCGGTAACATTTATTTCAACAGAAAGCTTGTTGCCCACAAGATTGGTAAAATAAATCTTGACATCAGAAACGAGATTTTGTTTCCATAAATTATTTATGGCTTTGGAAAAGTTATCAGCGCCGGGTAAAGTTATTTTATCGCCTGCAGCAAGGCCGGAAATGGATATAATAAGGTTGGGATCAAAAGATTTTGTACCGGTAACTTTTATATTACCGATTATATATTCCTTGGGTGTTTTGCTGTTAAATATATTTTCAAGAGGAACATTTACTGAACTCGGTGGCACTGTATCAGTTGCAACCTGGGCGGTAAGGTTTGTTTTGGTAGTAAAAGCTATAACTACTAAGAATAGAATCTTGTAGACATTGGGCATTAAAAATCAATTTTTTTATAAGGCGGCAAGATAACGGCAATTATTAAAAGTATTTGTTAAATCAAACTAAGGATAAGGTATTGGTTAAACAAATAGTGCAGCCAATAAAAGTTAAGCAATTTGTTCGCTTGTTTTTCCAAAGCGCCTCTCACGGTTTTGATAATCTATTATGGCTTCGTACAGGTTTTCTTTTCTGAAATCGGGCCATAAAGTGCCGGTGAAATATAATTCGCTATAGGCAAGCTGGTAGAGTAAAAAATTACTGATCCTGTATTCTCCGCTGGTTCGTATCATCAGCTCAGGATCGGGAAAGGCGGCTGTAAACAAGTGTTGTTCAAACACAGTATTATCAATGGCTTCAGCATTCATCTTTCCTGATGTGATATTTGATGCTATTGACCTTACGGCTTCTATTATTTCCATGCGGCTGCTGTAGCTAAGCGCCATTATAAGATGGAGGCCTGTGTTAACGGCAGTTGCTTCGCATGCTTCTGCTAATTCATTTTGCGCAGCAGAAGGAAGCATTTTTATATTACCTATTACGTGAAGCTTTATATTGTTTTTATTAAGAGTTGAAACTTCTTGCTTAATCGTTTGTACCAGCAGTTCCATCAGGCCTGTTACTTCATCTTTTGGCCTGTCCCAGTTCTCTGTGCTGAAGGCATAGAGAGTTAAATATTCAATGCCCAGTTCCGCGCATCCTTCCACAATATCTCTCACGCTTTCCACACCACTGTAATGCCCGAAAAGCCTGTCTTTCCCTTTCTCTTTTGCCCATCTTCCATTACCATCCATAATGATGGCGATGTGGCGCGGCAATTTATCAAAGCTCAATTTTTCTTTCAGGCTCATATAATTTTAAAATACATATTGATTTAAAATAATTAAGTCAGGCATTGAGTCGCCTGACTTAATAACAAAAATAAGAAAACAATTACAGTGATTTTAAAAAGTATTTACCAGAAGCTAATGCAGAAAAATTTAATAGATCATCGTGCAGAAGGGCAACGATAAGAAAGAATATTAAAAGACAGGCCCAGCTCAAGAATAGCATAAGAATCTTTTTGTTTGCTAAAGCCACGCTGGCGGCCTTCTTCGCCGATAAGCGTTCCGATTTCGTAAGATCTGTCCTGCAACAGCGACGCCACTGATGGCGAACCGTTTACTGATGGAAACTTATCAGCGCCTACGTAAGTGCTGCTTACATCATCAATATAATCTGTGGTGGTAAAACGATAGGCAAGCTCTGCAGAAAGATTTATTTTACTTGTGATCGCATATTTTATTCCTAAGCCAACCGGAATACAAACCGCCATAGTGCCATACGCTTTTCTTCCTTTATAAAATGTTTCTCCTTCAGTATCCAGGGGCCGCAGATAATATTTTTTGCCACCGAGGTAAGCATAAGGATCGTAGCTAAAAACTCCCACGCCAATGGTGGCATAAGGTGTAAATGAATGCTCAGGATCTGAAGGAATAAATTTAAAAAAATTAAAATCACCTCTTACTGCTATTTCAAAAATGTTGGTATTAAAGCTCAGATTTCTTCTGCGTTGAAATTCATTCTGACTATATTGATCGCTATAACCCAGCTGAGCGAAATGCCCGGTTAATCTTAAGGCAACATAATTTGAAAATTGTTTTCTAAAGAAGGCGCCAAGTGCAATCTTTGGCCTGTTGATAGCGGCACGGTTATTAAGATCTCCAAAGTAATGTGCTACGCCTCCAGTGAGGCCATATTCGCCTTCCTGCACGGTTTCATATTGAGCAGAAGCTTTTGAAAAAAAAACAAATACTATGATAATTAGGGCAAGTGATCTTTTCATAAAAGGTGCAAAATAAGATATTATGTTTTTTGTAAAACGAAGAAACGATGTTTAAATTATATACATAAGTTAAAAATAGCTCATTAATTTCTTTTGTCAAGACCCCACGATAATTTATTACGAAGTGTTTGCAAAAAGTTATTTTCATTGAGCCGTACAAGGTTTATACTAAAGTTCTCTTTTCTGATGGCAAGTAAAACTTCTTTGGTAACAATTTCCCGGCGGCTGTCAAGCGTGCATAAAAAACCATCGGTGCGTCCTTCCACTTCGAAAGACAGGATAGAGCTATCGGGAACTACTATCGGTCGTATGTTTAAATTATGTGGCGATACAGGTGTGATAACCATACTGGCTGATTCCGGAAAAACTATAGGGCCGTTGCAGCTTAAAGAATAGCCTGTAGAGCCCGTTGGTGTTGAAACAATAAGGCCATCTGCCCAATAGGTGGTTAAAAATTCGCCATTGAGATACGTGTGAATTTTCACCATTGGCGACGTATCTTTTTTATGAATAGTAAATTCATTTAAAGCAAAAGCCACACCGCCGAACAAAGGCATATTGGCATCTAAATGAATAAGTGAGCGCTTATCCAGCATATAAGTTTTTTGTACCAGGGCTTTTACGGCCAGGTGCAACTCATCTTTACCAATGCTTGCCAAAAAGCCAAGCCTCCCATAATTAATTCCCAAAACGGGAATGCTTTTGCCTCCTACAAATGTTACAGCATCCAGCAAGGTGCCATCGCCGCCGAGGCTTATAAGGTAATCCACTTCTTGCAGATCTTCAGGAGAATTAAAAGTGGAATATTTAGTTACAATACCTATGGAAGAATAGAACTGGTTGAAAAAATTTTGAAAAATAACCGGCTCAACCTTATAATGAGCCAGTTCTGCAAGCAGCAGTTTCAGCCCGTCCTGGTGGTTTGCTTCCAGGCCCCTGCTATAAATAGCTATGCGCATATTTGTAAAAATAAATGCTTTTGCATTACCAGTTATAAAACAATAGGGCGGCAACTAAAATTATACATAATGCTATAATTTTTTTATAAGATAATAAAGTGTAAGATTAATTGAAAACGTTTGTAAGGTAACAGTTACCTTAGATATCCAGGTAGTTCATCAGGTTTTTATAATTAAGCTCAATTTCATTTTCAAACAGCTCCTCGCCTGAGTAGTAAGAAAGGGTATAATCATACCTTTCAAATGCAGCAACAATAACTGCTATTTCTTTTTTATTTAAATGAATAGCTACCTGTATTATTGATGAACCGGGCTTCATGGTTACATTAAGATGAAGAATTACAGAGCCATCACTTTCAACAATTCTGCTGATTTCTGAAATAGAAAATTTTGACCGTTCCATCTCAAGAACAATAATAGCACCTGTTTCATCAGCTCCTGAAAAATTTCCTAACGCTGATAACAGGCGGAAGCTGCCAATGGTGCCCAGAAATTCATTTGATTCATTCACCACAGGTACTACATTGGTTTGGTAGTGATTGGTTACCGTAACAGCATTTAAAAAATGCTTATCCGATGAAACAAAGGCATTAATAAAATTATTTTGAAATAACAAAAGCTGGCTGCCCGGCTCTGCTTTTTCCATTAAATCGTCTTCACTTATCAGCCCTAAATATTTTTCATTATCCACCACCGGCAGGTGCGTTGTTTTCAACTCTTTCATCAGTCGCAGCGCTTTAGATACGCTGTCTGTAAGTTCTACGCCTGGCACATCATTGCTTATAAGTTCGTGTGCTAACATATTGTTGATTCAATTTATAAATTAAAAAAAACAATAACGGATACTACACAAAGACAAAATAAATCAGTGAACTGTTGCAGGCACTTTTAATTTTGTGATAAAGCCGCCAAGTATTTTATTAAACTCATCCGGAACTTCCATCATGGGCGCATGTCCGCACTTATCAATAAAGTGCAGTTCGCTATGCGGTATAAGCTTATTAAATTCCTGTGCTACAAACGGTGGTGTAATCGTATCATTGTTACCCCATATCAGGCAGGTTGGCTGGTGTATCTGGCTTAGTTCTTCGCCAAGGTTATTACGAATTGCAGATTTAGCCAATGAAATTATTTTAATTACTTTAAGTCGGTTATTGGTTATTTCAAAGCATTCATTTACGAGCTCTTCTGTGGCCATAGCCGGATCGTAAAATGTAAGTTGTGTTTTTTTTCTTATATATTCCTTATCTCCCCGCTTTGGGTAGCTATCTCCCATTCCGCTTTCAAATAAGCCTGAGCTACCGGTAAGTATAAGCGATTTTATTTTCTCTGGATGCTTTAAAATATATACCAGCGCCACATGACCGCCGAGAGAGTTACCGAGCAGGTGAATATCTTTATAACCTTTTGTTTCAATAAATTTAAAAACGAACTTTTGTAACCCGCTTACTGTTGTATGCAATAAGTCAAGCTCAAACAAAGGCAACAGGGGAACAATGATTTTATTGGTGCTTTTAAAATAATTAATAAGATGCTCAAAATTGCTAAGCGCACCAAAAAGCCCATGCAATAACAAAATAGGCTCGCCTTCACCTTCTTCAATAAACTTAAACTTTCCTTCTTGATGAATTGTATATTCCATTAGTACGTTGCTGTGAAGATTTATATGCAACAGAATATTGCTAAAATAAATGTTTCTATGCAAAGAAAGCGAAATATTGTTGTATAGTTTTTTCTACCTGTATTTTTTTGCAAACGCTCCAAAAAAGTTTTCTAACTGGGCAAACATATCTTTAAAAAGTGGAATGATCTTGCCAAGATTATTAATAACATACGGCCCCCACGGTGCAACATATTTATAAACCGCAGATGCATTAATAACATCCAGTTTTATTAAAAAGATCTTTTCTGCAAAAAACAATACAACACTGAATATAATGGTATAAATAATAAAGTAAAGCGCTATACCCCCAAGCCTGTCGAGCCAGCCAAGCAATGCAATATCAACCACTTTTTTTAAAAGCTTTGCGCCAAAACTCACAAGCATCACTACTATAATAAATACAATAGCAAATGAAAGAACAGGAAGCCACCTGGAAGAAGAGGTTACATGATTTTGCAGGTACACTGCAACAACAGCGGAGAGCTTTAAAGCTGCGGCGAGACCTATAATAAATGCAAGCAGCGAAAATATGCCAACGATAAAACCTTTGCTCAATCCTTTGAATACAGCAATTATCATTACAAATAAATATGCAATGTCAATTATCATACATCTTTATTATAATAAAACTTTAGAGTTATCTTGGTGCCAGTATTTCTTTTACAATAGCTGCAATCGTTTTACCGTCTGCTTTTCCTGCAAGCTGCTTATTGGCCATACCCATAACCTTACCCATATCTGCCTGGCTTGTAGCGCCGGTTTGCTTTACAATTGTTTCAATCACTTTCTTTAATTCATCTTCGCTCATTTGCTTTGGCAAAAATTTTTCTATCACAAAAATTTCTTCACTTTCTTTTTCTGCCAGGTCGTTGCGGTTCTGCTTTTCATATATTTCCAAAGATTCTTTTCTTTGCTTTACCAGTTTCTGCAGCATCTTTATTTCATCCTCTTCCTTCACTTCGCCGCTAAAGCCTTCTGATGTTTTAAGGTTGATGATGGCAGCTTTTATAGCGCGCAGCGAGCGCAGCGCTTTCTCATCTTTGGCAAGCATAGCTGTTTTAAGCTCTGCCATTACATTTTGTTCAAGGCTCATATCTTTTGTTTTTTATAATAATTATGTATTCTTTTCTTTCTCCAGTTCTATAAATTTTTTATGAAAATCAGCTGCGAACGTTTTCATATCGTTACTAAGCTTTACATGTTTGGTAGCCCTTTGAAAAGTTTCGGCCATACCAATAAAAACCTGGTAATAAAAATCGGCCATTTCATCTATCATCATATCTTTTGTCCAAAGGTCTATGCGCAGGGCAGACTTATCAGCTGCATCCCAAAAAGCCAAAAACATTGCCTTTGCTTTTTGAAAAGATTCTGCTGTGCTATCTGTGGCGCTCCATGTAATCTGTTGCGGCACTTTATCATCATCGAGCGATATATTGATGTTTATTTTTGATTCCTTCATAAGGTGCGCAAATTAATACTATTGCAGGTGGTAAGAAAAGTGTATGGTTAAATGTTTGCTTAAAACCTAAAAGTTATATAGCTCCTGTATATTTTTCCAAACCAGATCAGCAGTTATATCCCAGTTGTATTTTGCTGCCTGCGCTTTACCTTTTTTAATAAGATCATTTCTGATAGTTTCATTTTTGTATAACTGCATCATTTGTATAGCCATCTCTTTAAAGTTCGCAGGGTCGGCATACAATGCAGCGCCGGCGCATATTTCAGGCATTGATGCTGCTGATGAAGTCACCACCGGAGCGCCATAACTCATTGCTTGCATTACCGAAGTAGGAAAAGCTTCGTACATTGATAGATAAACAAAAGCGTACGCAGCAGCAATGATTTTTTTTATTTCTTCGCCAGTAGTATCGCTTATAATTTTTACTTCATCTTTAAATTTGAAGAGTCGCAAACTTTCAATTATATCTTTATATTTAAAGCCCGGCTTTCCCGCAATAACCAATTGCATGTTGCTTTTCTGGCGTTTTTTAAAAGCTGAAAATGCCTTTAATAAATTCAATATATTTTTATGAAAACTTATTTCCCCGGCATATAAAAAGTAGTGGTTACCATCAGTAAGTTTTGTTTTTATTTTTTCGTGATCCTCATTATTTATTTCGGTAAAAGATGTATCGGAGCCTTTGTAAACTACCTGCACATTGTTATCATTTATTTTAAACCGCTTTATAATATCTGCTTTGCAAAATTCAGAAACGGTTAAAATAAGGCTTGCTTTTTTTAAGCTTTTTACAAGATATTTTTTATAAAAAAATAATTCAGTTCTTCTATAAATTTCCGGATGGTAAATAAAATTGAGATCAGCAACAATGATGTATTGAGGCACTTTTAATGAAAGAGAACCAACGCCATAAGAGATAAAAATATTTGCTTTATATTTTTTTATAACCGACTTAATTTTCAGGTTGTACCAAACAAGCCATTGCGTCGGATGCCTTCCCTGTGGCCAGATTACAACGTTTATAACATTTACAGCAGTTACAAAATTTGCTATTGGTTTTGCAGAAATAATTATAAAAGTATGTTGCGGGTGAGCTTGTACAATTCTTGTTGCAACTTCATACATAAAATTATCGGAAGTATCATTTTCATCTTTACCAATAATTTTTATATTAATTGCAATGATCATGTTTGCACCTATTCATTTATAGATGAACGGCTTTAATAAAACCTAATGAAATTTTTATCTCAGCATTTTTAGTTTCACCGTGTCAATGCGCGTGTCGCTTACACTTAAAATATCAAACTGATAATCATCAATAATGATGCGATCTTTCTGCCGCGGGATGGATTGATGCTGGCTTATGATATAACCTGAAAGCGTTTCTGTTTCTTCATTTTTCCTGAACTCCATTTTATATTTATTTCTCAAATAATCCAGCTCAAGCCGCCCGCTGAGGATGTATTCACTTGTAGAAATTTGCTTATCAATAAACTGGTCGCTGATGTTATCGTACTCATCATTTATATCGCCAAATATTTCTTCCAGCAGGTCTTCCATTGTTACGATGCCGGAAGTGCCACCAAATTCATCCACCACCCATGCTATACTTTTTCTTTCTTTGCTAAATTTATCAATGAGGCCCGTGGCGCTCATGCTTTCAGGCACTGCAGGAATAGGAAGCAGTATTGATCTTACGCTTGCAGGTTTTTTAAAAAGATCAAGCTGGTGAATGTATCCTTTTATATTATCTATACTGTCTTCAAAAACAACCAGCTTGCTAAGCCTGGTATTTATAAAACGCGTCTTGGCTTCTTCCAAAGAAACATTAATATTAATTGATTCTATCTCTTTCCTGGGTATCAGGCATTCGCGCACTTTTATATCGGCAAGAGATAATACATTTTCAAATAATTCATTGCTTTTTTCTTCATCTTCGGCATCGTGCAAGGTGCTTTGCTGAATGAAGTGTTCGAGATCAATTTTTGTAAAAGCTTCATTTTTATTTTGAAGCTTGACGTTGAAAATATATTTTAATAACCACTCAGATATGTTCACAAAGACCTTTGCAAACCATGCAAGAAGTGAATACACAAATTTTATAAAAAATGTGATGACAGCACTGCCGGTAACAGCATTATTAGTAGCCCGGAAAAAAGCTTTGAAGATAAATTCAACGATCAATAATAGTGCGGTGGAAACTGCTGTTTCAACTATAAGTTTTATAAATGGATTTTGAATGCCCCAGTATTGCCACACATTATTTAATACATTGCTCCAGAGCAGCCCGTATACAACCATCAGCAAATTCATTGCTATTAAAGTGGTGCCAATGAAACGCGCAGGTTTCTCCATAAACACTGCCCAGTTTCTGCCCGCATAAGTTCCTTGTTTTTTTCTTAATTCAATAGAAAGCTTGCTAACGGAAACAAATGCAATTTCGATTCCTGAAAAAAAACCAATAAATACTAGCGATGCAATAATTGCTATGACCGGCATCCACTCCATGTTTCAAAGAATATTAAGATGAGTTAAGTCATTTTAAAATTAATCATTATAAAGAAATGCTGAAACTATATTTTCTGCCTCCTGGCAGGCAGCTGTAAAATCTTTATTAATAATTACATTTTCAAAATGATTTTTAAAGGTCATTTCAAAAGATGATTTATTTATGCGCGCCTGTAAAGATTCTTCAGTCTCTGAGCCGCGGTTCAGCAATCTTTTTTTTAATTCTTCAGGCGAGGGCGCTTGTATAAAAATGGAAATTGTATTCACCGGATACTGGCGCTGCACATGTATCGCGCCCTGCACATCAATATCAAGTACGGGTATTTTAGCCAGCGACCAAAGCTTTTCAATTTCAGATTTTAATGTGCCATAATATTTGCCTTCGTACACCATTTCCCATTCTAAAAATTCTTTGTGATGAATTTTTTCTTTAAAATCTTTTTCTGAAATAAAATAATAATCCTTGCCATCCTTTTCATCATTTCTTGGAAGCCGTGTAGTGGCAGAAACAGAAAAAGCCAGTTCCGAAAAAGTGTTCATTAAATATTTTACAATAGATGTTTTGCCAGCGCCGGATGGGGCTGTTATAAGAATAAGCTTGTTATATTTTTTATCCATAAAAAAAGGTAACTACTTCTTTTTATAAAAAATTATTTCCTTATTATTTGTGCCCCGATCTTTTGCAGCCGCTCATCAATATCCTGGTATCCTCTGTCAATCTGCTCAATATTTTGAATAATGCTTTTGCCTTCTGCGCTTAATGCTGCAATAAGCAAAGCCACGCCAGCCCTGATGTCTGGGCTGCTCATTTGTATTCCCTTTAGCTGGTGTTTTCTTTCAAGCCCAATAACTACGGCCCTGTGCGGATCGCACAATACAATGTGGGCGCCCATTTCAATAATCTTATCTACAAAAAAAAGTCTGCTTTCAAACATCTTTTGGTGAATTAAAACACTGCCTCTTGCCTGGGTGGCCACAACTAATACTATGCTTAAAAGATCAGGTGTAAAGCCAGGCCACGGATGATCATTAATAGTAAGCACAGATCCATCTAAAAAACTTTGCACCTGGTATATCTCCTGCGCAGGAACATATATATCATCACCGTTATACTGCAAACGAATTCCTAATTGCTCAAACTTTTCAGGGATAATGCCAAGGTGATTAATACCGGCATTCTTTATTATAATATCACTCTGCGTCATTGCTGCAAGCCCAATAAACGAGCCTACTTCAATCATATCAGGAAGAATGGTATGGGTGGTTCCATGCAGTTCATTTACGCCTTCAATAGTAAGCAGGTTGCTGCCAATTCCAGATATTTTTGCCCCCATTGCATTAAGCATTTTGCAAAGCTGCTGTATATATGGTTCGCAAGCCGCATTATATAACGTTGTAATGCCTTTAGCCATCGCAGAAGCCATTATTATGTTGGCAGTACCTGTAACGCTTGGCTCATCGAGCAGCAAAGAGGTTCCTTTAAGTTCATTGGTTTTTAAAAGAAAAAAAGAAGCATCATTATCATAATCAAAGTGGGCGCCGAGCTTTTG
Organism: Hanamia sp.; assembly: GCA_965276925.1. Taxonomy (GTDB): domain Bacteria; phylum Bacteroidota; class Bacteroidia; order Chitinophagales; family Chitinophagaceae; genus Ginsengibacter. The sequence goes on from OZ255711.1 coordinate 1,150,523, forward strand.
AAAGCCGATAATATGTGTATCTAATCTCCGGCGGCCAATTTTATCTCCGCCTGGCTTGGGCACGTAAGCTTTTTTAAATCTTGCAAGCATTGGGCCGGCAAGCATTACGCTGCCCCGAAGCCTGCCTGTCATTTGCCGGAATGCAGGCGAAGAGAGGTAATCAACATTAATATTATTTGCCTGGAAAATATAGGTATGTTTATTAACCCGCTCAACTGATACGCCCAATCCTTCCAGCAGCTCTATCTGCAGGTTAACATCTGTGATATTGGGAATGTTATGTACAGTTACTTTTTCTTTGGTGAGCAACACTGCGGATATTATCTGTAAAGCCTCATTCTTGGCGCCTTGCGGCGTTATTTCACCTTTCAGTTTTTTCCCGCCTGTTACTTCAAATAATCCCATACTAAAGTTTTATTTTACTTTAATAAACAAAAATAAAACCCCGGCAGTTACGAATGCCGGGGCTACTACTTTATCTTTTAATTATTAATATCTCTTTTTTGAAAATTTATTTCTGCCGTTATTTCTGTTATCTCTGCCTTGCCCGCCTTGATTGTTCCGGTTATTATTATTACGGCCTCCAAAATTCTTCCGGTACTTGCCTACGTTGCTTACAAATTCTTCCCTGCTGTTATCCACACGGTGCTTTATGAAAGGCTTATTATTAAATTCTAATTCGCCATTTGTTATAGCATTAAGCTCTGTTTGTATGTTATCATCATGCACCAATTCTTTATGCCAGTTGCTGTACGTAAGCTTCATGTAATAAGCAATTGCATTGGCAAAGCCTTGTCGCTTGTCACCATCTTCTTCGCTAAGCGCTTTATCAATTACTATCTCTATATTTTTACCCAGATGATTATGTCTTGGATGTCTTTTAGGATAAGGAAGTTTTTCAGGCCTGGCTTTCAGTGTTTCGCGTGTGGGCTTTGGGTAAGGGCTATCCACATCAAGCTTAAAATCGCTTATTAAAAAAAGATGATCCCAAAGCTTATGACGAAAGTCTTCAACATTTTTTAAATGAGGGTTCAAAAAGCCCATGAGCTCTATAAGTGCATAAGCATTCTTCTGCCGCTTTTCTTTGTCTTCTATTGTTAATACATACTCTACCATTTTTTGTATGTGCCGCCCATATTCTCTTATTATAAGATGGTTCCGGGTGGTATTGTACTCCATGTTTTCTACATTTTCCATATCGCAAATGTATTCATTTAAAATTTATGTTGCAAAGCGTGGCTGTTGATTAACCAGGCAAAAATTATCTATAGAAATCTATTGCAATAAAATCAGGTGATTACTTTTTCATACGCTTTTGCATCCATCAGTTTGCTTACATCGTCAGGGTTATCTACTTTCATTTTTATCATCCATCCATCTCCATAAGGATCAGTATTTACTTTCTCCGGCTCTGTTTCCAGCAAGGGGTTTACTTCAGTTATCGTTCCGGCAACAGGCAGAAACAGATCACTCACTGTTTTCACGGCTTCTACGGTTCCAAAGATGGTATCTGCAGAAAGCGCTCTGCCTTTTGTTTCTATTTCCACATACACAATATCGCCAAGTTCATGCTGCGCAAAATCAGTGATGCCAATAGTTGCCATATCGCCCTCTATCAACATCCATTCATGGTCTTTAGTATACAGTAAATTTTCAGGGTAGGTCATTTATTTTTATTTATAAATTTATTTTTTTCAAATACAAATTGTTATAAAAATTGTTGAAAAATGAAGGTTGATTATTTAAAAATCATTTGCTTCATCAAAGTAAAGCAATATATGATCTTTAAGAAAATTTTCCTGGTCCATCATGTTATAATGCGGCAAAGCTTTTAATTGTGTAAAGTGAGGCCATCCATCATCATCATACTTTTCAAGCTCGTAATAGCCGCTTTGCGCAAGCACAGAGCACACTGCAATGTGCATAAGGTCTTGTTTCTGCTCTTTCGTAAAATCTTTTTTAAGATTTCTTACTTCCTGTACGCCTATCAAAAAAAGCACTGCTTCTACATCAGGTTTTTTACCAAACTTATTCATAAATTTTTCTTCCAGCTTCCACCATCGTGCCTGCAGGTCGTCTCTTGCTTGTGCCATTTTACAAAAATAAAAAACATCTTTGTTCTTAAAATAAACTTATATATCGGTTGCTGCACATATTTTTATATTTGCGCAAACAGCTTAGAAATTTAAAACATGTTACAGGTACATTTTATTAAAAATAATAAAGAAGAAGTTCTGAAAAAACTTGCTGTAAAAGGTTTTGCAGACACTGCAGTTGTTGATAACATCATCCGGCTGGATGATGAAAGAAAAAAAATACAGTTTGAGTTTGATGAAACACAGGCTAAGCTAAACGCAGCATCAAAGGAAATAGGAAAGCTGATAGCATCGGCAAAAAAAAATGAAGCAGAAGAAAAAAAACTGCTGGTTTCTGATCTGAAAACATTGTTGCAGCCCTTAAGTGAAAAGCTTGCCGGCAATGAAAAATCACTTCATGATGAATTAATAAAATTACCCAACCTTCCTCATAATTCTGTGCCTTTAGGCAGGTCGCCCGAAGAAAATGAAGTGGTGAGAGAAGGTGGCAATAAGCCTATGTTATATGCAGCGGCGATGCCACATTGGGAACTTGCAAAAAAATATGACCTGATAAATTTTGAGCTGGGAAATAAAGTTACCGGAAGCGGCTTTCCTTTTTACAAAAACAAGGGAGCCAAACTCCAAAGGTCGCTAATTCAATATTTTCTGGATTACAATACCAGCGCGGGCTACATGGAATACCAGCCACCGCTGATGGTGAATGCAGCCAGCGCGTATGGCACCGGGCAACTGCCTGATAAAGAAGGGCAAATGTATTTTGCAACTGCAGATAATTTTTACCTGATACCTACTGCAGAAGTACCTGTAACAAACATCTACCGCGATGAAATTGTAAAAGAAACTGAGCTTCCTTTAAAACTGACCGCCTATACTCCCTGCTTCAGAAGGGAAGCGGGCAGCTATGGAAAAGATGTACGCGGCCTCAATCGCCTACATCAGTTCGATAAGGTAGAGATTGTGCAAATTACACATCCTGGTAACAGTTATGCTGTATTCGAAGAAATGGTAAGCCATGTAGAAAAATTACTGCAAAGTCTTGCGCTTCCCTACCGGATACTTCGCTTATGCGGGGGTGATATGAGCTTTGCATCTGCTCTTACTTTCGACTTTGAAGTGTACAGCGCTGCTCAGCAAAAATGGCTGGAGGTAAGCTCTGTAAGTAACTTTGAAAGCTTTCAAAGCAACCGGATGAAGATTCGGTTTAAGAGCGATACAGGTAAAACACAATTAGTGCATACATTGAATGGGTCTTCACTTGCGTTGCCAAGAATTGTTGCTGCTTTGCTGGAAAATAATCAAACTGAAACTGAAATAAAATTGCCTGAAGTATTACATAGTTATTTTGGCAATAATAAAATAGATTAGGTAGTAATTGTCTATGCGACCTTCTCCTCTTCTTTTTTTATTTTAAACGCTCTCAATTTTTTTTTAGCATATAGCTTTTCTATAAGTGCAGCCACTTTTTTTTGAGTGCGCCAATAAACATCTTCCATAAACATGTGAGAAAACTCACCATTTCTTCCGACGCTTAATAAATTTTCTATGTTGGTTGACTGGCCAAATTTTTTGCGCTCATCTTCATAAGCATTAAGAAAAACAGGATAAGATATTGGCGTTCTCAAAACATTGCTGCCTAAAAATCTTTCTTTTACATCAGGAATAATTTTCTGCAAAGAATCCATACAAAGCTCTGTAAGCTTGTTCTCATCCATGCTCCACACATCATCACTTTTTTCGCAGCCAATATCAATTGTTATAATAGTTTTGCCTTCAGGCGCCAGCCAGGGCATGGAAATAACTGCTTCCGTAAGCCTGAAGAAAGGGAATTTTTTTTCAGGAAGCCACAAAACTGTATCCGGTAAAAGATTGCGCCCCTTAAGCCGCACATTTACAAATACCATGGGGCGGTAGCGAAAGCGGGAAGTGAAGTCTAATACATCAGTGCCTTCCACTAATTTTGATAAAATATTTGCCGGAGCTGTACTGATTACTGCCGCTACCTCTTTTATTTCGCCATTTACCCGTATAGCAGTTACCTTACCGTTTTCAACAAGAATGCTTTCAACCGGCGATTGTAACTTAATTGAATCCTCAAGGCCTTGTGCTAATTTATCGCATAAAGTAGAAAGCCCTCCTTTAGGATAAACATGCCATACTTTTGGCGTTTCAGGCTTTTCAGTATTATAGCCGCAGGCAACCGCTTTACCTGAAAGGATTGCTGCTAATTTTAGATATAACGCTTTAGCAATGCCACCACCAAATAATCCTTCTCCCAAAGCAGGCGATAGTTCCGTGGCCGGCGCGCCTGACCATGCTTCGAGCAAAGGAAGGGCAACTTCTTTTGAAAGGGCCGTTCCGTATCGTTTACTAAACCATTCAGCAGCCGAAGCCGGTGCATTTTTTCTACCTATATTTTTTATTTTATCTTGTATAAAACTCAAGGTAAGCCTGGGAATTTTTACCAAACCTAAAGGATAAGTATAAGATCTATTATCAATCCATACAGCTTCTCCATAATGCTTTACCAGCCGGCATTCTTCGCTTATACCAATAGCATCAGCGAGGCGGTTGGTTATAAAATGAGCGCCAAAATCGTAGCTGAAGCCATCATCATCTTTAAAGCTTGCGGCCAATCCCGCAAGTTTTTTTCCTGCTTCATATAAAACGAAGGGAATATTATTTTTTTTTAAAAAACTTGCGGCCGTCAATCCTGCAATACCACCACCGATTATTGCAACAGGTTTGATTGTCTCCATAAAGTAGTACTAATTAGATCAGAGTAAAAAATTACTTACGCCTTGTTTATTATTTAAATTTATGGTTTTATAAATAAATAAAATGAAAAATTTTTATAAACAGAAGAAACCATAAATTTCTATATCAATAATCCATGATTTTATTGGAACACATCAGCATAATTACTTAAAATATTGCAAAATCCAATAGCTAACTAATATTTAATAGTGAACTTACTGAACAAAAAAAGGCTTCATATTTGAAACCTTTTATTATGCTCCCCCTGTTGGACTTGAACCAACGACCCTCTGATTAACAGTCAGATGCTCTAACCAACTGAGCTAAGGAGGAAGATGACGATGAAATTTTTTAACCGTTTTTATTTTAAAATCGGGTTGCAAAAATAGCCATTTTTACTACTTCACAAAAATGATTTCCTTCTTACTTAAGCCAACTGAAAAATCCTTTTTCTTCTATACCAATAAATATTTCACCTTCAATTTCTTTTATCGGATAAATTTTCAAATAATATCCTTCACCCATGGTGTCTCTTCCTGTTTTTAAATTAAATGAATACCGGTGAATAGGGCAAATAATATTTTCATTTTTATTTATAAACCCCGATGCCATTATTCCTGCTGCATGAGGGCATTTTGCGGCGCAGGCAGCAAGGCCGTTCGCAGTGTTTGCTATACAAATTTGATTTCCGCCAATTTCAAGTTGTAAAAGATTATTTTCATTAAAATGTAATTCGGAAAGTGATGCAGCTATCTTATGCCATTTATATTTTTTGTTTTCATTCATCACTAAAAAATATTATATCAGTAAAAAAATTCTGCTTTGTACGGATACCTCACCCGGTACATATTCCTTACACTATTTAAAATTTTTTGTCTTAGTTCATCAATATTTATCTTTTCAACAGCAGATATAAATATACAATCGCCCTCCGTTTGCTGCTTCCATTTTTGCTGCAGTTCTTTAAGGAGTTCTTCTTTCACTTCCGGCGACAGCCATTCGTCAAAAGTGTTTTTTTCATATTGATCAAGCTTGTTAAATACAGTAATTACAGGCTTTTCAATGCTATTAATTTCTGCTAATGTTTTATTAACCACATCAAGCTGCTCTTCAAATTTCGGATGCGATATATCAACCACGTGCAGTAAAATATCTGCTTCGCGCACTTCATCTAAAGTGCTCTTAAAGCTTTCCACCAGGTGATGGGGTAGCTTTCTTATAAAGCCGACCGTATCGCTTAAAAGAAAAGGTGTCTGGCCAAATACGACTTTTCTCGTAGTTGTGTCCAGGGTGGCAAATAGTTTGTTTTCTGCAAACACATAGCTCTTGCTCAGCAGGTTCATGATGGTTGATTTTCCTACATTGGTGTAGCCAACCAAAGCAACTCTTATAAACTCACCGCGTTCCTTTCTTTGGGTGAAGGCCTGCTTATCAATTTCCTGCAGCCGCCTGCGCAAAAGACCTATTTTATCTTTTACAATACGTCTGTCTGTTTCTATTTCTGTTTCGCCGGGGCCGCGGCTTCCAATGCCTGCGCCCTGCCTTTCAAGATGTTTCCACATGCCTTTCAGCCTTGGTAAAATATATTGATATTGCGCCAGCTCCACTTGCACTTTTGCCTGCGCTGTCTTTGCCCGGGAGGCGAATATGTCAAGAATTAAATCGCTTCGGTCAATAGTTTGCACCTGCAGGGCCTTTTCGATATTGGTTATTTGTGAGCCGGTAAGCTCATCATCAAAAATAACAAGGCCTATGGATTTAGCAGCGATGTATTGCTGTATCTCTTCCAGCTTCCCCTTGCCCACAAAGGTTTTGCTGTCAGGATGGGCAAGCTTTTGCGTAAAACGCTTTAAGGCCTTTGCTCCTGCAGTCTCAGCAAGAAATGCAAGCTCATCAAGGTATTCATTTACTATGGCTTCTGTTTGCCCCTGCTGAATAACGCCTACAAGTATCGCATTAACTTCAGCGCTCTTATTTATTTTCTTTTCTATCAAAAGGAAATGTTTACAAGCAAAAATAGTAAAGCAATTTTATGCTTTAAAGTAAAAAGATGAGATTGATTAAAGCCCGCTGAGGGCAATACCTATCTGGTACAGATGCAGGGGAGGTCCGGCGCCGTCTTTTAAAACAGCATTAAGCTGGTAAGTGCCAAAGAGAGAAATAATGCCATAGCCAACTCTTGCCGTAGCAGTAAACCTTGAGCTGTTGATGAATCGTTTACTATTTTCTTTTTCTATGTAAGTATTAAGTGTATTGCCATTTTTATCCAGCAGTATTTTTCCTTTTGTATGTACATTTAATAGTGTTCCGGCTTTTATGCCAATAGCTGCTTTAAAACTTTTATTTGGCTCAAGCGGTTTAGATGAGTACCTGAATTCCAATGGAACTTCAAGATAACCAATAGCAAGCTTATATCTTTTAAAATGGCTGGTGGAATCTAACGGAGTAAAAGCAAGTGTAGATGTCGTGCTCGCTATGCCAATACTTTCTTTACTAAAAAAAATATTGCTTGTGCTTATGCCGGCGCCAAAGCCAATGCTATATTTTGGAGAAGTTTTAAAGGGCTTATCAAGCATAAAATAAGCGCTGAAGCCTCTTGAAAGTCCTTTTTGGTGGCTGCTTATGGTATCCGTCATACCTTGCCAGTGGTCAGAGGTAAGTGTTATTAGTAAATGATCGTTCGGTCTGTTAGAAAGCGTTATCTTTTTGGTAACAGGTTTTGTAGTTGTAGTTGTTGTAATTGTTGTATCCTGCGAGAAGGTAATAAAATAAAACAAGCAGCTGAGTACTACAAAAACAATTTTCTTCATAAAAACTTTTGGTTATGGGTGGCAAAAGTATTTGTTACATGGTTAAGGAAAGGTTAAACAATGGCGCGAAGATTATAACTATTTTTATAGTTGTACTTATGCAAATCCTATGTAGTGATAACCGGAAATGTTTTACCAGAACCGCACATACAACAATGATATAATAAGCAAGGCAATTACAATCATTGCCAGTGTTCCAGGCCGCACTTTAAACATTCCTTTTTCTAACATAAAAGCATGTGGATTTACTTTCGGCCCGGCAAGGCTCATTGCTACCATTACAATTACTGTAAACATAAATGCCAGCCCCATACATATATGAAAAGGAATTTCATAATTACCGTCGTTGTTTTTATACGCAGTGTACAAAAATGTTTCGGGGCCAAACCATTGCGGTGCATATACATTAAATAATACCGACATTAAGAACCCTACAATAACGCCAGCAACAGCAGCAGCCCCGGTGGTGCGTTTCCAAAACATGCCGAGTATAAAAATGGCAAACACGCCAGGGCTTATAAAGCCTGTATATTTTTGTATGAAAGTAAAGCCACCTTCGCCGCCAATTCCAAGCGCATCCTTCCAGGTGAGTAAGATGGATACGATCATTGCAACCAGGATAGTTACCCTTCCTATCCACACCATCTTTTTTTCTGTAGCTTCTCTGTTTACATATTTTTTATAAATATCTAAAGTGAAAATGGTGGAGATGCTGTTTGCTTTTCCCGCAAGCGATGCCACAATTGCGGCCGTTAGTGCAGCCAGTGACAAGCCGATTAGCCCGTTTGGTAAATAGCCCAGAATGGATGAGTAAGCATTATCGGAAACCACTTGTCCATTCTTACTGTTTGCTAACATTTCATGTTGCAATAATCCTTTTTGATGTAATACATACGCCGCGATACCAGGCAACATAACTATTACAGGCATCAGCAATTTTAAAAAGCCGGCAAATAAAATTCCTTTGCGAGCCGTCTGAAGATCTGCGCCCAGCGCACGTTGGGTGATGTATTGATTGCAGCCCCAATAATTCAGATTGATGATCCAGATGCCCGCAACATAAGAAAGCAAGCCAGGAATGGTTAAGTAATTATTCACTTCATGCTGATTAGAATTGGCATCTGGCTTTGCAAAGATCATATGAAAATGATCGGGTGCATGTTTTAATAAGGCATTAAAACCGGCCAGTACATTTTCTCCAAAGCCAAACTCTTTGCTAACAACAGTTAAGGCTACATAAGTTGTAGCAAGGCCGCCTATTATTAAAACAGAAACCTGGATAACATCAGTAAAACCTATAACCTTCATGCCACCCAATGTAATAAAAACAGCAAAAACAGATAGAGCAATAATGATGAGATGAAAATTGGCCTGGCTTCCGCCCGTAAGATTATTTATAGCCACAGCGCCAAGAAAAAGTATAGAAGTAAGATTTACAAAGACATATAAAAACAGCCAGAAAATGGCCATAATAAGCGCCACTGTTTCATTGTAACGGGTTTTTAAAAACTGCGGCATCGTGAAAATTTTATTTTTCAGATAAATGGGAATGAACCAAACCGCAACTATTATCAACGCAATTGCCGCTATCCATTCATAAGCAGCAACCGCAATACCAATGGCGTAGCCATTTCCACTCATGCCAATAAACTGCTCCGCAGAAATATTAGAGGCAATTAACGAAGCACCGATGGCCCACCAGGTAAGTGAACCTTCCGCAAGAAAGAAATCGTGCGTTGCACTTACTGCTTTTCTCTTTTTGCGGTATACATACAGGCCATAGCCTGAAACAATAATAAAATAGATAATGAAAATTAATTTATCCTGGAGGAGCAGCTTATTCATAGAAGTCAATCGTTTTTAATTTATAAATAATCCTTACCAATAATACGAACTAATTGCAATTCATCCTTGGATATAAACATTGCATTTTTATATTCAAAGCAAATGCAGTATTATTTGCCCGGATTTTAAGCTTGATTGCTCAAATGTTTGAAGAAAAGTTGCAATAGATAGAATTATCGTTTGCAGCATAACAGTTATGCCCTATACGCATATTTCCGGCAACCTCACTTCTTTCATTTTGGGTGACAAGAAATGCATTAATAACCATGCAAATAGGTAAGCGCTTCCGCAAAAAATAAATATAATATTATACCCGGTATTTAATTTATTTAATACTTTAAAATGATCCAGCAATACGCCTGTGAATAATGGAAATAAAATGCCTCCGACAGAGCCTGCCATGCCACCAATGCCAACAACAGAGCTAACTGCGGCCTTTGGGAACATGTCGGAAGCAGTGGTAAAAATATTAGCGCTCCAGGCCTGATGTGCAGCAGCAGCAACGCTTATAAGGCCAGCCGCTACCCATATATCAGATGTAAAGCGAATGAATACAATAGGAACTACACAGCATGCAAAAATGAACATAGCTGTTTTCCTCGCTTTATAAACAGACCATCCTTTTTTAATAAAGAAGCCGGAAAGATAGCCACCGAAAATACTTCCAAATCCTGCCACTACATATACTGTTGAAACATGAATAGCTGACTTGCTTATGTTAAGAGAATAAGTTGTATTAAAATAAGAAGGCACCCAAAATAAATAAAACCACCAAACGGGATCAGTTAAAAATTTGCCTGCTATAAATGCCCAGGTTTGTTTAAAGCTTAAAATTTTTAACCAGCTTATTTTTTGTTGTGGTGCTACATTGGCTTCATCATCGCTATGTATGTATGCAATTTCTTGCGGTGTTATATTTTTTTGTTTGGATGGAATATGAAAACAAAAGATCCAGCCTATTAACCAAATAAATCCCATCGCGCCTGTCCATATAAATGCCTTCTGCCAGCCATAATGTATAAATATCCACGCAATTAATGGCGGCCCGATGATGGCTGCAACGTTTGTTCCGCTATTGAAAATACCGGTTGCCAGCGCTCTTTCTTTTTTAGGAAACCATTCGGCTACAGCTTTTATTGCTGTTGGAAAATTACCTGCTTCACCAAGACCAAGCGCTGTTCTTGCAAAGCCAAAGCCTAACGTGCTTTTCGCAAGCCCATGAAGCATAGCAGCAATACTCCAAATGATAATGGAAATGGTGTAGCCAAGCTTCGTCCCTATTCTGTCAACCAATCGTCCAAAGCCAAGCAACCCGATTGCATACGCTGTTGAAAAAGCCATTACAATTCTACTGTAATCTTTTTCCGACCAGTTAAAATCCTTTGCCAGGTTATCTTTCAGAAGGCCAATCACCTGCCTGTCAAGATAATTGATAGTGGTTGCAAAAAACAACAATGCAACCACAACCCATCTGTAATTTCCCTTGATTGACATTTATATTTTTTGAATATTATATGCCGAAAGAACAACACAATAAATCGTTTATATTTATTTACATGCAGTTTTATTACTGCTTCATAATTTGCTTATGTTAATCAATTTACTTAACTGATTCTATTATTTGCAACGCTTTTTTTGCAAGACCAGCAATCGTTTTATAATCTTTATTTTTTAAAACTTCTTTACTAATCACTTTGCTGCCAAGGCCAACAGCAACCACACCCGCCTTAAACCAGGCTGTAATATTTTCTTCATTTACTTCCACGCCACCGGTTGGCATAAACATCAATTCAGGAAAAATTTCTTTAACAGCAGTTACGTAAGATGGCCCCAATAAATTGCCAGGGAATAATTTTATAAGTGAAGCTCCGTGTTGTTCTGCAACTATAATTTCAGTTGCAGTCATACAGCCTGGAACCCAAAGCAGTCCTGCATTTTGAACAATCTTCGCTACATCACGTATTACGCCAGGGCAAATAATAAAGTCAGCACCTGCATCAATAAATTGCTTTGCCTGCTCCGCAGATTTTATGGTGCCAGCACTTAATATTAAATCTGGCCATTGCTTATTTTTCGTGTGTAATAATTCTTTAAAATTTGATAAGGCTTTACTTCCACGATTAGTATATTCAACCACTCTTATGCCTGCATTGTATAGCGCATCAACAACCTTAATACTTACCTCAAATTCATCATGATAAAATAATGGAATAATACCCTGTACTTTTATTGTGGCGATTATTTTTTCAGGCTGCTTCATATTTACATACGTTTTATTATTGATTCAGCCGTTTGTTTGGTAGCATCACCCATTTCCAGCATTTTAGCGGTTGCGGCTGTGGCTGCAAAGTCAATTGTTTTTTGAAATGAATATTTGTTGTACAATCCATAAATTAATCCGGCCATAAAACAATCTCCCGTTCCCACTTTATCAATAACATTTTTTATATAAAATTCTTTTGAAACAACCTGCTCATTGTTATTATTCAACGCGGCAAAATAATGTATGCCATCCTGCGCATCAAAACGAAAAGTATTCGCAACCGTTTTGCATTTTGGAAATTGATGCATTATTGCATTGGCTGTTAGCGTTGCATGATGCAGGTAAGCTTCTTTACTGTTTTTTGCATGAATATGTTCATCCAATTTAATGTTTAGTAAGCTTTTTGCGCTCCATATATTTCCCATTATTACATCGCAATGCTGAACAAGTTTACTCATTATTTCAACAGGTTCTCTTCCATATTGCCAAAGCTTTGCACGATGATTTAGATCAACAGAAATGGTAATATTTTTCTTTACTGCAAAACGCAATGCTTCCCCGCAAACCTTTGCCACATCTATGCTTAACGCAGGACTTATTGCGCTAAAATGAAGCCAGCTTACATCTTCGAGTATTACTTCCCAATCAAGCATCCCTGGTTTTAGCGAAGCAAAAGATGAATGCGCCCGGTCATAAATAACATCTGCATTTTTAAGCTCTGCACCTTGCGGCAAAAAATAAATACCGATGCGCTCACCGCCATAAAAGATAGGAGAAGTATCAATATTATTTTGAACAAGTGAGTAACAAATTTCTTTGCTTAAATTATTTACAGGCAACGCAGATACATATTTTACAGGAAGCTTCCACAACGCCAGTGCGGTGGCAACATTTAGTTCTGCACCTCCGATATAAACAGGCATTTCAGCATTATAAATCCATTGGCAGCCTAATGCAGGCGACATGCGTAACAACAACTCACCAAAGCAGCATATTTTATTCATTAAAAATTAAAATAATCTTTTGCATTATAATAGCAGATATCTTGTATAATTTTTCCTGTCCACTTTATATCATTAGGCAGTTCACCATTTTGAATTTCTTTTCCAAAAAGATTACATAAAATCCTTCTGAAATACTCATGCCGCGGGTAAGAAAGAAAGCTGCGCGAATCGGTGATCATTCCCACAAATGTGCTGATAAGACTCATGTTTGATAAAGCATTTATTTGCTTGGTGATACCATCTTTTTGATCCAGAAACCACCACGCAGCGCCCCATTGAATTTTACCTGCGGCAGAGCCATCATTAAAGTTACCAATCATTGCAGCCATCACTTCATTGTCAGCAGGATTAAGATTGTAAAGAATTGTTTTAGCCAGCTTATTTTTTGCATCAAGAATATCCAAAAATTTTGCTATAGATCTTGCATCAATAGAATTGCCAATTGAATCCCAGCCAGTATCTGCACCGAGCTGCTGCATCATCCGGCTGTTGTTATTGCGCATGGCACCTATATGAAATTGCTGCACCCAATTTTTTTCAAAATCCCATTCAGCAAAAGTGGGCAGCATAAATGATTTGAATTTTCTTCTCTCAATTTCATCTAAATTTTTATTGCATCTTAGTTTATTAAAAATTTTTATTGCATCATTTTCATTGCAATCTTCTGCATACACTTGCTCCAGCCCATGATCGGAAATTTTACATCCATTCAATGCAAAAAAATCATGACGTTTTTTTAATGCATCACAATAATCATTAAATGAACTAATGCTTTTGCCAGAGGCCGTTTCAAGCTTTAATAAATAATTATTAAAAGCAGTTGGGTCATTTACGTTTATTGCTGCATCCGGGCGAAATGCCGGCAGCACTTTAACCTCAAAGCTATCGTCCTTTATCTTTTTATGATGCTCTAATGAATCAGCGGGATCATCTGTGGTACAGATGAGTTCTACATTCATTTTTTTGATCAGGTTGCGTACAGAATATTCAGTCGTTTGTAGTTTTTGCGAACATTCTTTATAAATTTTTTCTGCACTGCCTTCAGTCAAAATTTCATGTATATCAAAATAACGCTGCAGTTCCAAATGCGTCCAATGATACAAAGGGTTTCGCACAGTATAAGCTACTGTTTTTGCCCACTCCCTAAACTTTTCCCAATCACTTTTTGTGCCCGTTATGTAATCTTCTTTCACGCCATTTGTACGCATGGCCCGCAATTTATAATGATCTCCGTTTAGCCATATTTGGGTGAGGTTTTCAAATATTGTATCGCCTGCAATTTGCTCTGGTGGCAAATGACAATGATAATCTATCACAGGCATTGGCTTTGCAAATTCGTGATACAATGTTTGTGCAGTAATATTATTCAACAAAAAATTTTCATCTAAAAATTTCTTCATTGTATTTATTTAGAAGATATCATATTCAGATGGGAAATTTATTACATCGTAATATCTTCTATTACTTTTAAAGCTCCATCTTTCATCAGCAACATTAAATTATTTTCAACAGCTTGCGCAAAGCCTTTAATTTCTAACAGATTGCTTCCCCAGATGTTTTCATTGGCAAATGATATTTTAACTACATCATGTACATTATTGTTTTGCCATAAATCATAATAAAAATCAGCTTTATCATCAGCAATCAGGTATTCTTTATTATTTGCTAATCCGTAATATTTTTCAACATTTACTTTTACGGGTTTTATAAATAACAGATAGCCTGCAAAGCCAAGCGCCATGCTGGCTGGAGCTTCTTTATAGCGATCAATAAATTTTTTTATAGTGCTTACGTTTCGCATTGCCATCTTTGAGGAATATTGCAAGGTGATGTTTAACCATTGATGTTCGATATAAGGATTGAGAAAACGATCGAGAACTTTTGATGTAAACGCTGTGGCTTCATCCATCGAAATGTTATTGCTTGCAATGGCCGTTGCAATTTCTTTATACATCAGGTTATATATGTATTTATTGAAAAAGATATTGTTCATTGCTTCTTTCACCGTTGTAAAACCTGCAAGGCAGGCAAGCCCGCAGCTCAATGTGTGCGCACCATTCAGCAGCCTCAGCTTTAATTCTCTGAATATAGAAATATCGGGAACAATAAAAATGTTATCATCAGCTTTGCTAAATGACAGCTTCTCTGTAACCTTTTTATTTGCTGTTTCAATAGCCCAAAGATTGTACGGCTCAGCCATTATCGTAAGCTCATCTGCATAGCCTAAATTTTTTTCCGTTTCTTTTTGTAATGAAGGATTTGGCTTTCCGGGTACGATACGATCAACTAATGAATTGCAAAAATCATTTGCATTTTTTAACCAGTCTAAAAACGAATTTTCCAGTTTATTTTCTTGTGCAAGCTCCAGCAAAATTTCAAGCAACTTTTTGCCATTATCAACAATTAATTCAGTTGGTATAATAACCAAACCTTTGTCAGCATCACCATTAAAAATTTTATAGCGCTGATATAAAAATGCCAAAAGCTTTCCCGGAAAAGAAACCGGTGGTGAAGCATTTATATTATCTTTTATTAATTGTATGCCTACTTCTGTGGTATTGGAAATGATGACCTGCAGCTCAATGCTGGCAGCGCATTCAAGAATTTTATTCCAATCTTTCTTTGCAGAAAGCACCCGGCTTACAGATGCATTAATTATATTTTTTTCTATAAACTTGCCTTGTTCTGTACCACGAATTAAGATTGTATAAAGGTTATCCTGTTTTTCAAAAGCATCTACATCACCGCTGTCTGTTGATTTTACCATAACCACACGGCCATTAAAAAGCTTTTGCTTGTTGGCTTTATCAATATAATAATCTGGCAAGCCGCGCAACAGAACGCCGGTGCCGAATTGCAACACTTTTTCTGGTAAAAGAAATATATCATCACCAGGTTTTTCAACTGCTGCAGATGTTATATGTTCAAGGTTATTTTTATTTAAAGACAGCGGCATAACTTACTCTACCGTAAATGAAAAAGTTACCATCCTGGAATTGATCTTATCTATCACGTTGGAATAACGAAGGTTCGGATCGCGGCTGTGAAGATTGGTGATACCGCTGCTGAGTTTTATTTCAGGAGAAAGAACAAAATAAGGAAAGTAAATGTGAAAACCGAGCC
The DNA here is from genome assembly GCA_965276925.1 of Hanamia sp. Classification (GTDB taxonomy): domain Bacteria; phylum Bacteroidota; class Bacteroidia; order Chitinophagales; family Chitinophagaceae; genus Ginsengibacter. The sequence continues at coordinate 1,166,421 of OZ255711.1, forward strand.
CCACTTCCACGCTGAAATCAAAAGGCTTCAGCTTTACAAGGTCTTCAGCTTTGCGGGCGGTGGCGTTGCTGGCAAGGTCGTAATCAAACTTGCCACCGGCAATAGTGTACACTTTAAAATTATTAATACGGTCGCTGCTGAAAGCAAACTGAAACGGAAAGCTTAAAGTAATTGATTGCACTTTTTTCTCAACATTAGAATCTTCTGTATATTTTTCATTGTATAAAAAAGATTCTTCTGCAAAAGTAAGATCGAGCGGGTGCAGGCGCAGATCAAAATGGTTGCTCATGCGAAGATTTACCAGCCATGCCAGGTTAATGCCTGCGCTGTTTACGCTTTCCACATCCATGATAGTATCATATTGCAAAAAACGCGGATGATGAGTAAAATTAAAATGCGAGCGGTTGAAACCGATGTTGATGCCGAAATGAAATGGCTTATCATCATGGGTTTCCTGGTTAATGTTATCGCGCAGTTGCGCCATACACACAGTTGTACAAAACAAGATGGATGATAGCAATAAGGCTATTTGTCGCCGCAATAAATGGTGCATATTCCTAAGCTCAATGTTTTGTAAAAACTGTTTCTATAATTTAATTTATTTAAAATTTGAATGAAAGTTTTGTTTTCAGGAAAGTGCTGAACAGAATTGTTTAAGTATTGATAGGCATCTTTATTCTTTGAAATTATTTTTCCAATTTTTGGTGTAATAACATTTAAATAAAAATTATAAAAGCTTTTTATTACAGGCAATACAGGCCTTGAACATTCAAGAACAACGAGCCTTCCGCCGGGTTTTAATACCCTGTAAATTTCTGAAAGTCCCTTTTCAAGATCTTCAAAATTTCTTACGCCAAATGCCACCGTTACTGCATCAAACGTATTATCATTGTAAAAAATTGCTTCACTGTCGCCCCGTACTAAATTAATCTTATCGCTTAAACGAAGATCATTTATTTTTTTTATGCCAAGTTCCAGCATTCCTTCGCTTATGTCAATGCCGGTAATGTTTTCAGGTTTAAGCATTTTATAGCTTGTTATAGCAAAATCGCCTGTGCCGGTGGCTACATCTAAAATATTCTTTGGCTGTAAAGATCTCAATTGCTCAATGGCTTTTTTGCGCCATCTTATATCTATTCCGGCGCTTAAAAAACGGTTCAAGAAATCGTAACGGAAAGCAATTTTATCAAACATAGCCTCTACCTGCTTCTTCTTGCTTTCGCCGGAATGCGAATAAGGAACTACCGTATCGTGACCATAACTGCTCATTGCATCAAAGATAGTTTTTTGATTTTTTATAACATTCAACGGGTTCATTCTTTCACTTTTATTTTTGATTTTTTTGCGTAAACGACAAAGAGCAAGCCTCGTTCTTCTTATTGTATATTGCAAATTATATGTATATAAAAAAAGCTCAATACCTTATCAGCAGCCCATCTTATGATATGTGCCCTGCGCCGGACAAGCCTGAATATGCATTCATCGGCCGAAGCAATGTCGGTAAATCTTCACTTATAAATATGTTGTGCAATAATGATAAGCTTGCCAAAACTTCTAACTCACCGGGCAAAACGCAAATGATTAATCACTTTGAAATTACCAGTGTTGAAAAGGTGGGCGAGGCCAAAGAGACCAAATGGTACCTTGTTGACCTGCCTGGTTATGGCTTCGCCAAAATATCTCAAAGCAGCAGGAGAAGATGGGAACAGATGATTGAAAATTATTTGAGAAAAAGACCATCGCTTACCAATGTTTTTGTATTGATAGATTCAAGGCATGCGCCGCAAAAGCTTGATCTGGATTTTATACAAAACCTTGTGCTTTGGCAAGTGCCTTACAGATTAATTTTTACTAAAACAGATAAGGAAAAACAAAGTGTTGTAAGTAAAAATGTTCAATTATTTTTAGAAGTATTAAGAGGGAATTACCAGTTTTTGCCCCAGCATTTTGTTACAAGCTCTTTAAAAAAAACCGGAAGAGAAAAGATCCTGGATGTAATAAATGAGATGAATATTGAATATGCTGATGGAAAGTAGGGAATTATCTTACATCTATATTTTTAAACCTCTTATAAAAAGCGATAAGTCCGGGTACAAAAATCAGTGCAAGTATTGCAAGCTTTATATAACTAAAATTATTTACCAGGTCAGCGGAGTATGCGATTGTAATTATAAGAAAAAGCAGGAAAAAGATGAGCCATTCCTTTTTACTTTCTTTATGTAAGGTTATTTTGTTTCTGTGCAAGAAAACAATACATAATAAAACAAGAGTTAAAATTATTTGTGCCATTAATTTTTCTATTAACTGAAGATACTCAACTAAAATGAATTTTAGTTCACGATCTTATTAGCGCAGCTGCTGCTGGCAAAGGCTTCAGGCTTGGCTTTGAACGCAAAGCCCATACCCAGGATATAGCCCATAGCTTCCCGCAACGCTTCATTACTTTTAAAGCTCGGATTGGTATTAATGTCCGCATGAACTTCCATGTCAACATCGTACAAAGTAAAAAGATCACAAAGCTCATAAGCTATCTCAATACTTTTAGCTACTTCTACCAGCATGCGCTCTTTGATGCTGTATACTTGCCTGGTTTTATAATTATGAATAAACATAAACCCTCCTCTTCCTTCACGAAGAAAAACAATAACAGTGGCAAACTCAGTATCAGCGCCTTTAACCTGGCTATCTGTACCGATGCACACTTTTAATTTGTTGCCTGCTGCTGTTTCTTTTTGTATGGCTACTTCTACTGCACTTTTGATAGGAAGTTCAATTACGTCTCCGTTAAATTTTCTCCAATGCATAAATTAGGTTTTTTAAAATTACCAAATTTTCTGCGGGAAAAACACAAATCTTTTTATATTAATTATTAACCAGGAATATTTTCGTTGGTATACTAACTGTGATGCTATAGTTGTAAATTTTAAAAATAAAAAAGGGCCAGCCCCTAACGCTGACCCTTAACTTACACATGAATCTACCTTACAGTTTTACAATTCTTTCTGTAATACTCTGATTTTGACTTTGGATCTGTACAAGATAAATTCCGTCAGGGCTTGTGTTTATGTTTATTGAGCTAATGCCTGCTGTGCCTTTGCCTTTTTGTAAAATTCTTCCGCTCATGTCTGCAAGCTTGTATTCATAGCTATCTCCGGCATTTATGGTAAAATAATCATGAACTATGTTTGATACAATAAATATCTTTTTAGCCGCATCATTTTTTAGCATAACAACGTTTGAATACCTTACCTGGTCTGAAATTGAAACGGCTTTAAGGCGGTAATAAATAGTTCCATTTTCTGATGGTGTATAATTATAGCTAAGTGAACTTTTATCTATCAGGGCAAGCGTGGTGAATGCTGCGCCATTGGATGAAGTTTCCAAAGACAAGCTGCTTACGGGCGTACTGGATATAATGTTCCAGCTAAGCAAATGCCTGCCATTGCTGGCCTTGCCCTTTAGCGTTACTGCTTCTATTGGTGTTATAAATAATGGCCTGAAGTTTCCTGAAATATTATAAGAGCCCAGGCTTCCATAATTGCTGGTGTTATTATTACCGGCGCCTTGCACTACAAAATAATAGTCTCCGGCCTGCAGCAACGTATCAACCGAAACATTTAAACTATCAAGAGGATCGTACACCTGTATCACTTGAGCCTGCGCATTCAGCATCTCTACTTTTACATCAAGGTCTGCGCCTTCGTTGTTTGGGCCTACCGAAAAGGGTCTTGCATCAAGGTGAAACTGGCCACCCTGAGGAAGATTTATTTTAAAAACATCTTTATCATTATTGGTTGTAATGATGCCACTGTCTGCAAATAGATTATTGTTTATTCTTAATTGTGTTGGGTTTGTATTGGGATCATCGCTGTGATCGTCTGTCCGGTAAGTAAAGCCATTTGAAGAAGTAATGATGGATAAAGCATCCTGGTCGGCACCGCAGCCATAAGGTGTTGGACCATTGTACCAGCCAGATAAATTTTTATAATAACTATTACCCATAACCGGCGCCCAGCTTGTTTGTCCGGTTCCGAGGCCAGTGTTGTAGACTGCCAGCAAGCTGCATGTGCTGTCGTAAGTTGCCTGGTGAGAAAGGCCAACAGTATGGCCGCTTTCGTGTGTGCAGCATTCAGCTACCATTTTTGTGTTGTAAGGCCCAAGCCGGTCTGGAAATACAAAACCCGGCGTATCATCGCCCCATGTGAACGAGCCGGTGTAAGACACGCCGCCAACTCCAGTGTACCATGAGCTTGTTGGGGTAATAATAATTCTTATTCTTTTTGCAACAGGCGCTAAAAAAAACACAGTGGAATCTGTTGTGATGTTTATATTAAAAGGCCTGTAGTCTTCCGCTACCCGATAAAAAATTTCTGTGATTTGCGCATCTGTTAAGCCAGATGGTGCACAATTTATTGGATTACCACCATTCCATGTAGAGGCTTGCACATATTGTCCGTCAAAATCAAGATAAATAGTAGCGCTGGCCGATGGAAAGCTGTTCAGTATGGGCACGCATGCTGCCCTTATTGACAACAGTGTAAAAAAAATAAGTAAGATTGAATATGATTTTTTCATGGCTTAGGGACTTTATTGCCTTAAAAATTACGGCTACTGGCAGATTAATAATCCTGAATAAGATCTGCGGTTCTTATTTTATTAAATGAATAATTTCCCTGAACATCTTTTTTTAATTCATATCCATCGCCATATTGCTCATTTATAATTCTGCCAACGTAGGTGACAGAGTTGTCGTCATTTATTCTTTTTGAAATGCATAGTAATGTATTGTGCAATGCAGCAGATTTTATTATTACCGTTGAAAGGCTGTTAAATTTTGTAACGGAAGAAGATACAATACCTGAGAAAGAAAATTGATCGCTAAGCTTTAGCGCTACTGGTGTTCCTGCTTTCGCTGTAAAAGCCTTATCAAGTTCAGAAAGCGGAGTTGCCATTTTTTGAGAAAAACTACCAAACAGATCTGGCCTTAAGGCCCTTGAAGATTGGGCGCTGCAGAAGTTTGCGATGGTAATAAAAGCAACCAGGCAAAGTGTTTTAAACAGGATATTCATGTATCAAAATTTTTCTAATGGAAATCAGATAATCTATAAACGGGCTACCGGAATAAAAATTATGCTGGCAATGAAAAAAATTTCAACAATTATGAATATGGGAAAAAATACTCAGCAAAAGAGTATTAATACTGTCCTGTGCTTAGTAAAACGAGTGTGCATGCTTCCTGTGTTTTAATACCATCTTTTTCAGCAATAGAAACCAGCTCTTTATTTTCTGCACCAGGATTAAAAATTATGCGCTTCGGGCGAAGAGAAAGTATGTAATTATAATAAGGCTTTTGGTTAGATGCATTCAGGTATAACGTAACAGTATCAAGGCTTTCTATGTTTTTGGGTTCAGTTTCAATTTCAATATTTCCAACTTTACCACTTCGCTTGCCAATAGCAATAACGCTGTGACCCTTTGCCTGCAATTGTTTCAATGCAAGGTAGCTGTAGCGTTCAGAGTTAGGAGAAGCACCAAGAACTAATGTTTTTTTATCAGCCATTTATAAAGTATAACTTAAAAATCTTGATCTCAATTCTTGTGTGGGTATCATGCATTCATTTTTTTTACCAAACCATTTATACCTGTGGTTTGCAATAAAATTATATACACCATCGCGAATAAATTTTGGAACTATAATAAACGTGTATAAAAGTGATAATAAACCATCCAGCTTTTTTGCAACTCTTAATGCCGCTGTTGATCTTTGATAAATAATATTTCTTTCAATAAGAATAAACGAATTTCCATCCGCAGAAAAATGCAGGTCGTTTAAAATAGTATTTGCTTCAGCAGATTGCAGGGAGGCAAATACAAATTGTTTTTTTTTATCGTGCTTTATAATAAACTGAACAGCACCATTGCAAAGGTTGCAAACACCGTCAAACAATATAACAGAAGGTTGATCCATTTATGCGAAATTACTAAAACTCTTTGCCATGCGTGGCCTTTATCAGTTTCCTTATCAAAAAAGGAAAGTGCTTTATTGTGTAAATAAATATATTAGTTAATTGATCTTTTCCAAATAATTTTTGAATGATGCGACCCATGCGAAGGCGCCTCTCAAACAGCTTATTCCATTGCCTTTCATACATTTTTTCCATATCACCTCTTGTTATTTTTTTTTGCAAAAAAAGATCAATAAATCCTGAGGCAATCTTTGAAGAATGAAGCGCCATGCTCATGCCATTGCCACATAGCGGAGTGATCATTCCTGCAGCATCGCCCATCATAAGAATATGGTTTTCTATTTTATTTTTTTTATCAAAACTTATTTGGGAAATAACGACAGGCTCGCTGAAAAGAAATTCAGATTCAGTAAAAATCTTTTTAAGATGAACATTTTTATATAAAACATTTTTCTCTAAATCTTTAATAGAATTGTTGGAGTTCCTTAAGTTTTCTGCAGTGGTTAAATAACAAAGGCAATAAGCATTGTTCTCTATTTTGGAGATGCCACAGTAGCCATTTGAGAAATTGTGCAGCGCAATAGTATCAGCAGCAAAATTGGTTTTGATATGATATTTTACGCTAATATAATTGTTTAATTTATTTGGTTTTTTTCTAATAAAAGTTCTTGACCATTTTGCATCAAGATTGCTTCGCTTACCAAAGCCTGCCACCGCTACTTTACACCTTACAGAGCTATCAGTGTATTTTATTTCAAATAGATCATTTTTAAATTCAACGTCTGTTACTTTAGTTTTTTCTGCAACATTAACATTGCCGGCAACGGCTATTTTTTTTAATTCATGATCAATACAATAGCGGCTGATGCCGAAACCGCCTGTATCCAATTTTTCGTGTATAGCATAACCGTTACCTGATGAAACTATCAGCTTACTTATTTCTGAAACATTTAAGTGGCGCAGGTTCAAGCCAAGTTCCTGCTTAATAAATTTCCTGCTTTCATTGCTGATGTATTCGCCGCAAACCCTGTGAAATGGATACTTTTCTTTTTCAAATAATATAACCTTGTATTCTTTTTTTGCCATTAAAATGGAAAGAGCGAGCCCGGCAAGGCCGCCACCAATGATAGCAACATCATAAATTTCGTCTATGCCGTTCGTATCAGTTTTAATTTCAGGCATTGCTATTGATTACAGGTACAGTTACCAGATAACGAAATGCCCATTTCCACTGAATGGAATAATTTGTAATGCCGGCTTTAGCCAGGATATTTTTCCATTCTTTCTTTTTAAATCCTCTTAACACAGAAAGCGGCGCATCATTTTTCACAAGGTATGATGATGAAAAAGTTTTTGTTGCCATTTTTATAAAATGATAAGCTATGGCATTTCTTTGAAGATCATTTATAAAAAAACCTGCTGCACAATTAGCGCTCATCCATTGCAGCATTTGCACCAGTTCTTCATCAGTGAAGTGATGGCAAAAAAGAGAAGAGAAAATTATATCAGGTTTATTTGCAGCGAAGCTTAACAGTTTATAATCTGATACTATAAAATCTACTTTTTCTAATGCAGGATTTTGCTTTGCAAAGCTTATGCAAGCTGCATTTATATCAATGCCTGTAAAGGTTGCAGCGATATTATTTTTATTGCAAAAATTTTTTACAGCAAGAATATTATCCCCGCCGCCACAGCCAATTTCGCAAACAATTATGTGCTTTTTATTACCTGCAATTTTTTTAAAACCCTGGATTGTAATTGCGTGGCCGCCAAGGTGAGCATTAATAAAATTAAGCTCCCGCATATTTTTAGCAATCTCTTTAAAGGGAATGTTGTTGCCATCCAGCAATTCTTTTTTATTAGAGCGAATGCTGTAATCAGTCATCAGATAAAATAAATGTCTCTAATGTAAGGCCAGGGCCAAATGCAGCTCCAAAAATATTTGTTTTCTTATCTTTCTTTTCTTTAAGCGAATCCATAATTTCTTTCAGAACGAATAAGATGGTTGGCGAAGACATGTTTCCATAATTTTTCAAAACATCATAAGAATAACGGAGATCATCAGCGGACACGGCGATGCTTTTTTCTATGGCAGTTAAAATTCTTCTGCCACCCGGGTGAATGCACCAATGCGAGATAGATTCTTTATCAATTTTTGAACGGTGCAAAGCGTTAGTAAGAAGTGTGTTAAAATCCTGTTCAATAAGATTGGGAACATAGCCGGACAAAGTCATTAAAAAGCCCGAAGAAGAAAGACCCCAGCTCATATCTTTCTTTCCTTTGAAAGCTACTTCACTATAAAAATTTTGTATGTGCAGGCCTTGTTCTTTACAATCATTATGGGTTACCAAAACTGCTGCAGAACCATCGCCAAACAAAAGGCTGGAAGCGATATTATCAGCAGTATTTTCTTTTTGAAAATGAAGTGTGCAGAGCTCTGTACAAACAACCATCACCTTTGCGTTTACATCATTAGCGCAAAATGAATCAGCCATTTTTAGTGCATGAATGGCAGCATAACAACCCATAAAATTTACTGATGTTCTAAAAATGGTTGATGACAGGTTCAGCCCTTCCATTACCATCAAATCCAGGCCTGGCGCACTTATGCCCGTACAGCTTACTGTAATAAGATGGGTTATTTCATTTTTATCAAGTTTATTTTCAATACATTTTTCTATAGCGTTTACTGTAAGGGCAGGCGCTGTTTTATTGAACCACTCCATTCTCAGTTCCAGACTGGGAAAGGGTTCCAGGTTTTCTGATGCCGGATACATTTGCCATTCGGCAGCATGTAAGCTATAATCAGGAAGCACAGAATATCTTGCATCAATTGCACTCTGGCTATATAAAAATTTCAACTTTCGTTTATCGGTTTCATTTAGTGCATACACATTTTGCATAAATGCAAGAATGTTTTTTTGCTCATGTTTATAAGCAGGCACCGCCGTGGCTATTGAAACAATTTTACTCAAAGGAATGCATGATTAAAAGTGAAACGAAACCAAAATTGGAGCATAAAGAAGCCAGTAAATTCATTCGCATTGTGTTGGTAAAATTTGCTTCCTTATTAGTCTTAAGAACTTTTTTAAACCACATAAAAAAATAAACGAATACAGGCAGCATGAAGATTTGTAAAACAATAAATTGTTTCATTTTAAAAGTTAAAAAAAAATGTAACGCTAACATGCCAAAGGCAAGCGCATATACAATGCCAGTAAATATAAAAGTTCCGGTATAGCCAAGTTTATAGCTGATCGTTATTACGCCATCTTTCACATCTTCATCATGCTGATAAATTTGGGTAAGAGGGTAAAAGCCTCCAATTAAAAGGCTTGCAGCTAACATAGCAACGATAGGAACGTGTGTGGTAAGGGTGCTGTCGCATGAATGATACACTAAAAAGAAGGTGACTGCTCCCTGGAAAATTATAACCGTGAGATAACCAATTATTGGAAATTGCTTAAGCCTTATTTTTCTATAGCTATAAGCCCGCGAAGCAAGAATGTAAAGCAAAATTCCTGAAGCAAATACAAAGCTTATCAGAAAGGATAAAATAATCGCAGCTACATCCATACAAACTGTAACAACAAATAATTGCTTCGTTGGTTGTAATGGATTTTTCACGCCGCCAATAGGTGTTTCATCTCTGTCCATGTAACTATTGTAGCCATTGCTTGCCGGGTACACTAATATATGAAGTATTAAGAAAACAATAATTGCATTGCGCCAGTTTATGTCCGGCACCTGGCTTAACGCAAAAAAGTAAACCGGCATTAAGAAGAAAGAAAAATTAAACCGAAGAAGTTGAAGTGTGGAACGTAAAGAAGAATTCACTATTAAATGTAAATATTATTTTTATTATAATTTAATGCCATAGTAAAAAGAATTACTCATGCCTAAAATATACCAATATCTCAGCTATGAAATTTTTATTTATACAAACGACCATCTGCCTGTTCACCTGCATGTTTTTATACAGGATCGGCAGGTGAAAGCCGAATTAATATGGATACATAATCGCCTTGAAATTCATTTTAAAAAGATAAAGGGATATGAACCCTTGACAAAAGCTGAATGTAAGGATATTGCTATATTTGTGAGAGCTTTTGAAAGACAAATCAAAGAGAAATGGGACAAAATAATGTATTACAATCAATCAGTAAAACCAGAAGTGATAAAAAAGAAGCTTTAAAAATTTCTAATGCAACGCTTATTCAACCATTTGTTTTAAAAGTTTTTTTTAATAATTCTGAAAACAGGGTTATTGATTTTCGTCCATTTTTTAATACACTTAAAGGTGATTATAAAAAGTATAATAAATCTTCTTTGTTTAAAAAATATATAATTGAAAACGGCGGGTTACGCTGGGGGAAGAATGCAGATATTCAGTTCCACCCGTTAGATATTTATTATAATTCTTTAATGAAACCTGTACACGACGAATTAACAGAAGATATTATTATTCTATAATTTATAACTTTTACACCAGCATCGTCACAGGGTTTTCCATAAATTTTTTAAGAGTTTGAAGAAAAGCAGCGCCCACGGCTCCATCTATGCTTCTGTGGTCACAGCTCATAGTTACCTTCATTACACTGGTAACGGCAAATGACTCCTGCCTTTTTACCACTACTTCTTTTATCCGGCCTACGGCGAGGATGGCGCTGTCCGGCGGATTAATAATGGCAGTAAAGTCTTCAATGTCCATCATGCCAAGATTGGAAATAGTAAAGGTATTGCCGCTGAATTCATCTGGCTGAAGCTTTTTATTGCGGGCTTTATCATATAAACTTTTTGCATCAGCGGCTATCTGCGATAAAGATTTTTGATCAGCAAAACGGATAACAGGAACTATCAAGCCTTCGGGCATTGCAACCGCAGAGCCAATATGCACATGTTTATTCTGCCGTATAAAATCTCCCATCCAGCTGCTGTTTACTGCTGGGTGCTGGCGCAAAGCCATAGCACAGGCTTTTATCAGCATATCATTAAAAGAAATCTTTACCGGGCTTAAATCGTTTATGGCTTGCCTTGAGCTGATAGCAACATCCATATTAATTTCCATGGTAAGATAAAAATGCGGTGCATTGAACATGCTTTCTCCCAACCTTCTTGCGATAGTTTTTCGCATCTGCGTGTTTGGAATATCCTCATAACTTTCTTTGCCTGTTTGCTCAAATACCTGCACAGGTTTTGCAACAGAATCAGTTTTTTTACTTTCTGTAGCTTGCTCTGCTATTTGTTTGTAGCTATCTACATCTTTTTTAATAATTCTGCCTCCGTCACCGCTGCCTTGTATTTTTGAGAGATCAATTCCTTTATCAGCAGCCAGTTTTTTTGCAAGGGGTGAAGCTTTTATTCTTCCATTTATTGAAGGCTCATGCATTTCTTCTTTTTCAACCTGGTCAGCATTTCTTTCTTCCTGGCTTTGCTGTTTGTTTATGGCTGGGGCAACATTGCCACCACTTTTCTCACTATTTACAAATGCACTCACATCAGTTCCTTCCTTACCCACTATTGCAATTATTTCATTTACTTTAGCTGCCTTACCTGCTTCCACGCCAACATATAAAAGTGTGCCTTCCTCGTAGCCAACCACTTCCATGGTAGCCTTATCTGTTTCCACTTCTGCAAGCACATCGTCACTTTTTACAGTATCGCCTACCTTTTTATTCCATTGAATTATTTTTCCTTCTGTCATCGTATCGCTTAAAAGCGGCATCCGTATAACCTTTGCATCTTTTGGTAATTCAGCAGCGGGCTTATTTTCGGTTGGTTTTATTTCCTTTATTTCACTTTTATTAGCAGGCGCAGCTTCATTTGTATCTGCACCTTTCGCCTCACCATTTAATAACGATTTATAATCTTCACCTTCTTTGCCAATGATGGCAATAACATCGTTTACCTTGGCAGCTTTGCCTGCATCAATGCCAATGTATAACAACGTGCCTTCTTCATAACCAACCACTTCCATAGTTGCCTTGTCAGTTTCTACTTCAGCAATGGCATCGTCGCTTTTTACTTTATCACCCACTTTTTTATTCCATTGTACAATTTTTCCTTCAGTCATTGTATCGCTCAAAAGCGGCATCCTGATCACTTTCGCCATAAAATATTATCTGTTTTTTTTATAAGAATTCAAAGGTGAAATTAATGTAAATTCAGCAAAAGAATTTTTGATCCATTTTAGATTTAATTAATAAAAATTAGTTGGTAGAAAATAAAACTTATCCTTTTATCCATACTATTTCTCCAAAATGAAATTTTCTTTCTATCGCATCGTAAGTTATGAGTTCTCCGCCCGAAGTTACTTCTACTATGGTGGTTTCAAACACTACGTTTTCTTTTTTAAGCCTTACTTTTTCTTTTTTGCAAAATAAATTTTCATTATACTCTTTAAGCATTTCTTTATACTTTCCTGATCGAAGCATTTGAATTTTCTTTAAAACAATTTCATGCAATTCTTTTGCAAGAGTAATTACATCATGTTGTTTTCCTGTTACCTGTTTCAATGAAGTGGCCTCAATTATTTCGTTTTTAAATTCATCCTGATTTATATTAATACCAATACCAATTACTGCCCACTGCCATAAATTACCTTTAAGAATATTCTCTATTAAAATGCCACCTGCCTTACTGTCACCAATAAAAATATCGTTGGGCCATTTAATAGTTACCTTTTCTTTTACATATTTTAAAACTAATTCAAAGCAACCCAATGCCACAGCCACACTCAGCGGAAACTGCTGGTATGCAGGCTGCCATTGCATTTCAGCCAGTATACTTATTATAATATTTTCGCCTTTATTACTTTGCCATTCCTTGCCACGGGTTCCTTTGCCCATTGTTTGATGTACTGCAAAGGCTGCATCCCCGTTGTTTGCCTGCCCGTTTTGAGCAAGTGCCATGGCATAGTTGTTGGTACTATCCACGCTTTCAAGAATTATTAAATTTTGTTTGGCAAATGACATTCAAAAGGTATTGTAAAGAATTAGTATTTTTGAGTTAAAAGCAGATCAAAAAAATAAAAGGCTGCAAGCTACTTTAATAAAATTTGAATCAAAAAAGGAAAAGCATTTGAATAATATAACATTACCGCCACCACAAAAAAAAACAACTCTCACAAGATCAACAAGGAATAGTAAAACTTTCAAAGCAATTATTCAGGCAATACAGGATAAAAAAGGTGAAAATATCATAAGCCTCGATCTGAAGAAAATACCCGAGGCAGTAGCTGATTTTTTCATTATATGTGAAGCGACTAATAATATTCAACTGAAAGCAATTGCTGACTCAATAGAAACTGATGTAAAGAGCAAATGTGGCGAAATACCTTATAAACATGAAGGCAGAAAGGCAGAGCAATGGATATTGATTGATTATGTAGATATAGTGGTGCATATAATGCTGCCAGAGCCGCGTAAGTTTTATAAGCTCGAAGACATGTGGAGCGATGCAACATCGGTTGAGCATATTGAAAAACGACCTTAATTCCTTGTCTTTTTTTTAAACAAAAAAAATCCGAAGCTGCTTCGGTATAAACAAAACAAACATTGCACGGCAATAGAATATGGCAACTGAAGAACAGAAAAAAAAATTAATACAAAAAAGACTTACTCCGCCTAACAATAATAATACAGACGATGATCCAAAAAAGCGGCCACGCCTAAGCATTTACTGGGTTTACGGGCTTATTTTCGCAGCTATTATTGGCTATAATCTCTACAGAACCTCTGCAACCAACGGCGCTGAAATTGAGAATACTCAGTTTTTTGATATGGTAAAGTCGGGCGATGTTGACCAGATAAAAACGGTAGGCAATAAAAAAATTGTTAGGGTATTTATTGATCCCCAGGCTTTACAGAATAAGGCGGATTATTACAGAAAAATTTTTGGGGGAGATTATGACGCTGTAAAAAAAATGCCTCCTCCGCAGGCTTATTTTAGCATAATAAAAGATGAGACTTTTGCTGCCGCTATGCTGCAGTTTTATAAAGACAATCCTAATGTAAAACAAGTGGCAGATAAGCCGGGAGACGAAGGTGAATTATTCAGCCAGTTATTAGGAACACTTCTACCCATACTTCTTATTGGCTTATTGTTTATACTTATGATGCGCAAAGTGGGAGCCGGCGGAAGCGGTGGCGGCCCGGGAGGTATTTTTAATATAGGTAAATCAAAAGCAACCTTGTTTGATAAAGGAGCAAGGGTAAATATAAACTTTGGCGATGTGGCAGGGCTTGACGAAGCAAAGGTGGAAGTGATGGAAATTGTTGATTTTTTAAAAAACCCTAAAAAATATACCGCCCTTGGCGGAAAAATTCCTAAAGGAGCGTTGCTTGTTGGCCCGCCCGGTACTGGTAAAACCTTGCTGGCAAAGGCTATGGCCGGCGAAGCGCAGGTTCCTTTCTTCAGCCTTAGTGGAAGTGATTTTGTTGAGATGTTTGTGGGCGTAGGTGCCAGCCGTGTTCGCGATCTTTTTAAGCAGGCCAGAGAGAAGGCGCCCTGCATAATTTTTATTGATGAAATAGATGCCATCGGCCGTGCAAGAGGTAAAAATATGATGGTAAGCAATGATGAAAGAGAGAACACACTTAATCAGTTGCTGGTTGAAATGGATGGCTTTGCCACCGATATTGGTATCATTATTCTTGCGGCAACCAACCGGCCAGATGTGCTTGATAGCGCTTTGCTTCGTCCCGGAAGGTTCGACAGGCAAATAACTATTGACAGGCCAGATCTTGTGGGCAGAGAAGCAATTTTTAAAGTGCATTTATTGCCAATAAAAATTTCCAGCACCTTAGATTCACATAAGCTTGCGGAGCAAACACCAGGCTTTGCCGGCGCTGATATTGCCAACGTTTGTAATGAAGCTGCGCTTATAGCTGCACGTAAAAATAAAACCGCAGTGGACATGAGTGACTTTCAGGATGCGATAGACCGGGTAATAGGCGGCCTTGAAAAAAAGAACAAAATTATTTTACCGGAAGAAAAAGAAATTATTGCTTATCACGAAGCAGGCCATGCCATTTGCGGATGGTTTTTAGAACATGCGTATCCTTTACTGAAAGTTACCATAGTGCCAAGAGGCACAGCAGCATTGGGTTACGCCCAATACACACCAAAAGAACAATACCTGTATAATACAGATCAGTTGCTTGACCAAATTTGCATGACACTTGGTGGAAGAGCATCGGAAACTATCTTTTTTAATAAAATATCAACAGGCGCCAGCAACGATTTACAACAAATAACTAAAATGGCTTACGCCATGGTAACGGTGTATGGCATGAATGAAAAAGTTGGGAACATAAGCTTTTACGATCCTCAGCAGGATAACACTTTCACCAAGCCATTTAGCGAAGAAACAGGAAAGATGATTGATGAAGAAGTAAGAAAATTAATTGAGGGTGCTTTTGTAAGAACCAAGCAATTACTTACTGAAAAGAAAAGAGAAGTAGAAATTCTGGCGCAGGAACTCTTGAAAAGAGAAGTGCTTTTTCAAAGCGATGTGGAAGAGCTTATTGGTAAAAGGCCTTACGGGGAAAAGAAAGCGCTGGACTTTGTTGATAATCCAAAAGAAGCAGTTATTGATCCGCCATTAAGCGGGGTGGTGGTAGATTAGTTTTCAAAAAAATAATGATGAAGGCTTCTTCTTCAAAAGAAAAAATTTTAAAAAAAATAAGAGAGGCACTGAGCAATCCGGTGCCTTTGCCTTTTCCCAAAAGTGAGGGAAGCAGTTCTGTGTTTCCTGAGCCGGAAGATGATCTTGAAATATTATTTGCAAAAGAGTTTACGAAGCTACTCGGTAAGTTTGCCTTTTGCATAAATGAAGAAGATATGCAAATGCAGTTGCAGCAGCTTATTGCAGAAAAAAAATGGAAGCACATTTATTGCCAGGAAGAAAAGTTGTTACAAAAAATTAATAATAACTTATTTGCCTTCAACACATCCTCGCTTGCCGATTGCGATGCTGCGGTTACCACCTGCAAATTTCTTATAGCCCGCACCGGCGCCATTGTTATCACCTCCGCGCAGCAGAGCGGGCGCACTGTAAGCGCGTATGCACCTGTGCATATTTGTATAGCATATACCAATCAAATTTTTTTTGAAACCAGAGACGCCTTAAAGCAATTAAAGACTGAATACGGAAATGAATTGCCTTCATTTATAACTTTTGCTGCCGGGCCAAGCCGAACTGCAGATATTGAAAAGACATTGGTAGTGGGCGTGCATGGCCCAAAAGAAGTATATGTTTTTCTGATAGATAAAAATATGTAGTGAGTTATATCTCTGAACTTTATCTATAGATATAGTGCATCATTATAAGTTAAGTAAAGAAGAAATCGTAAATGATATTTTCTAAATATTTGTATAATGGCTGATTATCAAAAAAAAATTTATTTCATTTCCGACTTTCATCTTGGCGCGCCTGATTACGAAACAAGCCTTGTAAGAGAAAAGCGCATTGTAGCTTTCCTCAATGAAATAAAAGATAGCGCTTCGCATATTTTTATTCTTGGCGACTTGTTCGACTTTTGGTATGAATACAAAAAAGTAGTTCCAAAGGGATTTGTAAGAATACTGGGAAAGCTTGCAGAGCTTACTGACAGCGGCATTATCATAAAATTTTTTGTTGGCAATCATGATATGTGGATGAGCGGATATTTTGAACAGGAGCTAAACATTGAAGTCTTTCATGAGCCGCATGAATTTGTTTTTAATAATAAAAATTTTTTTATTGGTCATGGGGACGGCCTTGGGCCTGGCGATCATAAGTATAAATTCTTAAAAAAAATATTTCGTAATAAAATTTCGCAGTCATTATTTGGCGCTTTACATCCCGCCGCAGGCATTGGGCTGGCAGACTACATGAGCCGTAAAAGCCGCGCCACCACTGGCAAAACAGATGAAGTATTTCTTGGTGAGAGCAAAGAGTGGCTTATAATTTTTAGCAAAGCAATGCTGAAAACAAAACATTATGATTACTTTATTTTTGGCCACCGGCACTTTCCGTTAGATTACAAGCTCAGTGATACAAGCAGGTATATTAACTTAGGCGATTGGATAAAGTATAACAGTTATGCTGTATTCGACGGAATAACTACGGAGCTGAAGTATTATAAATTATGAACCCCAACAAATACATAAAACCAATACTTTTTTTTATCACCGTTTTAGCAAGCGGTTATTCCTTTGCGCAGGACGATTCATTATACCGCTTTCTAAAAAAAATTGAATACCCAACTTCGTCTTTTGCAGTGGATAATTTGGGCGAGCTATATATTATTGACATAAATAACCAATTAAAAAAATTTGACGAAAAAGGAGATTCAGTTGGCGTGTTTAACGAAGTTACAAAATATGGAAAGCTTACTTATGTGGAAGCCCAAAACCCATGGAAAACAATTCTCTTCTATCAAAATTATTCAACCATTGTACTGCTGGATAAATACCTTAACGTGATTACCAGCATTGATTTGCGGCAGCAAAATATTTTTCAGGTACATGCTGCTACTACTTCTTACGATAATTATATATGGTTATATGAGGAGCAGGAAAATAAATTAAAAAAGATTGACGATTCAGGCAATGAACTGTTTGAGTCGGTTGATTTTCGCTTGTTATTTGATTCAGTTCCATTGCCAAGAAAAATTATAGATAATGGCGGCCTGGTATATTTATACGATCCTGATAAAGGACTGTATATTTTCGATTATTATGGAACTTTCAAAAGCAGGCTTCCATTCAGAGGCTGGACAAATATTGCCGTAATTGATAAAAATGTATATGGCTTTAATAAAAATTATATATATAAATACACGCCGCCATTGCCAGATGTAAAAAGTTATTTGTTATCGCCACAGCTTCAAAACAATGATGATATAAAAGTGAGCAATCACCAGCTTTATGTATTAAAAAATCAACAGCTCCGGATATATTCGCTGCAATAGCGGGCCCTATATTTAATTTATATTATGAAATATTTGGATCAAGTTTATTTTAACAATACCATCGGAAGCTACCTGCTGGTTAGCGTTACCATACTTGCCGCATTTATTTTAAAGAGAATGATTTCCAAGTATGCAACTGCATTGTTATTCAAAACTATTGACCCACAAAAAAGCAAGCTTGATAAAAGCGCATTTGAGAGCTTAATTGTAACGCCTGTTGAAAAAATATTGTTTGTTTTAATAAGTTTTTTTGCCATTGACCGGTTATACTTTCCTGAAATACTGAGGTTCAAAATTCATACAGTAACCAGCGAAGATCTGCTCGATGGCATCGCTGCAGCTATCATCATTGTTTACTTTATAACTTTTCTTGTACGCCTCATGGATTTTCTTGTGCTGCTTATAAAAAATAAGGCTGCAGCTGGCAAATCTCCCGGAGATCATCAATTGCTTTTCTTCTTTAAAGATTTTATAAGAGTCGTTTTAATAATCATAGGTATAATATTGGTTTTAAAATTTTCTTTCCGGCTCAACATCAGTAACCTTCTTACAGGCTTAAGCATCGTAGGCGCTGCACTGGCCTTGGCTGCCAAGGAAAGCCTTGAAAATTTAATTGCATCTTTTATTATCTTTTTTGATAAGCCTTTTGAAACCGGCGACCTTGTAAAAGTGAATAATTATTCAGGAACAGTTGAGCGTATCGGCTTGCGAAGCACAAGACTGCGAACCAACGAAAAGTCAATGGTGACGGTGCCTAACAAGCAAATGGTTGACAGCATACTTGACAACTGGAGCATGCGTGATGTAATAAGAAATGAAGTGAAAACATTTCTGCCTGCATCCTCCACCTCAGAAGAAATTGAAAAAGTGATTGCAGACATCAAAACGCTGCTTTCGGAAAGGAAAGAAATAGCTCAAACATCGTCGGTTTACCTTCAGGAAATTAACAGCGATAATGCTATAATTATGGTTATCTATTTTACAAAATACCCCATGAATATTGATGATATTAACCAGCTAAAACAAGAAGTAAGTATTGCTATAAGAAAGCTTCAGGAGCAACATGAAATAAAACCGAACATGCCTGCGTCTGTAAAACTTGTAAGCTAACCTAACTGTTTTTTTATTGGTTAATTATAGCCGCAAGTTCATCGTCCCACTTACCCGTTTTTCCATATTCTACCACGCGGCCAAGTTCTTTGCCATTTTTCATAACAATGATGGTGGGAACGTTAGTTATATTCATTGCCTGTGCAATATTCCCAATGGTTTTTTTATTTCTGTCAACGGCAAAAAATGTAATTCTATTCTGCGGAAATCCTGATGCTTCCTGTATTTCAAAGAATTTTGGCAAAACAAATTGTGTATCCTCACACCATGTGCCTCCGAAAATAATAAAGCTGATCTTATCTTTATTCTTCACAAATGCATTTACCGCAGCAGTATCCGGATGAGGATAAATACGCCGGCTTTCATTATACCATTTTACAAAAGAAGTATCGCTGGTTATATCATTTTTATCAATAATTCCTTTCAACATTTTTGCGTTAGCATTTGCAGAATCTTTAAGTATCACATAAGTATTCTGAGCCTGGGAAGAGGCAGCAATGAGCAACAAAACCAGAAAGCATACATTTTTCATAAGGCTATAAATTGTTTTTTAATTCTAATAAAAAAAATTTTATTTTTTGTAAAGATTCAACCATTTCATGTTTTTGCAAAGCAGCTTTGTTCTTCTTTAAGAAATCTTTTGCGCCATCAATGCTATACTTTTTTTCGCGAAGCAAATAATAGATCATCTTTAAATTCTTGATATCTTCCGGGCGAAAAAAACGATCTCCTTTTTTATTTTTTTTGGGTTGTAAAATATCAAATTCATTTTCCCAATATCTTATCAGCGATATATTTTCTTTAAACATTTCTGCCACGGCACCAATAGAATAATACCTTTTTTGAAAAAGTATTTCATCTTCAGGAATTTGCTGCAGCTCAGGCTGGTACTTGTTTTCGCTCTTACTTTTCCTTCCCCGTTTTGGCTTGGGCAATAAAAGATCATCAGGAAGTTTTTTTATGTCTTTCTTCTTTTTGGAAGAGCCATCATCAAAATCAAAGTTTATTTGCGTAAGCGACATTGTAAATCTTTTATTACTTTCTGCACATGATCATTCCTGTAACTTGTTTAATATTTAAGAGTGCTGCAAGAGAATAAACGAGTGCAGCACATCCTGTTTATTTTATAAATAAAGCGTTCAGGCAAGCGATTATTCAAACTTGTATCGCTTACAAATGAAGTAAACAAAATATCTTTACCACCTTCATTTTTTTTATAACGGGCAAATATAATTCATAAGATAAACAATGCTATACAGCCCGTTTTATTGTAAAAATTTAACATGATGCAGAGTACAGAAATACGCCATCTTTTTCTGGATTTTTTTAAATCAAAGGGACATATAATTGTTCCTTCTGCGCCCATCGTTGTTAAAAATGATCCTACCTTATTCTTCACCAATGCAGGCATGAACCAATTCAAAGATTATTTTTTAGGCAATAAAACTCCTCAATATTCAAGAATTGCTGATACGCAAAAATGCTTAAGAGTAAGCGGAAAACACAACGACCTGGAGGAAGTGGGCGTGGATACTTATCATCATACCATGTTTGAAATGCTGGGCAACTGGAGCTTCGGAAACGCAGCAGGGACGCCATTTCCCTACTTTAAAAAGGAAGCAATTGAGTGGGCATGGAAGCTGTTAACAGAAGTGTTTAAGCTGGATAAAAACCGCTTGTATGTAACATTTTTTAAAGGTGATGAAAAGGAAAATTTGGTGATGGATGAAGAAGCTTTTAATGAATGGAAAAAGTGGATTGATGAAGAGAAAATTTTGCCGGGAAATAAAAAAGATAACTTCTGGGAAATGGGAGATGCCGGGCCTTGCGGGCCATCATCCGAAATTCATTATGATAGCAGGAGCGATGAAGAAAGAGCAATAATTGATGGAAAGAAATTGGTGAACCAAGACCATCCGCAGGTGATAGAAATATGGAATATCGTTTTTATACAATACAACAGAAAAAAAGGCGGCGTTCTGGAAGCCTTGCCGGCAAAGCATGTAGATACAGGAATGGGCTTTGAAAGATTAGTGCGGGTGCTGCAAAATAAACAGAGTAATTATGATACAGATGTGTTCACAGGAACAATAGCTGAAATAGAAAAATTATCTGAGAAAAAATATACTTTTTCAGAAAGCAGGCAGGACGTGGCTTTCAGAGTTATTGCAGATCACATACGTGCGATATTTTTCACAATAGCCGACGGGCAATTGCCATCAAACACAAGCGCAGGCTATGTTATACGAAGAATTTTAAGACGGGCTGTTCGTTATTATTTTTCTTACCTGGATGTGAAAGAACCGATGCTTTATAAGTTAGTTCCATTGATTGCTGAGCAATTCAAAAATGTATTTAATGAGCTGGATAAGCAAAAAGATTTCGTTGGAAAAGTAGTGTTTGAAGAAGAACAGAATTTTTTAAGAACGCTAGATAAAGGTTTGCAGCATTTCGAAAAAATTAGCTCTGGTATCTCCGGTGAAGATGCGTTTAAGTTGTATGATACATACGGCTTTCCGATTGATCTTACAAAGCTCATTGCTTCCGAAAAAAATGTATGGGTTGATGAAGCAGGTTTTGAAAAAGAGATGCTTCAGCAAAAAAATCGTTCCCGCGCTGCATCTCTCGTTGATACTGAAGACTGGGTTACAGTAAATGAAAATGGTTCTTCAAAATTTGTTGGCTATGATACTTACGAAAGCACAAGCAAGGTTTTAAAATATCGCAAAGCAAAAACACAAGGCAAAGAATCTTTTCAAATTGTTTTGGATACAACACCCTTCTACGCCGAAAGTGGCGGCCAGGTGGGCGATACAGGCGTTTTAATTTTGGATAATGAAGAAATAAAAGTTATTAATACAAAAAAAGAAAATGACCTTATCATTCATTTTACTGAAAAATTGCCGGTAAATATTGAAGCAGATGTTCTTGCAAAAATTGATGTTGATAGAAGAAACAAAACTGCTGTTCATCATAGCGCTACGCATTTATTACATGCAGCACTACGTAAAGTTTTAGGAACACATGTTCAGCAAAAAGGAAGCCTGGTGAATGAAGATTATTTAAGATTTGATTTTTCTCACTTTGCAAAAGTTACTGAGGAAGAAATAAAAAGTATTGAATCATTAGTGAATGAAAAAATTCGTCTATGCCTTCCTGTTACCATCGCCCAAATGAAAAAGGAAGATGCAATGGCGACAGGCGCAATGGCTTTATTTGGTGAAAAGTATGGTGATACCGTTCGTGTTGTTAGCATTGACCCTTCTTATTCCATTGAGCTTTGCGGCGGCACGCATGTAGGCAATACTGGCCAGTTAGGGTTTTTTAAAATTATTGCAGAAGCTCCTGTAGGCGCAGGTATCAGGCGCATAGAGGCAATAAGCGGTAAGGCCGCCGAAGTCTATATTGCAAAGCAATCTGATTTGATACATATAATTAATACAACTCTTAAAAACCCGAAAGACATCACTAAATCAATCAATAATTTTTTACAGGAAAACAATGAATTAAAAAAGCAAATTGAAAAGCTTGAAGTGAAACAATTGTCTTCATTGAAAAAAGATCTTTTAACAAAAACAGAAACAATAAATGATATAAATTTTTTAGGGGCAATCGTTGATGTATCAAATATTGATCAATTAAAGCAGCTATGTTTTTTATTAAAAAATGATCTGCAAAGTTTTGTGGTGGTTTTGGCAGCCAATATGGAAGGTAAAGCCGGCGTAGCAGTGATGCTGGATGACACAATAGCTACATCAAAAAACATAGATGCAAGTAAGATTATAAAAGAACATATTGCTCAGTTAATAAAAGGTGGCGGAGGAGGCCAAAAAACTTTAGCAACTGCTGTTGGGCAGGATGCTAGCCATCTTCAGGAGGTTATTGAAAAAGTGAAATCCTTATTCAAATAATTATCAATAAATTATCGTTTTGTTCTGCTGTTATTAGGTGTATTTACAAAACCATTTTATCAAAGGAATGATTTATTACGAACTATTTCGTAGATAAATAATTATTGCACTTTATTAAAAGAAGCATTTTGGTTGCTTATCTTTTTTCCTCTTAAAATGGAAATGTCTTTTCATACCTTCGCAGGCATGTTGATGGAAAAATATGAAGCGGTGATAGGGTTGGAGGTGCACGCGCAATTGCTTACCAAAAGCAAATTGTTTTGTGGCGACAGCACTGAATTCGGCGCTGAGCCAAACACACAGGTCAGCATAATATCTCTGGCGCACCCCGGCACATTGCCTGTTATGAATAAAAAGGCGATTGATTATGCCATAAAACTTGGTCTCGCTTTTAAATGTGACATAACACGCAACAATTATTTTGCAAGAAAAAATTATTTTTATCCCGATCTTCCTAAAGGCTACCAGGTTACCCAACATACAACGCCAATATGCAAAAACGGTTACGTATCAATTTTTGTAAATGGCTTGCAAAAAGATGTTCTTTTAAACAGGATACATTTGGAAGAAGATGCTGGTAAAAGCATACATGATGCAGATGAAAATTTCACCTGCATTGATTTAAACCGTGCCGGAGTTCCCTTGCTGGAAATTGTTTCTGAGCCTGATATGCACTCATCCGACGAGGCATTTGCTTATGTAACAGAAATAAGAAAAATTTTGCGCTTTCTTAATATTTGCGATGGCAATATGGAACAGGGAAGTATGCGTTGCGATGCGAACGTTTCTGTAAGGTTAGCTGGCGAAAAACAATTAGGAACAAAGGTGGAAGTAAAGAACCTAAACTCAATAAGAAATCTTAAAAGGGCTATTGATTTTGAAATTAACAGGCTTATACATCTCCTGGAAAACAAGGAAAAAATCATACAGCAAACAAGAAGCTTTGATGCTGCAACAGGCGCTACTTTTTCGTTGAGAGATAAAGAAGAAGCTAATGATTACCGGTATTTTCCTGAGCCGGATTTAACTCCTTTTTTTATAAGTGAAGAAAAAATTACTGATATAAAAAATTCTTTGACTGATTTACCAAGTGTTTTGGAAAAAAAATTTATAAGCGATTATGCATTGCCCGCTCCTGATGCAAAAGTGCTGAGCGACGATAGAGAAACCGGTATCTTTTTTCAAAATATAATTAAACATACCCATAATTATAAAGCCGCTGCCAACTGGGTTCTGGGGCCAATAAAATCTTTTTTAAATGAAAAGCAAATCACAATAGAAAAACTTGTTGTAAGCCATGAAACCATTGCTGCACTTATAAAGATTACAGATGATGATTTGGTGAGCTTTGGTAATGCTTCAGCAAAAATTTTTCCTGTGTTGCTGAACGAACCAAAAAAAGACCCTTTGGAAATTGCAACACAATTAAATATTGTAAAAGAAAAACTTGACACCTCGCTGCATACCTGGGTAGATGAAGTTTTATCTAAAATGCCTGATAAGGTTACGGAGTATAAAAAAGGTAAAAAAAATCTCATAGGTTTATTTTCCGGTGAAGTAAAAAAAATAAGCAAAGGCAAAGCCGACATGCAGGCGGTAAACAAGATCCTTAATCAAAAGCTCAATCAATAACATTAATTCTTATGAAAAAAATATTCATTTATATAGCTGCATTGCTTTTGGCATCTTGCAGCCACCAGGAAAAAAAAGGTACGTTTACAGTCTCCGGTGAGCTAAAAGATGCGACTGACCAAAAGGTTTTTTTAGAGCAAATATTTTTCAACCAGCAGCCGCCCCAGGTGCTGGATACAGCCGAAATGAGAAATGGAAAATTTAATGTAAAAACTATAGCAAATGAAGAAGGCCTTTACCGGTTAAGGTTTGAAAAGAATGCAGGTTATATTTTTATAAATGATAAACAAAATATTGATTTTAATGCGGCTGCCAAAGATTCCACTTTACAATCTGCACGGTTTAATACGCTGGCCAATGCTTCACTTACTAATTTCATTATGTCGTTAGACTCTATTCATACTATATTGATCGGGGAAGATCGAAATATAAAAGATGTAGCGCAACAGAATAATGATAGCCTTATTTCTATTGCAAAAAATAAATTTAATATAACTGATAACTGGTATAAAAGATTTCTTTATCAATATGTGGATAGCGCTGCAAGCCCCGTCGTTGCTGCGTTTGCTTTCAGCTATTGCCAGGAGCTTAGTATTGACAGCTTAAAAAGCCTCACCGCAGGTTTGCAAAAAAGATTTCCTGCACAGGCAACTATTGCGGAGGTTATAAAGCAGTTTACCGAATATGTAGCTCAGCAAAGCCAGCAACAACAACAACAGCAATCTCAAACCACTAATGCAGATATTTCCATAGGAAAAGCTGCTCCTGATTTTACTTTACCCGATACTGAAGGAAAGCCCTTTACACTAAGTTCTTTGAAGGGCAAATATGTGTTGGTTGATTTTTGGGCAAGCTGGTGCGGCCCCTGCAGGCAGGAAAATCCTAATGTGGTGGCGGCTTATAAACAATTTAAAAATAAAAATTTTACAGTGCTCGGTGTATCTCTTGATAAAGAAAAGCAGGAATGGCTTAAAGCTATAAAAGAAGATGGACTTGAATGGAAACAGGTAAGCGATCTCAAATTTTGGAACAGTGAAGCCGCAGCCTTGTATGGGGTGCAGGCAATACCTTTTAATGTTTTAATAGATCCTTCAGGAAAAATAATTGCGACTGAGCTGCGGGAAAATGCTTTAGAAAATAAGCTGAAAGAGGTTTTAAAATAACCGCATTATTTTACATGATTTTTAGCGCCTTGCTAAAATATAAAAGTACAAAGGGCAGCGCCATCCAAAAATACTGTCTCATAAAAATAAGCATCAATATTATCCATACTGCATTAATAAAAAAATATAGCCAGTATTTTGTTGTAGATACTTCTTTCATTGAAATAAAATTTATGCAAATATAAAAGGTAATAGCTTAAACAAAATTTTATCCTATGATTATTTCTCCTTAAAAATAAGTAAGAATAATTTTTATATGCATTTTCTTTATAGATAATCAAAGAGTTATAAGAGCTCTTAAAAAATTAATCTGCATAAAACGATTAAATTCATTTCTTTCATCCTACTTTTGCAATCCTTTTTTAAAAGCGCCGGGATAGCGGCATTCATTTTAACCGGTTTCAGCAATGAGACAAAAAAAATTATAATGAGCAAATTACATTTCACCACTAAACATGCGAACGAGGCTACCGTGCAGCGTAACTGGTACGTTGTAGACGGCACTAATCAAACCGTTGGCCGCATGTGCGCTAAAATAGCGGCCGTTCTCCGTGGTAAGAACAAACCTTATTACACGCCTCATGTTGACTGTGGCGATTTTGTGGTAGTTACCAACTGCGACAAAGTAAAATTTACCGGCAATAAGCTGGAAGATAAAATGTATATCAACTATAGTGGCTACCCGGGCGGTAAAAAAGAAGAAGCTGCGGGCGATCTCATGAGGCGAAGGCCAGATGCGATTATCGAAAGAGCTGTAAAGGGCATGTTGCCAAAAAACAGGCTCGGCCGTAAAATGTATAAAAAGCTATATGTTTATGCCGGTACAGAGCATCCACATGCCGCACAGAAACCTCAAACCTTAACTTTCTAAAGCCCGAAGGGAAGAATAAAAAACAAAAAAATGGAAAAACAAAAAAACGCAGTCGGCCGCAGAAAAGAAGCTGTAACGAGAGTATTTCTTACAAAAGGCGATGGCAACATTACTATAAACGGGAAAGATTATAAAACATATTTTCCTTTGGTTTACCTGCAGAACCAGGTGGAAATGCCTTTAAAAAGCATTCAATCATCTGATAAATTTGATGTAGTGGTAAATGCTGCCGGCGGCGGTGTAAAAGGGCAGGCAGAAGCAGTAAAACTGGGCATTGCCCGTGCATTGTTACAAGTAAATATTGAATACAGACCCGCATTAAAAGTTGCAGGATTGCTTACCCGCGATCCCCGTTCTGTCGAGCGTAAAAAACCAGGTAAAAAGAAAGCAAGAAAAAGCTTCCAGTTTAGTAAGAGATAAGAAACATCGTATAGCAGGTAACAGTTACTATACAATAGTAATTTATTTAAAAAAAATTATTTTAATAAAATATATGGAAAACAACACTTCTTTACAACAGCAGCTTTTAGAAGCAGGCGTTCACTTTGGCCACTTAAAAAAGAAGTGGAACCCCAAAATGCTGCCTTATATTTTTGCTGAAAAAAAAGGTATTCATATAATTGACCTCAACAAAACCGTTGAAGGTATGCAGGAGGCAGCCGCAGCATTAAAATCTATTGCAAAGAGTGGTAAAAAAATAATGTTTGTAGCTACAAAAAAGCAGGCAAAAGAAATTGTAACGGAAGCAGCAAAAAGGGTAAACATGCCTTTTGTAACAGAGCGCTGGCTTGGTGGCATGCTTACTAACTTTAATACGGTTCGTAAAAGCGTAAAGAAAATGCAAAGCATTGAGAAAATGCTTAACGATGGAACACTTGATAGCATTACAAAAAAAGAGCGCCTTACGCTTACCCGCGATAAAGAAAAAATGGAAAAAGTGCTCGGTGGTATCGCCCAAATAAGCAGGGTGCCGGCAGCATTGTTTTTGGTGGATATTGGCCACGAGCATATTGCTCTTTCAGAAGCGAAAAGGCTTAACATTACTACCTTCGGAATGGTAGATACCAATTGTGATCCTAATAAAGTTGAGTTCTCTATTCCTGCAAATGATGATGCTACAAAATCTATTTCTATCGTAACCAACTATATCGTTGCGGCAATAGCAGATGGACTTGCCGAAAGACAGGCTGAGAAAGCTGAAGATTCAGATGATAACGGAGAAGATAATAATGCAGATGCCATTAAGTTTGAGGTAGGTTCAGATGAAGAAAGAGAAAAGCGCAGAGGCAATGCGCCCGGTGGTGGTAAAGGTCGCGGGCCTGCAGGGCCTCAAAGGCGTCGTGTGGCCGGGCCTGGCGGTGGCGGAAACAGACCTGGCGGTCCTGGTGGTGCACGCAGGTAATAGCTGCTCATTGCCCAATTACTTTTTTCATAGCATTTTATTGTTTTGCTTATTCTTTATTCAATATGCCGGCCAGCCATAATTGATATCATAACCATTTATAAATTTTTTTAATTAATGAATACAATAACTATAACAGCTGCAGATATAAATAAGCTGCGTCAACAAACTGGTGCAGGCATGATGGATTGCCGTAAAGCGCTGACAGAATCTAACGGTGACTTTGAAGAAGCAATTGATTATTTAAGAAAAAAAGGACAAAAAGTTGCAGCGCTTCGCGGAGACAGGGAAGCAAAAGAAGGAGTGATCATTGCACAAACATCTGACGATAATAAAACAGGATATATTATAAATCTTAGCTGCGAAACAGATTTTGTGAGCAAAAATGCTGAATACATTCAGTTTGCACAATCAATAATGGATGCAGTAATTGCAAATAAAGTAAAAAGCACCGATGAGCTTAATAAAATAAAAATTGGTAATGAAACTATAGCAGATAAAATAAATGACCTGGTAGCAAAAATTGGCGAAAAAATAAGTGTGTCAAAGTTTGAAACTGTTACTGCGCCTTATGTTTCAGCTTATATACATGGCTCTTATAGAATGGGCGTGTTAGTGGGTTTAAGCAAAGAAGCTGAGGCGGCAGGCAAAGATGTTGCTATGCAAATAGCAGCAATGAACCCCATAGCTATTGATGAGGCTTCAGTGCCTGCAGAAACTATTGCGCGGGAAAAAGATATTGCAATGGAACAGGTAAAAGCAGAAGGAAAGCCCGCAGAAATGGCTGAAAAGATCGCAATGGGCAAGATCAATAAATTCTTTAAAGAAAGCACTTTGCTGGCTCAGCCTTTTGTGAAAGATAATAATAAATCAGTATCGGATTATTTAAAAAGCATTGACAAAGACTTAAAGATTACCGAATTTAAAAGAGTGGCTTTAGGGTAAATTGATTTACAAGAATTTTTATTAAAATGTAGCCGCTTAACTGCGGCTTTTTTTGCAAAGTTTATTGACGCAATTATCAAAAAATTCAACATATAAATCCTTTATCTTCGCCCCGCAAAAAATAATTTTTTTTCGCTATGCTTCCTAAATTTAAAAGAATACTCCTAAAGCTTTCCGGCGAATCGTTAATGGGTGAAAATAATTTTGGACTTGATTCTCAGGTGATAGCTCAGTATGCGCACGACATAAAACTTATAACAGACCTGGGCGTTCAGGTGGCAGTGGTTATCGGTGGTGGTAATATTTATCGCGGTATGAACGAGGCTGAGACCGGCATTGAGCGTGCACAGGGTGATTATATGGGTATGCTCGCCACCGTAATAAACGGTATGGCTTTACAGAGCGGGCTGGAAAAAATTGGCGTTTATACAAGGCTTCAGAGCGCTATAAAAATGGAGCAGATAGCTGAGCCTTACATCAGGCGCCGGGCTATACGGCATCTCGAAAAAGGCCGGGTAGTTATTTTTGGTGCTGGCACGGGTAACCCATATTTTACTACAGATACGGCGGGCTCTTTAAGAGCCATAGAAATAAAAGCAGATATTATTTTAAAAGGTACAAGAGTAGATGGTATATATTCTGCAGACCCTGAAAAAGATGTATTCGCCAAAAAATTTGATACTGTTTCTTTTAGTGAATGCATTAGCAAAAACCTGAGGGTGATGGATATGACTGCGTTTACACTTTGCATGGAAAATCAATTGCCTATAATTGTTTTTGATATGAACACTCCCGGAACCCTGTTGCGTGTTGTTACAGGAGAAAGGGTTGGAACTTTGGTATCCGTCTGATAATTTCTTAAATTACACCATAGTTTTTTTCAGTAGCATTTTTTACTGAAAAGCCTGATGCCTGTGAAATTTTTCGATACGTAAACCCCCGAAGTATATTTTATTGCATTGTTTAAATAATTGCTCATGTGGTTGTGGTGGGTTATATCCTTGCTTATTTTGGTTTCCTGTATCATTTTTGCCTGGCGGATGATAGCCAGCTCTTATGAATTTTTACCTGTTGATAAAAAGTTTTTTGTAAAGTTTAATAAAAAAAGGACGGATCATTTTTTAGAACACTCCCGAAGTGAATTTTATCCCTCTTTAAATCATACAACGAAAAACCCGGAAGATAATAATGCGTTCTATCAAATTCAATTTGCAAAATTTAATGAGCGGCTAAGAGCACTTGAAGATAGGGTAGCTTTGCAGCCTGCATCTTCTGTAGCCCGCTCTGGTGCAGCATCCGATGAAGAAGATTGGAAAGAATTGTATTATGAAGAAAATGAAGCCAAAGCGAAACTTGAGAATGAACTGGATAATTTGCATCAGCAAATGGAACAGTTGCAAGCCAGCTTAAAAGAAAACGAAATTGAGGACTGGAAAGAAATGTATTACGCAGAAAATGAATTGAAATTAAAGCTGGAAAATGAACTTGATATAATAAAATTAAATTATGCTGAAGCACAAGCTGCATTAGATACATCTTCTGAAATGGTTGCAGAATTGTCTTTATTAAAAAGTGAATACGAAAATAGCCGTAATAACATACAAGGGCTTAAGAAGACCATGAACCTGCTGCAGAAAAGGCTTTCAGCTTCTGCTGAACGCGAAAATGAACTTGAGAATTTACTTATATCAGAAATAATTGTTCGGGAAAAATATGCGATGCTGCAAAGCAAATATAGCAGACTGCAGATCGAAGCCAATGATCTTGAACAAAGAATCATGGAACAAAGCCAGCGGGAAATGAACCTTGAGGTGAGGCTGATGCGCCTTAATGAACTTGAAAGCAAACTTGCCATTTGCGAAGAAGAAAAATTGAAATTGAAAGCACAACTTGGTAACAGAGTAAATTAATTGTTTACTTGCTAAGTAAAGTTTGGTGTAATTTTTCCGCATAACTTATTTTATTTTTATAAAAAATTATATCATCGTTGGATGACATAGCAGCAATAAGAAAAGATTATCGTTTGCAAACTCTTCTCGAAAAAGATGTAAATGCTAACCCTATACAACAGTTTGAAATATGGTGGCAACAGGCAAAAGAAAGTAATATAGAAGAGCCGAATGCAATGACGCTCGCCACTTGCAATAAAAACGGAAGACCTTCCGCCCGCATTGTATTGCTAAAAGGCATACATGAAAATGGGTTTGTTTTTTACACAAATTATGATAGTCGTAAAGGAAAAGAGATTGATGAAAATCCCTTTGTATCCATCGTTTTTTTTTGGAAGGAACTTGAAAGGCAAATAAGAATAGAAGGGAATATAAAAAAAATAAGCGCTCAGGAAAGTGATGCTTACTTTTCATCACGCCCGATGGCGAGTCGTATTGGCGCATGGAGTTCTCCGCAAAGCCAGGTGATCCTTAGCCGTGATATGCTTGAAAAAAAGATGGCCGAAAATACTGAACGGTTTCAATCGAACGAAATAACAAGGCCAGAAAACTGGGGCGGTTACATTGTAATGCCTGCCGTTGTTGAGTTTTGGCAAGGCAGGCACGGCAGGCTTCACGATCGTTTACAATATACTATTAGTAATGGCGGTTGGAAAATTGAAAGGTTAGCGCCATAGTTTATTTTATTTCACGGCTGTTTTAGGCGCTTCTTTTTTTGCAACAATTGTTGTTTTTGAAGGCCTGGATTTACCAAATGATCCTTTAAAAATTTTTCCTTTTTTAGTTTTTTTATCTCCTCGTCCCATTAGTTATGTGTTTATTTTTAATAAATATATTTTTGCAAAATATTATAAAAAAAGCAAGATACGTTTTATGCATCTTGCTTTAAAAAATTTTACCAACAATCAGATTTTGGCCGATAGTTCTTTTCCTGCTTTAAACTTAGCTACCTTCTTAGCTTTAATTTTAATAGTTGCACCGGTTTGAGGATTGCGCCCGTTTCGTGCAGCTCTTTTAGTTACAGAAAAAGTACCGAACCCAACAAGTGTTACTTTGTTACCGCTCTTTAAAGTTTTTGTAACAGCTTCTACAAAAGAATCTAAAGAAGCGTTTGCCTGTGTTTTTGTAACTCCTGCATCATCAGCCATCTTGGCGATTAATTCAGCTTTGTTCATAAATAATTAATTTGAATTTTATAAGTGCAACAAATATAGAAGGTTTTTATTTTAATAAATTTATTTAATAATTTATTTTTTGCACAAGATGTGCTGAAATCCGCTATTGGCAAAGGTTTTCAACTATCCGGGCTTTTAAAGATTGCTAAAACCATAGTTAGGAAGCATCATGATCCCTTTGCTGGCAAGGCTTTCGTAAGAATGGTTGAAAGCCTTTACAGTAAAGGCTTTCAAGAAATTTTTTATAAAAGCTATACTTTTTTCATTAGAGTAGTAAATGCTATATACGCATCGCCCCATCTAAGCCTTTCTTTCATGCTGAACTGTTTTGCAAACTGAAGGATATATTTATTATAGTCTTCCCTGGTTTTTGCTAAGAATTGTATCGCAAAAGTTTTTCCTTCTTTATCATCCTGTTCAGGCAATGCATAAAAATAATGCGCATAAAAATAGGTAGTGTTTATTATTTCTGGTATATGAATTTCTTTTTGCCATTGCACCCATTCAATTGCAATACGGTTCTCCACTTTATAAGTTATGTTATATAAAAGCATATTATGGATTCAGCTCAAGATACACGGGGCAATGATCGCTGTGTTTTACTTCAGGAAAAATTTTTACTTCTTTTATGCTTTCACGAAGATTAGCTGAAACATTGATGTAGTCTATTCTCCAGCCTTTGTTTTCGAGCCGTGTGCTTGGCCGCATTACACTCCACCATGTGTATTGATGTGGGTCTTTATTCAGATGCCGGAAGCCATCAACAAAATCATTTTCTAAAAATTTTGTAAGCCATGCTCTTTCTTCCGGCAGAAATCCTGACGTTTTTTTATTGCCAACAGGGTTATGAATATCTATATCCTGGTGCGCTATATTGTAATCACCGCAAACAATAACTCTCGGCCTTGTTTTGCGGAGCTCATTCAGGTAGTCAAGAAATTCACTTAGCCATACATATTTATAAGATTGCCTCGGCTCCCCGGTAGTGCCCGATGGAAAGTAAGCATTTATTAAAGTGATGCTTCCAAAATCAGCCCGGATAACTCTTCCCTCAAAATCGCTTTGCTCAATAGCATGGCCGTATTCCACATTATCGGGTTGCAGCTTACTTAATATGCCTACTCCGCTATATCCTTTTTTTTGAGCTAAAAAAAAGTAAGGCCTGTACCCTGCAGATTCAATGGCAACACGGTCTATATCTGCTTCTTGCGCCTTCACTTCCTGGATGCATATTATATCAGCGGGGTCAGTGTTCAGCCAATCTATAAAGCCCTTTTTTACAGCAGCTCTTAATCCATTTACGTTATATGAAATGATTCTCATAAATTGTTTTATTTTATACAGTAAAAATAAACAGCAAATGGAAAACAGCCCGGAAACTATATTTACCGATGATGAGTTATCTTTTGAAACCTATGATAAAATATTCGCCAGGCAAGGAATACGTTATTCATTTTAGCGGGTTTGCAAATGCTTTTGAGTATTTATTTTATTTATAACTCCGTGGGAACTGCCGGGTGGATATCGGCCGGCATCTCTGCAATGGTTGCTGTTATCTTTTTACTATTAGGTTTTTGGACAAAATCAAAACCATATACCGCAATTATAATTGCCCTTGTGATATACGGGTTGTTGTGGCTGGGCGACTGCCTTATTGATCCGACCTATATTTATAAAGGAATATTTTTTAAAATTTTTATCATTGTTTATCTGGCAAAGGCGCTCAAAGGTGCAAAAGAAGCTCAAAGCATGAAAGCAATTTTAGGAAGATAAATTTTATTATGTATCATAATCCAGTTGCGGCCTTAGCCATTTTTCTATTTCTTCTATGGTCATTTTTTTTCTTGAAGCGTAGTCTTCTACCTGGTCTTTCGCAATTTTCCCCACGCCAAAATATTTGCTTTCAGGGTGAGCAAAATACCAGCCGCATACTGATGAAGCCGGATACATCGCTAATGATTCGGTTAATATTATTTCTGCATTTTCAGTGGCATTCAGCAGGTGAAATAATTTATATTTTTCCGTATGATCGGGGCAGGCAGGGTAGCCGGGCGCCGGCCTTACGCCTAAATATTTTTCCTGAATCAGGTCTTCAGCAGACAAGTGTTCACTGCTGGCATAACCCCAAAATTCTTTTCTCGTTTGCTCATGTAACAGTTCTGCAAAAGCTTCTGCAAGCCGGTCTGCAAGGGCCTGCAGCATTATTTTATTATAATCGTCGTACTCTTCTTCAAACCTTTTTATATGTGGTTCTATGCCATGAATAGAAACCGCAAAGGCACCAATATAATCGGCCCCCTGACCCCCGATGGGGGAACTTACGTCAGATATTTTTTTCAAACTTGGTTGCTCTTTTAAAACTGAAGATATAGAGATTAGGACTTTATCGGGTTCATTTAAAACTTCATCATTTGAGAACTTGCCACCCTTCCCTTCGGGAAGGTCTTCAGTGGAAGCATCATGCTGTAAAGGGGTTCGCAGGGATGGGTATATAAAATCGGCTAACGAAATATTATTTTGCCCTTCCGCTTTTTTCATTTGCTGCCGCAAAAATTCAAGATGTATTTTTTCGCCTTTCTCTGTTGTCACTTCAACGGTATCATCGGCTACTGCGCTGGCTTGCCAAAAACCTATAACACCTTTTGCTGTCAGCCATTTTTCATTTATTATTTTTTGCAAAAAAGCCTGCGCATCGTTGTGCAATTTTGTTGCAGCATCGCCTACTTTTTCATCAGTTAATATTTGCGGATATTTTCCATGAAGTTCCCATGCAATAAAGAATGGTTGCCAATCAATGTATTTCGAAATTTCGTTTAGATCATAATCTTTAAAAACTTTTGTGCCGGTAAAAGATGGCTTTACAGGCGTAAAATTATCCCAATCAATTGGCGTTTTATTTTGCTGTGCTTCCTTAAAAGAGAGTAATGTTTTAGCCGATCTTTTATTACCAAAATCTTTTTTTAATTTATCGTACTCTTTTTTTATGTCCGCAAGAAAGCCTGCTTTTATTTCTTTATTCAATAAACTTCCGGCAACCGTTACACTTCTCGACGCATCGAGTACGTGTACTACTCCGTTATCAAACTCAGGCGCAATGCGCACTGCAGTGTGCAGCCGGGATGTAGTGGCGCCCCCGATCATCAAAGGAATGTCGAGGTTAATTCTTTTCATTTCCTTAGCCACATGCACCATTTCATCAAGTGATGGAGTTATTAAACCGCTTAAGCCGATGAGATCAGCCTCGTTGTCTTTTGCAGCCTGCAAAATTTTATCAGCCGGAACCATTACGCCCATATCAATTACTTCGTAACCATTGCAACCTAATACAACACCCACTATATTTTTTCCAATGTCGTGCACATCACCCTTCACCGTAGCCATCAAAATTTTTGCCGGGCCGCGGCCTTCTGCATTTATTATTCCGGCTTCAATATTTGCCTGTTTTGTTTTTTCTTTTTCTGCTTCAATAAAAGGAAACAAATAACCTACACTTTTTTTCATTACCCGGGCGCTTTTTACCACCTGTGGCAGAAACATTTTTCCGCTTCCAAAAAGATCACCTACGATATTCATTCCATCCATTAGCGGGCCTTCTATTACATCAAGCGGCTTTGGGTAGGTAAGCCGTGCTTCTTCGGTATCGCTATCAATATAGTCGGTGATGCCATTTACCAGGGCATGGCTAAGGCGTTTTTCAACAGGCTCATTTCTCCATGCTTCATCTTTTATAATTGCCTTGCCTTTTGCTTTTACAGTTTCTGCAAATGCAAGCAGTCTATCAGTTGCCTCAGCATTTCTATTCAGTATCACATCTTCGCATAATTCTTTTAACGCAGGATCAATTTGCTCATAAACCTGCAACTGGCCTGCATTTACAATACCCATGTCCATTCCGGCTTTAATGGCATGATACAGGAAAACTGTGTGCATGGCTTCTCTCACGGTCTCATTTCCGCGAAAAGAAAATGATACATTACTTACGCCACCGCTAACTTTCGTAAGTGGCATAAGCCTTTTTATTTCTTGCGTAGCTTCTATAAAATCAACGCCATAATTATTGTGTTCTTCTATACCTGTTGCAATGGCAAAAATGTTTGGATCAAAAATAATATCCTGCGGATCATATCCTGCAACGGTTGTAAGTATATCGTACGCGCGCTTACTAATTTCAACTTTACGTTGCCTGGTATCTGCCTGCCCTTTTTCATCAAACGCCATTACAATTACAGATGCACCAAAGCTTTTGCAGATAAATGCCTGTTCTAAAAATTTTTGTTCACCTTCTTTTAATGAAATAGAATTTACGATACATTTTCCCTGCACACATTTTAATCCCGCTTCTATAATATTGAACTTGGAAGAATCAATCATCACCGGAATCTTTGCAATGTCGGGCTCAGCCTGCAACAGGTTTAAAAAAGTAGTCATTGCTTTTTCGCCATCAAGCAAGGCATCATCCATATTTATGTCAAGCACCTGCGCGCCACTTTCTACCTGCTGCCGCGCAACGGACAATGCTTCTTCAAAATTTCCTTCCCTTATAAGTCTTGCAAATTTTTTTGAGCCGGTAACATTGGTGCGTTCTCCAATGTTTATAAAATTAGTTTCAGGACGAACTATTAAAGGCTCCAGGCCAGATAAGCGTAAATAAGGTTTTATAATTTTATTCATAATTTTTTGCCATAAAACGCAAGATTACTTTGGTGCCTTCGTGGCTAAGCTACTTCTTCTAACACCGGTAATTTTCTTGCTTTATAATTTTTAACCTGTTGTGCAATGTGCTTTATATGATCTGGAGTAGTGCCGCAACAGCCGCCAACAATATTTACAAATCCTTCACGCGCCCACTCTTCAATGATGTGCGCAGTTTCATGCGGCTGCTCATCATATTCACCAAATGCATTTGGCAAGCCTGCATTAGGATATGCTGATGTGAAGCAGCTTGCTATTTCACTAAGCTCTTCAATGTGCGGCCGCATTTCTTTTGCGCCTAATGCGCAATTCAATCCAATACTCAGCGGGTTAGCGTGCGATACAGAAATATAAAATGCTTCCAAAGTTTGACCACTCAATGTTCTGCCGCTGGCGTCCGTTATGGTGCCGCTAATCATGATAGGTAATTCTTTTTTATTAGTATCCCGGAAATATTTTTTTATTGCATAAATAGCAGCCTTGGCATTCAATGTATCAAAAATAGTTTCTACCAAAAGCACATCAACTCCGCCATCTGTTAATCCTTTTATTTGCTCATAATATGCATCAGTTACCTCATCAAAAGTTACCGTGCGAAAGCCCGGATTATTTACATCTGGCGATAAGCTTAATGTTTTATTTAAAGGGCCGATAGCGCCGGCTACGAAAGCTCTATCCCGGCCTGCCGCGAGAGGGGAGGAGAAAAAACTATTCATTGCATTACGTGCGCACTGTGCCGCTGCTACATTTAATTCATAAGCTAATGATTGCATATCATAATCTGCCTGTGCAATAGAAGTACTGCTGAATGTATTGGTTTCAATAATATCTGCACCGGCTTTAAGATATTCCAGGTGTATGGCTTCAATGATCTGCGGCTGTGTAATGCTAAGCAGGTCATTGTTTCCTTTTACATCTTTATGCCAGCTTTTAAATCTTTCATTGCGAAAATCTTTTTCGGTTAAAGGGTAACGTTGTATCATGGTGCCCATTGCACCGTCAATAATAAGTATGCGCTCATTGAGGCAATCCTGAATAGTTTTTTTCATAATATTTTTTTTGTAAAAAAATTTATAAGTAAAAACTAAAATATAAGTAAACGAAAATAAATGCGAAGGTGGTAATGCAGTATGTTTTCGTTTATTAGTTCAAGTTTACATCTTACTTAAAACCCAGGATGAACAATAAACAAATCCGCCCGGGTGCAGCAAAATTACAATGATTAAATAAAGAAATCAAAAACTGATTTGTGCTTATAATTTTATAGCAGAGTAGAATCGGGAAGCGCTTTTTCTTTGAGCTTGCCCGCAAGTTTTTTTATGGTAAGCCCTTGTGCAACTATTGAAAAAAGAACGATAATGTAGGTAATAGAAACGAACATATCTCCATACATATATTTCGGAACAGACAATGCCAATGCCACAGAAATGCCGCCGCGTAAGGCGCCCCATGTAAGTACAGGTATTTCTTTTTTTACAAAAGATCTTTTATTTTTTAAAATAATTATAGGAAGTGAAACAGAAATAAACCGTGCCAGCAAAACAATTATTATAGAAATACATCCCAGCCAAAAAAAAGTGAGATTAAAAGCTACGATAAGCATCTCCAGGCCTATTAATAAAAATAAAACAGCATTCATCAGTTCATCAATAAGTTCCCAAAACTTCGTAAGGTACTCATGAGTAAGGTCACTCACACCATGATTAAGGCTTTTATCGCCGGTTATTAATCCAGCTATAACCATTGCCAGTGGCCCGCTCACGTGCAGCAGGCTTGCGAGCGTGTAACCTCCCATAACTATTGCAACTGTTATCAATACTTCTACCACATAGTTATTAATAGATTTTAACAGCCAGAAACAGGCATAGCCAAGCAGCCACCCGAGAAGCAAGCCGCCGCCCGCTTCTTTTATAAAAAGCCAAACAATATCAAGCGCTGAAAAATTCTTTAAACCGGTTTTTGCAATTTCATAAAATGTGATGAAGATGACAACGCCAACGCCATCATTGAAAAGACTTTCACCGCTGATTTTCGTTTCTAATGAAACAGGAACTTTTGCTTTTTTTAAGATGCCTATAACTGCAATGGGATCTGTAGGAGATATCAGGGCGCCAAATAAAAGACAATATAAAAAATTAACTTGGAGCCCGAAAGCCTTTGTGATTAAGTAAAAGAGAGCGCCAACAATAAATGTGGATATTAAAGTACTTATGGTAGAGAAGGTAATGATAGCAGTTCTTTCCTTCCTTAAATTCTTCACATTCGTATGAATAGCTGCTGCAAACAAAAGAAAGCTAAGCATCACTTTTAAAACAATGGCATTGAAATCTATTGTTTTGATATAGTTTAACTCTGCTGTAAAAAATGTAGGGTAAGTTCTCTCAATGATAATAACCACTAATGAAGCAATGAGCGATATGAGCATAATGCCAATAGTATCCGGAAGCTTTATGAACTTGTGATTGATATAACCAAAAGCCGCCGCAAGTATTATAAGAACGGTTATTATATGGTATATGTCCATTAAATATTTTATCTGTTATAATTACCTGCAGCAATCTTTTTTTCTTATAAATAAAAATTTAAAAATCATCCGGAAAAATCTTTGTAAGCTGGCAATAAAAGTCATGATTTATTTCTAAATTTTTTCTAACAATTTTTATTTTCGCAAACAGGCATTGAAGCTTCAATTTCTATAGTGCTGTGATGTATTTTATGGTGCATAAGTTCGTGTTTCAGATTTTGCACCAGTTGCATTTTTTTATCAAAGCTCAGCGATTCATTTAATGAAACATGCGCCGTTAGTGCATTTTCAGTAGTGCTAAGCGCCCATATATGAATGTGGTGTATATCTATAATATCTTTTTGCTTTAGCATAATGGCTTTTATGTTACTCATATTTATATCCGTTGGCACTGCATCAACCGATAAGCGAAAACTTTCGGTAAGCAAAGACCAGGTGCCTATCAAAATAATTATCATAATAGCAATACCTATCAAAGGGTCAATTCTGTACCAACCGGTATAGGCTATAATTACACCTCCGATAACTACACCTGCTGAAACCAATGCATCGCTCATCATGTGCAGGTAAGCGCTTTTTACATTAAGATCAGAATGCCTGTTTTTAAAAAATAATAAGGCAGTAATTACATTTATAATAATGCCTGCACCGGCCACCCATGCAATCACATTGCCCTTTACCACTTCAGGATGCAACAGCCTTTGCACAGATTCAAAGCCGAGTATGCCGATGGTAATTAATAAAAAAACAGCATTGAAAAGCGCGGCCAGCACAGTGGTTTTTTTATAGCCATAAGTAAATTTTTCTGTAGATTTTTTTTTTGCCAGGCGAAAGGCGATGAGAGATAATATTAAACTGGCGACATCACTTAAGTTGTGCCCTGCATCTGTAAGCAGCGATATGGAATTATTTACAATGCCGGTTATGGCTTCTATAATAACAAATAATGCATTAAGGCAAATGCCAATCATAAAGGCGCTTCCGACATCAGCCGGGTTTACTGCATGATCGTGATGGTGATGATGGCTATGATCGTGTGGCATATTTTCGTATGTACCTAACCTGTTATATTATTTAAATAACCAATTGTTATGTAAAAGTATAAAGAACAATGTGGTTACTCATGCGAAACTTATGCAGAAGAATTTACTGAACCATCTTTATCTGCATTGAAATTTTGATACAGGTTTACTATAAGCGCAGTCCACCCGGTTTGATGGCTGGCGCCAAGTCCTCTTGAGTTATCTCCATGAAAATATTCATGAAATAAAACCAGGTCTTGATTTTCTTTTTTTGAATAGAACCAGTTGTAGGAGCCATTTATAGCCCTTTCATTATTTTTATCTTTTTCAAAAGTATGTAACAGTCTTCGGGTGATCTCATCTGCCACTTCAGTAAGCGTAAGCTGATTGCCAGAGTCTGCAGGACATTCTACTTTAAAATCATCTTCATAAAAAGCTCCGTACTTTTTTATTGCATGAATGATAAGGTAATTCATAGGCATCCAGATAGGGCCGCGCCAATTGGAATTTCCGCC
Organism: Hanamia sp.; assembly: GCA_965276925.1. Taxonomy (GTDB): domain Bacteria; phylum Bacteroidota; class Bacteroidia; order Chitinophagales; family Chitinophagaceae; genus Ginsengibacter. Next base: position 1,207,255 of record OZ255711.1, read on the forward strand.
AAACATATCTGAAGTAGAATCGCCGGGGTCATATTGAATACAATAATTAGTACCGCCAAGCTTTAAATTATAAGGATTATGCTCATAATATTTTGATAAGGCACGGATGCCGCCGGGCGATAAAAATTCATTTTCATCCAACAGTCTTTTTAAAATAAAACCAAGCTTTTCTTTATGAGCCAGTGATAATAAAATGCATCCGTCGATGCCATTTTCTTCACTCGGTAAATATTTTTTATTTGACGTTCTGTAGGCCTGAAACCATTTCATTCTCTTTGTGAAATCGGGCAATTTGTCTTGCTGAAATTTTTTAATTATAGTTGTGGCAAATAAAGGTGTGATGCCAACCACAGAACGTATTTTTAATGGTATTCCATTGGATTTGTTTACCGACAGAACATCATAAAAGAATTTGTCTTCATCATTCCAAAGTCCCATTTCATTTAAGGCTTCGCCAATGATTACAAAATGCTCGTAAAACTTGGTAGAAGCATCTTCAAAGGCAACATCATACATGGCTATCTCAATGGCAATGTCCATCATGGTAGAAGCGTAAGCACCCATCCAGCTTGTGCCATCTGCCTGCTCAAGAATGATATTGCTGCCAAGCATCATGCTTCTGTTGAACAACCCGATATTATCAAGCCCAAGAAAGCCACCTTCAAAAATACTATTGCCTTCAGTGTCTTTGCGATTGATCCACCAGGTAAAATTGATGATAAGCTTTTGAAATATTTTTTTTAGAAAAAGCACATCATTTTTCCCATAAAGCTTTTGCTCTGTTTTATATACTTCAAGGGCAGCAAAAGCATGCACAGGTGGGTTTACGTCATTAAAATCCCATTCGTAGGCGGGCAGTTGTCCCTGCGGATCCATGTACCATTCACGCATCAATAAAATCAATTGATGTTTTGCAAAATTAGGATCAATTATAGCAAGTGAAATGCAATGAAAAGCTGAGTCCCACGCAGCGAACCACGGATATTCCCATTTGTCGGGCATTGCCAGTACATCCTGGTTTTTCAGGTATATCCATTTACAGTTTCTTCCGGAAATGCGCTCCTGCGAATCGGGCGTTATGCCGTCGTCATTATATAGCCATCGCTCCACATCATAATGATAGTACTGCTTGCTCCAAAGCAGCCCTGCAAAGGCGCTCCGCTGTATGTTCTTCTGGTCATCATTATAATGCGCAGGTATTACGGCATTGTAAAATTCATCTGCTTCCTGTTTTCTTTTTGCAAATATGTTTTCAAAGTTTTTCAGAAAAGGTTCTTCAGTGGCTTCATTGCTAAGGCGCAGGTAAATTACCTGAGATGCTTGTGCATCTATCTCCAGGTTATACAAAGGCGAGCACTTGGTACCCTCTTTCTTTTTACGAAGCTTGTCATAATTTTTATTATTTATAATGGCTTCGTGAAACGCATCTTTTACAAATTCACTTTTATTTTCACGGCTAAAGAGGCGTTCATAATTGGTTTCATTTTCTGTAAATAAAACTTCTTCTGCATTTTGAAAATATAAATAATAATCGCCTATATTTTTATGAGAGGCTTTAACAGTTGTATCATTTATAAGCGTTATAACGGGCTTGTTTTCCTGGTCAAAAGATTGCCACCTGTTATAAAATAAAAGTGTGGGAAACACAGTGATAGCAGCGCTTTTGGCAGACCTGTTCACTATTTCAATCTTTATAAAAATATCTTCACTGGTATTTTTTGCGTATTCAATAAACACATCAAAATACTCATCATTATTAAAAATGCCGGTGTCGAGAATTTCAAATTCGGGATCATGTTTGCCCAGGCTTTTGTTTTTATCAACCAGTTCCAGATAAGGATATGCAGACTGAGGATATTTATATAAATACTTCATGTAAAAATGCGTAGGAATATTATCGAGGTAATAATATAATTCCTTTACATCTTCCCCATGATTACCTTCCCGGTTACCCAGCCCGAAAAGCCTTTCTTTTAAAATCGGATCCCGGCCATTCCACAAAGCAACAGAGAAACACAGGTTTTGATATATGTCTGAAATGCCCGCCAGTCCGTCTTCTCCCCACCGGTAGGCCCTGCTTCTTGCATGGTCATGAGGAAAATAATTCCAGGCATCGCCATCCTTACTGTAATCTTCCCGCACGGTTCCCCATTGTCTTTCGCTTACGTACGGGCCCCAATTTTCCAGGGGAACATTTTTGCCTGCATTGTCTTGTAATCGCTGGTGTTCAATCGTATTCATTTATACCATTTATGGTAAAAAATAATCTTCGTATATGCATTAACCGTTAGTAGAAAATCCGGGATATAATAACATGCCCCCATCTACAAAAAGAGTGGTGCCATTTACATAATCAGATTCATCGCTTGCAAGCCAAACTACAGCCTTCCCAATATCTTCTGGCTGGCCTATACGCCCGTAAGGTATCAGTGTTAACAGGCTATCCAGCGCTTCGGGTGTATCCCATGCAGATTTATTTATTGGAGTTTGGATGGCACCGGGCCCTATGCTGTTTATCCTGATCTTTTTTGGAGCCAGTTCCTGCGACATACTCCTCATTAACATGCTTATGCCACCCTTGCTTGTTGCATAATTTACATGGCCACCCCATGGTATTCTTTCGTGTACACTGCTCATGCAAATAATTTTGCCTGCCGCAACACTTCTTTCTTTTACAACACCTCTCTTTAAAAATTCTCTTACCGCTTCGCGTGCACAGAGGAACTGGCCGGTTAAGTTTACATCAATTACGAGCTGCCAATCTGCAAGGCTCATGCTTTCAAATGGCGAATCTTTTTGAAGACCTGCATTGTTTATCAATATATCAATAGTGCCATATTTGGCAATCATCTGCTGAAACATTGACTGCACTTCGTCTTCTTTACTTACATCCGCTTTTATGGCAATAGCATTGCCCCCATTGCTTTCTATTTGCTTTACCACATCGTCCGCAGTTTCCGGATGTGTTACATAGTTTACTACGACATTGGCGCCGTCATTGGCGAGCGCTATCGCCACAGCCAGCCCAATGCCGCTGTTGGCGCCTGTTACCAAAGCGCTCTGGCCTTTTAATTTAGGATTAGCATTCATGTTTATTTATTTTAAGGCAATATATTAAAATACTATTGCTATCGCATGTACTATTTATATAATGACAATGTAGCTACTTTGTTCATATAAATTTATTAACAACTAAGATAATAGCTCAATATCCATCATCTTTTTTCGTTGTATATATACTTCTGACTTATTCAAAAACTATAATTATTTATTTATAAAAATATTTTTTGTATGAGAAAATTATACCTCCTTGCATTTTGTTTTTTATTTAATATTAAAATGATTTATGCCCAGGTACCCGCCGCTATGCCTGCGGATGCAAATGAATTTTATAACAGCTCAATGCCAATACTCCGGGCGCCGGTAAAAAATGTTGTTTTAAAAGCTGCAGCCGGCATGAAGCACCGCAAAGCTAATGCAGACAGCCTTTCACGGGCGTTAAAATTTAATGCAGCATTGCATGGAGCAAGTAGTAATGATATTGATGGCATTGTAGTTTTAATAATGGTGCAGGCTTCTAAAAATGCGGATGCCGATCTTAAAAATATGGTAATGAGCATAAGTCATGAAAAAGAACAAAAGAAATCTGAAAATAAAAATGCTTCAGCGGATGACACTGCCGGAATACAAAATGTAAAATTGCAAATGATCATGAACCACAAAAGTGATATGGCAGAAGAAGTAAGCTATTTAATGCCAAAAATTTCTGCAGACCAGCAAAGCATTATCAATAATCTTAAATAAATATTTTAATAAATTATTACTTAATAAATACAACCCGCCAACCATCTGGCTTTCGCTCAAGATATATATATTGACTTAAGGCACTTTCGTTATTTGTTTTGCTTAATGAGGAAGCGGCAATTACCAGTTTATTTTGATCCGCAGGCACTTTCACCAAATTATATTTATAATAATTATTTCCTGAAGCAATAATGTCGGCTATATTTTTTGGGTCGTTTATGTTAAGGTTAGAAGTATCAGAAAAACTATAAATTATATAGCGATTACTGATGCTGCTGGCGGTATCAGGCTCAAAATAAATTTCCAGAGAATCGGTATAAACAGTGGGTTTGGCGCTGTCGAAAAGTATAAAAGGGCGTGCGGGTTTTATAGAATCAATCCATTTCATTGGAGGCACTATCGCAGGATATTTATAATAACTATTTTTTAAGCTGTCACTCCATCCGTTCGGGTTACTGCTAAACGAACTGCTGCTAAAAAATATGCTACCCTGCACCTGTGGATACTGTCGTAATTTTTTTATTTGATTAGGCAATTCATTTTTATTTTTCCAGGCATAAGATTTTGGTTCCATAGACCTGTAAATGCCATGGCCAATGTACAATTGCCTTCCATAAGCATGCCGTGCCCACCAGTCAATGAGCACTTCGTAGCCAACAACCTTTTGCCCGAACTCCCAATATAATTGCGGCGCCACATAATCAATCCATTTCATTTTGAGCCATAACAAAATATCGGCATAAAGGTCATCATAATTTGTTTGTCCGGCTTTCGTATTGCTTCCTTCAGGATCTTTATCAATGTTGCGCCACACACCAAAAGGGCTTATCCCGAACTTGCATAGCGGGTTTACTTGTTTAATTGCATTTCCTAACATAACAATGATGGAATCAACATTGCTCCTGCGCCAGGTTTCTCTATCCATGCCGTTTCCATACCTTTTAAAAGATGCGGTATCATTAAACTCTTTACCGGCAATGCGGTACGGATAAAAATAATCATCGAAATGAATAGCGTCTACAGCATAACGTTTAACTACATCTTTCACTACATCAGTTACAAATTTTTGCACCTCTTTATTACCAGGATCGAAATACTTTACATTGCCATATTTTAAAAACCATTGAGGGTGTAGTTTGGTAATGTGAGTGGGAGCAATAGACGATCTGCCAATAATAAACTCTGCACGGTATGGGTTCATCCAGGCATGAAACTCCATACCACGCTTATGCGTTTCTGTTATCATAAATTCCAGCGGATCGTAATAAGGCACAGCCGGCTTGCCTTGTGCGCCGGTAAGCCACTCGCTCCACGGCTCATAATTCGATGGATACAAAGCATCAGCCGCAGGACGAATTTGCACAATCACTGCGTTCATTCCATTGCGCTTGTGCATATCAAGGAGATTGATAAATTCTGCCTTTTGCTTATCACCGCTTAAAAATTTTGTTGAAGGAAAATCTATGTTATCAACAGTGGCAACCCACACGCCACGAAACTCATACTTAGGCTGCGCAGTTGTAAAATAAAAAGTAAAAAGAAAAACTATAAAAAAAATATTAAGTCTTGGGTTCATCAGATAGATAATGGCTCTTTAATAAAAATGGATTAAGGAATAGTGTATGTTTTTATGCGGGATGCTAATCTTTCCAGACGGAAACGCCTTCACTGCAGTTGGCACAAATGTCAATGTTCTTTCGGCTTGTCATGAGGTCTTTACGAAATTTTTTATACTTATCATTTTGCCAAACTTCTTTAAAAGATTGCTCTTTTAAATTTCCAAGCTGATGCGTGGCATCTTTATCAAAACAGCAAGGCACCACCAGCCCGTCCCAGGTGATAACATTGGCCTGCCACAGTTTCCAGCAGTGATTGGCCAGTTTATTTTTTGCAATATGCCTGCCTTCTTTATCTTTTTTATATCGGCTGAATTTTTCATTAACCGGTATTAAATTATTGGGATCATTTTCATAATCATAAACCTGTGCAGTTTTAAAGCGAACCTCATCAACACCTATTTCTTTACCAAGCCTTTTTATATCTTCTACCTGGTGCTCATTGGGTTTTACTACAAGAAACTGAAAGAACACAAAAGGCGTTTTACTTTTTAATTCCTTTTTCCATTTTACAATATTTTTTGCGCCTTCTATTACTTTATTAAGATTGCCACCAACTCTGTATTGCTTATACACATCCTGCGTGGTGCCATCAATAGAAATGATAAGCCTGTCGAGCCCGCTTTCAACTGTTCTCTTCGCCACCTCATCTGTAAGGTAATGTGCATTGGTAGAGGTGGCAGTATAGATACCTTTTGAAGATGCATATTGCACCATCTCTAAAAAGTTTTTGTTAAGAAACGGCTCGCCCTGAAAATAAAAAATGAGATAAAGAATGTCTTTATAAATATCATCAATCGTTTGTTTGAAAAAGCTATTTTGCAGCATTCCTGTTGGCCTGGTAAAAGCCCGTAAGCCGCTTGGGCATTCAGGACAGCGAAGATTGCAGGAAGTGGTTGGCTCAAAAGAAATAGACATGGGCAAACCCCATTGTACCGGATTTGCAAGCAACCTGCTTACATAAAAACTGGTATAAACCTTTGCTGCATTCCAAAGCCTTCTCGGCGTAAGTTTCTTAATAAAATTAATGCTGTCGTTATAATTAATTGCAGGCATAAGCAAACAAAAATACATCAACTAATTAAGCCTGCATCACATTGGCTTTACAGTAACAAGACTGTCTGAAATTCTCATTGAATCAGAACAATCTGCTGCAGCCATAAGAGGGAAATATGGCGCTATTTTGAAATCCATTTCTTTATTAAGAAATTTTTCGTAGTTGTTCGCAATTACATTTAAGGCTACAAAATTCATTACAAATCTTTTTGTTTCTGTGGGCAGATATTTTTTTATATCCCAAAAAGTAGGCGTTGTTTTTTTACATTTCTTTAAAGAGTTTAACACCCTTCCCTGCCCACAATTGTAGGCAGCCACGGCCAGTAAAATATCGTTATTAAATACACTTAGCTGGTCATTAAAAAATTTTGCAGCTGCTACTGTTGACTTTGCAAAGTTTTTGCGTTCATCAGATTTTCCTTTTGTGTGCAGCCCATATTCCATAGCAAGCTCAGCCATAAACTGCCAATAACCAACTGCGCCAACAGGCGAAACAGCATTAGCATTAAATTCTGATTCAAGCACAGGAATCATTTGTAATTCGCAGGGTGCGCCGTATTCTGTCAATACGCTAATAGCTTTAGGGAAATATTTTTTTCCCTTGGAGAAAATATGAATAATGTAATCACGTTTTTCTATACTGAAAGCTTTCACAAAATCTATAGTTTGAACCCTGCATTGTTGCAGGCACGAAGGATAAGCAACAGCCAGAGGGTTAGCAGCGCCATCAGTTTCTGAAGGTTCTGTAACTCCATTGCGGACGTAGGCAGCTTCAATAACAGATTTTGCTGAGGTAGTAAAGCCAATTATAAAAAAGATTATAATTAACGTTAATAAGATTTTTGATTGAACATTTTTCATCACTAAATTTTTTTAAGTGTGCTGATGGCTTTAAGGACTTTTTTAAGTTCTTTTAGATTACACCAGATTTTTCAGTATCAAATTCTATTATACGTTTATAAAAAAACGCTTTAAAAATGAAGGATAATTATACAAGTCTAAAAATAAATGACCTTTACTTTTTTTTCCGCAGGATATACGCAAAACTAATACCGAAAACCTAAAGATGCAAGACAATGCATACTTTAAGAAGTAAATACAGCTACTTGAAACACCTTTTTCTGTCTTTAATTTTCTTATATTCAGTGGCTTACAGCCAAAACGCTAAAGACTTTATAAATTCAATAAATAAAATAGCTGCAGATGAAGGTAAGGCTTATGCAAGAATAATAAGCGACCCGTTTACTGGCTTATCAGTAATCACAATACTTCGCAAAAAATTACAGACAGTATCCTGGGTAAAAATGTTGTGTAGATTTTTCCTAATCCTTTTGTAAACAGCTTCAGCGTTTTGCTTCATAACTCCGATGCACAAAGCGTTTCATTAAAAGCTGTATGATGCCGGTGGAAGATTATTTTATAATCAAAAATCAAACATTAATAATTCATTATTTACCACCATAAATACTGCTGCATTATCTAAAGGAATATACTTTTTCGAATCGAAGGCAATGATGGATCGAAGATGGTAAAAAAGATTATGAAGCAATAATTTACTTCCTACTTTGCATTTGATTTATCAAAGCATTGTGGCACGAAAAAAGAAACGCGCTTCTTCATTTTATCTTTTCAAAATCTTCTTTGGGCTAATTGTTGCCTGTGCTGCGGTTTATTACATCGTAATTTTTTTTAGCAAGCCTTCTGATATTTTCTATCCTGATTTCCAAACAAATATTCCTTCTGGTTACGAGATTCATGGCATAGACGTAAGCAAATACCAGGGAAACATTAACTGGAAAGAAGTGAAAGATATGAATGTGAGCGGCATCAGGATTGGCTTTGCTTTTATAAAAGCCACTGAAGGTATTAATAACATTGATCCGGCGTTCCGCCGAAACTGGCAAAACGCCGCGGAGGCCTGCATGTGCAAAGGTGCTTATCATTTTTTTATAGCAGGCAAAAGTGGTAAAAAGCAGGCAATAAATTTTATTGAAATGGTTGATTTAAATAAAGGCGATTTGCCTCCTGTGCTTGATGTGGAAGCATCTTATGGAGTGAATGAGAATGAGATTAGAAAAGAAGTTGCAGAATGGCTCACCACTGTTGAAAGTAATTATGGCATCAGGCCAGTTATTTATACCAATATTGATTTTTATAAAAATTATTTGCAAAATTATTTTGATGATTATCCTCTTTGGATAGCGCATTACCTGCAGCCTGTAAAGCCGCGAATTACGCGCACCTGGAGCATTTGGCAACATAGCGAAAACGGCAGGGTGAACGGTATAAAAGCAACAGTGGACTTTAATGTGTTTTCTGGCGACAGCACCGACTTTAATAACTTTTTAATTCAATGAAACCCTTAGCTGGTATGGTCTGCAATGATTAGCCAATGCTCTTTTATTTTTTTCAACAATAAGCTAAAATGACCACCAATATTGCCGGCGCTTCTTTGCAAATGCCATCTACCAACTACAAAAAAATAACCGGTTGATAAAGGCTTTACTTCAAGTAAAGTGAATGCGAGCTTGCCCATGGCAGCCGTATCAGGATATCCTTTTTTATAATGTTCAAGCGTTGATTGCCAGCCATAAGTTATACCGGTTTTACCAATAAACATCAGTGAATCGTTTTGCCAATAGCCTTTCATGAAATCATTAATGTTTCCTGCATTCCAGGCTGCTTCCTGTGTGGTTAAAACTTTTCGTACAGCTGCCTTTCCACTGGCTTGAGAAAAACAAGAAAACAAACAGAGAAATGAGATTGAAAGTAGAAACAACTTTTTCATTATTGAATAAATTAGTTAGGTATGCTGCATGTTATGGGCAGAATTAGTTTTTTTAAAATTACAAAACCTAAAGTTTAAAAAATGAGCATATAAAATGAAGAAGACAGCGGGCGCTAAAAAATAAAATTCATGGGCATAAAAAAACTGTTTTAAAATAAGAAAAACGAAACCAATTGAAAATATAAGTATTGGCTTAAACCTTTTGTGGTGGTGACTGTAGCCATGCAATAGCGCAAAGCATCCTACGCAAAATGCAATGGTAATCATCAGCCACTCAAAATAAATATTATCAATAATATTAATACCGAACAACGGCAGCGAAGTAAGCAGCAAAGGAAGGAGGGCGCAATGAATAGCACAGGCAACTGAAGTTATAATGCCCATCAGATCCCAGTTTATTTTTTTTATAAATTGCAACATGGTTGCAAGATACATATTTGCAACAGCGTTGCAAAAAGATATAACTTTATTTTACATATAACCAAAGTAATTTTGTACCCATTTTTTTATGAAAAAGAAAATAATAATATTTTTTATATTTTTTATTGCGCTGTTAACCGGCTTTTACTTCATGTTATTTTCAGGAACTGATTATTATAAAGTGAAGCTTCCTGTGCTCAGTTACGTGCAGGATTTTTTGTTTACCGATCAAAATGATAAAGCAGTTACGGAGCATACCATTGATGGGAAAGTATATGTGGCTAATTATTTTTTTACTACCTGCAAAGGCATTTGCCCAAAGATGAACGCTAATATGGATAACATTTTTAAAAAGTTTAAGGATGACAGCGGCTTCGCAATTATATCGCATACTTCTATGCCGGAAACTGATTCAGTTCCTTTGCTAAAAGCCTATGAAAAAATGATGGTTGGCAAGGATACTGCTTTCGCCGCAAAATGGTATTTTGTTACCGGCTCTAAAGATTCTTTGTATAAAATGGCGAGAGTTAGCTACCTGCTTGATAATGATAAAAACAACAGCCTTAATATAAAAGATCATTTTATACACACACAGTTTTTTGCATTAATTGATAAAAATAAAAGGGTGCGGGGTATATACGACGGTTTAAAGCAGGAAGAACTGGAACAAATGCAGACAGATATTGCAAAATTATTGAAGGAGCCTGAGTCTGATGGTTCTTTCAACCATTCAACATTTAGTAACAATCCTGGTTAGATTATGAAACCTGATGTAATTGAAATACTAAAGCAAAATAATTTAAGCATTACGGTGAACCGCATGGAGATACTTAAGTTGTTTCTAAAAAACGATAAAGCGCTTTCTCATGCTGATGTTGAGAAGAAGATTCGCGGAACCTTTGACCGCATTACAGTGTACCGCACCTTGCAGGCGTTTGTAGAAAAAGGTATTATTCATTTGATTCCTACAACAGATAACTCTGTGAAATATGCATTATGCAAAAATGATTGTAGCGCCGGTCATCATCACGATAATCATGTTCACTTTATTTGCAATGAATGTAATAAAACTACCTGTCTTAATATTAATATACCATTGGTAAAGCTTCCTAAAGGCTTTAAACCAAATCGTGCAGAGATGGTGCTGTCGGGCATTTGCAGCGATTGTAAATAAGCAAATTTAATTTTTGCAATATAAACTTAGCAGTATCCGCTACTAATTTTTTATTTATGGCTAAAGATGCGTTGGTAAAAAACTATTTACTTCCGAAGACGCTTTTTAAAACATCAGTAACGCGTTGCGCAGGATCTTTTCTTATACCTACTTCTTCCTGTGCCACGTAATAAAATAATCCATCAAGCGCTTTGCCGGTTACATAGCTGTCAATGTCAGTATCCACCGGCTTTGAGGAAAAGTTGTTGTAAGTGCTGAAAACATCTTTCCAGTACTTGCCTGCATCCGCTTTTTTTAGCGAAGAATCCATAATGGGGCGAAATGCGGTGGTAAGCTCCGGGCTCGTTGTCCTTCTCAAATAAGCTGTAGCTGCGGTATCTGAGCCTCTTAATATTTTTAATGCATCTGTTACCGTCATCTTTTTTATGGCGGATAAAAAGATTGGCGCAGCAGATTTTGATGCATCTTCAGCAGCACGGTTCATGCTGAGTTCAGCCTTATCTATGAGCTTGCCAAAGCCAAGCATCCGCATTTTACTTTCTATATCCCGCACCTGCTGAGGCAGCAAAATCTTTACAGCAGCATCTTTAAAAAAACCATCTTTTGCTGAAAGCTTATTACCGCTTTTTTGCGCACCCAGCGACAGCGCCTCCTTCAAGCCGGATACAATTTGATCTGATGACAAACTGGACGCCGAACCGCTTTTGGATTTCTTGCCAAAAATGGAGTTGGCTTTTTTAAACATGCCATTAAGTGAAGAATCATTTTGCGCCAGCAAAGACAAAGAAAGAAAGACAAATGATACAGAGGTGATAATTTTTTTCATGCAGCTACTATTAAGTAAAACATCAAATTTACTTTCTTAATAATAAAACAAATGTGAAAGTTAGGCTGCGGCTACATCTGAAATTTATAACCGACGCCCTTTACGGTGATGATACAATCGTTGCCAAGCTTTTGCCTTATTTTTCTTACATGCACATCAATAGTGCGATCGCCGACAATGACCTCAGTGCCCCATACTTTGTGCAAAATTTCGTTTCTCAAAAAAACTTTGGAAGGCTTGGAAGCCAGCAAGGCAAGCAGTTCAAATTCTTTGCGTGCCAAAATAATTTCCTCATTTTTATTGGTAACAATATATTTTTCACGGTCAATGATCAGGTCGCCAATTTGCAGCAGGCTTCCGTTTTCTTTGATAATTCTTCTGAAAAGCGCATTTACGCGGCTTATCAAAACTTTGGGGCTTATGGGTTTTGTTATGTAATCATCGCCACCTGTTTCAAGGCCTTTTATTTCGGTAGTATCATCATTTAATGCAGTTAAAAAAATTATGATTGTTTGTTCAAAAGCCGGTAGTGTGCGCAGAAGTTTGCAGACTTCAAATCCTGTTTTTCCAGGCATCATTACATCAAGAATGATAAGATCTGGATTATGAAGTTTTGCGCGTTCTATAGCTTCATTGCCATTTTTTGCAGTAAGCACCTCATATCCTTCAGCCTGCAGGTTAAAGCTTACAATTTCAAGAATGTCCGGCTCATCATCTGCAATTAAAATAGTTCTCGGTTTTGTTTCTGATGCCATAAAACGCAAACCTATATTAAAAACCGGTTGAAAGATGGTGTTTACAATTTTTTAATATAGAGGATTATTAACATGAAACCTGTTTATACTATTTTGTATAAAAGGATATAATATTTATCTTTGCAATCCCTTATTAGTTTATTTTTTTAAAATGCTGGCTTAAATGAAAGAAGAATTTGATGTGTTGGAGCAAACGGTTTCCAGTGATTATAAATACGGTTTTGTTACAGAAATTGATACAGATATTGTATCAAAAGGGTTAAATGAAGATGTTATCCGTTTTATTTCTGCCAAAAAAAATGAGCCGGAATGGATGCTGGAGCGCCGTTTAAAAGCGTATTCATATTGGTTAAAAATGGAAGAGCCCCAATGGGCAAATGTTCATTATCCGCCTATTAATTTTCAGGATATTATTTATTATGCTGCTCCCCGGAAAAAGGCAAAATTAAACAGTCTTAACGAGGTAGATCCTGAATTGCTTAAAACTTTTGCAAAGCTTGGTATATCATTAAATGAACAAAAGCGGCTTTCCGGAGTTGCCGTGGATGTAGTGATGGACAGTGTTTCCGTGGCCACTTCATTTAAAAAGCAGCTATCAGAAATTGGCGTTATTTTTTGTTCCATGAGTGAAGCCATACAAAATCATCCTGAACTGGTTAAAAAATATATGGGTTCCGTGGTGCCTATGACAGATAATTATTTTGCCGCTTTAAACGCAGCAGTTTTTACCGATGGCTCTTTTTGTTTTATTCCAAAAGGTGTTCGCTGCCCGATGGAACTTTCCACCTATTTTAGAATCAATACCGAAGGCTCCGGCCAGTTTGAACGCACATTAATTGTTGCAGAAGATGATGCTTATGTAAGTTACCTGGAAGGTTGCACGGCACCCATGCGCGATGAAAATCAACTTCATGCGGCCGTAGTTGAGTTAGTAGCAAATACTAATGCTGAGATAAAATATTCCACGGTACAAAACTGGTATCCAGGCGATGAAAATGGTAAAGGTGGCATTTATAATTTTGTAACTAAAAGAGGAATTTGCCAGGGAAATAAGTCAAAAATTTCCTGGACACAGGTGGAAACCGGCTCTGCAATTACATGGAAATATCCAAGTGTTATTTTAAAAGGTGATGATTCTATTGGCGAGTTTTATTCTGTTGCTTTGACCAATAAAATGCAGCAGGCAGATACGGGTACAAAAATGATACATCTTGGAAAAAATACCAGGAGCCGGATAGTTTCTAAAGGTATTTCTGCAGGCAAAAGTCAAAACAGTTATCGTGGTTTGGTTCGTGCAGGCAAGAACGCATCGAACGCACGAAATTATTCTCAATGCGATTCTTTATTACTTGGCGATACATGCGGCGCGCATACATTTCCTTACATTGAATCAAAAAATAATACAGCGATCATTGAGCACGAAGCAACCACATCCAAAATTGGCGAAGACCAGCTTTTTTATTGCCAGCAGCGCGGCATAGATGCAGAAACGGCTGTGGCATTAATTGTTACAGGTTTTGCAAAAGAAGTAATGAACCAGTTACCAATGGAGTTTGCTGTAGAAGCACAAAAATTATTAGCCATAAGTTTAGAAGGAAGCGTTGGTTAATCTCAAAAACAAAGTCATCACTATACTATACAAAAAATGTTATCAATAAAAAACATTCACGCATCTGTAGAAGGAAAAAAAATTTTAAAAGGGATTAATCTGGAAGTGAAGGCCGGTGAAGTGCATGCCATTATGGGGCCGAACGGTTCGGGCAAAAGTACATTGGCATCCATTCTTGCTGGCAGAGAAGAGTATAATGTTACAGAAGGTTCTGTTTATTTTCTTGGAAAAGATATGCTCGAAATGTCGCCCGAAGAAAGGGCTCGTGAAGGTTTATTTTTAGCATTTCAATACCCTGTTGAAATTCCTGGTGTAAGCACAACCAATTTTATTAAAACAGCTTTAAATGAAAAAAGAAAATATCATGGCGAGCAACCGCTGGATGCAGTTTCGTTTTTAAAGCTTATGAAGCAAAAAATGGAATTGGTGGAGATTGATAAATCATTGACAACACGCTCTATGAACGAAGGCTTTTCGGGTGGAGAAAAAAAGAGAAATGAAATTTTTCAAATGGCAATGCTTGAGCCTAAACTTGCCATTTTAGACGAAACAGATTCTGGCCTGGATATAGACGCACTGCGGATTGTAGCCAATGGCGTAAACAAGTTGCGCACTAAAGAAAGAGCAATAATTGTTATTACACATTACCAAAGGTTACTGGATTATTTGCAGCCAGATTTTGTTCATGTTCTGGTAAATGGCCGTATTGTAAAATCAGGTACGAAAGAGCTTGCATTAGAGCTTGAAGAAAAAGGGTATGATTTTATAAAAGATGAATTAAGCCTTGCGGAAGCAATATAATATTTAAAGATGGATACAATTAATATAAATTATTTGCAGGATAAATTCAATGAGTTACAATCTTCATTGAACAGTGGTATATTAAATAACATCAGGAAGGAAGGCTTTAAAGTATTCAACAAAAATGGTGTTCCATCATCCAAAAATGAAGAATGGAAATTTACAAGTATCAGTAATCTTTTTAAAAAAGAATATAGCTTAGATCAACATCTGAAAATTACTTCTGCAGATATTGATGCTATTCGTTTGCCTGCAAACGAAAATGCTACAGAGCTTGTTTTTGTAAATGGAATATACCAGGGAGAATTATCAAATATGCGGCTTTCAAAAAATGAGTGTGTGGTTATGTCTTTGGAAGATGCGGTAAATAGTGAGTATCAGGAAATAGTACATAAGCATTTTAATAAAAGCAGTCTTGTTGTAAAAGATGGTATTCATGCGTTGAACACTTCTTTTATTCATGGGGGTATTTTTATTTATGTAAATAAAAAGGCTGTCTTGCAAAATGCGATTTGCCTGTATCATCTATCCGATGCAAGAAACAATCACACACTTTCGCAGCCCAGAAGCCTTGTGTATGTTGATGAAAGCGCAAAGTTGCAATTGGTTGAAACCTTTGCAACCATTGGTGCCATGGATAGTTTCACTAATGAAGTAACAGAAATAGTGACAAGTACGAATGCAATCGTAGAATATTATAAAGTTCAAAACGACACTCCAAATGCAAGCCAGGTAAACACTACGCATATTAGGCAAATTGGAAAAAGCTACGTACATGCAGTTACAGTTTCATTAAATGGTGGTTTAATTCGCAACAACACCAACATTGTAATGGAAATGGAAGGCAATGAAGCGCACTTATACGGGCTGTATTTATTGAGCGGCAAAACGCATGTGGACAATCACACAATGGTTGATAATACAAAGCCAAATTGTTTCAGCAACGAATTATATAAAGGTATTTTAGATGATAGCTCCAGCGGTGTTTTCAGCGGAAAAATTTTTGTAAGACCTGATGCGCAAAAAACCAATGCTTATCAATCCAATAAAAATATTTTATTGAGTAATAATGCCACCATCAATACCAAGCCCCAGTTAGAGATTTTTGCAGATGATGTAAAGTGTTCTCATGGGTGCACCATTGGCCAGTTAGATGAAGAAGCCTTATTTTATTTGAGGAGTCGCGGCATTTCGAAAGAACATGCACAATCCATGCTGCTAAAGGCTTTTGCTGAAGACATCGTTGAACAAATAAAATACGAACCGTTACGTAGTTATGTTGAACAATTAATTACAGAACGCTTATTAATAAATTAAAATGGAAACAGTAACAGCCATATCGCCAGCATTTGATGTTGCTTCTGTAAGAAAATTATTTCCTATACTCAGCCGTGATCTGAATGGGAAAGATCTGGTATATCTCGATAATGCGGCCACTTCACAAAAGCCACAAGTTGTTATTGACGCCATCACTGAATATTATATAAATTATAATGCTAACATTCATCGTGGCATTCATACATTGGCTGAAGAAGCAACGGCAGCTTATGAATTAACCAGGGTAACGGTTCAAAGCTTCATCAACGCTTCTTTACCGGAAGAAATAATTTTTACGAGAGGCGCCACCGAAGGAATAAATTTAGTTGCTTACACCTGGGGCAAAAAAAATATTAATGCCGGCGATGAAATTATTATTTCGGGAATGGAGCACCATTCAAACATAGTTCCCTGGCAGATCTTATGCGAAGAGAAAAAAGCAATACTGAAAGTTATTCCTGTAACAAATAGCGGAGAGCTCGACATAAAAGCATATAAAAATTTAGTTTCTTCTAAAACAAAACTGGTATCAGTTGTACATGCATCTAACTCTTTAGGAACTATTAACCCTGTTAAAGAAATTATAGATGTTGCTCACAACATTGGCGCAGTTGTTTTAATAGATGGTGCGCAATCCACCGTTCATTTGGATATAGATGTGCAGGATTTGGATTGCGATTTTTTTGTTTTCTCAGGGCATAAAGTGTATGGACCAACAGGCATAGGAGTTTTGTATGGTAAAAAAGAAATTCTGGAAGCGATGCCCGTTTTTATGGGCGGCGGGGAAATGATTAAAGAAGTAACTTTTGAAAAAACTACTTATGCTGATCTTCCTTATAAGTATGAAGCAGGAACTCCGAACATCGCAGATACAGTTGCCTTAAAATCTGCTTTGGATTTTATAAATGATGCAGGAAAAAATTCTATAAGAAAGCATGAAAATGATTTGTTACGATATGCTACAACGCAGTTAGAAGCTTTGCCAGGCTTGCGTATTATTGGCACAGCAAAAGAAAAAGTAAGTGTTGTTTCTTTTATAATAAAAAATGTTCATCCGCAGGATGTGGGCGTTTTATTAGATAACCAGGGCATTGCTGTAAGAACTGGTAATCATTGCACGCAACCTTTAATGGCACGGTTTGAAATTCCGGGAACTGTTCGTGCTTCGTTTGCCATGTATAATACAAAAGAAGAAATAGATAAACTTATAAATGGATTGCAAAAAGCAATAAAAATGTTGTCATAAAAATGAGTGATAATAAAACGATAGAACAAACTGAAGAAGAAATTATTGAAGCATTTTCTTTGTTAGAAACATGGGAAGAGAAGTATGAATATATTATTGATCTTGGTAAAAAATTACCAGCGTTACCTGATAAATTCAGGCTGGAAGAAAATAAAATTAAAGGCTGTCAGTCAACAGTGTGGCTGGTTGCAGAGCAGCATAATGATGCAAAAATATTTTTTAAAGCAGATAGTGATGCGGTGATCGTAAAAGGATTAGTGAGTATGTTGATCGAAGTTTTATCGGGCCATACAGCGGATGAAATTTTGAATGCAAAATTAGATTTCATAAGAAAGATAGGCATGATGAACCATTTGGCGCAAACACGGTCCAACGGTTTATTGGCAATGGTAAAGCAAATGAAAAATTATGCGCTGGCCTATTCATCAATTGAAACAGAAAAAGTAAGATGATAATGGATGAAGCAGCCTTAAAAGAAAAAGTAATTGCCTGTTTGCAAACCATATTCGACCCTGAAATACCGGTGAGTATTTATGAGCTTGGGCTGGTATATGAAGTTGATATTTTACCCATAAATAATGTGCAGATAGTGATGACACTTACCGCACCAAGTTGCCCGTCAGCACAGGATATTCCAATTGAGGTGGATCAAAAAGTGAGAATGATCGAAGGAATAAATGATGTGCATGTTTCAGTGGTTTGGGATCCCCCGTGGGATAAAAGTATGATGAGTGAAGCGGCGTCTTTAGAATTGGGTTTTATGTGAGGGCAGTTTGAATGGCCAATGTGAAAGAAAAAATTTAAAAAATAAAATTTAAAATAAAATAAAATGGCACAAATAAGTTTAAGTTCTTTAATGGGTACTTCCGCTCCCAGCTATAGCGAAGAAATTGCTGCACCATTCCGAGAAGAATTAACTGAAAGTGGTTTCAGACAATTATTAACACCGGAAGATGTAGATAAAGCTTTAGATACAAAAGATGGAAAAGTTACCTTAGTTGTTTTGAATTCTGTTTGCGGCTGCGCCGCAAGAGCAGCGAGGCCTGGCGTTCTTTTATCTTTATTTAATGATGTAGTTCCCGATAATTTAGTTACGCTTTTTGCCGGTATGGAAAAAGAAGCTGTAGATCATTTTAGGAAAAATTATCTTTTAGGTATTACGCCTACTTCTCCCAACATTGCTTTGTTTAAAGATGGAGAGTTAGTTGACATTTTACAACGTCATCAGATAGAAGGAAAATCAGCAGGCGTTATTGCAGATGAATTGGTATCTCTTTATAATGACTCATGCAATAAGAAAAGCTCTGATGAAGAAACTGCATCTATGCGTGATCGCTTTATCAAGCGCTTCAATGTTGATCCGCTAAGCGCTTAATTTATTGCAATGAAAATTACAGCACAGGAAGAATACGGCTTAAGATTGTTGCTGCGCATTGCCAAATGCCAGAATAAAAATGGTATGAGCATTCCGCAGCTTAGCGAAGCCGAAGGCCTCACCGGTGCTTACGTTGCAAAGCTTACCCGCAAGCTTCGCATGGAAGGATTTATAAATAGCACGCCTGGCAATAAAGGCGGTTATATTTTGGCGCAGCCGCCTCATGAAATTAATATGAACCATGTATTAAAAACGTTAGGCGGCTCTTTATTTGAAAAAAGTTTTTGTGGAGGTTATTCTGGCTCCATGAAACTATGCACTAATTCTGTTGATTGTTCTGTTCGTTCTTTATGGCAGATGGTTCAGTTTACAGTTGATCAATTGTTAGACAAAGTAACTGTTGCAGATCTGCTTAATCCAGAAAAAAAATCAGATAATATACTAACTACTATTTTAAAAGAAAATTTGAATCCCACTTCATTTTTCTAAATCGCTTTACGCGTTTATCAAAAACTAATTTTCTCAAAGCATTTTTTTTGTAATTAAATAAAAAGGATACTACATATTGAGTATTTGATGTGAGTTAATATTCATCCAATTTTACTTTTTTAAATGAAATGTAAATGCATTCAGTTTAAAAGAATAATTTCATCACACTAAAACACACAAAATGAGAAAGTATTTACTGCCTGCAGTTTTATTTATTGCAGGCATTTGCTTTATTGCATTTCCTTATCTTTTTTCTACGCATTCTATTGATCTGAAAATTCAGCCGGTATCTGTTATCATGCCTGCGGCTTATAAAGTGTATGCTAACCCGGATGTGGCGGGCGGCAGGTACAACCTTTTTAAAGCTATTGTACAAAACACCGGCACTTCTGAGATACATAACCTTAAAGTGCAATTCAGGGTTCCGAAATTTATAGATGAATGGACAGATGTGCCTTGCCCGGCAGATTTGTTGCCCGGCCAGTCAGCGGTAGTTACCTGTTACCCTGTTTTTAATCAAAGCATTACTGAAAAAAGTACATCGTCAAGAGAAAAAACTGAAATAAAATTTTTATATGGAAGCAAAACAAATCCTACAGAAAAAGATGAATCATTTGTGTTTGATATGACCTCTGTAAACGACATGGTATTTTCTGATATGACCGATAAGGACAAAGTGTATAGCTCTGATTACGCATCAAACATTGCATTGTATGCATGTATGGTGGCTTCGCAAGACCCGATAATAAAATATTATGCACAGCAGGTACAGCAAAAGGTATTGCAAGGTGAAACTGCAGCAGGAGTGGGCACGGGCGGCAATGTGGGAGAAAAAGAAGTAAGCGAAGCGCTCCGTGTAATGAAGGGAGTATATGATGCTACACGGCTTACAAAAATGGTTTATAGTGAAACATCAGCAAGTGTTTCTAAGTTTGGTGATAATACTACGAGCACAGAACATATTCGCTTACCTCGTGAAGTGGTTACAGGCAACACAGGTTTATGTATAGAATTGGCTTTGCTTCATGCAAGTGTACTTAAAGCTGCCGGAGATCATGCAGTTATTTTTCTTATTCCCGGCCATGCTTATCCGGGCATTAAGCTTGGTAACGCTTATTATGCCTTAGAAGCAACTGCTATAGGTGGTGAAGGACTTGGAAGCATAGGCACTTCCGAGCAGGCATTAGAGGCAGGCATGAAAGAAGCTAATGATTTTTTTACAGCCGTACAAAAAGGAATGCCGGGTTATTATCTTTTAGATCTTGAAGAGTTAAACGACGAAGGCTATAAAGAAATGGAAATGAAAGATGATCAATATCTGCGGCAAAAAGTAGATCAGTTATCACAGGCTTTTGAAAGAGGTGGTAATTATACACCTCAGCAACAGCAGCAACAGCCGCAGGAACAGGAGGTAAATGATAACAGCGGTAATAATGATGATGTGAATATGAATACGCCGAGACCAAACAATACTGCTATGGCAAGCCATACAGGTAATATTAATTTTCAATATCCTTCAAGCTGGTTACAGAGAAATCATCCAATAGCGCAGATACCAATACTTACCACCATGTTTGCATCGCCTGGGCTGAAGCACGGCGCAGTAGAAATATATCAGATTCCTGGTGCAGGCAGTACTGACCAGGCTATGGGTTATATTCAGCAATACCTGCAAAGATTAGGCATACAAGTGCAATATCAGCAAAACGGTGCACAAAATGGTTTGGCAAAATACAACGGAATATCTGTAGCCAATGGCCGCAGCGTCCGCTGGATGAGCTTTGCCCGTGCTGTTAGCGGTGGTGTGGAATGCGTAGTGGTTGGGGCGCCGCCAAATGCAGGCTTTACTTCTACCTTACAACAAATAATGAACACGGTTAATTAAAAAAAATAAAAAATGAAAAAGCACATTAATATTTTATTAAAACATATTATATTTTTATTTACACTTCTTGCAGGTTACAATGCTATTTGCCAGGTAACCCCGGAAGATCCCACAAGCCTCACCCAGGAATTTGTAGTTAACATTGATAAGCTGGGTAATGCAACAATGGAGCTTACACAAAAAATGAATGGCTCGCAGTGGGAAAACTTTAAAGCGAGCCCAATGTATAATGATCCGTCTATAAGCAGGCGGGATCTTGAGCGCAGTATGTCGTCGTATGTAATGGACGATTTTAAAAGAGATGTGGATGATATGAATCGTTCTATAAAACTAACCGTAAAAGTGAGAAGCTATGCCCAATATAAAGGCAATGGGCAATGGGCTTTAAAGATAGATTCAAAAAACCCGCAGGTAACAAAGCTTACTGACAACTCTTACATGATGACAGGTAACGCCGCTATGGGCCAGATGCTGGTACAGCAGATTTATAAAATATATTTCCCTTCCAATGCCAGCGATGTTACACAAACTACAGATGAATTTGGAAAAGCAATTTTCTCCTACAATGCAGGTGCAGGTTTTACATCTTACTTAAAATGGAATAATATTGCAGGAATATTATTGATACTTGCGGCACTTTATTTTCTAATGAAAACAGGCGCTGGTACAAAAAAAATGAATACTGTAAAAGCATGAGTTTTCTAAAAATTTTTTATATCAAAGCGTTCATAGCGCAGGCATTTATGTTTGTTGCTATGAATGCTTCTGCGCAAAACTTAAGGGGAGATACGCTTGTGCTGGCAAACCAGGATAGATTTTGGCTCAGCGAAGAGCTTACATTTGGGAATGGCACTATGCCAGATGGAAGTTTTAACTACATTTATGAAGCGCCAAGCGGCCTTCAAAAATTAGTAAGAGACCATAAAAAAAAGTTGCTAATGCCGCATTACAAGGGCTATAAATCGAGAGTGGTAAAGTTTGAAAAAGAAATAGGGCGCAGCAAAAAAGATGACAGGTACAATATTCTTGTGCTGGAAACTGCTGACGGAAACCGCTACTGGTGCGATGCTTCAAATGCGGTTGCCAATCATGAGATACTTTTGAAAGCGCCGGAAAAAAGTGTTACACAAACCAATACAAATTCTTCCAATAAAGAAACAACAAAGCCAGCCGTTACCAAACATACGAAAACCACATCAGCTAAAAAGCCGGTGGACGTTTTTTAAATATTTTTTATCTTACTGTACCCGTTTCTTTTAAATGCTATCGCTTACATTTATTGATGAAACATTTTTCCGTATTAATATTTTGCATAAGTTTCATTATTCTTTTGCAGGCTTGCAGCGCCTCACGAAAAAATAAAATATCACAAAGCAAACCTTCTTTTGCAAATGATTTGCCGCAGGCAAAAAATTCATCGGTAAAAGTGCCGCCCGTTTTTATAGATACAAAAAATACCAATGCAGATGATGTGGTTAATTTTGCCAAAACACTTATTGGAACAAAATATAAATATGGCTCTGCTATAAAAGAGCAAGGTTTTGATTGCTCAGGTTTTATTACTTATGTGTTCAATCATTTTAATATAAGCGTGCCCCGTGTATCGAAAAGCTTTACCAATGCAGGGGAACAGGTTTCATTAAATGATAGTAAAAAAGGAGATCTTATTCTTTTTACCGGTACCGATACTACCGGCTGGATCGTAGGCCACATGGGCATGATAACAGAAAATAATAATGGAGCTGTTAAGTTTATTCATTCCTCCTCCGGCAATTCCATCGGTGTTATTATATCTTCTTTAAGTAAATATTATGCTGCAAGATTTGTAAAAGTAATAAGGGTATTTACAAATTAAAATGAAAGTGCCAGCTGCTTCACATTTGTTGCCAATATTTTTTTACCTGTAGTATTGCTTATGGTTTTTTGTATAAAATATAAAGGTGTTTCCGCTTGCCTTGATGCAATAATAATTTGTACACCTTTAGCATTTTTTGTAAAAAGTTCTTCTACCAGTTTGGGGCAATTATTATTTTGAGAAAGATGTGAAAGAAAAAGATGGCTCATAAAAGAAGCCTTATGATTTAAAAAAACTTCCAGCGCCTGCATGTTTGATAAATGCCCAAGCCCGCTGCTGATGCGCCTTTTGAGGTGATACGGGTAGCTGCCGTTCAGTAGCATTTGCTCATCATAATTAGCTTCAAGAAAAGCGGCGTGGCACTGGCTGAAGTGCTTTATAACATGCCTGCAAGGCGACCCGATATCAGTAAACACACCAACTTTTACAGTGTTACATTCCACCATAAAACTATAAGGATCGCTCGCATCGTGCATTTTGGGAAACGAGGTAATAATTAAGCTGCCAATGATAACAGAATTATAAACGGAAATAAATTGTATAAGATCTTCCTGAATGAGAAGATTACTGTGTTGTAAAGTAGCATGAGTAATGAACACAGGAAGCTGATATTTTTTACTAAGTGCCTCCACACCTTTTATATGATCCGAATGTTCATGGGAAATAAATATGGCTTTTATTTTTTGCATAGAAAGGCCAAGCCTGTTCATTCTTCTTTCGGTCTCTCTGCAGGAAATGCCTGCGTCTATAAGCACGGCCTCGTCGCTGTTGCCAACATAATAACAGTTGCCATTGCTGCCGGAATTTAATGAGGTAACTTGTAAAGACATGCTAAGCAAAGAAACAAATTTTGCTTAAACGGCTGAAAAATATTTATAATGTTTTGCTTATAATTTTATTTGAAACTGCATCTTCTTAATTTTGTTTTACGTTTCTTTTAACCCCCTTTTATCCAATTAAAGATTATGAGGCAATATTACATTTATGATGGAGATGTAAAAAAAGGGCCTTTTGTTCTTGAGCAGTTGCCTGAACAATCTTTAAAAAAAGATATGCTCGTGTGGTACGAAGGTTTGGGAGACTGGACAAAGGCTGAAAAGATCACTGAGCTTCAGCCGCTGCTAACTGCAATGCCACCGCCTTTACCAAAAAATGCAGAGAAGAATATAAACAGGCATGAAATAATAAATTCTTTCAGTGATGCGGAAGAAATATATGATAATGATAAAAGATCTTTATTGCTACCCGTGCTCATAACCTTGGTAATCATTGCTGGCATACTTATCACCTTATTTTATTACAGAAATAAACTACATGGTGTTTAACTGAATAATTGTATCCACATCATTCAATAATGTTTTATCAATATAAATATAAACACCATCTGAAGCTTGTTTAAACTTCAGCTTATTTCCTTTTATAAATAAAGAAGCACCGGATATTTTTTCTCGTATGCCAGGCAGTAAAACATAATCCTGTATTGAATCTGCATTAAGCAGGTGCACATATAGTATTTTATTTTTAGCTGTAACAACGCCCCATTTTTGAGGTGCAATGATTTCACCTGTGGTTCCATAAATGCTTTCTCCATTTGTACGAAGCCAGTTGCCTATTTCATGCAAAGTATCAATAAATTCAGGCTGTATTTTGCCATTAGGCATGGGGCCAACATTCAATAAAAAATTAGCATTGCGCCCTGCATCGCTTACCAGGTAATGTATCAGTTGCTTCACCGATTTATAGGTGGTATCTGTTATATTAAAACCCCATGAATTGTTCATAGTTTCACAGGTTTCCAATGGCAATGATTGCGAAGCTTTTTGATAACTAAGGCCGGATTTATTTTGCCCCGGCAGATCTTTTTCAAACATCTGAAAATCTTCTCCATCAAATGGCATTAAGTGATGATTGTTTCCTATAAGGCATCGAGGCTGCAGCTTATGAATTAATCCATAAATTTCATCGTAACGCCAGTTAATTCTTGATGACCTGTCCTTAACACCTTCGGGCGGTGTTTGATCCCAATATCCGTCAAACCAAATGCCTCCAATGGTTCCATAATTAGTTAGTAATTCTGTCAATTGGTTTTTCATAAACTGCAAATAGCTTGCATAATCTTCTTTTCCGGTTCTGCCGGTTCCGTGGCCGGTTCTGCCAGTGCTGCGCGGGTAATCGTCCCGGCTCCAGTCGAGCAGCGAATAATATAAAAATAATTGAATGCCTTGTTTATGGCATTCATCGGCAATGAGCTTTACGACATCTTTCTTATAAGGCGTATGCATAATATTGTAATCAGTGTATTGGGTATTCCACATGCTAAACCCGTCGTGGTGGCGGGTTATAAGCGTTATATATTTCATGCCAGCATCTTTCGCCATGCTTACCCATTGCGCTGCATCAAAGTCAATAGGATTAAAAAAATCAACCAGCCTTTTATAATTTTTTACCGTAATGTTCCTGTTGTTCATTACCCATTCACCATCGCCTGGCACACTAAAAATGCCCCAATGAATAAATAATCCAAACCTGTCATCACCAAAAACTTTTCTTGCCTGGATGTTTTCTTGTGTTGGCTTGTAGACCTGCGCATTCAATTTTCCTAAAAAACAAATGCTTATAACAATTGTGAAAAATGCAGTTTTCATTAGATAATTTTATAATAGAAATATTCTTAAATGTAGGTTCTTTATAATAAAAAAAAGCTGCGGCTTTACCACAGCTTCACTACTCCATATAAAATATTATAATCCTTACATTTTTATAACCTTGCCACTTCCCGCAACTTTGCTATCAATGTTTGAAGCGTCACCCTTATAAAAAACATTACCGCTTCCGTTTATTCTTGCCGTGATGCTGTTCCTGGCAAATACTTTTACATTGCCACTTCCGCTTATATGCGCATCAGCTTCGTTAGTGTTCAGGTTGCTGCAATCAATGTTGCCGCTTCCGCTTATATGGGCGGTAATAGTGTTGGTGTTGTTGCCTTTCAGGCTTATATCTCCGCTGCCGGATACAGAAAGATCAAGGTCTTTAAAAGTATCGAAGCCGAGTTTTATATTTCCTGAGCCCGAAATGCTTATGTCGGTTTTTTGATCGCTGGTGAAGGCGCCATCTCCATCCACATTGCCGCTTCCGCTTAACTGCAATGAATTTATTTTAATCATAGAAACAGTCACTGTTATTTTTAAGGTTGATCTAATGTTTACATCTGTAGCAGTTTTTATGTAAAGCTTACCATCGGTTACAGTTGTTTCAATAAAAGGCAAAAGATTTTCATCTGCTTCTACTTTTACGGAGCTTGAATTGCCATAAGTGATATTTACATCCATAGAACCTGATGAAGACAATGAAGTGAAAGCGCTCACTTCGCGTGATTCCGTTTTTAGCTGGCCATCACCTTTAATGGTTTTCCATTTTTGAGCAAAAGAGTTTATGCTTAATAAAGCAAAAAATGCGATCAGTAACTTTTTCATGAGTAAATTATTTTTTGAGAAGATGGAGTTAGTACGCTTTAGAGAAAATAAATATTACAGGTAAAAAGAAATAATTATTATACATTGGAAAATTATATCAGTTTTCCTGTACGTGGAATTACAGGTAAGCCGGGATATGAAGAGGTTATGTATTTAAACGATAAAAAATAAAGGGTATACAAAGCTCTCCCAGCTGCACGCTGGAGAGCTTTAATATAAATTGATATTATCTATTGTATACTCTGCGCACATGATTACGGCACAAAAACGGATTTCATTTCAACTGTATTAGCACTGAAATATCCCAGGGCATTATTACTGATATTGCCGTTAGGGTTGTCCGGAGTTGGCGATTGAAAGCTGTTTTGACGGGTTATAAGATTTAATGTGTACAGGTAATTATATACATTAACATCAACGCAATTAAGTTGTAATGTTACCGTATCTCCCTTATTAATATCTGTGCTGTCATCAAACAAGGTATGGCTTATATATTTTCCATCAGATAATCTATCATCAAATACTGATACCCCGCGGTCATTTTTAAATTCTATCCTATCATTGTACTCTATGAACTCATAATAGTTAGCAATGCCAGGCGGATCCTGAAAATAAGCTATGGCATTATACCTCTTACCATCCCGATCGGGTACATAACCCACAGAATCCAGGGGGACGGGCTGGGGCATTACGGATGTGGAAGTATACACCTGTCCTGCTACAGAAACATATAAGTTGTAAGTATTGCCAGGTTCACCTTTAATTTTATGTGTAGTATAAGTGCCGGATGGCCCTTCTGTGAGTGTATCTATCATCCCATTTGTGCTAATGGTAACGAAGGCGCCCGAAACAGGTGGAAAGGTGTTGTCTGCCGTATAATTAATTGTGCTGGAAACGGTAACTATATAAGGGCCTGCCTGGTCTGTTACTGCTCCTGTGATAACAATTTGCGGACTTGAATTTTTAAGTTTTACATGAATAATTTTTTTACATCCAATGCAAAATATAAAGAACGCAGAGATTAATAAAAGGCAAACGTTTTTGAGATATTGCATAAATTAAAAATTGAAATTATAAGTAACCGAAGGTATAAGCCGGAATAAAGCATATTGTACTGCTTGTGTTTTCTGTGCGTCGTTAGGGTCTGTCTGAAATTGAACAAAATAAGGGTTTTCTCTTGCATACAGATTGTAAATTGAAAAAGTCCAGCTGTGGTTATATGCATGCCTTATCTTACCCTGTAAGGTTGCGCTCACATCAAGACGATTGTAAGGCGGCAGGCGGTATCCATTTCGTTCTGTATAATAAAATATGGTATTTCCATTAATATTATATTTGCCTGAAGGCCATGTAACGGCATTACCAGTATTGTATACAAAATCTGCAGAAAATGTCCATTTGTTATTTGCTTTGTAAATGGCTACCAGTGAGAGACTATGCGTTTCATCCTGCCGGGCAGGAAACCATGAATTTTTATTAATAGTGGCAAATTTGCGTTCTGTTCTGGAAAGCGTATAACTTAACCACCCTGTTAGTTTTCCAAATTTCTTTTTCGCAAATAGTTCTAATCCATACGCCCGTCCAATGCCATAAACCAATTGTGATTCCACATTTTGATTGGCAACTAATATAGCTCCGTTCTTATAATCAATTTGATTTTGCAGCGCTTTATAATATATTTCTCCAGAAAATTCATACTGATTATTATTGGAATTGCGATAATACCCGGCGGAAACCTGGTCAGCAAGTTCAGGCTTCACGTTGTTACTGCTTGGTATCCAAAGATCAGTTGGATTGCTTCCTGTGGAGTTAGAAAGCAAATGCAGATATTGTACGTTTCGGGAGTAAGAAAATTTTATTGAGCTTACTTTATTTACCTGATAGGTTGCGGCAAAGCGGGGCTGCAGGTTTGTATAGGTTTTCACTAATTTACCCGATGAATAATTAGAAGTGTCCACAGGATTTCCGTTTGCATCGTATGTATAAAAACTACCTGGCCCAATCAGGTTAAATAACGATAAACGCAGACCATAATTGAATTTCAGTTTTTCGGAAACATTCCACTCATCTGAAATATAAGCAGCCAGATCAAGTGAATATTTGTTTTGTAATGTGAGTGAATTAAAGCTTGAGCTTTGAGTAGTATTAAATATGCCGGGAGCAAACACATGCTTCGTAAAATCAAACCCTGCATTCAGTTTGTGATTAATTCCTGCATTGTATTGCAAGTCTTCTTTTAATGAATAATCTTTTATTTTTGAAACATCCGTAACTGCATTGCTTGTTTGGGTAACACTGATATTATAATTATAATTACTATAAATAAAAGAAGTATTTGAAAACAATTTACTGCTGAATATATGATTGTAACGCAATGTGGCTGTGGTATTCCCCCATGTAATTCCAAAAAGCCCGAGAAAGCCAAGATCATCTTTACCCAGGTAAGCAGAAAAAAATAATTTATCCTTACTGCTAAGTTCATAATTGGCCTTGGCATTCACATCATAGAAATACAAAATGCTTTTATTTAGATTAGTGTCTTTAGAAAGTTTCAAAAACAGGTCAGCATAAGTGCGCCGTGCGCTTATCATAAACGAACCTTTATCCTTTACAATCGGGCCTTCTATATTTAGCCGGGATGCTATTAAGCCTACTCCGCCGCTTACTTTCGTTTCTTTACTATTTCCATCATTCATTTTTATATCTAATAAAGAAGACAGGCGCCCACCATATTGTGCAGGCATATCTCCTTTATAAAGTGTAATATCTTTAATAGCATCTGAATTGAATGTAGAAAAAAAACCGAGCAAATGCGAAGCATTATACACTGTAGCACCATCTAACAATATCAGGTTCTGATCAGCATTGCCGCCCCGAACATAAAAGCCCGCCTGCCCGTCGCCTCCTGATTTTACACCAGGCAACAACTGTATTGTTTTGAGCACATCTTTTTCTCCAAAAATTACAGGTACATTTTTTATTTCTTCTACAGATAGCGATTGTACTCCAGGTAACGTTCTTATAATATTATCACTACTTCTTCCTGAAATTGTTACTGCCTGTAATACAGATCCGCCAGGCATTAAACTAATAACTTTATGAATATCATTTTTAAGTGATAGGCTAATAGTATCACTGGTATAACCTGAAAAACTGATAACCATTAAGTAATTACCCTGTGGTGCAGTAAGAGAAAAAAAACCGTAATCGTTACTTACAGCGCCATACCCTTTTTGTTCTAATAAAAATATGCTTGCACCAATTAAGATCTCTCCTGTTTTTCTGTCTTTAACAGACCCGCTAACAGTATGTTTCTGTTGGGCAAATACTAAAAAACTTTGTAATAATAATAGAATCTGAAAAGCTATTTTAAGCATTGATTTCTGTTTACTTAGGGATGGTGCCGGATATAAATCTTATAAAGAATAAAGAACAGCGGCAAAGATGAATACAAATTTTAAAAAACAAAGAAGGTCAAAATGGTATTATATAAATTAAACTGGAAATGAATTTTATTTAACAGAATGATGGCTGTTTTAGAAACATATACAGAAAGGTCAAGATAAAAAGATCATTGCAAACGTTTAATAAACACTAATACTTTTAAATAGTATTATTAGAATACTGTAAAAAATGCGATAAACATTTCGTATGTGGTCTTATAAAAAAGCTGAGGGTGTTCCACTAAAAACGATCGCATTATACAGCCTGCTGATATTTCTGATAGACCTGATACAATAATTAGATGATTAGTATTAAGCACGCCGCTTAATCCCGCTGTAAGAGCAAATAGAACAGTTGGCCGAACATACCTATTAAAGCGATAGTATGGATAAAATGTGTACTGTGAAATTGAATGAATAAGTATTAGTTAATGCACAACTAACCACAATTAACTAACGACAAAATTTTTGAAACTCTAGGGAGTAGTGCTTGGCTATGATATAAATTATAATAGCCATCTAAAAAGATGGCTATTTAATAAAAACAATTACTTATGGATGTCTTTCCGAGTGTTTTTTAGAAGCTTCTTCAGCATGTTCTGTGGCATGAGCATTATGTCCGCGCGCTGAATGCGCTTCATGTGCCGCTTTTTCATGTTCGCCTGCTTCATGATGCTTATGGGCCTGTTTATGATGCTTTGCAGCTTCTTCATGATGTTTAGCCGCTTCTTCGTGATGTTTGTGATTCATATAATCAAATTTTTATTGAATAGGCAAGGTAGGTATATCTATGCACGAATGATTATGTGATTATTAAATAACATTTATTTAATTACAATTCAAAAAAGGTTTCATAAAAACAAACATTCTTTAACTATATATTTAGTTGTTATCGTACGCATGTAAACAATTAATTCATTCAAGTTGCATCTTTGTTTTTTTTTAAAATGAAAGAATAATTCTGGCTCTTTCCTATACACTTTATTTAAGGTTATAAAATACATTCTTGCTGCAAGCCAGAATATAGTTGCTTTGTTATAAATGTTAATAGATAAATACTTATTTGAAGTTAGTGGAGGCTTTGTAAAGAGAAGTATAACTCCACGAATCTCTCCACTGAAAGGCCAATAAAATGGAGTAAATATTTGTAAGATTAAAAAGTGAAAAACGCTGAAACCCTTGATTTTGCCGGATTTTTTATTTTCACTTTACTTTAATTAACTGATCTCAGCGGAGACTAAGAGATTCGAACTCTTGATACAGTTTCCCGTATACACACTTTCCAGGCGTGCTCCTTCAGCCACTCGGACAAGTCTCCAAAAAAAGATTGCAAATGTACAGCATCATTCTAAAACTTTTTCCATCTGCATACTACGCGAGCCTTTTATAAGTATTTGCGCGTTTTCAAATTTTAGCTGCTGCAGCCATTCCTTTACTTGTAAAGGTGTCTCGTAGTTAATATAATTATGTGGCAACTCATTAAAGCTTTTTCCTGTTAGCACAACCGCTTCCCATTTATGTTTATCTATCAATGAAATCAATTCTTCATGTTCTTTTTCACTATCAGCACCCAGCTCCATCATGGCGCCGAGCAATAAAACTTTTTTGCTCCCTTGCATATTTGCAAAGTTTTCGATAGCTGCTTTCATGCTTCCGGGATTTGCATTGTACGCATCAAGTATTATAGTGTTGCCGCCTCTTTTTATTAGTTGTGAGCGGCTGTTAGAAGGTGCATAATTCTCAATCGCTTTCTTTATTTGAATATCATCAACCTGAAAATATCTGCCCATACAAACGGCTGCCAGTACGTTGGGTAAATTATAGGAGCCAACAAGCTTTGTTTGTATGGTAAAAGGTTTATTTCCTTTCATCTTTATTTCACAGAAGGGCTCACTTTTTATTATATCTCCGTAAAGATCTTTTCCATTTTTTCCATAAAATATTTTTGTTGTTACTTTATTGCCTTGCTCTGAAACGCCTTCGTCATCTGCATTTACGAAAGCAATACCCTTATTTTTTGCTAAATAATCAAACAATTCTCCTTTACCTTTTTTTACACCTTCCATGCCTCCAAAGCCTTCGAGATGTGCCTTGCCAATATTAGTAATTAGCCCATGTGTAGGCATTGCATACCGGCAATAAGATGCTATTTCGCCCATGTGATTAGCGCCCATTTCAATGATTGCCATTTCTGCATCCGGCTTTATTTTTAAGATAGTTAGCGGAATGCCAATGTGATTGTTCAGGTTGCCTTGTGTAGTATAAGTTTTATATTTTGAGTTAAGCACTTCGTGCAAAAACTCTTTGGTAGTGGTTTTGCCATTGCTGCCAGTAATCGCTATAAAAGGAATGCGGCTTTTATCATTTGTATTAAATTGTCTGCGATGAAACTTTGCAAGCTCTTGTAATGTTTCAAGTGCATTATCAACTACAAGGTAACGGTTATCTATAGACGAAATTTTTTCGTCTACAATTGCATAAGCTGCGCCTGCATCAAGGGCTTGCTTCGCAAAAAGATTTCCATTAAAATTTGGCCCCTTCAGGGCAAAGAACAGATCATTTTTTTTAAGCTTTCTTGTATCTGTTTGTATGGAGGGATACTGTGTGTAAATTTTATAAAGCTCTTCAATCTGCATTTTTCAAATGTAATAATGGTTTTATTTATATTATAAAAAAACCCCTTGTTTTATGCAAGAGGTTCTCATATATATATTTTAGAAAAAATTAAATATTATCTTTCTTCTTTTTATTTTGCTTGCGCTGGCCAAAAATATTTCCTTCTTTAAAGCCATTACCTTCGGGGCTGCCAAGCCTTGTCATAGCGCAACGGAAACCAACCGTGCTACTTGCCTGATCCTGCTCCATGTAGCGCCTTGCGCCCGGTGCTAACCAGTAGGGCATATCATTCCAGCTTCCACCTTTTACCACCCGTGATTTATCGCTTATTAAAGAAGTAATGCCATAGCCATACGTAACGCTCGAAATAGAATCACCATCAAGGAAATTTATAACATCGCCCTTCTGGTAATTGCGGCGCTTAACTGCTTCCGAATCCGGAACTACAGATTTCTTTAATCTTCCCAACGTATCTCTTTCATATTCACCCTGAGAATTTTTGTAAAATTTTTCAAATTTATTACCGCGGTAAGGGTTCACATCATCTTCATCAACCGGCGTAAGCGGACGGTACACATCACCCACCCACTCGCTTACATTACCACTCATATTGTATAATCCAAAGCCGTTAGGATAAAAAGATTTTATTGGTCCAGGTATAGCTGCCCTATCGTTTAAGCCACCCGCAACACCCATCACGTCACCATTGCCTCTTTTAAAGTTAGCAAGAAACTGACCTTGCCAGCTTCCACGGCGGTTATCACGTAAACCATTTACATTTTTACTCCAGGAATAAACTTGTTGGTTGGAAAGAACTTCTTCACCATGATTTTTCTCCTTTGTGCGGGGGTGGGGGTTTTGAGCCACTATTCCATAAGCGGCATATTCCCATTCAGCTTCTGTAGGCAGGCGATAGCCGGGTAACATAAGCCCATCCTCAAATGTGATTACTTTTCTTGGCCTGCCGCTTACATCTTTTAATGCACCTTTTTTTGGAGCAGTTTTATTATTAATAAGCTCAGGGTTCATTATATATGTATCAGTATTAAATGTCTGCTCACCTTGTCCGCCCTTCATGGCAGCCAAAGGTTCTTTAGCATTTAAATATCCTTTATCTATTAATATTTTTTCGTTTACCCTATCGCTCCTCCAGATACAAAAATCATGAGCCTGTTCCCAGGTAACACCTACTACGGGATAATAATTATATGCCGGGTAGCGAAAGTAATAATCCACATAAGGCTCGTTATAAGCAAGCTCGCTGCGCCATACAAGCGTATCGGGCAAAGCCATTCTCATCATGGCTGTATCATTGTCAAAAGTATTGGCGAGCCAATATAAATACTCGCGGTAGTGAACATTGGCCACTTCTGTTTCATCTATATAAAAAGAGTTAACACTCACCCGGCGCGGAATGTTATTCCAGTCGCCCATTACATCTTCTTCTTTGGCGCCCATAACGAAAGTGCCACCCTGAACAAACACAAGGCCTGGCCCCGTTTTTTGTTCCTTGGCTTTCAGTACATGATAGTTACCATATTTTTTATCATCATAGTTCCAGCCTGTTACAGAAGATTTGTCCTTCTTTTTTTGGCAGGATGTAATAGTGAAAGATGCCAATATAATAAGGCATAAAGTTCCAACAGATATTGATTTTTGCATGTGCATACGTTTAGCAGATTATATAACGGAATGTTTTCTTTGTTATTGTATATAGGGTACTTTTTGTAGTAGCGAATATAATTACTTTCTTTGAAATGGATCGTTTTGCAGATTCTTTAAAAACTGTTACAGATACTTTTTTGCAAAGTATTCACAAATAATACGTGTGGCTTATTATGAAACGTAATAATAAAATGCCATTTTCATTATACAATAAAACGCTTATTATCTCCGTTCAATAGCAGGCAAATATTTAGATTTATGTATGAAATATTTTTGCCCAGGCTTTATTGCTGCAATTTAAATTGACGGTTTCAAATAAAAATTTATTTTTACATACCTAAATACACATCTTATAAGTTAGCTCTACCTAACCAAGCAAAATTCACGAATGAAAAAAGTTACTTTGAGATTGGCGGCATTAGCTATGCTTGCAGGGAGTACATTTGTCGTTAATGCACAAACCAATTCCATTAATGTTGTTACCACTGCAGTTCCATTTTTAAGAATATCTCCCGATGCACGGGCAGGTGGCATGGGCGATGTAGGCATAGCAACCATCCCGGATGCTAATTCAGCTTTTTGGAACCAGGCAAAATATCCTTTTGCAGAAAGTAAATCAGCAATATCTGTTACTTATACTCCATGGCTGAAAAGCCTCGATTTGAATGATGTGTATCTTGCTTCTCTTGCAGGGTATTTTAAATTAGATGAGCAACAGGCTATATCGGCTTCTTTGAGATATTTTAGTTTGGGAAATATACAGTTTACCGATAACCAGGGCAATAATCTTCAAACATACAGGCCACGCGAATTCGCATTTGACATAGGTTATTCTCGTAAGCTATCGGATAAAATAGGCTTGGGTATTGCATTAAGATACATCAACTCTAACCTGGCCAGTGGCCAGTCAGCAAGTGGCTCTACATATAAATCAGGCAATGCTGTTGCAGGCGATATTTCTATTTTTCATGATGGCGCTACCACCGGCAGCACAGGCTCCGGCTGGAACTGGGGCATAGCTGTTTCCAACCTTGGCTCCAAAATATCTTATACAAATGATGCTTCAGAAAAAGATTTCATACCCGCTAACCTTGGCATCGGTGCTGCTTATGTAAAGGCTTTTGATGAAACCAGTAAAGTAACTTTCGGGCTCGATGTAAATAAATTATTAGTGCCTACACCACCAGCTTTGGGAGATTCTTCAGGCCTTGTTAACTATCATAATGAAGGCGTGGTAAGCAGTTGGTTTAGCTCATTTACCGATGCACCCGGCGGCTTTAGCGAAGAGCTTAAAGAATTTCAAATATCTGCAGGCGCTGAATATTCTTACAACAACCAGTTTATGTTCAGGGCTGGATATTTTTACGAGAATCCCACAAAGGGTGACCGGCAATATTTTACACTTGGCGCAGGCTTGAATTATAATATGCTTGGATTAAATTTCTCCTATCTCATTCCTTCCGGAACCGGGATAAACAGAAATCCTTTATCAAACACTTTACGCTTCAGCATCATTTTTAATCTTGATAAAGAGACTGCAGTGGGAACCACACAACAATAAATTTTTATTTAAATTAAATAGTAAGCGCCTTTTTGCAAAGGCGTTTTTTTATTAAAAAAATATGCGTTTATATTTGAAAAATATATTTTCTTATGTCTTTCAGAACTGGCTTTGGTATTGACTTTCATCAATTGGTTGAAGGCAGAGGATTTTGGATGGGCGGCGTAAAACTTTCTCATTCAAAAGGAGCGCTTGGCCACAGCGATGCAGATGTGCTGCTCCATGCCATCTGCGATGCGTTGCTGGGCGCGGCATGCCTTGGCGATATTGGCGTTCATTTTCCTGATACATCGGAAGAGTATAAAAATATTGATAGTAAAATTTTACTAAAAAAAACTTATTACTTAATATCTAACGCAGGTTATAAAATAGAAAATATTGATTCAACGGTTTGCCTGGAAATACCTAAGATAAAACCATACATTTCTGAAATGCAGAAAATAATTGCTTCAATACTTTTATTAAATGAAAACGCTGTTTCCATAAAAGCCACCACCACTGAGCGTTTGGGCTTTATCGGCAGAGAAGAAGGTGTTTCGGCTTATGCAAGTGTGTTGCTCAGTTCTCTTTAATATCATCCGCTTTAGTTTAATTGCAATAGTATCTTTGTGGTAATGAGCAGTGTAGTTGTAAAGATTATTAATACATCAGAAAATCCATTGCCTGAATATATAACCGCAGGCGCAGCAGGCATGGACATCCGCGCTAACCTTACCAGTGATGTAACGCTTCAGCCAATGGAAAGATCATTGATACCAACAGGAATTTTTATTGAGCTGCCTTTTGGTTACGAGGCTCAAATGCGCCCCAGGAGCGGCCTCGCATTGAACCACGGCATTACCTGCTTAAATTCCCCGGGCACTATTGACAGCGATTATCGCGGTGAATTAAAAGTAATTCTTATCAATTTATCTTTAGAAGAACAGGTACTGCATAACGGTGATCGCATAGCGCAGCTTGTGATAGCAAAAGTAGAAAGAGCCTTGTTAAATGAAGTAACTGAGTTAGAAATTTCTGTTAGAGGTAAAGGTGGATTTGGCCACACCGGAAAAAATTAATTTAAAATAGCTTGCAATGAAGATAGGGGTAAATGTAATTTTATGTATTGCTTTATTATATTCAATCAGCAGTTGCAGGTCTGCCAAAAAGCTACAAACAGCAGTGAATAAAAGGGATACTCAATTGGTTGTAAATTCTACAGCGAACATTACTGACTCTTTTAAAGAAGCTGCGCAGGTTTTAGATTCCATTAAAAAAAACACGATAAATTTTAAAACTTTTTCTGCCAAAATAAAAGTGCAGTATGAAGATTATAAAACTAATCATCCTGATTTTAATGCGTTTGTAAGGTTGTACAAGGATAGTGTGATGTGGATATCTATTAACGCAACTTTTTTAAACATAGAGGCTTTCAGAATACTTATTACAAAAGATTCTATTATTGTTTTAAACAAGATTGATAAACAGGTGGAATATCATGATTTTAATTATGTGCAAAACATAGCGCATATACCGCTAACCTTTTCAACCTTGCAGGATCTTGTTATCGGAAACCCTTTGTACGTAAGCGATAGCATTGTTGCTTATAGAAAAACTGCCAATCATATTTTGCTGGGAACAGCGGGCAAATTATTTAAAAATCTGCTGACCATTTCTTCAGATAGCAAACTTATAGAAAGGAGCAAGCTCGATGATATTGATATAACGCAGAACAGAACTGCGGATATAACTTATGCTAATTATGAGAAACGCAATGCATTTAATTTTGCAACCTACAGAGAAATAACAGTGGCGGAAAATACTAAAGTAGATATAACTCTTCAGTTTAAGCAATATGATTTTAACAATGAATTATCGTTCCCTTTCACTGTCCCAAAAAATTATAAAATAAAATAAGCGTTATTTTATACATATATCCATTTACTAAAATTCTATCTTTCTGCATACACATTTATCCGCATTATTTTAAACTTTTTGCATGAATAAAAAATTTGTTTTCGCGGCAGCAATGTTATTATTATCTATTAGCCTTTTTGCCCAGCAGCCTACTGATAAAGATGAGCTGCAAAAGCAGCGCGAGCAGCTCAGAAAAGAAATCGCGCAAACAGAAAAAGCTCTTAGCGAGACAAGAAAAACTGCCAAAGTAAATATGGGCCAGCTATCGCTGATAAACAGGAAAATGGATCTCCAGGAAAATGTGATTGATAATATTAATGGTGAAATAAAAAACCTGAATGATAATATTTTTCTATCTCAGCGGGAGGTAAATAAAATGTCGCGGATACTTGATACATTGAAACAGGAGTATGCCAATAGCATGGTGTATGCCTATATGAACCGCAGTAATTATGATTACCTGAATTTTATATTTTCTGCTTCCAGTTTCAATGATGCTATAAAAAGAGTTGCTTATTTAAAATCGTACAGAAGTTACCGGGAAATGCAGGCGGAAAGTATTTTAAAAACGCAGGCGATGCTTACCGATAAAATAAAAGTTTTATCAGGAGCTAAAATAAAAAAGAATACCGTTTTGCAGGAACATGATAATGAAATGGGACAGCTCGAAAAGCAGCAGGATGAAAAAAAAGTGATCGTAACTAAATTGAAAGGCCAGCAAAAAGAATTGACTGCACAGGTAAATGAAAAAAGAAAGCAGGATGCTAAAATTAGAAATATGATTGCTGCCATGATAAGAAGAGAAATTGAAATTGCTAAAAATGAAGCTGCTAAAAAAGAAAAAGCCCGCCAGGCAGAATTAAGAAAGAATAACGTTGATCCGAAGAATGCTGCAACCACCACCACAAGAACTGCTACTGCAAAATCACCAAGTATATTGGTTACATCCGAAGCAGACAAAGCGCTGAATGCAAGTTTTGAAAACAACCGCGGTTCATTGCCGTGGCCATCTTCAGGTTTTATTATTGCACATTTTGGCAGAAACGAATTGCCGGGTGGTATTATTTATGATAACCCTGGTGTATCTATTGGCGTTAAAACCGGTGAATCAGTTAAAGCCGTTTTTGATGGTGAAGTAACGCTGGTAAGTTATATAGAAGACAAGCAGGCTGTGTTTATAAGGCATGGTAAATATTTCACTATCTATAGCAATCTCGCATCAGCAAATGTGCAAAGAGGCGATAAGCTAAAAACCGGGCAGGTGATTGGCAAAGCAGCGGCTAACGATGAAGGTCAGGGCCAGGTTGATTTTATATTAATGAAAGACACCGCAAATGTAAATCCTGAGCAATGGTTAAGGCGTTAAACTAATTTAGTAGTTATTCAAGATCTTTTTATACAGGTTTTCATACACAGGAACAATTGTGTTTATGTCAAATTTCCGGGCCTGTTCCAGCGCATTTTTTTTCATTTGTTTAAAGGCATCGTCGTCAGAAAATATTTTAATAATATTATCAGCCATGTTATTCACATTGCCCACATTGCTCATACAACCTGTTACGCCATCAATATTTATTTCGGGCAGGCCTCCTGCATTAGTTGATATTACAGGAACCGCAGCAGCCATAGCTTCCAGCGCTACAAGACCGAAGCTTTCATACTCACTGGGCAATAAAAAAAGATCTGTTATGGCGAGTATATCTTCCATTTGTTCCTGTCGCCCAAGAAATTTTACGTCGGCATGATTACATAGTTCCCGACATAAACCTTCAATAAAAGTACGCTCCGGCCCATCACCCACAAAGAGAAGCTTTGATGGAATTTGCTTACTTACTTTCTGAAAAACTTTTACAACATCATCTACTCTTTTTACTTTTCTGAAGTTAGATGCATGTAATAAAATTCTTTCATTATTAGGCGCTAATATTTGCCTGAAAGCCTGCACCGGCGTACGCTCAAAGCGGGCAGTGTCAACAAAATTATAGATAACTTCTATCTCTTTTTCCATCTTAAAATTCCGGTAGGTTTCATCCCTAAGGTTTTTTGACACAGCAGTTATGGCATCACTTTCATTCATGGAAAATGTAACCACCGGCGAATAAGTTTGATCCCTTCCCACTAATGTTATATCGGTACCATGCAGTGTTGTAATCACTGGTATTTTTCTTCCTTCTTTCAATAAGATCTGCTTTGCCATATAAGCTGCTGACGCGTGCGGAATGGCGTAGTGCACATGCAAAAGCTCTACTTCATTATTAATAACCACGTCCACCATTTTGCTTGCAAGAGCTGTTTCATAAGGCGGATAATCAAACAACGGATAAGTAGGTACCCTTACTTCGTGATAAAAAATATTTGCATGAAAAGCGTTTAATCTTACAGGCTGCTGGTAGGTTATAAAGTGTATGTTATGCCCTTTATCAGCAAGCGCCTTTCCAAGCTCTGTGGCCAATACACCGCTGCCGCCATAAGTTGGGTAACACACAATTCCAATGTTCATAGTAATTTTTTTAAGCCAGGATTCGATTTCTATTCAAAGCTTTTGATATAATTTTTTACGCGCTGCAAATTACAACTTCTTAGTGCCAGTTTTTACTGGTAGCCCACAACAAAGTTTGTGATAATAAGTTGAGGTTTATTAAAACTAATTAAACTAAAACAATAAAAGTATGGGTAATAAATTTTCTTTTATAGACTAACTGTTATCTTATATTCTTTTTTTAAAATTTTATAATTCTTTAAATGCCCTTCTTTTTTGATTTCTCATTCTCATATTAAGAAGTTCCACTAAAAAGGAAAAGGCCATTCCGAAATAAATGTAATTTTTAAGATGAAGGCTCTCAGCTTTTTCTGCATCCCAGCCCTCAATAACAAGAGACAGCCCTATCATAACAAGAAAAGAAAGAGCAAGCATTTTCAATGTTGGGTGCTTATGAATAAACGCTGCAATTTTTGGGCTGAACAGAAACATGATTGCAAGAGCAACTACCACAGCTGCTATCATTATTTCCACATACTTTGCAGTACCTCCGGCAGTAATAACACTATCAAATGAAAACACCATATCAACCAGCACAATCTGTATTAAAGCATAAGAAAATTTTAATTTCTTTTCATTGTCATTGTTACTTTGTGTTTCTGGTTCATCAAGGTTTTGATGTATTTCATGTACAGATTTATAAATAAGAAAAACGCCACCAGCAATCATAACGATGCTTGCAAGATCAAAGCCTTTTTCAAATAAGGTGAACAGTGACTTCCCTTTTTGCGCAAGCAGCCAGCTTAGCCCAAGTAACATAGCACTTCTTACAGCCATACCTTGCAATATCCAGAAAAGACGCGCCTTGCGGTGATCCTGCCTGGGCAGCCTGTTGATTATAATACTTACAAAAATTACATTATCAATTCCTAAAACTATTTCGAGCACTACAAGAATAAAAAAGCTGATGATGCTTCCGCTATTAAATAAATAATTCATGCGATGCGTTTAAGCAAAACTTATGCTAATGATCTGCATATTTTTTTTACGATGGAAGGACCTTCGTAGATAAAGCCTGTCCAAACCTGCACCAGGCTTGCGCCGGCGGCTATTTTCTCCCCGGCATCTTTGCCTGTAAAAATACCACCTGAAGATATAACCGGCAGAGTTCCTTTTGTTTTTTCAAAAATACAGCGAGTGATGTATGTGCTTTTTTCTGATAAGATTTTGCCGCTTACTCCTCCTTGCCCAATTGAATTTATTATATTTTTTGAAGTAAGTAACCCATCTCTGCTAATGGTAGTATTTGCTGTTACAATGCCGTCAAGCTTTATTTCCAGCGCAAGGTTAATTATATCATCTAATTGTTCAGGTGAAAGATTCGGCGAAATTTTTAGCAGCAATGGCCTTTGAATTTTTTTCGTGCAGTTAATATCCTGTAAATGAGTAAGTATCTTTTTTAAAGAATCTTTTTGCTGCAGTTCTCTTAAACCGGGCGTGTTGGGTGAGCTTACATTCACAACAAAATAATCTACGAGATCATGTAAAATATTAAAACAAATTTCATAATCTTTCCATGCATCCTCATTAGCAGTTATTTTGTTTTTTCCTATGTTTCCGCCAATAACAAGCTTGCTAATTTTCTTATTCTGAAACGATTGAAACTCTCTAAGCCTTTCTGCCACTGCCTTTGCGCCATTATTATTAAAACCCATCCTGTTGATCAGGGCCTTATCCTTTGGCAGGCGAAAAAGTCTTGGCTTTGGGTTTCCTGCCTGCGGCAATGGCGTTACAGTTCCAATTTCTACAAAGCCAAAACCCAGTAACTGCAACTCTTTGAGATACTTTGCATTTTTATCGAAGCCTGCTGCAAGGCCCACAGGATTTGAAAATTGTAAGCCGAAAAAATTTCTTTCAAGATTTTTTTCTTTTGGAGTAAAATTTTCTTTTAAAATATTTCTTATAAAAGGAAACCTGCATAAAAGCTTTATTGCGCTCATTGAAAAATAATGCACTTTCTCAGCATCGAAACAAAATAAAATAGTACGCAAAAATTTATACATGATTGCGGGCGAAGATAGTTGAAGAAATGCGCTATTTAATTTAGGATGTTGGATGTACAATGTGTTTATAATATCTCGTACGTACATCGTTCATCTCACTTACTTTATACTTCAAACATCTGTATCGTACCTGTCAACTCTTTCTATGCCAGGCAGGCTTTTTAGCTCTTCTACAAGCTCATCTAACTCATCTTTATCATGAACATACACTTTTATATTTCCTTCAAACAAGCCTTCTTTAGCCTCAACAGTAAGCGCATTTATGTTTATTTTTAAAGTGCCACTTATAAGATTGGTGATTTTATTTATTACGCCCACATCATCCAGCCCAATTAATTTTATACCGGTTAAAAATGAAATTTCTTTATTCTTAACCCATTTTGTTTTTACCACACGATGCCCGTAGTTAGCCAGTAACCTTGCAGCATTCGGGCATGTGGTGCGATGAATTTTTAAACCCTCGCCCTGCGTTACAAAACCAAAAACATCATCGCCGGGGATGGGCTTGCAACAGTTGGCCAGCGTGTACATTATTTTATCGCTGCTTTCGCCAAAGATGATAAGCTCTGCATCTTTTTTATTAAAACTTTTATTTTCTATTGCATTTTTTTCTTCCTGTAAAAGCTTATGTGGCTTTGGCGCAAAAATTTTGTCGGCTATTACATTAAAATCCTTTAATTCTTTAAGATCAATTTTTTTTATAGAAATTTCATAAAACAGATCAAGTGATGACTGTAATTTATAAAAACTTGTAAGCTCTTCAATGTTAGGAGAACTCATGGAAACGCCCATTGCTTCAAGTTTTTTCTGAAGAATTACTTTCCCTTCTTCTCCTGCTTTTCTCTTATCTTCTTTAAGAGAATCTTTTATTTTAGTTTTTGCTTTGGCGGTTACCACAAACTTTAGCCATTCAATATTTGGTTTTTGCTTTGATGATGTAATAATCTCTATCTGATCTCCATTGCGTAATTTATGGCCTATAGGTACCAATTTGTGATTTACTTTTGCACCAATGCATCTTTCGCCAACTGCAGTGTGAACGGCAAACGCAAAATCAAGGGCAGAAGCGCCTGTTGGCAGCATCTTTACATCACCCTTTGGCGTGTACACATATATTTCTTCTGCTAAAAAAGATACTTTGAAATCCTGCAAAAAATCAATTGAATTAGTGTCCTGGCTTGCCAGCATT
The DNA here is from genome assembly GCA_965276925.1 of Hanamia sp. GTDB lineage: Bacteria > Bacteroidota > Bacteroidia > Chitinophagales > Chitinophagaceae > Ginsengibacter. Next base: position 1,250,656 of record OZ255711.1, read on the forward strand.
TCTCTTATCTGGTGAAACCATTTATCGAACCGGTTTTCTTCGTCAGTGCCTTCTTTATATTTCCAGTGTGCGGCAAGGCCTTTCTCGGCTATATCGTTCATACGCCTTGTGCGTATCTGCACCTCAACCCACTTACCCTGGCTGCCCATAACGGTAGTGTGTAAAGCCTCATATCCATTGCTTTTCGGGTTGCTGAGCCAGTCTCTGAGCCTTTCCGGTGAAGGTGCATATTCGTCGGTTATAAGGCTATATACTTTCCAGCAATCTTCCTTTTCTTTTTCGGGCGGCGAGTTTAAAATGATGCGAATGGCAAACAGATCGTACACTTCATCAAACGATACACCTTTCTTTTTCATTTTTTGCCAAATAGAATGAATGCTTTTTGGCCTGCCATAAATTTCAAAATTGAAATGCCCGTTTTGCAGTTTATCTTTTATTGGTTTTATAAATTCATTGATGTATCGTGTGCGCTCTCTTTTGGTGTTATGCAGCTTCTGGGCAATGTAGCGATAGCTGTCGGGCTCCATGTATTTCATGGCAAGATCTTCCAGCTCAGTTTTAATGCTGTAAAGCCCCATTCTGTGCGCCAGTGGCGCATATACATACACCGTTTCGGAAGAGATCTTCAACTGCTTTTCCCTCTTCATGCTGTCAAGTGTGCGCATGTTATGGAGCCTGTCTGCCAGCTTTATTAAAATAACCCTTGGGTCATCAGTAAGGGTAAGTAAGATCTTTTTAAAATTCTCTGCCTGCTGCGATGTGTTAGTATCAAGAACTGTAGAAATTTTTGTAAGTCCGTCAACGATTTTTGCTATTTCTTCTCCGAAATCTTTTTGAATATCGTCCAGCGTAAGGTCAGTGTCTTCCACCGTATCGTGAAGCAAAGCGCAGATAGTGCTGCGAACGCCAAGGCCAATTTCCTCAACACATATCATGGCCACAGCAAGCGGGTGAAGTATGTATGGCTCGCCGCTTTTCCTGCGCATTGTTATATGAGATTCTGCAGCTATTTCAAACGCACGGCGTACCAGTTCTTTATCCCCGGGCTTAAGTTTGGGTTTCAAAGCTTTTAAGAGCGCCCGATAGTGCCGGAGTATTTCTTTCTTTTCTTCTTCTTCGTTCAATGAATATTTGGGTAAGTCGAGGACGGTTTCCATTCTTACGAATTTACATAGAATTAAGGAAGATTAATTTACATACCGTGTGTTACAATCTTAAAAAATTATAAAAGTATTTGTATAAAAGAACATTATATCTTCTGACAAGAAAGTATTCGTCGTTATACTTATTGCTATTCTAAAATTGTTATGTTTTATTTATTCAATTTCCATTACTTTTGCCGCCCCAAAAGCGCATGTGGTGAAATTGGTAGACACATCAGACTTAGGATCTGATGCCGCAAGGTGTGGGGGTTCGAGTCCCTCCATGCGCACTTCCTCTAATAATTTTCTACCATGAAAATTAAAATGTCGCTATTCAGGCGGCTTATAAATTATAATAAATGGCAATTGTAACTAAAGAAAATATTGGTAATCTTCATGATAAACTTATTGTAAAAGTTTCTAAAGAAGATTATTATCCATTATTTGAAAAAGCTATAAAAGATTATAGCAAAAAAGTAAATATTCCTGGCTTCAGGAAGGGTATGGTACCCCCAGGTATGATTAAGAAAATGTATGGCCCATCTATTTTTCATGATGAAGTAGTGAAGGCGGTGGAAAAAAATATAGGAGATTATCTGCGTAAAGAAAATCCGCAGATTTTTGCACAACCCTTGCCTATGCAAAATGATCTGAGGAATCTTGACATGGCTAACCCGGAAGAGTATGATTTTCCTTTTGAAATTGGTCTGAAACCAGAAATTTCACTTGATGCCATCTCATCTTTACAACCTGTTCTTTACAGAGTGAATGTAACCGATAAAATGGTAAATGATGAAATTGAAAAATTGGTTACCAAGCATGGAAATATGCAAGACGCTGATGTTATAACAAGTGAAGATAATGTGCTGAATGTTTCCTTTACTCAAAGCGATGAAGCCGGAAACCCTTTACTGGATGCGGTTCCGAATGATAACTCTATATTATTGAAATATTTTACTGAAGAGTACCGTGGTAAACTAATGGAAAAATCGAAAGATGAAACTATTGTTCTCCAGTTAAAAGATGCTTTTGCTGAAAAGGAAAGAGAGTGGATATTTTCTGATCTTGGCCTTGATAAAAATGATCCATCTGCTACAGAAAAGTATTTTTTGATGGCTATTACTAAAATTGGCCTTGTTGAAAAAAGAGAGCTAAACCAGGAATTTTTTAAAGAAATTTTTCCTGGAAAAGAAATAGCAAATGATGAAGAGTTTTATGCGGCACTGCGCGGTCAATTGCAACAGCAGTGGGATTTGGTAAGCAAAAACCAACTGCACGACCAGGTGTATCACAGCCTGATACATATGCCTGTGGAACTGCCTGAAAGTTTTTTAAAAAGGTGGCTTGCGGTAAGCGGCGAGAAAGCAAAAACCAATGAAGAAGTGGAAGCGGAATTTCCTTCTCTCATCAACCAGTTAAAGTGGACGTTGATAAGTGATAAATTAATAAGTGAAAACAATATTGAAGTATCGCAGGAAGAGCTGAGGAATGGCATGAAAGCGCAGATAATGCAATACTTTGGGCAAATGAACGCGGGTGAAGATCAGCAATGGATTAAGAGCTATATTGACAGAATGATGAAAGATGATAAACAGGTAGATCATACTTACAGAAGTCTTTTATCAGACAAGATGTTTGCACAGCTCGATACACAAATAAAGCCTTTGGAACAAGATATAGCCCCTGATGAGTTGTTAGCAATGCAACATCATCATCATTAATAATTACATGGCTAAAAAGATTGCAGTAACATTGACTAATCTACAGTTATTCATAAATAATATTTCAAAGGCGCCCTTTTGTCTCTTTTTTTTGTTAGCATAATATTTGGGAACTTTACACCTGAAAATTTTTAAAAATATATGAATAAAGGAAATGAATTTGAAAAGTATGCTGTGAAGCACAGAGGCATCAGCAGTAATACATTGCATGGATATGTTAATCATAATATTACCAATCTTACACCCAACATTATTGAAGAAAGGCCTATGAACATAGCGGTTATGGATGTGTACAGCAGGCTTATGATGGACAGAATTATTTTTTTAGGCTACCCCGTAAATGATGAAGTGGCTAATATAATTACAGCTCAGCTGCTGTTTTTAGAAAGCACAGATAGAACAAGAGATATACAATTATATATCAATTCCCCCGGTGGCGGCGTGTATGCCGGCCTTGGCCTTTATGATACAATGCAGTTTGTAACCCCCGACATAGCTACCATTTGTACGGGTATGGCTGCCAGTATGAGTGCGGTACTTATGGCTGCAGGTGCAGCAGGAAAAAGAAGCGCTTTAAAACATGCGAGAATAATGATGCACCAGCCAAGCGCAGGTGCTGCAGGCCAGGCATCTGATGTGGAGATAACTGTAAATGAAGTGCGGAAAGTAAAACATGAGCTATATGAAATCTTAAGCAATCATACCGGGCAAACTATTGAGAAAGTGACTAAAGACAGCAACAGAGATTTTTGGATGACCGCCGATGAAGCGAAAACTTATGGTCTGGTAGATGAAGTATTAGTAACCAGTTCCAGGAAATTAAAAAAATAGAATTTTAAAAATTAAATTAATGATGCTTTATAATATTAGTTCCACACGTTTTGAGGAAGAAGAAGAGCCAGAAAAACAGGCGCCTGAAAACCCGATGGAAAAGATGATGGGGGGAATGATGTTTGATAAAAAATTTATTGAACAAAGAAAAATCTTTTTATGGGGTGCCGTAGAAGATAAAACTGCCAGAGATATCACTAACAGGCTTTTATATCTTGATGCAATTGATTCCAGCAAGGAAATAACTTTTTATATCAACAGCCCTGGTGGCAGCGTTACAAGTGGAATGGTTATATACGATACTATGAAAATGATAAAATCCCCGGTGAGCACGGTTTGCATGGGCATGGCCGCCAGCATGGGAAGCATTTTATTAAGTGGCGGAGAAAAAGGCAAGCGTTTTATTTTTCCGCATGGCGAAGTAATGATACATCAGCCAAGCGGTGGCGGACAGGGCACCAGCGCTGATCTGGAAATAATGGCTGTGCAAATGCAAAAAGCCAAGCAACTCGGTGCTAAACTTCTTGCTGAAAACTGCGGCCAGACTTACGACAAAGTGATGGAAGATTTTGACAGGGATTACTGGATGAATGCCAGCGAGAGTAAAAAGTATGGCATTATTGATGGGGTATTAAACAAAATTTAGATTGATATTAAATAGTATTATTTGTTGCAGTTATCTATTTTTACACAATAAATAATTACGATTAGCATTTAAGAAACAAGCATTACTACTTTAAATATTTTCTGATGGCTAAACAGCAGGCTTTACATTGTTCTTTCTGCGGCAGAAGCCGTGATGAGGTTAAAATTCTTATTGCAGGGCAGGAAGGTCATATTTGCGAAAACTGTGTAGAACATGCGCAGGAAATAATAAGCCAGGAAATAAGCCCAACCCCGGAAAAGAATATAACTTCTTCAGGTTATAAGCTCAATGTGAAAAAGCCAGTTGAGCTAAAGAAGTTTTTAGACGAATATGTTATTGGCCAGGATGATGCAAAAAAAGTTCTTGCCGTTGCGGTGTATAATCATTATAAGAGATTAAATCAAAAGGCAGACAGCGAAGTTGAAATAGAAAAGAGCAACATTATAATGGTAGGCGAAACGGGAACCGGCAAAACGCTTCTTGCTAAAACTATTGCCCGTGTATTAAACGTTCCTTTTGCTATAGTGGATGCCACTGTGTTCACCGAAGCCGGCTACGTGGGCGAAGATGTGGAAAGTATTTTAAGCAGGCTTTTACAAGTTTGCAACTTTGATGTAAATGCTGCGCAAAAAGGTATTGTTTATATTGATGAAATAGATAAAATTGCCCGGAAAAGCGATAACCCAAGTATCACAAGAGACGTGAGTGGCGAAGGAGTGCAGCAGGGGCTTTTAAAGCTATTGGAAGGCACAGAAGTTTTGGTGCCTCCGCAAGGTGGCCGTAAACATCCTGAGCAAAAGCTTATAAAGCTTAACACCAGTAATATACTATTCATCTGCGGCGGTGCATTTGATGGGGTAGACAGGCTCATTGGAAGAAGAATAAACACTAATGCAATTGGCTTTAATGTAAATAAAGACCTGCAGGATTTTCAAAGAAAAAACCTTTTGCAGTTTGTAAACGCACAAGACCTGAAATCGTTCGGCCTGATACCAGAATTATTGGGCAGGCTTCCTGTGGTAACTTATTTAAATCCTTTAGATAAAGTAACACTAAGAAATATTTTAACCGAACCTAAAAATTCGCTGATAAAACAATACCGCAAGCTTTTTGAGCTCGAAGGAATTGAGCTTATCATTGAAAATGATGTGTACGATTTTATGGTTGATAAGGCCATGGAATATAAGTTGGGTGCCCGCGGCCTCCGAAGCATTTGCGAAAGTATTTTAACGGATGCCATGTATGAGTTACCTTCTCAAAAGGTAAAAACATTTACTTTAACAATGGATTATGCACAACATAAATTCAAAATAAGCAAACTCAGTTTGCTGAAGGTTGCTTAATGCCTGAAGTCATCTTTTTATAAAGAAAATAATTTCATTGTTTATTTCATTTATTTTTATCCCATCATTTCATACATCTTTATTTTATTGGGTTAAACGTTTTAAAAATGGTTGATGTTATTTTAGGGCTGCAATGGGGCGATGAGGGAAAAGGAAAAATTGTAGATTATTTTGCTCCATCATATGATATAATAGCAAGATTTCAGGGAGGCCCCAATGCCGGGCATACTTTATATATTAATGGGAAAAAGATTGTTCTCCATCAAATTCCTTCAGGCATTTTTCACGAAAATAAAATAAATCTGATAGGTAACGGAGTGGTGCTGGATGCTGTAACCCTTAAACGTGAATGTGAGTCAGTAGCCGCCATGGGTATAGATTATAAAAAAAACTTATACATCAGTGCGCGCACCCATTTAATTCTTCCATCTCACCGGGCGCTTGATAAGGCCAGCGAACTGGCAAAAGGCAATGATAAAATAGGCTCCACGCTTAAAGGCATCAGTCCTTCTTATATGGATAAAACCGGGAGAAATGGCCTTAGAGTAGGAGATATTCTGGATAAAAATTTTGTATCGCAATACATAAAACTTAGGCTAAAGCATCAAAAGCTGCTTGATAATTTTTCTTTTAATGAAGATATTTCTCCCTGGGAAGAAGAATTTTTTGAAGCGCTGGAGCTGTTAAAAGAACTACAGGTTGTTAACGGAGAATATTTTGTAAATGATGCTATGCAGAAAGGGAAAAAAATTCTTGCAGAAGGCGCGCAAGGCAGCATGCTCGATGTTGACTTTGGCACTTTTCCTTATGTTACATCATCCAATACAATATCTGCCGCAGCAGGCAACGGACTTGGCATTGCACCGCAAAAAATAAAAGATGTATTCGGCATTACCAAAGCGTATTGCACACGTGTGGGCAGTGGCCCTTTCCCTACGGAACTTAATGATGAAACCGGCGAGCTGATAAGAAAAAATGGTAATGAATTTGGCAGCACCACAGGCAGGCCCAGAAGATGCGGATGGATAGACCTGGTAGCTTTAAAATTTGCCTGCATGATAAATGGAGTAACACAGCTTGTAATGACCAAGGCTGATGTGCTTGATTCGCTGGATACCCTTGAAGTGTGCAATAAGTATAAAATAGATGAAAAAGAGACTGATGAAATCCCATTTCAAATGCAAAGGTGTAATATAGAGCCTTTGTATAAAAAATTCAACGGATGGAAAACTGATATTACTTCAATAAAAAAGTATGATAAACTACCGGCAGAAATGAAAACGTATATAGCTTATATAAATGAAACATTGCATGTGCCGGTAAATTATATATCGAACGGTCCGTCAAGCGACCAGCTTATTGTGGCATCATGATTGTGAAAGCTTATAATAAATGTCCTGAGGCAAATCAAGAATCAGTAAAATATATTACCATCTATTTAGAAACATAATCAATCCTTAAAGAAAACATGAAAGCAAAATCTGAAAAGGAAAATAAGGTTCCTGCAAAAAAAACATCTGCCAAAAGCAAAGCCCCATTGAAGAAAAAAGATGATGATGAAGAGGTGAATAAAGATGACGACGATGATCTGGAGGAAGATGAAAAGCCCGCAAAGAAAAGTAAGACTTCTTCCAAAAAATCTGCAGATGCAGATGACGACGAAGAGGATGATGTAGAAGTGGAAGACGATTGGGGCAAGACTGATGAAGATGACTATGATCCTGACTTTGAAGAATTTGATATTCCAAAATCAAAGAACAAAAAGCCTGCAGGTGGTAAAAAGGCAAAGGGCGATGAAGACTTTGATGTAGACGAAGATTTTAAAGAGCTCGATCTTTTTAACGACAGCGCAGACGCTGATGATGAAGAAGATGATTTTTAGGTTGCAATAAACATTACTATTTTGTTACGCCTGATTTGAAAAGAAATTTCTCAATATTTGCTGTAACAGATTTTTTAAATATTAAAGATAAAGTGCTTGGCTACTTACAGGAGTCAGGCACTTTTTGTTTTCTGGATAATCATGAATATAATTTTGATAAAACCTATGAATGTCTTGCTGCCTGCGGAATTATTAAAAGTTTTACGCCGGATAATGACTTTAAAAAATTTACTGACATTAATTTGTTTGAGGCTGCCAAGCAAGACTGGTTGTTTGGGCATATTTCTTATGATGTAAAAAATGAATTTGAAGAATTGCAATCTTCTCATTTAGATAAAATATGTTTTCCTGATTTCTTTTTTTTCATTCCTGAAGTTGTTTTTATTTTAAGTAAAAATGAAATCCGTATAGGCGTGTATGAAGGCAATGATGCTCAAAAAATTTACAATGCTATTATTTCTAATAAAAAAAAGAGATCAGAAAAACAATCATTTTTATCGCTAACTAAAAAAATTACAAAAGAAGATTATATAGGCACCGTAAAAAAACTACAGGAACATATACAGCGCGGAGATTGTTATGAGATAAATTTTTGCCAGGAAATTTTTGCAGAAAAGGCTTTAATAAATCCTTTACAGATTTATAAAAAGTTAAGTGCGCTTTCACCAAACCCTTTCTCTGCTTTTTATAGAATTAATGACTCATATCTTTTTTGTGCAAGTCCGGAGCGCTTTTTAAAGAAAGTGAACGATACCATTATTTCTCAGCCAATAAAAGGAACAGCAAAAAGATATGCTGATAAAGAACATGATAACAATGAAAAAGAACAATTGCTAAACAGTGAAAAAGAACGCGCTGAAAATATTATGATCGTGGATTTGGTAAGGAATGATCTTTCAAAAATTTGTGAAGAAGGATCGGTTACAGTAAAAGATTTTTTAAAAATATTTTCTTTTCCCCAAGTGCATCAAATGATATCAACAATTGAAGGAAGGCTTAGGAAAGATATATCTTTTGTTGCAATAATTGCTGCTACATTTCCTATGGCATCTATGACCGGCGCGCCAAAAAAAAAGGTGATGGAGCTTATTGAAAAATATGAAACAACCAGAAGAGGCTTGTTTTCCGGCACAGTTGGTTACATAAATCCGGAAGGTGATTTTGATTTTAATGTAGTGATAAGAAGTATTTTTTATAATAAAAAAAACAGGTACCTATCTATGCAGGCAGGCTCCGCCATCACCAGCAAAAGTGTACCTGAGCAAGAGTATGAAGAATGCCTCGTGAAGCTCGACGCGCTCATACAAACGCTGAAATAGTTATTTATGTTTTGCTGTAAGCATGCGCTTTTTATAAACAGTTTTCGTATCCATATTTACATCCCCAAATAACTGCTGAACACATTCGTTAAGTATAGGATATTTATTAGCCACGAACTTATCCATTTTATCATTAGGCAAAGTGAGGTTGTAAGTGTTCCCCTGCGCCATCACATTATCAAAGCCCGGGTTATACCTGTTAAAATCGCTCATGTTCATGTCAAGATCTTTTGCAATTATTGCGGCTATATATTTTCCTGAAAGCTGCATCTGCGCTGAGTTGGAAGATTCTGAATCAGAAATGGATGGTTTTGTTGCTTCGCCCGAATTGTTAAGGGTTGTATAATCAAAATTTTGCCGAAGGCTATCATTATTATTAGTTTCCATAATATAATGTGTGGCAATGAATTTCTTTACATGATTGCGGGATTCTTCAGGTAAATAATATTGAAGACTCCAGAAGTTTCTGCTGCCGCTTTTTTTGATAGCGCTGTAAACCCTTGCCGGGCCTCCATTATACGCTGCTATAACAAGTAGCCAGTCATTAAAATCTTTATAAAGATTGAGTAAATATTTTGCGGCAGCATTGGTGCTTTTATAATAATCTGTGCGGTCGTCTTCCCACTCATTTACATGTAAGCCATAATCTTTTGCCGTGTAGGTCATAAACTGCCACGGCCCGCGGGCACCGGCAACAGAAAGTGCATTAGATTTTAAATCGCTTTCTATAACTGCGAGATATTTTAATTCTCTTGGAAGGCCGTACCTGGTAAGGATTCCATCAATAAGATTAAAGTAGGGCAATGCAGTTTTTTTCATTTGCTCCAGATATTTTCCGTGCTCGTGAAGATAATCCTGCATATACGTTTCTGCATAAGGATTTACCTGCGAAGAATAAGGTATTGAAGAATTGTAAGAGTAATTTTTGAAAAGATTTTTAAACCCATATTTTGTTACCTGGCTAAAGTATTCCACTTTCTCTTTCTTTGGTGGCGTCCTGGATTTTACAACTTCATCAATAGCCTTCACCTCTTCTGTTTTGTTTATATTTATCGTAGTATCTGCTTTATTTTTTTGGTAAAAATTATTTTTTGCAAATAAAATATTTACAAGTAATATTTGAAATAAAAAAAATAATAGCGCTTGTTTTTTCATCAGCTTAATATTTTTTATAACCAGTTAAAAGCATATACGAAAGTTCAAATAAGGTAACCTCATCAAATCTTTCAGTGAGTACCTGTAGCCCGAAAGGCAGGCCATTACTGTGTTTGTACAATGGAAGTGAAATAGCTGGTGCGCCGATAAGATTAGCATATACTGTATAAATATCTGCGAGATACATGGCAATAGGATCTTTTTTCATAGAGCCTGCCTCAAACGCTGTGGAAGGCGCCGTAGGCAATATCAACGCATCAAATTTTGCAAATATTTCCTTTGTTTGCTGTACAAGCATATTCCTTATCTGCTGCGCTTTGGTAAAATAGGCATCGTAATATCCCTCGCTTAAAACAAATGTACCGAGCATAATTCTTCTTTTTACCTCTTTACCAAAGCCTTCACTCCTGTTCTTTTTATAAAAATCATTTAAGTTATCAATATGGTTATCATTTCTGTCGCCATACCTTACACCATCGTACCGCGCAAGATTGCTGGAAGCTTCTGCAGTGGTTAATACATAATATGCCGGCACAATAAAATCTATCAGGGCAAAATCAATTTCCTCAACGTTATGTCCGTTTTCTTTCAGTTCTTCTGCGGTTGCATAAATACCTGTTTTTATTTCAGCATCTAATCTATCATGTTCAACAGCATTTTTCAATAAAGCGATCTTGTATTTTTTACTATCTTTTTTTATAGTAAAATTATTTTGTTTTTGCTGGCTTACCGTGCTATCATATTCATCAGCGCCGTTTATTACTTCAAGGATGGTTGCCGTATCTTCTATGTTATTAGAAAAAATTCCTATCTGGTCAAATGATGAAGCATAAGCTATAAGTCCATGACGTGAGATGCTTCCATAAGTTGGTTTCATACCTACCACGCCGCAAAAGTCTGCGGGCTGCCTTACGGAGCCGCCGGTATCACTGCCCAGGCTTGCCATGCAAAGGCCTGCCTGCACTGCAACGGCTGAGCCACCAGAAGACCCGCCGGGAACTTTGTTTTCATCTAATGAATTCAACACTTTTCCATACACGGAATTTTCATTGGTGCTGCCCATTGCAAACTCATCGCAATTGCAACTGCCAATTATGATTGCATCTTCCCGTAATAAATTTTCAATAACGGTGGCATTATAAACTGAAATGAAATTTTTTAATATGGCGGATGCCGCAGTTACATGGTGATCTTTATAACAAATAACATCTTTTATGGCTATCACTACACCATGCAATTTTCCGCAAGCCTCACCATTTTTTCTTTTTTCATCTAACCATTTTGCACGTTCTATGGATTCTTCCTCATATACTTCAACAAACGCATTTAGATATCTGGCTGCTGATATTTTTTTTAAAAAAAACTCTATAGCAATGCTGCAGCCATCAGGCGTGCTGTTTAAAAACTCTCTGTAATTTCCTATCGTTGTAAAATGGAACAAATTAAGTTTAGTAGATAAAATAATTTATATTCTTAAATATTAACTCCATTCTTTAGCATCTTCCAGTTTTTTTTGCTTCTCTACTTTTACACATAAAAGAATACTTATTTCATATAAGATTATTAAAGGAATAGTACAAATGATTTGGCTAAGCATATCTGGCGGGGTAATGATACCAGAAACTATAAGCATAATCACGATTGCATATTTGCGCCCTTTTCGTAAAAATTTTGCACTAACCACATCAATTTTTGCAAGAAAAAACATTACAAGCGGAAGTTGAAAAGCGAGGCCGGCACCAAGTATAATAGGAGTAAGGGTGTTAAAATAACTTGTAATGGTCCACCGGTTTTCTATGTTATCATCTAAAGAAAAGTTAGCGAAAAAATTAATAGTATAGGGTGCTATTACAAAATAGCCAAATAATACTCCTATAAAAAACAGTAAAGAAACCCAAAAAATAACCCCACGTGTATTATGCAATTCTTTTTTGGTTAACGCTGGTTTTATAAACTTCCAAAATTGCCAGAATATGTAAGGAAAGCCAATAATAAAACCACCAATTAAAATAATATTGAAGTATACGCCAAATTGTCCACCCACTACAGTGCTTTGCATTTTTACATGTATCTCCTTCATACATAACCTGCTCCCTAACCCCAAAAATTTACTTACCCTGCATAAAACTCCATAGGTTGGAAATTCAGAGTGGGTAGGCCCCATGAGAATTTTCTTTACTATAAAATTGTTATAAACAGCCATAATAATGGCTCCTACGGCTACGGCAATAGCAGATTTAAAAAGATGGCCACGCATTACATCTAAATGCTCTATAAAAGACATCTCAGCTCTTTGGTCAGCACTATCTTTATTTCTTTTGAATAATTTCATTAATAACTTTTATAAAAAATATGGATTATAAAAATAAAACAATGCTCTCTATTAAGTATAAAAATGCATTACGCTGAAATGGTTTGGCAGATAAAAAAACCCACAACTAATTGCGGGTTTACAATATATTTAGCGGAACGGTAATGTTTTAATTAAAGTGATGTGTTTTCTCTTATCACTTGAGTGGGCGTATTACTAATTGAATTTTTAATGGTGGAAGATTTATCATTAATAGAAGGTTGCTCATGATTTATATTATCTTCAATTTCTCTTTTTACATGATCTTTGGCATCTTTAAATTCCCTTATGCCCTTGCCTAATCCCCGCATTAATTCCGGAATTTTTTTACCTCCAAACAAAAGAAGGACCACCAGAACTATAAGAATTATATGACCGCCACTAAATAAGTCTCCCATAAATTTATTTTAAAGTAATTAATGTATTAAATAAACGAAAAAGTAAAATTAACGGTTTTTCAGAAATATAATATCAAACACAACTGTTAATTTTGCAATACAAAATAAATTATTTAATGTATCGGCCACATTTAGCTTTGCCATTAGCGGCTTCATAAGGCGTTATGCCTCGTGCACAGGAGGCGAAAATTATAGTTAATGCAAACACGGCGACATAAACTTTCTTCATTATATTAAGTGGTTGATGAAGTAAAATTTATATCATGCGAAAATTTTGGTTAAGCACAATGATATAAAATAAAAAACCGGAAAGCAAATTGTTTCCGGTTTTTATTAAAAAAACTTATATAAATTATTTCATCCTTTTTTCCTGTATGCGTGCGCTCTTGCCACTTCTTTCGCGTAGGTAGTACAGCTTTGAGCGGCGAACCTTTCCTGTTTTGTGAAGTTTAATACTGTCAATGTTTGGGGAAAAAAGAGGAAACAGACGCTCTACACCAACACCATCACTAATTTTACGAACCGTAAAAGTTGCAGTGCCACCTTCGCCCTGGCGTTTAATAACATCGCCTTTAAAGCTTTGTATACGCTCTTTGTTTCCTTCCTGTATCTTATAATTAACGGTGATGTTATCACCTGCTTTAAATTTAGGAATGTCTTTTTTTTGCGTTAGCTGTTCGTGTATAAATGCAATTGCATTCATGGCTTAATTTTTAGGAGTGCGAAGTTATATTAAAAATTTTACAAAGAAGTAAAACTTACCTTCTTTAAACAAAATTCTCTTACACGTTGTAAGTTATGTCAGGATAAAACTTTGATCAACATCTTACAGAGATTTAATTATTAATATTAAAATATGCTGAAAAGCTATATAATTATTATAACTTTTTAAAACAAATGCAGATCAACATTAACGGGCAACGTTTACGGCTCGCTTTTCCCTGATAACAGTTACTTTTATCTGGCCTGGATAAGTCATTTCAGTTTGTATTTTTTGAGCTATCTCAAAGCTTAGCTTATCGCTATCTCCATCGCTTACTTTTTCTGATTCCACAATCACACGAAGCTCCCGGCCCGCTTGTATTGCATAAGCTTTTTCAACTCCCTGGTAAGTAAGGGCGAGGTTCTCAAGATCTTTTATTCTTTGTAAATATTGTTGCATGATCTCGCGCCTGGCCCCCGGCCTTGCGCCACTCATAGAATCGCAAGCCTGAACTACGGGCGATATTACATATTGCATTTCCACCTCATCGTGGTGGGCGCCAATAGCATTGCAAACCGCAGGGTTTTCTCCATATTTTTCTGCCAGTTTCATCCCGAGAAGAGCATGGCTTAGTTCTGTTTCATCGTCAGGCACTTTACCAATATCGTGCAGCAAGCCGGCACGCTTGGCCAGCTTTACGTTCATACCGAGTTCTGCAGCCATAACGCCGCATAGATTAGCAACTTCACGGCTGTGCATCAATAAATTCTGGCCGTAAGACGACCGGAACCTCATCTTGCCCACTATTCTTACCAGTTCTTTATGCAGCCCGTGAATGCCCAATTCTATTACGGTTCTTTCACCTATTTCTATTATTTGTTCCTCCAGTTGTTTTCTGGTTTTTTCCACCACTTCTTCTACACGTGCAGGGTGTATGCGGCCATCTGCCACCAGGCGTTGCAAAGAAAGCCTTGCTATTTCTCTTCGTAAAGGATCAAAAGAAGAAAGTATTATTGCTTCGGGGGTGTCATCTACAATTAAATCCACGCCGGTGGCGGCTTCTATGGCTCTTATGTTTCTGCCTTCCCGCCCGATGATGGAGCCCTTTATTTCATCACTCTCAAGGTTAAATACAGTTATAGCATTTTCAATAGCCTGTTCTGCGGCAGTTCTTTGTATGGTTTGTATAATTATTTTGCGCGCTTCTTTATTGGCTTTTAATCGTGCTTCATCTATTATTTCCTGCTGCACAATTAACGCTTGTGAATTAGCTTCATTGCGCAGCGATTCTATAAGTTGAGACTTAGCTTCTTCGGCTGTAAGTTCTGCCACTTTTTCAAGCCTTCGTATATGCTCTTCCTGGTGTTTCTCCAGCTCTGTGCGCTTTATGTTAACTACTTCTATCTGGCGGTTAAGCTGATCTTTTATGGCAGTGTTTTCCTTTAACAGCCTTTCTATATTCTGGTCTTTTTGGCTTACAGACTGTTCCTTTTGCTTCACCCGGAGCTCAGTCTCACTAAGCTTCTGATTGCGCTGCAACACCTCTCTGTCGTGATCTGATTTTAGCTGTACAAACTTTTCTTTAGCCTCAAGCAGCTTTTCTTTTTTTATTGTTTCTGCCTGCGTTTGAGCATCTGAAATAATTTTTTGAGCTTGCTGCTCTGCTTCCTCTGCTTGTTTTTTTGTGTTTTTAGCAAATAAAATTTTACCCAGGATGATGCCGGCTACTAAAGCGATAACACCAACTATAATTGGGAGTAATTGTTCCATTGTTTTTTTTAAGTTTATATCGTTTCACAATCAAAATCCTCATCTCATATATTATTAAAATAATTAAAGACAAAGCGAATAAACGAAGATAACAAAATTGTGTGTAAGCCAATACCCATAATATTGATTAACACTTGTAATTTTTTAGGAGTAACCAATAAAATGTAAAAAAGCTAATTGATATTATCAAGCTGCCTGGTTATTTTTTGCAGGCTTTCTATTAATTCATTTGAAGAAAATCCTTTATCTCTTTCCTGCTGCGGCTGTGTTGCAAACCAGATAAGCACCATAGAAATATAATCCTGCATATCTTTTCCGGCAAACTGAGAGCGAAATTCAATGATCTTATCACTAATGATCTTTAATGTTTTTCTTACCAGTTCTTCATCTGCCGGAAGAATTCTTATGCGATAATTTCTATCGCCAATAACAATGTTTATGGGTATTAATTCTTCTGTCATGTCAATTATTTAGCATCGTTATACATGCATCAATATCTTTTATATAGTCCTTAATCTTTTTTTCAAATTCTTTCTTTTCGTCGTTGCTCATGTTGCCGGCAGAAGCTTTTAAAATGCTGTTTTGTGTTTCGAGAATATTTATTTTTTCTGAAAGAAATTTCTCATTTTCTGTCAGTTCTTTCACCGCATCTGTAAGCGCCAGGTTCTCTTTTTTTAAAGCGATATATTTTTTTATAAAAACCTGCAGTTTTATGTGCAGGCTATTGATATATTCTTCAACCGTATTCATTAATTGCTTCTTATTTCGGCTTCAAATGTTTTTTCCAAAGCACTGATAATTTTATTCATCATGCTGTCAGTTTCAGTATCAGTAAGGGTTTTCTCTTTGTCAGAGAAAGTGAAATTAATTGCCATAGATCTTTTGCCTGCGCCAAGTTTAGCGCTTTCAAATACATCAAAAAGCTTAAAATGACTGAGCCTTCCAATCTTTAATGTCTCAATTGTTTTCTCCAATTGCTGATAAGATACCGATTTATTTATTACAATAGAAAGATCTCTTTGCACCTGGGGAAACCTGGCGATTTCTTTAAAAGAAATATCTTTTTTACTACACAAAGAAAGAAGCATTTGCCAGTTGATGTATAAATAATATACAGGTTGCTTTATAGAAAATTTATCAAGTTCTTGTTTTTTTATGGCTCCCATTTCTGCGAGGTTGCTACCTCTTACAAATGCAACTATATTTTCAGAAAGTACTTCATTTTGCTTTGTCGAAAATTGTACATCAATAATACCTGCCATGTTAAAAATTGCCTCGCAAATTCCTTTTACAAAATATATATCTGTCTTTACCGGTTTGTGTTGCCAGTCAGTATCTTTTTTATTTCCTGTAAAATATAGAGCAAGGCTTTCTGTTTCTTTATAATTGTTTTCTTTCGCTCTGGAGTATATTTTTCCAAACTCAAAAAAGAGCAAGTTGGTATTTTTCCGGTTAATGTTATAAGCAATACTTTCAAGTCCTGTCGGCATCATAGATGGCCGCATTACATCGAGGCCTTCGCTTATTCCGTTTATTATTTTTACCGCTGATGCAAGCGTTTGCCCGTCAATATATTTGCTGTTAGTAATTGAGTTGGTAAATATTTCTGCAAAGCCATTGGCAGTAAGCCAGCCTGCAACTTTTTCTTTTATGGCTGCATGTGCGGCACCCGCATCTGCAGCGGCAAACATTTTAATGGTTGCCGGTATCTCAATATTATCAAGGCCATCAATGCGCATAATTTCTTCAACCACATCTGCAGGCAATTTTATGTCAGGATTGCTGAAAGGCGCTACAACTTCTATTTCATCAGTGCTTTGTTTTATTATAGAAAAATTAAGGCTGCGCAAAATGTTTTGTACAGCATCTGCATCATAATTTTTGCCACTTATTTTTTTTAAATAATTATTTGGCAAGATGATTTTGTTTTGCTCTTTGGGAAAAGGATACACATCTATTGCTTCAGAAGAAATTTTGCCGCCGCAGATTTCTTTAATCAGCAACGCTGCTCTTTGCACCACCGAAACAGCATTGCTTATATCAACACCTTTTTCAAAATGTATAGCTGCATCCGTTCTTAAGTTATGCCTCAAAGATGTCTTCCTTATATACTCTGGATTGAACCAGGCACTTTCTAAAAAAATATTCCTGGTGCCAGCTTTTACACCGCTTTCAAGGCCGCCAAAAACCCCTGCCATGCACATGGGCTGTTTATCTCCATCGCATATCATTATATCTTCATCACTTAACTTATAAAGCTTTTCATCAAGAGCAATAAAAGGTGTTTTATCAGCAAGTGTGGTAACAATAATCTTATTTCCTTTTATGGTATCAGCATCAAAGGCGTGAAGCGGCTGGCCTGTTTCGTGAAGAATAAAGTTGGTAATATCAACTATATTATTGATGGGGCGCAGGCCAATGCTTTTTAGTTTATTGATAAGCCATACAGGTGATGGCGCTATGGTAATTCCTGATATAATAACTCCCACATACCTGCTGCACAATTCACTATCTTTTATTTCAATAGTGATATTCTTATTTATTTCATCTGGCTGAAAATTTTTATGTAGCGGCGATACCACTTTTATCTCAATATTATTATGATGAGAAAGGTAGGCGCAAACATCTTTGGCAACGCCCAGGTGGCTCATAGCATCCATGTGATTGGGCGTCAGGCCGATCTCCAAAACCCAGTCCTGATAAGGCTTGTAGTAGTCAAATGCGCTTATACCTATAGGCGTATCATCCGGTAAAACTATAATGCCTTCATGGCTTTCGCCCAGGCCTATCTCATCTTCTGCGCATAGCATTCCATTACTTTCGGCACCACGTATTTTCGATTTTTTTATTTCGATCACTTTACCTGCGGTTGTATATAAGTTGGTTCCTGGCGCGGCAACAATTACTTTTTGGCCTGCCGCTACATTTGGCGCTCCGCAAACTATTTGCAATGTTTCACCACTGCCTGTGTCTACAGTTGTTACCTGTAATTTATCTGCATCGGGATGCTTCGTGCAGCTAATCAGCTGGCCGGTTATTAATCCCTGTAAAGAATTTTTAATTTCTTCAAATTTTTCAACATTTTCTACTTCAAGCCCTACTGAAGTTAAAATATCAGAAAGCCGTTGAGGATGTTCCATCATTGTAGCAGTAACTGTATCGTTGGGCAGGTAATCTGAGAGCCAATTGTAGCTGATTTTCATGGAATTATTTGCAGGAAATATTTAATAAAATATTCAAAAATAAGGAAGATGCAGGTAATGATAGCGGGATACTGAATAATGGCGGAGTGGGCTTTTTGTATGTAGAATCTTTCCAAACACAATATAAAAATCATTGCATAAAATCTGCATACCTTTTATCTTCAGACAAAGAACGAAATATTTTTGTTATCTTCTGTATGTTTTATCTGCTTCCACTTTACCTAATCCAAATAAAAGAAAATATTTACCAGGAAAAATTATTTAGTATTATACGCCCACCTTACCAGCGTAGCGCCCCATGTAAAGCCGCCGCCAAATGCGGCAAGCACAATGAGATCATCTTTTTTTAACTTCTTTTCCCACTCCCATAAGCAAAGAGGAATGGTTGCGGAGGTGGTGTTGCCATACCGCTGAATGTTAAGCATTACCTTATCCATGCTTAATCCCATGCGGCTGGCAGTGGCATCTATTATTCGCTTATTTGCCTGGTGCGGCACCAGCCATGCTATGTCATTTCCGGTTAAATTATTTCTTTCTAATAGTTCATAGGAAACATCAGCCATGCCCTTCACGGCAAATTTAAAAACTGCCGGGCCTTCCTGGAAAATATAATGTTCTTTGGCCATAACTGTTTCTATAGAAGCAGGCTTTACAGAGCCACCCGCCACCATCTTTAAATATTCAACACCGCTGCCATCAGTTTTTAAAAGACTATCCTGTATACCATAGCCATTTTCATCGGGCTCCAGCAAAATGGCTGCCGCGGCATCTCCAAAAAGCACGCAGGTTTTACGATCGCTGTAATCTACAATGCCGCTCATCTTATCAGTGCCCACCACTACTACTTTTTTGTAACGGCCACTTTCAATAAGGCAAGCGCCGGTGGTTACACCAAATAAAAAGCCTGAGCAGGCAGCAGAAAGATCGAAGCCAAAAGCATTAACTGCGCCCACTTTATGAGATATAATATTTGCGGTGGCAGGAAAGGTCATATCCGGCGTAACTGTGCAGCAAATGATGCAATCAATTTCGGCGGCATCCAGGTTGCGCTTTTGGCAAAGTTCTTTGACTGCAGGTATCGCCATTTCAGAAATGCCTTTATTTTCCCCCTTCAAAATTCTTCTTTCTTCTACTCCTGTGCGTGTTTTTATCCATTCATCGTTAGTGTCCACCATTGTTTCAAGCTCGGCGTTGGTAAGCTTGTAATCAGGCACATAACCTCCGATAGCTGTTATGGCGGCTGAAATTTTTTTACTCATGTATGCTTTATTCTTTGTATTGAAGAATAAAAATACAACATACTTATTTATTATTTTTTCAGTAAAATAAAAGAAGTATTAATAAGCGCCATTACACACATTAACCTTACATTTGGGATTGCGAACTATATGATAGCATATTTATCAGGTAAATATTCTTACAAAAATCCGGCTGTTGTTTACGTAGATGTTCAGGGAGTTGGCTATGAGGTGAACATAAGCCTTAATACATTTTCTCATATACAAAAACTAAGCGAAGGCAAATTATATACTTACCTGCAGGTAAAAGAAGATGCGCATATATTGTATGGTTTTTTTGATATGATGGAAAAGGAAATGTTTGTAATGTTAATAAGTGTTTCAGGGGTGGGTGCAGCTACGGCGAGGATGATGTTGTCTCATATAAAGCCGGAAGATATTACCAGGGCGATTATGCAAAACAATGCGCGCCTGCTGGAAAGTGTAAAGGGCATTGGCAGAAAAACTGCAGAGCGGCTGGTGCTGGAGCTGAAAGATAAAGTTGGAAAAATTTCCAACATTACGCCGGAAAATACATCAAATAACAATACTTTTGAGCAGGATGCGTTAAATGCATTGGTGGCTCTTGGTATTTCAAGACCTGTTGGAGAGCAGGCAATAAAAAAGATCATAATTTCCAACCCAACCATAAACAACCTGGAAGAATTAATAAAACAAGCATTAAAAGCTATTTGATAGAAATCTACCTTAATTAATTGCGGGATGTTGCTCAACAGAAAATTGGCACCGAATTTATTTGGGTTGGTAATAGTTTATGTGCTTGTAGCAATAGGTAGCTGTGCCCTGAACACCGCATCAGCACAGGATTCTACAAAGCCTTTTACTTCCAGAGACACTTTACATTACCCCATTCACGATACTAGAGGCGATTATTACAGTAATCAAAAAAGCCCCATTGATTTATCAACACCTTCCAACATTTCTGATTCTGTGGCTTATGATCCGGTTACGAAAACTTACAACGTTTACGAAAAAATAGGTGATAAATATTATCGCACCCCTACTTCTTATACTCCTGAAGAGTTCATGGAAATGGAAGGACATAAGGCTGAAACAGACTATTTTAAAAAACGTGCCAACACGCTCGATATATTAAACCGCGGCCAGGTAAAGCCAAAGCTTAATGTGTACGATAACCTGTTCAACAGGCTTTTTGGCAATGGCAAAGTAGACATTCAGCCACAAGGCAATGTGAATATTACTGCTGGTTACCAAGGGCAGAACATTGAAAACCCTACGCTGGCAGAAAATGCAAGAAGGAATGGTGGCTTCGATTTTAACATGGCTGCCCAATTGAACGTGAACGCCAATATTGGAGATAAGCTTAAGTTCCCAATCAGCTACAATACGCTGGCTAATATGGATTTTACTAACCAGCTAAAGCTTGATTACAAAGGAACCTCTGATGAAATTTTAAAGCGCTTTGAGGCAGGTAATGTTTCTTTTCCATCCCGAAGCACCTTAATACCAGGCGTGCAATCTTTATTTGGGTTAAAAACAGAATTGCAGTTTGGAAAGCTGTATGTAACCGCAGTGCTTGCCACGCAAAAATCGCAGAGGCAATCAGTAAATCTGCAAGGTGGCAGCGCAGCGCAGCAGTTTGAATTTAAAGCAGATGACTACGAAGAGAACCGACATTTTTTACTGGCGCAATATTTTAAAAATAATTATAATAAAGTAATGAGCAATTTGCCTGCTGTAACCACACCAGTGCAAATTTTGCGAATGGAAGTGTGGGTAACCAATAAAAATGGAACTACCACTAATGCAAGAGAAATTGTTGGGCTTATGGATCTTGGAGAGTCTAACCCTTATCACAATTTTCCGGCGACCGGAAGCAGCTTGCCTGCTAACGCAACAAATACCGAATATGCTACTATAACAAGAAACGCCAGCAGCCGCAATTCTGCACTTGTTACCAACTATTTGCAAAGCGGCTTAGAATTAACTCCTGTACAGGATTTTGAAAAGACCTTTGCCCGAAAGCTGGATTCATCACAATACATTTATAATCCTAAAGTTGGCTTTCTTTCGCTAAGCCAGCCTTTGCAGCCAGATGAAGTATTGGCTGTGGCTTATCAATATTCTTACAACGGCCACATTTACCAGGTGGGAGAATTTTCACAGGATGTTCCCCCCGATTCAACATCAGGCAATCAAAATGTGCTTTTTCTTAAATTATTAAAAGCCACCTCGCAAAGGCCTAACCTACCTATATGGCAGTTAATGATGAAAAACATTTATAGCGTTGGCTTTGGAAGCCTTTCCCAGCAAGACTTTTACTTAAATGTGCTGTATAACCAGCCCGGGCTTGGCGAAAAAAGATATTTACCTTTTGGTGATCTTAACCTGGGTACACCCCTTTTATCTTTAGAAAATCTTGACAGGTTAAACAATCAGCTGGATCCGCAACCGGATGGGGTATTCGATTTTGTAGATGGTTATACAGTTATATCACAATACAGCAGGGTTATTTTCCCCTTGCTGCAGCCGTTTGGCCGCGATATTGCCGCAAAGGTTTTTAGCGATACCACTATTGCAAAAGATAGTTTGTACTATCCTTTATACGATTCTATAAAAGTTATTGCGCAGCAGCAATTTCCCAATCTTGACCGGTTTGTTTTAAAAGGTTCCGCAAAAACATCAGGGTCGGCTGATATAAGTATTGGTTACAACATTCCGCCCGGGTCCGTTACTGTTACTGCAGGCGGCCAGCAACTTAGGGAAAACATTGACTATACTATTAATTATGATTTAGGTACTATAAAAGTAATTAATCAGGCCATATTAAGTGCCGGGCTGCCCGTGCAGGTAAACTTTGAAAATAATGCTGCTTATGGTACGCAGCAAAAAAGTTATTTGGGTTTGCGGCTGGATTATCAATTAAAAAATACAGCTCATGAGCAATTAAATATTGGGGGCACCATCGTTCGCCTTAGCGAAAGGCCGTTTTTTAGCAAGGTAGATTATGGTGAAGATCCTATAAGAAATACCATGTATGGGTTGGATGTTAACTATCATAAAGACGTGCCAAGGCTTACAAAGCTTTTGGATAAGCTTCCTTTTTATCGCACCAATACTCCATCTGCTATTAATGGGTATAGTGAAGCTGCCTACTTAAAGCCAGGTCATGCTCCGCAAATTGGTAAGGGTAATAATGGAGTTGTTTATATAGATGATTTTGAGGGAAGCCAAAGTGATATAGACCTTCGGTTTCCGCCAATAAGCTGGGCGCTGGCCTCCACACCGTTTGGCGCTACTGATTCTACGGGCAATGTGGTTTTATTTCCTGAAGCCGCCGATAATGACAGGCTGGATTATGGAATGAACAGAGCCAAAATTGCCTGGTATCAGATAGAGCCCACACTGCAGGATCCAAAAAATATCAATAACCCCTTACGCGATAATAAAAAAGAATTATCTGATTCGAGGGTAAGGGCAATTTCCCAAACAGAGATTTTTCCTCAAACCACCACAGATTTTGGCCAGAACCAATTAATTACTTTTGATCTTGCTTATTACCCCACTGACCGCGGCCCGTATAATTATACTGCTTCCTCACTCGATGTAAGTGCAAACGGCAAGCTTATGAATCCCACACAAAGATGGGGCGGCCTTATGAGAAGTCTTGATCAAACTGACTTTGAGACAGCGAACATAGAATATATCGAATGCTGGGTTCAGGATCCGTTCATAAACAACCCAGCAAGTAACGGAGGCAAATTTTACATAAACCTTGGTGATATTTCTGAAGATGTTTTAAAAGATTCAAGAAGATTTTATGAAAATGGCTTGCCCACGCCGAGCATTCCTGCCCAGGTGGACACTTCTATTTGGGGAGTGATTCCAAGTAATCCCATACAGGTAACCAACGCATTTAGCAACGATCCTAATGACAGGCCTTACCAGGATGTGGGCTTCGATGGGTTAACCGACAGCGGAGAAGTTGCCAAGCGCAGGGTGGATTACCTGAATGTGCTGGCAGCAAATTTTGGCGCCGGCTCTCCTGCTTATCAAACCGCACTTGCAGATCCTTCTACAGATAATTATCATTACTACCGCGGAGCTGATTTGGATGCGGCTGGCGCAGGTATACTATCAAGATATAAAAATTATAATGGCCCGCAAGGCAACTCACCCATAGCAAGCACAAATTCTCAATATTCCTCTGCTGCCACTTTGTATCCTGACCAGGAAGACCTTAATCATGATAACACATTAAATGAAACTGAAGAATATTTTCAGTATATGGTAACGCTGAAACCACCAACGGATCCTTCGATGGCAATAGGGCAAAATTTTATTGTAGATAAAAAAGTTGTGGGTATTAATCTTGCCGATGGCACTTCCCGCTCTGAAACATGGTACCAGCTTCGCATTCCTATTGAGGCGTACAATAAAAAAATCGGTAACATACCCGACTTCAAATCTATCCGCTTTATAAGAATGTTTCTTACAGGCTTTGATGATAGCGTGGTGGTAAGATTTGGCAAGCTTTCTCTCGTAAGAAATACCTGGAGAAAATTTAATTATAAAATTGATACCACAGGTAATTATAGCCCGGAAGTAACCACCGACTTTAATGTAGGCGCCGTAAACATTGAGGAAAATGATAAGCGTTCTCCGTTGCCTTACCGTACGCCGGCGGCTATACAGCGGGTACAAACGCTAAGCACCAATGGTGTAAATCTTTTGCAAAATGAACAGTCGCTTACATTGCAGTTTTGCAATCTTGCAAAAAATGATGGTAAAGCCGTATACCAAACATTTGCCAACAGAGACCTGAGGCAGTTTGGCAAGTTGCAACTATATATACATGCTGAAAAAAATATAACCTCATCGCTAAACGATGACGACCTTATGGCCGACATCAGGATAGGAAGCGATTTTGTTTCTAATTATTATGAAATAAGAATTCCGTTAAAGCTTACTCCTTTGAACACGGGTCTTAACCCGGATAGTAAACTCTACAACGATACATTGTGGATACAGGACAATAACCTTGATGTGGATTTGTATGCCTTAACCCAAATTAAAAATTCAAGAAATTTATCTAACGTTCCGGAAAATGTAGTGTATTCTCAGGCTCAGGCTAATGGTCAAATTTATTCTGTAATTGGCAACCCAAGCCTTGGGCAGGTTACAGGCATATTAATGGGTGTAAAAAATGTAAACGCCGGCTCCGCCTGCGGCGAGCTTTGGTTCAATGAATTGCGTTTATCTTCTCTCGATGAAAAGGGCGGCTATGCTGCCTTAAGCCGTGTTGACGCAAACCTTGCAGACCTGGGAACCATCTCACTTTCCGCAAATGCGCACAGCAATGGCTTCGGCACGCTGGAACAAAAAGTAGATGAACGGTATAAAGATGATTTTCTTCAGTTTGATGGCGCCGCAACTTTGGAGCTTGGTAAGCTGGTGCCTAAAAAAGCAGCCATGTCTATCCCTTTTTATGCCAGCTATACTCAGGCAGTAAGCACGCCGCAATACGACCCTTACGATCAGGATATAACACTAAAGCAAAAGCTGAGAGAGTCGCCAAAAAGTGAAAGAGATTCTATTAAAAAAAATGCCGAGGATTTTGTCTCAACCAAAACAGTAAGCTTTACCAATGTGCATAAAAACAGAACAGGAAACAAAAAGCCGAAGCCCTGGGATGTGGAAAATCTTGATTTCAGTTATTCATTTACAAAAACCGAGGCCCACAACCCGCTCATTGAATATAACAATGTAACTAAACAGCGTGCAGGATTAGGATATAATTATACTCCTCAGCCAAAATATTTCCAGCCTTTTAAAAAGATATTCAAGAAAACAAAAACCCATTGGTTTGACCTGGTAAAAGACATTAATGTAAACCCGCTGCCTACGCAAATAAGCTTCAGAGCAGATGTGTTCAGGCAGTTTGGGGTAATAAAGCCAAAAAGCATTGGAGAAGATAAATACGTGATTCCTGAAACGTATGACAAGTATTTTACTTTCGACAGAAACTATATTGTACGGTGGGATATTACCAAATCTTTCAACATTGATTATACAGCATTAAATAATGCAAGAATTGATGAGCCTTACGGACGGCTGGATACCAAAGCAAAAAAAGATACAGTGCGCTCTAATTTTTTTAGCGGAGGCCGCAATACTGCATTTACGCAAACAATTAATTTTGCTTATAATGTGCCTTTAAGTAAGCTGCCCCTTACCGACTGGACAACATTACGGCTTGGCTACATTACAAATTACCAATGGATAGGAGCATCACGGCTAGCGGTAAATCTTGGTAATTTTTTAGAAAATGGCCAGCAGGAACAAGCCAATTTACAGCTTGATTTTACCAGGCTTTACAGTAAATCAAAATGGTTAAGGGCTATAGACCAGCCGCGGCAAAATAATAATGAGCCAAAGTCACCACGTGATTCTGCCGCTGCAAAAAGACAGCCGCCAAAGCCACAAGTTGCCAGTACAACTAAAAATGCGAATGCTCTGCCCGAAGTAAATGGTGCAGCAAGAATATTTGGAAAGATACTTACCAGCATAAAATCCGTCACCGCTTCAGTATCAGAAAACAGCCATACGCGGCTTCCTGGCTACACGGATAGCACGCGGTTTTTTGGAGAAGATTTTAAAAGCATGGCGCCCGGCCTGCCTTTCATATTAGGTAAACAACCAGACAGTAACTGGCTGAACCAGGCCGCACGAAGAGGCCTCATTACCCGGGACTCTACTTTTAATGATCTTTTTACCCAAAGTTTTGATCAAAGAATTTCTATTACAGGCCAGCTTTCTCCGGTAAGAGATTTGAATATTGATCTTAATATAGATAAAACATTTACCAAAAATTATTCTGAAACATTTAAAGATACCACCGGCACCGGCAATCATTTTGGCCATTTAAGTCCTTACATACAAGGCGGTTTTAGCGTAAGCTATATTTCATTCAGCACCTTGTTTGGCAAGTTTAATCCTAACCAGGTTTCCTCTACTTTTTTGAAGTTTGAAAGTTATCGCAAGATATTATCAAGCAGGCTTGGATTATTGAATACATATAATAAGCTTTCCGGCAATCCCATAACCAGCGATGGATATGCGCTTGGTTACGGAAGGTATGCCGTGGATGTATTAGTGCCTGCTTTCATCGCTGCCTACACCGGGCAAGACCCGACAAAAATTTCGCTGGTTGATCAAAACAACAGCAATACAAAATCAAACCCTTTCAAGAGCATACTGCCAAAGCCCAACTGGCGTATATCGTATAATGGCTTAAGCCGGCTTCCAGGTTTTGATAAAATATTTACCAGTTTTTCTCTCACACACGCCTACAATTCAACCCTGGGCATGAATAGCTTCACATCGGCTTTGCTGTATCAGGATGTATCAAGATTTAACTATCCTTCCTTTATTGATACCACTGCAGGCAATAATAATTATATACCTTACTTTTTAATTCCGAACATTACCATACAGGAACAGTTTGCGCCACTTATTGGAGTAGACATGACCTTTACCAACCAGCTAAGCCTGAAGTTTGATTACATAAAACAAAGACAGCTAAGCCTTAGCCTTATTGATTACCAGTTAAGTGAAGTGAGGTCTACAGAATATACATTCGGCGGCAGCTTCCGTAAGCGTGGGCTGAAGCTTCCGTTTAAAGTTCCCTTCTCAAAAGCAGATACAAAAAAGCTTACCAACGAAATTAATTTCAACCTTACTTTCAGTGTAAGAGATAATGTAACTTCCAACAGCAGGCTTGACCAAAACACTGCATTTGCTACAAATGGAAGTAAGGAAATTACCATAGATCCTACGATAGATTATTATCTGAATAACCGCATTAATGTAAAATTATACTTTAGCCAGCGCAGAGTAAATCCTTACATTTCCTCCTCCCCGCCAACGGTGGATACAAGAGCCGGAGTGCAGCTTCGGATATCATTAGCCCAATAAAAATCATATCTATTTTAAAAGATCAAATCTTCTGCTCATCTCATTTTATAAATAATTAATTGGGTTAAATATATTTTATTTTATTTTGTATCTGTAATTATGAGGCCGGACTATCCATCAAAAATATTTAATGATAAATCAGACAATTATATTTGCCTGATGGAGGCGCTTGCTGCCGATGTCTTTCTTATTTAATTATCCCTTTTTTTATTGCAAAGTGCTCGTATGCTTCATGCATTACGACGATTACGATTTCCGCTTGAAGTATCGCCTAACCTGATGTTTTTGCAATAAAAGATATGTATTTACTCTTATCTTCTGCAACCTTAGTTTAACTCTAAAAATTTGTAATTATGGAACTCTCATCCTTTAATAAAACCATAGCATTACCTTCATTTCAGGCAGATGCAGGCGTGGATATTACTTCCGCTGGTAAAATATTTTATCAGCTATCTGCAGAAGAATTGATAAGCCAATCGGTAGAAAAAGGCGAAGGTGTTTTAAGTGACACAGGCGCTTTGGTAATAGATACCGGCGAGTTTACCGGCCGTAGCCCGAAGGACAGATTTATAGTTAAGGATAGTTTGACAGAGACTTCAATAGATTGGAATGAATTCAACCAGCCGCTGGAAGAAAAGTATTATGAGCAGTTGTATAACAAAATGATTGCTTACATAAAAGACAGCACTTTGTGGGTGAGAGATTGTTATGTATGTGCAAAGCCGCAATATCGTTTAAACATAAGAGTAATCAATAAAAACCCATGTTGTAATCTTTTTGCTTACAATATGTTTTTAAGGCCGGCGGAAGAAGAGCTGGATCAAATAAAAACAGACTGGCACCTGTTGCAATTACCTCATTTTTATGCTGACCCATCAACAGATGGAGTGCCCCGTAAAAATTTTGTTATCATAAACTTTACAAAGAAAGTAATCCTTATCGGAGGCACGCAATACACCGGTGAAATAAAGAAATCAGTTTTCAGTATTTTAAATTATATACTTCCCCATGATAGAAATGTACTAAGCATGCATTGTGCAGCCAATACAGGTAAAAAAGGAGATTCTGCTATATTTTTTGGACTTAGCGGTACAGGTAAAACAACCTTAAGCGCCGACCCTTCCAGGGAACTGATAGGAGATGATGAACATGGCTGGGATGATGATTCTATATTTAATATTGAAGGAGGATGCTATGCAAAAACATTGAAGCTGGACGCCGAAAAAGAAAGGGAAATATATAATGCAATAAAGTTTGGCGCCATATTAGAAAATGTATCATTTACTGAAGGTGGTAATATTGTAGATTTTGATAGCGCAAAAATTACTGAAAACACAAGAGCAAGCTATCCGATAGATTATATAAGTAATGCAATGGAACCTTCCGTTGGCAAGGTTCCTGAAAATATATTTTTTCTTACAGCAGATGCCTATGGCGTGTTGCCCGCTATAAGCAAGCTCTCACCTGCACAGGCTATGTATCATTTTATAAGTGGATATACTGCAAAAGTTGCAGGTACCGAAAATGGAATCATGCAGCCTAAGCCTACCTTCAGTGCCTGCTTCGGCGCTCCGTTTCTGCCCTTATCGGCAGTGCGCTATGCGGCTATGCTTGGCGATAAAATTAATAAGCATCAAGTAAAAGTCTGGATGATAAATACAGGATGGGTTGGCGGCGGGTATGGTACAGGAGAAAGAATGAAGCTGGAATATACAAGGCGTATGATAACAGCCGCTATTGCAGGTTCTCTTGAAGAAGTATCTTTCCAACGTCATCCCGTTTTCGGATTAATGATGCCTGTTTCGTGCCCGGGCGTTCCTGCTCAGCTTTTAGATCCTGAAATAAACTGGAAAGATAGAAGTGAGTATAAAAAATTTGCAGATATGCTTGCAGGATATTTTATAAAAAACTTTGAAAAATATGCGGGCAAAGTAAGCAGTGACATCTTGAAAGCAGGGCCGGAATTTACTGACTAAGGCTAATTGTAAATTATTTTATAAAACAGAAACAATTAATTTTTTATAAAAAATACATAATGGTCAACAGGCAGGTTTTAACGCTGGATGAATTTACCATAAGAGAGATGCGTGCTTTTCCTAAAGCAACCGGTGAGCTGGCAGGGCTTTTAAGAGATATTGGCCTTGCGGCTAAAAGAGTAAATGTAGAAGTGAATAAGGCTGGCCTTGTTGATATTTTAGGGAATACCGGGGAGGTGAATATACATGGCGAAGAAGTGAAGAAGCTGGATGAATATGCCAATGACCAGTTTACCGGTGTGCTGATGCATGGAATAAGCTGTGCTGGTATTGCAAGTGAGGAGTTGGATGATATAGTGATCTTTGATAATGAGATCAGCAGAAACTCGAAATATGTTTGCATGTTCGACCCGCTGGATGGCAGCAGCAACATTGATGTAAATGTTTCGATAGGAACTATCTTCAGTGTTTACCGCAGGGTAACCGAACCCGGAAATTCTATAACCATCGAAGATTTTTTGCAGCCAGGCATAAGGCAGGTGGCTGCGGGATATATTATTTATGGATCTTCTACCATTCTTGTATATGCTACCAGGCGAGGTGTAAACGGTTTTACTTTAGACCCGTCAATCGGGGAATTTTGCTTAAGCCATCCTGGTATAAAATGTCCTGAGTTTGGGAAGATTTACTCAGTTAATCATGGCTATTTTTATGAATACAATGAAGGTGTAAAAAGATATATTGAAACCTGCCAGCAAAAAACGTTATCCAACAGCGAGCCCTACACGCAACGATATATTGGCAGCATGGTATCCGATGTTCATCGTAATTTATTAAAAGGTGGCATCTTTATGTATCCGGCTACTTTCGGTAATCCAAAGGGAAAACTAAGGCTGCTTTACGAATGCAATCCACTTGCTTTTATTATTGAAGTGGCAGGTGGTAAAGCAACAGATGGCGCAAAAAGAATCGTGGAGAAACAGCCCACGGAACTACACGAGCGCACTGCTTTTTTTATCGGCAGCCTGCACATGATGGAAGAATTGGAAAAATGTTTTTTTGCATAATTATACATCATATTGCTGTTCATTTACAAATAAACGTCAATAATATTTTTATATAAAATAAAAAACC
Organism: Hanamia sp.; assembly: GCA_965276925.1. GTDB lineage: Bacteria > Bacteroidota > Bacteroidia > Chitinophagales > Chitinophagaceae > Ginsengibacter. The sequence continues at coordinate 1,281,465 of OZ255711.1, forward strand.
CGGAGTTAATCACGCCCCGGGCTTAGTTATCAACAAGCATACAAAAAAAACTATTTTACTTTTTTAAACATCAGTATATAACCGCAAATGTTTTTCTTTTTTATTTTATTTATTTGAACTGGTTTTATAATATGATACTCTGTAAACTTAGGTATATACGAAAAATTTATAATGTTCGCATCTTTATCTGCCCCAAAATGTTTGACATACACCACCTGCTTTTCGCTATAATCGTACATACGTAATTCATAGAGCTTTGAGCTAAGATCGCCAATAAAAACAAATTGGTACCAGCTACCCTCGTTCAGCGGAACAACCACAGGCATTTCATATTCACTTTCCATTGTCATCGTCGCTTCTCTTACCAATACAAACCCTTGTGCGGATAAGCCTGCCTTTAAACTGTCTGCTTCTTTTTTTAATGTCGAATCAAAACAGGAAACCTGTCTTATCACATCCTGTGAAAAAACCGGAAAACCAAACAGCAATACAATCAAAACCAATACGAGATTTTTCATCAGGTCTTTCATGCAGTACAAGGAAATTGGGTTAACAATATTACAAAAAAATACTGATTTTTTAAAATCAAAAAATGAAAATTCAGAACTTTTTTTAAAATAAAAAGTAAACGATAATGAGGTTAATATTTTAAAACGAAAAGGAGAAATAAATGTTGCAGTAATTTATTTTTTCTTGTAAAAATAAATGCCATTTGCCTGCTGAACCGGAGTGATCTCCAATTCATTGATGCAAACATTTTCAGGCAAAGAAGCGCAATAAAAAATGGTGTCGGCAATATCCTGCGGCGTTAATGGCGTAAAGCCTTCGTACACTTTCGACGCAGTGTTTTCGTCGCCTTTAAACCTTACGATGCTAAATTCGGTTTCTACTGCGCCGGGTTTTATGTTAGTTACTTTTACGTTATGTTGCAAAAGATCAATGCGCATGGAGCGGCTTATAAATTCCACGGCTGCTTTGCTGGCGCAATACACATTTCCTTTTTCATACACCTCATTGCCAGCCACAGAGCCAAGATTAAAGATATGTCCATGCTTTTGATCCATCATAAATGGCAATATGGCTTTGCTTACATATAGCAGGCCATCTACATTTGTATGCATCATCGTTTCCCAGTCGGCCAGGTCAGCTTCATTAAATAAATCTCTGCCAAGTGCAAGCCCGGCGCTGTTTATAAGAATGTCAACTGCTTTCCACTTGCCGCTTAATGTGTTAATTGCCTTAAATACTTCATCTTTATTTTGCACATCAAAAGCAAGCGAAAGTGCTTCTGCTTTATATTTTTTTTCCAAAGAATTTTTTAAGTCATCAAGCCTGTCTTTTCTTCTTCCATTAATGATGATAAGATCACCTGCTCCAGCAAATTTTTCTGCGCAAGCCTTGCCAATGCCCGATGTAGCACCGGTAATAAAAACTATACGATTCATAATTATATAGATATTTTTTAAATTATAAGATCAATCTTAGCTCTTCCAACGATGTAACCAATGTTAGCTGTGTACTGAATTTTTTATATATAAATCCGCTATCTTCCATTTTTTTAAAATGCGCAATTAAATGATCGAAGAAGCCGGCCATATTGAAAATAATAACTTTTTTATTGTGAATATTCAACTGGTTCCATGTAAGCATTTCAAATAATTCATCCATGGTGCCGTAACCGCCGGGGAGTATCAAAGCCGCATCAGCGCTTGCATACATCATCTTTTTTCTTGCGTGCATATCTTCTGTTTCGTGCCATTCAGAAAGGTTAGTATGCCGGTGTTCTTTGCTAATCATAAGTTTAGGCATTACGCCAATTACTCTGCCATTTTTTTCAAGAACAGCATTTGCAACAGCGCCCATAATTCCTTTGTTGCTGCCGCCATAAATAAGAGTAATATTTTTTTGCGCCAGCATATAACCTAATGCCTTCGCGTGATGGCAATACAATGGATCACTTCCTGGCTGCGACCCGCAGAACACTGCAAGAGATGTTATTGGCATAATTTATTTATCTTGAATAAAATTCAAAAATTATAAGATTTGTAATCCTTATTTTGTTTATAAATCTCCGGAAAAATTAGCTGCTAAATATTTTTATGTCTCCATCTGTTTTGCTTTCTTTTATCATCGGTTATTTTTTAATGCTAATTTTTATTTCTTACATCACTTCAAAAAAAACGTCTGATAATTCCACTTTTTTTATTGCCAACCGCTCCTCTAAATGGTACCTGGTTGCCTTCGGCATGATTGGCACTGCATTAAGCGGCGTTACATTTATTTCGGTTCCCGGCGAGGTGGGAAACGCCGCCGGCTCCCAGTTTCGCTATTTTCAATTTGTTTTGGGCAATGCCGTCGGGTATTTTGTTGTTGCCGGGGTTTTGCTGCCATTGTATTATAAAATGCACCTTACTTCCATCTACGAGGTGATAGAACGAACGCTCGGAAAAGCAAGTCACAAAACGGCTGCAGCCATTTTCTTAATATCAAGAACTATCGGTTCTGCGTTCAGGCTATATCTTGTAGCAATTGTTTTGCAGCATTTTATTTTCGACGCTATGCATGTGCCTTTCTGGCTTACCATTGCACTTTGCTTATTGCTTATTTGGGGCTACACTTTTCGCGGCGGGCTCAAAACAATTATCATAACCGATAGCCTGCAAACGTTTTTTCTTATATCATCTGTTTTTTTATCAATTTATTTTATTTGCAGCAATCTTCATCTGAGCTTTAGCGAAGCATTTACAACTATTAAGCAGAGCAATTATTCAAAGATCTTTTTTACCAATAATTTTATTACAAGCAAGTTTCATTTTACCAAACAATTTCTTGGGGGCTTGTTTGTAACCATTGGCATGTTTGGCCTCGATCAGGATCTGATGCAAAAAAATCTGAGTTGTAAAAACTTAAAAGAAGCGCAAAAAAATATGCTCTCATTCACTTTTGTATTTGTAATTATCAATCTGTTTTTTTTAAGTGTGGGAGCATTGCTTTATATCTATGCAAATAAAAATAACATCGCAATTCCGTTAGATGCCATAACGCACCAGCCAAGAACTGATTACCTGTTTCCGGAAATTGCACTGAACTATTTTAAGGGCGTTCCGGCTGTGGTTTTTATGCTGGGGCTAACCGCTGCAACCTTTGCCACCACTGACTCCGGGCTTACCGCATTAACTACATCTTTTTGTATAGATTTTCTAAAATTTAATAAAAGAAAAAATGAAAACGCTCCACAAATGGTGCGCACCAGAAACTATGTACACCTGTTTTTTTCTATACTTATTCTTTTAGTAATATTAATATTCAATGCAGTAAATAACGCTTCGGTAGTAAGCGCCATATTTAAAGTGGCCACGTTTACTTACGGGCCGCTTATAGGTTTATATGCGTTTTCATTGTTCGCAAAAAGCAGGCAGGTTTATGATAAGATCACTCCATTTATTTGCATTGCTTCGCCACTGCTTTGTTTTTTTCTTGATAAATATTCCAAACAACTTTTGGGTGGCTATGTATTTGCAGAAGAACTGATAATTGTAAACGGAGCCATTACTTTTATCGGGCTTTTAATTGCCTCAAAAAAAAAGCTTACAGCAGTAATTTATGATAGAAATAATTAATAAAAAAGCAGAAGATTATGCAGCATGGTTCACCACGCCAACTGATGATCTGCTGATGGAAATAGAAGAATATACTTTGCACCATCATGAGCATGCACACATGCTCAGCGGGCCTGTGCAAGGCAAGTTGCTTGAGATGATAAGCAAAATGATACAACCGAAAAAGATTCTGGAAATTGGAACTTTTACCGGATACAGCGCACTGTGCCTTGCCCGCGGATTAAGCGCCGGCGGCGAACTGCATACTTTAGAATTAAGAAAAGAAGATGCAGATCTTTCAAGAAATTATTTTACCAAATCATTATATGCCAATCAAATATTTTTGCACGAAGGCAATGCGCTGGATATAATACCCACGCTGCATGAAACGTGGGATCTTGTGTTTATTGATGCTGATAAAACAAACTATATTAATTATTACGAATTAATTTTACCGCTTCTAAAAAAAGGAGGCTTTATACTTGCGGATAATGTATTTTTTCATGGTGAAGTGCTGAAGGCGCCCATAACCGGCAAGAACGCTACAGCCATTCATTCTTTTAATGAGCATGTGTTTAAAGATGAAAGAGTGCAGCAGGTAATGATTACGGTAAGAGACGGGCTGCTGCTGGTAGAGAAGAAATAATTTATAGCAACACAGTTTATACGTTGTACGTTTTTATGAAAAAAATAAAAATAATTTTCTTCATTACTTTTTGTTTTTTTAAAATAGCTGCTGCGCAAAATTCAGTAATGACACCTGCGGATTATGTAGCTCAGTTTAAAGAAATTGCTATGCGGGAAGAAAAGCGAATGGGCATTCCCGCAGCTATTTCGCTGGCACAAGGCATATTGGAAACGGAATGTGGCAACAGTGAACTGGTAAAAAAATCTAATAATCATTTTGGAATAAAATGCAAGGGTACCTGGACGGCAGGTTCTGTGGCGCACGACGATGATGCGCCCGGCGAATGTTTTCGTGTGTATAAAACCGCAGATGATTCTTACCGGGATCATTCCAATTTTTTAAGAGGAAATGATCGCTATTCTTTTTTATTTAAGTTCGACCCGCGTGATTACAAAGCATGGGCTTACGGACTTAAAAAAGCTGGCTACGCAACTAATCCTCGTTACCCTGATATTCTTATAAAAAATATAGAAGATAATAATTTGGAGCAATACACACTGCTTGCCATGAATGAGATGCCTCATTTTGATGCATCGAAATACGCAAGTGATCCGGAAGATAAAGATGCAGATAATACCATAAAATCTACCGCAGATAAAGATGATGCTAACCTTACCGCTCCCTTAAAACTCACTATTAACGGCTGCAATGCTTTAATGGTTCCCAGAGGTACTTCTTTACTTGCTGTTGCCACGCAAAACAACATCAATCTTAACCGCCTGCTGGAAATGAATGATATGAAGCAGGATGGGTTGTTGGATAAGGATCAATATATATTTTTAGAGAAAAAAAAGAAAGAAGGTAATACTGATTATTATATAACCCTGAGCGGAGAAACATTATTTGATGTGGCCCAAAAAAACGGGGTACTTCTTCAAAGCCTTTGCGATTATAATAATTTGAACAGCGCAGACAATGTTTCTGCTGGTACAAAGCTTTTACTTAGGCCAGGCGCAAAAAAATCCATACCGGCCACACAATACATTCCATCTAAAAATGAAATAACCGATCCGCCTGAAAAAGCGCCACCGGATCGTACTATACACATTGTAGCGGCGAAGGAAAGCTTGTATAGTATTTCTAAAAAATATAATATATCAATTGATGAGCTAAAAGATTGGAATAATCTAAAAGATAATAATCTAAAAGTGGGGCAAATGCTTATTGTTTCAAAATAGCTTATGAATGGTTTAAAATTACACGATAAAGAATTTATTCCTTACTTATCTGCAGAGCAAATAGATGGTGAAGTGCAAAAAATTGCCGCATTGATCAATAAAGATTATGAAGGTAAAAAACCACTTTTCATTGCCATACTTAACGGTGCTTTTATGTTTGCTTCAGACCTTTTTAAGCATATAACTTTACCTGCAGAAATATGCTTTATAAAACTGGCTTCTTACAAAGGGGTAAAGTCAACCGGAAAGGTGATAACTGCTATTGGCCTCGATGCTGATGTGTACAATAAAGATATTATTATTTTAGAAGATATAGTAGACACCGGCAAAACGCTGTCACAATTTTTGCCGCAGCTGGAGCACCATCATCCTGCCTCTTTAAAGATTGCTGCACTTCTTCATAAGCCCGACGCAACGGTGCATAATATAAAAATTGATTACCTTGGTTTTACCATAGCTGATAAATTTGTGGTGGGTTATGGCCTTGATTACGATGGCCTGGGAAGAAATATAAAAGAGATATATCAACTTTTAAAATAGAAGTAAGTATCATTTTAATATAGGAAAAGCGTTTTGGTAAATAGGATTTTATCTTTCAACATCAATTAACCCCTTTACTTTGTTAAAGATAATTTTTACTTATTTTTTATTTATCCTGTCTTATGGTTCTTCAGGCCAGTACTACATACGCGGCGATGTGAAAGATGAGCGCAACCAGCCGCTACAAAATGTAAAGATTTATATGCCTGCCAACCACTCAATATATTACAGTGGCGGCTCCGGAGGTTTTGGCATTCCCTCACCAAACCTCTATGACTCTCTTGTTTTTAGCGCAGAAGGGTATGAAACAAGGTCTTTCAAAATAAAATCTACCACTTACCAGGAGATAACCTTGAAGCTGCTTAATGCCTTAGCCATTAATAATCAAAAACAAAAGCTTGCTTCGCTTACGGTAGGTAAAGAAGGGCATATTTACCCAACTGCTTATTATGATAACGAAAGCTACAGCAGCTTGCTGGAGAATGATTACATAAAGACAGGCAGCCACGTTACTTCTTTTGCCATGCGTATTGATAAGGCTTCGTATAGCAATGTGCGCAGGTTCATTAACCAGGGCGATAAAGTGCCTGCAGATGCGGTGCGCATAGATGAAATGCTTAACTATTTTAACTTTAATTATAAAGCGCCGGAGGGCAAAGATGTTTTCAGGCTGGAAAGCCAGCTTACAAACTGCCCGTGGAATAATCAGCACGAACTGCTATATATTAATTTATCCGGCAAAAAGTTAGATCTGGATAGTGTGCCGCCGTCTAATCTGGTTTTTCTTATTGACGTGTCTGGCAGCATGGATCTTCCGAACCGGCTTCCTCTTTTAAAAGAAGCCTTTCGGCTGCTGGTGAAAAACCTCAGGCAAAAAGATACTGTGTCCATAGTTACTTACGGAGGTACGGTGGGCGTATGGCTGCAGCCTACCAGTGGCGATAAAAAAGACATCATAACAAAATCCATAGAACAAATGGAAGCCTCAGGCGATACACCCGGTGAAGCTGCCATACGCTCCGCCTACAAGCTGGCGCGAAGTACGTTTATAAAGGGGGGCAATAACAGGATTATATTAGCAACGGATGGCGATTTTAATGTAGGCCAGACAAGTGAAAAAGAGCTTGATGAACTGGTAAGCAAAGAAAAGCAATCGGGTATATACCTTACCTGCCTGGGTGTGGGCATGGGTAATTATAAAGACAGTAAAATAGAAGTGCTGGCCAAAAAAGGAAATGGCAATTTTGCCTATCTTGATGATATAAGGGAAGGTGAAAAGGTACTGGTGAAAGAGTTCACGCAAACCCTTTATTCTATTGCGAATGATGTATATATTTCTGTAACGTTTAATCCAAATAAAATAAAGCAATACAGGTTGATAGGTTATGATAATAAACGGTCTGTTCTGGATGATAAAGGCGAGCAACTGGAAGGCGGCGAGATAGGCGCCGCCACAGGCAATACAGCCATCTTTGAGCTGGAGCCCGTTCTTAAAGATAGCACTGCTGTCCAAATTCTTGACGATAACACCGTTGCTTCTTTACAACTGCATTACAAGCTTCCGGGCGATACAACTTCTCAAAGTATTCAGCAAAGCTGCGTTAATAATTACATTTTTTATGACTCGCTGCCTAAATGCCTGCGGTTTGCAGCCGCCGTTACAGCTTTTGGCCTTAAGCTGAAAGAATCGCCTTATCTGCCAGCAGAAATTGATTGGGATTTTATAAAGCGCATGGCCGCAACCTCTGTAAATAATTCCGACTACCTGCAAACAGAATTTTTAACCCTGATAGATAAATGTAAAGGAATGTATGGGGAAAAAAGAAAGAGACGAAAGGGATGATAAGGCGTAAGTGATAAAGATAAAAAGGCTATGATAAAAACAACCAGCGGTATTTCACAGGTTTTGTATCTTAATTATCCATATCCATTATCAATTATCCATCATCAATTAACTAAACGATTCTTTTAGTCGCTCCCAAAAGCTCTTATCATTTTTATCGGGCTTGGGCTTAAAGTTTTCGCTGCTGTTCATGGTTTCAAGCGTTTGCTTTTCATCACCACTTACTGTTTGCGGTGTCCATACATTTATATGTATAAGCTGGTCGCCTTTTTCATGCGAGTTTACTGATGGAAAACCTTTGCCTTTTAAGCGGAAAATTTTGCCGCTTTGGGTGCCCGGGGGTATTTTTATTTTTGCCCTGCCATCTATTGTCGGCACTTCCGAATTTGTACCAAATACTGCGTCAGGAAAAGATATATATAAATCATACGCTACATTAAGCCCTTCCCTGTGCAGGTGCGGGTTAGCTTCTTCCTCTATAAGAATAATAAGGTCGCCCGGGCCGCCACCACGCTCACCCATATTACCTTTGCCGCTCATGCTAAGTTGCATGCCTTCGCTTACGCCTGCCGGTATATCCAGCGTCACCATTTCTTCGCCATAAATTCTTCCCTCGCCCCTGCAGGTGTTGCATTTGCTGGTTACCACGCTGCCTTCGCCGTTGCAGGTGGGACAGGTAGTTACGGTTTGCATTTGGCCCAAAAAAGTATTCTGCACCTTGCGCACTTGTCCATTTCCGCCGCAGGTGTTGCAGGTTTGTATACTGCCTTTATCTTTAGCGCCACTGCCTTTGCAGGTGGTGCAGGCTATATATTTTTTTACCTTAATTGTTTTACTAGCACCCTTTGCTATTTCTTCATAGTTCAGCTTTATTTTCACCCGTAAGTTACTGCCTCTTACTCCTCTTCTGCCGGAAGATCTGCCGGTACTGCGGCCTCCGCCAAAGAAACCACCGAACGCATCTTCTCCGAATATGTCCCCAAACTGGCTGAAGATGTCGTCCATGTTCATGCCACCGCCTGAGAAGCCGCCACCTCCGCCTCTTCCCGGTGCAAATGCACTATGGCCAAAGCGGTCGTACTGTGCTCTTTTATCGCTATCGCTGAGTACTTCGTAAGACTCTGCGGCTTCTTTAAATTTATCTTCTGCTGTATGGTCGCCAGGGTTACGGTCAGGATGGTACTGCATCGCCACCTTGCGGTAAGCCTTCTTTATTTCATCGGCCGTGGCAGATTTGCCAACGCCTAATATTTCGTAATAATCTCTTTTAGACATTTAATAATTGATCATTATAATGAAGAATGGATCTTTATACCATCTCTCATTTTTCACTTGTTCATTGTTATTTGTTTATTTTCCCACCACCACTTTTGCAAAGCGTATCAATTTGTCATTTAAAAAGTATCCCTTTTCTATTTCATCCACCACTTTGCCCTTCATACTTTTATCAGCTACGGGCACTTCGGTTATAGCCTCATGCTTCTCCACATCAAAAGGTGTATTAATACTTTCCATGGCAGTAAGGCCTTTTGCCTGCAGGGTTTTGCGCAGCTTATTAAACACAAGCTGTACGCCCTCTTTTATTTGCTCAGCATCTTCAGTTTTTTCCATTTGCTTCTCGGCACGATCACTATCATCCAACACCTGCAAAAGAGAAGTGATCACTTCTTTACCCGCAGTTTGAATAAGCTCCAGGCGTTCTTTAGAGTTACGTCTTTTAAAATTGTCAAACTCCGCAAAAAGGCGCATGTATTTATCCTTCTGCTCTGCAAGCTCCTCCTGAAGTTTCTGAACAGATTCATTTTTATGATCCTGTAATGCAGCATCAGCGGCATTGCTCAGTTCCTCTACGGATAACTCTGCAGGATCTATGTTGTCAAATTCGTTGTTATCTAAATTCTTTTTTTCCATTAATTTAAAATTGGCTGCAAAGGTACGTTTAGTCAAACTTTTTGCCAACAGCATTTAATGGACAAATTGACATTAATACAAAATCTATTGGTTTTTATGAGCAATAAAAATGATATTTTTTAAATTAAATATAACCGGCGCAAGGTTTATTATAGATCTGTTAAAACATAGTTATAAGCATTCCTCTCTTTATGCTTTTATCATGTTTTAGCATCTAATATAATATAGAAAAAATTAAAATAATTTATATGAAAACACTATCAATAATTGTATTCTCGCTCTCATTATCGCTTGGAGCTGCTGCACAACACAAAACATACTATCATTCTTATCAGCCGCATGTATATGTAGCTCCATCGGTCGGCTTTGGCTTTGGTTATCCTTACTATGGTTATCCGTTTGGTTATCCTTATTATGGTCCTTATGGCTATATGAATCCTTACTATAACAACAACAGGATGCCTTATAAGCTATCGCTGGAAATTCAATCTATAAAGGTTGATTATAAAAATAAAATTCGGAATGCACGAAAAGATAAAAGCATCAGCCACTCTGCAAGAAGGCAGGAAATAAGAAACCTGAAAGCTGAAAGAGATGAGCAAATTATTAGCGCTCAGCAAAACTTCAGGCAAAGAAGAATGAATAATAATTATCAAAATAACGCACCGCAAAACAACTCCAATAACGGATCGAACTCTTAAGGTTTGGATTTTTGAATACAACACAACCCGTGATTACAAAGCGTTTCACGGGTTTGTTGTTTTAATAACCTGGTTCCGCAATAAATCTTCAAAAGTATCTCTTCTTCGTATAAGCAAAGCCTTTCCATCTTTTACTAATACTTCTGCCGGCTTTAATCTTGAGTTGAAATTAGAAGACATTTCAAAGCCGTAAGCGCCTGCATTATAAAAAACAAGGTAATCACCTTCTCTTATTTCATTTATTTTCCTGTCCCAGGCAAAGGTGTCTGTTTCGCAAATGTTGCCGGCAATGGTATATTGTTTTTTATGACCGGCTTGGTTGCTGAGATTTTCAATTTCGTGATAAGCATTGTAAAACATGGGCCTGATTAAATGATTAAAGCCGCTGTTAATGCTTGCAAAAGTGGTGGCAGATGTTTCTTTTAAAACATTTACCTGCGTAATAAAATAACCTGCGGCGCTTACTAAAAACTTTCCTGGCTCAAACCAAACTTCTAATTTTTTATTCCCTGGGTTAGGATGGTTGGAAAATGCTTCTTCCACTTTTTTGGCTAATAAATTTATATCAGTTTCTGTATCGCCTGCCCGGTAAGAAACTTTAAAGCCTCCGCCCAAATCAATAAACTCTAACTCTTTAAAGCGAGGAATAATATCAAATAAAACCTCAATTCCTTTTACAAAAACATCGGCATCATCAATATCGCTGCCCGTATGTATTTGCAAGCCTCGGATAAAAAGATCATTAGCTTCAACAACTGATGTAATTTCTTGAATTTGGTCAACAGGTATTCCGAACTTGCTCTTATCATGCCCTGTAGAAATTTTTATGTTGCCGCCTGCCAGAATATTTGGCCGCAAGCGAATGCCTACAGGATAAGTATGCCCATACTTTTTACCAAACTTTTCAAGATTAGAAAGGCTGTCAATATTAATATTTACCCCAAGATTTTTTGCTTCATCTATTTCATCAAAAGCAATTCCATTGGAGGTGTATAAAATTTTGTTGGGCGTAAAACCCGCGTGAAGCGCCAGTTTCACTTCATTTATCGAGCTGCAGTCTACATTAGCACCAATAAGTTTTATATAACTAAGAATATTTATATTGGTTAATGCTTTACATGCGTAAAAAAATTTTACTTCTGTTTTTTTAAATGCATCCGTAAGCTTTGTGTATTGTTCTTTTATTTTTTCTGCATGATAAATATAAACAGGTGTGCCAAATTCTTCTGCAATGGCAATTAATTGTTCGGTAGATAAAAGCTGCATTAATTATTTATGAAAACTATTAGTGATGTGTATTTATAACAGTTTATTCTTCATTCTCATTTGAAACTTTATTTGTATCAGCTTCTATAAATTCTTGTTTATTTTGCTCAAAAACTGATTCAATTTCTTCGGGCACCTGCACTTTCGTTGCTTCAATTATTTCCTGGTTAAGTACCTCTTGTATTTTTGGTAAATCATCAGGGCTATTAATCCCAAAATAATCCATAAAGGATTTGGAAGTAGCATAAATTAGTGGTTTTCCGGGGGCATCTTCGCTTCTTCCTGTTATCACGACGAGGTCTTTCTCTAATAATTTTTGAACGGCATAATCGCAGTTAACCCCGCGGATAATTTCAATTTCCGATTTGGTGACTGGTTGTTTATATGCAATAATAGAAAGCGTTTCCAGCGAAGCAACAGATAATTTTTTTAAAAATTTATCTCCATTAAGCTGTGCAATTGTTTTATGAAATTCTTTTTTAGTTAAAAACTGATAGCCGCCTCCGCTTTCAATTACTTCAAAAGAATAAAACGGTGATTGATATTTTTCCTGGATGGCTTTTACAGCATTTTGCACCTGCTCTTCATTTGTACGGTCTTCAATAAACGCTAACGCATTATTAGTAAGCTCCATTAAATCAATTAAAGAAAGGGGTTTGTCGCTTGCAAAAATGAGCGCTTCTATGTGAGGAATTATCTGGCTTAAATCCATGTATGCAAACGTGAGAATTTGAAATTAAAATACTACTCATTTTCAAATTGAGTCATTTTCAAATTGAGTTATTATCCCTGCAAAGCCGCCGCCCCGCTTACAATTTCAGTAAGCTCAGTGGTGATGGCTGCCTGCCTTGCCCGGTTGTAACTTATTTTTAGAGATTTTAAAAGTTCTTCAGCATTTTCCGTTGCTTTATCCATTGCCGTCATTCGGGCGCCATGTTCGCTCGCATGTGCATCCAGCACAGCTTTATACAATTGTGTGTTCAGTATTTTTGGCATCAGCTCTTCTATCAAAGTATGTTTATCGGGCTCAAAAATAAAATCTGCTTTGGCTTCCCCTTTTTTCTTCGCTGTTTTTTTTATGGGTAAAAATTGCTCAACAGTAAATTTTTGCGTAGCTGCATTTTTAAATTCGCTGTAAACCAGTTCCACTGCATCTACTTCGCCCTTCTCAAAAGCAGTCATTGCAAATTTGGAAGCAGCAGCTACATGCTCAAAGCTTAAGTCAGTAAAGAGATTCCAGTAATGATCAACCACCTTGTATTTATTTTTTGAAAAATGCTCAAAGCCTTTTTTACCAATAGGCAGCAACTCGGCATTTTCTTTATTGGTAATGCCTGAATATTTTTCAAAAATAACCTGCTTCGCAAGTTTAATAAGATTACTGTTATAGCCACCACACAGCCCTCTGTCGCTGGTGATAACTATCACCAACACCTTATGCACAGGGCGTTCGGCAGCAAGAGCCATCTTTACGTCGCCCTCAGCGCTGCCGGCAATATTGCTCAGCATTTCCTGTAGTTTTTGTGCATACGGCCGCATTTGAATAATGGCATCCTGTGCCCGGCGCAGCTTTGCGGCGCTTACCATTTTCATGGCTTTAGTTATCTGCTGGGTGCTTTTTACGCTTTGTATTCTGGTTCTTACTTCTTTTAATGCGCCACTCATACTTTTTATTTACGGGCAGCAAAGTTAAGAGAATGAAGGTAAAAAACAATGTAGCGTTTTATTAATGAGGGTTATAATCAGGCGTCAAAAATCTTTTAATAATAACAAAAACTATTTTGTAAAAAATAAAGCATTATAATTAGTTAAGAAATGATTTTATTATAAACAAAAAATTTATTCCCAATAGTTTTAATATAATTTTGCGACCGCAAATACGATTGCATAACCAGGAATAAAATTCAGGCTGAATGAAATTAAAATGGTGGAAAATATTGTGTATGGTTTTATTGTTTTTCACTTTCACCGCCGGATTTTTAATTAAAGTTCCTTTTCTCGGTAACCTGTACCAAAGCATCAGAAATTTTTTCTTTCATGTGCCTATGTGGTTTGGGCAAATCTTACTGCTTTCATTGTCTCTCATTTATTCTATAGCTTACCTGCGCACGCAAAATATAAAATATGATATTTATGCTGTAGAGTTTGCTAAAACAGGAATTATTTTTGGAATACTTGGCCTTGTTACGGGTTCCATTTGGGCTACCTATACATGGGGCGAGCCCTGGAGCAACGATCCAAAGCAGATAGCTGCAGCCATTGCCCTGCTTATTTATCTTGCTTATGTTGTATTGCGAGGCTCTATGACGGACATTGATAATAAAGCCCGCATCAGCGCTGTCTACAATATTTTTGCCTATTTTATTTATATACCATTAATCATGATTTTGCCGCGATTGGTGCAGTCGCTTCACCCGGGCGGTATGGAAGGCGCCAAAGGCGGTGGCAACCCTGCGCTGGGTGGAGAAAGTCTCGATGCAACCATGAAAATGGTTTTTTGGCCGGCAGTTTTTGGCTGGGTTCTTTTAGGAGTATGGATAAGCAATCTTAAAATAAGAATGAATCTGCTATCCTATAAAAATTTAATTAATGATTAATAATTTTTTTAATAAAAAGCGTTTATGCTTTACCATTATGTTTCTTTTTTTTAGTTCAATTTTATTTGCACAAGCATCTGCGGATACAACTGCTGTGGGAATGAATTCTTTTATGCGCAGCAATGATAAAATTTATGTGGTGATGGCTGTTTGCATTACTATCCTTGTTGTTCTTTTTTTATACCTTATAAGAATTGACAGTAAAGTCTCTAAAAAAGAAAGACTTTCCTGATTTTATATATTTTACGATAGCTTAAATAAAAATTATTATTTTATGTCAGCAGTTACACCTTATAGTTTTTTTCAAAGTGTGGAAAGAAGTTTTGATAAAGCAGCCATTTTCACCACCTGGGATCCGGGCATTTTAGAACAAATAAAACAATGCAACAGTGTGTACCAGGTAAGGTTTCCTATTAAAAAAGAAAATGGGGATATTATTACCATCGAAGCTTACCGCGTGCAGCACTCACATCATAAAACGCCTTGTAAAGGCGGCATACGTTTCAGCGAAGCAGTAAACCAGGATGAAGTGATGGCGCTTGCTGCATTGATGACCTATAAATGCGCCATAGTAAACGTGCCATTTGGCGGAGCCAAAGGAGGCATAAAAATTAACCCGCGTGAGTACACCGTTTACGAATTAGAAAAAATAACCCGCCGGTACACAGCAGAATTAATAAGAAAAAACTTTATTGGCCCGGGCACAGATGTGCCTGCACCGGATTATGGAACAGGCGAAAGAGAGATGGCCTGGATACTGGATACTTATGTGGCTATGCACCCCGGAGAGATAGATGCAGCGGGCTGTGTAACCGGTAAGCCGGTAACGCAAGGCGGCGTAAGAGGCCGAAAGGAAGCCACAGGACTTGGTGTTTTTTATGGCTTAAGCGAGGTATGTAATATGCCTTCTGTGATGGATAAGCTGGGCCTTACCACCGGAGTAAAGGGTAAGCGTATTTGTGTGCAGGGATTGGGAAATGTTGGTTATCACACGGCATCCTTTTTTCAGCAGGCAGGCGCCATCATTGTAGGGCTTGCTGAGTACGAAGGTGCAATTTATAATGCTGATGGGCTTGATGTAGACAAAGTAGTTCTACATCGTCATAAAACAAAATCTATTCTCGACTTTGAAGGCGCACACAACTTTGAAAAAGGCGGTGATGCACTGGAAATGGATTGTGATATTTTAATTCCGGCTGCATTGGAAAATGTAATTAATGGAAATAATGCATCGAGGATAAAAGCAAAAATAGTGGGTGAAGCCGCTAACGGTCCGCTTACTCCGGAGGCCGATGAAATATTGAATTTAAAGGGAACACTGGTAGTGCCTGATATGTACCTGAATGCAGGTGGCGTTACAGTGAGTTATTTTGAATGGCTGAAAAACCTTAGCCATGTAAGGTATGGAAGACTTGAAAAAAGATTTACTGAAAACATGAACCATCATATTCTTGGGCAAATGGAAGAGCTTACCGGCAAAAGTGTAAGTTCTCTTGAAAGAGATTTCATTATGCATGGTGCAGATGAAGTGGATTTGGTAAGAAGCGGTCTTGAAGAAACCATGATAACAGCAACCCGTGAAATTGTGGATATATGGCAAAAAACGCCCGCCATTCCTGATATGCGCACGGCGGCTTACGTTTGTGCAATAAATAAAGTGGCCACCTCTTACGCCGAGCTGGGAATATTTCCATAAATATTATTCGCTTTTGTAATCAGGAAATTGATTTGTTTCAATAAACTGATCATTCTTTTTTTCAAAGCCAAAACAATATTTTCCGTTGGTAATTATAAGATAGCTTGCCGGCAAAGCAATGTGGTATCTTAATATTTGCGCTAATGTTTTTTCAGATAAAACCACATTCATTTCCTTACATTCCATTATCATAAAAGGCCTGGTATTTCTATCATACACTACTAAGTCGCATCTTTTAAAAAGCTCGCCCAGCCTGATTTCTTTTTCAATTGCCAATAAAGATGCGGGATAATTTTTTGATATAAGAAACTGAACCATATTTTGCCTTACCCATTCTTCCGGCGTTAGTATAAGCCATCTTTTTCTTATGATATCGAAGACTTCTGTTACGCCATTCTGTTGCCGTGTTACCACTTTATTTTTAGGAAACTCAATTTTGATCATTACTATTTTTATCTGTCAGAACACGAATTAAAAGAATTGTATTTTTATAAAGTGCAAAAAAACAAGGAAATTCAAAAACTATTATTTTTTACTGCCAATCTTATCCTGCTATTTCTTGGCTGTAGCCAGCCATCGATAAATGATAAACGCAAAACAACTATGGTAGAAATAGTAAATGCAATAATAAATAATGATACAACAAAAGTATTTAGACTTGTTGATACTTCTTTTTGTTTTGAAATAAATAGCAAGGATGCGTTCATGGCTAATATCCATTCTCTAAATGCTACGCTTTCAAAAGAGCAAATACACATAATACCGAATGATTTCTTATTGAGAGATACGATTAAATCCATCACTAACGTGACTTATAAAGCTGTTTTTTCTTTGAAGAAAAGTTATTTTGATTATGTCGATATAGTATTAAATTTTCACGAGGGCGTGTCAGATTTTGTTTATTATTTTAATGCTTATTTTAGAAAAAATAGGGTCGAGTTATTGGATAATGCCCCATCGGGTAATTAATCCGTTATAGATATTATGAACTCTTCTAATAAACAACAATAAAAAGTTAGCAAAAGATAAAATAATACCGTACACGTTGAAAACAAAAAAAGAAATTGTGAGCAACTGGCTTCCGAGGTATACCGGAGAAGACCTGCATAATTTTGGCAAATATATATTGCTTACCAACTTTAGCAATTATATTGAGATGTTTGCTGGCATACACAAAGTAAAAATTGTGGGTGCGAATAAGCCGATGCAATGCGCCACTGCAGAAAATATTTCTATAATAAATTTTGGAATGGGCAGCCCCGGTGCAGCCACCATTATGGATTTGCTGAGCGCTATTAACCCCGAGGCGGTTTTATTTTTGGGCAAATGCGGTGGCCTGAAAAAAAGAAATAAAATTGGCGATTTAATTTTGCCGATAGCTGCTATACGAGGAGAAGGAACTTCCAATGATTATTTTCCTCCTGAAGTGCCCGCCCTCCCTGCATTTGCATTGCAAAAAGCTATCTCCACCACTATAAGAGACAATTCATTCGATTACTGGACGGGCACTGTTTATACTACCAATCGCAGGGTTTGGGAGCACGATGATGAGTTAAAAGAATATTTAAAAAAAATAAGAGCATACGCTATTGATATGGAAACCGCCACCATCTTCACTGTAGGTTTTTATAATAAAATTCCAACCGGCGCGCTGCTGCTCGTGAGCGATTCGCCCATGGTTCCCGATGGCGTGAAGACTGCTGAAAGCGACGCCGGTGTTACCGCAAAGTATGTTGAGAGGCATTTGAAAATTGGCATTGATTCTTTAAAGCAACTTATAAATGGCGGCCTTACGGTAAGGCATTTGCAGTTTTAATAAGCCATTTTTTATTAATAAAATAGCTTGCGCAAAGCAAAGTATACCTTTTAATGATCCATCCTCTTCTTTCAATAAAAAATTTAAGCATTGATTTTAAAACAGAAAATGAAAGTGTTTCTGCCATAAAAAATATTTCTTTTGAAATTAATAAAGGCGAAACCGTTGCTGTTGTTGGCGAATCAGGCTCTGGCAAAACGGTTACTTCATTATCTGTTTTAAAATTATTGCCCCCACAGGCGCAATATAAAATGGGTGAAATACTTTTTGCAGAAGGCGAAAAAGAACAAATAGATCTTTTATCTCTTAATAATAAACAGCTGCAAAAAATAAGAGGCAATAAAATCTCCATGATCTTCCAGGAGCCGATGACATCCTTAAACCCGGTGCGTACCTGCGGAAGCCAGGTGATAGAAGCGATAAGGCTTCATAAGAAAATAAGTTATGAAGAAGCAAAGCAAACCACAATTGATCTATTTGATAAAGTCAAACTGCCGGATTCTTCGTCTATGCTTAACCGTTACCCTCACCAGCTAAGTGGCGGCCAAAAGCAAAGAGTAATGATAGCAATGGCTATAAGCTGCAACCCATCGCTACTTATAGCCGATGAACCAACAACCGCGTTGGACGTAACTGTTCAAAAAACAATCATCCGGCTTATAAAAGATCTGCAGCAAGAAAAGAATATGAGCGTTATTTATATTACGCACGACCTTGCGCTTGTTGCTGAAATTGCCGACAAAGTTATAGTGATGTATAAGGGTGAAATAGTTGAAATGAACACTACCAGAGAATTGTTTATGCATCCGATGCATCCTTATACAAAAGCATTGATAAGCTGCCGCCCGGGTGCAGCTTCCAAAAGCAAAAGACTGCCTGTTATCAATGATTTTTTAAATGAAAATGTAAAAAAGGATCAAAGCAATATTTCTATATTAAAGCCTGCAAAGCCTGCTATTGATACAGCTGTTGAAATATTAAAAGTTGAAAACCTGAAAGTTTCTTTTCCTCTAAAAAAAAGTATTACAGGAAAAATTATAAAAGAAATTATTGCTGTTGATGATGTAAGCTTTTCTATAATAAATGGCGAAACTGTTGGTATTGTGGGAGAAAGCGGATGCGGCAAAACCACGCTTGGCAAGGCTTTGATAAGACTAATAGAACCATCTTCAGGCAATATTTTTTTACATAATAAAAATATTGCACATATACCTGCCGAAGAATTAAGAAGATTAAGAAGAGATATCCAGATAATTTTTCAGGATCCTTATGGTTCATTGAACCCCAGAATAACTATTGGTGAAGCAATAGACGAGCCGATGAAGGTTCATCATATTTTGCCAGCAAAAAAAGACAGAAAGGAAAAAATTATTGAGCTGCTTAAAAAAGTTGAATTGAAGCCGGAACATTTTAACCGTTATCCGCATGAATTTAGCGGCGGCCAGCGGCAGCGCATTTGCATTGCACGGGCGCTGGGGCTTAACCCTGAATTTATTATTTGCGATGAAAGCGTATCTGCGCTCGATGTGAGCGTGCAGGCACAGGTTTTAAATTTATTAACTGACCTGAAAAATGAATTTGCATTTACCTGCATTTTTATTTCTCATGACTTAAACGTAGTGCATTATATAAGCGATCGCATAATGGTGATGAATAAGGGAAAGATAGTAGAAACAGGAACAGCTGATGATATTTATTTTAAACCAAAAACCATTTATACCCAAAAGCTTATAGAAGCAATGCCGGCAATAAAATGGTAGCATATTTTTCCGTTTAACTTTTTCCAATGGATATGCTAAAATGTATTTACCTTTGCACACTTAAAAAAATCATGCCGTAACATGATAAGTGGCCTGCAACGGCAGGTACGTATCTCCTGTAACAACAGAATGGCATGTGACAATTTACTTTTAAAATATAATTGCACATGAAACTTAGTCAATTCAAATTTGACCTTCCTCTTAACCTGATAGCACAAAACCCAACCAAAAGAAGAGAAGATAGCCGTATGATGGTTATCGAAAGAAAGACCGGGAAAATAGAGAACAAGCACTTTAAAGACATACTTGATTACTTTGATGATAAAGATGTTTTTGTGGTTAATAATACCAAGGTGTTTCCTGCCCGTATGTATGGCCGCAAAGAGAAGACCGGAGCAAAGATTGAAGTGTTTTTATTAAGAGAGCTACATCGCCAAAACCGGCTGTGGGACGTGATTGTAGACCCTGCGAGGAAGATACGTGTTGGCAATAAATTATACTTTGGAGATAATGATGAACTGGTGGCAGAAGTGATTGACAACACAACCAGCCGCGGAAGAACGATACGTTTTTTATGGGACGGGGCAGAGGATGAATTTAGAAAGATGCTTTATTTTATGGGTGAAACGCCTTTGCCAAAATACATTAAACGCAAGCCTGATGAAGAAGATAAAGAAAGATACCAAACTGTTTATGCAAAGCATGAAGGCGCTGTAGCCGCACCCACCGCGGGCTTGCACTTTAGCCCGGAATTAATTAAGCGCCTCGAGATAAACGGTGTTCGGTTTGCTGAAGTAACGCTGCATACAGGTTTAGGCACTTTTAGGCCGATAGAAGTGGAAGACCTTAGCAAGCATAAAATGGATGCAGAGTATTATCATATAAATGAAGAAGCATGCAGCATTGTAAATAAAGCAAAAGAAACCGGCAAAAGAATTTGCTCCATAGGAACTACCACCATGCGCGCAATGGAAACTTCTTTTACGGCACAGGGCATGTTAAAACCTTCCGAAGGATGGACCAATCATTTTATACATCCGCCCTACAACTTCAGTATTGCAGATTCGCTGGTAACTAATTTTCATTTACCTAAAACAAGCCTGCTTATCATGACTTGTGCTTTTGCCGGTTACGACCTGATTATGGATGCTTACAAAAGAGCTATAAAAGATAAGTATCGCTTCTTTAGTTATGGAGATGCTATGCTGATTGTATAAACATTTACCTGAAATGCAAGTATTGAATTAATTCTTTCTAAATTTCGTTTTAGGATTTCGTTTTGTATGGTAAATAGCAGCAACAAAGATGGAAGCATTGCTCTCATTTATTTTAAAAACAATAACAAAGGGAAAGTTTTTAAGTGAGGCCTGCCTGTATGGTTTTTTACAATAGCTAAAAATCTTTGGACTTGTTTGTATTTTTTTTAATATATCATCAACAGCAAATTTGAATTTTTCTTTTAAACTTTTTGCTGTAATCCATACCAAATATATGACTCACTAAATTCTTGTTCAGCTTGTTCATGAAAATCCAAACGATACATTATTTTCTAAATCTTGCTTTTTGAAGATCTGATTTCGCTCTTTGTTGTATTTCGTCCCATGAAAAAATTTTAGCTGAACCATTTAAATAAGACTCTTCCCTTTTCTTTATTTGTTCAACAAAGGTTGGGTCTTCCCAAGGGTCAGGCATTTCTTCAATTTCATTTTCTATAATGGTAAAAATAGCCTTCAGCTTCTTGTCTTGCACTGTTTCTATGTATTGATGCAGTTTATGCCTGATTTCAATATTATTCATATTCTTTCTGTTTTGTAACAAATTTACTGGAATGATTTTAGAAAAGAAAACTGCCAAACTTCAACGATGGAGGTGATCAAAAGGCTTTATAGAATTGAAGTCTCACCCTCCGACATTTCAAATAGTCCTTTATTCAACAACTGCATGGTTCTTTCTTTTTCATCGTGCGATACAAGAATGGAAATATTATGCTGGCTGCCTCCATAGCTTACCATACGCACCGGTATGCCGGAAAGATTGGTAAAAATTTTAGCTATAACATCTTTTGTTTGCGTGATCTGGTTGCCAACTATAGAAACGATGGTTTGATCTGTATCTGTTTCTACACTTCCAAAAAGCTCGAGTTCTTTTATTATATCTTTTAAGTAAGCATCATTATCAATGGTAAGCGACACAGCCACTTCGGAAGTGGTAACCATATCGATTGGCGTTTGATATTTTTCAAAAATTTCAAACACTTTTCTTAAAAAGCCATACGCCAGCAACATCCTGCTGCTTTTTATTTTTATTGCAGTTATAAAATCTTTTGCAGCAATGGCTTTTACGCCAACACTTCCTGCTTCACTTTCTATAAGAGTTCCCGGCGCATCAGGCTGCATTGTATTTAAAAGCCTTACAGGAAAATTAAAATATTGTGCTGGCCATATACTTGCAGGGTGTAAAATTTTCGCACCAAAGTAAGCGAGTTCGGCGGCTTCATCAAAGCTAAGCCTGCCGATAGGTTTTGTATTCTTTACTATACGCGGATCATTATTGTGCATTCCATCAATATCAGTCCATATTTCACAAACGCTTGCACCGATAGCGCCGGCGATCAGCGATGCAGAGTAATCGCTGCCGCCGCGTTTTAAATTATCCACTTCGCCCTTTGCATTGCGGCAAATGTAGCCCTGCGTTACAAAAATTGTTTCATTTTTATGCTTTTGTAAAAGTTGTGAAAGCTTCACTTTTATGCTGCCTACCTGTGGCTCGCCGGAAGAGTCAATCGTCATAAAATCAAGCGCCGCAAGCAACACATGCTTTACGCCTTTTTCCTGCAGGCAAATGCTAAACATTTTCGTGCTTAGCAGCTCTCCCTGCGCAAGAATATCTTTATTTAAAGCTTCGCTGAAAGATATTTTTAAAATGATATTTAAGAACTCGAAATGCTCTGCCAGCACAGCTTTCGCCTTATTATAATATTCTTCCTGCTTTACCAGTTGAAGAATAAAGTTCTGGTAATGCTGCTCCAGTGCATCTATCTTTTGCTTTGCAGAAATACGATCTCCCTTGGAAAGACAGTTGCTTATTTCAGTAAGCGAATTAGTGGTGCCGCTTAAAGCGCTTAACACCACAACTTTTGACTCGTCGTCTTTGGTAATAAGTTTTACAATCTCAAACATGCGACCAGGCTGGCCAACACTGGTGCCTCCAAACTTCATTACTTTCATTTCCTTACTCCCGGAATTTTTTGCCGGGATGCAAATGTACTATATAGCAGAAATTTTTTATTGATAAGTATTATGTTATCAATTTTTGAGCATTGTTTTAATTTATGTCAGGCCAATTAATTCCTCCAAACTATAAACTTCATCAATAGCAAGAAAAGACAGATACTTATCATCAATAATTTCAAATAATTTTTTTTCTTCCTCAGTAAGATTTTTTATCACTGGGAACTCGTCCAGAGGTACAATAAACACTCTGGCATTTGTTAAATGAATAAACAAAATACTGCTATTGATAAATTCAATATTTCTAATACCCGGATATACAAGTGAGTTTATCATTTTTTAATTGATTTAATTTTTTTGCCTGCATAAAAAAGTTTTAACTGTTGCATAAGCACATATTCATTTTCTTGTATAAGTTTTTTTATTTCTCTTAATTCAATATTAGTAAAAGTTCCTTTTTTATCTTCATCTAATTCAATTTCAGGTTCTAACCAAAATTTACATGACTTTTTATAACCAGCAATATTATAAGTAACATGGATGTGTTTTCTTATTTCATTTATATCTGCACTGTAAATAAGAAAAGTATATTTAAGTAATATTAAAAGTTTTCCCCATATAATTTAAACAAAATTATATTTTTATCTTTTTCAAATATCTAATTCAATTCCAAACTTATCACCTAGCTTTTTCAAATCTTCTGAAACCTGCTCCAGCAAAGGAATTCCATTGGCCATTCTTTCTTTTTCAGATTCTCTTTCAGGCTCGCCGGGAATAATAACTTTAGCAAATCCATCGGCAGTTTTTGAAGAACTAAATCTTTGTATCCATGCATCCATGTGATGCTTAAAATCTTCAGCCGGGCGAAACGCATCTATTCGCATAGCGCCAAAAAAATGACCAATTCCTTCTCCTGGCATATTCTCCGGCATAGGCACATAAGCAGGAAAAGGAGGAACCCACGGCCCATAATTAGCGCCGCTTAATACCGCAGAAAAAATATCAACAATGGCACCTAAGGCATAACCTTTATGGCTTCCATGTTCCTTGTCGCCGCCAAGTGGCAACATGGCCCCACCGTTTTTCAATTCATTGGCATCGGTTGATGGCTCTCCTGTTTTCGTTTGTACCCAACCGTTAGGCGCTATTCCATTTTTTCTTTGCAGCATTTCGAGCTTGCCATTAGAAGCGGTGGTTGTTGCAAAGTCGGCCACGAAGGGCTGCTCAGCTCCTGCAGGTATTGCCACCGCAATGGGATTGGTTCCCAGCATTCGTTCAACAGAAAAGGTGGGCGCTACCAATGCAGAAGCATTGGTCATGGCGATGCCAATCATATCGTGCTGCAAAGCCATCATGGCGTGTGAGCCCGCAATGCCAAAATGATTACTGTTGGTAACGCTCACCCAGCCGGTGCCTGCATTTTTTGCTTTATCAATAGCAACCTGCATGGCAAAAGGCGCCACTACCAGGCCAAGGCCTTTATCACCATCAACTACAGCGGTAGAGGGCGTTTCATGAATAATTTTTATAGAAGGCTTTGCATTTATTCTGCCGACTTCCCAAAGGCGTACATAGCCGGAAAGTCGTGCTACGCCGTGGCTGTCAACGCCGCGGAGGTCGGCAATGAGCAGGGAATCTGCGGCTGTTGCAGCATCTTTTGCAGAGCAGCCTATTTTTAAAAAAATGTTTTTTGCAAAGGAATGCAAAGCGGAATAACTATAAATTTTTGACATGCAACAAAAGTAACTGATACAGTAAACGCCATAAAATTTTATAAAGCTTACAAAGATGCTGGCTCTTTGCTGATGAAAGAGATATGGCTAAAGGGCTGCGGGATGGAAGCGGAAAGCCCGCAGCGAAAGGGCTGAGGAACGAAGCCTTGAGCGAGGACTTGCAGCGTACAGCCCGAACTATAGCTGATTAATGCGTTGGAGATGAGAGCCCCAAATTCATTTCCGGTTTTAGAAATTAGATTTTAGTTTTGCGGCGCAGAAAATACATTTTATGGGAAGAATATTTGAAGTTAGAAAATCAACCATGTTTGCCCGCTGGGATAAGATGGCAAAGCAGTTTACCCGCATTGGCAAAGAGATAGATATTGCGGTGAAACAAGGCGGCTCTGACCCTGATAATAACTCCGCGCTGCGCCGCTGCATAATAAATGCGAAGGCGGTAAATATGCCAAAAGACCGTGTGGAAGCAGCGATAAAACGTGCAATGGGTAAGGATAAAACGGACTACCATGAGATGCTGTACGAAGGTTACGCGCCGCATGGTGTGGCGCTGCTGATAGAGACGGCAACCGATAACCCGACACGAACGGTTGCCAATGTGCGCATGCACTTTAATAAAGCGGGCGGATCGCTTGGAACCAGCGGCAGCGTTGCGTTTACATTCAATCATGTAGGCGAGTTTGTTATAAAGAATAACAACCTTAACGTGGAAGAAATGGAGCTTGACCTGATTGACTATGGCCTGGAAGACATCGGCGAAAATGCAGAGCATAACATTGTTATCAGAACTCCGTTTAACGAATTTGGGCACATGAGTAAGGCGCTTGAAGAAAAAGGTTTTGAGATAGTAACAGCGGAGCTTACACGCATTCCTTTAAATACAATTGAGCTGCCGGAAGAGCAGGCGAACGAAGTGCTTAAACTGGTAGATAACCTGGAGCAGGACGATGATGTGCAGAAGGTATATTACAACCTGAAATAGAAAACCGCCTCATTGCTGAAGCGGCTCTGTTTTTGACTATGACCCCTCAATGATAGAGTTTATATAAGTTTACCGGCACGCTTTTATAAATAATTTACTTTCAGACTTTACTTGCACGCATTGGTTTAAATAGTTATAAAAAAAATAAAAAATTTGTTTGCTTGTGAAGTTTGATGCGTTTCGCATCTACGCATTGATAGTTGCTGCAACTGCCCATATTTTATCATTCATTAAATTGATTTTCATGAAATTTTTTACAGTGTTTTTTCTTGCACTTGTCCTTACAAGCTTCAGTGGATTACAAGCGCAAAAAAAGACTGATGCTTACGAAATGCAATGGAAAAAGATTGATGAGCTTATAAAAAAGGGATTACCAAAATCTGCAATGGCAGGGGTAAATGCAATTTATTTTCTGGCAAAGAAAGATAATAATGATGTGCAGGTTGTTAAAGCTTTATTATATAAAATAACATTGCAGCAAAACATAGAAGAAGATGCTTATGCAAAAAGCATTGATAGCCTGGAAATAGAAACTGCTTCTGCAAGAGAGCCTGCAAAGTCAATACTGCAAAGCATTACAGCCCAAATGTACTGGAGCTATTTTCAGCAAAACAGGTACACGCTTTATCAAAGAACCAATACAATTAACTTTAATAAAAAAGATATAGCCACCTGGACTGCCGATGACTTACATAAAAGAATTGCTGAATTATATCTCGCTTCTTTGAAAGATGAAAAGCTGTTGCAGCAAACAAATTTAGCGCCTTATGAAGCAATTATTATTAAAGGAAATGTGCGCAACTTAAGGCCAACTTTGTATGATCTTTTAGCTCATCGGGCATTGGATTATTTTAAAAATGATGAGCGCGACATAAGCCGCCCGGCTTATGCTTTTGAAATAAAAGATGATAATGCTTTTGCTACGGCAAATGTGTTTATACAACAAAAATTTATTACAAAAGATTCTGCCTCGCTTCATCACAAAGCATTGGTGATCTTTCAGCATTTACTTGAATTTCATTTGCATGATGCTAATCCGGAAGCATTGATAGACGCAGATATTGAGCGCATCAGCTTTGCAGATCAATATGGAGTAATGGGCGATAAAGATTCTCTGTACATAGATGCGATGCGAAATATAGCAACGGAATACAGTAATGACGCAGCATCTGCACAGGCTTCATTTTTAGCTGCGCAAAAAATTTATGGTCTTTCTTCACAAAAAAATTCGTTAAGTAAATATTCTGTGAAGCAGGCGAAGCTATTGCTGGATGCGGTTGCGCAAAAATTTCCTGAGAGCGAAGGTGGCATCAATGCAAGAAATTTGATCAATCAGATTACTCATCCAACTCTAAGCTTAACTACAGAAAAAGTAAATGTTCCTGATCTTCCGTTTCGCACTTTGGTAAGTTATAAAAATTTCAATACGGTTTATTTCAGGCTGATTCAGATAACTGAACAACTCAAAAAAGAAATCACTAATAATTATAATAATGATGATGTATTTAAAAAGCTGGTTGCGCAGCAAAGCAGTAGAAAATGGGCGCAGCAATTGCCGGCAATGAATGATTATCTCTCTCACGCCGCTGAAGTAAAAATTGATGCTTTGCCTGTGGGCGAGTATGCGCTCATAGGCAGCGCTGATGCAGGTTTCAGCCTGAATAGTAACCCGCTTGCTGCTCAATATTTTTATGTTTCAAACATTAGTTTTATAAATAATAAAGAACAATATTTTGTTCTTGACAGAACGAGCGGGCAGCCTTTGGCCAATGCGAAAATACAGGTATGGAGACAGCAATACGATTACACTGACCGCACCAACAAACTGCAAAAACAACAATTGCTAACAGCAGATAAGAATGGATATTTTATGCTGCCAATTGCACGAAAAAATGATAATAATTATGTAAAGCTTGAGATTAATTATAAGACAGATAAATTGTTTATGGATGATGCACAATACATTTATAACAATCATGATGATGAAACTTATGACAGCGATTACATAAATCAAAAAGGTTTTGATAAAGACAATGCAAAAGTTTTTTTATTTACCGACAGAAGTATTTACAGGCCCGGACAATTGTTGTATTTTAAAGGCATTGGTGTTACCAAAGACTGGAAGACAAAAAAGAATAAATTATTACAAACTAAAGATTCTATAACTGTTTATTTACAAGATGCAAACGGCCGGAATGCTGACTCAGCAAGGTTTTTATTGAATGAGTTCGGATCATTTAATGGCAAGTTTCACTTACCTGAAAATAAGCTTAATGGTGAGTTTACTATTAATGCAGTTGATTATAAAAATTCATCCGTAGCCGTTTCTGTGGAAGAATACAAGCGCCCAAAATTTTATGCAGCGCTTGAAAAACCTAAAGAAAGTTTTCGAATTAATGATACGGTTAACATAACAGGATTTGCGAAAGCGTATGCAGGCAATAATATTGATGGCGCCAAAGTTTCGTACCACGTTACAAGAGTTGCCCGGTTCCTTTATCCATGGATGTTTTGGAAGACGCGCTTTCCGCAAACATCTTCACAGGAGATAGCTCACGGCGAAATAATAACTAATGCCGATGGGAAATTTATAATAAATTTTACTGCTATTCCGGATCTCTCCATTGACAAAAACACAGACCCCGTTTTCGATTATAAAATAGAGGCTGACGTTACCGATATAAATGGGGAAACAAGAAGTGCAAACATCACTGTGCCGGTTGGTTATAAATCGTTGGATTTGCAGATCAGTTTACCGCAAGGCGATGTTGTAAATATTGACAGCCTTACCAATATAATGGTTACCAGTAAAAATTTAAGTGATGAACCCATAACGGTGAGAGCTGATATTAAAATTTTTAAGCTTCAATCTCCTGAAAGGTTAATCAGGCAAAGGCTTTGGGATGAGCCTGATACTTTTGTTTATACAAAAAATGAATACATAAAATTTTTCCCTTATGATGAATATAAAGATGAAAGTAAAAAAGAAGTATGGACGAAAAGCGAGCCGGTTTATAGCGAAACAGATTCAACAAATAACTCAAAATTTAAATTTAAAAACATAAAAATCGAGCAGGGCTGGTATGTAGCGGAAGCAACAGCAAATGATAAGTATGGACAACAAGTAAAAGACGTAAAATATTTCCAGGTGTACGATGAAAAATCAATGGCCTTGCCTTCAATAAATTATGTATGGAAGTATGCTAAAGAAAATAATGTAGAACCTGGCGGCACTGCGCAAATTATTGTGGGCAGTTCTGCAACAAATATTTTTTTAATTAAAGAAGTTGATAAAGAAAAGCCAACTAAAAACCGTGAGAGTACAACAGACAAGCAATCTTCTGTTTTAAGTTATTACACAGTAAACGCTACTAAAAAAACTTTTGATTTTAAAGTTGCAGAAGATGATCGTGGTGGCTTTGGAGTTAATTATTTTTTTGTAAAAGATAATCGCTTTTATAACGCATCAAATATCATATACGTGCCGTGGAGCAATAAAGAACTCAACATTTCTTTTGACACTTATCGTGATAAAACTTTGCCAGGCAGCAATGAAAAATGGAAAGTGAAAGTAAGAGGCAGCAAAGGAGAAAAAGTGGCTGCAGAAATGCTGGCTTCAATGTATGACGCTTCATTAGACCAGTTTAAAACACACGACTGGCAAGGGTTTGATATATGGCCTGGTTATTCAGGCGCTAATAATTGGGCAGCTGATCAAGACTTTACAACTACGGAATCTTTTGAAAAATATTGGCCGGAAAATTATATCGAAGAAAAAGCAAAGAATTATGATGCATTGAATTATTTGCCACAGAGTAATTTAAGATTTACGCTGAGAGGGAACAGGTCAATTAGTTATGATGCCACGGTTCCAGCGGCTCTTGAATCTACGCCACAAGTCGCTACTATTGGTTTCACTTCTCCAAAAGTTGTAAAGAATAAAGAGCTCATTCAATCAGAATCTCCACAAGTTGTAAAAGTTACGGACTCAAATAATGTGGATCAATCTCAAATCCAAATTCGCAAAAGCTTCAATGAAACTGTATTTTTTTATCCTGAATTAAGAACTGATAAAGATGGAAATATTGAATTCAGCTTTACCATGCCCGAAGCGCTTACACAATGGAGGCTGATGACTTTTGCGCATACAAAAGATCTGGCAAGCGGTTATGCAACTAAAACAACTATTACGCAAAAAGATTTGATGGTGCAACCGAATGCACCACGCTTTCTCCGGGAAGGCGATAAAATAATTTTTACTGCAAAAGTTGTAAACCTTACAGGTAAACAAGTGAGCGGAGATGCAAGACTGCAGCTATTTTACGCTTCGAAAAATAAACCTGCAGATGATATATTTAAAAATAATTTATCATCACAACCGTTTACTGCAGAAGCTAATCAAAGCGCAGCTGTAAAATTTTCTATAGATGTTCCATCAAATTTTAATGATGCAGTTGTTTATAGGATAGTGGCCCAGGCAGGCAATAACAGTGATGGCGAAGAAGCGGCGATACCTGTGGTTACGAATCGTATGCTCGTAACGGAAACAATGCCCTTGCCTATGCGCAGCAATGGAAGTAAAGATTTTAAGTTTGGAAAGTTATTAAATGCTGCCTCTTCGAATACGCTTAACAGTTATGCTCTATCCGTAGAATACACAACCAACCCAGCATGGTATGCGGTGCAGGCCTTACCTTACTTAATGGAATACCCTTATGAATGTGCAGAGCAAACTTTTAACCGTTACTATGCAAACGCAATTGCAACAAAAATTGTAAACTCATCACCTAAAATAAAAGAGGTATTTAAAAAATGGTCAACGGCTGATACTGCGGCATTACTAAGCAATCTTCAAAAGAATGAAGAATTAAAATCGGTGCTGTTGGAAGAAACACCGTGGGTGCTGCAGGCGCAAACTGAAGCACAGCAAAAGAAAAATATTGCGCTTCTTTTTGATATGGTGCGGATGAGCTTGCAACTGGAAACAAATCTTCAAAAATTGAGTGACATGCAATCGCCGAATGGTGGCTTCATGTGGTTTAAAGGCGGCCCCGATGACAGATACATAACGCAATATATTCTTACAGGAATCGGGCATTTGAAAGCGCTAAGTGCATCGCCGTCTTTTCAGCAATATGAGTTAAGTAATATTATTAATAAAGCTATGCCATACCTTGATATGCTTTTGAGAAAAGAGTATGATGATTTAATAAAATATAAAATAAAGCTTAACCAAAATAACTTATCAAACATGGCTGTGCAGTATTTATACATGCACAGTTTCTTTCCTGAATATGCAATCAGCAAGCAAGCAAAGATTGCCTGCGAATATTTTCGTGATCAATCAAAAAAATATTGGCTAAGCCAAAATAAATACCTGCAGGCAATGATCGCATTATCATTATACCGCAATCATGATACGTTGACAGCACGCGCAATTATAAGATCATTAAAAGAAAATTCTATAACGAATGAAGAGCTTGGCATGTATTGGAAAGAATGGAATAAAAGTGGCTATTGGTGGTACCAGGCTCCGATAGAATCTCAGGCAATGATGATAGAAGCGTTTACAGAGATTGATAAAGACGAAAAGACGATTGATGATCTTAAGACATGGCTTTTAAAAAATAAACAAACCAATAACTGGAATACGACCAAAGCCACTGCTGATGCGTGTTACGCATTATTGTTACGGGGAACCGACTGGCTCGCTGAAGATAAAAATGTAACGATAAAGATGGGCAACACTATCATAAATAATAACAATCAAAATCAGGAAGCAGGCTCAGGTTATTTTAAAAAAAGAATAGATAGCAATGAAATAAAGCCCGACATGGGAAACATAACTGTTACTGTTTCTTCAGCAAGTAATCAAGCAAGCAATCAAACAAATAATCAATCAGCTTCGTGGGGTTCCGTGTATTGGCAGTATTTTGAAAATTTAGATAAAATAACTTTTTCAGAAACAC
Organism: Hanamia sp.; assembly: GCA_965276925.1. Lineage (GTDB taxonomy): Bacteria > Bacteroidota > Bacteroidia > Chitinophagales > Chitinophagaceae > Ginsengibacter. The sequence continues at coordinate 1,312,974 of OZ255711.1, forward strand.
CATTGAAGCTTACTAAGAAATTGTTTATTGAAAAAAATTCTGATACGGGCCCTGTGCTTGTTCCTGTAAATGATGGAGACAAAATTCATGTTGGGGATAAAATAAAAGTGCGCATAGAATTGCGTGTGGATCGTGATATGGAATATGTGCACATGAAAGATATGCGGGCATCTTGCATGGAGCCAACAAACGTTATCAGCCAATATAAATACCAGGATGGGCTTGGTTATTATGAAACAACAAAAGATGTAAGCACCAATTTCTTTTTTGATCATTTAACCAAGGGCACCTATGTTTTTGAGTACCCGATGTTTGTTACACACGGTGGCAATTTTAGCAATGGAATTACAACCATCCAGTGTATGTATGCGCCTGAGTTTACTGCTCACAGCGAAGGTGTGAGGGTGAATGTTGGTAATTAAAAAACTAACTTCATTTGGTCTTTAAAGATTAAAAAATGAAAATGAGATTTGCAATCATTGCCTCTTCCATATTGTTAGGCTGCCAGCTATCACATGCACAAGAACACGAATTGAAAACAACCGTAGTTAAGCGCCCAATCGTTAATGTAAATAATTCTTTTTATACCAATAATAAAGCGCCTTTACAACCTTTATATTTTATAAAGCTTCCTGTTGGCACTATTAAACCGGAAGGCTGGATCTTAAAATATTTGCAGCTGCAAAGAGACGGATTAACCGGCCAGCTGGGCAACATAAGTGCATGGCTTGATAAAAAAAATAATGCATGGTTCAGCGGAAATGGCAAAGGCGATCATGGATGGGAAGAAGTGCCTTACTGGCTAAAAGGATATGGTGATCTTGGTTATATTTTAAAAGATAAAAAGATAATAGCTGAAACAAAATCATGGGTAGAAAAAGTTTTTCAAAGCCAAACAAAAGATGGCTATTTCGGCCCGCGGGTTATTGAAAATGAACATCAAAATAATAAAGGAAAAACACCCGATCTCTGGCCAAATATGATCATGCTTTGGTGTATGCAATCTTATTACGAATATAGTAATGATGCACGTGTTATTCCTTTCATGACTAAATATTTTAAATGGCAGACCACCGTGCCCGACAGCCAGTTTCTAAAAATTTATTGGGAGAACAGCAGGGGCGGAGATAATTTGTATAGTATTTATTGGCTGTACAATCATACAGGCGAAAAATGGCTATTGGATCTTGCCAATAAAATACACAGGAATACGGCTGACTGGTCGCAGAATAATAATTTGCCTAACTGGCATAATGTAAACGTGGCACAATGTTTCAGAGAACCGGCAACCTATTTTATGCAAAGTAAAGACAGCAGTTTTTTACATGCAACTTATAATGATTTTTATCTTATAAGAAATATATATGGACAAGTTCCTGGTGGCATGTTTGGTGCAGATGAAGATGCCCGCAAATGCTTTGATGATCCGCGGCAAGCAGTTGAAACGTGTGGCATGGTGGAGCAAATGTCATCGGATGAAATACTTACGGGCATTACCGGAGATGCAATGTGGGCGGACAATTGCGAAGATGTTGCCTTTAATACTTATCCCGCTGCCGTAATGCCCGATTTTAAAGGATTGCGTTACTTAACCGCGCCAAACATGGTAATAAGCGATAGCAAAAATCATGCGCCGGGTATTGAAAACGAAGGCCCGTTTTTAATGATGAATCCTTTTAGCAGCCGGTGTTGCCAGCACAATCATTCTCAGGGATGGCCTTATTACGAAGAGCATTTATGGATGGCAACGCCAGATAATGGAATTGCAGCAATATTATATAATAGCGGTGAAGTAACCCTTAAAGCTGGAAAAGGCATAGGCCACACCGTTACTCTGAAACAAATAACCAATTATCCATTTAGTGAAAACATAAAGATAGAAGTGCGCGCAACAGCGCCTGTAAATTTTCCTTTGTACCTGCGCATTCCGGGCTGGTGTAATAATGCAAAGGTGGCGATAAATGGCAAAGTTGTAAATATAAGCACAACACCCGGTTCATACATACGGTTAGAAAACAAGTGGAAACAGGGCGATGTAATTGAATTAAAACTACCGATGAATTTAGCGATCCGGCAATGGATCAAAAATAAAAACAGTATAAGTGTAAATTATGGACCGCTTACATTTTCTTTAAAAATTAATGAGTCTTATAAATTAATGGATAGCAAAAAATCCGCCATCGGAGATTCAAAGTGGCAAACCAATGCAGACCAATCCAAATGGCCCGCTTATGAAATTTATCCGGCAAGTGCCTGGAATTATGGGTTAGCATTGAATAATAAATCTGTATCAGATCAATTTGAAATAGTCAGAAGGCCATGGCCTGCAGATAATTTTCCCTTTACCCAGGATGCTGTACCTATTATAATAAAAGCTAAAGGAAAAACGATTCCGTCATGGACATTGGATAAATATGAACTGTGTGGAATATTGCCTCAAAGCCCCGTGAATGTTGGTACTCCGGAAACTACTATAGAACTTATTCCAATGGGAGCTGCAAGGTTACGTATATCAGCATTTCCGGTAGTTGAACAATAAATCATCAAACAAAAAATCTATTTCTATTATCTTTTATTATTAAACTGATTATGTGTTTTCCATACTAATCAAGAACATACTCTAACCTTACTGTAATTCTTGCTGTTTTTTCTTTGCTGAAAGTATCATTGTTTCCGCCGGATGTATCTTCTTCCGTTGCGCCTTTTCCTGTAATTTGAAAAACTCCCATGCTGGCGGTTTTTAATTTGCCTAATTTGCCATTAGCAGTGTTTACAATTTTCTCAGCCCTCTCTCTTGCATCTTTAGAAGCGTTTTCAATTAAGTTATGTTTTAAGCCCGGCAAATCAGAATAAGTGTACTGAACCGGATAAGCATTGAATTGAATACCGGAATTTATAAGCTCTGCAGTTTGATCCATTACATTCTCAATCTTTTTCATCAGCGGCGGATTTCCTTTACTAAAAAAATTTATAGTTTGCGTGGCAGTGTATCCATCAAATATTTGTTCTGTTTTTGTTTCATTTTCATTGGATGCAATAGTGATTGTCCTGTATGATTTTTCGAAGCTTACTCCGCCGAATGAAAATTCAGTTTCTGTAAAGCCTTTTGAAAGAAAAAATGATTTAACTTTTTCTTTATCGCCAACTAAATGATTGTATGCATCTTTAGCCTCAGTTGCTTTAGTGCTGAAATTGCCCGACCAGGAAATTTCATCTGATGTAAAATTTTTTGTTCCAAGACCTGTTACGGATATAGTGTCTGCCTTTGCATTTCTATTTTTAAATGCTGATCCTAAAATGACAGCAGTTAAAACAATGGATAAACCAGTAATGAAGGAGCTGAGAAAAGCGCTTTTAAACATTGTAATATTTTTATTAAATGTAGCGAACAAGTAATATAGCCTGGGAAACAAAGTATTGTTAAATGCAAATTTTTTATAGAAGATGCTTTATAAATATCTCAGTGCTGTTGCGCAGGAAGCTTCCATCAACAGGCTTATATTTGCACCCAAAATTTTACAATAAAAATGTACAGAACACACACTTGTGGCGAGTTGCGCATAACAGATGTAAACCACGAAGTTGAGCTTGCAGGCTGGGTGCAAACTATAAGAAAATTTGGAAGCATCACCTTTGTAGATCTTCGCGACAGGTATGGTATTACTCAATTATTATTTAATGAAAAACTTACTGCGCAGCTCGATGGAAATCCTTTGGGGAGAGAATTTGTTTTACATGTGCAGGGTAACGTGAATGAGCGGAGCAATAAAAATAAAAATATACCGACAGGCGAAATTGAGCTTCATGTTTCTGAATATAAAGTGCTCAATAAGTCTGCAGTGCCCCCTTTTACTATTCAGGATGATACAGATGGCGGAGATGATATAAGAATGAAATATCGCTTTCTTGACCTTAGAAGAAATGCTGTAAAGAAAAATATTGAGTTGCGATATGCAGTGAATCGTGCTGCAAGAAACTACCTGCATCAAAATAATTTTATTGATATTGAAACTCCTTTTTTAATAAAATCAACGCCGGAAGGCGCCAGAGATTTTGTGGTGCCAAGCCGCATGAATACAGGCGAGTTTTATGCACTGCCACAAAGCCCGCAAACTTTTAAGCAGCTACTGATGGTAAGTGGTTACGACCGTTATTATCAGATAGTGAAATGCTTTCGGGATGAGGATTTGCGGGCAGACAGGCAACCGGAATTTACGCAGATAGATTGTGAAATGTCGTTTGTGGAGCAGGAAGATATTTTGCAAATGTTTGAAGGAATGATAAAGTATATTTTTAAAGAAGTAAAGGGAATTGATTACGCAGAAAAAGTTGAGAGAATGACCTGGGAAGATGCGATGTGGAATTATGGAAATGATAAGCCGGATATACGGTTTAACATGAAGGTTACGAACTTAAAAGCTGAAGGAAAAATTTATTTTGAAGAATTGCGTACGACGGAATTTCCTGTTTTTATAAATGCTGAAACAGTGGTGGCTATTAGCGTTGCAGGCTGCAGCGATTATACCAGAAAGCAAACTGACGAACTTACTGAATGGGTAAAGCGCCCGCAAATTGGTATGAATGGTTTGGCTTTTATTAAGGTAAATAATGATGGTACTTTAAAAAGCAGTTTTGATAAATTTTTTAATGAAACACAATTAAAAGAATTAGCAACTTTTTGCCAGGCAAATAAAGGAGATCTTATATTAATACTTGCCGGTAAAGAAGAGCGCACAAGAAAAGCTATCAGCGAACTGCGCCTGCACATGGGCGGCAAATTGGGCTTACGCAAACCGGAAGAATTTAAATTATTATGGGTTACAGATTTTCCATTGTTTGAGTATGATGAAGAAAGCAACCTGCCTGACCGGCCGGCTGGCCGCTGGGTAGCCCGACATCATCCATTTACATCGCCTAAGCCTGAAGATATAAACGTGATGATAAATAATGATCCTGCGATACAAAATGCTGATAAATATTTGGAACATCCTTATGCAAAAATAAAAGCCAACGCTTATGATATGGTGTTGAATGGAAACGAGATTGGTGGCGGCTCTATAAGAATTTATCAAAGAGAATTACAGGAAAAAATGTTTGCAGCATTAGGCATGAGCAAAGAAGAAGCACAACATAAATTTGGGTTTTTGCTGGGCGCTTTCGAGTATGGCGCTCCGCCGCATGGCGGCATTGCATTTGGCTTCGACCGGCTTTGCGCACTTCTTGGTGGCAGTGAAAGCATCCGTGATTTTATTGCGTTTCCAAAAAATAACAGCGGCAGAGATGTAATGATAGATGCACCATCAACCATTGATGAGAAGCAATTGGAAGAACTGCAGATAAAGCTGGATGTGAAATAAGCTGGATTGTTATTATATTTATAGAACTTAAAAATATAGCATGTTGATCTCAGAACTGACGGTTTACGATTTTTTAAAAGATAAAATTAAGCTTTCGGATAGTGAAGCAAAAAGATATGCTAAAGAGATGGCGTTAGCTGAAGAAAAGTTGCGGAGCGAAATAAAATCGGAAGTTAATGAGGAAATAAAAAGAGGTGATTATGCAACAAAAAAAGATATAAAGGAATTGGAAATAAGAATTGAGAAAGGTTTTAAAGAAGTTATTATTTGGGTAATTGGTTTTATGATAGCCATTGTTGGAATAGCCGTTGCAGTAATTAAACTTTTTTAAATTAATTTCTTGCAATAATATCTTCATGCCTGTTGGATATATCTAACAGGTTTTTTATTAAATATATTTATGATACCAGATTATCAAAGCTTAATGCTGCCTTTGCTTAGATATGTTAGCGATGGGCAATTCATCATATCCAGGAAGCGATTGGTTTTCTTGCTAAACAATTGAGTTTGTCTGAGGAAGATTTAAATGAATGGCTTCCAAGGAAAAGTCAAAAAAATTTATAACAGGGTTTATTGGGCAAAGGCGCATTTAAAAATGGCAGGAGTTTTAGAGAACAAAGGCAAAGGCCAATTTAAAATTACTACCGTGGGATAGAAATTCTAAAAGAAAATCCACAATCTATTAATGTAAAATTTCTGACTAATAAATTCGAAGATTATAGAAATTTAATTACCGGATATAGAAAAATAGATATTAATAAAACAAATTTATCCAATGAAGAAGTTATAACAGAAAACTCCTTAATTCAAACACCTGAAGAACAAATAGAAACAGGATATTTGAAAATCAGAAGTGCATTAGAACAAGAAATTCTTTCAAAACTTAAATCTATTCATCCCTCTTTCTTTGAAAAAATAGTAATAGAACTTTTAGTCAAAATGGGGTATGGTGGCTCTATTGCAGAAGCTGGCAAAGCAACCCGTTATACAAACGATGAAGGGATTGATGGGATTATTAAAGAAGATAAACTGGGTTTAGATGTTATTTATATTCAAGCTAAAAGATGGGAAGGAAATGTTTCAAGACCAGAAATTCAAAAATTCGTTGGTGCATTGGCTGGTCAAAGAGCTAAGAAAGGAGTGTTCATAACTACCTCCGATTTTTCTAAAGAAGCAATAATTTATGCATCGCAAATGGATACAAAAATTGTGCTTATAGATGGTGAAACCCTTGCACGATACATGATTGATTACAACCTTGGCGTATCAGTGCAAAATAATTATGAAATAAAAAAATTGATTCAGACTATTTTGAAGAAGAATAACATGTTCAAAAATATTTTGTATTAGTTTACTTTTTTTATTGATGAATAATTTATTTCCAATATGATGCGATGCAGATAAAGCTGGATTTAAAATAAAAGTAATTTACATGAAACGTTATCCACGTCAGTTATCTTATGGTGCGAACAATGCTGTAATAGCTTTGAATGAAACTAAAGTCGGAAAAATTTTTAGTGGTGATACGAGAAGCGACATAGGCAGCGAAGCAGAAAAAATGAAGATAGCAAACAACATTAATAATCTCGTTGTACAATTTAAAAGAATAGATTTTGATGAGGTTAACAACTGGGATATGTTGGTAATGGAAAGGCTGCTGCCATTGGATTACAGGAGTTACGAAATAGAAAAGCGTGAGCTATGGTTTAATGTTTTTGAAGATGAATTAATGCAGTTACATAAGCAAGGTTTTGTTCACAGATATTTACAAAGACCTTCAAATATTTCAGGTGAAAAGTATGATAATATTTTGCTCACTCAACAAGGCTTGCGACTTATAGATGTTGGCATTTCTGCTTTGCAGATACAGGTTGGCAATACTCTCTTTAAAAATTATCTAGAAAATGAATTGAAAGAAATGAAATTGTTTAAAGATTTTTTTATAAACAGATAATTGGTTTTATTTAAGTGTATTAATATTATTTAAACTATTCAACACTCTACCGAAGAGAGCTGGCAAAGTGCCTTTGCTTCTATTGAAAAGAATCCCAATACAGGTGCATAAAGCTTACCAACTAGGTAACACAATTAACCTCTTCTCAAAATTACTTAAGGCGCACATTCAAATTGGGGGCACTAATTTTTGGCATTAAATTGATGGTAGAAATGATATAACCATATCTTTTATTAAAAAATTTATAATTATGGAAACACGTAACACCAACGGACAAAATTCAGAACTAAAAGAATTTTTTACCAATCATTTGAAAAATTTATACTGGGCAGAAAAGAAATTAGTGGACACGCTGCCAGAAATGGCGGAGGCTGCAACTTCTGACAAGTTAAGAAATGCTTTGAGAGATCATCTTCAGCAAACAGAAGAACATGTATCCCGCCTGGAGCAGGTTTTTAACATGATAGGTGAGGAAGCAGATACTTCCAAATGCAAAATAATGAACAGCATTACCGATGCAGGTTCCAGCATCATAAGCTCCACTGAAGAGGGCACTGCCCTTCGTGATGCAGGTCTTATATTCGGAGGCCAAATGGCGGAGCATTATGAAATTGCTTTTTATGGCAACATGGTGCAGCTTGCAAAAGCATTGGGATATAATGATGCAGCGGAACTTTTTAGCCAAACATTAGCTGAAGAAAAAGAAGCAGATGAATTGCTTACGCAAATAGCAGAGCAGGATGTCAATTACAAAGTAGGCTCTGAAACATCTCATGCTTAATAATGGCAAAGCCTTAAGTGCCGGGGTTTCAAAGCCCCGGCTTTTTTATTTTAATACAGATCACCACTCAACCTTCACAATTCAGCAAGTTTTGGATTGTATCATGGTTTAAGCATATTTATGTTTTCGCGTTATAACAAAAGCTATTTTCCCAATGCCCATTTCCGGCAAAGGGTTGATTTAATTCAACAAAAAAATGCACTCTTTATTCTTTTACGCACCTCACCAATATAGTTTACCAATTTATTCCTTTGCTTTTTATACAAATTAACTAAGGGCAATAATATTACCATCACATTTATTTTAAAAGAAAACTGCCAGCTTTAGCTTCGCAAAGAAAGGCGTGCCCGCCGTAAAATTAATATCATCAATGGGCGATGGTTCATTCTTCAATCTTGATACTGCCTCAAACTGCTCTTCTCTCCATTTTGTATTCAATAAATTTTGAATTTCAAGTCCGGCCTCATAATTTTTTTTTGTATAGTTTACTGTAAGGTCGGTTACAAAATATCCTTTCGCTATAAGTGAGTTATCTTCATTGGCTGGCCTGTCGGCCATGTAGCGATAACTAAGTCCGCCATTTAATCCATTTTTAAATTTAAAATCGAGCCCGCCTGTGCTCGATGCAGGAACAGCTAAAGGCAAGTAATTATTTCCTTTAGCAGCTTGTATATCTCTTGCTTTCGAAACATTCATATCAACATTAGCAAAAAGCCATTTAGTAAATTGATAACGTGCCGAAAAATCAATGCCTTGCCTTCTTGTTTCATCGCCGGGGCTAATAGTTCCATCATCGCCATTATATACAAATTCCTGTTGCAGATATAAATACCATAACGCTGCATTGATAAACAAGTGCGGCATAGGTTTCCAGTTTATGCCTATATCGCTGCCATAAGCAGCAGGTAATATTTCACGCCCCTGGTTAAATATAACCACCTTTGCATCATTAGAATGAAAGCCTTTGCCCAGCTTGATGTAAGCCTGTATCCGGGAGTTAAAAGTGTATTCAATATTAAGCTTCGGACTTACAATGCTTTTGGTTTTTGAAGGCAGCTGCGGGTTTATTTTATCTATATAATTAAAATAAAAATAATCAAGCCTTGCACCGGCATTTAGCAACCATTTGCCCTTGTTAAAGCTTTCATCCACATAAGCATTTGTTGTCATTTCATCAGCATTGCCGTATTGCAAATATTGTAATAACTTACCCTGACCTGTTATGTGCGATAATTCGCTATTATATATTCTATTGTATTGCCAGCCCAGCCCCGCTAATGAAGAAAATGTCGCTCCGTTTTTGAGGTAAGCCCGATGGCTGAGCCTTCCGTTATATCCAAAAAGATCCCGTGTTTCTTTTTGCCTTAGCATATCACCATTAATGCTGTCATTGGCAAAAAAAGTATCATCGTAGTGATGGTTAAAATAATAGCGGGAATAATAAAACTGGTTTTGCAAATAAGTGTTATCAGAGATAGTAGTGCTTATGCGTGCAATAACATTGGTACGGCTGGTATTGCCGCCCTGGAGGCTGTCAATATAGCCAAAGCGGCTTACCAGTCCTTCATCTACCGCTCTCTCCGGAATTTCACCGGAAGAACGCCATTTACTTTTGAAAGTAGAAAGCGTTACGGTAAGCTTAGATGTGGGGGAAACATTTACATTATATTTTCCAAATAGGTTAATCCTGCTAAAGTGCTGTGCAAAAACGAAAGGCCCATCAGTATAAGCTGCCTCGCCGGCAATGTAGGCGCTTTCTCCTTTTAGTTTGGCTGCATTGCTTAGCAAATTAAGCATGGTCATAATTCTTCCGGTATTAAACAGTCCACCTTCTATTTTTACTACACTTTTATTTATAACATTTAAAGTTTGAAAAGCCACGTAGCCCGCGGTGGTAAAGTCGCCATGTTCTGCATAATAAGGCCCTTTTCCAAATTCATAAGTCGTCATTAACTCCGGAATAAGAAAGTGCAGATCGGAAAATCCTTGCCCATGAATTTGCGAAACCAGGTTTAGTGGCATTTCATCAACCGATACATTTACATCCGTTCCATGATCAGCATCAAAGCCCCTAAAAAAAATATGTTCGGCAATGCCACCGCCATGATGCTGCCCTAAAAATAACCCGGGCACCAGCCGCATCAGGTCTTGAGATGAATTTAAAGGATGCAGATTGAGATCTATACTGCTTATGGTATGAAAAGAATTATTATTACCGATGCCGGAGCTTATGGTAATTTCTTTTAGATCAACAGGGCCCTGGGCTAACTTAATAATTAATTGGGTTTTCAATTTGGGAACTGCTACCTGGCTGGTGCGATAGCCAATGCAGGAAACGATGAGTGTGCAGGTATCTGCCGGCACCGATAAGCGAAAAAATCCTTGCTGATCCGATACCGTGTTTTTATTGGTTGCCTGCGAGCGGATAGTAGCAAACGCAACAGGCATCTGGCTGGTCTGGTCTACAATTTTCCCTTTTATTATTGTTTGCGAAAATGAAAAGGAGAATGTTATAATGAGAAAGAATAGAAATAATAACTTTTGCATAAAAAATAATTAAACAATTCCAAAGAAAATAATTGAATAAAGCAAAGTGTCGCCGGATGTTGCGACGGCTCTAAGATCAGGCTTCACGGTATGTAAATACCATAGTTGCTATAACCTTAGTTTCAAAAAAATTTTTATGCTAAAATGCCCGGAGGATGAAATAAATAGCGGGGCATTTTTGTTTCTTTGGTAAAAAGAATACCAGGATATAAATTTTTAGTTATTATAACAGGCTTTGCTGTAAGCGCTAAAAATTTTGAATAGAGCATTATCTCACTTTTATTTTCGGAGCGCCTGTCTGGGAAGGACTTATTATTTTCTTCCTGTTGCAATTTTTTCACAAGCTGACATTTACCATTGCAATGCAGCATTGGCTTTTTTTTATTCTCGCAATTTTTGGCATAAGCCGAAGAATTAAGATAATAATTAACAGTTATAAATGCACCGTCAAAAGATTGCACAATAAAAGCAAGGAATAATATTATAGAAATAATACGGTTCATTCAGAAAGAGAATAGATAACAAAAGTATAGGTAAAACATAAATACATCTGTTCTTGTTCAATAAAAGTTGCGTGAGCTAATAATATCTTTATTTATTTGTTGAAAAATATTATGATAAATGTGCAACAAAATTTATTTACTAACCTTCGAGGGCCGCACTTCTATTTTGCTTGGCAAAGTGCGCGGATTCATTTGTAGAATGTTACCAACTAATTCTCCAATATCTTCCGGTTGAATTTTCCATGCATCAGCCTCAGAAGGAGTGTGATCATTAAAGTGGCTGGCCACAGAACCAGGCATTATCGTAGTTACTTTAATATCGTATTGCCTCAGATCAAGCATGATAGCCTGGGTAAAGCCTACCAGACCGAATTTACTAGCATTATATGCTGAGCCTTTTTCAAAAAAGTTAGTGCCTGCAAGGCTTGCAATAGTTATTATATATCCTTTTGTTTTTTTTAATTCCTTAATACTCGCTTTTACGCTATTGAAAACGCCGGTAAGATTGGTATCAAGAGTGTTTTTCCATTCCTCTTCCGTAAGTGATTCAATAGGTGCAAAGTGGCCAACGCCGGCGTTGGCGACCAAAACATCGAGCCTGCCGAAATGATCCACAACATCTTTCACTGCTCTTGTTTCCGATGCTAACGAACTTACATCAGATTGCAGCGGCAGCACATCCGATTCATTTTTATTTTTACTTAAAGATGAAGCTGCTTTCTTTGCTGCATCAAGACTGCGGCTGGTTATGGCCACTTTTATTCCGCAGCTTAGCAAAAATTCTGCAATACCGTATCCTATTCCTTTTGAGCCGCCCGTTATGTAGGCAACTTTATCTTTTATATTATTCATAAATTTATAATTAAGTTTTATTGCTTAAGTTTTTTTAAACAAATGTGATTTAGTAAAGTTTATATTTCTACTAAAAAACTTATTTAAATTTAGTAACAACTACGTGTTAGTATTTTATATTTTTAAATAATAGTAAAAATATTTTCAAAATGATTGTCCGACCTAAATTTTATAAGTGTCTGTTAACCTTTATATGTTGTTATGTTATTGCATGTAACTATGCAGGCAGTCCCAATCTTCCAAAAGAAAAAAAAGATGCCCGATCCTTTATGAATTCAATTGCTACAGAGGTTTCAACAAAGGGGCCTTCAGCATGGCTTTTTATTTTTGAAAATAATCCTGATTTTTTTATGGCATCTGACGGAAAGCTGGTTTTCGAAAACTATGACTCTGCAAAGAACTTTATTAATAACTTTTTAATAAAAAATATTACAAAAATATCTTTGCAATGGAATCATGCTAACGTACAATTTCTTACTGATTCTTTTACCCAGCTAAGAGCCGGTTTTCATGAAGATATTACAAATGCAAAAGATTCTATAAGTCGTTACGATGGCTATTTTACAGCGCTTGCTCATTATACAAACGAAGGATGGAAGATTCGAAACGTTCACTGGTCAATAATAAAGGACTGACGACTTTGTTGCTTGAAATATTATTTATTAGTTTCGATGGCAATGACACCAGAAAGACGCCATCGCCTCACAACTGTATTAAATAAACGGCAGCCGGATATAACTGTCGTGCTGGAAAATGTTTTTGATCCGCATAATGTTTCCGCAGTGATGCGTACGTGCGATGCAATAGGCATTCAGGATGTATATATATTAAATGATCGTATTCCGCCTCACAAGAAATGGGGCTACAGAAGCTCATCTACCGCTGCCGAATGGTTAACCATTCATCAGTTTACAGATGCTGAAAAATGTTTTGAAGAAGTGAAGAAAAGATTTGATACAGTGTACACCACAAAATTAAGCGAAGATGCAAAAGATGTGTTCCGGCTTGATCTCACGCAATCTGTGGCACTTGTTTTTGGCAATGAAACCTTTGGAGTAAGTGATCATGTATTGAAATATTCAGATGGCAATTTTATCATCCCGCAGGTGGGCATTATAAAATCTCTAAATATATCTGTTGCTTGTGCCGTCACGTTATACGAAGCCTTTCGTCAGAAGCAATTACAGGGACATTATGGTGTTGCGAAACTTAAAGATGAAGAACTGAAAAGTATTCAGCAAAATTGGGGATTGCAGTAAAGCAGTAATGCTATGAAATTTTGACTGATACGCTTATTGGTAATTTTAAAATCTGCCAACCTTGTTATAAATCTGCCAACAAAGCTGTCGCTACTGCATTGGTACAATTATTCGTGTACATTTGCGACCCAATTACAAAAATCAAAAAAATAATAATTATGGCAAAAGAGAATTTCGAACTCGGTGATGACAGAGTTCTGGTAAAGCCTAATGCGGCTGAAGAAAAAACTGCTGGTGGAATTATCATTCCCGATACAGCAAAAGAAAAACCCCAAAAAGGCAAAATAGTAGCTGTTGGCAAAGGCAAATATGCTGAGCAAACAGGTAACTTAATTCCTATTCAATGGAAAACTGGCGACACTATCATGTATGGCAAATATGGTGGCACAGAAATAACTATTGATGGCGAAGATTATTTAATTATGAGAGCATCAGATGTGCTGTTGAAAGTTAACTAATCAAACAATTCTTTAAATTTTTACTAAAAAAATTAATATGTCAAAACAAATATTTTTTGAAATAGAAGCCCGCAACAAAATGAAAAAGGGCGTGGATACTCTGGCAAATGCTGTTAAAGTAACTCTTGGGCCAAAAGGCCGCAACGTAGTAATCGAAAAGAAATTTGGTGCTCCAAGTGTAACCAAAGATGGTGTTACTGTTGCAAAAGAAATTGAATTAGAAGACCCAATCGAAAATATGGGTGCACAAATGGTAAAGGAAGTGGCTTCTAAAACTGCTGACATAGCAGGCGACGGAACTACAACTGCCACTGTTCTTGCACAATCAATTATAAGTGAAGGTTTAAAAAATGTGGCTGCAGGCGCTAATCCAATGGATTTAAAGCGTGGCATCGACAAGGCTGTAGTTGCAGTAGTGGAGCATTTAAAAAGTCAGTCAGAAGCGGTAGGCGATAATAACGATAAGATTCAACAGGTTGCTTCCATCTCTGCAAATAATGATGAATCAATAGGTAAATTAATTGCGCAGGCAATGACTAAGGTTGGCAAAGAAGGTGTAATAACTGTAGAAGAAGCAAAAGGCACAGATACTACTGTAGAAGTAGTGGAAGGTATGCAATTCGACAGAGGTTACATTTCTCCCTACTTTGTAACCAACAGCGAAAAGATGGAAGCTGAGTTGCAGAATCCTTATATTTTAATTTATGAGAAGAAGGTATCCACAATGAAAGATATTCTTCACATTCTTGAAAAAGTGGCGCAAGGTGGCCGTCCCCTTTTAATAATTGCCGAAGATCTGGAAGGCGAAGCATTGGCAACATTGGTTGTAAATAAATTACGCGGCACTTTGAAAGTGGCTGCAGTAAAGGCTCCCGGCTTTGGTGATCGCAGAAAAGAAATGCTGCAGGATATTGCTGTACTTACAAAAGGTATTGTAATAAGCGAAGAGCAGGGTTACAAATTAGAGAATGCCGATCTTACTTATCTGGGCGAAGCCACTTCTGTAACTATTGACAAAGACAATACAACAATCGTTGGTGGCAAAGGCGCTAAAGCAGATATCACTGCCCGCGTTAATCAAATAAAAGCACAGATAGAATCAACAACATCAGACTATGACAAGGAAAAATTACAGGAACGCCTTGCTAAATTAAGCGGCGGTGTGGCTGTGTTATATGTAGGTGCTGCTACCGAAGTTGAGATGAAGGAAAAGAAAGACAGGGTAGATGATGCATTACACGCAACAAGAGCTGCTGTGGAAGAAGGAATTGTTGCAGGCGGCGGTGTTGCTTACATTCGTGCTATTGAAAGTCTTAATGATTTGAAAGGTGCAAATGAAGATGAAACAACCGGCATTCAGATCGTAAGACGTGCTGTAGAAGAGCCACTTCGCCAGATAGTGGTGAACAGTGGTATTGAAGGTAGTATTGTAGTACAAAAGATAAAAGAAGGCAAAGCTGATTTTGGATTTAATGCCCGCACAGAAGTGTATGAAAATTTGCTTGCTGCAGGCGTTATTGATCCTACAAAAGTTACCCGTATTGCATTGGAAAATGCCGCTTCTATCGCAGGTATGTTGTTAACAACAGAATGTGTCATAAGCGACAGGCCAGAAAAAGAAAAGCCAGCAATGCCTCCAATGGGCGGCGGTGGAATGGGTGACATGGGTTACTAATTTCGGTTACAGTATAACAGTATATGTTATACACGAAAAATATCAGTCCCTTTGCATTTTTTGCAAAGGGATTTCTTTTTGATAAGTATTTGGGGCTGTCATCTTTTTCAGCGTTGTTCAGCCACAGATCCGGCTGTTCGCTGCAAGTCCGGCGCAAGGCCACAGCACAAGGCTTCACCGTGCTTTTTCGCTACCATCCGGCAGCCCTTCGGCTAAAGTTCTTTATTGAGCTAAAAACGTGTGTACGGTAACTGTTACTTTGTATGCTATTCTTCCTCTCTTCCAAAGAGTTTTCTTAGTTCATTCTTGGATTGATCTAATATTTTCTTTTGCGCAGCAGAAATATTTTTGCCTCCGCGGTTCTCATAAAAATTGATCATAGACATAGCAGATTGAAACGGCCCGGCTTTTTTCCTTTTGCTTTTTTCCGCAGAATGTTTAATGCTCTCAGCAATCTTCTTCGGGTCTTTTAATTTAAACACATCTTTTTGAAGATCCATAGCATCACTATGTTCCGTTACTGACTTAGACCATTTTTTAGGTGGAGCTTTTTTTGCTGAGGTTTTCTTTGCCGGAGCTTTTTTAGCGCTCGCTTTTTTAGCAGTCTTTTTTTTGACAGGAGTTTTAACTGGCATAATTTTTTTTAAAAACTATACAAGCTTAAGACCAGAAAGTTTGTTCAAAAAATGATTATGAATTAAAAAGTAAAAGACGCTTCGGCAGCAGGATAATCAAGCTTGGTGCTTTGCCTTTTGCCCATTACGGTTACATGCATTATATTAATTTCCTGGTCGGTAAAGTCGTAGAGAAGTTTGTTGGTAATATCTATGGTAGCAACATTGGTTACGTTGCTCACTTCAAAATATGCGTAAGCAGATTCTTTATCTTTTTCAAAACCAATATAATGCAGTATAGCTTTTTTCCCGTTTATGTTTAATTGAAAACGTTTTGAAACATAATCAGCAATAAACTTATCAAACGCCGGCTTATCTTTTTGAGCAGTCATGTCGAGTTGTGCATTATAGTCTTTTTCAAGAATTGATTCAAAATCATCAGCAAAAAATTTGCACGTTATTTCAAAAGTTTTATTGGCTACATTCTCATCAATCTGCGTTACTGAAACAAAGAAAGGATGCTTCAAACTCTCTGCTGCGGCTGGTTTCAGCGTATTTTTAAAACTCAATAATGGAAAAGAAAAAAGCAATATCCATTTACAAAATACATTTACCATGTAAATAATATTTTTATTTACCTGCAAAAATCTGTTTTATTTTTATTAATATAAAAGTTAAGATGGCAATTGCTAATGAATGATTTTACTTTTTACTTCAGCTTCGGCTGGCATCACATTATAAATAGTGAAGCGCTGGATCATATTTTTTTTATTGCCGCGCTGGCTGCCATCTATGTTCTTAAAGATTGGAAGCAGGTGCTGGTGCTGGTTACAGCATTTACCATTGGCCATACCATCACCCTTATTTTAAGTACGAAACAGATCGTAGAAGTGAATGACAAGCTGGTAGAATTTTTAATTCCGTGTACTATTATCATAACTGCTGCTACCAATTTTTTTCAAAGATCGTTTACAAAAAAAGCTATTCGTATTAATTACTTTCTTGCTTTATTTTTTGGGTTAATTCATGGGCTTGCCTTTGCCAACACACTGCGAATGATACTGGCAACAGATCAGAGTTTCGCGTTTTCTATGTTTAGCTTTAGCCTTGGGCTGGAAAGCGGTCAAATATTAATAGTATTTATTATTTTACTGTTGTCTTATTTTTTTATAAGCGTATTAAAAGTGCAGCGCCAGCATTGGGTAATTTTTATTTCCGCAGTCGTTTTTGCTTTAGCTTTGGAAATGGCTGTTCAGCGTTTTCCATGGCATACAAAAAAAATTGAAATGGCAGAAATGAAACAAAGAATACAAAATAAATTTTTTATATAATAACCATTTTAAAATATAAAACCTGTTACATTTATTCATGAAAAAAACTTACCTGCTTTTATTTACAGCGCTGTCAACGCATTTTGCTTTTGCACAGGATATAAAAAATAATCCTGCATCTAACCACGGCAATGATTTTGAGCAACTCGGAACCATTCTTACCACTCCTAATGAATATCGCACGGCGAGTGGCGCGCCCGGGCCAAAATACTGGCAGCAAAGAGCTGATTACGACATCAAAGCCTGGCTGGATGAAGTTGCACTAAAGCTTACAGGAAATGAAACAGTTACCTATTATAATAATTCGCCTGATGCTTTAAATTATATATGGCTGCAGCTTGATGAAAACCAACACAGCACAGTAAACAATGCAAATTATCAGAACAGCAGCAACATTCCGGCTGTAACAAGTCTTCAGCAATTGAATGGTTTAAAAACTGATACAACCGATAACGGCTATGGAGATATTATTACGAAAATAACTGATGCAGCAGGTAAGCCATTAGCGCATACGATCAACAAAACAATGATGCGTGTTGATCTTCCAACAGTTTTAAAGCCAGGCCAAAAGTTTATTTTTCATGTGGAGTGGTATTATAAAATATCAGACAGGATGAGCATGGGCGGCCGCGGAGGTTATGAATATTTTCCAGGCGATGGCAACTATTTATTTACAATGACCCAATGGTATCCGAGACTTTGTGTGTACAGCGATTTTCTTGGCTGGCAGAACCACCAGTTCACCGGCCGCGGAGAGTTTGCCTTAACTTTTGGAACCTTTAAAGTGCAAATGACCGTGCCGGCTGATCATATTGTAGGAGGCACGGGGCAGTGCCAAAACTATGCAGAAGTATTATCTCCCTTGCAACGGAGCCGTTGGCAAAAGGCACAAACTGCAACAGAGCCTTTGAAAATTATTACGCTGGAAGAAGCAACAGCAGCAGAGAAAAATAAATCAAAGCTTACAAAAACATGGATATTTAAAGCTGACAGCGTTCGTGACTTTGCATGGACAAGCAGCCGGAAATTTGTTTGGGATGCGATGCCTGTAAATGTAGAAGGGCATCGTGTAATGTGCATGAGCTATTATGGAAAAGAAGCATACGGATTGTACAGCCGCTACTCTACAAAGGTGGTAGCACATACCATTAAAACTTATTCCAGCTTCACATTTCCTTACCCTTATCCTGTTGCGCAAAGCGTGGAGGCGGCTAACGGTATGGAATATCCTATGATATGCTTCAACTTTGGCAGAACCAATAAAGACGGCACTTACAGCGAAAACACAAAGTATGGAATGCTCGGGGTCATCATACATGAAGTAGGGCATAATTTCTTTCCAATGATCGTGAACAGTGATGAGCGCCAGTGGACTTGGATGGACGAAGGGCTGAACACTTTTGTTGAATATCTCACAGAAGAATTATTTGATAATAAATTTCCCACGAGGCGCGGGCCAGCCTGGACGATTGCTGATTATATGAAATTGCCCAAAGATCAGTTGGAGCCAATTATGACGAACTCAGAAGACATTGTTGGCTTTGGCCCAAATGCTTACAGCAAGCCATCCACAGGCTTAAACATTTTGCGTGAAACCATTATGGGCCGTGAGCTTTTTGATTATGCATTTAAACTATATGCAAGGCGATGGGCTTTTAAACATCCCACTCCTGCAGATTTTTTCAGAACTATGCAAGATGCGAGTGGCGAAGATCTTAACTGGTTTTGGAGAGGCTGGTTTTATGGAATTGACCCATGTGATATTTCTTTAGATTCTGTAAAAGTTTTGCAGGCTGATGCACCATCGCAGCTTCCTGCGGGCATGCGGGATTCGGTGATGATGCGAAGCGTAGACAAGCCCGCCTCAGCAACTTTGTACGATGATGTTTCTAAAATAAGGAACCGTCAAAACCCGCGAATAAAATTTGCATCAGACCAGGATACGGCTTTGCAGGATTTTTATTATCGCTACAACAGAAATGCGGAGCCTTATGATACAGCAAAATACTCAGTGCCGCAACTCGCTACCAGAGAGCCTTTGAGCGATAGCGATAGATTATCTCTGCAAAATAAATTTTTTTATGAGTTGCATTTCAGCAACAAAGGGGGTTTGGTAATGCCCATCATTATTGAATGGACTTATAAAGATGGAACCAAAGAAATAGACCGCATACCTGCGCAGATATGGCGCCTGAATGAAAAGATTGTTGTAAAAGCTTTTATGAAAAATAAAGAGGTAGCTTCTATAAAGATTGACCCAAACAGGGAGACTGCAGATATAAATGAAAGTAATAATACCTGGGGAGATGTTAAGCCCGAGCTAACTCGTTTCCAGGTTTTTAAATTGAAGCAACAGGCCAGGGGGCAGGCTACAGGACCTAACCCAATGCAGAAAGGAAAGATGAGCAACTAACAAAAATTTATATGCATATACTGAAGCCATTTCATTTAAGTGAAATGGCTTTTTTTAAAACCTGCATTCACTTAGTATAACAAAAGTTCTTATGAAAAAAATAGTTATTACCACACTTATATCTCTTCTTATGCAAGAGAATTATGCGCAGCAAACTATTCCTTTATATGAAGGTGATGTACCAAACAGCAAACCATATTCAACAAAAGAATTTTGGGAGCCGCAGAGCAACGGAGATACCTTAGTTCATTACATTTCGCAGCCAACGCTCACTATTTTTTTACCAGAAAAATCAATGGCAAATGGAACAGCTGTAATTATTTGCCCGGGCGGCGGTTACTTTATTAACTCAATTGTAAAAGAAGGATACGATGTAGCAAGAAAATTTAATGAATGGGGCGTTGCTGCATTTGTTTTAAAGTATCTCATACCTAACGATTCTGCAATGAATGATAAATCCATTGCGCCGCTGCAGGATGCGCAACGGGCAATACAATTTGTTCGCAGGAATGCTGCAAAATATCATCTTAATGAAAACAGGATTGGCATCATGGGATTCTCTGCCGGCGGGCATTTGGCATCAGCAGCAGCCACACATTTTAATACAAATTATATTAATAATAAAAAAGATGAAATGAGCTTCCGGCCCGACTTTGCTATATTAATTTATCCTGTTATCAGCTTCCAGGATCCGATAGCACATGCGGGTTCAAGAGAACAACTTATTGGAAAAAATCCTTCTAAAAAATCGATTGATCTGTTCTCTAACGAGCTGCAGGTAACCGCAGAAACTCCGCCAACATTTTTAGTTCACGCAACCGATGATGATGTGGTGCCGGTAATGAATAGCATTGTGTTTTATGAAGCGCTTATAAAAAATAAAGTACACGCCGAAATGCACATTTATAAAAGCGGTGGCCATGGTTTTGGAATGCACAATGCAACTACAAAAGATGAATGGATGGAGCGTTGTAAAAACTGGATGCAAAGTATGGGTTTACTAAAATAGTCAGTTTCGTTTGTAGCATAACTGTTATGTTACAGTCGAACATGCGAAGACTATTTGAACGGATCATTTCGAAGCGGATGGATTGCGTAGATCGAAACGTCTTTTCATTGACGTTTTTGCAATAGAAACATGATTCGCTATATTATTTTAATTAAAATTATACTTTGCCGAACCGGTAAAAGGCAAAAAAAGGAGGTTCTTATAAAAAGAATATAGCTAACGATTAACTGTATATGCAATTAAAACAATTTAAAGAAGCCTATAACACAGCCGTATTCACTACAGGGTTTGTGATTCTCGATAAGAAAGATATTACATCAGTTTATCATGATGAAGATGATGGTGCTTGGCAATTTTTTAGTGATGATGAATTTGATAATTTTGAAACCGTAGCAAAAGTTGTATGCCTGGGAGAGATAATAGAAATGGATAGTACTGTTTTGGATTTAGCTGATCTTCAAGAAGGATATTTTGCACAAAGAAAATCAAAGGCGGATAAATGGGTAATTAGAAAAAATACTAAATAGATTTAAACTGAGACACTACCGAATAAAAGTGTAAAATAATTTTGAAAACTTTTTTAAATATCATTGGCTGTTTGCTTATTATAGCAAGCCTACTGTTAATAATTTTTTGTGCAGCGATTGATGACAGAGAAGTAGAAGGCTCAACAGGTGCAACTCCTGTAAGTGCCTATTTTATCTCTTCAATTCCAAGTGTTATTGGAATACTACTTCTTATTATTTCTTATAAAATGAAGAAAAAAGAAAATATTTCAAACTGAGACACCACCAACATTTGGACATTCAGGCATTTCTTTTAAGAAAATTATATTACTTTTGCACCCCGGTAGCATTTTGTGTTTTGGCTAATTGATTCTTTAAAAACATATTGCCCACATGGCTCCATAAGTTCTCCGTCTGTTCGGGGGCGCCGGCGAGGGTGTAAAAATTAAATGTAAAATAATGCCAAAGGTTAAAACCAACTCCAGCGCAAAGAAGCGCTTTAAAGTAACCGCAACTGGTGAAATCACTTTCCAGAAAGCTTTTAAACGCCACATTCTTACAAAAAAATCAACGAAACGCAAGCGCAGCCTTCGCAAGAAGGGAATGGTTAGCGATGCTAACAGGCCATTTGTTATGCGATTATTAAGAATGAAGTAATTCAAAAGATTTAATAAAATTCAATCACATATTTTTTAGGATATAGATTATTCTAAAAATTATTAATAAAAAATTATATGCCACGTTCAGTAAATGCAGTAGCATCAAGAGCAAGAAGAAAAAGAATTTTAAAAGCGGCCAAAGGCTATTATGGCAAAAGAAAGAATGTATATACCGTTGCGAAAAACGTAATGGAAAAAGGGCTTACTTACAGCTATGTAGGCCGCAAGCTTAAGAAGCGTGAATACAGAACTTTGTGGATTGCGCGTATCAATGCAGCTGTAAGAGCCGAAGGAATGACCTATAGCCAGTTTATACATAAGCTATCCGAAAAAAATATTGACCTCAACAGGAAAATACTCGCTGATATGGCAATGAACGAGCCGGAGACCTTCAAAAATCTAATCGTTTCAGTTAAGTAGAAGAATTAATAAAAATTATTACAGCCGTCCTTATTATTAGGGGCGGTTTTTTATTTATGAATACATCATTCATTTACATTTGTAAAAATTTTTAAAGATCATACTTAATCAATGACTAATAGTTATCTCGATCTTGTAAATCAAACATTTAATTTTCCACAGGAAGATTATACATTAAAAGACCACTATCTGCAATACAATGATATAGATGTAAAAGCTTTGATAGATAAATATGGTACGCCTTTAAAGTTTACATACCTGCCGAAGATTGGTATGCAAATAAATAAGGCAAAAAAGATGTTTGAAAATGCTTTAAAAAAATATAAGTATGATGGCCAATATTTTTATTGTTACTGCACCAAAAGCTCTCACTTTTCTTTTATTGTAGAAGAAGCCTTAAAGTATAACATTCATCTTGAAACATCATATGCTTATGATATAGAAATTATCAATAAATTATTTGAAGCAAAAAAAATAACTAAAGACATTTCCATTATTTGCAATGGCTTTAAGCAAAAGCCTTACATAAGCCGCATTGCAAGATTGTTGAATACAGGGTTTAAAAATGTAATACCTGTTCTTGATAATAAAGATGAATTAAAAGCGTATCGTAAATCGGTGCGTGTTCCCTTTAAAATAGGCATTCGCGTGGCTGCGGAAGAAGAGCCTACGTTTCCTTTTTACACATCCAGACTTGGCATTCGCAGTAAAGATATTCTTGAGTTTTATGTAGATGAAATAGAAGGCAATGAGCACCGGTTTGAATTAAAGATGTTGCATATTTTTTTAAATAAAGGCATAAAAGATGATATTTATTATTGGAGCGAGCTCAACAAAATTGTGAACCTTTATTGCCAGTTAAGAAAGATTTGTCCTGAGCTGGATTCCATAAATATCGGCGGCGGTTTTCCAATAAAACATTCGCTCGGTTTTGAATATGACTACCAATTTATGATCAATGAAATTGTAAGAAATATAAAAGTTGGCTGTAAAAGAAGTAATGTGCCTGTGCCAAACATTTATACTGAATTTGGAAGTTATACCGTTGGCGAAAGTATGGCGCACATTTATAGCGTTATTGGCGAGAAAAAGCAAAATGATAGAGAAACATGGTACATGATTGATTCGTCTTTTATCACAACATTACCTGATACCTGGGGCATCGGAGAAAAATTTTTAATGCTTCCTATAAATAAATGGGATGCCGAATACCAGCGTGTAACCCTTGGTGGCATTACCTGCGACAGCCATGATTATTATGATTCTGAGGAGCACATCAACGAAGTGTTTTTGCCAAAGGTGGAAAACGGAGGGCCGCTATACGTTGGCTTTTTTCATACGGGCGCTTACCAGGATCAGATAAGCGGATATGGTGGAATAAAGCACTGCCTTATTCCTTCACCAAAATATGTAGTGGTTGATCGTGATAAGAACGGAAAGCTCTTTGACTGGGTATATGCAAAAGAGCAAAGCGCTCAAAGCATGTTAAAAATATTGGGATATAAATAAGCTAAGGTTTTATCTTTTACATTGTTGCTTATAAGTTTATAACTCGTGTTCAAAAAGCTGTAAAGGGTTATCTTTTATTAAAAAAATAGTTTTTAAAATTTTACACTATTGTTTATAAAGTTTATAGTTTAAAATCAACCTGCATCCACGTAAAATCGTGGCAGGTTTACATCCAAAACCTTATCTTTGCAAACTTCTAAAAATTCATGATATGAAACTGAAAGGTTTGGTGTGGTTTTTTGCCGTTACCCTTGTTCTTATTTCTTTGTACCAGCTTTCTTTTACCTGGGTGGTAAACAGCTATGAAAAAAATATGAAGCTAAAGGCTGAGAGATTAGTGACAGTGGCGCATCCCGGCGTTACCGGCGATGACAAAGAAGTGCTGGTAAAGTCGCAGCTTACAAGAATACTCGACAGCACAAGAGACACCAAAATTTATCCTGTTTTAGGCACTACCTACCTTAAGTGCAAAGAGAATGAACTGAACCTTGGCCTTGACCTTCAGGGAGGCATGAACGTAACGTTGAATGTAGATCTTCAAGGTGTATTAAAATCATTAAGCAATAATCCTAAAGACCCGCAATTACTAAATGCATTAAATGAAACCAATGCAGAAAAAGTAAACAGCGACCTTGATTATATCAGCTTATTTGCGCAGGTTTTTAAAAAACAAAATCCTTCTTCTAACCTGGCTTCGCTATTTGCAGGCGCGGGTAAAACCATAAAGATTACGGATAACGACAGGCAGGTTTTAGATCAGTTGCAGTCAATTTCCAAAACTGCCATTAATCAAACTTATAAGATTTTATTAAAGCGTACTGACCAGTTTGGTGTGGCACAACCCAACCTAAATCTTGATGAAACGAAGGGCATTATTACTGTCGAGCTTGCTGGTGTTCAGGATGCAGTAAGGGTTCGCAAGCTTTTGCAGGCATCGGCACATTTGCAGTTTTGGGAAGTGTATAACATCAGTGAAATACAGAGCAGCATTGAAAGCGCAGACAAAGCGCTTGCTCAATACATAAATGGAACTGACTCTACAAAAAATGTGACTGATTCTGCGAAGGCTAAAAAAGATTCCACAAAACTTTCTGCAAACGATCATCCCTTGGCAAGCGTTATTCATTTTATAGGGCCGCAGCAGGGGGCGGATGGCAAAGCGCAATACTATCCTGCTATTGCGAGCATTGAACTAAAAGATACTTCAAAGGCTAATGCCTATCTTAATCTTGATGCAGTGAAGAACAGCTTTCCTGCTAACCTTAAATTTTTATATGGCCTTGAAGAAACCAATGATAAAAACAAACAAAAATATTTTCAGCTTTATGCTATAAAATCAATTTCAGGTACCGACAGGGCAAAGCTGGAAGGCGAAGGCGTAGAAGATGCTGGTGCAGACTATGATGAGCATGGAAGGCCTGCCATTAAAATGCAGATGACACCGATAGGCACACGCATCTGGTCAAAACTTACAGGGGATAATGTAAACAGACCTGTTGCCATCGTTCTTGATGACGTGGTATACAGTGCCCCGAATGTAAACGGGCAAATTGATGGTGGTAATTCTGAGATAAGCGGAAACTTTACAGTTCAGGAAGCGCAGGACCTTGCTAACATTTTAAAAATTGGTAAAATAGATGCGCCTGCAAAAATTGTTCAGGAACAAGTTGTAGGGCCTACGCTTGGCGCCGATGCAGTGCATGGCGGGGCTATTGCATTTACCTTATCTTTTATAGTGATATTTATTTTAATGCTTTTGTATTATAATACTGCGGGATGGATAGCAAATATTGCATTGATCTTAAACCTTCTTTTTACCATCGGGATATTAAGCGCTTTGGGCGCAACCCTTACTGCTGCTGGCATTGCAGGCCTCGTGCTTACCATTGGCATGGCCGTAGATACTAACGTAATTATTTTTGAAAGAATAAAAGAAGAGCTTACAAGGGGCAAGAGTTACCAGCAGGCTGTTCACGATGGTTACAGAAGATCGCTCGCTCCGGTTATTGATGCGCACGTTACCGTGTTCTTAACTGCTGCGATATTATTTTATTTCGGCCTTGGCCCTGTGCTTGGCTTTGCCACCACGCAAATGCTTGGTATTACTTTATCCCTTTTTTGCGGTATTTTATTATCAAGGCTGGTAACAGATATGTACACAAACAGGCAAAGGCATTTTGAATATTTCACAGGCTTATCAAGAAAGGTATTTAAACATGCCAGCTTTAAGTTTATAGAATACAGGAAAATTGCTTATGGCATTTCGGTAGTGGTTTTAATATTAGGCGTTGGCTCTTTCTTTAATGGCTTTGAATACGGCGTGGAATTTAAAGGTGGCAGAAGCTATACGGTACAGTTTGATAAAGATGTAAAACAACAGGATATAGCAGACAATCTTCATAAGGCATTGGGCGGAGATTATCCTGTTATTAAAACCGTTGGCGACAACAGGCATCTTAATATTACAACCGCATATCTTGAAGGTGTTGACAATGCTGACAGCACCGTGCAGGCGCATTTATTTGCCGGCTTACAGCCTCAGTTGCCTGCCGGTATTACCTTACAGCAGTTTGAAAAGAAAAGCATTCAAAGCTCACAGGTTGTGCAGCCTATTATTTCTAAAGACTTGCGTAACGGCGCCATTAAGGCAACCATCTTTGCATTGATCGCTATTATAATTTATATCTTTTTACGTTTCCGCGACTGGAGGTATTCATTAGGAACCATTATATCATTGCTGCATGATGTGTTCGTAGCACTCGCTGTATTTTCTTTTTTTAAGTCAATAGTTCCATTTCCGCTGGAGATTGATCAACATTTTATAGCTGCAATCCTTACGGTTATTGGCTTCTCCATGAATGATACTGTTATTGTATTTGACAGGATACGCGAGTACAGCCGAAATATGAAAGGTGCCGATAAACCTACGATTATTAACAGAGCAATAAATGACACCTTAAGCAGAACTATCATGACGTCGGTAACGGTGTTTCTTACGCTGCTTATCTTATTTATTTTTGGCGGTGAAGTAACCAGGGGCTTTGCTTTCGCAATGCTTATTGGTGTTATTACAGGTACGTATTCTTCTATATTTGTTGCAGCGCCAATACTTGTTGACTTTGCAAAAGATAAGCCTTTAGGTGAAGCGGATAATGCCACCGAAAAGCTTAAGCAATCAACAAATGCCAGGCTGGCCAAAGCAATAAAATAAAAGATAATAAGAATTATATAATATTAAAGCCTGCAGGTGAAAACCTACAGGCTTTTGCTTTTAAAATTAGTTGATTAACTGAATCTCTTTTATCGTTTATAGGATAACAGTTATCCTATAAACGAAATACTTAAAATGGATACCCAATAGCAAGATTCAAGATTAAGTTCTTCTTTCTCCAGGCACTGCTGCTGAAATCAACCTGGTTTAAGACCCATCTTTGCCCTGCTGGCAGCCACGGCTCTCTTATTGGCATTGCAAGATCAAGCCGCAATAAAAGTATGGTTAAATTTATACGTAGTCCAACACCAGTACCGACTGCAAGCTGATTTAAAAAATCTTTGGTGAACTCACCACCCGGCCTTAATGGGTCTTTATTATATAGCCATATATTTCCTGCATCTATAAAGAAAGCACCTTCCAGTATGCTATTTAATTTATAACGCAGCTCTGTATTCATCTCAAGCTTTATATCTGCAGATTCATCAGGAAAGAATTTTGATGAATCTTCATAAGGGTCTCTGTATGTACCAGGGCCAAGTGACCGGCTTCTGAAGGCACGTATGCTATTATTGCCACCAATAAAAAATTGTTTTATATAAGGAAGCTGTGTATTATTTCCATAAGGGATGCCAAGACCAAGTATAACCCGGTTAGCTAATCTTGTTTTTGGATTTATTTCATAATAATATCTTACATCTGCCTGTGTTTTTATGTATTGCGAAAATGGAGAGCCTATTATTCTTTTCTTTCCATCAGCATCTGCCGGAACCACCAGTCCTGCTATATTTCCAGAAATATCTGCAAGGCCATTAAAATAAAATCCTGAACTTGATGGCCTGTTGGCAAGCTGGTCGTAAGTGTAGGAATAGTTTGAGCCAACAATAAATTGCGTATCTATTGAGTGGCGTAAATATGGGTTTCTTTTAATGCTGTCAAGATAAATCTGTGTTACGTTCAAGGCTCTTACGTAGTTAATTGAAAACGGATAAAAATCTTGCTGAACTCTCAGGCTTGGCTTCCATGAGTAGCCAAGCTCACCTAATGCTGAATAAAGCGTATACAATTTTCTTCTGTTCAGCAGATCGTAGCTGACATTTATTTTAGAACTGGGTACGTAAGCATTGCTGGTATTGAATTTAAAAAAAGGCACAACAAACCTTGGAATGGTAAACGTAGCGCCCACGCCCGTTTGATAAGTATTGTATCCACTCTGGTAACCGCTGTATTGCACCTCGCTTCCCACATTTGCATGAAGGTCGAGCCTTTCTGCACCTTTAAAAGTATTTCGGTTAGAGAAGGTAAATGTTATTAAAGAACCTACATAATTATTCGATTTTGTATCGCCACTTATCTCTGCGCGTAAAGATTTTTTTGGCAGCGGTGTTAAATAATATGAAGTGTTCAATCTTCCGGTATCTGCATCATTGCTAACAGTTGAATCGTTTACAAAATTATTTTTTACAAACTTAAATACATTAAGGTTTATGAGCCTGCTTAGTGTTACATTATGATCGGTTCTGTTATATACATCCCCTGAATCAAACATCATGACAGATGGAAATAATTTGGGTTTAAACCTTTTCTGCGGATCTATAATATGATATTTGTCGTACCTGTATTTTTCAAGATTTGTGGTATCCACCCTTTTAGCATTCAAACGATAATTAGGATAGATGTAAACATCATTAATAATATATGGTTTCTTTGAAATCGCTGGTGTTTGGGGTTTTACTTTCAAATAAAAATTTACTTTATGATTTCCGACAGTGCTGTCAAACTCTACAATAAGATCATCGGGGCTAAAATAATAATAACCTTCTTCTTTTAAATTTGCATCAATTCTTACGCGCTCACCTTTTATAACATCAAGGTTAAAAGGATCATTAGGTTTAAGCAATGTAGTGGATTTTGTATCAAGTATTGCTTTACCAAGTGATGAGCTATCCATTGAAAAGGTTACATTTTTTATGGTATAAAGCGGGCCTGCGGTAACTGTATAAATTGCTTTTGCTTTTTTCTTTTTTACAATAGTATCCCATCTTGTTGCCGCCTGAAAGTAACCAACATTTTGCAAAAAATTACTGATAACTTTTGCATTAAAAGCAGGCTTAACACTGCTTAGCAAAACAGGCGGCTCACCAAACTTGCGAAGAAGTTTTCTTATAAAACCCTTCTTTTTGGGATCTCCTGCAAGGTTATACAAATCAAGCTTAATCGGAATGCCTAAAAATTTTCCATTTGGCTTTGGCCTTGGCAAATCTTCAGTCCTGTCTACTATTTTATTCTTTTCTTTTTTAGAAAGCGTGCTATCATCAACTTTTATGGTGGCGCCTGTATATAAAGCATCGCCCTTTGGTACCAGCTTGGTAGAATTGCAGGAAACAATAACAAACAGTGCACAAATAAAAGCGATAAATTGAGATCTGTAATTCATAAGTCTAATTCTCATTGGCTTTAGCAGGAGTTGCGGCGGGTGATTCATTTTCTTTCATTGCAGAACTTTTATCTGCTACATCTTTATTTTCTTTTTTAATTTCTCTCTTCTTTCTTCTTTGTTCTTTTGTAGAAAAAATTTCTTTAAACCTGTTATAATCCACTGAAATAATAAAGCCTACACCTGTTTCTATTACATAGCCTTCAATGGTACCCGTGTTATCATTTTTTCTGTAAGCCCTAAGCACATATCTTCCATCTTTACTTAATTTATAATTAATGGAAATATTGCCTGCTAAATTTTCCTGGCCATTTGCTGCTGTCGGGCCTTCAAGCTGAAAGTCGCTGCCAACAGTAACTGTAAGCCGATCGCTCAGTAAGCTTTTTGAAACGCCCACATTAAAATCGGTTCTGTCTTGCCTGGAGCCGGTTGTATAATCATCAGTGGTAGCAAGGTCAAAATTTATGTCAACACCCTGTACAAGATTTTGAGACAGATTGTTTAATTGCTGTGTTAATAATTTACTTACACTTTGCTTTGCAAGAGTGGTTGCGCTGCTGCCGCCCGCAGCACCATTATCGAATGGATTTTCGCCCACAAAACGGTTTAACAGTAAAAGAGCAAACACCTGCTTGTTCATTTCGCTGGGCTCTTCCCGTAATTGAGAAAGTCTGGCCTGCACATCGTCTGTTACAAATTTAGCTACATTATAATTTTTATCTTCCGGCAATACAACGTCAAAAGTAATGTCTGGTTTCAGCAGTTGGCCTTTTAATAAAAGATGTACTTCAAAAGGAAGCTTTTGCTTGTAGGTTGTGGAATTTGGGTCCGAAGATGTTTGCTGCACGAGATCAAAAGGCGCAGTGTTTGCGACGTAAATGGCTGTAACATCAAGCTGGGCGCTGGTTGGGTCGCCCGTCCATACTATGCGGCTTCCCTGCTGTATAAGAAAATTTCTTTTTAAAAAATTAAATGAAAGGTTATAAGAACCCTGGTCAATTTCGTAAGATCCTACCATATTGATCTTTCCGCTTGCATCAATGCCGGCAGTTATTTGCCCGGTTCCCTTTATTTTTAAAAAATCGCCATTTGCTTCATCCACAATTACATTGAAGCTGGCTTCTTTGCTTACATTAATATTTATAGAAACATCATAGCCTATTAATGGAGATACTTTTAAAGAATCATAAGCACTCTTTAATAAAGTATCGGCTGGTGCGCTGTAGTCTACAAACTTAACAATCCCATCACGGCTTTGGACCTCTGGATCGGCCTGCGGAAGCACAATGGTAAAATTTGTTTTATCGTCTATGGTAAGGTCTCCATCAATCACCGGATGTGTGGGTGTGCCTGTAATAGAAAGGTTGGTTGAAAAAACAAATTTGCCGAAGAAAAGATTGTTGTTTTTCTCAGAAGAATTTATTGCCTGGAAGTGGTCTGCTTTTAAAGTAAGATCAAAATTATAATTAAAGAAATCAGGCGTGTTTACTGCTCCGTCGAGCACCAGCGTGTTGTTAACAGTATCACGTATGGTAAAAGAGTTTAGTTCTATTCCTTTGTTATTAATAATAGCAATAGCCGACTTATCTATGCGGAATACACTGTTAACCGTGCTTACATTAAAAGCAATATCATTAAAGCCAATTCTGCCATCAATATTAGGCGCTGTGAGGCTTCCATTTAATGCAATTTTTCCTGATAAATATCCGCGTGCGTTTTTAATGCCACCTTTGGTAAACCCTTCCACCGATTGCATTTGAAGCGCAGCGACATCTACTACGAAATCGTACGTACTATTATCAGGCTTTACATAATATTTACCATTTATATTTACCTGGTTGCCTCTTCCGGTAAGGCTTACGTTTGCGTCGAAAGTATTGGCAACATTGTTATTCACTTTTGCAGTAAAATTGCCTATCGTATCCTTGAAAACGCTCAGGTCGTTTACAGTTATATCTGTTGTGAACGTGGGTTGTGTTTGAATATTTCTTACAGTGGCGTTTCCATTCAACATTCCATTTACAGACAATGAATCGCTTTGCACAAAGCCTGTTATTGTTTCTATTTTAAAATTTTTAAAGTCAATTTGCAAAGGGCTGTTAGGTGCAGTGCCTATCGTATTTATGCCAAGCTCCTGGTTGCCCTGGGTTAAAATAAAATTATGCGCAGCAACATCTTTGTTTATATATTGAATGGAATTATCACTGCTTATGCTCCATTTAGCATAATTTAATAAAAGATTTTCTGGCTTTAAACTAAAAGAATAGTTATTTGCAGAAGGTTGAGAAATCAAGCCGCTAAGCGTATATTTATTAACAGCTTTCTGATCTTTTATATTTAAGGTAAAATTGATATTGTTGTTCTGCAATGTGCCATCCAAATTTGTTTGGTATATGCTGAAAGAAGTCCCGTTTTTAAATTGCTTTAAAGATGTATTAAAAGCAAGCGCTCCATTTTTTGTTCCAGCATTAAAGTTTGCATCATCAATTGTATTTGTTCCATAAACTATGTAAGGAGATTTTATATAAATATTCCATCCGCTGTCGCTTGCAAAATTCCCTGCCAGCGTTACCGGTTTAAATTGTTTCAGGTCTGGAAGAAACGCCCGCAACGCAGCATTATCGGCCGCTCCGCCGCTTATGCTAAAATGATAAGGATCAACTTTGGCTGTATTTTTTTTATCAGTTAAAGCAAAATATGGATCAATGGCCTGTTGAAATACATCGCCGAGTTGTGTTAATTTATATTGCCCTTTGATAGATAAAGAAATAAAATCTGACTGAATGCTAAGGCTATGCTGGCCGTTGCTGTTATCTGCTATCATTTTTAAGGAATCAATATTGATACGCTGGCTATCGGTTACGAGCAATGAATGAGTGATCAATAAATTTCCTGCAAGGTTATCAGGGTCTGTGCTGCTGAAATTGCCATTTATTTCACCATGATAATTTAATGTGGTGGTTGAAAGATGCAATGGCAAAGCTTTTATGCTATCTATGATGGCGCTTATTTGTATAGAAGGAAACTTATTCGTCATAGTACCACCTGCAGTTATTTCGGCACTTATGTTAGGGTCATGCACGGAAGCATTTATTTTAAAGACCTTATTAGTTATGCTTCCATCAGCTTTTATATTTTTATAGTTATACTTATTTAATGTAATGTTTGGTATAGATCCCGCGAATATAGCCTTAGCGGTTTCAGGGCTAAGGCCACTTCCCTTTACTTTAAAATTCCCGGTTAAAGAGCCGAGCTCTGCGTTCTGCATTAATGTACCTAATTGCAAGCTTTGAGCGCTTACAACCATATCATATTTTGCCCTGATCTTATCAGTTATATTTACCAAAGTGCCTTTTATTGTTGCATTGCCGAGGCTTGAAGTGATGCGAAGATTGGTAGCAAGATCTGCCATACCACCTTTTACAGAACCTGATGCAGCAAGGTTTTCAGGCAGAGTTATATTCGCAGGCAAAGCGCCTTTTGGCAAAAAAGAAACGAGGTCTTTTCTTGTTGTTTGAAACCTTGTAATGGTAAGATCAGCATTTACTTTCTTTGGATCGGGCAGGCCTGTTATGGTTCCGCTTGCGTTAATGTCTGTAGATCCTAATCCTTTCAAAATTAATTTCTGAATATTAAGATCATTCACTTTGCCGGTTACTCTTGCATCAACATATAAGGTAGCATCCGCCGGTAAAGTAGCAAGCTGCGCCGCCATTTGCGGAGCAAGCATCTTAATATCTTTCACTGCAATTTTACTATCTGCAAGATCAATGTCAATGCCCATTAATGACGGGTTTTTTTGTATAGCTGCAAGAGACGGATAAGTGAGAACTGCCGATCTTTTTATGGTGGTGTTAGGTGTTTCTATCAGCAGGTTCTTTACAGAAAGACCGTTTTGATACATGGAAAAATCAGTAGTAAAATTATTTAAAACAAATCCACTCTGATCTGTAAAACTTGCCGACTTTACCGAAGCCAATGTGGTATCTGCTGAATATTCAATGTTGGCAACAGTAAGCGCCAGGTCATCTAAATTCAAATGGGAAAAATCCATTCCTTTGGCAACAGGCGGTGCAGATACATCATCATATTTTAGCTTGCTGTTATCAATCTTTATTTCATTAGCTAAAAACTTAAAAGGCGTGGCCGCTACCGCCGAATCTGTAAGCGTATCCTTTGCAGGTTGTGTTTGTTTTTTTGAATCCATTTCCACTGCGATGGCAGCATTATTAAGGCGCACATCATCCAAAGCGTACACACCATTTTTTAGATCAAACTTTTTTGGATGTATCACCACCTCTCCAACTACAAATGACGAATTCAAGTGCATCGGATCGCTCTTAAATGCAACATTTATATCTGAAAAATTCATTTCTTTATTGATGAACTGCAAATACGTTTGAGGCGCAGATGCTGCCACAGCAACACTCTTAGCCACTGATTGCTGTAATGGAACCAGCTGATAATAATGTCCCTTCAAACCTTTTAATGTTATTGAGGGTATATTAAATATCATGTGAGAAGGATCGAAAGTGGAAATCTTGGTGTCAAGATCACCAATGGCAAGGTCCATATCATTTCCTGTAAAAGCATCTTTATAAACAATGCGTGTATTTTTTACAATTATTCTATCTATGTTTATTTTCATAGAAGAAGTGTCAGTTGTTTTTGGCGCAGAAGGCTTACTGTCAGCGAACGCATCAATAATAAACTGAAAATTAAAAGTTGTATCCGGAGGGAGCCGCTTTACTTTTGCAACAATATTATCGAGGTAAATTTCATTGATGCTGATATCGCTTTTTATGAGCTTAAGCATACTGATGTTTACACGCAGCTCTCCGCCATATATCAATGTATCTTTTGTTTGATCCTGTATATAAATATTTTGCAGGGAAAGTGATGTCGGAAATTTTATATCCAGCTTACCAATTTCCACTTTGGTCTTAAGCTTATTTTCAAGGTAAGCAACCACTTTTTTGCGGGCGAAATTCTGTACAGGAGCGGTTTGTATAAGCAATGCAAGGATTACTATTAGCAAAACCAGCGAACCTATGATCCATAAAAATACACGGCCGGTTTTTGCTAATACCGACCTTTTCTTTTTGGGAGCAGCTTGTTTTTGTGATTCCATAAATTAAAACCTGTGTTTTAGCCTACTTACAAAATTTAAACCAATAATGTGTGAAATAATAATAACGGAATATAGATGAAGATAATATAAAATCCGTTGCTTGTATTAAGCTCAAATGATCAAATTTGAAGAGAAAATAATTCAATATCTGCGCCCAGGCCTTTAAGTTCCACAAGCCCGAGGTTCTTAGCCTGCCATTCCTGGAGGTCAATGTTATCCATGAAAGCTTTTGACACTATAAATTGGTGCCGGAGCTCGTTGCAGGCGCTTCGTATCCTTGCAGTAGTATTCATGGTTTCGCCGCTCATGGCAAGGTCTTTTTTTACCACTCCTATTTCCCCTATGGTTACTTCGCCAATATGAATGCCCACCCGGTATTCCGGAATTATGCCATATTTATCCCGGAAATAAGTACTTTTTTTTTGTATATTTTTTCTTGCATACAAAATGGTATCAAAGCATTTACGCGTATTATGGGGAGCAAATTTCCACGAGCAAACTACCTCATCACCCACGTACTGGTAAATGGTGCCATCAAACTCAATAATAGCGGTAGAAACTTCATTAATGAAATCTCTAATAAATTTAAAGTATAACGAATGGCCAAGCTTCTCTGCAATGGGAGTGGAGTCTTTAAGATCTATAAACATCACGATCCTTTTCTCAACCACAGGGTTTATATATTTTCCTGTAAGTATATCCAGAAAAACGCCGGGAGAATATTTTTCATTAAGCACCAGGAAAAGCTGGGTAACAAAAAATATGATCATCCAGTAAATAATTTTTTTTACGAGCCAGTTTTTATGAAGCGCATAATTTTTTATTTCTCTAAAAGAATTGTAAAAACTTATATGCTCAAAAAAAAAGGTAGTGATGAACTGTAGTAAAAAAGTAATGGCAAGCGCAGCACTGAGAAGCATAAGGCTTTTCAGTAAAAAATTTAACCATAAAGCATAATGGCTTAATATTTTGTTTAGGCCAAAAACAAAAATATAGCTCATCACGAGGCTTACAGAAAGCATCAGTAATTCTCTTAACCAAATGCTTTTTGTGTGTATCTGCTCATCATCTCTTAAAAGAGCAATGATAAAATCAATGAACGTCCAGAAAAAAGCAATATAAAGTACCGTTCTCAGGCGAATTTTATTCACATTACTTAAGCTATACGTCTTGGTTATTGTGTTCATTTTTCTAAATAAATCATTAAGACATTGCTTAACTAAAGTGGCGATCCGCTTCCGTTTATTACGGTGCCTCCCGAAGAGCCATCATTGAAGAAAGCAGCCACTGCAAAGGCAAGGACGGCTACAATAATACCAATCATAAAAATGCTGTAAGCAAGCCTGATAAGCTTGTATTTTCTGCCAAGCACCACGCCCAGGTAATAAATGTCTTTGATAAGAGTGCCATATAAATAATCAGTATCCAGCATCATTTCGTGCATAGCCGCGTTATATTGCTCATAAGTTGCCTTATAAAAATTGCCAAAGAAAAGAAGATTGGTTTTCTTTTGTTTAATATCTTCCTCGGTAAAATCTCCGCCGCTCACCTTCGGCCTTGTAGCCATAATGGCAATAACAATGGTGGTAACCGCAACTACCAAAAAGATGATAGTTGGTATGGTGAGGTACGCATCTTCCTGCAACTTACGAAGCAGCACACTTAAAATAACTGATATGATAATTGAGTTTACCGAAATTAAAATATTGGCCTTGTGATCCGCCATTTCACTGAGCTTTAAATGGTTTTCAGAAGTAAGCCGAAGCATCGTCTGTATGCCCTTGCTCATGAGCCCGTTTTTATCTTTTTCTATTCCCGCCAGGGTTACCACATTGCTTTGCTGTTCTTCTTCGGCTTTTACCGTTTTATTTTTTAGCTTTTTCAAATTCTTTTCTTTTCCTTTATTTAAAAGATCTTTACAGTAACTGGTATAAAATTTATGAGACGCCAGCATCTTCACCGTTTCTTCGTTAAAAATGTTTTTATCTGCGTTATCATGTCTTAATTGCCATTCATCCCATGCTCTTTTGTTGTTGTCTTTAAAATTTTTTGTGCCAAGATGATATGTATCTGCATCGCAAATTATTTCCTGCAATAAACTTTTTGGATTGCGGGGAAATTTTGTTGCCATTATGCAATCTTTTATTGCAGGAATTAAAGAGGCATCGTCAGAATTTTCTTTCATAAATTTCTCCATTACCTCGCAGCTCATTTCTTCATGGTTTTTTGGCTCGCCAAAAAGATGCCCTGTGTCATGAAACCATGCAGCAGCATAGAGTGTGAGCAGGTCGCTCTCCGAAATTTGATAGTTACCGGCAATTTCCAAAGCATGTTTTACGACGCTTTTCGTATGATTTAGATCGTGAAATACAAGCCTGGTTGTATCTTTTTGCTCAAACAAGCCAGATACATAATCTTCAATTTTTTTATACAGCTTATTATTGTAATCCATATTAAAAGGTTAAATTAAATTTTGTTCCAATAGAAAAATTAAAAAGGCTTTCCTCGCTGGAAAAAGCAGCGGTGGCAGAAACAATTGCAAAGTTATAAGGAGAATAATACAAACCGCCTCCGTACCCATCGTGCCACTTGTGCGATGTTTCATTTTGCACAGAAACTTTGCCAATATCATTAAAGGCAATGAGGCCTACGGCGCCGGGAGCAATGTAAGATTTCGATTCAAATAACTTAAACCTGAATTCCGTTGACTCATACAATAAAGACCTGCCGCTAAACCTGTTCTTTCTGAAGCCTCTTAAAAAATTATCTTCTCCAAGATCCAATGCCTGAAAATATTCATAATTTTTATTAAAAATATGTCCTGCGCCCAGTTTAACTACAGTAACAAGCCTCGTCGGGTCGTTAAAGCTTGCATACACCGTCATGTCAGATGTAAGTTTAGTAAGGTTGCCACTGTTTGCATTTGTACCATAAGATGATGTAAATTCTGTGTTCCAATAAATACCTCTTGTAGGAAAAAGATCATTGTTAATATTATGAACAACGAGGGCCGCTTTCAGGCCGGCGTAGCTCTTGTCTGAGTAAATGCTTACAGAGTCAAAGCCTGCAGCAGATGGGTTTCCAAGTATATTATTTTTATTATCATTGTAATGGTTCCAATAGTGGTAATAAGTTGGGCCAATGTTAAATTCTAAAATGTTATGAATGCGCTTGCGCAAAAGAAGATCGGCAGAGAA
This sequence comes from Hanamia sp., assembly GCA_965276925.1. Taxonomy (GTDB): domain Bacteria; phylum Bacteroidota; class Bacteroidia; order Chitinophagales; family Chitinophagaceae; genus Ginsengibacter. The sequence continues at coordinate 1,350,797 of OZ255711.1, forward strand.
ATAATTATAGCGCACATTATAATAACTAAAGCCTTTGCTTTTGTCAATCCGTGTTTCATTTCCATATCCAAAAAAATTACTGAGTGTGGAGTTGTATAAGTTTGCATGAGCCACAAGATCATATTTACCAAATAATTCATTGAATTCTCCATCGTAATGAACCTGGTATTTTTTGTAGGCAAAACTATAAAGAGATGTGAGCCTTTGAAAAGTGGAGTAAGGGTCTTTTCTGAAATCATACGTTCTTAAGGAATAGCCAAAACCAATCAAAGATTTATCTTCATTATTATAAGCAAAGCTTAAAAGCGGCACCCGGTATGTGTTGTAGTTAAATGATGTTACGTCGTAAGCGTTTACTGAAGGGTCAGTTGAAATTTTATTTTTTGTTTGGCTTGTATGTTCAACAATGTTGCTGTCTGCTTTAAAATCGTATATAATATTCTTTACGTTTCCATTTATATTAAATGTGTCTCTGCCTTTTCCACCGATGATTCTCAGCTTTATTTTTGAATGAGCAGATGGATCAACATAGAAATAATCATTTCCATTAAGGCCATATAAATTTATATACTTTGTTGTTTTAGCATCAAAAACTCTATCGTATAAAACGTCTGATGTATCAGTTTTTGTTTTTCTTTTATACACCTTTACTTCAAGGCTGTCATCTTTGTTAAACACTTTAAAATATTCATTTTTATTACTGCCAGTTACATTCACTTCTTTAGAAAGAAAGTGATAATATTTCATTCCTTCTTTTAATAAATAATTTCTCCTGTTTGCCAATTTGTCCCTCATTTTTTTATTATCAATATCATAAATTTCTTTAGGTAAGCTATGCAATGCTGCGCTTATTATAGTATCGCTTTCTGCCTGCTGAAATTTCTGAATGGTCGAGTTCCATGTATGTTCGTCGAGGTTATTCATGAATATTCTGTCAAAAGATCTCTCTTCCCAATTGAACCATTTTATGTTGGTATAATGTTTCCGGAAGCCTTGTAAATAAGGCGCTGCAGCCACGCTTACGCCTTTTGTAAAAACACCATCCGAATAATAAAACGCTTCATCCCTGTCTCTTGGTATCGGATAATATAATTTGCCCATACCCGTATCGCTTACGCCAAAGCTCCATTGGTCAAAGTGCCTGTCCCAGTCTCCGATCATCATATCAAGCAGGCGTGCGCGAAGCACCGCTTGCTGGTCAATGTGATTTTTACTGTCACTGATTATTTTGTCAATAACTTTTGAGGTGCTTACCGTTTCTGTTTCATCAGAAGTGGGCGCAAGCACTTCGAGCAGGCAAATTTTATTTGCAAATATTGGCTTGTAAAATCCTAATGCCGGATCATCAGGCACAAAATAATATTTGGGGTCTGCATGTACAATGCTGACAGCATCCGCAAGTGCAGGAACTATGAGCGCTCCGTAAGGATGCCTGGCCGAAACCATATCCTGCAATATCTTTTGTGCCACATAAGGCCGCAAGGCTTCTGCTGCTGAGCCGGAAGGAATCATATCGACTGTTTGCAGCAGCCATTCATGGCCATTTTTATCGAGCAGGCGCAATGAAGATGCCTCAGAACCGCCACCACCAAGGCTTTCAATTTTATAGCCTCCATTTTCATTATTTAAATTAAACACTTTCATGTTCACCGGTGCTGCCCATTCTTCACGATAATTTTTACCTGCTATAATTTTATGCAAGCCAGAAACTTTTTTATAATGAGTATTAATGGCAACTATTACGCTATCCTTGAAACTCATTGTAGGCAGCGCTTCTGGCGTAGCTGTGGTATCTGCCGGGTCATTTTTTATTTTAGAAAAATTAAAAAGATCTTTTGAAAAGCTATGGCTTGCCGAGTCTTTTGTAACGGTATAATAGTCTGCACGAACTGTTTTATTTTTTGATATAGACAATGTGGCAAAGCCAAATGACTGCGCTTTATATACGGTGTTTTTTCCTGAGCTTACACGTGTGCTTTTTGAGCCTGCTCCGCTTACCACATAATAAAAGCTACTGTCTTTTATAAGTTGTAAAGTATGTTCGTGCCCTGCAACAAAAATTATGTTGCTGTGCTGCTTCACAATCTTCTCCACATTGGCAATCATATTAGCATAAGCAGGATAATGGAGGTCTTCGGAAATACCAAAAACACCGCGGGCAATAGGGTAGATAGAACCTATGACAGGCAAGGGTATCCACAGCTTTGGCTTCACATCTGTTAATGGAAAAATGTGTGTTTTTAATGGAAAATATCCGCCATGAATGCCATAGCTTTTTAAAGTATGGTGGCAGGCAAGTATTACCAGCTTTTTTGAATTTCTGTTTAATACATCATTAAGTTCTGCATAAAATTGTTCAGGAGTTTTATAAGGACAGTTCGATTCTATACCGGGCCTTTCATCTTCACCTCTTATGAACCACTGGCTGTCGAAAATAACCATCATGATGTTATCGTTAACCGGATATTCTACCGGCCCCGGACATCCATCAGCAGGTAAAAATTTTATGTTGCCGCCTTGCGCATTTATGTAGTTACCCTGGCGCTCTATTATATCAAGCCCGTCCCTTGCTTTCTCGTTCCAGTCGTGGTTTCCAGGCACAAACACCACATGAGCTTTGGTGCCTTTTGCAATATTTATTTGTGAGTCGAGGATAGCTTTTGCTTTTTGATACCCCGGCATTATATCATCGGGAAGGCCTGAGGTATAAAGATTATCGCCGATATATAAAACGGTTGTTTTTTCATCTAATGGAATCAGATCTCTTGCCGCATCAATAACGGGCTCACGACCAAAATTAAGCTGCCCTGCATCCCCTATGATTATAATTCTTGCCTGTATGGAATCCTGAGAAAAGCCTATATTTTTTATTGAAATAAAAAAGATTAAAAAATATATTTTTCGCATCAAACTTTTCTTTTTAGCTTAAAAATTAGCAGGTTGGCAGTGCCGTATTTATCATTTGCTTCATTAGAAATAAGCAGGTCACCCCAGGGCGTAAACGTAATGCCTTCGGGCTGTTTAAATATCAGCGGATTTAAAGTATATATTTTTTTTATTTTGCCAAAATTATCGGTTACTACCAGCAACTGATTTGCAGAAGCCAATATCCACACGTCTTTTGTAAGCGGATTAATTGCCGCCGCAGAAGGCTTAAACTTTAATTTTTTTTCACCAATAGCATGGGCAATCTCTTTTGCATTAATTGTAAAGTCCGATGAATTATAAGTATCATCATCCGGATTAAAAACAAGCGATGAAACAAAATCTTTTCTATCGCTTTGGCAATCCTTACAAATAAGCACTACTTTTTTTAGCTGCTCATTATAATACATAGATTCAAATTCATTCGCTTCTTTTTTAGCGCCCGGAAGTTGGCTTTTTCTGTTATAAATAGTATCGCCGCGTGGTGAAAAATTTATGGTTTCTATGTTACCATTGCTTTGCAAAACATAAAAGGTACTGTCGTGAAGCATCACCTCCTCAAAGTCACGGGCTTTATCAAACTTCCATGATGTAATCCTGTAATTTTTATGTAAATGAATTTTAAATAAATAGCCATTTCTGTTAGAAATAGCAAAAACACTTGTGTCTTTTGCATAAAAGCTAATGCCGGAGATTTCTGTGAGGGCATCAGCGAGCTTTAGAATGTACGGCTTCTCCAGGTCGTACTCCTTGCAGGGAAGAATAACTTTATTTTTATTAGTTGAGCAGCCTTCGTAAGAATGAAGCTTTGCAAAAAAAAATATAACAACAATTATTTTGCGGTATAGCATAAATCAGATCAAAAGTAGAAAGATAGCTTTTTAGCAGAGATAAATTTACAATACATCAATGGCAATTCATTAGCAGTTATTATTTTATTACGCTGCTTTTTATTTATTTCACAGATATTTATTTATGAAATGCAATACTGTACTGCATGTGAAACGCTTTGTGCAGAAATATTTTTTATTAAGCTGAATATATTGTCTCTCGTTTTTAAATCTTTTTTCACAAATAAATTTTATAAGCCAGAGCCAATTATTGGACTCGAACCAACGACCTGCACATTACGAGGGTGCTGCTCTACCACCTGAGCTAAATTGGCTTTTGAGATTTGAAAATGCTAATTTATTAATTAAATGAGACACTTGCTTATGTTGTTGATACTACATTTGCTTAATTAAATTTATAAAACAAGGCAACGTTTGCGCAGGAGTCAGCTATCTTTTTACTTTTAACCTTTAAACTTGTCTTTCACTAAACTTGTAATATTTGCCAGCGTTATTTTTTTTAAAAAGACAACTATTTTATTCTGGGAAAAAAGATTCTGTGAAACTTATAATGTCTTAGATAAATTTCAATTAATAAATATGAAAAGAGAATTTTTTTCAATCATAATATTATTCTTTGCCATTACAGCCAGGTCGCAAAATTTTGTGGCCACTGCGGCACCCGGTGAAGACGCTACAAAAACGCTTCAGGCCGCATTTAATGATGCAGCTATAAAAACTGTAACGGTTAATAAGGGCGACATGATTGTGAACGGAACGCTTACGATACCGCAAGGAAAACGACTGAGCATACAAGATGGTGGCAGGCTTACCGGCAGCGGAACTATTAACGGAGGAGATATAACTGCAGGATACCAAAACCAGATTTTTGATACAACACTTACCGTAAACCCGCGTTCTGTAAACGAATATTTTTCGGTAAAATGGTTTGGTGCACGGGGCAATACTGGTGATGATTACAATGCAATTCAAAAAGCAATAACCACCTGCATAAGAAATAATATAAAAACGGTATATTTTCCCGCAGGGCATTATAATATTTCAAGACCTTTGCTTATACGCGGCGCATCGGGCACGAAAGACAACGACAACAACGGCTCCCGCGCTTTTTGCACCCTGGAGCTTTTAGGCCAGTCTACCTTTTGGGATAGCAATATGGGCAGCGAAATATTTCCTACGTTTAACGATGCGTTCGCCATCGGCATTCAAAACGGTAAAGGATGTAAAATTCACAAGCTTAGGATCGCCGGTCTCTTCAAGCCGCCTTTTGGGAACAATTCAAAAGCATTCTATGGCTCCTCATTTGACAACTTTACTGATGGCAAAAGCCGCGACAGCCGCTACTCGCCTTATGCCGCTATAGTTATAGATCCGTTTACCAACCTTGCCACGGATAAACTGCCAGCCGATGGCGGGTATCCGACTATGAAAGCATTTTATGGAAAATCAGGAAGCCTTGCAACGCAGTCTGGCAGCACAGGCACAGAGCTGGAAGAATTAAATATCAGCGGATTTGTTGTGGGCATTTGCTCATCGCCGAACGGGCTTACCCGCAATGCCGAAATTACCATTATAAATAAAGTTCAATTTAGTAATTGCAAGCTTTGTATTTCCGGCGGCCAGGATCAGGAAAAAGAAAACCTTGTTTCCAATATTTATTGCTGGGGCGGCACGCATACCATTTTTGCGACAGCATTATACGGCTCACCAAGAATGGCTGGCAACTGGCATATTGATCATGTGAACATTGCGGGTGGCGTGGCCCGGTTTATTTACAACGACCAGCATGGCTACTTTCCCACCTACGTTAGCCATGTGTTTGCGGAGAGTCTCGGGTCTTTTGGCACTTTCAATTCTGAGCTTGCCTGCGAGGTTTCAGATTGCAGTATTGATTTTGCGTACCAAAGTGAGGCCGGCGTGCAAAATTTGCTTACATCTTATGGCGCTAACGTTGTTTTCAGAAGCTGTAACTTCCGGTATTATGGCGCTAACACGCCGTTGCTTATGGATGCGAATTGTACTTTCGATCATTGCTTTTTCTCAGGGCCTGTTACTAAAGTTAAAAACGGCTTATTCAATTTTACATTTATATTTTCTGAACATTTTTTACAAACCACTTTGGTAGCTTTTTTATTCATACTCATTTTTACCTATATAATTTTTATATTTTGTAAAAAATATTTTTATAATAAAATGCTTAAAAGGCAAGTGCAGTAATGCATACATAATTTTATAACCAGGTAAAAGTTGCTGCCTGAAAATATACGGATAAGAGTGAAGAGTATTTCCGGCTTTAAGTACTGTATTAAATAATGTGCCTGGTATAAAAACCATCTTTAATTTACTTCAATAAAATCAGGCCTTTGGGCAAGCTGAGAGCTGTATTTAAAAGTAATGTTGGTACTGATATCTACTCTCCAGTTTTCATTGTATATGTTTTTCTTTAAAAAATAATACCCGCGTAATTCAAGTGTGCCGAATATTAAATTTTCGTTTCTTGTTCTTAAGCCGCCGCCAACGAGTGTATAAATATTACTGATATTAGATGGCTGATTTATAACCGGCCCTGCATTTGGCGCCGGTGGTAAGTTGGGATTGAATAAACCCGCATCTCCAAAAACAAATGGAGCAAACTTGAATGCGGCCAATGTCCATGGGCTGTAAAAAACTGATTCCACTTTTGCTGTGGCACGAAGCGAGCCACCGACATTTCCGTTTCGAAACGCTGGCAGCGCATACTTGCTGTCAATGTATAAAGGCTCATTAAGTATGGTGTTTATTTGCTTTGCAAAACCAATATCAACAAAAGTTCTTTGGTTCCACTTTGCACCCATTGCTTTCAGATGATCGAAATAATCAAACGCTCCAAAGAAAGTTATATCCTGCCAGCTTTTATTATTTAGGTATCCTTCCGTCCGTATAAGATAGCTTACGTAATTTTTTTTATTATTAAAAACAGAATGCAGGTAATTGAAGCCAAGAAAAGGACGTGATAAACTTTCTTTTTTTATATAGCCTGTTGTTAGCGTAAGATTTAGCCCTTCAGGAATATCTTCATTTATACCAAAAGCATATATGTATTGCGATTTATAAAAGTTTTGCCGGTAAAAAGTTACCGATAACATAGTGCCTGTAAGGCTTGCGTAGCGCCAGTTATAGTTACTATCATATATATATGGCAGGTCAATAAAATGTTGCTTTAGTACCCGGCCAGCTATCACCTTTCTGAGTTTTTTATCCTCGCTTTCGGTTGTAAATTTTGTAGCATGCAGGTTATAACCAATCCAGGCATCAGCATCATAATACCGGTATCTCAGGTTGTTTTTGTACAACGAATCATTTGAATACATATTAGAGGTAGAATGATAGGAGCCATCTACTTCGTAAGTCCAGTGTTTATACCTGTTAACCAGTGGCTTTGTAAACCTGGTATACACTATTTTATCTTCTTTAAGGCCTACTATACTTGGGTAATAATTTTGATAACCTGCATCAAGGTTAATAAAGCTTCCGCCAATGTTTCTTAAAATATATTCCACACCGGTGCCGAAGTGCTGATGCCTGCTCATATCATAAAGCCCATGCACCACTATTGCATTACCACTGCCGGAAATATTATCTTCCCTTACGGCTAAGTCGGTATTGTTCAGATCAAGCGAAGCAATGGAAATTCCTAAAGAAAACACATCTTTTAACACTACATCCACATCTGCTGAATCTGCGCTGCCCTCCACCGGCGTTACCTGTATAGTGGCATCTTCAGCATAAGGAAGCTGTCTTAAAAAAGCCTCGTTATCTGCCATAAGAAAGGGCTGTATAGTATCATTTATCTTAAAAAAAAGATTGCTTTCTATTACCTGCCACTTGGTTGTATGGTGTATAGCATTAGCAAATTTTATAAGGCCAGAATGGGTTCTTCTTGCCGTATCACTTAATGGCGTTCCAAAGCGCAGGTCTTTAATATTTATCCGTCGTATTACGTATCCCTGGTATTGTTGAAACGGTATATCGTTTCTTAAAAGTTCATTTGCTTTACCTACCTCGCTTGTATCTCTGGTAAGGTTCTTCATCATCTTGCCAAAAAAGCCTCTGCGCGTTTTTAAATATTCATCTAAAGAACGCTTTTGCACAGTATCGGGCTTTGCTATAACAATTGTTTTCGATGCTGAATCCAGCTTTGGGATCGTATCAGATTTTGGGATCGTATCAGGTTTTGAAATTGCATTATATTTTATGCTGGTATCTGCCTGGGCATATAAGGGTAATTGCAAAAAATAAAAGATAGAGACAAGCAGTATAATCAATAAGTTTTTCTTGCAGGCAAGCATCAGTAGTTTTATAAAATGCAATAGTAAAAATAATGATTAAAGAGTAAGCAAATTGTGAAAACCGCTGCCTTGTTCAGTCTTAGTACTTATATATTTTGATATTTTTTAAAGGTCTTCAAAAGTCTGCGCTATAATTTATTAATAAACCAAACCTTACGCTTTAAAATTTTTCTTGATGCGCTCTGTAAGCTTTTCTTCGTGCATCTTTTTGGCCATTACTATCATATTTTCAAAAGCCTGTGCATGAGATATTCCATGACCAATTATCACCGGTTTATTTACGCCAAGTACGGGAACACCGCCATAAATTTCAAAGTTAAAACGGTTGAAATGATCATCATTAATATTCCTTTTTTTAACTATGCTATAAATGGATTCTGCAAATTTTAAGATCACGTTTCCCGTAAAGCCATCGCATACATACACGTCGGCTTTATTTTGTAAAAGGTCACGCCCTTCTGCGTTTCCAATAAAATTGATCTTTTTGTTTTGTTTCAAAATAGTATAAGCAGCCTGCGTTAAAAGATTGCCTTTACCTTCTTCTTCACCAAGATTTACAAGCGCCACCCGCGGCTTGCTTACATTTAAAATATGTTTTGAAAACAATGAACCCAGCAAAGCAAACTGCAATAAGTTTTCAGGCTTGCAATCCGCATTCAGCCCCACATCAACCAGCAATGAAAGTGTGCCGTTTTCATTGGGTAAGTAAGCGCCAATTGTCGGGCGTTGTACGCCTTCAATTGCTTTGATGGTAAACAATGCACCCACCATCATTGCGCCAGTATTGCCTGCACTTAAAAAGGCATCTGCTTTGCCCGTAGCCAGCAGATGAAAGCCTATGGAGATGGTTGATTGCGGTTTTTCCTTTAAGGCTTTGGTAGGGTGCTCATTCATTGCAATTACCTGGTCAGTATGTATGATAGAAATGGCTTCTGTATTAATAGAAAATTCTGTAAGTAAACTCCTTATCTTTTGCTCATCGCCTACCAGGATCAGGCTTACATCTTTTATTTTTTTTAAATAAAACAGCTCAATACCTTTTGCAGCCTCAAGTGGCGCAAAGTCGCCACCCATCATATCTATCGCAATTTTCATAGTACAACTTTAACTGCTAAATTAATAAAAGTAAGGTGCAATCGCCTGCCAAAAAAAAATCCAAAAATAAGCTGGAGCAATCCACCCTACTTTTGGAATAATATAATAAACTAAAGCTTTTAAGCTTTTAAAGGAGCTTTTTCTGCAACTACTTTGCCTTTATAATAAAGCTTACCCTCATTTACATGCGCTCTATGGCGTACGTGTGTTTCACCTGTAGTGCTGTCAACGCTTAGTGTAGGCGCATCAGCCTTATAGTGCGTTCTTCTTTTTGCGCTTCTTTGCTGACTGTGTCGGCGTTTGGGATTTGGCATAACCTAAAAATTGAAATGTATATTAATTATTGTTTTTTCTTAGTTTTTCCAGTTCTGCCTGCAAAGGATGGTTGTTTTCTGCAACACCTGATCTCATCTTTTTTAGCATGGCAAGCACATCTTTATTGCATTGCGGGCCGCCAATTTCCTCATCAGTACACATCCTTTGCATGGGAATGCTCAAAGCTATAAATTCATAAATCCAGTCTGCAACGTGAAGATGACTTTCAGTTCTCGCGATATAAAATATATCCGGGTCTTCTTCGCTTTCATTCATTTCCGGGGCGTTTTCCACTTGCTTTACTATCATATTAAATTCGTCCCAAAGCCCCATTGGCAAAGTGTTTCCGCACCTGTCGCATGTTACATTCACTGTACCGCCTATTTCAAATTTCAACATCATAAAAGATGTACTTTTTTCAAGCGTAAGCTTTACAGTGGCATGGCAACTTTCAAATCCGATAGCCATTGGATTGGAAAGCAGATAACTGGCAAAGAACTTTTCGTCTACTTCGTAATTAAACTCATGAAAACCAGGCTTTAAACCAACAAAAGCTATCTCAAACTCACGCCTGTTTGCCATTGATATTAATTAAAAGGGTGCAAAGGTAAATAAATCCAGCTAAAACCGAGTATAAAAAAATGCTTCCAGATAAATCATTGCTTTTAAAAAATGCAAAATAGCTTGCAGTCTTATTTTTCTAAAACGCAGAATGGCTTGCATTTTAATATTAAAAAATGATTAAAGAAAGAATATACAGATGGCTTTTGGTAAGTATGATATTTATAATAATTGTGATAAAAATTTTCTCTTTAAATGCGTTTCATACCGAGCGTTTTTATTATACAGGCTTTTATATATTTTTTTCAAAAATTATGAGATTCCTGTTTGGATGGATACACTTTAGCGTGGGCGACATACTTTATTTAATTGCAGGCTGCTGGCTCTTTTGGAAGATTATAAAAAATGTAATCCTTGTCTTTCAAAGAAAGCTTTCGATACATTTGGCTAAGCAAAAAGGTAAAAAAATTTTGCTGATAATATGTATCATTTACATAGTATTTAATATTTTTTGGGGGCTGAATTATAACCGTAAAGGAATTGCATGGCAGCTTCATATTTCTGCAACTAATTATGATGAAAATGATCTTGATACTATTCAGCAATTGCTCATAAAAAGAATAAATTATACAAAACAGATTATGATTAATGAGCATATTGCAATACCGCCCAACAGGGAATTATTTACAAGGGCAAAAAATTGCTACGACACTGCAAGAAAAACCTATCCGTTTATTGCTTATCATATTCTTTCTGTAAAGCCATCTTTGTACGGGCTCGCAGGCGACTACCTTGGCTTCACAGGCTACTACAACCCATTCACGGGCGAAGCGCAGGTGAACACAACTGTGCCGCGGTTCCTGCTGCCCAATATTGCCCTCCACGAAATGGGCCACCAGCTTGGTTATGCAAAAGAAGATGAGGCAAATTTTTCAGCATACATTGCTGCTTCAAATTCGCATGATACCTTATTTCAATACTCTGTGTATCTTGACCTTTTTGTATATGCTAACAGGGAAATCTTTTTTTATGATTCGGCTGCTGCAAAAAAAGCTATTATGCAGCTTGCGCCAGCGGTAAGAGCCGATCTTGTTGAATGGAAAAAGTTCAGTGAAAAATATACCAGTTTTATAGAGCCTGCCATCAGCTGGCTGTATGGGAGGTATTTACAGATAAATCAACAGCCTAAAGGTTTAAAAAGCTATAGCGAAGTGATTGCAACGCTCATTGCTTATTATAAAAAATATGGAAAAGTTTAAAGTGTAACAGTTATGCTACATACGAAACCTAACTAATTATTTAGTTGAATACAATCTTCCTTCGGAACTCTTCACTTCTTAACACATCAATTTCAAAATTATTCATCCATTTCTGTAATCTTTCATTTTCTGCACCGGTAAGATCCTTAAAGAAATAAGCCATTTCTATTTTGGTTCCGTTCTTTAAAGTGGCATATAAAGCTTTTGTTAATACAAAGATGGTGGAACCGCCTTTCATACCGGCATGTGCGATCCACGTTTCATTTGCAGGATTTTCCATAAGGGTTTCAAGCGTTTCTGAAATGATCTTGTAAGTGCTGTCGTCAAAATATCTTCTGTTATTAAGAATGGTGCAAAGTTGTACGTAATCTTTCGTAGTTGATGCAGGCAGGCGGTCGCTCCATTCCTTTTGCATTTTTAAAGTAAGATCCTGCGGCCTGAATTTTTGTTGGTAAGACGTATCGTGCTTCAGTTGATTATGTATGAGGTAGGCAGCACGCGCATATTGCGCATCAGTCATGCTTTTTATTTGAGCTATGATCTTTTCTTCACTTATCTTTTTAGGATTCTGATAGAGATATAATGAAGCAACAAGAGGATAAATAATTGTATGCTGTTTTAAGCCTAACAACTGAATATTATTATTCACATTATCGAAGCCAAGCTTATCCATCAAAAATTCTGTGTTAGCATTGCTGCTGAACATTATCATACCTCTGGCAACATCAATGAGCCTTACACTGTCACCGGTAATATTTCCTGATTTTTTTTCATACTCAATCCAGCGCGGATGTGCACCGCCATCAGTATTAGGCAGGTAATACTTGTCCAGTTCTTTTAAACTGATCTTTTCATTTTTATTAAAAATATTATGCGAGGCTTGCTTCGCAAACTCAATGGCAACAATGATATTCACGGTGCTGGCCAGCGGCATCAGCCTGGTTGCATTTAATGCTGCGATAAGGGTATCATTTTTTTCAAGGACCAAAGAAGATCTTGACTGGTTAAGTTTTATAAAAGAAAGCAAAGAATCACCAACCGATTGAGCATTCGTTTTTAAGCAAAAAATAAAGAGATAAAAAATGATAAAAATGCTGATACTTCTTTTCATAAAATGCTAATAGTTATTAATAATTTACTGTTGCCATGTTTGCACAAAAAAAGCATTTTATTCAAATGCTTTGATAAAAAAGATGTTTAATGATTTATTTTCTCTCCACTGCAATGCGCCTTCTCTGGTGAGATGATGATGACCGCTGAAAGCCGCCTTCAGCCTCATTCATTCTTATAACGCGGCCATTATATTTTTTGCCATTGATGCTTTTAATCATTTTGGCTGCTGCAGAAATATCTACTTCTATCCATGTATTCATTTCACGAAGATCTACCTTGCCCAGCACTTCCTTTTTTAAATTGCTTTCATCTAAAATAAACTGCAAAAAGCTTGCTTTATAAAAGCCATCTTTGGTGCCTAAATTGATAAATAATTTTTTATATCCATTGTTATTATCAGCGTGCTGGTAGTCTCTTCTGCCTCTTTCATCCCTGGCGTTGCTTTCATACTTTCTTTCTCTCGGCTCGGTGCGCGCATTTAGGTCATCAGCATTTTCGTAATATTTTAAAAACTGATCAAACTCAAGCGCAGCAATTCTTTTAAGCACTTCTTCTTTACTTATATTTTCAAATTTTTTCTGCAGATCGGGCATATAAGTTTCATAATCGCCGTTGGAAATATCAGCATTGATAAGCTTATCCATAAAATAAAAAAATTGCTTCCTGCAAACATCTTTACCACCTGGAATATCCAGGCGATGAAATTGTGCATTCGTCATTTTTTCAAGTTGCTTTATTTTAAAAACCTCTCTGCTGTGGCATATTGAAATACAAATGCCGCTCTTGCCTGCACGTGCGGTACGGCCACTTCTGTGAGTGTATACTTCTATATCGTCTGGTAGCTCAAAATTTATTACATGAGTAATGCCTTCAACATCTATACCTCTTGCAGCAACATCAGTGGCAATAAGCAACTGCAGGCTTTTTTGCCTGAACCTTTGCATTACTTTATCGCGTTGTTGTTGTGTAAGGTCGCCATGCAAAGCCTCAATATCATAACCTTGCTTTACCAGTTTTTCGGTTATATCCTGCGCATCCGCTTTGGTGCGGGTAAATATAATTCCATAAATACCAGGGTTAAAATCAATCAGTCTCTTTAGCGTCTCAAACCTTTGCTGGGCGGGCGTTATAAAGTATTGATGGTCTATGTTTACGTTTGCTGTATTCTTTTTGCCAACAGTTATTTCCTGCGGGTTGTGCATAAAATTTTTAGAAATAGCACGCACCGTTGCAGGCATGGTAGCGCTGAAGAGCCAGATGCTTTCGCTGTTCACTGTGTTCTTAAGTAAAAAATCTATATCATCTCTGAAGCCCATATTCAGCATCTCATCAGCCTCGTCCAGCACAACATATTTTACCTTTTGCAGGTCTATCGCTTTTCTTTCTATCATGTCAATAAGCCGCCCGGGAGTAGCTACCACAATGTGCACGCCTCTTTTCAAAGCCCTTATCTGCATTACGATGGAAGCCCCGCCATACACGGGTTCTGCAAGAATGTTGCGTGTATATTTTTTAAACTCCTGCAGATCATTACATATTTGTAAACAAAGCTCCCGCGTAGGGCAAACGATCAATGCCTGCGGGTATTTATTTTCAGACTCTGTAAGTTGTAAAAGCGGTAAGCCAAATGCAGCAGTCTTGCCGGTACCGGTTTGTGCAAGCCCAACGAAATCTGTTGTTCCGGATAGTAAGATAGGGATTGCTTTGGCTTGTATAGGTGTGGGCGTTTCAAACCCAAGGTCAGTAATGGCTTTTATAAGATTTTCATTTAAGCCAAGACTTGCAAATTCATTCATCATCTTTTATTAAAAATAAGGCGCAAAGGTAAGCGTTTCGCATTAGAGTAGTGGCATAATAATGGCTGTTATCAACCGTTAATCATTTGTCTTACACAGTTATTATGTTAAACTTCCGGCTGCTGGCAACGTCTGTAACACTTACTATATCTTATGCAGTAATGTTATTGCCCTATAACTTTTTGATAACTTTTATTCGTATAAATTCAATTATAAAAACTAAATAACTTTTATGAAAACGAAAATCCTCGTACTTGCATTGTTACTATTTACCGGCTCATCAGCATTTTGCCAGTTCAGCATTGGCATTAAAGGCGGTGCTAATTTAGGAAAGATAGAAGGTCAGTCTTTTAAAGATGAGTTTGCTTTGGGCTATCATGCAGGCGCCTACGCCACCATTGGGCTTGGCAGCCACTGGGCCATTCAGCCGGAAGTGTTGTTTAACCAGATAAACAACGATACCACCACCAATTTCAGCGATGTTTTCCAGCTTAAAAATGTAAGCCATGTGCAGTTAAAATATTTAAGCATTCCATTGTTGCTTAATTATAACGTCAACCACTTTATCACATTGCAGGCGGGCCCGCAGTTTGGTATTTTATTAAATGAAAATGATTATACGCTTGTTCAAAACGGGCAAAATGCTTTTAAGACAGGTAACTTTTCTCTTGTAGGCGGTGTGCAGTTGCATTTATTAAAGTTCCGGATTTACGGACGCTATATTGGCGGCGTTACCGACATTAACCATCTTGGCAGCAGCCCAACCTTGAAGGCATCTTCCGTTCAGCTCGGCGTTGCCATATCAATTATTTAATTACCTGAGTATTTCAATTTCATTATTAATTAATCTAATAATGGAAGATGACTTACAAATTTCATTTTCGTACCTGCGGTGTTCGGCTATGTAGCCGGCACCGTTTTTTATTTCATCGCTTATTTGGGCAAAGTTTGCAGGCGTTTTTTCTCCTGATATGTTTGCCGAAGTAGAAACGAGAGGCTTGTTAAGTTTCTTTATTATTGCTTCGCAAAAATCATCTTTTACAATTCGTATCGCAATGCTTCCATCAGGGTTGATAAGGGTTTCAGGTAAGTGTATGGCTTCGCTAAAAACAGCAGTTGTTGGTTTTTTTTGCAGCAAAATATAATCAATAATTTTTTTTGAAGGATGCAAAACATATTTTGAAATATCGTTTTCACTGGCAAGCAAAATGATCAATGATTTTTTTTCTTCTCTTTTTTTTAATTGATAAATTTTTTTTATTGCATTACTGTTCATAGCATCACACCCTATTCCCCACACAGTATCTGTCGGGTATAAAATAATTTTTCCGTTAGTTACTGCCTGCAAACAATTATTTATATCATCATCAAAAGTCATAAAAATTATTAAGAAATCGTTTGTAGTAATTGGGTAGTTTCAATAGTAGTAGCGCATTTAAAATGCCCGAGGGGACAAGCTTTCAACCCATGAAGCGAGCAGGGTTTGCAGGGCAATGGTTCCTTTGTTTCCACAATAAAACGTTTGTGAGATAACGGATAAAATCCAAACGAAGGAACTGTTGAGCAGAAGATAGCTGTAACAGGTGCATCAATTGCGGAGGCAAAATGAAGCGGAGCAGAATCGTTGGTGTAGTTCATCACAGCAGTTTGCATGAACGCAACAGATTCAAGAAAAGTTAATGTACCTGCTATCACCTCCACATTGGTATGCGTGCAATTGTTTTTTATTTTTTCACAAAGCAAAATATCTTCTTTGCCACCTGATAAGTATATTTTATAAGCAGGAGAAATGTTGTTAATAAGATGTATCCATTTCTCAAAAGGATATTGTTTGGTGAACCAAACGCTTGCCGGCATCATGCACACATAGGGCTGTGCAATGTATTTTTTTACATTATTATAATCAGCTTCAAAAGGGTAGAGGCGCGGCTTTGTAAAGCTTCTGTCAGTAAGGCCTTCTATCAGTTCATTATTTCTTTCCACTTCATGCTTTTGGCCCGACAGAGAATGATATATTTTTTTTGAAAATAAAAAGCTTAAAGGATTTTTATGAAAACCTATCTTTTCTTTAGCGCCGGAAAAGGCAGTTAAAATGCCCGTTGATATAAACCTTTGCAGGTTAATAACCGCGTCGTATTTTTCTTTTCTTATTTTTTTTAAAAGAATAAAAAGGTTCTTGTTTTTATGTTGCTTTTTATTCCATATTAAAATATTTTTTAAAAAAGGATGCTGCGCTAACAAGCCTTCATTTCCTTTTCTTACCAGCATATCAATTTGCGCCGCAGGATAGAAGCGATGCAGCTTTTCAACAATTGCAGTGGCCAGCACCACATCGCCCACAAAGGCAGTTTGTATTACAAGAAATTTTTGCAATGAAGATCAAAGATAAAGCCGCCATTTATAATAATATGCGTTTTATGCAAAAAGCGACCGGCTTAAAAGTGTTGACTTGGTAATGTTATGAACAATAAATAGTATAACTATTTTACAGAAAATTTATAGATCGTTTCAGTTTCATATTTTTTTCCCGGCTCTAAAATAGTTGATGGAAAAGATGGCTCGTTTGGTGAATCAGGAAAGTGTTGTGTTTCCAAAGCAAACGCTGTTCTAAAGTCATCTCTTTTGCCGCCCTTCATTATATTTTTACTTTGCATAAAATTGCCACTGTAAAACTGTAAGCCCGGCTCTTTTGTATAAATGTCCATTTGTATGTGCGATTTATCACCGGTAATGGTTGCGGCATGATTTAATCCGTTGTTATCATTTTTATTTAAAACAAAATTATGATCATAACCCTTTCCATTTTTTAACTGGGCATTGCTGTTGGTGTCAATTCTTTTTCCTATTGCAGTTGGTTGTGTAAAATCAAAAGGTGTTCCTTTCACAGGTTCTATTTTTCCTGTAGGAATTAATGTAGAATCAACCGGCGTATACGCATTGGCATTAACCCATAACAGATGATCCAGGATGGTGCCGTTGCCTTGGCCATTCAAATTCCAGAAAGCATGATTAGTAAGGTTTACAACAGTTTTTTTATCGGTGGTTGCTTCATAATCTATTTTCAATTCGCTGTTATTGGTAAGTGTGTAGGTTACTTTTA
Organism: Hanamia sp.; assembly: GCA_965276925.1. Taxonomy (GTDB): domain Bacteria; phylum Bacteroidota; class Bacteroidia; order Chitinophagales; family Chitinophagaceae; genus Ginsengibacter. The sequence goes on from OZ255711.1 coordinate 1,368,140, forward strand.
CAGTCAGGTTTCCGGGAAAGCCTTCTTCACCATCGGGCGATAAATAGGTTAGTTCAAGAGATGAATCTCCGATTTGCCTGGCATCAAAAACCTTACTCTGAAAGCCATTTTTTCCACCATGTAAAGTGTTGGGCGGATTGTTTATAGATGATGTATATTCTTTTCCATCTATGGTAAATTTTCCTTTCGCAATGCGGTTTCCATAGCGGCCAATGGTGGCGCCAAAGTAAGGTTCAGTAGAGTTTATGTATTGCTCTACGCTGTCAAAACCTGCTACAATATCTGTAAGATTACTTTTTTTATCCGGCACCCAAAGACTCACGAGCCTTCCACCATAATTGGTTATAGCTGCTTTTATATTTTTATTTTGAAGCAGGTAAAGCTTTGTTTGTTTACCATTAATATTTTTTTCAAAAGGACCGGCAGCCACGGCTTTACTTGTATCACCCGCTGAAGAATTGCTGGTTTCTTTTGTATTGGTATCAGAATTATTACATGCATTCAGCATAAAAATTATTATTACGTAAGTGAGATATTTTTTAATCATGAGCTCATAACATTTAATGTTGTCATTCTCCCGAAGGAACTTTTAATGGTGTATTAATTGGCGCCGGTACACCAAAGTAAGGTGTTCCATCACTATTCCATGTAAACTTCTGCATACGCGGGCTGCGCGAGTTTCCACAACCCAGCCCTGGAGAAGGATTAGCATGATAAATTATCCAGTCTTCTTTACCGTCGCGCGATTTAAAAAAGCCGTTATGGCCAGGGCCAAATGCACCGCCGGAGGTGTTTTTCGTGAAAACAGGTGAAGGAGATTTTGTCCAGTCGGCCGCATGTAAAGGGTCTCCTCCATCTTTCAGAGAAAGTATTCCTAAAGCATAGTCATCCGTCCAGCAGCCGCTGGCAGAGTAGGTGAGATATATTTTTCCTGTAGGGTTTACCAGTATTTCCGGGCCTTCATTTATGGTGGGCGGGGCGCCGTTTGTTTCCCAACTGTATGTGGGCGTTGAGATCATAACACGGGAACCCGTAATTGTTACAGGATCTTTTAATTTTGCTATATAAATATTTTGTGCGACATTATCACTGCCAGCCCAGCCAGACCACAATAAATATTCATTTCCATTATAGTCAAATTCGGTGGGGTCAATAGCCCAATTATCATTCGTTGTATCAGCTATCTTTCCTTCAAAATTCCATGCGCCGCTTGTAGGATCTGCTGATGAATTAGCAAGAGCATAAATGCGATGATTGGCGTTGCTGCCATCATCTGCAGCAAAATATATGTACCATGTATTTTGCAAATAGTGAATTTCCGGCGCCCAAATATCTTTAGAATAAGGGCCTGTTGCAGGCGGCGTCCACACGGTAACAGGTAAAGCATCTTTTAGCTTAGACATTTTACTTGTTTTATAAATGGCAATCTTATTTCCAAAAGTGTTCGTGTAATAATAATTTGTATCCAGTTGTGCTACCCACGGGTCTGGCCCACTTGATAACAATGGATTAGTAAAAAATGAATCAGCTAATGAAACCGGCGGCGGGGGTGGAACAGAGCCTCCACCATCAGGATTATTTTTTTTGCAGGATGAATTACTTAAGCAACTTATAATGGTGATCGAAAAAAATATATGATACACCCGCTTCTTTATCAACCTTGAAATATTTTGCATAAAAAGGTATTAAATTTTGCTGCGCAAACAATCATTGAGAAGTTATCTTTTTTATCAGGTCTGTTTCGTCCTTTCTGTAAGGTGTTCCATCTTTATAAAATATGTCGTGAAACCATTCTGCGGGCTCACCACCATCCGGCATTGGTGTATCCCATGCATATTTTGTATTTGTTTTACCGGTTACAAAGCCCCAGTTAATGGCTCCTACATCTTCTCTTTTTAATAATGGTAAAATGGTAGAGAACCTGCTGTTTCTTGTTCTTGCCATATACTCTGTGCAAATCAGCGGCCTGCCAATAGTTTTCAATAATTGAATTACTCTTTCGTGCCACGGAGCTTCTTCGTAATCGTGATAGGTTACTACATCTGAGTTGGCAATTTGAAAGGCATTTAATTTTTCATAATTCCATGCCCATAACCCTGCACTGATTGGCTGATCCGGATTTACACTTCTTGCCCATTGAAAAACTTTCGTAAGTAAGGGCAAAGAAGAATCTCTCTTATCCGAATTGCCAGGCTCGTTATACAGATCCCATAACAAAATTCTTTTATCATGGGCAAAATAGGTAAGCACATCTTTTACATATAATTCAAGCTGAGGAAAGTTTGCAGAATCTGTTGACATAGGTTGCCCTGGATCCTGCACCCAGCCTGAATTGTGAATGCCTGGCTTCGGCGCCGGCTGCGTGCCTGCGTTGGGAATTTTATTCCAGCAATCATCAAAAAACACAAACAGAATTTGTATGTGATGATGATTGGCAATGTTTAAAAAAGTATTTACTCTTTTTTTGAAGCCATCTTTATCTTCTTTCCAGGCAACGCTATGCAAAAAAACACGCATAGTATTGAAGCCAATGTTTTCTGCATAACCAAGTTCTTTATCATTTATAGCGCTGTCGAATGTAGCAGCCTGCCACATTTCCAATTGGTTGATGGCGTTGCTTGGGATATAATCAGAACCGATGATCCATTTATGATTGGCGTACCATGCGTTGGCTTTTTCTACTGTCCATTGCCTGCCATTATTATTAACACTTAAAGAATTTTTATTTCTTTGCGCATTCGCATTTACAATTGTTATAAGAATTAGAACGGAAACAAGCAATTTTTTCAATAGCATCATAGATAAATTTTTTGTAAGCTTTAATAAAATAAGTTAAAGCAAATGCAGCCAATTATGTGTATCAATAACTGGCTGCTAATGTTTAGCTGTATTTTATTTAAAACAATTATAAATAATCAATACCCTGGGTTTTGTTTCAGGTTAGGATCAGCATCAATATCCTGCTGAGGAATGGGCAATAATTCATCTCTTCCAACTTTGAAGTTTGCAAAGCCGGCATCACGGCTGGCAAGCTGCGGCCCAAGATCGCCCCAGCGGGCCAGGTCTTCCCAGCGATGGCCCTCACCGGATAATTCTGTAATTCTTTCATGTTTTAACTGTAGTAGAAATTGCTGCTGGTTAAGATTGGGCATAACCGTTGAGAGAGGCGCGAGACCCGCCCTCATTCTTACTCTATCCACATACGGATAAGCTTGTGCAGTCTGCCCTAAACCATTTAGTGCTTCAGCATAAAGCAGCAAGACATCGGCATACCTTATGAAACGATAATTATTACCTGAATGAAATACTTCGCCATTCATAACGGCATCATCAAGAAATTTTCTAAAACAAACTTCCTGGATGCTGTTATGCACATCTTCCGGGGCATTCTGCAAATTCAGGGAATTCCATTGTCTTCCATAAGCTAAGGTAACATTTGGGCCACCTACATCAGTAGAATCGTAAAGAAAAGAAGCGGCCAGTCGTGGATCACGTTGCCCTGTAGTTGTTTGTTCTACCAAAAATTCTCTTGTTACCCACCTGCGCGCCTGGCCATCAGTAAAGCCTGCCGGCTGAGGTGCAAAGAAGGGTGGAATAGATGTGCCATAGTTTAAATTATCACTTGGAGGATCTACATCATCATCATGATTATCGGATGGGTTTAATGCATATTGAAATTCAAATACTGATTCTTTATTATTTTCTGACGCTTCTAAAAAGTTATCTCTATAGTTTGGAACCAAATCATACAAACTGCTTCCATCACCTGTTACCAGCCAGGCAAATGCAGTGGCAGCAAGCTGATATTGCTTTGCATCCTGCATATATGCTTTACCTAACAAGGCATAAGCCGCCCCGCGTGTGGCACGCCCTACATTGGCATTATCATACGAAACGGGTAATACAGGTGCCGCTTCGGATAAATCCTTTTCAACCTGCGCCCATACTTGTTTTTGTGTGGAGTTAGCAACGCTCTGATCTGTTGTAGTGCTGGTGTGTAATAGAATAGGAACGTTGCCCCAATAATCTGCCAGATAATAATAAAATAAACCTCTCATAAATTTTGCTTCTCCTAATAATTGGCTTTTTGTTGCGGTATCCATTACAATGTTTGGCACATTATCCAGCACCTGGTTTGCACGGTCAATTCCTACATAACAATCCTGGTAGAAAGCCCTTCTTTCGAACATGTTATAATCCGTTACATTAAAGATGTCGAAGTTATTAATTAGTGCAGTATTCGGGCTTGTGCTGAAACCTTCGTCGGAACGAATGATATCTACAAAGAACTGCATACGGCAAAGACCGACACGATGATAGGTGCTATAAATTGCATTAACTCCTTTTTGAGCATAGTCAGCCGTTTTCCATACGTCTGCAGAAGTGGGGCCGTTAGGGTTGGGTATATCCAGTTTTTTTTTGCAGGCAACAGTTAATAGAACTAATGATGTAATGCTGAGCAATAATTTATTTTTCATAATAAAAATTTTTAATGATTAAAATCCTCCTGTAATACCAAAAGAAAATATACGGCTGGATGGCCAGTTACCGGCGTCAAAGCCACGTGTAAGTATGCCACTGCTGCCCAGGTCGGGGTCTTGTCCTTTATACTTAGTAATAGTGAAAAGGTTTTGACCACTTACAAAAATTCTTGTATTAGTGAAGCCAAGCATTTTTAGAGCATTGTTTGGTAATACATAAGCCAGCTCTACATTGCGTAAGCGTAAATAAGAACCGTTTTCCAGCCAGCGCTCACTTTCAGGACGATTGTTATCATTAATGCCAGCGTCGGTGGCCAAACCCAGCCTTGGGTCAGAGGTATTTGTGCTCGTTGGTGTCCACGGGTTCAAGTCTTTTCTGAAATTATTAAGCGTGGTATAGCTATCTAATACCCGGCGGATATCATCATATATTTTATACCCAAAAACTCCAACAAACTGAATGTTTATAGAAAAATTTCTGTAAGTTCCATTGAATTGTAAGCCTCCCTGGAAAGTAGGCCAGGGCGTGCCCACAAAGGTTCTGTCATCATTATTAATTTGACCGTCGCCGTTTATATCAACGTATTTAACATCACCCGGCTTTGCATTAGGTTGTATTTTATTACCATTTTTATCAACATAAGCATCTATTTGCGCCTGGTTTTGAAAAAGCCCTGCAGTCTTCAACATAAACCATGAGTCCATCGGGTGGCCTACCTGCGATCTTACAAAATCTGTTGGTTCCAAGTAATTAATGCCACCCCCTTGATTGCCTACACTTACAACCTTATTATGAATTGTAGTACCATTCACTGAGACATCCCATTTGAAAGGACCTGTTATATGCCTGTAGGTCAAGGTAAGCTCTACGCCTGTATTGCGTATGGAACCGGCATTTTCCGTTGCAAAAGTATTATAGCCTCCATTATCGCTGCCTAAAAAGAAAGGCAGGGGAACATTTAGCAGTAGCCCTTTTGAAATATTACTGTAAACATCCGCAGTAACGGAAAGATGGCTGTTAAGTAAAGATGCATCAAAGCCTATATTGCTTTCATTTCTATCTTCCCACCGGAGATTAGGATTGGTAATGATAGCTTGTGACTCACCAAGTACTGGTGTTTGATTTACACCATATACAGCACGTTGGTTAATATTGATATATCCAAGTGTAGGCCACGAGCCTCCAAGATCCTGCAATGATTGACTAAAACCTAATACTCCATAAGATGCTCTAAGTTTTAAATCATTGATGGTATTTGAATGAAAGAAGTTTTCTTTACTAATTCTCCATGCACCGGCAAGTGCATAAAAATCACCCGTTCTATAGTTAGCACCAAACCTTGAATCCTGGTCTATTCTTCCTGATGCTGTAAAAAGGTATTTATCTTTAAAAGTATAATTTAATCTGCCCAGGTAACCTTGCAATCGAAAAAACAAAGGAACACCGCCATCAGCTGAAGCTACACCCTGCGCAGAAGCAATGGTAGAGAATGTTGTATTGCCTACCGAAGTAAGGCCTGTCCTGCTGCCCGAGGTAACCTCTCTTTTTTGCTCCTGATAAGAGTAGCCAACTACACCATTAATAGCATGATTGCCAAATGTTTTATTAAAATTAAGGGTGTGCTCTATGAGATAATTGGTAAATGTTTCCCTGTCATTACTTATGCTGGTAGCTGGTATTTGGTTAGCATATCTGAAAATTCCTGAATCTCTTTGTTCGGTATTATAATCGAAGCTTACTTCAAGGCCTGCATTAAAACGATACGATAGCCAGTCAGTAATTCTAAAGTCTATATAAGCATTCCCTACTAATTTAGAGTAATTATAATGTTGATGGTCAAGCGCAGCAACCGCTATGTAATTATTAGAATAGTTAGGGATTTCGTTTGTGCCAAAGCCATAGCCTTTAGGATTAGTTGCCGGATCTATGTAGCTGCTGCTTTGTACCGGAATTACAGGAACTGAAGTAGCTCCTTCATAAAAAGCATTAATACCACCACCGGGGTTTTCGCCGTCTGTGTTGCTTATTAACATGTTTTCGGTAAATGTCAGCCTGCCTTTTTTGGCTTCTGTATTTACCCGTAAGCTCGCTCTCTCAAAGTCATTACCAACCAGCACTCCCTGATTTTTATAATAACTTGCAGATACAAGGTAGTTACCATTTTCTGATCCGCCGGATATGCCTGCGTTGTAATCCTGGGAATTGCCTATGCGGTCATAAGCGTTCTGCCAATTGGTATTTACTGTTGGGTTAGCAACTTGACCGGCGATGCCGGAAGGAAGGGTTGCATTGGAGTTTGTATATTGAGTTTGTATCGTACGCAGATATTGTGTTGCATCCATCACATCCCATTTTTTTGGAATTTGCTGAACACCATATTTTGCTGAAAAAGTTATTCTGCTTGGTCCCGACCTGCCCTTTTTTGTAGTAATAATAATTACGCCATTAGCAGCTCTCGATCCATATATTGCAGCGGCAGAAGCATCTTTTAAAACCTGGATAGAAGCAATATCATCGGTGTTTACGGTTGCGTTAGCATCAGCAATCATTCCATCTATTACATATAATGGATTTGCATCAGTAAAGCTTGCCACACCCCGTATTTCAATAGCTGCATCCTGACCGGGTGCCCCACCTGCACGTACAGTAACACCTGGTACTTGGCCCTGCAATTGCTCTGCTACAGAATTACCAATTATTTTATTGGAATTTTCTGTATTCACAACTCCTGTTGCACCGGTTAAATCTTTTCTGCGTACAGACTGGTAGCCGATTACAACCACATCATTTAAGGTGGAGTTGGTAACTTGCAAAGTTTCATTTATATCGGCCCCTGTTACAGAAATTTCTTTGGATTGAAAGCCAACAGAACTTATTTGCAATGTGCTCCCCACAGGCGCATTGATGGTAAAATTTCCATTGTTGTCAGATACTACTGATCTGTTAGTTCCTTTTACACTAACCGTTGCTGCGGGCACAGGGCCACCGCCGGACGAGCGTAACGATCCGCGAACTGTTTGCTGCGCTTCTACGCCGGCACTAAGTAAAAGAGCAAATAAAATAATGGATAAATGATTTAGGTAATTTTTCATTTTCATGGTAATTGTTTTCTTTTAAAAAATTAAAATAGGTAATAGAAAATTTTAAAAAAATAAGGGGATCACTTTAAAATAATTTTCTTTTGAATCAAGTACTGTTGAAAGGGGAAATAGTTAGAGTAAAAAAACTTACCTGAAGAGCATATCTGTCAGCGAAACATATATACAATACGGTAGCAATATGATATAGGTTAATTCTCATTCAGGGGTTTTCAATCGCTATTCTAAAATTAACATTTACTTGCCAGAATAAAAAAATAATTCACGCATAATACCTTTATATTCTTTTATTTCAGGCAAAATAGTTACCCCTGCTTACAGAATTGCAGCACAATAAAGATCAATAGAATTTATATTGAGGTATCGCATACACGGTAACAGTTAGGCCACAAACGAAACGAATGTACTTTTTACCAACCGGCTTAATACAATAATGTCTAAACTGCCCATATATATCAACAGTAACCAATAAAAAAGAGCCGATTTCTCGGCTCTCTTTTCTGTTAGCAACGGCCAGATTAAAAAAGGTTTGGTCTTTATTTAAAACAACTTAAGGGTGTATGGTAGCAGCGAGGGCCTGCGCCATTTGTAAGTGCATATTAAGCATAGGCAAAGTTCGGGTAGCAAAATCTTTTATACCCTGCCTGCTGCCATTGCTTATTTCATTTTGAAAAAGATTAATAGTGGTAATGTGGTCAGCCACCTGGCCCTTAATGTATGCTGAATCAAAAGAACTGCCGCTGAGGGGCATAAGCTGTCCTTTTATAGCTGCATGCATAGAGTCAATAGTGGTGGGCAGCGTAAGGCTGTAAGTGCTTGCCAGAGAATCCAGCCCCATAATGCCCATCGTATGATCGCTTATCATTTTTTGGGCAAACATGGTCACGGAATCATTGGAAGATTTACTTACTGCCAATTGTCCGAAATTGACTTCATCTTCATTAGAATAAGCTGCCATTTGCATAAAGTTCTGATCGGTGGCATTTAAAGAGTTGCTGCTTTTTTTAGAGCAGGCCGTAAAGTAGATTGCTGTGAAGCAGACTGCCAGACACAGCATAACAATAAAATTTCTGTTTGTTTTCATTTTCATTTCAATTTTAGGTGTTTATATTTCATATTAATTAGCCGGATTCCTGACATACTTACTCACGCTGATTCTATAAAATTTTGTGCGTTATTATAAAAAACAGCAGTTGCTGCCTGTTGCAGATTTTCATGTATGTTTTTAGGGTAAAAAGAATAAATAAATAGTATACCAGAGTTTGTAAGCTGGGTAAATTTTAGCTTTTATCTCTTGCTAATACGCAGTATGCTTAACAATATAAATTTATAAGCAATTGTTTCAATTTAGTAGTATAGAATTTTAAGGACAATTCCAGTGGCGCACGCTATATAAGAGGAGTATAGTACACATTTTTATTATAAAATATAAGGGATACTATTTTGCCACCTGGTCTTTTTCTGACGAGCCCCTTGCCACCAGGGTTGCAAACGAGCCTGCAACAAAATTGCCGATAAGCGCATTAGCAATAAGCATGAAAATAAGGCTGCCCGTGCTCCTCCGGTTGGAGGCAGGAATGTTAGTAGCGGTATGGGCAATATCACCATGAGGGCCGGGTAAGTAAATAACCAGCAGTATGGCTATAATGATAATAGAAATTACGATGGCAATGATACTTATGATAAATCCATTGTTGGAAATGTTGGAGCCTGAATTAGTGATCCTGTTGTTTATAACAGCTATAATAAAAATACCTGCAAGAAACAACGAATTGCCGAGGTACAGCAGCCATGTCTGGCTGAAAGTATTATCTTTTAAGAAGAATAAAACGGGTATGCAATAAGCTACAGCCGGTACGATGCTGTATTTACCCAGCGAAAAAATGTGGGAAGGTAATTTCATGTAGAATGGCTTACACAAACCATTCCAGATTGTTAAAGTTATGCAGAGGTTGCGCCATAGAAAAAGCTATCCTTTCAGATGGCCTTAATCCTGCTTCCACTTCCACACGTTAAGGGGTGCCGGAAGGTAAGGTAGCGTGTACGCTTTTTTAATTCCGAGCTTTAAGATGACACACATTTTCACATTTTCACATTAGCAAATTAGCACATCAGCAAATTAGCACATCAGCACATCAGCACATCAGCACATCAGCACATCAGCACATCAGCACATTTTCACATTTTCACATTTTCACATTTTCACATTTTCACATTTTCACATTTTCACATTTTCACATTTTCACATTTTCACATTAGCAAATTAGCAAATTAGCAAATTAGCACATTATCACATTAGCTCGCTATGGTACAAACGGGCTCAATACCGCATCAGTAAAATAGTTTTTACCTTTTGCGCCTACTATACCCACCTGCACATAATATTTCTGACCGCTTATAAGCCCGCTTATTACGCAGGTAGAGAGGCCGCAGTTCATAGTTTGCCAGTTGCTGCCTTCTGTATCGGTGCTAAGCCTGTATTTATATATAAACGATTTATTGCCCCATGCGCCTGAGCACTTTATGTTAAGCTCGCCCTCAGCATTGCCCGCCGTAACCACTACCCTTGACGGTGCTATTGCGTTTTTGGTTTTTGGCGCCTTTCTTAGCGGAATGCCGGAGTTAATGAGCAGCTCCAGGTCGCTGCCGCAGAAGGCCTGCATGGCTATGCCAAGGTCTGTCGCCAGTGCTATCACTGCTGCACGGGCGGTGTTTTTGGCAGCTACCGTATCTACGTCGCGGTTTTTGGCTTTTGCCACCAGTGTGCCATACGCATTTTGCGCTTTGCCAAAGGCTGCAATCTGCTCTGCAAGCGGGGCAAATTTATCATTACCATTCAGCTTAATAGAAATGCTTTTAAGTAAGGGAGCCAGTTTTTTGTCGGAAAGACCATTGTAAGGGTTAATAACAATGGGTAAATAATTAACCTGTGAATTCATAATTTTTAAATATTTGGATTTTTTTAAAATAGGTACCGGCGGGCCGGTTATCAAAAGTATAACGCACAGAGGGTGCAGTATAATATATATTTATTATAGAAAAAAAATGAGTTTCAGGCTGCAGAGTGAATAATTAACTGTAAAGCAATTGCTTATAGAAAGAAATTATTTTTAAAATATTTTAAAAATCAGCCAGGGTTGCATGTATAGCCTTACCGGCAGCATTTATTTTTATAAAAACAGCATGTAATTCTTAAGAAATAGAATTTGCTGATAGACAAATAGAATTTGTTTTTACAGAAATAGAATTTGTTGATAGACAAATAGAATTTGTTTTTACAGAAATAGAATTTGTTTTTAGAGAAATAGAATTTGTTGATAGACAAATAGAATTTGTTTTTACAGAAATAGAATCTGTTGATAGACAAATAGAATTTGTTTTTAGAGAAATAGAATCTGGTTGTCTGGCATTAACATAGATTCGTAATGGTAGATTGTACTAACAACAATACAAAATGTATAACGTTAGTTGGTTGATTATCAATGGTAGATTTTTTAGATGAATATCGTCTTATATCATATATTTACGTGTGAGCTGCAATATTTAATGACACAATCCTCAAAATCATATCAGTTGGAAAAGACTATTTGGACTGACCAGGATTTTGAAAATATGGGTTGGCATGACGCTAAACTTTTTGCTATTTCTTTCGGCGACAATTACGAATTGCTGTTTGACATTGATTATATTTTTAAGTGGGTGCAGACTGGAAAGACGTTTAAGTTTTGGGTATCGCCATGCACGCTTGTTTTTGAAAATGTATATGACGTAGAATTTCAAATGGATGGAATTTCCGGCGGTCTTGACATCGATGAAATTTCTTGTAATAATCCACAGAGACCAAAAAATGCAGAATTTATTAAAGTCGAGACCGAATTCGATTGGACAATAGATACGCAACAGGGTTCGATTTTTTTTAAATCTATCGGTTACAAACAATACGTTAGGCAACTCCCAAAATTTATTCATGGACAATATTTCAAATTGACTGACCGGGGAGGTATTTCGTTTGACAAAGTATTGCACTGACCATACTGCAGCTTACATTGGTATTGCCAATAGCAGGTCTGACGTGCATTTCATCAGCTTTAGTTCTTTGGTCATCATGGGTTCGTGCAGAAGGAATTTTTATCAGCTTTTGTTGTTAACTTCATCAATAAATTATATAATCATCGGTAGCTCCGGGCAGAACGTTCACTGAATGACCTGCCATCGGCAATACCTCACGTTGGCTGTAATTTACAAGACATGAAAACAATATTTAAGTTACTTTTTTTGACAATTGTTTTGATTGGAACCTTTTCATCTTATGGACAACATGCCATTATTGTTGCTCATTCGACTTCCTTAAAAAGTCATAACGGATTTCTTGTTTTAAATACTTCTGACACTTTATATGGAAGAATAAAACTAAATCAATCTAAAAAAAACTCTTGGGGTATAACAATCGAGACAGGAAGTGGAAAACAATTTATTGCTGACAAAAATTTAAAATACGTAAGGCTATTTGACTATGACAGTACACTTATCACAACGAAATACACGGAATATAAAATATTAACTGATAAACCTGAATTATGGAGACACATTGCTTCTGGTAAAATTGACATTTATGATGACGTTTTATATTGTAATGAGGTAAAAGATAAGATAGGTGACAATCTGCGTGTAATCGACAGCGGACAGGTAAAAAATATTACGCATACTTTTTCTTTTTTTGTTAGTGACGACCTTTTAAAATACACAAATAATAAGCATAAAACAAAGTATAAAACAAGAGACTTTAAAAGCGACAAAGACTTATTAATCTTCGTTGCTGACAAGGGATAAAAACTACAGGCAACAAAAGGTTTACTTTCTCAGCAACGTCTCACGCAGTGGAACCAATAACTAATAAGGGACAAGTACTAAAGGTTATTTAGTTTTTTGATAAATTGCATTGAAACTTTTTTACGTAAAAAAGTTTACTCAAAACAACTTTACGTATATTTGTTACGTATTAAAAGATAATATCTTTTAGCTTTGAGTATAATAAAAAACCCTCATATTGTCAGTATGAGGGCAACAGAACAAAACATCGTCCGTCGTGAGATTTACAGTTTTGGACTTCTTACTCCATAGTAACGATATTATTTCTGTCTATTTGTTTTGTATTGGTCTCATGCAATTTACTTAATTAATTTAGTCTCTATCTGTAATAGAGACTTTTTTATTATATTTATTAGGTATATAGCATTAACCTTTGTCAGTACTTTAAAATCCCTCGTATATAAGTGAAGGAGTATTGAAGATCGTAATAACACTGAAGACAATTCCGGCTCATCTTGGCACATTATTTTAGGTTTGATTGTAGGCGGTATTCTTGGGCTTGTTTACTGTCATTTTTTCCATCCGTAAACCCTTTTTTATATCCAATTAGAGAAAATAGAAATCCTATTGCTGCCGCAATTAATATTTCATAAAGTTTTTCTTTATTTCTGTCTATAAAATATCTGTGATGAATTATGTTGCAGATAATTTTATTCTTTCGGTTTATCACTAAATAAGCGCAGTATTCATTTTCAAACTTTATTTGAAATCGTAAATTATCGTTATCATCAAATACTTTATCGAAAGTGTATCTATCTTGATTTTTTAAAACATAATTTCCAAACGGATGCAAAGCTGGTTTTGCTTCTAATTGCTTTTCATCTACAAATATTTTACTTCTTGAAAATGTATAGTCATTCTCCGAGTTAGCATTAATTATTTCGGTTGTACCTGAAATCAGCAACGATTGAATTTTAGCTTTAAAAGTCCACATTTTATTTTTTATTAACCTTACTATTTTTAATAGGAGTATTTACAGCCTTTTTTATTATCTGTTCAAAAGATAATGGTATGTGTAATGGCTTTTCTTTAATATTTATTTTTTTTAGAGTCTTAGGTTTTTTCATATACAAAGTTTAGTTTTATTATTCAAACCATATTAGGCGTTTAGCATAATTCTGTAGAGAAAAACTACGAAATTTTTAAGCAACATGAATTTATGCGCATAACGTCCACGTCAAAGCGTGGGCTTATCCGCTATTTTAGTTGCTGGGTATTCGTAGTACCTTCTCTACTTTCTTAGCTAAGAGTTCCACGCTCTTTTCATTTTAAATACTGAATAGGAACAGTCAGAAAATTAAAAGACAATATGAAATTCATATTATTTTCAATTTTTTTATTCCTATGTAATAACTGTATATCTCAGGATGTACTTAAATTCAAGTGTTTTCAGACAGCCGCAAATGAGCCGGGAAGTGATGAGGATATTAAATGGAAGGATAGAGATATACTATTAGTATTAGATGTTCAAAAATCAAAAATACATATCTACTCTCAAGAAGATCAGGATATAGATATTATAATCCAAAATGAAAACTTTACAAATTCTGATGGAGATAATATATTAAAATATACAGGCGTAGATCAAAACGGAAAGAAATGTAATATCGTTTTAAAAATTTTTAAAGACCAAAGCACGAGGCATACAGCCACATTAATAATAGAATACAGCGATATACATTTTTTATATAGATTAGAAAAGGATTAAATTATTTATTATCTTTATGAAATGCAGGAAGATACTATAAAACATAGTAGTATTTATATAAATTTGCCGCAATCTGATAAAGATATTTGTGAGGCTGTAATAACTTTTTTGTCAAACAAGACAATAGCTGATATGAAACATATACTTTCTACTATAAGAATAGAATTGGATTTCAGAGGTTCTCTAAGTCGTTAACAGAGCTTTCCAAATCATCTATTTTACCGGCTAAATCTTCTATCTTACTTTTTACATCTTTGTTCACACGATCTTTTAATGAATTTAATTCAGATTGTAAATTGTCAATTTTTGCACTTAAATCGTCAATAAGCCCAAGTATGTAATCTTCATCCATATTTATAAATTTTAACTAAGATAAAATTTACTTTTTACCTACCAAAGTTTTATAATCTAATCTTCTTTCAATGTTTTGCAAAGAAGCAATAAACCTTTCAGGGTCACTCATTTTCCTTGTATTGTAACGATAGCCGTTTTCATCGCAATAACGCTGCAAATGTTTTGGGCTTACTTGGTGATAGATACCGAATATAGAACGCTTTAAGAATGCAAAAAAGCCTTCTATTGTATTTGTGTGAAATTTACCACGTACAAATTCATCTTCATGATGTTTAACTATTTCATGTGCTACATAATCCCTGCTTAGTAAGTGATAAGACCATAAGCCATCTGTAATAACGATCGCTGAATTATCCACGTGCTTATTAACCATTTGTCTTAAGGTTGCCTTGCTGTTATCTATAATCTCTAATTTAATTTGGCTATCACGTCCTAAAGCGCCTAAGACGCCAACTTTATTAAAGGTATTAGCTTGGCTTAATCCTTTCCCTGCATCTCTTACTTTCTTATGCTTATTTTTCATCTTACCTCCTATGTAGGTTTCATCAATTTCAACAGTACCAGTTAGCTTAATATCTTCGTTTGGCTTCATCATTTCTCTTAATCTATGCAACATAAACCACGCTGTTTTTTGAGATGTTCCAATGTCTTTAGCTAACTGGTAAGAAGAAATACCTTTCTTATGAGATTGTACTAAATAACAAGCCATAAACCACTTATTTAAAGGAATATTAGAAGCCTCGAATATTGTCCCTACGGTAACGCTGAATTTCTTATAACATTTATTGCTTTTACATTTAAAGCGTTTACCATTTTCAATAACATAAGCACCTTCATTATTACAATAAGGACAAACGATAACGCCGTCCCAACGCTCTTTAATTAAATAGTCTCTGCAACTCTTTTCGTCCGGCATCGTGGCTATTAATTCGTGTAAGTTCTTAAACATAATTTGTAATTTTAGTATAAATCAAAACAACTTAAATGATAAATAAAATAATAGTTAACTATAATGAAAACGAACGTCCAACTGAAGACTTTGAACAATTTTGGAAAAACCAAGTTGAGTTGAATTTAAAAAGCATTGAAGATGAATTCAACCTACAACAAGCCGGAATAGAATTGTATTTCAATTCAAAAGATAAAACACCTGAATTTAGATTATTTGACATAAGTGAAGATTTAAAAAATAAAGTCATAGGTTTACTTAAATCAAATAACTTTAATGGGTTTCAGTCCTAATTTTAGATAATCCGAATAAGTAGCCTTACTATCATACATATCATACAGAACCACAACATATTCTTCTCGTGGCTTGTCAGGATTAACACAAAATGTAAAGTCAAAAACTCTTTCTTTTTCTTCTCTATCGCATACTTCTGTATTCGTAATTTTATGTAACTCATTATCTGATAATTGGTTATCTTGTCCCTTATTAGTATTCGTTTCCCACGCAGTGGACGTTGCGTATATATAATTAGGCTATTTTGCATTTCAAAACATGATAAAAAGAATAGACATCACTTCTGCAAAGGCATTTGATTATTTGCAAGAGCAACTTTACCTTTCCGGTAAGACATTGGCAAATCAAATGATGTTGAAATACCTAACAGAAGGAAAAGTGTTTGCCTACGTACCCGAAGGAACGCCTTTGGAAATTTTGTCCCGATTTGAAACAGGTGGAATTTATCCTTTCGACAAAGTCTTCTCCAAAACAAACCGGCTTTGGTTCCTGTTCAAAATGACTCAAGACCATTTGCAATTAATTATATACTCGAATACTTACAACAGGACAAAGAACATTGCTGTTTATTTGAGGAACCTCTTGGAAGACCATTGGATATCTGGGTTAAGCGTTCTAAAATAGAGTATGTCCATCTCGGTGATGAAATGTATTACTTTTTTGGTAATAATACTAAAAAAACAACGTTTGAAGATGCTTTCAAAACCAGTGAAGCTTATTACTTTCTTTGTGTACTAAGTTCTCTGACCGCTGAGAAACAAAACGGATTTTCACCTTTCAGTTCTTTGAGCAGTGAAGAATTAAGAGTTTTTGCCGCTAATGCTGTTTCTTTCTTTGTTCGAGCATATGATGGAGAAGGGTATTTGGAATGGAATAAAGAAGCACAAACAACTTGATGCTTCACGGCAGCCTTTTTTTCTCAGCAACGTTGTTACTCGTAGTAAATTATTAAAGTAACCATACAGGAAAAGCGAATGAATATCTATTAATAATCAACCACAAAATATAATTTGTTAAATGTAAGGGTAGTACAACATTTCTGTTGGCTGCTATACGTTTTGACACTTTCTAACTGATACAGGCAGAAAAAAATATTATCTTTATAACAGAATTTATAAACTGATAAATGCAAAGATTTTATTTTGATACTTCTGTGTTTGGTGGTGCGTTTGACAAGGAATTTGAAAAAATTACTATGCAACTTTTTGAAAGAGTTAAATTGGGACAAGTCGCTTGTATGTTTTCAGACTTGACCGAAACTGAACTATTAAACGCACCTGAAAATGTTAAGGAACATTTTAAAAACCTGCCAAAAGAAAATGTTGAAAAGGTAATCGTAACAGACGAGATATTAACTCTTGCTACAAAATATATAGCTGAAAAAGTTGTAGGACCAACAAGTCTTGACGACTGCATACATATTGCAGCTGCGACAATTTATAAAGCAGATATTTTAATAAGTTGGAATTTTAAACATATCGTTAATGTCTATCGAATTAGAGGTTATAACTCAATCAATATTCGTTCAAATTATCACTCGTTAGAAATACGTTCACCAAAAGAAATTTTAGAATATGAAGACTGAAATTAAAAAGCCAGTACCGGAAAAAGAATTTGATACAGTCAAAACTTTTAGAGCCATCAAAGACAAAATATCTTTGGAAATGGCAAATATGAACTTTGAGCAAATTAAAGAATATTTGAAAACTAATAGTGCAAAACTCTACACCAAATAGCACACCCTCTTTTCTCAGCAACGTCTCACGCAGTGGACGTTGCGTATATATAATTAGGCTATTTTTATTAAAATGCCCACCCATCAAACTATACCCTTTAACGAAGGAACCTTTTTTATTACGTGTACTTGTTACAATTGGATGCTACTAATACAAATATCCAACAGTTATGACCTAGTGTATAATGGTTTGATCATTTAAAAGCCCAGGGCCATAAAATACATGGTTACGTTATAATGCCAAACCATTTGCACCTATTAATAAATTTTGCGGATACAGGCCAGTTAATAAATACTATTATGGCAATGCCAAACGGTTTATTGCATACGATATAATAAAACGCCTGCAGCAGAGAAATGAAGTGGTGCTGCTTGATACACTTTCAAAAAATGTAGAAGTTAAGCGTAAGGCCAATAAAAAATTGCATGAGGTGTAGGAATTATCTTTTGATTGGAAATACTGCAACGGTATTACCTTTATAAAACAAAAGCTTAATTACATTCATAGCAATCCATGCAAGGGAAAATGGAACTTGTGTAATGGTCACGTGGAGTATATGCATAGTTCAGCGAAACATTATATAACAGGAGTAAGAGGCATATACACAATAGATGATATAGAACAATAAACGCAACGTCCACTTCGTGAGACGTTGCTAAGAAGCAAAAAACAGCACAATGAGTTTTACTGAAGAAATACAGCCAATCGTTAATTATCTATGTGACAATGGCTTTAACATAGTGGATGAGTATAACCTGTATGTTAAACTTGAATCAGACTCTACTTGCTTTATTTTTTCTAAAGATCTTCGAGAGCAAGGTCTTGGAATATATGCTGGAAAAAAAGGTTCGCCTCCCCACTTTCTTTCGTCAGAAATCTATCACCAGATATTTGCGGAGAACTTTAAACCGTTAGAACCCTTTCCCCAAAATTTCATAGACTTTCTAAAGAATAAAGGTAAAAAACTGGTTGCTGGCGACAAGGACATCTTAAATAATTTGGAAAGGATTAGTTTGGTGGCTGCAATGAGCTATACAAATCAAATTTTAAAAGCACAGCAACTTGACCTTATGGAAAAAGCATGGCAAGAAAAGGATTACTCCGGATTCATTGCTCTCATGGACGAGACGGAGCACAGCGTGTTGCCTAAATTTTACAATTTACGCTACTCAATCGCGACAAAGAATTTGAAATAGCACATTAAACAGCGCCAATAGGCTTTGTGCAAGCTCTATTCTGGCGCAGGTCTCCAGACCTGTTGCCGGGTCGTTACTCGTAGTAAATTATTAAAAAAGTAACGATCAAACACAGGTAAGAAACCTGCGTAAGATATGGAAAGAGTAAAATGTTGAAATCAATACTGGATTCTTATGAACAGTATGAGAATGTCGTATATTTATGCGTTGTACGTCGTATGGTTGAATACCAAAATAACTTAATCATGAAAAGGATAGGCTTTAGTTCAATTTTATTATTTACAGTTTTCTTTTCTTTTCGCAGCAGCAAAACAGAGTTTCTTAAATATATGATTTAAGATATTTATTTAATAAACTTACCATTGATAATTAACCAACTAACGTTATACATTCTATATTGCCGTTAGTACCATCCATTAGTACTTTCGGCCTGACTTTTCATTTTCAATTATCATAATTCCTCATCTTATCAGATAATTTTTTTCTAATTAGATCAGTCTTTCATCTTTATTGCTTTTATTTATCTCTATTGATTTACCCTCATCTTATCAGATTATCTCCTCATCTTACAAGATGAAAAAAATCTCTCTTTTTTTATAAATATTTTTTTGTATGAGCAAAAAGCTGGCTCATAATTGGGATAGCTTTTTTTATTTATAGCATATACTGTAGTATGGTCTTGCCTGCTTACACAGCCGCAAAACTCAAATTTAAAGTTAGCTTTGACATTCATTGAATAATTTATGAATATAGAACGCAACCGCAATGAAGATGTGATGAAGCTGGCATGGAGCCATATAAAAACGCTACTTGCCACCATTGAAGAAGGTGGTGGAAAAAAAGCAAAGGATAAACAAAAAGAAAAAAATAAGCTTACTGCAAGAGAACGAATAGCCTACCTGGTTGATAAAAAAACAGAGTTTGCAGAGATAGGCGCCTTCGCAGGCTTTGGCATGTACGAAGAATATGGTGGCTGCCCTGCAGGCGGCACCGTTGCTGGTATTGGATATATAAGTGGTAAGCAATGTGTAATTGTTGCTAACGATCAAACGGTGAAAGCAGGTGCATGGTTTCCTATAACGGGTAAAAAAAATCTTCGTATGCAGGAGATAGCTATGGAGAATCATTTGCCGGTAATTTACCTGGTGGATAGTGCCGGAGTTTTTCTTCCAATGCAGGATGAGATTTTCCCTGATAAAGAACATTTTGGCCGCATCTTTCGCAACAATGCAAAGATGAGCGCTATGGGCATTACTCAAATTGCAGCCGTAATGGGACCTTGCGTGGCAGGCGGCGCTTATCTCCCTATCATGAGCGATGAAACTTTAATGGTAGAAGGAAACGGTTCTATTTTTTTAGCAGGGCCTTATCTTGTAAAGGCAGCTATTGGCGAAACTACTGATGCCGAAACCCTTGGTGGCGCAGCAACGCATACAGAAATAAGCGGCATTGCAGATTATAAATTTCCTACCGAAAAAGAATGCCTTGATGAGATAAAAAAAATAATGAGTAAGCTGGGCGATACGCCCAAAGCGGGTTTTAACCGCATCCAGTCTTTTGAGCCTGCAAAAAATCCTGCAGAGATATATGGATGTTTTCCTGAAGGAAACACGAAGCCGTACGATATGCTGCAAATAATAGAAAGGATTGCAGATGCAGAAAGCGAATCGTCGGATAGAAGCTCGTTTCAGCAGTTTAAAGAAGATTATGGCAAAACAATTTTATGTGGTTATGCACGCATTGATGGCTGGGCGGTTGGCATGGTGGCCAATCAAAGATTAACCATAAAAAATAAAAAAGGGGAACTGCAAATGGGCGGCGTTATTTATAACGACAGCGCCGATAAAGCCGCACGGTTTATAATGAACTGCAATCAAAAAAAAATTCCGCTCATCTTTCTCCAGGATGTTACCGGCTTTATGGTGGGCAGCCGCAGTGAACACAGCGGTATTATAAAAGATGGCGCTAAAATGGTGAATGCAGTGGCTAATTCTGTGGTGCCAAAAATTACTGTTATCATCGGAAACTCTTACGGAGCGGGCAACTACGCTATGTGTGGCAAGGCTTACGATCCCAGGTTTATTTATGCATGGCCTACTGCAAAAATTGCTGTAATGGGTGGCGGCCAGGCCGCTAAAACTTTATTGCAAATAGAAGTGGCTTCGCAAAAAGCAAAGGGAAAAGAGATAACACCCGAAAAAGAGGAAAGCCTTTTAAAAGAAATGACAGAGAAATATAATACGCAAACCAATGTTTCGTATGCAGCGTCACGGTTATGGGTTGATGCAATTATTGACCCTGCTGATACAAGAAAAATCATTTCTGAAAGCCTGACCGCTGCTAATAATAATCCTGTTATTGATGAATTTAAAACAGGTGTTATACAAGTATAAATATTTCTAAAAGTATAGCAGCTACGTTTTTGTATTATGAATGAAAGCAAAGATGAAATTATAATTTATACAGATGGATCATCCCGAGGAAATCCCGGCCCTGGCGGCTTTGGAGCTGTTTTAATATGGAATAAAATAAAAAAAGAATTATCGCAGGGTTATAAATGCACTACCAATAACCGTATGGAACTGATGGCTGTAATTGCAGCTTTGCAAGCCTTGAAAAAAAATGATTTGCGCTTAACTATTTATTCTGATAGTAATTATGTAGTGAAAGCTGTAATGGAAGGCTGGCTGGCCAAATGGATTAAAACAAATTTTAAAGGCAACATAAAGAATAGGGATCTTTGGGAAAAATATTATGAGTTATCTGCGCAGCATCACATTCAATTTAAATGGGTAAAAGGTCATGCAGAAAATATGTACAACAACAGGTGCGATGAACTTGCTACGCAAGCGGCGGATGGAAAAAATCTGATTGATGATACAGGCTACGAAACCACACGAAAAAAATAATCCATTTAACTCCTTACAAAATTATTTGCTGATTGCAATGATGGCCTGGTGAGAAAATAATAACAGCCGAAGAATATTGCAGAAAAAATAAAAGTGGCAGCAACGCTCCACAAATAAAAGGGAATACCGTCGTTAAGTGTTAGTAAAAGACCGCTGAAATTCTTCGGCCGGCCAAGGCCTGCATTGGGCGAATTACTAAACCAAATAAGAGAATTGGATAAAAGAAAATAAGCAGTCGGCGCTGCTATAGATGCAGCAGCAATGCGGGTGACATTAAAGCCTTTAATAAAAAAACCGAAGCAAACCATCAGCCCAAATAAAATGTAATTAGTTACCTGGCCTTCATAAAAACCTCTCATGTTCCCGATGCCATTTCTATACAAAATTTCATACAAAGCATCCGAAATAAACATAGACAAAAGAGGCAGAAGAAAAGCATATCTTTTATCTTTTATAATAGCGCCGCCAAAGATGGCCATTGCAATTTGCGGAGCAAAACCAAAAGGCCTGCCTGGCATAATGCGATAAAGAGATGCGATAACTACCAATAAAATAAAGCTTATTATCATTTGCCGAGATACTTTCATAAATGTGCTTTGCACAAAAGTAAGTAATAATTTTTTTTATAAAATACCATGCAGCTATTCATCTCGTTATAAAAATTTAGGAGAAAAATGTAATGCTTATCTTGTTGAAATGGCGGATCACATTACAACAGGCGCACACGGCGAAAGGCTTGCTGCAGGCTATCTTACAGAAAAAGGATTTACCATCTTGCATACCAACTGGAGGCATAAAAACTGGGAAGTGGATATTATAGCTTATGAAAAAAACGTGCTTCATTTTATTGAAGTAAAAACAAGGCGAACAAAAAAATTTGGCAACCCGGAAGACGATGTGAGCAGGAAAAAAATAATTAACCTTATCAATGCAGCCGAAGAATTTTTATATCTCCATCCCGAATGGAAAAGGATACAATTTGATATCGTTTCAATAAATATGGTTCTGAATAAACCGCCGGAGATCTTTTTTATTGAAGATGTGCATGTAAGCAGTAAATGAAATCCAGATAAATGTTAATCAGATTTTATAACTGTTTCTTATAAGTAATAAATCGGCTACAACCATTGCTGTTACTGCTTCCAGCACAACAGGCACTCTTAATGCAATGCATAGATCGTGTCTGCCTTTCACTGAAAAGCTTTCTATGTTTCCTGTTTCTGTATTTAATGTTTGTTGATCTTTTGGTGTGGAAGACGTTGGCTTTATAACGATGCGAAAAATCAAATCATTACCATTGGTAATGCCGCCAACTATACCACCTGCGTTGTTTGTTCGTGTTCTTCCCTCGTCATTTAAAAGCGCATCGTTATGCACACTTCCAAACATTTTTGCGGCAGCAAAGCCAGCTCCAAACTCAATACCTTTCACTGCAGGGATGGCAAACACAGCGTGGCTAAAAAGCGATTCTGCTGAATCAAAAAATGGTTCTCCTAAGCCAATTGGCAAGCCTGACACAACACACTCAACAATGCCACCAATAGTGTCTTTTTCATCAATAGCTTTTTGCAAACCTTTGTCTATATCCTGCTCGCCACCAATTTCAAGAATCGTTGCCTTAATATTTATTTTATTAGTAAATAAAGAAGCAATAACCTTTTTTGCGACAACGCCCGCTGCTACTATAGCCACCGTAAGCCTTCCACTGAAATGCCCGCCGCCTCTGTAATCTTCATACCCATTAAACTTTTTGTGAGCAACAAAATCGGCATGGCCTGGCCTTGGCACAGCACGCTGTTTTTCGTAATCGCTGCTTCTTGTGTTAGCATTTTTAAATAAAATAGTTAATGGCGCACCGGTAGTTTTTCCATTAAAAGTGCCGGTAATCAATTCCGGAATATCATCTTCTTTGCGCGGTGTGGTGCCTTTTGCTCCGGGCTTTCTTCTTTCAATGTCGGCGATAAAATCGCCTGCAGCAAGGCTTATTCCCGGTGGGCATCCGTCAACAGTTATTCCAACATATTCGCCATGCGATTCGCCAAAAATGTGTACCCTGAATATTCTGCCAAACGAGTTCATGTGTTTGTTTAATAAGCCATTAAGTTATATAAAAGTATGTGTGAAATTTGACGTTGGATGTGAGGACAAAAGTTTACTAAAATTTAAATTAATATCTTCTTCGCTATGTCCAACATTGAACATTTAATATCCGTATTCTTTAAGCTGAAGCTCATTATCTCTCCACTTTGGGCGCACCTTTACAAAAAGTTCTAAAAAAACTTTTGTTCCGATAAATGCCTCAATGTCCTTCCTGGCCTGGGTTCCAAGCTCCTTTATCATTTTACCGCCTTCTCCCAGCACAATTCCTTTCTGGGTTTCTCTTTGTAAAATTATATCAGCAGCAATTTTTGTGAGTGTTGTCTTTTCTTTAAACTCCTGCACAAGTACTGTTGCATGATAGGGTATCTCATCCTGGTATAAATAAAAAATTTTCTCTCTTATTATTTCTCCTACAAAAAATTTCATAGGCAGGTCGCTAAGGTTATCATCAGTATAAAAAGGTTCGCCTTCCGGTAGTAAATTTATGATCTCATCAAGCAGTTCTTCAATACCATTTTTTTTTAAAGCAGAGATAACTACGATCTTCTTTGCATAATCTTTTTGAGAAAAAAAATTTTTTGCTGCATCTATCTCTTCCATTTTTGCACAATCAGCCTTATTAAGAACCAATATTGACGGTACTTTCAGCCTAAGCGATATGAATATTTCATTAGCTTCTTCAAGATTGTCTTTTACATCTGCAATCAATAAAGCAACATCCGCGTCTTCAAGGCTATCTCTTACAGCATTCATCATTTTTTCATGCAGCTTATATTTTGGTTCGATGATGCCTGGCGTATCAGAAAAAATAATCTGATAATTTTCATTAGTTAATATTCCTTTTATACGGTGCCTTGTAGTTTGCACTTTTGGTGACACTATTGCCAGCTTCTCTCCCATCAAAGCATTTAGCAGCGTGCTTTTGCCAGCATTAGGCTTTCCAAAAATATTTACAAACCCAGATTTCATTATTGAAATTATAGAAATAAAAAAGTCCCGAATCCGGGACTGTGTTGCGAAGGAAGGGTTCGAACCTCCGACCTTCGGGTTATGAGCCCGACGAGCTACCGCTGCTCTACTTCGCGATTTTTAGGAGTGCAAATGTATGATGATATAATTGTGAAACCAAATTTTTAATCCTTCAGATATTCAGACTCATTTCAAAAGTTATTTTCTATTGGAATGGGAAATATTAATTATTTTTTTGCGAAACAGAACTTGCACCGCTGGTAGCTACATCTTTTTTAGCCGGATTACCTTCATAGTATAAAGTGCTTGCCCCGCTTGCATTTGCAGCAATTGATCCATTAACCGTGATCCTTACATCGGAAGCGCCGGAAAGTTTTGCCACACAATTCTCAACATGAAGCCCATAATCTTTTATATCGCTTGCACCGCTTGCATTTAGCTTTAGGTTTTGAATATCACCATTAATATTTACTGTTGAAGCGCCGCTTAATTCAAGATTCAGGTCAGTGATCTTAACAGGACCTTTAATGTCGCTTGCCCCTGAAAGCTTTATCAGCAGTGTATTTTGAGCCAGCAGGTTACTTACTATCACATCGCTTGCGCCGGATGCTTCAATGCTTTCTAATGTTTTGAATGAGATATACGCCCGCAGGTTTTTATCATCATTACTGCGAACAGAATGATAATTATCATAATAAATTTCGAGTATGCCGTTGCTGACTTCCGTCTTAATATTATCACGGTATTTAGTTTCGGTGGCGCTTACTGCAAGAGAATAATCGTCGCTTTGTGAAAGGTAAATATCAATGCCGCCTGAAACCTTAATGCCAGTGAAAGCCGCAACAGTCCTTAATTCTGCGTTCCTGTCGTTAATCACGGTTTCTTGTGAAAAGGCATACGTGCCGGAAATGATACTTACAAACAGAAATATATATTTCATACAACTTTTTGTGTGATACGCATAGGAAAAATAAAAGTTACATTTTCTTTGAAATAATAATGTTTATGAATTTACATTTGTGGTTCAAAACATTTAAAAACCGGGGTGCATTACGCAGGAGCGTTTTTGCTGAGATAATACCCGCAGACCTGATCAGGATAATGCCTGCGAAGGGAGGTTCACAAATTTTTTTTACCTCTTTTTCATTGGTTATTCTTTTCAGTTTAAAATTTTAAACATGAAAAAGATAATTGTTATAATCATAATGCTTAGCGCTCACATTATTGTGCACTCGCAGGATACAACGAAGCATAAAATTGCTGATACTTTACTCATGAGTAACATAGAAGTTACTTCTATTCGAGCATCAGATAAAGCGCCGTTCACCAAAACAAATATCAGCAAAGACGATATTGAGAAAACGAACCTGGGACAGGATCTGCCATTTGTTTTAAACCAGGCGCCATCAGTGGTTGTGAACTCCGATGCAGGCACCGGCATAGGTTATACGGGCATAAGCATACGCGGTACAGATGCATCAAGAATTAATGTAACGCTCAATGGAATACCTTATAACGATGCGGAAAGCCAGGGAACTTTTTTTGTTGATCTGCCAGATATCAGCTCCTCAGTAAACTCTATACAAATTCAGCGCGGCGTTGGTACATCGTCTAATGGCGCCGGGGCTTTCGGTGGCACAATAAACCTTGCTACCAATGAAATTAATAAAGAAAAATATGCTGAAATAAATACAACTTTTGGTTCCTACCATACATGGAAGAACACGGTGAAGCTGGGCACGGGCTTGCTTGGCAAGCATTTCATTGCTGACGGGCGTGTGTCGGCAATAAACAGTAATGGATATATTGACAGAGCGTTTTCCCACCTCCAATCTTTCTATGCAAGCCTTACCTACATTAATAATAACAGCTCTTTACGTTTTAATGTTTTGAGCGGCAAAGAAAAAACTTACCAGGCCTGGTACGGAGTTCCGGAAAACTTTCTTGACAGTGCGCGAACTTACAACCCTGCCGGAACAGAAAAGCCAGGATCGCCCTACAGCAATGAAACAGATAATTATTTGCAAACGCATTATCAGCTTTTTTATAATAAAAAAGTTAGCAACACTGTTAGCTTTAATGCAGCGATATTTCTTACAAGAGGCAAAGGTTATTATGAAGAATACAGGGCTGGTGATTCTTTACGCGATTATGGCTTACCCGCTTATTTTAATGGCACCGATACTTTGCTTACAACAAATCTTATAAGAAGGCTTTGGCTTGATAATTATTTTTATGGTTCAATATTTTCAATTCAATATAAAAAAAATAAAACCCAGCTAACCTTTGGCGGCGGATGGGATGCGTATAATGGAAAGCATTATGATATTGTAACATGGGCGCAGTACGGCTTTCCGAATAATTATACCTATGTAAATGTGCCGGCATTTAAAAGAGATTTTAACTTATATGGAAAATGGCTGCAGGATTTTGGCAAAGGTTTTTCAGGCTTTGCAGATATGCAGGGGCGCTTTGTAAACTATGATATCAAAGGCTTTGAGGATAATCCGCAAATAACAATTGATAAATACTATACTTTTTTTAATCCAAAAATTGGAATTTCTTATGATAAAAAAAACTGGCAGGTTTATGCCTCTTATTCTGTTGCTGCTAAAGAACCTAACCGTGATGACTTTGAAGCTGGCATAAACGAAGTTCCAAAACCCGAAACTTTATATGATCTTGAAACTGGTATTGCTAAACGCAATGCTGCATTCACTTACAGCGCCACAGTATATTATATGAACTATAAAAATCAATTAGTGTCAACAGGAAAAATAAATGATGTGGGCGCTTATACAAGAACCAATGCCCCTAAAAGTTATCGCACCGGTATTGAATTACAGGCCGCAGAAAAGTTTGCAAAATGGCTGAATGTTTCTGGAAATATTACGTTGAGCAAAAACAAAATAAAAAACTTTACAGAGTACGTTGATGATTATGATAATGGCAAACAGGTAACTTACCAGTATCAAAATACAGACATATCTTTCTCGCCAAACACAGTGGCAGCAGGCACTTTGAGTATTATGCCCTTTCCTAAAACCGGAATTGATCTTATATCAAAATATGTAAGCAGGCAATACCTGGATAATACTTCAAAGCAAAGCAGGAGCATCAATCCATATTATGTGCAAACATTGAGGTTGTCTTACACGCTTACTTCAGTTAGCTTTTTCAAAAAGATAAATTTCATTTTCCAGGTAAATAATCTTTTCAATAAAAAATATGTATCGAATGGTTATACGTACGATTATATTTCCGGCGGCCAGTTAAGTGTTGAGAACAATTATTTTCCGATGGCGCCTGCAAATTTTTTAGCAGCAGTAAATTTGAATTTGTAAAAAAAACTAACGGCTGTTAGCTTTTGAACATGAAATTGTTTGCTCTCTTGCTTCAAGATGTTTTAATTTATATAAAAAATTATATAGGCTATTGTGTTTTAAATTTTTGTTCCCATGCAAGCATTCCGCCTGTAAGATTTTTAGTATTGGTAAAGCCCATCTGATCAAGCGTTATCGCTGCAATGCCGCTCCTGTTGCCACT